>NZ_FOYS01000008.1 GCF_900115785.1 Halogeometricum limi
GGTCCCCTCGACATGTCGCCGTTCGAGCGCGAAGAGATGCGCGTCATCGGCGACGCGGCGGCCGACGGCGGCGTCGAAACCGACGGCGGCACGGCGACTGCTGACCGACTGGCGGTCGAACCGTGGCTTCCGCACCAGTACAAGTGGGGCAACGTCGCGATGATTGGCCTCGTCGTCGGCATCCTCGGCGGCTACATCGCGATGACCACGGGGAGCGCGTTCCTCGCGTTCGGTATCAGCGCGGCGTCGCTGCTGTTCTTGAATCTGGGCGTCGAGAAGATTCCGGTCACCCACCACATGGCTCTACCAGGAAGCACGGCGGCGCTGGCGGTGACGAACGGTGGCGAGGGGTCGCTCGTCGTCGCGCTCGTCGTCGCCGCGGTCTTCGGCGTCGTCTGTGCGCTGTTCGGTGAGGTGTTCCAGCGCATCTTCTACGCGCACGGCGACACCCACTGGGACCCGCCCGCGGCGGCCATCGTCTTCGGGACGTTCCTTGTCGCCGTCCTCCACATCGCCGGCGTCTTCCCCAGTTCCTCCTGGGTCGCCACCCTCGGCCTCTAACGCCGAACGAGGCCACCCCGTTCGACCATTCAACACGACGCGGACACAGCAGTTCGGATGAACCTCGAAGAACGAATCCTCCAACGAAAACGACGCGGTGACAGGCGACAGTTACTTCTCGAAGAGACGTCGCTGAGTCCGGTCTGGCACCCGAGCGAACCGACCGGGCGCGGTCCGACTATCGAACGTCTCCTCGACCGCCTCGAACCCGTGTTCGACCACCGGACGCCGGAGAACGTCTACGTCCGCGGTCCCGCGGGGTCGGGCAAGTCAGCCGTCGTCACCGCGTTGTTCGAACAACTCTCTCGTCTCCTCTCCTCGCCGGAAGACACCATCGTCACGACGACGCGCGGGGGAAGCGCCTCCCGCCGGTCGTTCGCGTACGTCGACCTCCGGGAGGCGACGAGTCGGTTCGAGTTCTACCACGCCATCCTCTCTGCGACGACGACCGAATCGGTCCCGCGCCGCGGACTCGCGACCATCGACCTCAGACAGCGAGTCAGCAAACACCTCCGCGGCGGCCGCGTCCTCGTGGTGGCGATGGACCACGCCGACGACGACACCGACCGACTCGCGTCGTTCGCGGGCGAACTGGAGAGCCTCGGTCATCGAACCGCATGGGTCGCCGTCGGCCGGGGGGACCCGAAAGACGTGCTTCCGGACCCCCGCGCGACGAGCGTCGTCGGCGTCGACCCGTACCACGCCGCCGAACTCACCGACGTGTTGACCGCGCGCATCTCGACCGGACTGGCCAGAGACGCGACGACGCATCAGCAGGTTCGGAGGCTGTCCACGTGGGCCGACGGCGACGCGCACGACGCCCTCGCGGCCCTCCTCGGCGCGGTCGACGTCGCACTGGAAGCGGACAGCGACGTCCTCGAAGACGCCCACCTCGACGCGGGGATAGAGTCGGTTCCCAAGCCGTGCGTCTCGTTGGGGCGCGTCCTCGCTCTCTCGGAGAATCGCCGCGCCGTCCTCCGGGCCCTCGTCGTCCTCGACGCCGAGGAACGGTCGTCGGTGAGTCGGACCGCGGCCGCCATCGCAGCGTCCTCGTCGCTGTCGGAGAGCACCATCACGCGCTACCTCTACGAGTTCGCCGAGAACGGAATCGTCGAACGCGTCCCCGTCGAGGGGTCGCAGGGCGCGGGTCGACCGCCGAGTCGCGTCGAGACGCGCGTCCCGACGCGGGCGTTTCGCCGACTCACCCGCGGCGACGACTGAGGGGCGTGTCGGACGCACCGACGCGACGCGCCGTTCGACAGTCTTTTTCGCGTGCACCGCGCATCCTCGCACGAAGCGAGTGGTCTGCGACGTAGGATACCGGAGACCACTCGCTTCGTCTCTACACCTTCGAGTGCAAACAGTCGGATACGGGTCGGAAAGTACCGACGACGCGGCCGTCGTTCAGAAGTCGCCGGCGACGATGTCCGCGACGCGCTGACGGTCGAACAGTTCGTCTTCGACGCCGTACAGTTGTCCGGCGGTGCGTTCGGTCAGCACGAGGTTGGTGATGGGGCCTTGGTAGAGCCCACCGGCGCGGTAGACGTCGTCGTTCTTCACGGCCGTGAGCGCGCTGGCGGTGTCGTCGTTTCGGAGGTAGTCGACGACGGTGTTCTGGAACTCCTCGCGGGTCTTCGACTCGTAGCCGCGGAGCATGAGCACCTCGGGGTTGACTTCGAGAACCGTCTCTAGGTCGATGGCCGCCCGACTGCCGTGGAAGTCCTGTACGTCCGTGTTGGCGAGGGCGTCGCGGACGCCGAGGTCACGGAAGTGTTTGAAGCCGGTCCCGCCGCCGATGATGTAGGGGTAGAACTCCGTCGGTTCGTCGCCGACGCCCCAGAGGACGGCGACTTCGGGTCGGTCACCCTGTTCGGGAACGTGGGGGGAGAGAGCGGTCTGGAACTCGTCGTGAAGCGTCGCGAACGCCTCGTATCGGTCGGTCCGCTGGAACACCTGTGCGAGTTTCTCGAAGCCCTCGTACAGCGTGTAGTAGCGGTAGTCCTCGTGCCACGGGTAGTGCTGCGCGTAGATGCAGTTCCCGAAGAGCGGGGCGACCTGCTCGGAAATCTCGTCGACGTCCGCCTGTTCCCACCCCTTGAACCGGTTCATGAGGAAGTTCGGGTCCATCACGTGCACGTCGCCGTCGAGTTCGTAGAACACCTCTTTGGAGACGCCGTCGGAGTAGAGGTCGACCATCTCGCTCTTGTCGACGGAGACGTCCGGAATCTCGTCGTAGTACTGCGTGTGGTACCGAGAAGTGAGCCAGAGACCCTTCGGCGGTTCGAGGCCGAGAGCGACGCCCATATCGGCCCAACTGCCGTTGTTCGCGACCCACGTCTCCGGCACGCTGTCGAACTCGACGGTCCCGACGGGTTCCATCGTCACCGAGTACGCCTCGGTCGTCTCGGTCGCTTCGTCGGTCTCCGTCTCGGCGTCCGTCGAACTCTCGGTGCCCGTCTCCGTCGCCGCCGCGGACTCCGTCGCCGTCGACCCGGCGTCCGTCCCGTCCTCGGAGGTTCCGGTACATCCCGCGAGGAGGCCGCTAGCCGCCAGAATCCCGCTCGCCTTCAGTACGTCGCGCCGCGTTCGACTCCGCGAGCCGTCGTGTGTCATTGTATTTTAGGCCGACCTAAAAGTTCAAAGGAGTTTCGGTACGCGGCTCACAGCGAGTGCTTCGGAACGATTTCGGGGTCGGGCGTGTAGGAGACGGCCGCCTCGACGCGGAAGACGTCCGCGAGGAGTTCCTCGGTGACGACCTCTCGCGGCGGGCCCCAGTCGTACACCTCGCCGTCTTGCAGGGCGACGAGGTAGTCCGCGAAGCGGGCGGCCTGAGCGATGTCGTGGAGGACGACGGCGACGGTCACCCCTCGTCTCTCGTTCAGTTGCTGGACCGTCTCCATCACCCGGAGTTGGTGGTGTAGGTCGAGGTACGTCGTCGGTTCGTCCAGTAAGAGGACGTCCGTATCCTGTGCGAGCACCATCGCGATCCACGCCAGTTGTTTCTGCCCGCCGGAGAGGTTCCCGACCGTCTGCTCGCGCAGGTGGTCGACGCCCGCGAGTTCGATGGCGCGTTCGACCGCCCGGTGGTCCGCCTCTCCGACCTGTTCGAAGAAGCCCCGGTGCGGGTAGCGTCCGTGGTAGACCAGTTCCTCGACGGTGATGGACCCGGGCGACTCGTTCTCCTGCGAGAGGAGTCCGAGTTCGCGGGCGAACTCCTTGTCGTCGTACTCGTGGACCGCGCGGCCGTCGAGGAGGACGCGTCCGGTATCGGGGGCGAGTTGCTTCGAGAGCGCCTTCAACAGAGTGCTCTTGCCGCTCCCGTTCGGGCCGACGAGGGCGGTTATCTCCCCGCGTGGGATGTCGATTCGGTCGCACTCGACGACGGGTCGCTCGCTCGTCGAGTACGACAGCGTGAGTCCGTCGCCGACGAGTGCGCTGGCGTCGTCCGCCTCGCCGTTCCGTGCTCGCTCGATGCGCTCGTGGTCGTTCTCGTGGTTGCTCTCGGACATCAGACGTCACCCAGGTTCTGTTGGCGTCGCATCAGGTAGAGGAAGTACGGACCGCCGACCAGTCCCGTGACGATGCCGACGGGAATCTGCGTCGGGGCCATCGCGAGTCGCGCGCCGACGTCCGCGAGGACCATCAGCGCGGGGCCGACGAACAGACAACCGACCACCAGTCGCTTGTAGTCGCTGCCGACGAGGTTGCGGACGACGTGCGGGACGATGAGGCCGACGAAGCCGACGATGCCCGCGACGGCGATGGCGGCGCTGGCCGCGAGGATGGCGACGCCCGACAGGAGGAATCGCGTGCGTTCGACGGACATGCCGAGCGAACGCGCAGTCTGTTCGCCGAGGAGCAGGACGTTCAACTGTCGCGCGCCGAGGACGGCGAGGGCGACGGCGAGCGTCGTCGAAGGGAGCGCGAGTCTGACCTGTTGCCAGTCGACGCCCGTCAGCGAACCGGTCGTCCACGCGATAGCGCTCTGGACGACGGCCAAGTCGTTGGCGAAGAAGAACAGCCCCGTCTGCAGCGACTGGAAGATGGTGGAGACGATGACGCCCGCGAGGACCAGTCTGACGGGTGACGTGCCGTTCTGCCACGCGATACCGTAGACGATGAGGAACGCGACGGCCCCACCGCCGGCGGCGATGAGGGGGAGGAACGGCGCGAGTCCGCTGAAGACGACGAGCGTGAGGAGGATGGCCAGACCGGCACCGGAACTGACGCCGAGGATGTACGGACTGGCGAGTTCGTTCCGCGTCACGGCCTGGAAGATGGCCCCGGAGACGGCGAGGTTCGCGCCGACGAGGATGCCGACGAGGACGCGCGGGAGGCGGATGTTCCAGACGACGAGCGTCGTCGTCGGCAGTTCGGTGAGCGTCCCCTCGAACCCCGTGAGCGTCCGCATCAGCCCCTCGCCGACGAAGAAGTTGAGGAGCCAGTGGGGGTCGAAGAGGACGATGGGGTCCAGGACGGCGCGCCACGCCTGTTCGAGCGTCATCGTGTACGTCCCGAAACTCACCTGCACCAGGCCGCCGAGGACGACGAGGCCCACGCTGACGAGGCAGACGGAGACGAGCGTCGCGTCCACCCAGTCGAACAGTCGTGCGCCACCGAGTCGATTCGTCCGCGCGTCTCCGGCCATGTTGATTTAGGTATACCTAAAGCAACGGTAAAGCAGTTGCGACATCGGTTCCGAGTCCGACGGCCCGGGAAACTCATAAGCGCCCGCCGCGGGAGGATGAGTCATGAACGTCGCCGCCGTCCAGATACCCGCCGCGGAGTCCGTGGAAGCGAACGTCGAACGCGCCGTCTCGCGCGTCCGGGCGGCCGCCGAGAAGGGCGCGGAACTGGTCGTTCTCCCCGAGATGTGGAACGTGGGCTACTTCGCGTTCGACGCGTACGAGGCGGCCGCCGAACCGGTCGACGGGCCGACGGCGACGCGTCTCTCCGAACTCGCCGCCGAACTCGGCATCCACCTCCACGGCGGCAGCATCGTCGAACGCGACGGCGGCGACCTGTACAACACGAGTCTCCTGTTCGACCCCGCGGGCGACCGAATCGCCACCTACCGGAAGGTGCATCTGTTCGGCTACGAGTCCGAGGAGAGCGCCATCCTCACGCCCGGCGAGGACGTCGTCGCCGCCGACACCGAACTGGGGACGGTCGGTCTCACGACGTGCTACGACCTGCGCTTTCCGGAACTGTACCGGCAGTTGGTCGACGAGGGCGTGGAGATGCTCCTCGTCACCTCCGCGTGGCCGAACGCCCGCGCGGACCACTGGCATCTCTTCACCCGGACCCGGGCGGTGGAGAGTCAGGTGTTCCTCGTCGCCGCGAACCTCACGGGAACGAACCGCGGCGTCTCGCTCGCGGGCCAGAGCGTCGTCGTCGACCCGTGGGGGACCCAGCGAGCGAACGCCGGGAACGGGCCGCACACCGCGCACGCGGAAGTCGACATCGAGACGGTCTCGGAGGTTCGTTCGGAGTTCCCCGCTCTCCACGACAGGCGGTTCGACGGGTCGTACTCGCTCCGCGCCGACGAGTAACGACACGCGGGTGGAGACGGACGCGCCGGAGTGACAGGAGGGCGAGGAGTTTAGTGCTCTTTGCCCGTACTCACGACGATGCAGTTCGGCTTCACTTCGACTATCGACCGGTCACGGGTAGGATGGTGGCTGTTGGGACTGGCGATACTCCTCGTCCTCGCGTTCGTCGCCGAGGCGTACCTCGGGACGTTCATGCTCGGACTGTTTCTCTACTACTCCACGCGGCCCGTCTACTCGCGGATTCGCGGGCGCATCGGCCAGCAGAGCATCGGCGCGGCCGTCTCGCTTCTCGCGCTGTCGTTACCAATCGTCCTCCTCGTCGCCTATACGGTCCTCGTGGCGTTCCAAGAACTGAGCGCGTTCGTCGGACAGAACCAGCAGGGACTGCTGGCGATGCTGGACCCTTACCTCGGGTCGTTCGACGCCGTTCGCAACCCCCAGGAGGTGCTCGGGTCGCTCCTCGAAGACCCCGGCGCGTTCTTCGACTCCGCCGACACGGCGACGGCGGAGACGATACTCGCCTCGCTCGCCGGAACCGCATCGTTCGTCCTCGGGGCGGCCCTCCAACTGTTCATCGCGTTCGCGTTCGCGTTCTACCTCCTGCGCGACGACCGGCGACTGTCGGCGTGGACGCGCGAGAACCTCTCCGGTCGCGGCGGCGTCGTCAACGCGTACATGACCGCCGTCGACCGCGACCTGAAGACCATCTACTTCGGCAACATCCTCAACGCGTTCGCCATCGCCGTCATCGCCGCCGTCTCCTACAACGTCATCAACCTGTTCGCGCCGTCGACGCTGTCGATTCCGTCGCCGACCCTCCTCGGGGCACTGACGGGCGCGGCCAGTCTCATCCCGGTCGTCGGGATGAAGATTATCTACGTCCCGGTGACGGTTCTCCTCGCCGTCGAGGCGGCGCTGACCGACCCGGCGACGATATGGGTCGCCGTCGTCTACGGCGTCGTCTCGTTCGTCGTCGTCGACACCATCCCGGACTTCCTGCTCAGACCGTACGTCTCCGGGCGAAACCTCCACACGGGGACGGTGATGTTCGCGTACATCATCGGCCCGGCGCTGTTCGGGTGGTACGGGCTGTTCTTGGGTCCACTCCTCCTCGTCGTCGCCGTCCACTTCGTCCGTATCGTCCTCCCCGAACTCGTCTCGGGAGAACCGCTGGACCCCGACGCGCGCGGCCGGAACCCGCTCCGGTCGGACGACGGCGCACAGCGAAGCATCTCCGACTTCGACGCGACGGGCGCGGACGACGACTGAGCGTCGCTTCGGCCGTCGCATCCATCACTGATGCGCCCGAACGAACTACCAATGAGAGTCGAAGGCGGCGAGACGATGGCGGTGCTCCGGACGGTCACGGCGCGTGTCCGCGAGCAGAATCTGACGTTCCTCGCCGGAAGCCTCGCGTACAACGCCTTCGTCTCGCTCATCCCGCTTCTCCTCTTGCTCCTCCTCGTCGTCGGCGCCGTCGGAAACGATGTGTTCGCGACGCGCGTCGCAGAACTCACGGGGACGTACCTCACCACCGGCGCACAGGAGGAGATCGCCGCCGCCATCGACAATGCGGGCGGCGAACTCGGCCTGTCGGTGACGGGCGTCCTCGTCCTCCTGTGGGGGGCGCTCAAACTGTTCCGCGGCCTCGACACCGCGTTCGCGGAGGTGTACGAGACCGAACAGGACCCCAACCTCCTGAAGCAGTTTCGCGACGGCCTCGTCGCGTTGACCGTCATCGGCCTCTCGCTCGTCGCCCTCGCCCTCGCCGGGACGGCGTTCGCCTACTTCCGACTCCCCCTCCTGCACGTCCTCAACCCCCTGTTCCTCCTCGTCGGCCTGAGCCTCGCGTTCCTCCCGATGTACTACGTCTTCCCGGACGTGGAGATGACCGTCCGCGACGCACTCCCCGGTGCCGTCGTCGCCGCCGGCGGGTGGGCGATACTCGAAGTCGGGTTCCAGGTGTACGCCACCTACGCGGGCCAGTACGAGGCGTACGGCGTCGTCGGCGGCATCCTCCTCCTCCTGACGTGGCTCTACTTCGGCGGGTTCGTCCTCCTCGTCGGCGCGGCGGTGAACGCGGTCATCCGCGAACGAGACCAGAGCGGTCTCGTGGCGGCGGCGACGGACGAGGCAACCGAGAGCGAAGACGGTGTGGCACGTGCGACACCGGGAGGCGACACCGCGACGGGTGCTGCGACGACGGAGGCGAAAACGGTGGAGACGGACGCGGTGACGACGGAGGCGACGTCGCAGACGAACGGCGGAACGGCGTCGAAGTCGTCGTCAGAAGACGCGAGGTTCGCCGCCGAGAGTGCACGGAGCGGACACCGAGAGCGAAACGCCGACAGCGGTCGGAGACGACCGACGCGGAGCATCGTGGCGGCGTTCGCCGTCGGCGTCCTCGTCGGATTCGTCGCCGTCGTGGCGGCCGCTCTCGGGGTCGGTCGCTAACGGTCGGACTCAGCACTCAACGACGTCGCCGAGTTCGGCAACAACAGATACAGGAATGTTGAGTGGGGAGAAATAATTTCCAGTGAGAACACATACTTAACACGGTTGCTACTAACTACCACGTCATGTCAACCGAGGAGACAGAGGTGGAAGGAGAACAAAGAAGAAGCGAAATGCACGCAGACCGAGTGTCGAATATTCAAGGCGTAACACTACTCGACGACGAAGAACTATTATTCGACCTCAGACCCGCGTGGTACGGAGGTATGACATTAAAACGCCTCGCACTATGGACCGTCGCGACGACCGTTACGCTCGGTCTTGCTCTACTCTATTTCTGGTATCCTGCCCTCAAAATGTGGCGTTCAAGTAAGAAGGTTCGATACATCGTTACGAGCGAACGCGTCGTTATCAAGGACGAAGGTGGATTGTTGGGTACGAAGCGGACAGAAGAGTTCCCTATCCGAAACGTATCAGATATTCAAACACGAGCGACATGGTTTGAGCAACGGGCTGGTGTCGGTACTGTCACCCTCAAAGAACGTGACGGGAAGACGAGCGAAATAGCACTGACATCGATTCCAAATTACGAGGAAGTAGCTTCGACTATCGGTGGCTACCAGCGTCGGGAATCTAAACAGAGTCGCCACTACGGGGAGCGGTAACAGAATAGTATAAACGAAAGACTGTGCGTTCAGAACTCCACGACGTCGCCGAGTTCGGGCGCGCGGGCGTCGAACCCGTCGTCGCGAAGTCGCTCGGCGAACCCGGCGCAGTCGTCGCCGTGGTTCACGAGAATATCCGCACCCTCGTACTCCGAGAGGAACTCCCTGAGACCGTCGCGGTCCGCGTGCGCGGAGAAGTCGTACATCTCCGCGCGGGCCGCGATGGGCATCATCTGCCCGGCTATCTCGGCGCGGCCGCGTTCGACCAAGTCGCGACCCGGCGTCCCCTCGACCTGATAGCCCGTAAGCGCGATTTTGTTCGTCGGGTCGCCTCGAATTTCGGGGACGTACGTCATCGCCGGACCGCCCGAGAGCATCCCACTCGTCGTCACGATGGCGGTGTTCTGGTTCGCGATTCGACGGCGCTGACCGTCTCTGCCCGTGACGAACCGCGCGTTCGACTTCGCCCGGCGCAGGGCGTCGGCGTCGCGGACGAACCCGGGGTTCCGCCGGAGCATCTTCGTCACCTGCTTTCCCATCCCGTCGACGTAGCAGTCCACGTCGTGGGCGTCCAAGACGAGGAGCATCTCCTGCGTGCGGCCGATGGCGAACGCGGGGACGACGACGGTGCCGCCCTCCCAGATGGTCGTCCGGACGGACTCGACGAACCGCTCTTCGACCGTCGACCGGTCGTCGTGTTCCACGTCGGCGTAGGTCGACTCGCAGATAACGACGTCCGCGTCGGGTCGGTCCGTCGTGCCCGAGACGAGGCGTTGGTCGTCGGTGTGAAAGTCCGAGGTGTAGAGCAGTCGGGTGTCGCCGTCGTCGACGAGGACGTGCGCGCTCCCGGGGATGTGGCCCGCGTTGTACAGCGTCACCTCGTACCCCGCCGCCTCGAACGTCTCGCCGTAGTCGTGGCGTTCGGAGACCTGCGACATCCGCTGGACGTGCGTCTCCGTGAACGGGCAGTCGTAGGTGCCGCCGTGGAGTTTCAGCGTGTCGCGCGCCAGCGTCCGGGCCAACTCCGCCGTCACGGGCGTCCAGTGAATCGGCGGGCGGCGGTCACCGGAGAGCAGCGAGGGAACCAGTCCGACGTGGTCTAAGTGCCCGTGCGAGACGACGACGGCGTCGGGTTCCGGCGTCGAGACGGGGTACTGCGGGGGGTTGCCCGTCAGCATCCCGTAGTCGAGGAGGAGCGAGTCGTCCACGAGAATCGCCGAGCGTCCCACCTCGCCGACGCCCCCGAGGAACTGGAGTTTCATCTACCTCTCCTTTCCGCTGGAGGGGCTTTTCGTCGTCGGTTCCGATACTCGACCCGTCGGCTCCCCTCTTTCGCCGTCTTCGTCGCGTTCATGTCACGGGCGCTACTCTCGAAACCAATGAGTCACGCCGACGAGAGCGCCTTCGACCGGTACCGTCGAGACGTGACGCGTCCGCTCGCCCGCCTCTTCCGCGAGTACGGCACGTCGCGCGCGCGGTGGCTGACCGTCGGCCTCCTCGCGAACCTCGTCGCACAGGCCGCCTCCCTCCTCCCGCCGGTCGTTCTCGGCACCGCCATCGACTCGCTGTTCGGGTCCGGCACGACGGCGTACACGCTGCCGTTCGTCCCGCAGTCGGTGATTCCGCCGACCGCCGAGGGACAGTTCTGGTTCTCCGCCGCCCTCATCGCCGGGTCGTTCGTCGTCACCGGCGCGTTCACGTGGGTGTACGGCGTCGCCGCCAACCAGTTCGCCCACGACGTGATGCACGCCGTCCGCACGGACAGTTTCGCGAAACTCGTCCGTCTCGACATGACGTTCTTCGACGACAAGCAGACGGGCGAGGTGATGGCCATCCTCAACAACGACGCCGGGAACCTGGAGACGTTCCTCGACAACGCCCTCATGAACTCCCTCCGACTGGTCGTCATGGTTGGCGGCATCGCTGTCGTCCTCTTCACGCTGAACTGGCAGTTGGCGCTCGTCACCCTCGTCGCCGTCCCCGCAATCGTGCTCTTGACGTGGTGGTTCATGCGCGTCGTCGCCCCGCGGTACCGCGCCCGCCAGTCCGCCAACGCCGGGTTCAACACGAGAATCGAGAACGGTATCAGCGGCATCGAACTCGTGAAGACGACGAACAGCGAGGGCTACGAGCGAGAACGCGTCCGAAACGCCTCGCGGAGTCTGTTCGAGACGACGATGTCCGTCCTGAAACTGAGCTACTTCTACCGGCCGGGGATGGAACTGCTCGCGGGCCTCTCGTTCGCCGCGACGTTCCTCGTCGGGGGGTACTGGCTCTTCACCGGCACCGCTCCCGGCCCCCTCACCGGCGAACTCGCCGTCGGGACGTTCGTCACGTTCATCTTCATGACACAGCGGTTCGTCGCCCCCCTCGCCGAGGTGTCGAACATCGTCGACCAGGTGCAGAACGCCCGCGCCTCCGCCGAACGCGTCTTCGGCCTCTCGGACATCCCCGTGAACATCGAAGACCACGACGACGCGACGGTACTGGAGGACCCCCGGGGCGTCGTCGCCTACGAGAACGTCTCGTTCGCCTACCGCGACGTGTTCGGCGAGGTGGCGAGCGACCCCGTTCTGGAGTCCGTCTCGTTCGAGACTGGACCCGGCGAGACGGTGGCCGTCGTCGGCGAGACGGGCGCGGGGAAGTCGACGCTCCTGAAACTGCTCCTCCGACTGTACGAACCGACGAGCGGAACGGTGCGACTCGACGGCCACGACGTGGAGGACCTGACCCTGAGCAGTCTCCGTGACGCCGTCGGCTACGTGAGTCAGGACACGCACCTGTTCGACGGCACCATCGCCGAGAACGTGCGGTACGGGCGGTTCGACGCGAGCGACGAGGCGGTCCGGCGGGCCGCGAAGGCCGCGGAGGCGCACGCGTTCATCACCGACCTGCCGAACGGCTACGAGACGCGCGTCGGCGAACGAGGGGTGAAACTCTCCGGCGGCCAGCGTCAGCGTATCTCGCTCGCCCGCGCCGTCCTCCGCGACCCGCCGGTGCTCGTCTTGGACGAGGCCACCTCCGCCGTCGACACCGAAACCGAGCGGGCCATTCAGCGCTCGCTGGACCGACTCTCGGAGAAGCGAACCACGCTCGTCGTCGCGCACCGCCTCTCCACCGTCGTCGACGCCGACGAGATTCTCGTGTTGGACGACGGGCGAGTGGTCGAGCGCGGCGCTCACGACGAACTGGTCGCGCGGGACGGCGAGTACGCGGCACTGTGGAACGCCCAGACGGGCACCGCCGACGAACCGCTGTCGGAGGGAAGACGATGAGCGTTGATGACGAGACCAGAGCGCGGGTAGAGGCGTTGTACGACCACCTCGCGGCGACGGCCGAGCGACCGGTCGAACGGACGGCGAGCGCGCATCTCGGCGAGGCGGAGGCCATCGCCGGTGACCTCGCGCGGGACCCGACGGTCACCGAAGACGTAGTTCGGTCGCGCGTCGAGACGGTCGGAGAGTTGCTCTCGAACGTCGACGGAACGGGCGACGACGAGGCGGACGAACACGTCGAGCGGGCGCGAGAACGGGTCGCGGAACTGCTGGCGGACTAGTCGTTCGGCGTTAGTCCTTCGTCGGGACGCGCGTCACCTGGAACTCCCGGTACCCGCCGTAGGCGGCTTCGAGCGCCCCGAGCCACCAGTTCCAGCGTTCGGCGACGGTCGAATCGTCGGGCGCGTCGCGCATCTGGCGAACGATGTCGTCGACGGTGAGCGCTTCGCCGCGGTCGCGTTCCGGTTTCCCGGAGTCCGCGAGGTCACGCGCCTGTCTGGCGACGACCCGCCGTTCGGGTTCTGTCCCGCCGAACGCGGCCTCCAACGAGGTCATCAACTCCTCGGGGTCGAACGGCGGCACGAAACTGGGCATACCGCTTCGTTCGTTCCCGAACCGCAAGAAGGCGCTGGCGGGGGGTTCACACGAGCCACGCCAGACCGACGAACAGCACGCCGAAACTCGCCATCAGGAGCGCCGGAACCGCCACCCGCGGGTCGCTGTCGCCGACGCTGAGAAACAGTCCGGCGGCGACGGCGACGAACAGCAGACCGAACCCGGCGAGGAACGCCTTCGCGACGGGCGACGTCTCGGTCACCTCGACGCCGTAGTCTCGCGTCTCGACGGCCGAGAGTGCGGAGTCGATGCGGCCGTAGTCCTCGACGGGGACGACGAGGAGCGTCGGCCGCGAGAGAATCGCCGTCCCCCGGTACCGGAGACGGACGAGGCGATAGCGACCCACGCGCCACGACGAGTGCGAGCGGAGTTGGCGCACGTCGGCCGGCCCGACTGCTTCCGCGCCGCCGTAGTCTCTGGTCAGCGTCCCCGCTTCGACGTCGAGTTCGCCGCCGGAGTCGCGGGCCGCGATGGCACCCCAGACGAACGGCGCGCCGAGGAGGTAGACGAAGCCGACGGGCGGGAACAGCACCCACGAGAGGAGGAGGAGGGCACCGACGGGCATCCCGAGGAGGACGTACCACGGGTTCAAGTCGAGTTCGTACGGCAGGAACTCCGCGAGCGATATCCGGTCGCGAAGCGCGACGAGGTAGAGGAGGGCGAACGGCCCGCCGAAGAGGAGACCCACGGCGACGATGACGAGTTGGTCGACAGGCGCGCCGCCGGTGGCCGACGAGACGACGACGAGCGCCAGAAGGGCGAGGACGCAGAGGCCGACGAGGGCGAACGTGCCCGCGACGACGTGCCGGAACGCCGCCCGGAGACGGCCCGTCGTCTCACCCCGCCAGCGGACGACGGCGGCCCGCGAGTCGTCATTCGATTGCGCGGTCATGACAGGAGAGAAGCGTACTGAGAACATCACCGTTCGCACGTGACAACCGTGACAGCGCGGTCACGTCCACCACTCGCTGCGTCGGTCGCTGTAGGAGGCGTCGCGGAAGGGCGCGGGCTTCTCCTCGTCCCGTTCCGCGCCGAGCGAGAACGCCAGCCAGTAGCCGACGTGCCAGCCGACGGCGTCGGTTTCGAGGTCGACGAGGACGATTCGGACGTCCGAGTACGTCTCGACCGCTCCGTCGCCGTCGGGGTCCCACCCGCGCGTCGCGCCGCAGGACGCGGCGTTCGGAGAGCACGGTGACGTCTCTGCGAACTCGACGACGACGTCCGCTCCGGCCGGGTCGTCGACGACGGTGAAGGTGAGGTTGTCGGGCATCCCCGGCGCGCCGCGTTCGTAGTAGTCGAGGGCGTGACGCACCTGTTGTCGCTTGGCCGCGGCGTCGTCTACGTTCGTCGTGTTCACGTAGACGGTGAACGCGCCGTCGCTCCACGGGAAGTCGCGTTCTGTGGCGTTCGGTTTTTCCGTCGTGTACAGGACCGACCGACTCGACATCACGTCGGCGGGTGCGTCGTCGTGCGTGAGACCGAGCGTGTGACCTAACTCGTGTTCGAGGACGAGCACCGTCGACTCGTCGGAGAACCCCGTGCGGACAGAGACCGTCTCGGGGCGGTCTATCTGTCTCGCGTCGGTGACGAGCGGAGCGCACCCGGCGGCGTCGTCGGACCCGTCGCACTCGGGCACGGTCCGGACGAACTCGACGACGAGGTCGGGGTTCTCGGCGGTCGGTCTGACCTCGTAGTCGACGGGGTAGCCCGCGTATCGCTCGGCGTGTTCCTCCCAGTACGCCGTCGCTTCGCGGACGAGCGGTTCCCAGTCTCGGTTCGTGTCGGCGGGGTCTCGAACCGCGACGACGATGGGGTCGGACCCCCACGGACTCCGCGCGTCGGGGACGGCCGTCGGTACCGGCGTCGCTCCGTCGGCGCGCGTCCGGTCGGTCGGCGAGTCGTCCGGCGGCGTCGTCTCCGCTGCCGGGGCCGAAACCGAGTCCGGCACCGGGACGGGCGACCCGTCCCCGGAGAGGGGGGCGGCGCATCCGGCGACGACGACGAGGAGTGCGAGCGTCGCCGCCGCGAGGCGGGGGCTACGAGACGGCATCTACTGGGATACCATACCGCCGGAGTGAAAGAACGTTCCGCCCGAGCGTCGACGGCGTCACGCAGCCGAGGAATCGGCGGGAGACGCCGACTCGTGGTCCGCAGCGGCCGAATCGGGTTCGACGCCCGCCAGACGCAGGGCGTTCGTCGTCACGCCGAGACTCATCCCCATGTCGCCGACGACGATGGCCATCGCGACGGTGACGAGGCCGAGAGGTGCGCCGACGGCGAGTGCGCCCTTCACGAGCAGCGACGCCCAGACGTTCTGTCTGATGACCGACGACGTGCGGTTCGAGAGGTCGAGGAGGTACGGCAGGCGCGTCAGGTCGTCCGAGAGGAGGGCGACGTCCGCCGTCTCCAACGCCGTGTCCGTCCCCGCCGCGCCCATCGCGATAGCCACCGTGGCGGCGGCGAGGGCGGGCGCGTCGTTCACGCCGTCGCCGACCATCGCCACGGAGTCGTACTCGGCGGCGAGTTCGCGGACGGCGTCGACTTTCTGGTCGGGCAGGAGGTCCGCGCGAACCTCGTCGACGCCGACGCGTTCGCCGATGACCTGCGCGGTCCGTTCGTTGTCGCCGGTGAGCATCACGACGCGCGAGACGCCGAGTTCGCGGAGGCGCGAGACGGCCCACGCGGCCTCCGGGCGGACGGTGTCGGCGACGGCGACGACGCCCTCTATCTCGTCTTCGGTGCCGACGAGGACGACGGACTTCCCCTCCGACTGGAGGCGCGGGATGACCTCGTTCGTCAGGTCGAGGAACGTCCCGTGGTCGCAGTCGCGGGCGTCTTTCGTCACCTGTCCACCGTCCGTCTCGACGTGCGCGTGTTCGAGGTCGAAGCCGAGCGACTCGAACAGGGCGGGCTTGCCGGCGTAGTGCGTCTCGCCGTCGAGGACGGCCTTCACGCCCTCGCCGGTGATGGACTCGAAGTCGCGAATCTCCCTGTCGGGGACGTCGCGTTCGGCGGCGTGCCCGACGATGGCCTGCGCGATGGGGTGTTCGCTGCGGGACTCGATGGCCGCGGCGCATCCCAGCACGTCGGTCGGGTCGTTGCCGTTGAGCGCCACGACGTCGGTGACGCCGAGTTCGCCCGTCGTGAGCGTCCCCGTCTTGTCGATGGCGACGACTTCGACGTCGCTCATCGCTTCGAGGTACTGGCCGCCCTTCACGAGGACGCCGTTTCGGGCCGCCGACGTGATTCCCGAGACGACGGAGACGGGCGTCGAGATGACGAACGCGCACGGGCAGGCGACGACCAGGAGCGTCAACGCGCGCACGAACCACATCCGGAACGGTTCGCCGAACAGGAGCGGCGGAACCGACGCCGTGAGTATCGCGCCCGCGACGATAATCGGGGTGTAGTACCGCGCGAAACGGTCGATGAAGCGTTCGGCCTCGGTCTTCTCGCGGTTGGCGTCCTCGACCATCGAGACGACCTGCGAGAGCGTCGAATCGCCCGCGAGCGTCGTCGTCTCGACTTCGAGGTAGCCCTCCGCGACGATACTGCCCGCGAACACCTCGTCGCCCGGCCCCTTGTCGACGGGCACCGACTCGCCGGTGATGGGCGACTCGTCCACCGCGGACGTCCCCTCGGTGACGACGCCGTCGAGCGGAATCCGTTCGCCCGGTCGAATCAGCACCGTCTCGCCGACGGCCACGTCCTCGACGGGGACGACCGATTCGGCCTCTCCGCGGCGGACCGTCGCCGTGTCCGGCGAGAGTTCCATCAGTTCGCGGAGCGAGTCGCGCGCGCGGTCCATCGAGAACCGCTCTAACAGTTCGGCGACGCTGAACAGGACGGCGAGCGTCGCCGCCTCGAACGGCATGTTCACCGCCATCGCGCCGAGGATACCGGCCGACATCAGAAAGTCGATGTCGAGGCTCAGATTCTTCGCGGAGTAGTAGCCGTTTCGGAGGATCGGAATGCCGGCGAGGAGGACGGCGGCGGTGTAGAGCACCCAGGCGACGCTCACTTCGTAGCCGAGGGGGGCGGCGAGGACGGCGTCGAGCGCGGAGAAGACGAACTCCAGCGCCAGACCCGTCGCGAGGAAGACGGCACCGCTCCACGTCTTCAGCGCGCGCCGACTGCGCCAGACGTCGCTCGGCGAATCGCTCTCCCCGTCGTCTTCGACGGCGTAGCCCGCGCCCTCGATGGCGGCGACGAGGTCACCGCGGGAGGCCACGTCGGGGTCGTAGGTGACCGTCACCCGCCCCGTCGTCGGTTGGGTGTCGAACGAGACGACGCCGGAGACGCTCTCCAGAGAGTTCGACACTTTCCCCGCGCAGGAGGCGCAGTCCATCTCCGGGACGGAGAACCGAACCGTCTCCTCGTCGGCGACGGCGTAGCCCGCACCTTCGACCCGCGACCGCACCGCGTCGCCGTCGGTCGTCCGCGGGTCGAACCGGACGAACAGCGTCCCGGTCGTCGGTTGCGCGTCCACGTCGCGGACGCCGGCGTCGGCGCGGACGCTCTTTGTGACCTTGTCCGCACAGGAGGCGCAGTCCATGTCGGGGACCGAGAGGCGAAGCGTCTCGCCGTCGGCGACGCCCTCGTCGGCGGCGGACGTCGCCTCCGCCTCGGTCGCACCCGATTCGGAGGCGGAAGACGAATCCGCACACTCGCCGTCGCACCCGCACGTCGCGCCCGGGGCGTCCGTGTCGGCCGTGTCGTGCGCGGCGTCCGTGGCGTCGTCGGTGCCGTGCGCGTCGCCGGCACCGTGTGCGTGTTCCGACCCGTCGCGGGCGTGGTCGTGGGCGTTCTCACCCCCGTCGTGGTCGTGACCGTCTCGATTCATACGAGCTACTAGCTCGGTCGTGGTTATTAATCCATCTACGAAAACGCCCCCGTTTAGTGCGATATATTATTAATTAGAAGAGGATGAGATAACAACATCTCGTCGGTCGAGAGCGGCTGAGAGGAGTAAGCCCCCTTCTGTTTTTACCCGGCATTCGGCTGAGCGTCCGCGTCCTCCCCGTGAGGGGGCACGCCGGGCGAACCCGAACGTGCTGTTCGGACTACCTTATCGGCGCGGACTTGCACCGGTGAAGTTTCGCCGTTCCATCCGTTCTCGGTCGTCTGCGCACGGTTCGCACCGTTCGCGTCCGGGGCGACTGCCGTCGCCCCGTGGGTCACGGCTGACGCCGTTCACCTCCCGCGGTCACGGAGTGACCACGTGTCCCTCGACGGGTTAGCTCCCTTCCCTTACGGGTCGGTTCGCACGCGTGCGGGTAGCCCCGCACGCGCCGCCGGTGGACGTCCGTCCACCCGCGCGTCTCATCGGTCGGACCGAGGGGTCTCGTTTCTGTTCCAGAGCCAGTCGTCTCCGACTCCGGGCTTGCGCCCGGTCACCTGTCCGAACGGTGGGGGGACTTTCCTCATGTCCGCGGACAGGAATGCTGTCCGACAGGACACGGGAACCGGGCTCTCTCTGCCGTCTCTCTCTACCCCCGTGAGTCCAATAAGGGGTTCGATTCGGCCGTTCGCGGGCGATTCGCCGAGTCCATCACGAACGAGCGGGCTAAATACAGGACGAATCAGGGTGGTGACAAGGGAAGCGTTCAAGTTTGACGAGTGCCTCGTACACACCATGTCCGAGGCGCAGACCGTTCGACTCACGTACGACGATGGGTCGAGGGCGGTCGAACTAGCGCGTGAATCGGTCGAATCGTACGTACTCCACGGCCAACGAGAACAACCGGGGAGTATGCGTGATGCGTTCTACGCACGTACCGGGGCGTTCGTCCGAATCCAATCCACACGCGGCCGCGGCCGTCTCCGTGGCTGTGCCGGCGCGTATCGAGGGAAAGATCAACTGGGACACGCCATCGTCGACGCGGCGATTCAAGCCGCGTCGGGCGACTCGTGCGGGTCCGAAATCGAACCGCCCGAACTCCCGAACCTCAATATCTCCGTCTGTATCGTCTGTAATCACGTTCTCACCAACGACCCCGTCGCCGACCTAGAACTCGGAACGCACGGCGTCGCCATCGACAAAGACGGGAGCCACGGCTGGCTCTACCCGACGATTCCCGTCGAGAACGGCTGGTCGAAAGAGCAGTTCCTGACGCACGCCTGCCGGAAGGCCGGTCTCTCGCCGCTGGCGTGGCAGGACGAAGACGCCATGGTCACGCTGTTCGAAGGCCAGGTGTTCCGCGAGCGTCCGGACGGCGGCAGCGTCGAAGAACTGTAGCCTGCACGGAGTTACGAGAGCACGAGCGACCGCGTTCGACTTCTGCGCCTTCTCACCCGTCGAGTCGCGACTCCGCGCCGTAGCCACACAGGTCCGCGTCGTTCGCCGCGCGCGCCGCCGCGGCGTCGATATCGAACTCCTCGGTGAGGAGTTCGCCGTCGCGAATCAGCGGTTCCAAGAGCGGTTCCGCGTCGGCGGGCGGGTCCGCACGGCTCAGGCCTACGTGGTGGCCGCCGTCCTGCGTGCGGTACACCTCCTTTACGCCCGTAAGTTTCCCCCGTTTCGCCGCCGGTTCGCCGTCTATCTCGACGATGTCGAGCGCGAAGTCCACCGGGTCGGCGTTCGAGACGTAGCCGCCGACGCCGAACCCGTCGGCCACGTCGCGGAGATGTCGCAGGTCCGAGGGGCCGAGGCCGCCGGAGACGAACACGTCCACGTCGTCGTGGTCGTACGCGGCGAGCGTCCACTGCACCTCGCGGACGATGTGCCGGAAGTCGCCGCGGCGCGAGGAGGTGGTGTCCAGACGGACGCTGTCTAAGTCGTCGCCGAGGGTGTCGACGGCGCGGAGCACTTCGTCCGTCTCGTCGCTGTAGGTGTCACAGAGGGCGACGCGCGGGACGTCCTCGTCCACCGCCTCGTCGAACGCTCGCCACGCCTCCTCTTGGTTCCCTCGGCCGAAGCAGATGAGGAGGGCGTGCGGCATCGTTCCGGACGCCTCTCTCCCCAGCACCTCGCCCGCGGCGACGTGCGAGAACCCGTCCAGACCGGCGACGAGTGCGCTTCGCTCGACCATCGCGGCGATGGAGGGGTGGACGTGGCGCGCGCCGAACGAGAGCACCGTCGACTCCGGCGCGGCGCGGCGCACGTCGAGTGCGGCGGTGGCGACGCCGGAGGCGTGCGAGAGAAAGCCCAAGAGCGAGGTTTCGAACCGGGCGAAGTCGAGGTAGTTCCCCTCGATTCGCATGACCGGGCCGCCGTCGAACAGGCGGCCCTCCGGAATCGCGTCGACGTCCACGTCGTGGCCTTCGAGGAGGGCGGCGGCGTCTTTCACGCCCGCGAGGAGTTCGTAGTCGCCGTCGGGGAACTGGTCGGCGGTCACCTCGGCGACGACGTGGGGGTCCTTCTCCGCGTACCGAAGCGTCGTCTCCGTCCGCTCGAAGTAGGCGTCGGTCGCCGACCCCTCGCGGATGGCGTCGGTGCCGACGATGTCGAAATCCATATTTCTCCATTCACAGGGGCCGTGAAAAGCGCACGTGTTCGGCGGCGTCGACTACGCCGCGTGCACGTCGTCCAACTGTTCGGCCGTCGGCGCGTTGACGATGGTGACGCGGGTGCCGTCTTGCGTCACGCGGAAGGCGTCCGCGAACGGTCCCGACTCTATCACGTAGGTGCTCTCGTCCACCCTGTCGGCGTTCATCCGCAGTTGTAAGAGGAACCGTTCGTACGTCCTGCGGAACTGGTCGGCGTCGCCTTTCGTGTCCCACTCGGTGGCCCAGACGTAGCCGTACTCGCCGTCGTCGCTCCGATACGGGACGACGCTGTCGCCGGCCCATCCGACCGTCGCGCCGGTGGAGTAGTTGTACCGCGAGTACGCCCCCGTCTGCTGTCTGAGCGAGGACTGGTCGATGGCGCGCGCGTCCCAGAACATCACGTACGCGAACACCTCTCCGAGTCTGTCCGTGGCCGGGTCACGGTCGAAGCGGGACCACTCGTTCGAAGACCGGTCGGGGACGGTCACGTTCGCCGGTCGTTCGTCGGGGTAGGCGTCCGGATGGAGAATCTGCTCCGAAGAGACCGGGACGTCGTCGTAGGCGGCGTTCACCGCCTCCCACCCGCCGCGTTCTCGAAGCGCGGCGACGAACTCCGGCCCCTCGCTGTACGGCGCGTAGACGGTGAGGTAGACGCCGAAGTCGAACGACGACCCGCCGCCGGCCTCCCGCGCGGGCGATTCGACGCAGTCCCACTCGGCCGCGCACCGTTCGGCGTACAGCGACTCGACGTAGTTCGCGTCGCCTTCGAACAGACCGTCCTCCGCGAGGGTGCCGTCGCGCGTCTGCGGCGGCGCGGCGTAGCCGAACTGCTGGTCCTGCAGGGCGTGAACGAGTTCGTGCGCCAGCGTCGCGCGACTCATCGTCGGCGCCTCCGAGTCGCTGACGACGACTATCCGGTCGTTGCTCGGCGTGTAGTAACCCGCGATGGCCCCGCCGTAGAGTTCGGAGAACACCTCCGCGACTGACTCGTCCTCGCCGACGAGAAACGTCGCCTCGTACAGTTGTTCTTCCCACGGGTCGGGTTCTGAGACGAACACGTTCCGGTTCGACTGGTAGTCCTCGCGCGAGACGACGTCGACGGGAACGGTTTTGTCGAACTCCAACTGCCGAATCTGTTCGACGCGGGCCATCGTCCGAGCGACGAACGCCTCCTGTTCGGTCTCGTTCAGTCCGTCGGACTGGTCTACGTCTATCGATTCGTTGTACCAGTAGCCGTTCTCCCAGCCGATTCTGTCCGTCGGCGGGTCGTCCGGCCACGACCACGTCGCGTCCGCGTCGGCGACGGGCGCGCTACACCCGGCGAGGACGAGGAGGAGGGCGAACGAGACGGCGACGAGCGAGGAGCGAGAGACGTTCACACGGTATCGTGGGTGAGCGCGAAAAAAAGCTTCCCGGCGCGTCGGCCGTCGGTCAGTTCGACGACGGGCGGATGTCGCTCAGGTCTTCGACGCTCGGTCCGTTGGTGATGACGACGCGCGTCCCTTCGTGTTGGACGCGGAACGCGTCGGCGAACTCGCCGTCTTCGACGACCCAGACGTTCTCGCTCTGCTTGGTCGCGTCCTGCGCTCGGAGAATCTTCGTGTAGGCGTCGCGGAACTCGCGGGCGTCACCCTTCGTGTCCCACTCGGTGACCCAGACGTAGCCGTACTCCGTCTCGTCGCCGCTCTCTTTCTGGTACGGGAACAGACGGTCGTTCGCCCACCCGTTCGACGGCGCGGCGTTGTAGTTGTACGTGTCGTACCGTTCGTCCGTCTCGATGACGTTCTGCGGGCGAATCGTGTCCGCACCGGCGGTTCGCGCCTGATACCAGAACATCACGTACATCGACGCCTCGCCGACGGTGTCAGAGCCTCGCTGTCCTTGCTCGGGGAACGTGGACCACCCGTTCGTCGCGCGACTCCGGTACTCGATGGGAACCGGCTTCTCGTCGGTGAGGTGGATGGTCTGTTCCGTCGACTCCGGCGGGTCCTGCAACATCTCGTCGACCGCTTGCCAGCCGCCCGCCTCCACTTTGTCGTGGACGTACACCGGGCCGTCGGAGTACGGTTGGAAGATGGTGAGGAGGATGCCGAGGTTGGGGCCGTTCCCGTTGCCTGCGGACTGGCCGGACTGGTCGGAGCCACCCGTCGCGGGCGGGGTCTGGACGCAGTCCCACTCGACGCCGCACATGTCGACGTAGCGGAGTTCGACGTACTTCGCGTCACCTTCGACGGCACCGTCGATGGCCAACTCCGCGTCCTGCGTCTGCGCGCGGAACTGGTCGCTCGTCAGGTCGTAATGTTGGTCCTGAAGCGCGTGGACGAGTTCGTGGACGAGCGTCACGTTGTCGATGGTGGGCGAGTCGGGCGAGGGCGTGATGATGGTTATCGCGTCGTTCGTCGGCGCGTAGAACCCCGCCACCGAACTCCCTTGCGTCTCGCTTATCGCCTCCTGACTGTCGCCGGATTCGCCGGTGACGAACAGCGCCTCCCACACCTGGTTGTTCCACTCGCTGAACTCTGCTTGGTCACCGCTGGAGGCGTTCTGTGACCGCGATCGCGTCTGTTCTTGGTACTCCTCGCGCGAGAGCACGTCGACGGAGACGCGTTCTTTGAACTCCTTGTGCCGGAGGTACTCGACGCGGGCCATCGACCGGGCGACGTACGTCCGCATCTCCGCGTCCGAGAGGCCGTCGGATTGGTCCACGTCGATAGACTCGTTGTACCAGTAGCCGTCTTCCCACCCCAGCGGGTCACCGCTCGGGTCGGAGAAGTTCTCGTCCGGCGTGGCGATATCCGCGGCGTCGGACGCCGCGCCCGTCGCGCCACCGTCTCCGTCCGGGTTCACCATCGGTGCCGCACATCCCGCGAGAACGAGGAGGAGGGCGAGGGCACCCACGGCGATTCCGTGTCGCGTTAGCATACTATACGTCCCCCTGGGACCCCGCGGGGAAGTACCTTTTTCCCGAGACTCTCGCGCAAAAATGCATCCCGGGACACCGTTTTGGTCTCGCGCCGGCTTCGGAGACGTATGGGAGACTACACGTTCGACCCCGAGCGAACCGCCGTCGTCGTCGTGGACGTGCAGAACGGCTTCTGTCACCCCGACGGCAGTCTGTACGCGCCGCCCAGCGAAGCCATTCTCGACGACGTGACCGCTCTCGTCGCCGACGCCCGCGACGCCGGCGCGTCCGTCGTCTACACGCGAGACGTCCATCCGCCCGAACAGTTCGCGGACGCGTACTACTACGACGAGTTCGACCGCTGGGGCGAACATGTCCTCGAGGGGACGTGGGAGGCCGAACTGGTCGACGCACTCGACGTCCGAGACGACGACCACGTGGTCACGAAGCACACCTACGACGCCTTCCACGAGACGGAGTTGCACGGGTGGCTCCGGGCGCACGGCATCGACGACCTGTTGTTCTGCGGGACGCTGGCGAACGTCTGCGTCCTCCACACCGCGGGGAGCGCCGGTCTCAGAGACTACCGGCCCGTCCTCGTCGAAGACGCCATCGGCGCTATCGAAGACGAGCACCGAGAGTACGCCCTCGACCACGCGGGATGGCTGTTCGGCGAGGTGACGCCCCGAGCGCAGGTGCGGTTCGAGTGAGACGCGGCGTCAGTCGCGGAACAGGCGGTACGCGCCCTGACCGGTGGCGACGGCCTCCTCGTCTGCGGTTCCCTCCCACCGCTCGAACGCCTCCTCGTCCTCGCGGACGTGTTTCGGGGGTCGGCTGACGACGGTGATGGTGCTGACGCCGATGGTGCCGCCCGCGCGGACGACTTCGGCCGTCGCGCGCAAGTCGCCGGCGGCGCGCCGGAGGTAGTTCACGTTCAGGTTCACCGTCGCGACGCCGCCGTTCAGCGGGTCGCCGAGCATCGTCCGCTGGGCGACGCCGCCCGCGGTGTCGATGAGCGTCGCCGCGATGCCGCCGTGGACCGTCGGCGGACTCGTGGTGTTTGTGAGTTTCTCGTCGTACGGTATCGTCATCACGACGCGACCGGGCGAAATCTCGTTTACCTGCGTCCCCAGCCACGAGAGGTAGCCGTGTTCCTGTTCGATGTAGGCTTGGACGAACGCGACGGCGTCGTCCGGGAACTCGGTGGTTCCATCCTCGCTCATACAGCCGTTGGCGGCGGCGGCGCGTATGTAGCCACCGGTGAGACGTCGCCGCCGCGCTTCGGCTACAGCTTCTTCCCGAGTTCGAGCGCTCTTCCGAACGTCTCCAACGCCGGTTCCACCTCCTCGACGCCGGGGATGACGGTGATAGCGCGTTCGGCGACCGGCACGCACGCGAGGTCCGCGACCTCGAAGACGGAGATGTCGTCGTCGACGACGAAGCGGTCCAGCGTCGCCACGCCCTCCTCGACGGCGTAGTGGACGCGGACGCGCGTCTCCACCGTGCCAGAGAGTTCGACCGTCGCCGAGACGGCGTCGAGGGTTCCGTCCCCGTCTCGATGCGAGCGAATCGTGTTGATTTCCGTAGTCAGCCCCTCGTCAGTCATACGAGATTCCTCGATTTCCAGACACATAACTGTCGCACGGGCCAGCAGAGCGAACCCCCTCGGAGCCGAATCGAGCGTATGAGCGAGAACGACGGCCCCGAATACGACGTGGACTTCCGCGAACATCCCGAGAAGTACGACGTCGGCCGCGGCGAGGAGGGCGTGTTCAAAGTTGAACCGTACAAGTCCGAACTGCTGCCGCACTGGTCGTACGCCGACGAGGAGTCCGCCGAGGAGTCCGCAGCGGCCATCTACGACCGGTACGACTCCTACCGAGACGCCGACGACTTCGTCGGGATGGACATGGCTCGGAAGTACCTCCAGATGGGGTACACCCGGTCGATGCGGTACGCGAAGTACCCCGGCGGGCAGAAGTACGAAGACGGCGAGGAACGCGAACCGCGGGAGTGGGCCGACGCCGACAAGCGCGCCGCCGCCCTCGTCTTCCAGGCGTACCTCGAACGCGTTCGCGACGACGAGCGGTATCAGGAGTTACGAGACGGACACCGAGAGCGACACGGCTGAGCCGAACCCACCGACCGCTACCCCAGCCGAATCGGGTCGTCGGTATCGCGTACCCGAACGCGAACCTCGTCGCCGACGGCGAACTCGTGGCCGGGACAGACGAGTTTCGCGCCGAACTCCGGGTCCAGTCCCGAAAAGAGCGAGAGACCGGTGATTCGCTCGCCGTTCGCCAGCACGTCGATATCGCGCCACGGGACGTTTCGGCCCGTCGCGTCGCCGACGCGGTGGCCGAGAAACGAGACGGGTCCGTCGTCGCCGGCGGTGAGGACGCCGCCCGCCGCGTAGTGGGCGAACCCGCCGTCCAAGACGCGGCCGTCGTCGGTCCCGATGCCAGCGAACGTCTCGCCGGGGTTCGGATGCACGGGACTGTCGAGGAGCGCGTACGTCGCCGCCGTCTCGACGACGGTTCCCGTGCCGTCCCACGCGAGGGGTTCGACCGGCGCGTCGGCGACGGCGGGGAGCGACCCCGTCGCGCGCCGGAGGTTCTGGTCGTGGCGACGGAAGCCGACGTGGACGTGGTTGGCGACCCACGGCGCGAAGAACCCCGAGCGAATCATCTGCCCGAGCGAATCGCCCACCTCGACCGTCTCGCCCGCCTCGACGTCGGGGTCGACGTGGAGGATTCGGGCGACGTAGTCGCCGGCGTCGACCAGAATCAGGAACTCGTCGCCGTGAGCGTACGGTTTCGGCGGCGCGCGGACGGTTCGCGTCTCCAGTACCTCACCGGAGACGGGCGAGAGCCCCTCGTTCGACGCCGGGTAGAGGTCGATGGCACAGCCGCGGTCGTGCGCCGGATACGGCGAGTTGTAGAGCGAGAACCGTCGGTAGCGCCGGAGCACGGACTCGGGAACCGTCACCACCTCGTCGGCGTCGGCGGGGGCGGCGGGCCGGGACGCCGTCCGCGACTCGTGGCCGTCCATGTCGAGACGGGAGGACCGGGAGGGCTTAGACGCGTCGGGTCCTGTCTGGAGCATGGACGGCGACAGAGCCGCCGACTCCGTCCGGACGCTCCGCGGACGGACGGCGACGAGAGACGCCGACCGGGCGGTGACGGCCCGGATGGCCGACGTGGCCGGCGAGACGGGCGAACCGGCGTTTCGCGCGTGGACGCCGCACCGACAGGTCGCGTTCGGGCGGCGGGATACGCGTTCGGACGGCTACGAAGCGGCACGCGAGGCGGCCGAGTCACGAGGGTTTCCGGCGGTCGAACGGAGCGTCGGCGGGCGCGTCGTCGCCTACACCGGACGGACCGTCGCGTTCGCCTCGGCCGTTCCGCTCGACGACGCGCGAACGGAGATGGAAGGGCGATACGAGACGGCGACGACGGCAGTCGTCCGCGCCCTGCGGTCGCTCGGCGTCCCCGCACGGCGCGGCGAACCGTCCGCGTCGTTCTGCCCCGGCGACCACTCCGTACAGGCGCACGGGAAGATATGCGGCATCGCACAGCGAGTCAAGCGCGACGTCGCACTCGTCTCCGGCATCGTCGTCGTCGCCGACCACGAGGAGATAGCGGCCGTGCTCGACCCCGTCTACGACGCCCTCTGCGTGCCGTTCGAGCCCGATACGGTCGGGAGCGTCGTCCGCGGCGGCGGCCCCGCCGACGCCGAACGGGTGTGTCGCGTGCTCGAAGACGCGTTCGTCGGTGAACGACGGCGGCGCGTGGAGGCCGTCGGGTCGGGCGACCCCGACTGACCCCGGTTCCGGCGACGTCCGCGAGTAACCGCGGGGCTTACGACACCTCCGTGGGAGAGGCAGGTATGTCACTGCTCGTCACCGATGTGACGCTGGCCGACGGCCGCGTCCGCGACGTTCGCGTCGAGGGAGAGACCGTCGTCGCCGTCGAGGAGTCGCTGGAACCGCGGGACGACGACCGGGTCGTGAACGCCTCGGAGAAGATGCTGTTTCCGGGCGCGATAGACGCGCACGTTCACTTCCGCGAACCGGGGTTCTCGCACAAGGAGACGTGGGAGACCGGGTCGCAGAGCGCCGCCGCGGGCGGCGTCACCGTCGTCGCCGACCAACCGAACACCACGCCGCCGACGACGACCGGCGAGGCGTTCGACGAGAAGGAGGCGCTGGCCGCAGCGTCGTGCGTCGACTTCGGAATCAGCGGCGGCGTGACGCCCGACTGGGACCCCGACTCGCTGTTCGACCGACCGCTGTTCGCACTCGGCGAAGTCTTCCTCGCGGACTCGACGGGCGACATGGGAATCGACGCCGATCTGTTCGCGGACGCGGTGTCGCGCGCCGCCGACGCCGACGTGACCGTCACGGTCCACGCCGAGGACGCGGACCTGTTCGACGAGTCGGCGCGAGACAGAGACGCCGGCGGAACCGGCGAGGCCGCCGACGCCGACGTCTGGAGTCAGTACCGCGCCGCCGAGGCGGAGGCGGCGGCCGTCGAACGCGCCGTCGAAGTCGGCTCCGACTCGGGCGCGGCCATCCACATCGCGCACACGAGCACACCGGAGGGCGTCGACGCCGCGAAGGCGGGCGGCGCGACCTGTGAGGTGACGCCGCATCACCTGTTCCTCTCGCGCGAGGACGCCACCGAGTTGGGGACGTACGGCCGGATGAACCCGCCGCTCAGGAGCGAGGAGCGTCGCGCCGGAATGTGGGAGCGACTCGTCTCCGGCGAGATAGATATCGTCGCGACCGACCACGCACCGCACACGCGCGCCGAGAAGGACGTGGGACTGTGGGACGCTCCGAGCGGCGTTCCGGGCGTCGAGACGATGCTTCCGCTGTTGCTCGAACGAGCGCGGAACGACGACATCTCGTACGAACGCGTCCGCGACGTGACCGCCGCGAACGCCGCCGAGATATTCGACCTGCCGTCGAAGGGTCGGGTGGCCGTCGGAAACGACGCGGACCTCGTCCTGTTCGACCCCGACGACTCCCGGGAGATTCGCGGTTCGGACCTGCACTCGAACTGCGGGTGGACGCCGTTCGAGGGGATGCGCGGCGTCTTCCCCGAGATGACCGTCGTTCGCGGGAACGTCGTCTACGAGGACGGAGCGTTCGGCGACGCGACGGGCGAGAACGTGCGTGCGAGCGTCGCGGACCGAGTGTAGGAGCGTCTGCGAGTCGTCGCTCACTCGACCGCACGGGCGGCGTGTGGTCGGATGAGGAAACTGGCGCAGACGCTATTGTAGGGCAGACAGCCAGCGGTAGCGAACCGAGTCGGGTGCTGGACTCCCGCGGACCGACTCGGGGCCGTGGTCAGGTCACGGGGTGACTGGCCCCGACTTCCTATTTGAACCTCAGGTCAGGAGCGTCCCGAGCGTCGCCGCCGCGAGCATCACGCCCGCGCCGAACCCGCCGATGCGGGCCATCGCGCGGCGCGAGTCCATCTCGGTCCAGTCCGCGCCGGTGTCGAGTCGGCGTTGCATCTCCTCGAACCCCCGCCCGGCGAGGACGGACCCCGACCAGCCCAGGGTTCCGAACCCGAACAGGAGGACGCCGAGGAGGAAGGCCGTGTCCGCGCCGTCGGCGACGCTGGACAGGAGAAGAGTGGCGACAGCGAGTGCGACGACGCCGCCTCCGAGGCCGACGAGAAACGCCCCGCCGGCGACGGTCAGACGGCGCGAGAGCGTCGGCGACGCTCGGTCGAGTTCGCGTCGCGGCGTGTCGTCCGGTGGGGGTGACATGAGCGATGAGCGAGAGAGAAGCGCGGCCGTCGAGCGCGGTCAGTCGACCGCTTCGCGCATCCGCGGGTCGAGTGCGTCGCGCATACCGTCACCCAGGAGGTTGAACCCGAGGACGGTCACGGCGAGGAACAGGCCGGGGAAGAACGACCACCACCAGTCGCCGGTGAGAAGCCCCTGACTCACGCCGTTCGAGAGCATCAGTCCCCACGAGGGCGACCCCGGTTCGGCGCCGAAACCGAGGAACGAGAGCGCCGCGAGGTCGATGATGGCGAGGCCGAAGTTGAGCGTCGACTGGACGGTGATGGGCGCCAGACAGTTCGGCATGACGTGCCGAACGAGGACGCGCGGGTCCGTCGCGCCGAGGGCGATGGTCGCGTCCACGTACTCGTCTTCGAGCACTTTCAGCGCGGCGCCGCGGACGACGCGGGCGAACCGCGGCGTGTAGACGAGCGTCAGCGCCGTCACCGCCCGCCACAGACCGAGTTCGTTCGGGAAGATGGCGACGAGCGCAAGCGCCAACAGGAGCGACGGGAACGCCAACAGCACGTCCATCGTCCGCATGATGACGTTGTCCGTGATGTCGCCGTAGTAGGCGGCGACGACGCCGAGCGAGACGCCCGCGGCCGTGGAGATACCGACGGTGACGGTACCGAACTTCAGCGCCAACCACGACCCGTAGAGGACGCGGTCGAAGATGTTGCGCGCCTGGATGTCGGTCCCGAACGGGTACTCCGCGGATGGGGCGGCGAGACTCGGGTTCGCCCCGAACTGCGAGGACTGCAGTTCGGCGTACGTCGGTGCGAAGCCGACGAGCGCGCCGATTCGCGCGTAGAGTGCGACGGCCACCATCGCGAGGATGAGCGCGATACCCGCGAGGGCGAGACGGTTCGACAGCAGGTCTGAGAGGAACGGAGAGGCCCGGAGTCGACTCACGAAGCCGCGGCGAGTCGAGTCGGTCTCCGTCTGTGTCTGGGTGCTCATGTTACTGGTCGATGCGGGGGTCGAGGTACGAGTAGGTCAGGTCGACGCCGAGGTTCACCAACGTGAACAGGAAGGCGAAGACCAGCACGGTGCCTTGGACGACGGGGTAGTCCCCGACTTCGATGGCCTGCACGAGCATCGTTCCGATGCCGCCGATACCGAACACCGTCTCGGTGAGGACGGCCCCGCCGAGGAGCGTCCCGAACTGGATACCGATGACGGTGATTACGGGGATGAGCGCGTTCTGGAAGCCGTGTTTCATCACGGTTATCTTCGCGCCTTGGCCCTTCGCGCGGGCGGTCCGCATGTAGTCTTGGCGGATGACTTCCAGCATCGACGAGCGCATCATCCGGGAGATGAGCGCCATGCCGTAGACGCCGATGACGGCGGCCGGGAGGAGCATGTGCGACGCCGCCGAGACGAAGGCGGCGAACTCGCCGGACTGGAGGCCGAAGACGAACGTGTCGACGGTGATGAGGCCGGTGTACACCGGCGGGTCGAACTGCGAGGCGATACGGTTCGACGCCGGGAGGACGTTGAGGAACTGCGCGAACAGGAGGATGACGAGGGGACCCGTCCAGTAGATGGGCATGCTGATACCCGTCAGCGCACCGACGCGCGTGAGGTGGTCGGTCAGCGTGTCCTGCTTCACCGCGCTGATGATGCCGAACGGGATGCCGAGGAGGATGCCGATGACCTGCCCGTAGATGGCGAGTTCGAGCGTGACCGGCAGGCGGGCGCGCAGGATGGTGAGGATGGGCGTCCCGCGCTGGATGATGTACGACTCGCCGAGATTGAGCGTCACGATATCCACGAGGTAGCGACCGTACTGGACCCACAGGGGGTCGTCCAGACCCAGGTCTGCCCGCACCGCGGCGACCTGTGCGTCCGTCGCCCGTTGTCCCGCGATAACGCGGGCCGGGTCCCCCGGACTGAGGTGCAGGATGGCGAACACGAGCGTCGCGACGCCGAAAAGCACCGGCACGAGGAGGAGGAGTCGCTTGAGAACGAAGCGCTTCGATACCATGTGAAAAAATAACTGTCGACGCGTTAGTTGAGGCTTACGAGATTGAGGAACGGTCCGCTGATCGGTGCGAGGACGAACCCGGAGACGCGGTTCGCCACGCCGCGGAGTTCCTTCGCGTGGTCCATGAAGACCCACGGCGCCTCGTCGTGCGCGATTTTAGCGGCCTGCTTGTACTTCTCCTCGCGGACGGTCTGGTCGTACGTCGTCTGCGCCTCTTCGACCAGCGTCATGTAGTCGCGGTTTGCCCACGCGGCGACGTTGAGCGTGTTGAAGCCCTCCGCGTCGAAGGAGACCCAGTCCTGTCCCTCCGTGAGTTCGCCGTCTGCGACCTGCGGGTGAAGCAGGGCGTAGAAGAAGTTGTCCGGGTCGGCGTTGTCGGTCATCCAGCCGAGGAAACAGGCGTCGTGGTTCCCCGCGCTGGTGTAGTCGAGGAACGGGTTGAACGACTGCTGGTTGATGGAGACTTCGATGCCGATTTCGGCGAGGTTGGACTTGACCAACTGCGCCGCCTGAAGCGGCGAGGGGTTGTACGTCCGTGGGTTCTTGAACGTCGCGAGCTCGAAGCTGAAGCCGTCGCCGTAGCCCGCCTCATCGAGGAGCGTCTGCGCCCGTTCGAGGTTCTGCTCGTACGGGCTCAGGTCGTCGTTGAAGCCGAACACGTTGCTCGGGATGGGCTGACTCGCCTGTTCGGCGATGCCCTTGAAGATGTTCTCGACGAGCGCCTGCGTGTCGATGGCGTGACTGATTGCCTGTCGGACCTTCGTCTCGCGGAACGCCTCGACCTTCGCCATGTTGAACGCCATGTAGCCGACGTTGATACCGGCCTGTTGGACGAGTTCGGCGTTCGAGGAGTCCTGGACGATTTTCGACGCCTGCGCGCCGATGCCGTCGATGATGTCCGCGCCACCGCTGTCGAGCGTCTGGGCGCGCGTCGTGTTGCTGCCGACGGCCGAGAAGACGACTTCGTCGACCTGCGGCGCCTCGCCCCAGTAGTCGCCGTTCGCCGAGAGGCGGATGCGCTGGTTGGAGGTGTCCCAGTTCTCGAACTGGAACGGACCGGTTCCGACCGGGTTCTGCGCCAGTTCCTGCCCGAGTTCCTGAATCGCCTGCTGGGAGAGCACCGACGAGGCGAACATCGCGAGGTTGCGCAGGAACGGCGCGTACTTCTGGTTCAGTTCGATGGTCAGCGAGTAGTCGCCGTCCTTCGAGACCGAATCTATCCAGTTGCCCAGCGTGAACGGGCCGTACGCCGACACGTAGCTGTCGCCGGGGTAGTACTCGTAGTCGGGGTTGGTAAAGCGGTTGAACGTCGCGATGAAGTCGTCCGCCGTGAAGTCGTCGCCGTTGTGGAACGTCACGCCCTCGCGGAGCGTGAGCGTCACCGTCGTCCCCTCGAGGTTCCACTCCGTCGCCAGCCCTTCGCGCAGGGTCGTCTGCCCCGGCTCGAACATGATGAGCTGGTCGTACACCTGGTTCGTGACCTTCACGTCCTCGCCGCTGGTCGTGTTCTGGGGGTCGAGCGTCCCGGAGTCGTTCCCGCGGGCGTAGGTCAGCGTCGACCCTTCGCCCTCGGACTCCGTTCCGGACTCGGTGGCCTCGGTCCCGTCACCGCCGGCCTCGGTCGTGCCGGAGCCTTCGGTCCCCGTTCCGGTCTCGTCGGGGTCCGCCGCACAGCCGGCGAGCGTCGCCGCCGCCGCGGCACCGCCGGCCGCCTTCAAGAACGCACGTCTATCAATATCACGTGACATGTTCCGAAACAATCCGAGTTGTCACCTAAAAGTGTCGATTCTACCGTGATCGACCCTGAAGAAAAAATGTACAAATGAGGTGCCGTACGTCGAATTCTGTCGAGCTTCGTTACTCGTCGTACAAGTGACAAGATGCCGGATGGTCACCCGTTCCGAGCGTCGGAGCGTCGCGTTCGCAGACGCTCTCGAACCGGCCGCGAAGCGTGTCCGCCGCCTCGTCCCAGCGTTCGGCGGCGACGGCGTCGAGTGCCGACTCGACGACGCGACGGTTCTCGCCGGTCAGCGGTTCGTCGAAGAACCGGTCGTACAACGCGGCGACGACGGCGTCCGCGGAGACTGCCTGCGGTTCGCCGCCGTCGGTGGCGGCCGCGGCGGCCCCCGTTTCGTCGCCCGAGGCGACGGACTCGCGGACGGCGTCGACGTCTATCTTCCGCGACTCGACGCGTTGTCTGAGGTCCATCACCTCGCGGTACGCCGCCTGTTCGACGTCTACGTCCTCGGGCGGGATGACCTGCGGACACCGCGTCCGGAAGTGACATCCAGACGGCGGGTCGATGGGCGACGGCACGTCGCCTTCGAGGATGATTCGGTCCGTCTCCGCCGTCGGGTCGGGTTCCGGAATCGCCGAGAGCAGTGCCCGCGTGTACGGATGTTTCGGCTCGGCGAACAGGTCGTCCGTCGCCGCCGTCTCGACGATTTCGCCGAGGTACATCACGGCGATGCGGTCGCAGATGTGCCGGACGACGCTCAGGTCGTGCGCGATGAACAGGTAGGTCAGACCGAACTCGTCCTGCAGGTCTTCGAGCAGGTTCAGAATCTGCGCTTGCACCGAGACGTCGAGTGCGGAGACGGGTTCGTCGGCGACGATGAAGTCCGGGTCGACGGCGAGAGCGCGGGCGATGCCGACGCGTTGTCGCTGGCCGCCGGACATCTCGTGCGGGTAGCGCGTCTGCTGGCCGGGTTCGAGTCCGACCGCTCGCATCAGTTCCTCCACGCGGTCACGGCGTTGCTCGCGGCGGTTCTGCCCCTCCGGCGGTTCCGCCTCCGGCAGGTCGTGAATCTTCAGCGGTTCGGCGATAATCTGCCCGACGGTCATCCGGGGGTCCAGACTCGACATCGGGTCCTGGAATATCATCTGCAGGTCGCGACGCTTTTCCCGCAGTTCGGAGCCCTCCATCTGCGTCAGGTCTTCGCCCTGGAAGACGACGCGACCCGCCGTCGCGTCGAGGAGTTGCAGGATGGTCTCGCCGGTGGTCGATTTCCCGCATCCGGACTCGCCGACGAGCCCGAGCGTCTCGCCCTCGTACACCGAGAGGTCGACGCCGTCGACGGCTTTCACGCTCGCACCGTCGAGGCCGAGCCACTCGTCTAAGAGGCCGTCCGCCCGAGAGAAGTGCTTTTTCAGCCCTTCCGCTCGGAGGAGTTCGTCGCCTATCTCGTGGTCCTCCTTCCCGAGGGCGTCGCCGGACCCGTAGACGCTCTCGTCGAACTCCTGCATGATACACTTCGCGCGGTGGTCCACGTCGTCGGGGCCGTGCTGGAGGAACGGAATCTCGCCCTCGCGGCACTCGTCGACGGCCCACGGACATCGGTCCGCGAAGTGACAGCCGGTGGGCATCTCCACGAGGTCGGGGACGTTCCCCTCGATGGGGGTGAGGCGGTCTTTGTCCTCCGTGGGGATGGATTCGAGGAGCGCGTACGTGTACGGGTGCGAGGGGTTCGCGAATATCTCCTCGACCGGCCCCTCCTCGACTATCTCCCCGGCGTACATGACGGCGACGCGGTCGCACGTCTCGGCGACGACGCCGAGGTCGTGGGTTATCATCAGGACGGACATCCCGAGGTCGTCCTGTAACTCGTTGACGAGTTCGAGAATCTGCGCCTGGATGGTCACGTCCAGCGCCGTCGTCGGTTCGTCGGCGATGAGCAGTTTTGGGCGGCAGGCGAGGGCGATGGCGATGAGGACGCGTTGGCGCATCCCGCCGGAGAACTCGTGCGGGTACTCGTCGACGCGCGAGGTGGGTTCGGGAATGCCGACCTCCGAGAGCACGTCGACGGCGCGTTCGACGACCGCTTCGTCGAGGTCCTTGCCGCCTATCTTCGGGAGAATCTCGCGGACGGCGTTGAGCCACGTGTCCTTCTTTCGGCCGCCGTACTGGTGCAGGCGGAGGCTCTCGGAGACTTGCTCGCCGACCGTGAGCGCGGGGTTCAGCGAGGTCATCGGGTCCTGGAAGATCATACTCATCTCGCCGCCGCGAACCGAACGAAGCGCCTCTTCGGGTGCGGCGGTGAGGTCCACCTCGTCGCCGTCGACGAAGGCGGGCTTTCGGTACTCCTCGCGGAACTGCTCGGCGAGTTCGGGAGACGTGAGCGTCACCTCGCCGCCGACGACGCGGCCCGGGTCGTCCACGAGACCCATCGCCGAGAGGGCGGTCACGCTCTTGCCCGACCCCGACTCGCCGACGAGACCGACCGTCTCGCCCTCGTCTATCTCTAAGTCCACGCCGTCGACGGCTTTCACTTGACCGCGGTCCGTCGCGAACTGCGTGCGGAGGTCCGAGAGGGAGAGGAGACTCATTGCCAACAGTTGCCTCCCTCGCCACGAAATAGCTTTTCACTCCGCTTCGAGACCGGAGGGGAACGTTTTTGCTCGCGCGGTGGCCGAACACGGGACATGAACGACCCGGACCGAGAGAAGGAGACGCACCCGCTCTCCGGCGTCATGGAGTTCTGGGAGAACGTGATGGCGGACATGGAAGCCACCGCGGCCGAGTACCGCGAGGCCGGGTGGACCGTCACGGAACTCCATCCGGGCGACGTGACGCCCGTCCCGGCGCGCGTCGACACCGTCGAGACGGGTCGCGTCGGCCTCGACGTCCTCGTCCCCGGCGACGAGTTCGACGCGGTGGAGGACGTCGTCGGACGGGCGGCGTTCGACGCGTACGACGCCTACCGCGCCGAACGCGGCGACGTGGTGTTCGCCGTCGTGGTCATGCAGGCCGAGGACGCCGGCGAGGCCGTCGCCGTCCCGGTGTACTACACGAAGAAGGAAGCGAGTCCGATGCTCGAACGCGTGGACGAGGACGGCGAGATGCGCCTGTACGTTCGACCGCTCTCGGGCGACCGGCGCGTCGTGTTCGTCCAGTCGGACCCGGAAGCGTTGTTGCCCGTGGACGACGGCGGCGACGAAGACGCCTGAGTCAGTCGTCGCTCGCGTCGTCGGACAGGTCTTCTCTGCGGAGGTCCGCGCTGGCGTCGCGCACCTCGCGCATCACGCTGGAGATGCGCTCTTCGGCCTCCAGTTCGTCGGCGACAGAGAGGTCCACGCCCTCGACTTCGAGGAGGAACTTCGCCACCTCGGTCACCTCGTACATCAACTCGTCCAGTTCTTCAGCGGTGAAAAAGCCCGACATCGCGCCGTAGAGGAACGTCGCGCCCGCTTTGTGGACCTTTCCCTCGAACGACGACCGGGCCTGATTGACCGCCTGCGGGGTGTACGTGTCCGTCATGAACGGGACGAGTTCGGGGAGGTTCTCACCGATTTTCGTCATCTCGACGCCCGTCTCCGTGCGGAAATCCGCGCAGAGTCGCGCGATGGCCCACTCGCGGGCCGTGACGTACGTTCGGTCGCGGAGGAACTCGTTGACCCGGTCGTACTGCGCGCCGTCCATCTTCTTGAAGCGCGCATACTTCTGCACGTCTCGCGGAATCTCCGGTTCGGCGTTGGCGTCAGCGTCGGTGTCGGCGTTGGCGTCAGCGTCGGTGTCGGCGTTGGCGTCAGCGTCGGTGTCGGCGTTGGCGTCGACGTTGTCCACCGCCTCGGATGCAGTGTCGGACTCGGCGGCCCCGTCCTCGGTCGTGGTGTCGGCGTCCCCCGTCGTGTCCGCTGTCTGCTCCCGTCCGTCGGCGGACGCCTCGGGGTCCGTCGCCGTCGGGTCGTCGTCGGTCATACCGCGGGGTATCTCGGCGCGGCGGAAAAGGGTTCCGTCGGGGCGTCCGCGCGAACTCCGACGGGCAACTGTTTTTTACCGCGGCCACGACACCACGTCTCATGAAGGTGCTGTTGGGAGTCGGCGGGAGCGACGATTCGATACGTGCGGTCGAACAGACCACCGCTCGGGCGGCCACCGCGGGCGACGAGTTGACCGTCGCCATCGTGGAGAACCCCTCTTCGGACCGGTCTCGCGAGGAGATAGCCGAGATGGTCCGCGAAATTCTCGACGCGGAGGGCGTCGACGCCGAGATTCGACACCTCGAGGGCGACCCGGGGAGTAGCCTCGTCGACACCGCCGAATCCGAGGGCTTCGACGAAATCGTCATCGGCGGCGGGCAGACGAGTCCGATGGGGAAGATAAACCTCGGGAGCATCGCGGAGTTCGTGCTCCTGAACTCACACGTCACGGTGTCTCTGGTCCGATGAGCAAACCACGTCGATATCCGGACGAGACCGCCGGACCGTTCGCAGCGCCCCCGACCTCGTTCGAAGACCGCGAAGGCCGCGAGATGGAGATTCGGCCGTACGACGGGAGCGACGAGGAGTTCGAGGCGCTCGTGGCGATGTACGAGGCGTTCGACCCGGCGGACAGAGCGCAGGGTATCCCCCCGGGACAGGAACGCCGCATCCGCGATTGGCTGGACAACATCCTTGACGGCGACTGTCTGAACGTCGTCGTCTGGGACGGCGACGACGCGGCCGGACACGCCACCCTCGTCCCCGACGGCGACGCCTACGAACTCGCTATCTTCGTTTTGCAGGCGTACCAGGAGGCCGGAATCGGGACGCACCTCATCGAGTCGCTGCTCGGGTACGGTGCCGAGCAGGGTGTCGAGAACGTCTGGCTCACGGTCGAACGCTGGAACCGCGCGGCCGTCGGTCTGTACAAGAAAATCGGCTTCGAGACGAGCGATTCGGAGAGCTTCGAGTTGGAGATGACCCTCACCCTCTCGGCGCAGTGAGACGTCAGACAGAGAGGACGGGCTGGCTGGCGTAGAGGAGAACGTACTCGGCGGCCTTCGCCAGCACTTCGCCGGGGTCGCCGGAGACGGGTTCGCGGGGGACGACGACGAAGTCGGCGTCGAGTTCTTCTGCGGTGTCGAGGACGACGCTTCCGGGGTGACGCAGTTTCATCTTCGTCGAGAAGCCGTAGGCGACGGATGTGGACAACGGGACGCCGTACCGCGCGGCGATGTCGTCGCACGTCGTCTCGATGGCGTCGCTGTCGGCGACGACGTCCTCGTCGTTCACCGCGCCCGTCTCGATGGCGCGGACGACGTCTTCGCCGAGAACGTGGACGGCGTGGACGCGCGCGTCGTATTTCTCGGCGATGGCGGCGGCGTGTTCGACGGCGTTCGCGGACTCCTCGCTCCGGTCGACGGGGACGAGGACGAGGTTCACGTCCAACGGGCGTCGGTCGGTCATATCCGGCCATGCGACTCCCGCGGTCAAAAAGACTCACCCCGCCGCCTCGCGATTCCCGCGGGTTCCCGGCTGGTTTTAAGCCGCCGACGGACGAACCGCCGCGCATGTTCGACACCATCGTCATCGCGACGGACGGGTCCGAGAGCGTTCGGCGGGCCGTCGGCGTCGCCGCGGACCTCGCAGACCGGTTCGACGCGACGGTCCACGCCCTGTACGTCGTGGACGCCGGAGAGGTGGACTCCTCGCCCGAGCGCCTCCGAGAGGAGATGCGCGACGCGCTCACCGAACGGGGCGAACGCGCGCTCTCGGAAGTCGAGGAGGCCACCGACCGACCGGTGACGACGGCCGTCCGGGAGGGCCGCCCGGCCACCGTCGTCGGCGACTACGCCCGCGAGATAGACGCCGACGTGGTCGCACTCGGCACGCGCGGCCGTCACGGCGAGAACCGGTTTCTCATCGGGTCGGTCGCAGAACGCGTCGTCCGCACCTGTCCGGTCCCCGTCCTGACGGTTCGACAGTTGGCCGAAGACGAGCGAGACGGACCGACGGGGACGCCCGAGACGGTCTGAGCGTCGGCGGAGACGGCGTCGCGACTGGAGAGCGCAGAGACCACGGAGGCTTTCACTCCCCGCCTCCTCGCCCCGGTATGGAAGACGAACTCATCGACAGCGCGCGACTGTCGCTCTCGCGGAAGTCGCAGTTGCCCGGAAAGGGCTTTTTCTACCCCGACTCGCTGGACGAGGACTACGCCGAAGAACGAGTGAAGGAGGCCGTCGAGGACGCAGACGTCGTCGTCGTCGCCGACACCGACGCCGACGGACTGGGCTGTGTCGCCCTCGTGCGCGAGATGTACGACGCCGCCCTCGACGTGGCCTCGTTCGAGGAGAGCGTCGCCGAACGCGTCGAGCGCTGGGAGTCCGAGGCCCCCGCCGAGGACGAGGACGACTCGGGCGAAGACGGAGACGAAGACGAGGAAGCGCCGCGTTCGCGCGTCGCCCTCGTCGGCGCGGGTCCGTACTCGCTGGACGACGCCCTCGAACGCGTCGCCGAGTACGCCCCGGACGGTATCGACGCGTACGTCTGTGACCTCTGTCCCGACGACTATCGCTGGATTGCGGACGAACTCGACGCACTCGTGGCGAAGGCCGCCTCGGTGTCGTGGTACGACCACCACCAGTGGGACGACGAGACGATGCAGGCCGTGCGCGACGCGGGCGTCGAACTGGTCGTCGGCGAGTCCGACGAGGAGTGTTCGACGGACGTGACGCTCCGCTCTTTGGACCACGAGTTCGACGACCGCTGGCAGGAACTCGCGGCGGTCACCCGCGACCACGACCTGTGGATAAAGGAGGACGACCGGAGCGACGACCTGTCGGACTACGCCTACTGGGTGAACCCCGAAGAGTACGTCACCGTCGTCGGCGCGTACGGCGTCGACCTGCCGCCCATCGTCGAGCAGTTCATCGAACTGCGCCGCGTGGAGAAACAGCAACTCATCGACGCCGCCCTCTCGCGGGCGGAGATGAAGCGCGTCGGCCCGTGGACGGTGGGCGTCACCTACGGCCGGTGTTCGCAGAACGAAGTCGCGGAGGGCCTCCGCGAACGCGGCGCGGACGCCGCCGTCGTCGTCAAACCCGCCGGAAGCGCCAGCATCAGAGGGTCGGACGACTTCGAGCACGCGCACGAAGTCGCCGGACAGGTCAACGGCGGCGGCCACCCGAAGGCCGCGGGGTGCAAGCCCGACATCTACGACGACATGCTGGACTACGCGCACCACTGGACGACGAACGGCGCGACGACAAAGCGCGTCATCCTCGCGGCGTTTGAGCGTGTGGCCGAAGACGTCGAAGCGGAAGCAGAAGCAGAAACGGACCGAGACGACGACGAGGACGAAGGCGTCGAGACCGAACGATAGTCGCAGACGACCGATAGCCGCGGACGAACGATAGTCGCAGACGAATCGGCTCTCGTCTCGTTACTCGGTCCCTTCGGCGGGGTCGGACTCGCCGGGTTGGACGCCCGTCTCGGTCTCTTCGCCGACGACCCACTTGTCCGAGTAACTCGCGCCGCAGGCGCAGTGGGCGTACGCGTGGACCACCGCACCGCGGGCGTAGAGGCCGCCGACCTCTTCGTTCTGCGCTTCAGAGAAGGAGAAGATGAACTCCGCCTGGTGGTTCTCGTCGGGGTCGCGGTCCGGGCACTCGCCGCCGCCCAAGTCGCGGTCGACGTGTCCCTTCTGTCCCATCGCCGTACGGGAGAACTCCATCGCGTCCATACCGGTGCCGGCGGCGAACGCGCGGCGGCCGTCGTCGCCGGGGACGACGAGGACGTAGCCGTTCTCCACCTCTTCGCCGAGGTTCGGGAGTTTGCCCTGACTGTCGAGATACTCGTGCGTCAGGAACAGCGCCACGTCGTCGTGCCGTTCACCCGCGAGGAACTCGTCGAGTTTGCTCATACTCTCCGGTACCCCGCGGAACCGTAAAAATCGCGTGAACTTCGGTGCTACTCGTCGCGTGTGAACTTCTCGGCGATGTTCGAGAGCGACTCGTTCGGCCGTTGCGGAACGGAGTACACGGTCCGCTTGCCGGGTTCGCGGAGGCCGTAACAGAATCCCGCGTCGAGGACGTCCAGTTCGACGGCGGACCCGGGGCCGCGACCGGTCTTCTCGCACCACTCGACGAGGCGGTTCGTCCCCTCGCCGGGCGTTCGCGCGAGTCGTTTGTTGTCGTACGCGCCGCGAATCAGCCGACCGGAACTGTCGGCGTCGACGCGAGCGTGGTACAACTCGCCGTCGAGAGAGAGCCTGACGATGTCGCCGTCCGAGAGGGATACTTCGTCGGGGACGCGGAGACACGGCCGGCGAGTGCCGCCGCTACGCGCGACCGTGGCGCGGTACGAGGTCACCGAGGCGTGGTCGCTTGGAACGCGTTCCGACACGTGTGCGCGTGGTTACTCGTCGTCTTCGGCGTCTTCGTCGTCGCCTTCGCCGAGTGCGGCCGCGACGTCGCCGCCGTCGATGACCTTGACGTTGACCTGCGCCGTCTCGTCGGAGACCTGACGGCCGCGGACGGTGATTCGCTTTCGTTCGCCGTCACGGGAGGGCTTGTAGCCGACGCCGCCCTCTAAGAGGAGTTCCTTGAGGTTCGACCCGGCGACGTTCGCCCGCATCGGACGGCCCGCTTCGTCGGACCCGCCCGTGATTTCGAGCGTGAAGCCGTCGAGGCCGACGGCGCCGCCGTCGACTTCGTCGCCGATGTCTTTGCCGAGGAATCGGTTCGCGTCCTGACCGTCTACCTCGAACTGGTACGTGCTGCCGGTGTCGGGGTCGGAGACGACCACCTGAAATTCTGCCATGCGTGGAACGTGACGACAGCCGGTAAAAAGTACGTCGAAAGCACTTCTCCCTCTCGCACGGTCTGCGTGGTTTACGTGAACGTCCAGTGTGACAATAGATGGCATTTAACATGGATAGTAGCGTACTCCTTCTCATGACAGAACTGTTCGACAGGTCGCAGTGGTACGAGTGCGCGAGTTGCAACTTCCGGTCGGAACCGGGGGACCCGACGACGGTTTGTCCCCGGTGCGGCAAGCAGATGCACAACATCGCGCGCGTGCAAGAGTGAGTCGGGACCCCTAATCCGGACAGACGTGTCGGCGCTCATCGCTATCCGCTCGACTCTTCTCTCCGAGTGACGACGCAGAACGGGGGCCTACGAAATCGTGAATTCGGCTATCTTGTACGACTGAGAGCCTTCGACGGTTCCGGGATTGACGTTCTGAACCGGGCGTGTGTTCCAGTGGAGTTCGACCGTGACGCCGTCGACGCTGCCGTCCGGGTCCAGGTAAACGGTCTCGCCGGCCTCCCACGTCTCGCCGATGCCGACCTGTGGTGGTCTCCCGCCGGACGATTCGGTGAACGCCTCGCGTTCGCTGCTGTATCGCTCCAACGCCGGTGTCGCACTCCCCGGTGCGCCCCCGATATCGAGGTTCTTCGACCCGATGACGTACAATCGGTCGGTCTGGACGGCGTTCCCGGCTTCGAGCGTGACGGCAATAGTCTGTTCGTCACCGTCCTGCACCAGTTCGTGCGAGACGGATATCTGTGGTGCCGGCGTCTGTTCTCCGGCGACGTCCCAGAAGTAGAAGGCGATAGAAGACGAGACGACGACCACCACGGCGATCATCAAAATCACGCCGATGACCGACGACACCGCACGGTTCCCCCGATACATACCAGATACAACTGACCCGGAGTATTGGGTCTGTTGATGACCGCTCCAGAGTGGGTGCGCGCTACTCGAACCCGTCTTCCCAGCGGAAGACGCCGTCTCGTTGGACGACGTCGCCGTCCACCTCGATTCTGGAGTTCTCGCTCACGTCGGTTATCATGTCGACGTGGACGGCCGACTGGTTGGCCTCGTCCTCGCGGCCCGGCGGGAAGTTCGACCCGTAGGCCCGGCCGACGGCGAGGTGGACGGTGTCGCCCATCTTCTCGTCGAACAGGATGTTGTCGGTGAAGCGGTCGATACCGCGGTTCATCCCGATACCGAGTTCACCGAGTCGCCGCGCGCCCGCGTCGGTGTCGAGGACGTCCGCGAGCGCAGACTCGCCGGACTCCGCGGAGAAGTCGGTCACTTCGCCGTCCTCGAACGTGAGGTGGACGTTCCGCACGCGCGTCCCCGAGATGGTCATCGGCACGTCGAAGAACACCTCGCCCTCGGGGTCCGCGGGAGCGGTGAACACCTCGCCCGAGGGGAGGTTGTGCGAGTCGTAGGCGACGGAGGCGGCGGAGTTGACGGCGACGCGGTTCTCGATGGACATCGTGACGTCCGTGTCCTCCTTGACGAGGCGCACCTCGGAGCCGTCGTCCAGAATCTCCTTCATCTGCTGCATCTCCTCGGCTAACGTCTCCCAGTCGCGGAGGACGGCGTCGTAGACGAACTCCTGATACTCCTCGTAGGCCATCCCGGCCTGTTGGGCGAGCGAACGCGTCGGGTGGAGCGTCAGCACCCAGTCGGTGTCCATCCGCGCCTCGCGGACCGGTTGGGCGGCCACGTCCGCGGCCTGCCGCCTCTCACCGGGGACGTCGGCGGTGGCGAACGTGTTGCGCCCGCCGCGGAGGAACAGCACCGAGTCGGCGTTCTCGTAGAGGGCGAGTTCGTGGTCCGCCGTCTCGAAGTCGGCGTCGTGCGCGCGGAGGTACGCGCGGGACACCTCATCAGAGGCGTAGGTGGTGACCAGATTTGCACCGCGTTCGCCCAGTTTCTCGGCGACGGCGACGGCGAGTTCGTGCGTGTCTTCGGCGACGCTCAACACCACGTCGTCTCCGGCCTCGATTCGCGCGCTCCAGTCGACCAACACCTCGGCGTGGTCTCGCACTCGTGGGTCCATAGCGGGCGTTCACGGAGCAGAGAGAAAACAGTCGCGTCTGGTGTCGCCGACGCGGGCGGCGTTTGGCGGGCGGCCGCCCGGGGTCGCTCACTTCAGTAAGTCCAGTAAGGCGTCGAACTCCGCACTGTAGGCCGCGAGGACGTTCTCGAACGTGACGACGCCGACGTACTGGTCGGAGTCGTCGACGACGATGGCCTCGCGGACGCCCTCGCGGGCGAAGACGGCGACGAGGTCCGCGCGGGTGGCGACCCGTCGAATCGTCACCGGGTCGGCGGGGAGGAGTTCGCCGACGGCCTGCGACCCGAGGTCCTCGCCCGCGACGACGGCCCGGCCCAACGTGGCGGGCGTCACGACGCTGCGCGGTCGGTCCTCGTCGAGGACGACGACCACATCCGCGTCGTGCGTTCGCATCGCCGTCGCGACGTCCGCGACTGGAGTGTCCGGGGCGGCGGTCGGCGCGTTCGTCCTGACGAGTTCGTCGAGCATGATGCTGTGCTACGCCGTGACAGTACATAGGCGCATCGCGGTGTGTCGGGTGCGGGACAGGAGTACCGCGCGGGAAGACGGGGAGCGGAGAGTCGACGAATCGGAACCACTACCTCCCCCGCGAGTGGACGGCCACGCATGCAACTGGGCGTCATCGGACTCGGACGGATGGGGCAGATCGTGGTGAACCGCGTGCTCGACGCCGGGCACGACGTGGTCGCGTTCGACCTCTCGGAGGAGGCCGTCGCGGCGGCGGCGGACGCGGGCGCGGAGGCCGCGTCGAGCCTCGACGACTTCGTCGACAGACTCGACGAGGAGAAGCGTATCTGGCTCATGGTCCCGGCGGGCGACGCGGTGGACGCGACGCTGGACGAACTGGACCCCCATCTCACCGACCGCGACGTCGTCGTCGACGGCGGCAACTCGCACTTCGAGCAGTCCGTCCGCCGTGCGGAGGCGACGAAGGCGGCCTACCTCGACTGCGGCACCTCCGGCGGCCCCGCGGGCGCGGAACTCGGCTTCTCGCTCATGGTCGGCGGTCCCGAGTGGGCCTACGAGGAACTGACGCCCGTCTTCGACGCCGTCGCGACCGGACCCGCGGGCCACGACCGGATGGGTCCGGCGGGGTCGGGCCACTACGTGAAAATGGTCCACAACGGCGTCGAGTACGCCCTCATGCAGGCGTACGGCGAGGGGTTCGAACTGCTCGCGAACGGCCGCTACGACCTCGACCTCGAAGCCGTCTCGCGGACGTGGAACAACGGCGCGGTCATCCGCTCGTGGCTCTTGGAACTCTGCGAGGAGGCCTTCAGAGAAGAAGGAAACGACCTCGGCGACGTCGCCGACCACATCTCCGGCGGGTCGACGGGGACGTGGACGGTGCAGGAAGCCCTCGAACAGGAGGTACCGGTGCCGCTCATCTATCAGGCGCTCTCAGAACGCTTCGGCAGTCGCGACGAGGCGCGCTTCTCGCGCCGTCTCGCGAACCGTCTGCGATACGGATTCGGGCGGCACGAAATCGTTCGCGAGGAGTGAGCGAAGCGACACGAGCGTCGCGAGGAGTAGTCAGCCGAACTGACGGCGACTACCGTCCGCCGCGCTTCTCCACCCGAAACACCCGCGTCTCGGGGACGTAGATGGACATGGGCTTTTCGCCCTCCTGTCGAATCGCCCAGGCGCGTCTGTTCTTGTCGTACTCGATGGTCGGAGCCTCGTACTCGACGACACCGGAGCCGTCGTCGTAGACTATCTTCGCCATGCTGAACTGTGGACGAGGGAGGAGAAAACCGTTCGGTCGGGGAGCGGTATCCGAAGTGAGACGGTGAAATTCATCCACTCACCCCCTTCGAACCGCCGTTCGGCGTGGCGACAATCAAAATTCCCTTAACCCCCGACTCCGTAGCCGCCGACATGGTCGAAATCAGCCTCGTGGGGTTGGGTATCGGCGTGACCCTGACGCTCACCGCCGTCGCCTTGCACTTCTCGCGAGGGACCGAGTGGAAGCCCACCGGGGACATCTCGCAGGCCGTCCTCGAACAGCGAGCGAGCACCGTCGCCGAAACGGACTTCCCCGAACCGATGAACCGCTCTATCGGTGGCGGCGGCGTCGCCGCCGGTGCCGTCGCGGGCGGCGAAGACGGCGCGGAACTGGAAGGCGACGCCGAAGAGGAGTCGACGAGTCCCGCTGACATCCCCGAGGACGAAGTCGAGTACTTCGAGGTCGAGTACACGAAGCAGGGAAGCACCATCGAAGTCGCCAACAACCAGACCGTCCTGGAGGCTGGCGAGGACGAGGGCTGGGACCTGCCGTACGCCTGCCGACAGGGTCAGTGCGTCTCCTGCGCCGGGCAGATTACCTCCGGCGGCAACTCCGAGGACTACGTCGTCCACGACAACCAGCAGATGCTCGACGACGGCGAACTCGGCGAGGGCTACACCCTCACCTGCGTTGCGTACCCGAAGGCCGACTTCACCATCGAGACCGGCGAAGCACCGTAGCGCGGCCGACTCCCCCGAGGATTCGTTCTCTCGACGCTGATTTCGAAGCGGCGCTTCCGTCCGCTCCGAGACGTATTTCGATTCGAAATAGCCGGCGGTCCGTTCCCGTTTCGACGGGTTGAAACGAGAACACGTTGTCCGTAACGTTCAGTGCCTCCAAACCCTCCGTCAGACGGTGGTTCGCTGACCGAGGGCGACTTGAAACGGCCCATGTTCGCTCTCGCGTGGCCCATCATCGTCACCGAACTCCTCCAGGTGGCCTACAACCTCGCCGACACCATCTGGCTCGGCCGCCTCTCGACGGACGCCGTCGCCGCCATCAGCCTCGCGTTTCCGCTCATCTTCCTTCTCATCTCCGTCGGCGGCGGGTTCACCGTGGCCGGGACGATTCTCGTCGCGCAGTACACCGGCGCGAAGAAGGAGGGTTCGGCGGGCGTCGTCGCCGGGCAGACGTTCTCGTTCATCACCGTCATCGCCGTCGCCGTCGGCGTCCTCGGCTTCTTCGCGACGGACCTGATGCTCGGCGTCCTCCCGAGTTCCCCGGCGACGGCCGGCCAGGTCATCCCGCTGGCCGGAGACTACATGCGCGTCTTCTTCCTCGGCCTGCCGTTCCTCTTCGGCTTCTTCGTCTTCTCTTCTCTCATGCGCGGCTACGGCAACACCCGCGCGCCGATGGTCGTGATGTTCGTCAGCGTCGCCATCAACGTCCTCGTCGACCCCATCTTCATCTTCGGCTTCGAGAACAACCCCCTGTTCGGGATGCTCGGCCTCCGCGGCGTCGAAACGTGGCTGTTCGCCGCGACGGGTTTCGAGGGATACGGCGTCACCGGTGCCGCCTTCGCGACGGTGCTGTCTCGCGCCGTGGCGACGGTCATCGGCCTCTACGTCATCTTCGGGACGAGTGCCGGTCCGGACGTGTCGCTCGGCGACTTCGTCCCCCAACGCGAGTACATCGAAAAGATCGTTCGACTCGGCGTCCCGAGCGCACTCGAACAGTCCGCCAGCGCACTCGGCTTCATCACCCTCACCGCGATGGTCGTCACGTTCGCCCCCGAAGTCGTCGCCGCCTACGGCCTCGGCAACCGACTCACCTCGCTCGTGTTCCTCCCCGCACTCGGCCTCGGCCGGGCCACCGACACCATCGTCGGCCAGAACCTCGGCGCTCAAAAGCCCGAACGGGCCGAGCGTGCCGTCTGGTTGGCCGCGAAAGTCGGCGCGAGCGTCATGCTCGTCATCGGCGTCGTCGCCTATCTCTTCGCCGAACCCATCGTCGGCGTGTTCATCGGGACGGGAACCGACTCCGCGGCGCGAACCATCGAACTCGGAGCGGAGTACATCCGCGTCCGCGCCTTCGAGTTCGGCTTCATCGGCGTCCTCCAGACCGTCCTCGGCGCCTACCGCGGTGCCGGAAACACGAAGACCGCGCTGGCGTTCTCGCTGTTCGCGCTCTGGTTCGGCCGTATTCCCATCGTCTACTACCTCTCGTTCGTCCAGGGGTTCGGCGAGATGGGCATCTGGATCGGAATGGCCGTCGGGCAGATTCTGGGCGCCATCGCGGCGGCCGCCTGGTTCACCCGCGGAACGTGGAAAGAGTCCGTCATCGACCGCTCGGACGCCGCGGTAGAGTGACGTCGTGGTGCCGGTCGTTCACAACGGTTAAGCGGCGTCGTGCGGTACTCACTTCCGAGGGCCCGTAGCTCAGCGGACAGAGTGTTTGGTTCCGGACCAAGATGTCGCGGGTTCAAATCCCGTCGGGTCCGTTCGGCCTTCGGCCTCACTCCCCCGACGACTTCCCGCTCACTTCGCTCGCGGGAATCCCGTCGGGTCCGTTTTGTGGTGGTTTCGAGTGAACGAAATTTATCTCGTTTCGTACCGAATCCCCACCGAGTCCGTTGGTTTCCGAGGACGTGCGACGATAGGCTACTCGGTGAACTGAGACAGCTTCAGTCGGAAAACCGATACGAGAAGTTCAGATAGCGCCCACGTCGCGCAAGTGTTCGATGTCTTCGGGTCGATACCCATACTCCCCGAGGACCTCCTCCGTGTGTTCACCGAGAAGCGGCGGATGGCGACGAATCGACGTCGGCGTGCCCGAGAAGTGCATGGGGCTTCCAGCCATCTCGACGGGGCCGGCCGTGGGATGCTCGACAGTCCGATGCATCCGCCGCGCTTCGACCTGCGGGTGGTCGAACACGTCTTCCATATCGTTGACCGGACTGACCGGAACGTCGTGGTCGCGGCAACGCGAGACGACTTCCGCGGTCGTGTACGTCGCGAGTTCCGCGTCGAGAATCGAATCGAGGGCATCCCGGTTTTCGACCCGGTCGGCGTTCGTCGCGAAGCGTTCGTCGTCCACGAGGTCCATCAGGTCGAACGCGGCGCAGAACCGCGGCCAGATGTGTTCGGACGCGCAGGCGACGACGACGTAGTCGTCGCGGGTCTCGAACGCCTGATACGGCGTGATAGTCGGGTGCTTGCTCCCCATTCGTCCCGGCGGGGTTCCCGTCGCGAAGTAGTTCGAGGCCATGTAACTCGTCCACGCCACCTGGCCGTCGAGGAGGCTGACGTCGACTTTCTGTCCGGTTCCGTCGCCGAGTTCACGGGACAGTAAGGCGGCGAGAATCGCCTGCGTGGCGTACATCCCCGCCCCGATGTCCGCGATGGCGACGCCGACGCGGACGGGCGGGCCGTCCTCCTCGCCGGTGATGCTCATCAGGCCACCCTCGGCCTGCATCATGATGTCGTACGCGGGGCGGTCTCTGTGCGGTCCCCACTCGCCGTACCCGGAGAGCGAACAGTAGACGAGCGCCGGATTCTCCGCGCGGAGGTCGTCGTAGCCGAGACCCCACTCCTCCATCGTCCCGACGCGGAAGTTCTCGACGAGGATGTCGGCCTCGCTCACGAGGTCACGAAACACCTCGCGCCCCGCGTCGGTCGAGAAGTCGAGCGTGACCGAACGCTTGTTGCGGTTGATACTCAGGTAGTAGGCGCTCTCCTCGGTGTCGCCGTACGACGGCGGCCGCCACCCGCGGGTCTGGTCGCCGACGTCGGGGCGCTCGACTTTGATGACGTCCGCACCGAGGTCACCGAGTTGCATCGTGCAGAACGGCCCCACGAGGACGCGGGACGCGTCGACGACGGTGAGTCCGTCGAGCGGCCCGGTCTCACCGTCCGGAGTGCGGGCTTCCCCGGTCATCGGCCGGTCCGTAAATGCGAGTGTCCGTCGGGACGTGTTCGCGGACGCGTGACCGGATGCGCGCCGGCTACGCGGTGTCTCGTCGCGTCGTCGGACTCCGAGTGGAGTGCCGAGGTGGAAATTACAGGCCGTTCGTGAGCGTCGTCGGGAGTAGCCCGTCCCCGTTCGACACGCACAGAGAGAACGCGGCGGTCGGTCTCGTCCATACCGTCGTCTCGGAACGCACGAACAAAAGTTCGAGCCGAAGAAGGGACGCATGGGGGTGTTCTCCGACGCAGACTCCGACCCGTCTCGTTCGCCGGGGGCGACGGGACGACGGAGTTCAGGTCACGGTCGCTGCGACGGTTACGCTTCGTGGTCTACTCGTCGGCGTACTCGAGGTCGAACCGGTCGAGCGTCATCACTTTGTGCCAGGCGTCCACGAAGTCGTGCACGAACTTCTCCTCTGCGTCGGCACTGCCGTACACCTCTGCGAGGGCGCGAAGCCGGGAGTGCGAACCGAAGATAAGGTCCACGCGGGAGCCTCGCCACTCGACGTCGCCGGTGTCGCGGTTGCGTCCCTCGAACAGGTTGTCCGACTCGTCGGACTCCTGCCACTCCGTGTCCATGTCCAGCAGGTTCACGAAGAAGTCGTTGGTCAGCGTCTCGGGTTCGTCGGTGAAGACGCCGAGGTCCGAGTCGTCGTAGTTCGTGTCGAGTGCGCGCATGCCGCCCACCAGCACCGTCATCTCTTTCGGCGTCAGGTCGAGCAGGTCTGCCTTGTCGACGAGCAGTTCCTCGCTCGCACGGTCGGCGTCGTCCGCGCGGTAGTTCCGGAAGCCGTCGGCCGTCGGTTCGAGCGCCTCGAAGGAGTCGGGGTCGGTCTGGTCCTGCGTGGCGTCGGTCCGGCCGGGTTCGAACGGGACGTCCACGTCGTGGCCCGCTCTCTCGGCCGCTTGCTCGACGGCCACGTTACCACCGAGGACGATGAGGTCCGCGAGCGAGACGCGCACGTCGTCGTCTCTGGAGTCGTTGAACTCCGTCTGAATCTCTCGGAGCGTGTCGAGCACGGTCGAGAGCTGTCCGGGGTCGTTCACCTCCCAGTCGCGTTGCGGGCGGAGTCGGATTCGAGCGCCGTTCGCGCCGCCGCGCTTGTCGCTGTCGCGGTACGTCGACGCCGACGCCCACGCCGTCTCGGCGAGTTCGGAGACGGAGAGACCCGAGTCGAGAATGCGTTCTTCGAGTTCGGCGACTTCCTCGTCACCGACCTGCTCGTAGTCGGCGTCCGGGAGCGGGTCCTGCCACAGCATCTCCTCGTCCGGGACCTCCGGGCCGAGGAACCGAATCGGCGGACCCATATCGCGGTGCGTCAGTTTGTACCAGGCCTTCGCGAACGCCATCCCGAACTCCATCGGGTTGTCCTGGAAGCGTTCGACAATCTCCCGGTAGTCGGGGTCCTTCTTCAGGGCGATGTCCGTCGTGAGCATCATCGGCGTCGCCGTCTCTTCGGAGTCGTGGGCGTCCGGAACGGTGTCTTCGAGTTCCTCGTCGACGGGCGTCCACTGCCACGCGCCGCCGGGGCCTTTCTCGGGTTCCCACTCGTAGTCGAGCAGGTTGTTCAGATAGCCCATGTCCCACTCGATGGGCGACTGCGTCCACGGCCCCTCGATGCCGCTTGTGATGGTGTCCGCGCCCTTTCCGGACTCGTGGTCGCTCTCCCAGCCGAAGCCCTGCGCCTCGATGGGGGCCGCCTCGGGTTCGGGGCCGAGGTTGTCGGGGTCGTCCGCGCCGTGGACCTTCCCGAACGTGTGGCCGCCGGCGATGAGCGCGACCGTCTGTTCGTCGTTCATCGCCATCCGACTGAACGTCTGGCGGATGTTCTTCGCGGACGCCTCGGGGTCGGGGTTGCCGTCCGGCCCTTCGGGGTTGACGTAGATGAGACCCATCACGGAGGCACCGAGACCCTCCTGAATGTTACCGGGTTCGTCGAAGCGCTCGTTCGTCTCCATCTCGTCTTCGGGGCCCCAGTCGACGGCGGGGTCCGGTTCGTAGGCGTCCTCGCGGCCGCCGGCGAAGCCGAACGTCTTGAAGCCCATCGACTCCATCGAGACGTTCCCGGTCAGAATCATCAAGTCGGCCCACGAGAGCTTCTTTCCGTACTTCTGCTTGACCGGCCAGAGCAGTCGGCGGGCCTTGTCGAGGTTCGCGTTGTCCGGCCAACTGTTGAGCGGTGCGAAGCGCTGTCTGCCGCCGCCCGCGCCGCCGCGACCGTCACTGGCGCGGTACGTCCCAGCGCTGTGCCACGCCATCCGAATCATCAGCGGGCCGTAGTGGCCGTAGTCGGCGGGCCACCAGTCCTGAGAGGTCGTCAAGACCTCCTCGATGTCCGCCTTGACCTCGTCGAGGTCGAGTTTCTGGAACTCCTCGGCGTAGTCGAACTCCTCGTCCATCGGCCCGATGTCGCGGGCGTTCTGGTCGAGAATCTCCAGGTCCAACTGCTCCGGCCACCAGTCACGGTTGGTCTTTCTCATCGTCAGGGAGTTGTTGCTTTTGCCTGTTAAGATTGTCTAATCCGGCGAGGAAATATTCGCTTCAAGCAAATTATTCTGCCGAATAAATAAACCGTCGTCGGCAACGAGCCGGTCTCGTCTCGGGCGTCGGTCGAACTCCTCACAGACGCGTCGGTCGTCTCGGACCGAACAGGTACCGGAGGCTATCGGGGCGACCACGGCCAAGAGAGCCCACCGACGCGAGGGCCGCGACAGAGCCTCAGAGCACGCGAAACACGCGCACCGTGTCGCGCTTTCCCGGTTCCGAGAGCAGTTGGGCGAGGCCGAGTCCCGAGAACACCTGTTTCCAGTTGCGGTGATACAGTGGGAAGTCGTCGTTGACGTAACTGACCTCCGCGCCCTCGCGGCCGCGCTGTGGGCTGTTGCCCTCGTTCTCGGCCGTTATCAGGAGGTCCGAGGAGATTCGGGTCAGTTCCTCGAACACCCACGCGTCGTCCGGGTGGACGTGTTGGAGCGTCTCCACGGAGTAGACGACGTCGAAGGCGTCGTCGTCGAAGTCGGCGACGACGTCCTCTATCGCACCCGTGTAGAACGTCCCCGTCTCGGCGAGTTCGGGGAAGTACTCCCGCATGACGTCGAACGACGCTTCGTTGAGGTCGATACCGGTGAGGTTCTCGAAGCCGTGGCTCCGGAGGTGCGCGAGATGTCGCCCGGAACTACAGCCGACTTCGAGGACGGCGGCGTCCTCGTCGACGTAGTGCTCGAAGACGGTCGCGAGCGTCTCTGACACCTCGTTCGGGCCGATTTCGGCGTAGTAGCCCGGCGAGAACTCTCCGGAACGCTCGGCCCAGCCACGGCGGTTGTCGTCCGGTTCCACACGCGAGGTGAGGCGGTCGAAGGCTAAAGGTGCCGCGGAATCCGCGCTCACCGCGCGGCCGAACGCGGCACTCAGAAGCCGAGGTGCGAGGTGGAGTCGGGGCCGTCGTCCGCCTCGATTCCCCCGTCGTGCAGGTAGCTGTAGCGGTCGTCCGTGAGGAACACGCCGCCGTCTCGAACCGCGATTTCGACGCTCGGAAGCGACGTTCCGGCCGCCTCGCCGTTGTCGCACGCGCCCGAACAGGCGTCGAACATCGAGCCGTGTTTCGGGCAGATAATCTCGCCGTTCCGCATGGCGGCCCCGGACCCGCGGTCGAAGCGTTGGTTCTCGTGCGTGCAGTTGTTGACCCACGCCTCGACGCCGGGGTCGTCTTCGCACGGGACGAGGATGACCTCTCGTTCGTTGGTGAACCCGTCTTCGGCGGTGAACAGGTACGACCCCGTCTCGGGAACGTCGTCGACGTCCGCGATTCGCGTGCCTTCGATGCCCGTCATCGACCGGGCGTACTCGCCGCGCCGTCAAGTAGGCGTCGTCGGTGCCCTCGGACGTGTCCCGGTGATACCGACGCAGTCGGCCCGTCCGAACGTTGATACCGACACCGGAGCAACCGACAGGTATGACGAACTCGCGACTCGAACGGAATCTTCGCCGGAACGGCTGGGCGACGGTTGGACTCGGTCTCTCCGTCGTCTTCGCCGTCGGCGCGTTCGCGTACTTCGCCCTCGCCGGAACCCCGCTTCGCGGGGCGGTTCTCGGCGTCCTCGTCCTCGGTGCGGGCGTGTGGGAGTACCGCCGGAAGCTACAGGACACCGTCGTCGCCGAACGGTACGAAGCGGAGGCCGAAGCGCAACGGCGCGAGAACCGCCGCTAGCGGAGTAGTTGTCCCTCTGCTGATACGACACGCGTCGCCGTCCGGACGTTTCATACCACGGTAGTCGGTATCTCCGCCCATGACCGAGAGCGAAGAGCCGATAGAGGCGATGGAGTGGTTGCTCGACCGCTTCGAGGACGACGAGACGGTGGCGTACGCCGAGGTGGGCGCCGTCGCCCAGACGAAGACGGACCTCGTCGTGACGCACGAGGGACCGCGCGACGAACTGGAGTTCGACGAGACGGGCGTCTGGTTCCGCGTGTTCGCCGACGGCGCGGCCGACTACCGGTACACGACGAGTCTCGGCGAAGAGGCGCTGGAAGACGAGGCCGACAGGGCGGTCCGCGGCGGCGAGTTTCTCGCGCAAGACGAACCCGCCCGCTTCGACCAGTTCACCCTCCATCAGGCGGTCCACGAGGGGTGGGCGGCGGACCGAATCGACGCCGTCTCGCTGGAGACGAAACGGGACCTCCTCGACGAGAGCCTCGCCATCGCCGACGGCGTCGGCCTCGACCGGGCGTGGGTGAACTACGCCGACGCGCACATCGACTCCGTGCTGGGGACGACCACCGGAAGCACCGTGAAGACGACGTTGGACAGAGCGAGTCTCACGGCCGTCCTCTCGCTCACCGACGGCCCGGACGTACGCCGGCACGCGGGGTCGACCACCGGCGCGGCGTTCCTCGACGAGATACCCGACGTGTTTGCGTCGGCGACCGAGGACGCCCACGCCTTGACCGACGCGGAACCGGCGGACGCGCCGACCGGCGAGGTGACCGTCGCGTTGAGTCCGCGCGCCGCCGGACAGTTGTTCGCGTTCGCCGCGCGCTATCTCGAAACCGACACCGGCTACATGGGACTGAGTCCCTACGACGTCGGCGACGAACTCGCCGCGGACTCTATCTCGATAGCGGACACGGTTCAGGCGGGGTCGTGGGCCGCGGCGGGCTACGACGCGGAACTCCGTCCGACGACGCCCGTCCAGTTGGTCGACGACGGCGTCGTCACGCGACGCCTGCACAACACCGCGAGTGCGGCCGAAGAGGGCGCGTTCCCCGCCGGCAACGCGGTCCACAGCCTCGGATTCGACCAACCGCCGCGCATCCACGCGCGTCATCTGGACGTCGCCCCCGGCGACGCGATGCCCGCGACGCTGACCGCCGACGCCGACGTCCTCGTCGAACGCTTCGACGAACCGTGGCTTCGCGACGAGTTCGAACGCGTCCAGCGGTCCGGCGTCATGCCCGCGAGCATCCTCTACGCCCGCGACATCGACCGAAAGACCGTCGACAGACCCGACTGCGGCTGCGCGTCGTTCCCCGTCGTCGAAGGCTACCGACTCCGCGACGGCGAACGCGTCGGCCGCGTCGACGGCGTCTCGCTGACGTACGACCCGACGACGCTCCGGGACGTCACCGCCGTCGGCGCGGTTCGGGAGACGCTGACCGGCGTCGACGAGAAACACAAATCGCGCGTTCCGTACGCCGTGACCGCGCCGGGCGTCCGTCTGGACGCGACCCTCAGCGCGCAGGAATAAAAGAGAAGCGAGCGAAGAACGAACTCAGTCGTCCGCGGGCGTCGACTCCGGCCCGTCACCGGACGCCGACACCGACTGTCCCTGGCGGAACGCTTCCGCGGGGTCGGTGCCGTCGACGCTCTCGTAGAGGTGACAGGCGACGGCCTGTTCGCCCTCGACGTGCGCCTTCTCCTCTAACGGCGGGACGACTTGGTCGCAGACGTCGCCGATGTAGTCGGGACACCGCGACTTGAACCGACAGCCAGAGGGGATGTCGATGACGTCGCCCACCTCGCCGGCGAGTTCGACGCGTTCGCGGCCGACGTTCGGTTCAGGCACCGGAACGGCGTTGATGAGCGCCTGCGTGTAGGGGTGCTGTGGGTTCTCGATTATCTGGTCGGTCGGCCCCTTCTCGACGATTTTGCCCATGTACATGATGGCGAGTCGGTCGCACATGTGTCTGAGCAGCGAGAGGTCGTGGCTGATGTAGACGACGGAGAGACCGAACTCGTCGGTCATCCGTTCGAGAAGCGACAGGACGCCGGCCCGGAGACTCACGTCGAGCATCGACACCGGTTCGTCGGCGACGATGAAGTCCGGGTCGAGGACGAGTGCGCGCGCGATGGCGACACGCTGTCGCTGACCGCCCGACAGTTCGTGCGGGTACTGGTCGAAGTACTGCTCGGCCGGGAGCAGTTCGGCGAACTCCAGGGCGCGTTGCACCCGCGCCGTCTCGTTGGTGATGTTGTGGATGCGGAGCGGTTCGGCGACGGTGTCGTAGACGGTCATCCGCGGGTTCAGGCTCTCGAAGGGGTCCTGAAAGATCATCTGCGCGTTCTGCCGGAACTCCTTGAGTTCGGCGTCCGTCGCGTCGTTGAGACTCTGTCCGTTGTAGTGGATGTCCCCGCCCGTCGGTTCGTGGAGTTTGACGAGCGACATCCCCGTCGTCGTCTTCCCGCACCCGGACTCGCCGGCGAGTCCGAGCGTCTCGCCCCGGCGCAGGTCGAAACTCACGCCGTCGACGGCGTGGACGTAGTCGGGGTCGTCGCCCGACACCGACTGGAGGATGCTGGCTATCCACCCGGCGTCGACTTTGAAGTGCTTCTCCAGGTTCCGCACCTGGAGAAGTGCATCGTCGTGTGTTGTGTGGCTCATGGTCAGTCACCCCCGGCCTGTTGGGCCTTCTGTGCCGCCTCGGTTTCGCTCCACGTCTCCGCACTGTCTGCGTACGGCCGGAGTTCCGTGTCGATGTCCTCGGCGTAGTGGCAGTAGGTCCGCAGTTCGTTCATCTGGTGTGCCTCCGGTTCCTCCTCGCGGCACCGGTCGGTCGCCATCGGACACCGCTCGGCGAACCGACATCCCGTCGGCGGGTCGATGAGTTCCGGCGGGTAGCCCTCGATGGAGAGCAGGTCCTGGTCGGGTTGGCGGATGTTCGGGAACGCGCGCTTCAGGCCGATGGTGTAGGGGTGGTACGGTTTGTTGAATATCTCCTCGACCGGCCCCTCCTCTGCGACCTTTCCGGCGTACATCACGAGGACGCGGTCGCACGTCTCGGCGACGACGCTCACGTCGTGGGTGATGACCAGCATCGACGAGCGAATCTCGTCTTGAATCTGGCTGATGCGCTTGAGAATCTGGTCCTGCATGATGACGTCGAGCGCCGTCGTCGGTTCGTCCGCGAGGATGAGCGACGGTTCGAGCGCCAACGACATGGCGATCATCGCGCGCTGACGCATCCCGCCGGAGAACTGGTGCGGGTAGTCGTCTGCGCGGTCGGGGTCCAACCCGACGAGTTCGAACATCTCGGTGACGATTTCGGTCGACTCCACCCGCCCCGTACCGGGTCGGTGGGTCTCTATCGCTTCGACGATCTGTTCGCGGATGGTGTACACCGGGTCCAGCGAGTTCATCGCCGACTGAGCGATCATCGATATCTCCTCCCACTTCAGGCGGCGTCGCTGGCGGTCGGTCATCTGCGTGAGGTCGTCACCCTGGAACCGAATCTCGCCGTTGTTGACGTAGCCGGCGTCGGGGAGGATGCCGATGATGGACTTCGCGAGGGTCGTCTTTCCGCATCCGGACTCGCCGACGATGCCGAGGTTCTCCCCCTCTTCGAGGGTGAACGAGACACCGTCGACGGCCTGGGCGGGTCCCTCCTCCGTCTCGTAGTACACTTCGAGGTCTTCGACTTCGAGTAGACTCATTGTAGCTTGGGGTTCGTGATTTCTTCGTAGCCGCGGCCGATGAGGAAGCCGCTAATGACGAGCAGTCCGATGCAGATTCCCGGCGGGACGAACCACCACCACGCTCCGAAGGAGAGCGCGGAGTAGGCCCGGGAGGCTTGCAGCATCGTTCCCCACGACACCGTGTTCGGGTCGCCGAGGCCGATGAACGAGACGCCCGCCTCGGTGAGGATGGCCCACGCGATGGCGAACGACCCGTAGAGGAACGACATCGGCAGCACGTTCGGTGCCAGGTGCCGACTGATGATGTGCCAGTCGCTCGCGCCCGCGACCTGTGCGGCCTTGACGAACGGTCGTTCGCGCAACGAGAGCGCCTGCGACCGGATGACGCGCGCCGTCGCCCGCCACTGCAGGATGATGACGGCGAGGATGATGTTCCACAGGCTCGGTCCGAGCAACGCGACGAGGATGATGACCGTCGGGAGCAGCGGCATCCCGTACAGGAAGTCCACGAGGCGCATCAGCGCGTCGTCGACGGTGCCGCCGTAGTAGCCCGCGACGAGGCCGACCATCGTGCCGATACCGGCGGTGAACACCGCGGCGATGATACCCACGAGCAGGGCCGCGCGCGTCCCGAAGATGAGTTGGCTGAAGATGTCGAACCCTTCGGCCGTCGTCCCGAGGAGGTAGCCGCTGTCGCCGCCGACAATCGACGGTTCGGCCCACTTCTCGATGAGTATCTGGTCTTCGGTCTGGTACTGGCGTTCCAACGGCGGGTTCGGCGCGAGGAACGGCGCGAAGATGGCGACGAGGACGAAGAACGCCACCATCAGCATCGACAGACGGACGGACAACTCGTCGGTCAGGAGACTCCAGTGCTCTTTGAGCGTCTCCCGCCAGAGTCGGGCCGTGCGTGCCCACTTGTTTATCTCGTCGGAGGAACTGACCTCCTCGACGTCCGCGAACACCGACGACCGGGTAGATTCTTCTTGTGCCATTGGTCTAGTCGTACGTCACCCGTGGGTCGAGGTACCCGTATGCCAGGTCGGCGACGAAGTTCAGGAGGATGATGGTCGCGGCGAGGACCATGAAGGTCCCCTGTGCGACGGGGAAGTCCCGGCGGAGGACCGCCCGCACCATCTCCCGACCGATTCCGGGCCACGCGAACACCGTCTCGATGAGGACGCTTCCCCCGACGGCGTAGCCGAGCGCGATTGCCGCCGCCGTGACGATGGGCAAGAGCGCGTTCCGCGCGGCGTGTTTGAACATGATCGTTCGCTCCGAGAGCCCCTTCGCGCGGCAGACGTCGATGAAGTCCTCCGAGAGCACTTCGAGCATGCTGGAGCGCATGATGAGCAACGGATAGCCCATGAAGTAGTACGCCAGCACCAACGCGGGCGCGGCGAGGTGGGTGACGAAGTCGATGGAGGTTATCATGCCGATGAAACTCGTGTGCTCGACGCCGGGGCTGGTCATGCCCGCCATCGGGATGACGTTGAACGTGGCGCCGAACACCCAGAGCACCATCAGGCCGACCCAGAAACTGGGGACACTGCGGGCGAGCAACGCCGTGATGACGGTGCTGCGCTCGAATCGCGACCCGCGGTACCACCCCGAGAGGACGCCGAGGGTGATGCCGAAGAAGTACGCGATGACGAACGCCGTCAGCATCAGCACGAGCGTGTTCGGGAGGTAGGTCATGATGACCTCTTGGACCGGGGCGTTAGAGTGGAACGACTGTCCGAAGTCGAGCGTCAGCACGTTCTCTAAGAACTTCACGTACTGGACGTGCATCGGTTCGTCGAGCCCGTAGCTTTCGATGATTCGCTGTCTCGCCTCCGGCGTCATCTGCGGCGAGATGACGAACGACGTCGGGTTGCCGGGCATCAGCCTGAACAGGAAGAACAGCACCGTCCCGACGGCCCAGAACGTCGCGACGAGTTGCAGCGAACGTCTGATTACAAAACTGGCTTTTCCCATGATGTTGTGGTGGTGTCGTTGTTACGATGAAAGCCCCCTCTCGGGGGTCGGTCGTGGCTCAGTTACCGCTCGGCGCTTGCAGCACGTCGTTGTCGTTCCACGAGTAGCCCGCCTCTTCGAGGCGACTCCGCGCTTTCTCCTTGCTCTCCTCGTATCGGGTGACGTCTTCCGTGTGGAGGGGGCCGAACGCCGGCGAGACGATGTTGAACCCTTTCTGCGGGAATCCGAACAGAATCTGTTCGACGATGGGCGTCCGCGGGATGCTGTTGACCGCCGCCTTCCGGAGGACCGGGTCGTCCAGTCCGTCCTGTCGCTGGTTCGGCGTGAAGTGCCAGAACGAGGTGGCCGGTTGGAACACCGTGCCGATGGCCTCGTGGTCCTGGTTCTCGTTGAGCGACCGGTCGATGCGGCCGAACGGTTCGTAGTTGAGTTCGCCGTTCTTCAGCAGTTCCCACACCGTCGACGCCTCCGGGATGATGCGCCAGAAGCGCTGTTCGAAGGAGACGGGTGCGAAGTGGTCTTCGAACTTCTTCAGGCCGAACTCGCTGCCTTTGTTCCAGTAGTCGAACATTAGCGGACCGCTGCCGACCGGTTCCTGGATGTTCGCCTGACTCGGGTTCGAGCGACTCTCCCACTTGTGCTGTGGGATGATGGGCACCTGCGTCGCGACCATCGTGTTGAACGGCCCCAGCGCCTGCGACATGTTGATGCGGACGGTGCTGTCGTCGACGACTTCCGCGCCCTCGATGTAGTTCGCCTGCACGGAGAACAGAGGCACCTCGTTCTCGGCGATGTAGTTGTACGTGAACGCCACGTCCTCCGCGGTCAGGTCCTCGCCGTCGTGCCACGAGTGGTCCGTCCGGATGGTGTACTCCATCGTCGTCTCGTCCACGCGGTTCCAGTCGGTGGCGAGACTCACGTCGGGGTTGAGTTGCCCCTCGTTGTCGAGACGCAGGAGCGTGTCGTACATCACCGTGAACTGGTAGGTGTGCTTGTTCTCGTCGTTGTGCCCGAGGACGTTCATCGTCGAGAGCGTCTCCGGCCAGTAGCCCTTCAGGGTGTCCTCGCCGTTCTTCATCTCGAGGTTCACCATCGTCCAGTAGGAGTTGAACCCGAGCGAGAGTTCGCCCTGCCAGTTGCCCGTCTGGTTCTTGTTGTAGATGGCCGCCGCGGGCATGTGCGTGATGGGCATCTGCGGCACGTCCTCCATCAGAATCTTCTGCGTCTCGTGGACCATGTCCACCCGCGCTTGCTCGTCGGGTTCGGACATGTAGCCGTCGAGGAGTTCGTCCACGTCGGGGTTCTCGTAGCCCGAGAAGTTCCCGTCACCCTGTCCGGTGTTCGACGAGTGCATCGTCGAACTCAGCTCTAACACCGGGTCGATGGTGAAGAACGTGTGCCACGTCGAGAAACTGTAGTCGTACTCGACGGAGACGCGGTTGAACAGCGTCCCCCACTCCAGCGTGTCCACCTCGACGTCCATGCCGATGTCGTTGAACTGCCGCGCGATGAGGTTTATCGCGTCGTGTCGCGGCGGGTTGTAGCTCTGCGAGTTGTTGACGTAGGTGTACGTCGGAAGACTCGAACCGGAACTGCTCCCTTCGCTCTCCGTCGTGTCGCCACCCGACGTCTCGGTGCTGTCGCCACCAGCGCTGTCGCCCTCAGTACCGTCGCCACTCTGGTCCCCACCCGAGCAGCCAGCAAGGGCGGTCATACCTGCGAGTCCACCAGCCGTCGTCGCTTTCAGGAAGCTCCGACGCCGCACTCGATTGCTTTCTTCAGCCATGTCATTCGTTATCATCAACCGGAATATAAAACTCTTTGCAACTCGGACGGCGGATAATCAACATACTGCGGCGAGTTTTTGTCGGAGAGAAAATACTTCAGAACAATCGGACAGAACGAGAGCGGTGTCACCTCCTCGGCGAGAGTCACCTACGAACCGCAACACTATTGAGAAGCGGTACCACAGGCCACATAGATGACTAGGTTATCCGACGAAGTCGTCGGCGGCGCGTACCGAAGCACGGTCGGTTGGGACCTCCTGGCGGACCTCGAAGACCTGAACGACCGGATGCCCGGCCACGAGGGCGAACGGACCGGCGCCGACCTCGTCGCGCAGGCGTTCGAGGACGTCGGCCTCGACGACGTGTCGCTCGACCCGTTCCCCATCCCCGCGTGGTGGCGCGGCGACGCCTCACTCACCGTCGCGCACGGCGACCGAGAGACGACGTTCGCTCGGTCGCACGAACTGGTCGAACTGCCGGGAACGCCCGCCGGCGACGTGACGGGCGAACTCGTGGACATGGGCTACGGACTCCCCGAAGACTTCGAGGACGTCGACCTGACCGGCGACATCGTGATGGCCTCCAGCGTTACCCCGGACGACTACGGCCGGTGGGTCCACCGCTCCGAGAAGTACCACTACGCCGCCGAGTCGGGGGCCGCGGCGTTCGTCTTCTACAACCACCTCGAAGGCGCCCTCCCGCCGACCGGAAACATCGGGAGCGTGAACGGCCCCGGTCCGATACCCGCCATCGGCGCGAGCAAAGAGGTCGGTGCCCGACTCCAGCGCTACTGCGCCGACGGAACGGTCGAAGCGGACCTCTCCGTCGACGCCGACGTCTCGCGCGGCACCTCGCACAACATCGAAGCCACCGTCGGCCCCGACACCGACGAGGAAGTGCTGTTCACCGCGCACGTCGACGGCCACGACGTCGGGACGGCCGCGAACGACAACGGGTTCGGCACCGCCATGGTCGTCGAAGTCGGGTCGATGCTCGCGCAGGTGGCCGACGAGTTGGAGACGAAGGTCAGACTCGTCGTCTTCGGCGCCGAGGAGACGGGGTTGTACGGGTCGTACTACTGGAGTCACACGCACGACCTCTCGAAGGTCAAGTGCATCGTGAACGTGGACGGCGCGGGCTACTCCCGGAACCTGGAGATTCACGACCACGGCTTCTCGGACATCTCGGCGGCGTTCGAGGCCGTCAGCGACGAGTACGAGATTCCGGTCCACACGGAGAGTCAGGTCCGTCCGAACAGCGACCACTGGCCGTTCGTCCAACGGGGCGTCGCCGGCGCGCAGGGTCGGTCCTCCTCGGACGGGAGCGGTCGCGGGTGGGGACACACCCACGGCGACACCCTCGACAAACTCGACGTGCGCGACCTGCGGGACATGTCGATACTCTGTGCGGCGGGCGTCGCCCGTCTCGCCCGCGACGACGTCGAGGTGAGCCACGTCGACGACGCGGAGATACGACAGGCGTGTCTCGACGACAACTTCGACGTGGGGATGAAAGCGACCGACTCGTGGCCGTGGGGCGGCGAGAAGGACTGGCCCTGGAAAGACCAACTGTAGACGGCCTGTCGAGACCGATTCGGACAGATTTACTTATCGTCGTCAGCGAGTACGGACATGATTCTGCGGGACGTGACGCTCGTCGACCGCGGCGAGACGCGAACGGGCGCCATCGCGTTCGACGAGGAGACGGAGACGATTACGGCCGTCGGCGACGCGGAGACGGTGCTGGCCGAGACGGACGACGGGGACGACGCGGTTCGGTCGCTTCCGGGGTACGCGGTACTCCCCGGACTGGTCGACGCGCACGTGCACTTCTCGCTGTCGGGCGAACGGAGCGTCGAAGACGTCGTCGGGATGACCGACGCGGAACTCGCACTCGCGGAGGCGCGGAACGCGCGGCGGACGCTCGAATCGGGCGTCACCGGCGTCCGCGTGATGGGCGCGCGCGACGTGGACGTCCACGTCAGAGACGCCATCGAGGCGGGCGACGTCCCGGGGCCGCGGACGGTGGCGAACTGCCGGTCTATCACCGTCACCGGCGGGCACGGACACCACCTCGGCCGCGAGATAACGGGTGCCGACGACGCCCGCCGCGCCGTCCGCGAACAGGTCAAACTCGGCGCGGACTTCATCAAGTTCATGACCACCGGCGGGGTGACGACGCCCGGGAGCGACCCGCACGCCGTCGCCATGACCGAGGCGGAGGTACACGCACTCGTCGACGAGGCGCATCGTCGCGGCGTCCACGCGGCGACCCACGTCCACGGGGCGGCGGGCGCGCGCGTCGCCCTCGAAGCGGGTGTCGACACCGTCGAACACGGGACGTTCTTGGACGAGGAGACGGTCGAACTGTTCGCGGCGCACGACGCGACGCTCGTCCCCACGCTCTCCGCGCCGTACCACATCGTCCGCAACATCGAGACGGCCACCGAAGACGCCGCGCGCAAGACGCGGGACGTGTACGAACGTCACCTCGAATCGTTCGAGATGGCGGTCGATGCGGGCGTCCGCATCGCGGGCGGCACCGACGCGGGGACGCCGTTCAACTACCACGGCGCGAACGCGACCGAAGTCGAGTTCATGGCGAAGTACGGGATGAGCGCCGAGGAAGCCATCCGCGCGATGACTCAGACGGCCGCCGACGTGGTCGGACTGGAGGGGTCGGGCACGCTCGAACCGGGAACGTACGCCGACCTGTTGGTCGTCGAGGGCGACCCGACCGAAGACCTGACGCGCCTGAACCACCCGACGGCCGTTCTCAAGGGCGGAGCGGTCGTCTCCGGGTCGCTCCCGGCCGAGTGAGTACGTCTCGCGGGAACCGACGGTCCGACGGCCGGTGCGACGGGGCTTTACCGGCGGCGCTCCAACGTCGGCGCAGTGGATTCTAACGACGTTCACCGACGGTGGACGGCGCGTTCGGGTGCGTATTCGCCGGAGTACTACGCCTACTACGGGCCAAACGAGACGAGCGAGTTGCTCGCAGCCACGATAGACAGATACGTCGGTGACGGCGACGACGCCGACGCCGATGCCGACGCTGACGACGATTCGGCGTCCGGCCCCACGATTCTCGAACTCGGGTGCAGTTCCGGCCGACACCTCGCACACCTCCTCGAACAGGGGTACGAGAACGTCTCGGGCGTCGAGATAAACGGCGAGGCGTTCGAGGTGATGGACGAGACGTACCCCGAACTCGCCGAGACGGGCACGTTCTACCACGACTCCATCGAGTCCGTCGTCCGCGGACTCGACGACGACGCCTTCGACGTCGTCTACTCCGTGGAGACGCTCCAACACCTCCACCCGGACGCTCGGTGGGTGTTCGACGAACTCGCCCGCGTCACCGGAACGCTCCTCGTCACCGTCGAGAACGAGGAGATGAGCGACGAGGGTGAGGCCGGAAGACGGTCCGACGCCGACAGTGAGACGGACGACGCGGGACGGACGGGCGACGAGGAACAGACGGACGACGAGGAACGGACGGACGGCCCGAACGTGAACTACGTCGAAGACGACTTTCCGCTCTACTACCGGGACTGGCACGACATCTTCACCGGCGTCGGCCTCACCGAAGTCGAGTCGAAGTCACTGGAACGAGACACGTTCAGAGCGTTCACACCGTAACGAGACGCCGCAACGACCGCGTTTTCTGGGTCGTGGGGCGCTCGCGTTCGGTCGTGCTGTGAGGGACCACGCATCACCAATGGCTTAAACGTGCGAGTCTTGTAGTGTACGCATATGAGTGACGAGTCAAGCGGGCGTCGGAACCTCCGAATGCCCAACGACGACGAACTGTTCGCGGTCGTAACACAACACAACGGCGGAAACCACGTCCGCGTCCGGTGTCAAGACGGGAAAGAGCGGATGGGCCGCATCCCCGGCCGCATGAAGTACCGAACGTGGATCAACGAGGGCGACGTCGTCCTCGTCGAACCGTGGGACTGGCAGGACGAGAAAGCCAACATCGAGTGGCGCTACAGCGACCAGGACGCAGAGCAGCTTCGGATGGAAGGCCACATCGACTGATGTGTCTCTCCCGTGGCCGGGAGACGTTCTTCGACGCACTACCGAACCGACGAGCGACGGCTTCGTCCCGTCGCCGCCCGGTGGCCGCCGTCACTCGGGCGTGACCGTCGTCGACTCCTCGTCGGCGTGTTCGAGTTCGACCGCGTGTCGCGTGTGCCGCGCGTGCGTCTCGGCCCACCGCCGCGCCGGGCGTTCCGAGAGGAACTGTTCGGCGTCGCGGCAGCGTCGACAGGACGCCATCCACGTCGAGATGCCGTCGGGGAAGTGTCCCGTGTGACGCATGTGGTCGAGTGCGAACTGTTCGAACGACTGGTTTCCGACCTCCAAATCGTCGAGTTCGTACGTCAGGTCCCACTCGTGGTCGCACCGCGAACAGGAGACGGTCGGCGTGTCGTCGATTTCGGCCGGCGGTGAGCTATCGTCGATATGGTCGGACACGCCCGGTGCTACGGCGCCCTGCCTCTTCTATCTGGTACCTCGCGGTCGACGCGCGTCCGAAACAGTGGTCACCCCGCGTCGAGAGGGTCTGATATGGACGGAGATTGCGAGGAGTCGCCGGAGGCGAGCGAGGGAGACCCGACCGATTGCGACACCATCGAACCGGCACCCGACGCGCTCTCGGAGGCCGACCTCCAGTACCCGACGTTCGCGTTCGACGACGGAGCGATGACCCCGCGTGGCGGGTTCGACCTCGAACGGGACCTCACTCCCGAGGAGATGCGCGAGTGGGTCTCGGAACTCGCCGGAGGAATCGGAAGCCACGACGTGGCCGTCGAGTCACCCGACAGGCACGCGACGCTCGGCGTCCGTCCGCGAGCGGTGTCGATGTCGTTCGACCCCGACGAGGAGTACCGCGGCACGTTCGAGGTGACGTTCACCATGGACGCGAAAGTGATGCTCACCGGAGACGCGGACGCGCCGAAAGCGGGCGCTCGCGGCGGTACCGGGTTCGTTCCCCGCGCGATGCTCACCGACGACCGAGACCCGACGCAGTTCCGCTGTTACAACTGGATCGCCGACCCGACGGACCCCGACGAGACTCGCTGATTCGACGGCCCTTGCGGCGTCTCGGAACCCCCGCGAACGCGTGACTGCGTAGGTCGTGCGAGGACACCGCACAACTCCGAAGCGAATGGGGCCGTTCGCTCCCTCGACGGAGACATGACCGAGGAGGTTCCCGGTAGCCTACGCGAGATGCCCCCGAGTTCGAAGCTGGTCTACAAAGTGTTAGAACATGATGGACCACTGACGCAAAGGCAGTTGGCCGACAACTCACTGTTACCGACGCGGACCGTCCGGTACGCGCTGGACCGACTCAGAGATGCAGACATCGTCGAAGAACGGCTCTGCATTCAGGACGCGCGGAAACGACTGTACTACCTCGCGGAGGACGACCGCGTGCAGAGCGCAGACGTGCTCCCGCTCTCGGACTGACCGGACGCTCACCGTACGGAGCGTTTCGCGTCCGAAAAGACCGAGCGGAAACCGGGGGTCGCGTTCAGTACCGCGACGGCATGTACGCCATGCCCACGAGGAGGACCGCGGTGAGGAACGAGATGATGCTGACTCCCCAGAGACCGCTCTCGTGCGTGTGGAACGTCTCTATCCGTTCGGTCTGTGCGTTGTAGCTCTCGAAGTCGGAGGTGAGTTGTAGCGTCTCGTTGTTCGGGAAATGCGCGAGGTACGTCTGGTCACCGAGCGTCACGTTTCCGTGGCTGGCCACCTCGATGGTGTTCGTCCGCGGCGCGTTCCAGGACACCTGGACGGCACTCGATCCGACCGTGTCGACCGTCGTCTGGTTGCCCTCGTAGTCGAACGTGTCGCCCTCGCTGTACTGCCGCGTCTGCGGGTCGTCGAAGTAGTCGCCCGCGGGGACGAGACGCGTCGTTCCGTTGTCCTCGATGACGACGTGCGGCGTCCCGTTCCGGGTCACCATCTCGTCGTCGGCGTTCGGGTCCTGCTGGAGGACGGCCGTCTCGTTGATGTCCTCGCGGAGGGTGAACTGCGTGGCGTTCTCGTCTTCGGGGACGAGGACGGTCCACTCGACGTCTTCGATGGTCACCGTCGAGTTGTTCTCCCACGTCTCGGTGTACCGTGCGGACTGGTTCGTGTAGTTGAGCGTGCCGGACCGGACGAGACTGCTCCCGCCACCGTGTCCGCCCGACTCGACTTCGGCGCTTATCTCCTGTACGTTGTACGTCTGCGACCCGGCCTCGAACGACTCACCGCTCGAGAGTTCGTAGTCCGGGTTCTGGAACTCTATGTGGGGCGTCTCCGCCGTCGCGATGAGCGAGTACGAAGCCGCACCGATGACCACGAAGAGCGCGACGTAGAGAGCCGCGGCGCGTCGTTGCATGGTTTTAGCAAAGAATAGATGGCGTATAACGGTTATCGTTTCGTCAGGCGTCCTGGTCGGCGCGTCGAACGCCGTCGATCCGCTCTCGTCCAGTCGAATTTCGACGGAACGGAGCGTCACGGGTCGGATTCGAAGCAGAGAGCGGGGTGACCGCAGGTCGACCACGCGAGACGTCTCTCACACCTCGCTTCACTCGGTGAAAAGAGCCAAGGGCCGGATTTGAACCGGCGGGGGTTCCGCTCTGCAGGCGGATGCGTTGGGCCGAACTCTGCCACCTTGGCGCGGTTTCGAGTAGTTCTGTCGTGCGCTTAAGCCTAGCGGTCTGCGTGTTCGTGAGTCGAGGCGCGGACGAGCCTGCGACTCTCCGTACTCTGCCGTTCGAAATGGAAGACGCCCGCACGGGCGCTCCCGTGCGGGCGTCGACTATAGTATGAGTGGCAGGCGGCGAAGCAGCGTTTCCAGAGGTTCGCACACTCCAGTACTGACTGCCACGCTGGCGAGCTTAACTTCCGTGTTCGAGATGGGTACGGGTGTTGCCTCGCCGCTGTGGCCGCCTTAACGCCAACCGATGGAATCGAACCATCGTTTAAACACCAGTCGTTGGTGGTTCTTCTAACCGTATGTGTGAATGCGTGCAATCCAGTTAACGCCTGAACCCGCTTTACCGGTCCACGTGACGCGGACCGATGATGTATGAATGTGGCTATGGACTGTTAGTGCTCGTGGGCTAAACGCCTCGTTGCCTCGGCGCGTACACCCCGAGTCTATCGAACTCGTCTTCTACGAGTGTCCGTAGTGGTACTTCTTTTCCAAGTGGGTTTCGAGCTTAGATGCGTTCAGCTCTTACCCCGTGTTGCGTAGCTACTCGGCATCTGCCCTCTCGGACAACCGATACACCAGCGGCAACCAATCGTAGTTCCTCTCGTACTATACGATCGTTCTCGTCAAGTACCGTAACACCCCCAATAGATAGCAGCCGACCTGTCTCACGACGGTCTAAACCCAGCTCACGACCTCCTTTAATAGGCGAACAACCTCACCCTTGCCTGCTTCTGCACAGGCAGGATGGAGGGAACCGACATCGAGGTAGCAAGCCACCGGGTCGATATGTGCTCTTGCCGGTGACGACTCTGTTATCCCTAAGGTAGCTTTTCTGTCATCTACGGGTCCCATTGAGGGACCTCGTAGGTTCGCTAGACCACGCTTTCGCGTCAGCGTCACTCGTTGGGAATGACACTGTCAGACTTCCGTGTGCTCTTGCGCTCTTCCACGAGTTTCCGACTCGCGTGAGGAAATCTTTGGGCGCGCTCGATATCTTTTCGAGCGCGTACCGCCCCAGTCAAACTGCCCGGCTACCGGTGTCCTCCTCCCGGAGTGAGGGTCGCAGTCACTGACGGGTAGTATTTCAATGATGCCTCGGTGGCCCGCTAGCGCGGGTACCTGTGTAACGGCTCCTACCTATGCTGCACATCAGCGACCACGTCCCAGCGACAGCCTGCAGTAAAGCTCTATAGGGTCTTCGCTTCCCCTTGGGGGTCTCCAGACTCCGCACTGGAACGTACAGTTCACCGGGCCCAACGTTGGGACAGTGGCGCTCTCATTGATCCATTCATGCAAGCCGCTACTGAAGCGGCAAGGTACTACGCTACCTTAAGAGGGTCATAGTTACCCCCGCCGTTGACAGGTCCTTCGTCCTATTGTACTAGGTGTTCAGATACCTGCACTGGGCAGGATTCAGTGACCGTACGAGTCCTTGCGGATTTGCGGTCACCTATGTTGTTACTAGACAGTTGGAGCGCCCGAGTCACTGCGACCTGCTCGATCAAGAGCAGGCATCCCTTATCGCGAACTTACGGGACTAACTTGCCGAATTCCCTAACGTCGGTTGATCCCGACAGACCTTGGCTTTCTCCGCCAGAGTACCTGTGTCGGATCTCGGTACGAGCACACACCTCGCCTTTTCACGGGCTCTAGGTACCATCGACTTGCGCTATCCCGGAATTCGTTCGCTTCGTGCCGTTACGGCTTCCACGAAGTTCTCCGGTTCGACCGGGCGAAGGCCCGGTTCGATGTTTCCCAAAGCGTCGGCTTTGAGTGGTGGTGGTACTGGAATATTAACCAGTTTCCCATTTGTCTCATTCGAGTTACGGTGAGACTTAGGATCGACTAACCCTCGGCTGATTGGCAGTGCCGAGGAACCCTTACTCGTAAGGTCGTCGGGGTTCGCACCCGACTCTCGCTGCTACTGTGACCAGGATTTTCGTCACTGAACGGTCCACACGAACTCTCGCCCGTGCTTCCACCCGTACAGTGTGCCAGCCTACTGGGTCAGGCGTGTTGCCTGCCGCCAGGTCTCGGTGGTGGATTTGAGTCCCGATCATTTTCGGCGCCTCGAACCTCGGCCGGTAAGCTGTTACGCTTTTCTTAGAGGGTAGCTGCTTCTAAGCTCACCTCCCGGCTGTTTAGGGCTCGAGACAACCTTCGATCACACTTAATCCACACTTGGGGACCTTAACCCGGCTCTGGGTTGTCTCCCTCACGGACCACAAGCTTACCCCGCAGTCCGGATTCCCAACGTCTACGACGTCTGCAAGTTTGGAGTTCGACAGGGAGGCCGACTCCTCTCGGAGGCGGGTCTCCCAATCGGTCGCTCTACCTCGCAGACTATCTCGGTTGAGGTCATGCTTCGACATGTTTCGGCTGGAACCAGCTGTTGCCAGATTCGATGGGCCTTTCACCCCTACACACAGGTCACGGGAGGGTATTGTAAGACACCAACCCTAACAGACCTCCACGTGGCTTTCGCCACGCTTCGTCTTGCCTTCGTGTAGATCATCTGGTTTCGGGTCGCACCCACTTGACTCCCCGCGCTTGAACACGGCGGCCCTCGCAATGCTGCGGCCTTGTCGGTTTCCCTACGCCTTCCTAGATGCTCTAGTTAGACTCGCCAAGTAAGTGCACTCCCTGGTTCGTTTTTCAAAACGTACGACGGAACACCGGCTTCCTCGGATTCCTACTGGTGGGTCGCCCCACGGTCGTTTTTCCGAGGACCTTGTATGCCCCGTCGCTCTATCACTGACTGATTTCAGGCCCTATTGCACCGCCCTTTTCGGGGTGCTTTTCAGCGTTCGCTCACGCTACTTGTTCGCTATCGGTCTCGAGGAGTGTTTAGTCTTCGCAGTCGATGCCTGCGATATTCACGAGGGATATCCAACCCCCGCTACTCTGGAACAACCTCGGGTTCTCTCGCTCACGATACGGGGTTGTCACCCTGTATCACGCTCCTTTCCAGGAGACTTCTCGTGAGGTTGAGAGCCGTTATAGGATGTCCGTACACCACATTTCCTTGCGGATTCGGTTTGGACTGTGTCGCGTTTACTCGCCGTTACTAACGACATCTCGGATTGATTTCTGTTCCTGTTCCTACTAAGATGTTTCAATTCGGAACGTTCCCTATTGCGCGAAGCAATTGTTGTAGGGATTCCCATTCGGAGATCCTGAGTTCTTCGCTTCCATGCAGCTTCCTCAGGCTTTTCGCAGCTTGGCACGTCCTTCGTCGGCTCTCGAGCCGAGCCATTCACCAGCCAGTACAGTAGCCAGTTACAGTTGTATCGGACGTCCACGTGTCCCGGTAAAACGGGTTCAGTGGGCGTCTGGATTGCACGCGTACATACGGTCGTCATCGAACGTCCGAGGGTGATCGGAGCGTCCGTCGAACCCTTCCTATCCGCGCTCTCGCGGGATAGTGCATCGGTTGTCTTCGGGTTTCATTCTCTCGTCCGGTCCCACTTAAGGGACTCGGATTGGAGTGAATGATTCCCGGAGAGTATGGACCCACTGGGATTTGAACCCAGGGCTTCCTCCTTGCAAAGGAGGTGCTCTGCCGCTGAGCTATGGGCCCGTGTTAGCCTTGGTAGTTCTAAGGTGCCCGTTCGGCGATAGTGAGCACGTGAACGGAGTTGCCAAAGGTGGGCTGGGGCGTCGCCCCAGTCCCGATCGTTAGGAGGTGATCCAGCCGCAGATTCCCCTACGGCTACCTTGTTACGACTTAAGCCCCCTTGCGAAGCCCAGATTCGACCATCTTGCGATGGCCTCATCCGGACCTCACTCGGGTGCTTTGACGGGCGGTGTGTGCAAGGAGCAGGGACGTATTCACCGCACTCTTCTGAAATGCGATTACTACCGAATCCAGCTTCATGAGGGCGAGTTTCAGCCCTCAATCCGAACTACGACCGAATTTCGGAGATTAGCGCCCCCTTTCGGGGTTGCAACCCATTGTTTCGGCCATTGTAGCCCGCGTGTAGCCCAGCTCATTCGGGGCATACTGACCTACCGTTGCCCGTTCCTTCCTCCGCTTTGGCAGCGGCAGTCCTCCTAATGTACCCAGCCAGTCGAAACTGCTGCTGGCAATTAAGAGTGCGGGTCTCGCTCGTTGCCTGACTTAACAGGACGCCTCACGGTACGAGCTGACGGCGGCCATGCACCTCCTCTCTACAGCGTCGTGATAAGGTCATCAACCTGATCGTCATCACTGTAGTCGGAGCTGGTGAGATGTCCGGCGTTGAGTCCAATTAAACCGCAGGCTCCTCCGGTTGTAGTGCTCCCCCGCCAATTCCTTTAAGTTTCATCCTTGCGGACGTACTTCCCAGGCGGTTCACTTCTCGGCTTCCCTACGGCACAGCACAGGCTCGTAGCCTGTGCCACACCTAGTGAACATTGTTTACGGCTAGGACTACCCGGGTATCTAATCCGGTTCGAGACCCTAGCTTTCGTCCCTCACTGTCGGATCCGTCTTCTCGAGGTGCTTTCGCCATCGGCGGTCCGTCCAGGATTACAGGATTTCACTCCTACCCCGGACGTACCCCTCGAGCCTTCCGGTCCCAAGCCGTGAAGTTTTCGCCGGACGCCCATCCGTTGAGCGGATGGATTTCCCGACGAACTTTCACGGCCAGCTACGGACGCTTTAGGCCCAATAAGATTGGCCATCACTTGAGCTGCCGGTATTACCGCGGCGGCTGGCACCGGTCTTGCCCAGCTCTTATTCGTGAATCACCTTACGATTCACAAAAGCGAGGACTATATGCCCTCGCACTCGGAGTCCCCTTATCGCACTTGCGTGCAGTGTAAAGGTTTCGCGCCTGCTGCGCCCCGTAGGGCCCGGAATCTTGTCTCAGATTCCGTCTCCGGGCTCTTGCTCTCACAACCCGTACCGATTATCGGCACGGTGGGCCGTTACCCCACCGTCTACCTAATCGGCCGCAGCCGCATCCTGCAGCGCCGGAGCGTTTGTGGGTCCCGGCATTCCAGCGTGGGACCAGTATGACGTATTAGCCTCAGTTTCCCGAGGTTATTCGTCTCTGCAGGGTAGCTTGACCACGTGTTACTGAGCTATATGCTGCGAGTATGAACTCGCGCAACTAGCATGGCTAAATCGGACTCCGATAGCAATGGCCTCCGGCAGGATCAACCGGAATGGGTTCCTGGCGTGTGCCAGGAGGGTTTGGCGGGATGATCTCGACGTATGTCGAGTCATCTCCATTGCGTGGTCCGTTCGTGGTGCTCGGTGTCACCGAACGGGTGGCACCGAACTACCAAGGCTAACATCAGATTCCATCTTGTACGGCGGACCGCAGGGGTGGAATCCTCATTTCTTCGGATTTGAACGTAGCGCGTCCGTTCCCATAAGGGCG
>NZ_FOYS01000006.1 GCF_900115785.1 Halogeometricum limi
GAAAATCTATTTGTTGACTACGGCGTTTCGGCGCCGAATTAGGAGGCGTCTACTGCTTTCAGCGCGAACTCGAGGGCGGCGCGCGTTCGGCCCTCGGCGACGAGTGCCCACGCGGTGCTGGCCGCCTCGTCCGAGAGTCCGCCCGACTCCACCAGACCGGTGACGATTCCCGGCACCTCTCGCTCGTACCACGTCGCGGACTGACCGCCGCCGACGCTTTCTTGCGGGGTGTAACGCGCCTCCTCTCGGGTACTCACTGGCGACTCCTTCGCTCGTGTCCGAATCGGTCGTTCGCGTCCATACGATACCTACACGATTGTACCACATAGTTATCGTGCCACTCCGTCGCTTAATACGGACATATCGGTTCCGTCACTCGATTCCGAGTTCACATCGGCATCACGGGGTCGGCCGAGGCGCCTGCGTGCGTCACCACTATTCGACTATCGGTCGTTCGTGTTCTCGGGAGCGAAAAAATCGCGAAATCAGCGGGTGCGATTACCCGCTTCGGTCACAGTCTGGACACAGGGTCGTCGCAGAGAGGGTCATCGTCCCGGTCGCCGCGCGGGTTAGCGGAGAACCACACTGCGTACACCGTGGCTGATCCGTATCTCCATGGCTCATCGCGTCTTCTCGCTACGCTCGGAACGGGTTTGGTTATAGGGCCACTGTCGTCGCCGCTCTCGATTGGTGGTCTCCGCTCGTCCGTTCTCGATTCTTGAGAGCACAGAACTGTTCGAACCGCCAGCGGTCTGGTCTCGACCCGTCTTCGGAGCTTTCCGGACGTGTTTTCTGACCCCTAAACGACATGTTTAGTCTTCTCAGTCCCGTTCTTCGGGTCTTCGCCTCGCCGGTCTCGTCGTTCTGTCCAGATTTTCGATTCGTTTCACCGAGAATAGCGTACGACGGCGATAGGAGTTCTCTCCGTGGCTTCGCTCACCATCGTACTTCGTTTACAACCTGTTAAATACACGAATTAACTACTGTATGCTAACCATACCTGTCCAACTGGTCGTGTCTACTCTCTCAATCCGAAAAGTATCGGGGACTGAATTTCTCTCACAGTTGTATGTATGTAATGGCTGTACGTGTTCTCGACCGAATCTTTTCTCATTGTACAAACTCGTCGTCTCTCGACTCGCTTTTATTTTCGACGGCTCGAATCTCTCTTTTTCTTCTCTTTTATTATCCGTTCTGTGCGCTTCTGTACGGAAATTTGGGCCTACCTGACCGACTGCCGTCTTCCTCCCGAGTTTTTCCTGATTCGTCGGTGTGTACTACCGTCTCTAATCGATTCTATCGAACGGTCGTTTCGGACGTAGTTCGTCGTCTGCCGCGTCCGACCGCGAGTCGAGGGTCCGTTCTTCTTCGTTTTCTCGTACCGAATCGACTGAGACCAGGTTTGATGCACTCGTGTTTCACATTTTTCATCCAATTTCTGCACGAACGTCTTCTCCCGGTGAGAAGAATTAGTATATGAATAGCTTGTTCCGTCAAGCACCAGTCTCATGGAGAGATAGCAGAGAAGTCGTGTATGTCCGTGTACAACACTCGGTCCGACGACGACGTGTCGTTGACGTGGGACGCGGCGTTCGAGGCGCTGAGTTCCCATCGCCGACGTATCCTCCTCGGACTCCTCTGCGACGAGGAGGAGATGGACGTAGCGACGGCCGCCGCCCGCATCGCGGCGGACGAGAACGACCGGTCCGAGTGCGGGACGCCGGACGACGTGATGCTCTCGCTTCACCACGCCCACCTTCCCATCTTGGAGACGGCCGGACTCGTCGAGTGGGACCGCCAGACGAACCGGCTCTCGTTGGTCGCTGGCGTGGAGCAGTTCCCGCTGTTCACGGCCTCCGACCGGTCGCTCGTCAGTCGCCGCGGTGAGGTCGCTCCGGAGGTGACCGCCGATGTCTAGCGACGGGCAGTCGTCTTCGCTCGGCCGCACCGAGTGCGAGAGTTGCGGCGCGGTTCTCCGCGAGCAACTGCTGGAGAGATTCGCCGTCCGCGCGTCCGACGACCCGAACGACCACGTCCACTGCCCGGCTTGCGGCGACGAGATTCCGGTCTCGCCGCGGTCCTGACGCGTCTACACCCTCACACCCGTCGCTCTCTGTCGACCGGTTCGTGACCTAAAGGATTATTAGTCTCCGTGGTGCACGGTAGCACGATGCTACAAATCGCGTCCCGGCCGCTCGCTCGCCTCTTCGGTCGTACCGACTCCGGACCGAAACCGTGTCCGTCGTGTGGGCTGTTGTTGGGCGCTGGTGGGGACGCGGCGTATCACTGCGACGTCTACGGGGCGGCGCGCGTCGAACGCTGTCCCGAGTGCGAGGAGACGCTCTCGGTGCGGTCTATCGTCCCGACCGATATCTGAGTCGGGCGTCGTCCGCCGAATGCGGGCGTCTCGCGGGACGCTTTCTCACTCGTCGCCGACGCCGTGTTGGACGAACACCGTCTTTCTGTTGACGAACTCGTGGATTCCTTCGACGCCCAGTTCTCGGCCGTATCCGGAGTCTTTCACGCCGCCGAAGGGGAGTCGCGGGTCCGACTTCGTGAGTTCGTTGACGAACACCGCGCCGGACTCGACGCGCGCGGCCACGCCCTTGCCGCGTTCGAGGTTCGTCGTCCAGACGCTCCCCCCGAGACCGTACTGCGAGTCGTTCGCGAGTTCGACGGCCTCGGCCTCGCTCTCGACGCGGAAGACGGAGGCGACGGGTCCGAACAGTTCCTCGCATCCCGCGGGCGAGTCGCGGGGGACGTCCGTCAGTACCGTCGGCGGGTAGAAGTAGCCCTCGCCGTCTTCGGGTTCGCCGCCGAGTCTGACTTCTGCGCCCATCTCGACGGAGTCTTCCACCTGTTCGTGCAGTTCCTCCATCAGGTCCTCGCGGGCCTGCGGTCCCACGTCGGTGTCTTCGTCTTTCGGGTCGCCCATCTGCAACGCCTCCATCTCGGAGACGAACCGGTCGACGAACTCGTCGTAGACGGCGTCGTGGACGATGAACCGCTTCGCGGCGATACAGGACTGCCCGGAGTTGATGGTCCGCGCTCTGGCACCCGTCTCGGCCGCCTCCGCTATCGGGGCGTCGTCCAAGACGATGTGCGGGTCGCTCCCACCGAGTTCGAGGACGCTCTTCTTCAGGTTCTTGCCGGCCTGTTCTGCGACGGACCGACCCGCGGGGCCGCTTCCGGTCAGGGTGACGGCGCGCACCCTGTCGTCCTCGATGATTTCCTCGACGAGGTCGGAGCCGACGAGGAGGCTCTGGAAGACTCCCTCCGGGTAGCCCGCGTCGCGGAACACTTCTTCGATGGCTTTCGCGCATCCGGGCACGTTCGAGGCGTGCTTCAGGAGTCCGACGTTCCCCGAGGTGAGATGCGGGGCCGCGAATCGGAACACCTGCCAGAGCGGGAAGTTCCACGGCATGACCGCGAGAATGGGTCCGAGCGGGTCGTATCGGACGTACGTCTCGGCGTCCTCCGGCCCCTGCACCGTCTTCTCCTGCAGGTGTTCGGCGGCGTGTTCGGCGTAGTAGTCACACACCCACGCGCACTTTTGGACCTCCGACCGCGCCTCGGTGATGGGTTTTCCCATCTCTTCTGTCATCAACTCGGCGTACTTCTCCTCTCTCTCGCGGAGGACGTCCGCCGCGTCCGTGAGCAGTCCGCGTCGTTCGGTGAGCGAGGTCGCTCGCCACTCCTCGAACGTCTCCGCCGCCCGTGACAACGCCGCCTCGACGTCCTCCTCGTCGTGTTCGTCGTACTCCTCTACGATGGACTCGGTGTATGGGTTGACGCTTTGCACGGTGATATCCTCTACGTCGAGGCACGTCCGGACGAGTCATAACTGTCGGGGCCGCGGCACCCCGTCGCGACGCGGCCACCTCCGGAATCGGCCGTCAGTAGTCGATGACGGTTATCTCTTCGACGGGCCACTGACTCAGCAGTTCGACGCCGTCGGACCGGACGACGACCATCTCCTCGACGCGGACGCCCTGCCGTCCCGCGGGTTCCTGCGTCTCGACGGCCATCGTCATCCCTTCCTCTATCTCTATGGGGTGGTCGGGCGACAGACCCCGCCAGACGAGGGGGACTTCGTACAGTTGTAACCCGAGTCCGTGCGCCCAGTGGTTCGTCGTCAACTGCCAGTGCTCGTCCGCGCCGTACCAGTCGGCGTGTTCGCCTGCCATGTCGGGGAACGCCCGCGCTATCTCGGCCGTCGTCTTCCCCGGTTCTATCTCCTCTAACACCGCGTAGAGGTTCTCGCGGGCCGTCTCGTAGGCCTCTTCTTGCTCTCGCGTCGGTTCGCCCATCGAGAACGTCCGGTAGTAACACGACCGGTAGCCGAGGTAGCCGACGTTGTAGAAGTCGGCGTAGACGAGGTCACCGGGCCGAATCGACCTGTCGGTGGTGTTCGCCTGATGCTTCGGCCACGTGTTCGGCCCGGAGGTGAGATACCCCCCCTGCACCATCGCGCCGTGCCGCCACAGTTCGCGGACGGCGTCGCCCCACACCTCGGACTCGCGCTTTCCGACTTCCGCCTCGTTCACGATGGTCTGAAAGCCCGCCTCGCAGATGGCGGCGACCTGTCGGAGACACTCGATTTCGTCTCTGGTCTTCGTCTTCCGCGCGTCCTCCATCACCGCGGTACAGTCGTCGGTTCGGACGTCGACGCCCTTCGACTCGAACGCCGAGACGAGTCCGCCGTTTCCGGTGTCCAGTCCCATCGGTTCGTTCGACAGGCCGTACTCTTCGAGGGCGTCCACCACGGTCTGTGCCATCTTGTCGAGGAGGAACGACCGGGCCGAGTCGCTCCCGGACGCCCGCGGGACGTTGCCCAGTCCGGGGCAGGCGTACCGGATATCGTTCAACCACGGGCAGTTGTATCGCTCGTTCGAGGCGTGGTCAGCCGTGTCCCAGTGGACGACGGCACCGTCCTCCAACAGCAGCGAGTAGTGGTCGGCGCCCGACCCACCCGTCATCGCCAGTCCGGTCACGTAGCGGATGTTCGGGTCGTCGACGAGGAGCATACTCCCCAGTCCCGCGTCGCGCATCCGTTCGAGCGCTCTCTCTTTTCGCTCCTCGCGCATCCGTTTCACGTCGATTCGCTCCTCCCAGTCGACGGCCATCGTGCCACGGGTCCCACTCATGAAGTCGCGTTCGCGGAGAGGCATCGTCCGTACGGACTCCCGTCCTGCACATTAAATTATCCACTATCGGGCGTCAGTCCGTCTCTCGCCGTTCGTTCGGCCGCCGTCTTTACCAGACTCCCGCGAGTGAGGTATCGTATGAGTTTTCGAGACACTATCGGCTGGTCGCTCATCACCTCTGGTATCGTCACGCTCCTCCTCGCGTACCTGCCGTTCCCGTCTTTCTGGTGGGGCATCGGTCTGCTCGTCGCCGGGATACTGGTGTTCACGACGCGCCGGGCTATCTGAGAGGCGAGTCACCGTCTTCGGTCCCGCGGGCCACCAGCAGTCCATCACCATTTATGATGCGGTGTGCTGAACCGTGAGCCGATACCATGTACAAACACGTCGCCCTCCTCGTCCGGCGGGACGGGATGACGCACGAGGAGTTCGTCGACTACTGGCAGACGAACCACACGCCCATCGCCCGCGACATCGAAGGGGTCGTCCGCTACCAGACTGTCCTTCCGGTGGACGCCGACGCGTCGGAGTTCGACGGCATCGCCGAACTCTACTTCGACAGTCTCGACGAACTCCACGACGCCCTCGGGAGCGAAGGCTCGCGCGACTACGACCCCGCCCGCGGGAGAGCGAAGGAGGCCAGAGCGGACGTTGACAACTTCCTCTCCATCGCGGACCGCCCGCGACTCATCGGCGAGGAGTTCGTCGAGAAAGACGAGACGGGCGGCGACACGACGGGTCTGTACAAACACTCCGCGTTCCTCGTCCGCAAAGCGGGGATGACACACGAGGAGTTTCTCGACCACTGGGCGAACGAACACGTCCCACTCGCGAGAGAGATTCCGGGCGTCGTCCGCTACGCGCGCGTCGTCCCGACGGACCCCGAGAACGCCGAGTTCGACGGCGTCGCGGAACTGTACTTCGAGAGCCTCGACGCACTCCGCGCGGGACTCGGCCACGAGTCCTCCCGCGACTACGACCCGGACCACCCGAAGGCGGCCGCCCCGAGAGAGGACGTGGACAACTTCCTCTCCATCGCGGACCGGCCGCGGTTCGTCGGACGGGAGACGGTCCAGAAAGACGTGACGGGCGAGGAGACGGCGGACGAATGAGCGACGGAGACGCGAACGCCCCCGACTACCGCGCACAGGTCGAAGCGGCGTTCCCCGAGTTGGGCGACGTCGACGACGCAGAACTCCGAAAACGAGTGACCGAGGCGTGGTGTCTCGGCCTCGAACGCGGCGGATGGCGCGACATCGAGGACATCCCCTACGCGTGGAACATCCACGAGGTGACGAACGTCGAACACGTCCGCGGCGTCACTCGAATCGCCGTCAGAAGCGCCGAGGAACAACGCGACTTCCACGGCGCGGACCCGGATTTCGACGTGATTCGCGCGGCGTGTCTCCTCCACGACGTCGGCAAGTGCTACGAGTACGTCGACTTCGTGGACGACGAACTCCTCTCGGACCCCGACCCGGAGTACGCCACGCAGGAGGTGCCGCACTCGCTGTCCGGATACGCCCTCGCGCACGAAGTGGGCTGTTCCCTCGCCGTCCAACGCGCCATCCCGCACTTCATCGGCGAGATTCCGACTCGAACGCTCGAAGCGGAACTCGTCAAGAGTGCGAACTCCGCCTCATCGAACGCCATCACGCAGTCCGCCATGGGTATCAGTCTCCCCGAGTGGGTCGAGAAGTACTCGCAGACGCAGTAACGTCTCCTCGTTCGACCCGTCCCCCTTCCGACGGATGCGGCGGTATTTGTGTCGTGGTACCGTACTACTCGGTATGTCGATACCCGGCTACGACCTCGACGAACTCGACGACCGCTTAGAGACCGCTCTCGCGGGCCGTGACCTCGACCGGTACCTGACGGCGGACGAACGCGCCCGCTACGCCGCCGGGGCCGACCTGGTGGACCTCCTCTCGGGATCGGACATCCGCGACATCCTCCGTCTCACGCGAGACGAAGGCTGAATTCGGCGGGTCAGACCGGGTCCAGCCCGTTCTCCTCGCGGAGGACGCCGATGTAGTCGCGAAAACCCGCTTCGAGGTCGTACTCCGGTTCGTAGCCGAGGTCGGACTGCGACTTCGCCATGTCGAGTCGCTGCGTCCACGGCAGTTCGCCTTCGTCGGTGACTGTCAGGTCGGCCTCGGGAAGGATCCGTCTCACGACGTCTGCGGCCTCGCGAATCGTCGCGAGCTCGCCGCGAACGTTGTAGACTCGCTGTGTGAGGTCCTCCTCGGGGGCGAACGCCGCCAGTCGGAACGCCTGCGCGATGTCGCGGACGTGTTGCCAGTCGATGACCTGGTCGCCGTAGTCGACGCTGAACGACTCGCCGAGCGCCGGTTTCTCGACGATGTTCGCGAGGAACGCCGACCCGCCCGTCTCGCGGTACGGGCCGTACGCGACCGTCGGTCTGAGGCCGACGTGCGAGACGCCGAAGTCCTCGTGGTAGACGCGAGCCTGGTGTTCGTTGTACTCTTTCGTCGCGCCGTACAGCGTGTCGGGGTAGACGAGGTCCGACTCGGTGACGAAGTCGTCGCCGTAGTTCGCCGGCGGCGCGTACACCGCCGCCGACGACGCCCACGCGACGCGTTCGACCTGCTCCGAAAGCGTCCGCGCCGCCTCGAAGACGTTGTTCGTCCCCTCGATGTTCACCCGTAAGGCACCCCGCGGCGTCTCTCTCGCCGTCGTCGTCAGGAGGGCGGCGAGGTGGACGACGTGCGTCGCTCCCGTCTCCTTTATCGCCCGGACCACGTCCGTCGCGTCCGTCACGTCGCCCCGGCGGACGGTCACCTCGTCGGCGATACCGAGTCTGTCGAGGATGCGCGTGTCCGTCGACAGGTCGTAGGCGACCACGCTGTGGCCGTGCGCGAGGAGGTCCTGCGCGACGTACGACCCGATGAAGCCCGTTCCGCCCGTGACTAACACGGTCGATGAAGACATACAGAACAGGTCCCGCGGCGGCGGGCAAAAGTGTTTCCCGACCGGTGGCCGCTACTCGTGAAGGCCGCCGACTGAAGCGTAGAACGACGACTGGAGCGTCTTCGCCATGTCCTGGTCGCGGTCGATTCGCACGTCTATCACCGTCGGCGTCGAACTCGCCTTCCCGTCGCGCAGGGCGTCGGCCAGTTCGTCGCCCGACGCCACGCGGATGCCCTCCGCGCCGAACGCCTCCGCTACTCGCACGAAGTCGGTGTCGTGAAACTCCACGCCCGCGATGTCGTCTGGGGCGTGTTGCATCTGTCTCACCATCCCGAGACTGGTGTCGTTGAGGACGACGAACGTCGGAGACACGCCGTACTCCACGGCCGTCTCGACGCTCGTCATCGTCATCGTAAAGCCGCCGTCGCCCGCGACGGCGACGACGTCCTTCTCCGTCGCCAGCGACGCGGAGACGGCGGCGGGGTTCGCCCACCCCATCCCGCCGACGCCACCGCTCCCGAAGTAGGTCCGAACGGCGGGCGTCTGGAGGTAGTTCAGGAGCCAAAAGCGGTTGTTTCCCGAGTCAGCCGTGACGATGGTGTCCTCGTCGACGACGCGCGAAATCTCCTTCGCGGCGCGTTGCGGGAGGACGGGCGTCGCCTCCGAGTCGCACTCGGGCGCGTGGAACGACGCTCTCGCTTCCGCGGCCCGCGTCTCGGCCCAGTCGTTGGAGGCTTCGCCAGCGGCGGCGAGTTCGCGCAGCGACTCCGCGGCGTCGCCGACGAGTCCCACGTCCGCCGGGTAGACCCACCCGGCGTTTCGCGCGTCGATGTCGGCGTGGATTATCGTCTGCTCCTCGGGGCGGACGAACTCGGGCGCCTGCCAGTTCGTGTCCATCGGGTTCATTCGACACCCGACAACGAGGAGCACGTCGGCTTCGCTGACGACCTGATTCGCCCCCTCGTGGCCGAACGAGCCGATGACCCCACCGGCGAGGCGATGCGTCTCGGGGAACGTCGACTTCCCGAGGTAGGAGGTGACGACGACGGCGTCGTAGCGGTCGGCGACGGCTTCGAGTTCGTCGTACGCTCGTGCGGCGTGCACCCCGTTCCCGGCGATGACCACCGGCCGTTCGGCCGATTCGAGCGCTTCGACGGCCGTCGCCACGTCGCGCGCCGTCGGCGCCGCCGTCCACGTCCGCGTCTGTGCCACGTCGTCCCAGACGGGCGGGATGGGGTCCTCGGGCATCTCCGCGGTGACGGCGTTGCCGTCGAGGACGACGGCGGTCGGCCCGGGTCGCCCGGCGACGGCGTGCTTGAACGCCAACTGGAGACTCCGCACAGTCTCCGTCGGCGTCCGCGGGAACCAGTGTTCCTTCGTCACTGCGTCGAGAATCTTCGGCAGTTCGAGACCACCGTAGTCGCCGCGCGACTGCTGGTACGGCGCGATGGTGGAGTAATCGCCGCGCTCGGACGCCTCGGTGACGACCACCATCGGCGACGAGGCGAGGCGCGCCTCCATCTGTCCGATGGTCCCGAGGCTGCCTATCCACGGCCCCTGTCCGACGAGGACGCCCGGGTCGCCGGTGAGTCGGCCGTGCATCTCGGCCATCACGCTCGCCTCGCGTTCGTCGCGCGGGCGAACCACGTCGATGGACGAGTCGGGGAAGTGGTCGAACAGTTCGATGACGCGGCCGCCGGGGTAGCCGAAGACGCGTTCGACGCCGAGGTTCTCCAGCGACTCGACGAGTCGTTCGCTCGTGTCCATCTTACGTCTCGTCGACCTGTACCGTCTCCTCGACGTACATCGTCGGCCCCGCCTCCATGTCGATGAACTCCGCGGCGTCGGCGTTCGTCCGTTCGCCCGCCTCGGACTCGAACGCCGCCGACAACGCCGCCATGTCCTCGAAGTAGAGTTCGACGATGCCGTCGTACTCGGAGCGCTCTGGGTCCGTCGGAACGCTCGTCGTGTACTTCTTCAACCCCGGCATCTCCTTTGCGATGTCCGTGTGCTCGCCCAACCACCGTTCGACGAACTCCTCGTGGGTGTACCCCTCTCTCCGAGAGACGAGATTGACCAGTTTAATCATGCACGTCTTCCCTCCATGGGAGACTACTTTGCTCTGTCGCCACGACCGACGTCTTCCGGCGGATGCGCCGCTATTACACGCATAGTCGCGTCACGAATAGTGGCGGTGCAGTCGCTCTTCGCCGCCGCCTCGCGGCGGGCCGCGGGGCGGGCACGGCCGACGACGAACGGCGGAACGCCCGCGTGCCGTCGGTCCGAGTCCACGGCGTCGGGCTATCTCGGAGGCACGCCGCCGTCTCGTTCGTTCTACAACTGGGTGCCTTCGAGGATATACGTTCACCCGTCTATATCGGTGTTTTATATATGTGGTCCCACCCCTGCGACGGGCCGATTCACCGACTCGCCGCCTCGTCGCTGACGCCGACTTTCTCGCCGTCTTCCCATCGGTAGAAGCCCTCGTCCGTCTTCGCACCCAGCTTTCCCGCCCGAACTTTCCGCTTCAGAACCTGCGGCGGCCGGAACCGTTCGCCCAACTCCTCGCGGAGGTACTCCAACACGTCGAGTCGGACGTCCAACCCCACCACGTCGCCGAGTTCGAGGGGACCCATCGGATAGTTGTAGCCGAGTTCCATCGCCGCGTCGACGTCCGTCGCGGAGGCGACGCCCTCCTCTACCATCCGCATCGCCTCGCACCCGAGCGTGATACCGAGTCGGGAGGACGCGAACCCCGGCGAGTCTCTCACTTCGATTGCCGTCTTTCCCACCTCGTCGACGAACTCGCGGGCGAACGCCAGCGTCTCTCCGTCCGTCTGTTCGGCGACGACGACTTCGACCAGCGACATGAGGTGGACGGGGTTGAAAAAGTGCAGGCCGACGCCGCGTTCCGGTCGGTCGAGGGCACTCAGAATCTCCGTCACCGACAGCGACGACGTGTTCGTCGCGAGGAGCGTCTCCGCGTCGACGAGACGCTCCACCTCCCGCATCGTCTCCCGTTTGAGGCGCATCTCCTCCGGTACCGCTTCGACGACCAACGCCGCGTCGGTTACCGCGGTTTCGAGCGACGTCGTTCCGGCGAGGCGACCGAGCGTCTCCGCCATCGTTTCCGAATCGACCTTCCCGCGTTCGACGCCGCCGCGAAGGTTCTCCTCGATGGCGTCGAGTCCGCCGCGGACGTACTCCCCTTCGACGTCGCGGACGGTCACCTCGTGTCCGGCCATCGCGGCCACCTGCGCGATTCCGTGACCCATCGTCCCCGCACCGAGTACGGCTACCTTCATGCGTGGACGCCGCGCGCGGGAGTGATAACCGTTCGCCCGACTCCTCCGCCGTCCGAACCGACGCCCGCGTCCGGGTAACCGCGTTCGGTCGACCGCATCACTTTTATCACGTTCAATCATCGGATTTCTGTATGGTACATCGGAGCGTCGAGACCGCATCCCGCGAGGACCTGCGGGAGATACAGACCGAGCGACTACGAGAGACGGTTCGGAACGCCTACGAGAACGTCCCGTTCTACCGAGACGCCCTCGACGACGCGGGCGTCTCTCCGGCGGACGTCGAAGACGTCGACGACGTTCGAAAGCTCCCGTTCACGACGAAAGAGGACTTCCGCGACGAGTACCCGACCGGCTTGTTCGCCGTCGAGATGGACGACGTGGTGCGCATCCACGCCTCCTCGGGGACGACGGGGAAACCGAAGATAGTCGGCTACACGCAGGCGGACCTGGACGTGTGGACGGACGCCGTCGCGCGCTGTCTCGTCGCCGCGGGAATCGGTTCCGAGGACGTGGTGCAGAACGCCTACGGCTACGGCCTCTTCACCGGCGGCCTCGGTCTCCATCAGGGTATCGAGGAGATCGGTGCGACGGTCATCCCCACCGGCGGCGGCGGAACGCAACGACAGGTCGAGATGCTCGCGGACCTGCAGTCCGACGCCATCGCCTGCACTCCGTCGTACGCGCTCTACCTGGCCGAAACGGCCGCGGAGATGGGGGTCGACGTTCGAGAACTGCCGGTCCGGGCCGTCCTCTTCGGCGCAGAACCCTGCACCGAACCGATGCGCGAGGAGATAGAAGAACGATTGGGGGTGACCGGCATCGACCTCTACGGCCTCTCCGAAATCGTCGGCCCTGGCGTCTCCATCGAGTGTCTCGAACAGGACGGCCTCCACGTCTGGGAGGACCGCTTCTACCCCGAAGTCGTCGACCCAGCGACGGGCGACCCCGTCGAGGAGGGCGAGGAGGGCGAACTCGTCCTGACGACGCTCTCGAAACAGGCCGTTCCGGTCCTCCGGTACCGGACGGGGGACCTGACGACGCTGAACTACGAGACGTGCGACTGCGGTCGCACCGCCGTCAGGATGGACAACGTCACCGGTCGGACCGACGACCTGCTCATCGTTCGCGGCGTCAATCTCTACCCCAGCGAGATAGAGTCCGTCGTCTTGGAGTTCGACGACGTCGCGCCGTACTACCGTATCGACCTGCGGCGAGAAGACGAACTCGACACGCTCGAACTCACCGTCGAGTTGGAAGAGGGGTTCGACGGCTCCGTCGCCGACGTGCGCGAACGCATCCTGACGCGCCTGTCGAACGTGCTCTCCTTCACGCCCGACGACCTGACGCTGGTCGAAGCGGGCAGTATCGCCCGGACGGAAGTGGGCAAAGTCCAACGCGTCTACGACCACCGTTGATAGCTCTCGTCTCCCGCTCTCCTCCCCTCCCCCGAACCCCCTCCCCACCACTCACCCTCTCTCGTCGCCGGGGTCCCGTCGTCGGTGTGTCCCGTTCCTCTCTGCGCCGGCGGTGTTAGCCCCCCACCCCAACTCCGTCTCGCCTCACCAAATCCCACGCTCGACCGTTCTCTACCGGCGGCGGAACCGCTACCCCGGTCTGTACACTCGTCCGCGAAAGGTGGCGATTCGTCCTCCGTCGCCGTCGCTGACGACGACCTGATACTCGGCCGTCCGCCCACCCCGGTGCGTCTCCTCGGCGACGGCCCGGATGGTGTCTCCTGCGTCGGCGGCGGCGAGGTAGGAGACGTTCGTCTCCAGGGCGAACGCCGCGTCGCCGTGGCTGTTCGAGGCCGCCGCGAACGCGGCGTCCGCGAGCGTATACACAGCGCCGCCGTGGGGCGTTCCGTGGAAGTTCAGGTGGCGCTCGCCGACGGTGAGCGTCGTCTCGGCCCGTCCCTCGGTCACGTCGACGAGTTCGACGCCGACCGTCTCGCAGAACGGGTCGCTCTCGGCGCGTTCCCGAATACTCGCTGCGTCGCTCCCGTCACTCTCGTTGCTCATCGTCTCCCCGTCGTCGCCTCGCCGGAAGTAGCCACCGTTTGTCAGAAACGATAGGTATGTAAAGTACTTTATCAGATGATGGCGACGGGTGGTGTATGGCATACAGCTACGAACCGCACTACTTCGAGGACTTCGTAGAGGGCAAAGAGTTCGAGAGCGTCGGGCGAACCGTCACCGAGGCGGACTTCATGATGCACTCGGCGCTGTCGGGCGACTGGACGGAACTGCACACCAACAGCGAGTACGCCGAGGACACCCAGTACGGCCAGCGAATCGCGCACGGCCCGATGACGTTCGTCCAGTCGACGGGGTTCGTCTACCGGTCGGGTATCGTCGAGCGAACGGCCCTCGCCTTCCTCGGGATGAACTACATGAACCTCCCCAACCCCGTGTTCATCGGCGATACCCTCTCACAGACGATGGTCGTCACCGAACAGAAGGAGTTGAGCAGTCGCGACGACGCCGGACTGGTCGTCATCGAAGTGGAGATGACGAAGCAGGACGGGACGCTCGTCCTCGAAGGCGACATGAAGTTCCTCATCAAGACCCGCAACGGCGAGTGAACGGCACGTGGTAGTCGCGCAGATGCTCGCTCACACCGCGGAGTAAGACCGACGAGTGACCGGGCGCGTCGCACGCTCCGCACGCCGTACCTAACTATTAATACGGCACCTCCGGTGGGTTCGGTATGAAACTCGGGACGGGACTGTTCACCTGCCAGCGACGGCCCGACGACGACCGGTCGGCCAGCGAGGTGTACGACGAGATGCTGACGCTCGGGCGGGCGATAGACGACGCCGGACTCGACAGCGCGTGGGTGTCCGAACACCACTTCGCGGAGGACGACTACCTCGCCGGGACGATGCCCGCACTCGGTGCGCTCGCGGCCGTCACCGAGGACGTCGAACTGGGGACGTGTATCGCACTCGCCCCACTGTACGACGCCGTCCGACTCGCAGAGGACGTGGCGACGGTGGACAACCTCTCGGGCGGGCGGACGACGCTCGGACTCGCCATCGGGTCGAACCCCGCCGAGTTCGCCGCCTTCGGCGTCCCGCGAGACGAGCGAGTCGAACGACTCGAAGACGCGGTGAACCTCTGTCGGGCGGCGTGGTCACCCGGTCCGCTCGACTACGAAGCGCAGTTTCACGACGTCTCGCCGGACGTGACCGTGACACCGAAACCGGCCCACGACGTGCCCGTCATGCTCGGGGGGTCGGCGAAACCGGCCGTGCGCCGCGCCGCCCGCGTCGCCGACGCGTGGTGTTCGCCGTCGTCGCTCTCGCTCGGTGGGGTCAAAAAGCGCGTCGACGATATCCACGCGGTGCGCGAGGAGGAAGGAATCGACGGCGAGTTCACCGTCTACGTCCTCCAACACGGGTTTGTCGCCGACTCCGAGGAGGAGGCGTGGGAGGCGATGCGAGAGGGGTATCTCTACATCCAACGGCGGTACGCCGAGATATTCTCCGGCGAGTCCGTCGCGGAACTCTCCGAGGAACGCGTCGACGAACTCCGCGAGCAGGCGATATACGGAACGCCCGAACAGGTGACCGGGGAACTTCGCCGATACGAGGACGCCCTCGGCGACGACACCCACTTCGTCTTCCGCACGTACCACCCCGGAATCGGCACCGACCGGATGGTCGAGTGCATCGAGCGACTGGGTTCGGAGGTTGCGCCGCGTCTCCGCTGACGCACGGTCTCGACCCGCCTCTCGGAAGGAGTGCCGGCCGACGAAACGCCAAAGAGGGCTCGCGCTGAGACGCACACGATGGACGTAGAGGAGTTCTTCGAGTCGATGCCGTTCGCGCAGTTGCTCGGAATCGAGGTCACCGAGGTGGCGGACGGACACGCCGAGGGTCGCATCGAGATGCGCGAGGAGTTGTCGTGGAACGCCGACCGGGTGATGGCCCACGGCGGCGTCACGTTCACCCTCGCGGACACGGTCGGCGGGGCGGCACTCGTGAGCGAAGTCGATCGACCCGTTCCGACGATAGACCTCAGAATCGACTACCTGAGTGCGGGGACCGGCGACCTGTACGCGGAGGCCGACGTGGTTCGCGTCGGCGGCGACGTGGGAACCGTCGACGTCGACGTGTACGCGACGGACGACGACGCGCACGTCGCACAGGCCCGCGGCGTCTACAAGACGGGGTGATACTCGACTCGAAAGGTAATTCGGTTAATTTTTCGAAATCGACAGGAGAGAACACAACGCACGTCTGAACCACGGTCACTCGAACCGCGCCCGACGAGCGAAACCACTGCTCGTTAATAATCCGCTGTCAGCGTCGCCGAACGAAACGGCCACGGTGGCGACGTCGAAACGCGACGCTCGACGAAACGAGTTAGATTCGACGACAACACCGAATCTCACATGCGCACCGGGAGTACGTCGAGGTGGTTCACAACGCGCTGGAACGAACAACCGAGCGATAATCGACGTTCTCGGGAGCGATTATCGTCCAATTTATTATCTGGATAGCCGGTCGAGGAACGCGCCGACTCTCGTCCGACTACGTCGTCCGGACGCTCGCCATCGTCGTGTTCGACGCGCCCTCGACGGCCACGCTCGGTCCCGACGGCGTGGCCGCGGGCGTCCGTTCGCTCGTGTCGTCGACGGAGGACCCGCCACCCGACGACCCGCCGTCGCCGTTCGACGCCTCGGGGACGGGACCGCTTCCCGTCTCGGGTTCGGGAGTCGGCGCCGGCGGACCCGCCGACGACGTCGGTTCTGCGGCCGTCGCCGCCGGTGGCGGCGTCGCCGTCGGACGCCCCGGTGGTGCTTCGGTCCCGTCCGCGTCCACCCGCGTCGCCGTCGCTGTCGGCCCGATATCCGGGTTCGGACCCGGCCGGGGACCGTCCGTGACGGTGCTCTGCTCTCGCGTCACCGTCGGCGTCTGTTCGGGCCCGCCGCCCCCGCACCCCGCGAGGACGACGAGGAGGACGACGAGGAGTCGCTTCATCCCCGCTCAGTTCATCGTCGTGTTGGAGTCGCCGCTGACGCCGTCCGTCGCCGCCGTCTTGTTCGTGACGCTCGCGGTGAACGAACTGTTGACCACGGTGACCGCGGGGTGGTTCGCGGAGATGGTCTGGAGACTCGGGTAGTGCAGCGACGCGGCCGACCCCGCGCCGGGTTGGTCGGTGAGGTCCGGATAGCCGTCCTCGCCGTTCATCACCAGCGCCGAGTTTCCGCTCGCGTCCTGCGTGAGGTTGAGGTGGTCCACGAACGTCGACTGCTCGCCCTGCCAGTCGGCCGTCGTCAACTCCCGCCGGGTCGTCGTCGTGTCGCTGAAGTTCCCGTACTCCGTGTACTGGGCGGACCCGCCGACAACGTTTCCGTTGCCGTCGGTCTTGTTGTTGATGCCGAGAAGCACGATGGTGTAGCGGAGGTTCACCGTCACCTCGCCCGTCTCGCCGTCAGTCTCCTCGTTCACCACGTCGGTGGAGTCGGCCGCGCCGTAGTACCCCGCGTCCATCCCGGGGTAGTTGTTCTGGGGACCGTGTCCGACGACGACGTTCCCGCCCTCCTCGTACTGCGAGGCGCTTCCGATGGAGTTGCCCTCGAGGTACGACTGCTGGGAGGCGACCGCGTTCGACCAGTTCCAGTTCGCGTAGTCGGGACGGCCCTGCCCGTCGAATAGCTTGATCGTCGCTCCCTCGATGTTCGGGTCGTCGTTCCCGCGCGAGAGTATCTCGTCTCGGACCGCGGTCGGCGACAGGTCGACCGTCAGCTTTCCGGACTCGCCGGGCGCTTGGACGAGATTTCCGTTCCCGTCGAACGACTCCTCGGTCAGCCACGGCGTCGCGCGGAAGACGGGCCACCAGTCGCCGCTCTCGTCCTGCGCCTCGACGAGGAAGTGCACCTTTCCGACGGGGTCGTCGAAGCCCTCCCAGTCCACGGTGAACTGCGGGGAGATTCCGACCTCGTTCACCTCACCGTCGTTCGTCGTCGCCGACACGTTGCTCGAGTTTATCTCGACGTGCGACGTCGCCGACGCGCTACCGGACGCCAGCGTCAGTCCTGCACCCGCGATACCTACCGCACCGATTCCTTTCACGAAGGTTCGTCGTCCAAAGTTCATTGTGTGTCCCACCGAGTTGCCTACCTCGGTTGCTCGAACCACCGGACGACTATCACTAAACTATCAGTTTGCTAACGTGCGCTCAACCGGTCGTTCAGGCGTTTCAGAGCCGATACTACCCAATGTCCCGAACGAGTTAGCTGGCTCGTACGTTCGGCTCAACGACTACTTATGCGGACGAATCGACTCGTTTCGCAGAAATATCCGACAGCTCTTCGAACGACGGCACTCGATTCGGAAACGACTCAGCCGAACTTCTCGAACGGTTCCTGACAGTCGTTGCAGTAGTGCATCGACCGGCAGAGTCCGGGTCCTTTCGGGTGTTCGCGCTCGGTGTTCGTGCCGTCGCAGTACGGACACGCGGCCGTCTCGTCCTTTCCGCTGGTGTCGACGCTGGGGTCGAGTCCTCGCATGGTCAGATACTCAGTCCGAACTCGCGGAGGTCTTCTCTGCCCGTCTCGGTCACCATCTCGACGGACCAGGCGGGACTCCAGACGAGGTTGAGCAGCACCGATTCGACGCCCTCGACGGCCAGAACCGCCTTGCGGATGTCGTCTCGGAGCATGTCGCGCGCGGGACACCCGGTGTAGGTGAGCGTCATGTCGATGCGCGCCTCGCCCGTCTCCGCGTCCACGCCGACGGCGTAGATGAGACCCAGGTCGACGATGCTGATGGGCATCTCGGGGTCGTCGACGGAGTAGAGCGCGTCCCACACGTCGCGTTCGACGCCTTCTGCGCCCACGCCCGTCGCGGGGAACCCCTCGACGTAGTCTCCCTCCGCGTAGTCGGTGTACGCGCAGTACTTCGCGCCGCCCTCGCCGGTGAACTCGCTACTCATCGTCGGGGTCCTTCATGAATCGGGTCGCCTCGTGCAGTTCCATCTCGCGGTACGCGCCGGTGAAGTCGTCGAACAGGACGCGCCAGTGTTCCGTGTGGTCGCCGTCGCGACCGAGGTGGTCCGGGAGTGCGTCGGCGTCGACGCTCCCGTCGTCGCTCACTGCGGGCGGGCGGAGGTCGATTCCCACGTCGGTCATCGTCTCCGTCACCGTCTCTAGCCACTCCGCGCGCATGTCGGCCAGCGTCCGCGTCCGGACGCCGAGTTCGTCGATGACCGCTTCCGCGTCGGCGGCGTCGCGCGCGGGTTCGAAGAGCGTCAACGCGTGGGGGAACAGGCGGTCCGTCGCCTCCTGCACGCGTCGGCGGCCCTCGTCCGAGGAGACGAGTCGGCGGAGCCAGTTTACGGCGTGTTCGCGGTGGTAGTCTTCCTCGCCGAGCACCTTCTCCACGCGGTCACGGATTCGGGGGTACGACGAGTCGGCGAGTGCGTGCAGTTGCAGGTGTTCGGCCTCGTCGTAGAAGTACGACCGGACGATACAGTCGGCCCAGTCGCCCTCCGCGAACGGGAGTTCCACGAGCGTCGAGTGTCTGAACGTCTCGGGGTCGCGTTCCCAGATGAGGTCGGGTTCGGTGTACCCGAAGTCCTCTAAGAGGTCGTACCAGAGTCTCGCGTGCCCGAGTTCGTCCTGCGCGATGTTGGCGATGGCGATGTCGGACTCGATGGTCGGCGCGCGCACCTGCCACTCGGTGTAGCGGTCCGCGAGGACGAACTCGTCGTCGGCCATCCGTCGAAGCAGGAGTTCGACGGCCTCGCGTTCTCGGTCGGAGAGGTCCGTCGGTCCCGAGAGCGATTCGACGGACATCAGCTCTCACCTCGGTTCTTCTCGGCTTCGACCTGTTCGGTCTCGGAGTCGGCCACCTCTTCGGCGACGGCGCCGACGTTGAACGTCATCGCCCACCGGTAGGACTTGTCCGTCGTCCCGCCGAACTTGGCGTGTTCGGCGTCGACTTCGGATATCTCGTCTTTCGGGACGACCCAGATGCTGTTGGTCGGCTTACGGCGTGCGTGCTGAATCTGCGCGAACATCAGGGCCATCTCGCGGTCCGGCGCGTGGACGTTCCCACAGTGCTGGTGGTAGTCGCCCTTCTTGTCTTGTCTGAACACTTCCCAGATCATGGTCAGTCCGCCGTGGCGGGCGTGGCCCCGCCGGTGTTCGCCTCGTACTCGTCCATCGTCTCGCGCACCCACTCGACGGCGTCGTGCGCCCGCTTACGCGAGTCTATCTGTCCCAAGCCGGGTTCGTACTCGTTCTTCGCTATCTGGAAGAACTCGTCCCAGTCTAAGTCGTCTTCCTCGACGACGTAGCCACCCTCGTCCTCTCGGTACTCGACGCGCGGGTACTCGGGCAGTTCGAGGCCGTACTTCTCTATCTTCGGCATGTACATATTCAAGAACGCCTGCCGAAGTTCGTCGTTGGTGTTGAGTTTCAGCCCCACCTGCGAGGAGAAGTCGTGGTGCGTGGACTTCGCGTCCGTCGGGCCGAAGAACTGGATGATGCGCGGCCACCACGTCTCGAAGGCGTCCTGCAGCATCTCCTGTTGTTTCTTCGTCCCCTGCGACAGTTCCCGGAGGATGCTCTCGCCGTGCTTGACGTGGAAACCCTCCTCGAAGCACACTTTGTCCATCGCGTGCGCGTACGGTTCCCAGCTAGAGGACTTCAACGTCGCCTGCCGGCGCATCGCCGCGCCGTCGACGAAGAATCCGATCATCGGCGTCTCCACCCACGACTCTAGCGGGTAGTGGAAGCAGTTCAGGAACTTCCCTTTCCCCTCCGCGAGTTCGTCGAGCATCTCGTCTCGCGTCTTGATTCCGAGGTTCTCGGCGGCGCGGTACAGCAGTTGACCGTGGCCGAGTTCGTCCTGCACCTTCGCCGAGAACGCGAGCTTTCGCTCCAGACTCGGCGCTTTCCGGATGAACGGGCGTTCGAGGTATGCGCCCATTATCTCGGAGTTGGCGTGGAACTGAATCATCCGCGTCGCCGCCTTCCGGTACTCCTCCGGCATGTCGTCTTTCGGGGAGAACTGTCTCGGTCCCGCCCGTTCCTTCACGGTGTCGAGGTCCATCTCTATCATCATCTATCATCGATTACCACTTACCCATTAGCCCGTCCATAGACTGGCTTTATATTATCGCGCGTGTTTCTACCTACACGTGATAGACGAGTGCCTCGTCGCGGAGTTCAGAATTGAGGGCGACGACTGCCCACTGGCGGCGGCGACGGAGGGTCTCGACGCGACCATCGACGCCCGCCCGCCGCAACTCCGTTCGGACGGGAACGTCCTGCTTCAGTTCTCCGCGCAACCGAGCGAGGAACTCTCCGCGACGCTGGACGCCGACGACCGGATTCGCTACCTCCACGTCACCCACGCCGACGGCCGGAGCAACTACCGCTGTCTGTCGAAGCATCCCTGCGTCGTCCACGAACTCGTCGACGAGGGCTTTCTCGTCGAGTCGATGCGCTACGAGAACGGCGGGTCGACGATGCGCGGGGCCGTCGTCGGCTACGACGTCCTCCGCGGGGTGATGGAGGCGGCGGGTCGGACCGTCGGCGTGAGCCTCCAGCGCGTCTACCCCCTCCGAACCGACGACGACGAACCCGTCGGGCGAGCGTACGAACTCACGCCGAGACAGGAAGAGAGCGTTCGCGTCGCCGTCGAGATGGGCTACTTCGACCTCCCCCGCCCGGTCACGTCCGAGGAGGTGGCCGCGGAGTTGGGTATCTCGAAGACGGCCTTTCTCGAACGACTCCGGCGGGCGCAGGGGTCGCTGTTCGGGTCGCTGTTCGGCTGACTCGTTCCGCCGCCTTCGCCCAACGTTTTGTACCGCCTCGTCGTAGCCGCCGCTATGCGTGTCGAAGACGACGACGGCGTGCGCCGAATCACGTTCGACCGGCCGGACGTAAAGAACGCCTTCACCGGCGACGTGGCCCGCGAACTCGCCGCGGCCCTCGAAGAACTCTCCGCGGAGACGCACGACGCCGCCGTCTTGACGGGCGACGGCGACGCCTTCAGCGCCGGCGGCGACATTCAGGCCATGGCGGACAGAGACGAGACGGCCCGCGAGTCCTACCAGCGAGTCAGAGAGACGCTGGGGGCCGTCGCCGAAGCGGTGCTCACCGCACCCGTCCCCGTCGTCGCGCGCGTCAACGGCGACGCCGTCGGCGCGGGGATGTCGCTCGTCGCCGCCTGCGACTTCGCCTACGCGGCGGACGACGCGCGGTTCGCCGCCTCGTTCGTCAACGTCGGCCTCGTCCCCGACCTGGGTGGGACGGTGACACTCCCGCGACTCGTCGGCCTCCGGGCGGCGAAGGAACTCGCGTTCACGGGCGACCTGCTATCGGCCGACAGAGCGAACGAACTCGGACTCGTGAACGACGTGGTCCCCGCCGAGGAACTCGACGCGACGGTCGGGGAGATGGTCGAGAAACTGGCCGCGAAACCGACCGAGAGCATCGCACTGGCGAAGGAGGCAATCCACGCGAACCTCGGCCGGCCCTGGGCCGACGGGTTAGAACGCGAGGCGCAGGCGCAGACGCTGGCTTACGACACCGACGCGCACGAGGAGGGTGTGAGCGCGTTCTTGGAGGGGCGACGGCCGGACTTCGACTGATCCCGCCGGTCTCAGTCCAGTTCTTCTCGAATCAGGCTGTCCTCGTCCACGTAGTATCGAACGGTCCACGGCGGGTAGTCGGCGTGTTGAGTCGCCGTCGAGTTCGGACCGCCGGTCGGTTCGTTCACGTACGCGCCCGCGCAGTGGACAGTCGCCGTGTAGCCGTCCTGTACCTCCTCGACCGACCGGACGCTACAGGACTTCTCCGAGAGGCCGACGGTGGCGTCGGGACTCCAGAGTTCGTTGTACCGGTGCCGGAACTCGTAGGTGAGGACGTACGATTCGACGGACTCGGCCGTCGGATTCGCGGGTCGCTCCGGCGCGGACTTCGGCCCCGACGGGAAGACGGCCGTCTCGTCCGGGTACGGCGTGGTCGGCGCTTCGGTCGTCGGTGTCTCGCTCGTCGAGGTCACAGGCGAGTCCGTCGACGCCGCCGTCTGGGGACCGCCGAACGACCCGACGCACCCGGCGAGAGCGACGAGGACGACGAGACTCAGGAGGGCAGTTCTCTTCACGACTTCCGCTACAGGACACCGGCTGAAAGTGTCACCGGAGAGTTCGAAGCGCGCTTCAGTTTCGGCGGCCGTCTCGGACCGTCTACAACCCGAGGAACGACTCGGCGTTCTCCCACAGAATTTTCCGCTGGACGGCGTCGCTCGCGTCGAACACCTCGTCGAACGACTCGAACCACCGTTCGGGACGAATCATCGGGTAGTCCGTCCCGAACATCACCTTGTCCTGCAGAACCGTCTTCGCGTAGTGGACCACCTGTTCGTCGACGTACTTCGGCAACCATCCCGAGAGGTCCATGTAGACGTTTCCCTTCTGCTGGCAGATGGCCAACTGCTCGCGCTCCCACGGAAACGCCGGGTGCGCGATGAGGATGGGCATCTCGGGGTGTTCGGCCGCCACGTCGTCGACGAGCATCGGGTTCCCGTACTTTATCTTCAGGCCGCGGCCGCCGGGCGCGCCCGCGCCGAGCGTCGAGTTGCCGCCGTGGAAGACGACGGGCACCCCGAGGTCTTCGATGGTGTCGAACAGGTCTCGGTGCGCCTCGTCGCTCGGGTCGAACCCTTGCGCTATCTGCTGGAACTTGAAGCCCGAGAGCCCGAGGTCCTCGACGCACCGAACCGCTTCCTCGACGCAGTCGTCTTTGAGGGGGTCCACGCTGCCGAATCCGACGAAGAAGTCCGGGAACTCGTCGCGCACCTCGGCGACGTAGTCGTTGGGAACCGGCGGATTGCCCGTGTTCGTCTCGGCGTCCCACCCGAGCAAGACGGCTCTGGCGATACCCTGTTCGTGGTACTCCTCCCGCATCGTCTCGTACTCCCACGTCTCTATCTCGGTACCGAACTTGCGCGCGGCGTCGCGCATCATCTCGCCACCCGCGTCTTCGAGGAACTCCGCCGTCGGCTGGTGGGCGTGGGTGTCCACGATTCGGGGTTCGTCCAGCATATCTCTCACTGACATTAGTGATATACCGTCTTCGAGGTCGAAAAATAGCCCGGCGACGACTCGCGCCGTCGCCGACGCGTCCTCTCGCGACACTCGTCACTGAACTGCCAGTTCAAAGGCGGTTTTTCACGGTTACAAACAGTATAACGTCGCTTTTCTCGTTCGTCGACGCGTCTCGAATCTCGCTTCAGTCACTCGATTCGGAAGAAGACCCTGCGAACGCCAGCGGGAACTCCCGACTCTCGGCGGAGACGAACGCCGCCGCGAAACTCTCACTCGGCGTAGATTCTCGCGTTCGGACGCGACCGAGTGAGGGCTCTCTCAAAGCCGCGAGAACGCGCTCGCCGAGTTTTCAGGTGCGTAACGGACCGCGCGTCCCGACAACTGGGGCATAACAAAGTCTATCTCGGGCAGATTCCTATACGAAGGCCGCATCAGCGGCGTCACGTTCCAATAGCCCCACTCTCAAGTGGCGGCGGCGGGAACGTCACGACGGGGACGGCCACCGGAGAACCATGTACAAAGGCAAACGAGTCGCAGTCGTCGTACCAGCCTACAACGAGGAGGGGTTCGTCGGACGAACCCTCGAGAGTGTGCCGTCGTACGTAGACCGCATCTACGCCGTCGACGACGGGTCGTCCGACGGCACGTGGGACGAGATACAGAACACGTCGCGCCGACTGAACGAGAGACAGGCGGAACCGGTCGCCACCGACGGCGGGCGGCACGACGGCGCCCGCGTCGTCCCGATTCGACACGAGACGAACAGCGGCGTCGGTGCCGGCATCAAGACCGGCTACTACCGAGCGATGGAGGACGACATGGACGTCGTCGCCGTCATGAACGGTGACGCGCAGATGGACCCCGAAGTGCTCCCGCACTTTCTGAACCCCATCGTCGAGGACCGCGCCGACTACGCGAAAGGTGACCGCATCAGTCGCCGCGAGAACGTCGGCGAGATGAGTTCGTTCCGCCTCTTCGGAAACCGCCTGCTCACGAGGCTCACGAACCTCTCCAGCGGCTACTGGAAGACCATCGACTCGCAGAACGGCTACACCGCCGTCTCCGTGGAGATGCTCGAACGGATTCCGCTCGAAGAGGTGTACGACCAGTACGGTTTCCTCAACGATATGCTCACGACGCTGAACCTCCACGACGCGCGCGTCGTGAACGTCCCGCACCGAGCGGTCTACGGCAACGAGCAGAGTGGAATCGTCTACCGCAAGTTCGTCCCCAGCCTCTCCGGACTGCTGTTCCAGAACTTCCTGCGTCGCCTCGCCTCCCGGGCCACGGACCGCTCGTACCAACCCGCCGTCGTCGGCTACGTCGTCGGGATGGTCGGGATGCTCCTCGGCGCACTCGGCGCCGCACGCGGCGTCACGCGCGTCCTGCGCCGCAAAGAAGAGAGCTCGTTCCTTCGGTCTGTCGCGGGCCTCCTCGCGGGTGTACTCGCGTTCGTCGCGGGCGCGTTCCTCGACAAGCGCGCGAACGAACACCTCGAACTCGGGTTCGAGACCGACGCACCGGCGTACGACGACGACGCGTAGACGTACGTAGACGACTCGGTTCTCTTCGCCGTTCTCTCACTCGAACAGCGGAAGCAAGAGCGCCGCGAGCGACTCGGTGTCTCTCACCGTGACCGTCGAGGGCCGGTGTTCGTCTCCGACGTACACCGTCTCGAACCCGTGCTCCTGCGCGGGTGAGACGTCGGTGTCGTAGGAGTCGCCGACGTAGACGAACGCGTCCGCTGGCAGCCGTTCTTTCGCCGCCTCGAACATCCTCGCGTCCGGTTTCTTCGCGCCCACCTCGCTGGAGACGACCAGCGCGTCTACCCACTTCTCTAACCCGTGCATCTGGAGTTTCCGTCGCTGTACCGTCTCGTTTCCGTTCGTGAGCACGCCGGTCTGGTGGCGAGCGGAGACCGTTTCGACGAGTCGCCGGACCGAGGGCGCGACGCGAGAGGCGATACACTCCGTCCGCACGAACGACGCCGCCAGCATCTCCGGCGGCGTATCGAGCGCGTACTGCTCGCAGACCGTCTCGAACGCCCGTTCGTACGGGTTCGGCTCGAACGCGTCGAGCGCGTCGGTCAGTTCGTCGGAGAACGTCTCCGTCATCTCCGCCGTCGTCTCCCCCGGGACGCTCTGTTCGAACCACGCGGAGAACGGAGTGGCGTAGGTGAGGAGCGTACCGTCGAGGTCGAAATAGACGCTCGTCGTCATCGTCGTACCGACGACGCCCGGTAAAAAACAGCTTTCGGCGTCGGGCCGCGCTTTCGGGGGTTCAGAGGTATCCCAAGTCCTCTAAGTGAGAGGTCATCGAGTCGTCGAACTCCGCGCGCTCTTCGCGCTCGGACTTCGGGAGGCCGTACGTGTTCAGCCACGACTCGCACTCCTCGGCCAACCGCTCGCGCGCGTCGGGATGCTCGTCGGAGACGTCGGTCACCTCGTCCGGTATCGCGAACAGTTCTTCGCCGGACTCGCTGCGCTGGTACCGGTAGTCGTGCGTCCGGAGACTCGTCAAGTCGCCCGCGTGGTAGCGCGAGGCGTCGAACGAGTCGTCTCGCTCGCGAATCATCTCGAGTTTGCTCGCACAGCGGGCACCGCTGCGCTGGGTTACGGCGAACTCGCGGTCACCGTCGCGCAGGTCCATCCCGACGGGGACGTCGGCGTCGACGCCGGCTTCCGAGAGGACCGTCTTCATCGCGTCCGCGTGCTGGACGACGTCAGAACGCGTCCCGGAGAGGCCGTCGACGCCGGAGACGACGAGTGGGACGTGCGAGACGGCGTCGTCGGCGACGACCATGTGTGCGAGCATCCCCTTCTCGCCGAACAGTTCGCCGTGGTCGGAGGTGACGACGACGAGGGGGTCGTCGAGACGCTCTTCGGCGTACTCGACGATGCTGCGGACCGTGTCGTCGACGTAGCGAATTAGCGCGTCGTACATCGCGTGCAGGGCGTTCCACTCGTCCTCGGTGAACGACGCGCCCCGGGCGATGTAGCCGTGGAGGTCCGACGACATCTCCATCGCCAGTTTCAACGCCTCGTCGACGGACATCTCGAAGCCGTCGGCGTACAGGTCCTGGTACGGTTTCGGCGGGTAGTACGGGTGGTGACTGTCGCCGAGGTGCGTGTAGAGGAACAGGCTCTCGTCGTCGCGTGCGGCCTCGCGGATGTGCCGCCGTGCGATGGCGTCGCTGATGTATCCGACGGAGTGTTTCGCCGTGTCGGTGGTGTATCCGGCGGAGTGAGTGTTGAGTTTCGTGAGGTAGCGGAGCACCGTCGGCACTCCGGCCTCTTCGAGCAGCGTGTCTCTCCCGAGGTAGTGGAAGTCGTCGAACCCGCGCGCGAGTCCGGTGACGTCGCTCAGTTGGGGGTTCGGCGAGATGCAGGCCGTCCGGTAGCCCGCTCTCTGGAGGGCTTCCGGGATGGTCGGCACGTCGCTGGACAGTCGGTTCTCTTGGGTCCACGTTCGGTGCGAGGAAGAGGCCAGTCCCGTGAGGATAGAAGCGCTCGACGCGCGGGTCCAGACGTCGTGAGAGAAACAGTTCTCGAACGCCGCGCCGTCGGTGCGCTCGCTCAGCGACTTCAGGAACGGCGTCGTGTCACGGTGGTACCCACCGAGTGTGGTGTGGTCCTGCCGGACGCTTTCGAGGGTGATCCAGACGATGTCGCGTGACATTTGACACCCGAACGATATCGCTCCGGGGCATTAATTCGTCAGCGACTAACGCCGAAATCGTTCGAAACAGGTCCGATTATCCACCGGTTGTCGCCCGCGTCACCGGCGGGCGCTCGCGACGATGCCCTGGATGTTGCTTCGGATTCCCCAGTGGAACTGGTGTTCGAGCAGTGCGACCATCGCGAAGTAGGTGACGGCGCCGACGACGATGCCGACGACGAGCTCGGCGATGGCGGGGAACTCGATGAGCGAATCGACGTACCAGACGGTGCCGGCCATCACCGCGCTGGCGGCGACGGGGAACGCTATCTCTCGCACCGTCTCGGACCAGTGCATCTCCAGCATCTTCGCCGTGATGTAGATGTCGATGGGCATCATCGGGACGATGTAGATGGCCGTGACGACGGCGGCGGTGCCGGCGATACCGTACCCCCACGTTATCGTCACCGGATAGATGGCGATGGCGATGAGGGCGACGCGGAGCGCGCCGAGTTTCGTGAGCAGGTCCGGTCGGCCGAGCGCCTTCCAGATCGGACCGAACGTCTGTCCCAGCGCCCGGAGGAAGCCGTAGATGGCGAGAATCTGCATCGGCAGCACCATCGACGTCCACTCTTCGCCGAGCGCGACCATCACGAAGTCGGGGGTGACGACGGCGATACCGAACGCGACGGGGGCGGAGATGAACGCGTTCACGCGCAGCGTCTTCTTGAACGTGCTCCGCAACTGCTCGGCGTCGTTCTGGAGTCGCGAGAACGCCGGGAACATCACGCTGGAGATGACGCTCGTCAACTCCGTCGCGGGGGCGTTCGAGAAGCGGTAGGCGTACTGGTAGAACGCCAGCGGTGCCGCGCCGATGAACGCGCCGACGAAGAAGTCGTCACCCTCGCTGTAGAGGAAGTAGAGGATGGACGACCCGGTTATCCACTTGCCGTAGTTGATGAGTTCGCCCGCCGACTCGCGACTGAACCCGAGTCCGGGGCGGTAGTCGTGCAGGAGGTACGACAGGACGAGGCGAAGCAGGTCCGAGGCGACGTACCCCGCCACGAGAGAGAGCGCCGTCGGACTGACCAACGCCCACGCGATGGCGACGACCACCTGTACCACGTCGCCGCCGACGCGGTAGACGAACTGCTTGTGGAAGTCGAGGTTCTTCTGGAAGTAGACCATCCCGGGGTTCTTGAACCCGAGCAGCAACGGCGAGAGCGCGATGACCCGAATCAGCGTCGTCGTGCTCTCGACGTTGCCGTCGCCGAGTATCTGCGCGATGAACGGCGCGGCGAGAAACAGCACGCCGGAGATGATCGCTCCGCGGGCGATTTCGAGTATCCACACCGTGTTCAGGTGTTCGTCCACGTTCTCGTCCTCGTCGTGGACGAGTGCGGCGTCTAGGCCGACGTTCGTGAACTTCTTGATACCGCTCAACGCGAGCAGTGCGACGCCGACGAGACCGATCTGCGTCGGGCCGATGAGTCGCGCGAGGACGAGGAGCATCACCAACTGGAGGATGCGCCCGAAGGCGTTCTGTCCCATCGCCCAGATGGCGCTCTTGACGACGCGCTCTGCGGTTCCACCGCTGGGAACGAGACGACGGAGAAGAGCGCGGAGTCGGCTCACCGCCGACCCTCCGCGCACACGCGAGATTCCATGACCTGTGTACGAAGCCGTCTTCTTGGCGTATCGTTATGCCGCTGGTAATGCCCGATACTCTCTCTCGCGCCACCGCCGGTACAGGCGTCTTCCGACGCCATCTGTGGTGATTAGTAACCGGCGAACAAAGGGCGTCCGAACCGAACGACCGCACAATGAGTACCCACTCGGAACCCGGTCTGGTCTCGGTGGTCATCCCGGCGTACGGGCGCCCCGAGTACCTCGACGCGGCCGTCGAAAGCGTCAACGACCAGACGTACGGTCCGATCGAACTCGTCGTCGTCGACGACTGTTCGCCGGACCCCATCGAACCCATCGTCGAGGACGCGACGACCGACGCTCTCTCGTCGGTTCGCGTCGTCCGTCACGAGGTGAACCGCGGCGCGAACGCCGCGCGAAACACCGGCATCGAGGCGTCGAACGGGGAGTTCGTCGCCTTCCTCGACGACGACGACTACTGGCGACCGACGAAAGTCGAAAAACAGGTCGCCGCGTTCGAAGCGGGCGGGAAAGAGGTCGGCTTCGTCTACACCGGTCAGGAGAACGTCAGCGCCGACGGGACGACGACGAACTACCGCGTCCCGAGCACGCGTGGGTGGGTCACTCGGGACCTGTTCCGCGGCGCGTCGCTCTGTCCGTTCTCCTCGGTGATGGTCCGCCGGTCGGTCGTCGACGAGGTCGGCCTCCTCGACACGCGCTTCCCGAGTTGGCAGGACCGCGAGTGGTATCTGCGCATCTCCGAAGCGTGTGCGTTCGAGGTGGTCGAAGAACCCTTGGCCGTCCGCCGCGTCGACTCGCACGGTCAGATAAGCGACAACTACGAGCAGAAACGCGACGTGTCGTATCCGCTGTTCTTGGAGAAACACCGCCCGCTGGCGCGCAAGTACGGCAAGCGACACGAGAAGGCGCTCGTGGCGGCGCAGTCTCGGTCGCTCGGTCACGCGGCACTGATGAACGGCAGGTACCGCGACGCCGTCCGATTCCTCCTTCGAAGCGTCCGTTACGACCCCTCGCAGACCGAGTCGTATCCCGCACTCGCCGTCGCTCTCGGCGGCGAACGGACCGTCGGTGCAGCACAGCGTCTCAAGCGATTCGCAGAACGACTCCGCGGGAGTCGCGAGTTCGGCAACTCGGCCTGAACGCGCTCTCGACGACCGCTCGCTCTCTTCTCGTCCGGTTCGTGTAGTCCCCGAGAAAAAACAGTCCGCGCACGCTGGTCTTCGCCGAACGCGACCCCCCGCCGTCCTCAGAGGACGTTCGAGGCGACTTGCGTGACCAACCGTCGGATGCCGTAGTCGAACGTGTTCTCGACGAACAGGATGACCAGCCCGTACGAGACGACGCCGGTCAGAATCGCCGCGACGAACTGGACGAGTGCCATCTCCGGCGGCACGACGTTCTGGACGGCGAACACGGCCGCGCCCATGATTCCGCTCACGACCAACGGCATCCCGATGGTCATCACGAACCGCCGAACCGACCCGTCTATCTCGCGGAGGACGAGGTAGTTGATCGTTATCTCGGAGGTGAAAAGCGCGCTCAAGAGGACGGCGGCGGCCGCGCCGGTCACGCCGAAGCGCTCGACTGCGGGGAGGATGATGACCGCCAGCGCGATGGTCTTCATCACCATCACCTTCGTCACGTAGTCGGGGCGTCCGATGGCCTTCAGGAGCGGTCCGGACGTCGCTCCGACGGAGAGGACGAACCCCCAGATGGCGAGCACCTGCATCGCACCGACCGCGGGTAACCACTGTTCGCCGAGGAACGCGAGGACGAACGACTCCGAGACCAGGAAGATACCCACGGCCATCGGCGCGGAGACGAGCGACGTGAGCTTCAGGACGTTGAAGTACGTCCGTCGCAGCGCCGCGGCGTCCTCTTGGAGCTTCGAGTAGGCGGGGAGCATCACCGTCGAGATGACGCCCGTCACCTCCGTCGACGGTGCGCGGGCGAAGCGGTAGGCCAGTTGGTAGAACCCGAGCGCGGCGGCTCCGAGCGCCCACCCGACGACGGCGTCGTCACCCTGCGTGAACAGGAACGCGAAGATGCCGTACCCCGTTATCCACCGGCCGTAGCCGAACATCTCCCGCGCCATCGGTATATCGAACTCGAAGACGGGGCGGCGACTGTCGAGGAAGTACGACACGGCCGTTCGCGTGGCGTCGCCGAGCAGTCGTCCGAACACGAGCGCCCAGACGTTCTCTAAGACCAGTGCGAGTCCGATGGCGACGACCACCTGCATCAGCGTCCCCGAGAGCCGGTAGACGAACTCTCTGTGGAACTCCATCTCCTTGTGGAGATACATCATCGCCGGGTTGCGCAACCCGACGAGGAGCGGCGACAGCGCGATGACGCGGAAGATGTCCACCGTCCGCGGTTCGTTGAAGAACTGCGCGAGGTACGGCGCGGTCACGTAGGCGACGGCGACGATGAGCAGTCCGCGCATCGCCTTCATCGTCCAGACGGTGCCCAGGTACGCGTCTACGTCGTCCTCTTTCCGCTGAATGAGCGCGGTGTCGAGTCCGAGGTTCGACACCTGTGTCATCGCGGCGAGACCGAGCATCGCGAAGCCCAAGAGACCGAAGTCTGCGGGCGCGAGCAATCGCGCCAGCACGACGTACATCCCGAGTTGCAGGACGCGGTCGGAGACGTTGATGGACGTCATCCAGATACCGCCCTTCACCGTCCGCTCACCGATTCCGCCGGACGAGGGGACGAGACGGGCGACGAGACGACGGAGCGGAGCGAGTGGCCCGGCCATCTCAGGCTGTTACGGGCTCGGACTTCGGTCCGAACTCGAGGCCGGGAAACTCCGACTCGACCGCTTCGAGCCATATCTCTTGGGTCACCATCGAGAACAGCTCTCTCCAGTAGCTTCCCTGCCGCGCGCAGTGGGCCGCCATCGCGTTCGTCACGGCGGTGTGGTCCGCCCACCCGCGGTCACAGAACCGGTCGAGTTTGTCGATGACGAACGAGCGCAGTTCGCCGTCGGTCCGGACCCACTCCTCGTAGTCGGGGTAGCCGAACGGAATCTCGTCTCCGAGGAACGGGACCGCCCGTCGGAAGCGCCGCTTGCTCAGGAGGAAGCGGACGCCGCCGGGTCCGTACTTGAGTTTGTTCACGGCCGGTGGCGTCCAGTTCGCGGCTTCGGGCACCCACGCCTGCTTGGGCGCGAGGTCACCGAGCATCCCGTGGCGGAAGTCGTTCTCCAGTCGCATCTCCGGCGAGATGCGGAGCGAGACTTCCAGGACGCGCTTGTCGGCGAACGGGTTCGACACCGGGACGAAGTGACCGATAGAGCGCGGCCCGCCGCGGAAGATGTACCGCGCCTGTCGGCTGGCGATGTTCCAGATGTCGATGCGGTTGCAGTGGTTCGACTCCGGACTCGTCCGTCCGTACGACCGGGCGACCGACTCCTTCGCGAGACTGCGGTCGAAGTACTCCTGGTCGAGCAAGTCGTTCCAGAGGTTCTCCTCGAAGCTGTCGGTCTTTTTGTAGATGTCGTCTGGACCGAACGACTCCGTCAGCATCTGGGGCGTGAGCTTCGACCCGGCCAGCGTGATGTCGCCGAGACTCCCGAGGAAGAGTTTGTCGCAGTCGTCCCGCATCTCGTGCATGCTCGGGAGGTGATGGAAGTTGTTCATCGGTACCGTACCGTCGGTCAGTCTAATTCCCTCTTCGGCGTACTCGGTGAGGTACTGTCCGAGCGGGAAGAACTCGAAGTCGGCGTGACTGGCCATAGCCGAGAGGCGGGCGATGAACGGTTCGTCGCTGCCGGAGACGCCGAAGGAGTACGCCGTCGTCCTCGCCGTCTTCGGCATCGCGGCGAGAATCAGGCGACTGTCGAGGCCACCGCTCAGGTGGATTCCGTAGTGGTGGTCGTCGTCGGTCCGCAGTTCCATCGCCTCCCGCATCGCCTCCGTCAGGTCGTCTGCGGCCTCCTCGACGTCGTCGTAGTAGTCGCCGTACTCCATCTCCCAGTAGGTCGACTCCGTCCGCCGGAGGCCGTCGTCTGTGAGTTCCACGTCGGTGACCGTCGCGGCGGGCAGGAGATTGACCTCCTCGAAGTGGGTCTTCTCTTCGAGCGGGTAGCCGAAGTTGAGCGCCTCGGTCATCGCCGTTCGGTTCAGCGTGACGTCCAGACGGTCGACGTCCGCGAGGTAGTGGAGGACGCCCAGGACGCTCGTCGCGCCGACGAACAGGTCGTCAGTCTCGTAGACGAACAACTGCTGAAAGTTCAGCCGGTCCGTGACGACGCGGAGGCGGTCCTCGGACTCCAACACGCCGAGGAACTCGCCGTTGACGCGGTCGAAGTCGGGGCCGACCGACCGGAGAGCGGAGGGGGTGAGCGGTTCCGAATCCAGGTAGGCGTCGCCGACGACGGCACCGAGTTCGCCGTCCGATTCGACGGCGACGTCGACGCGTTCCTCCGACGCCGTACAGACGAGCGAGTTTCGTCCCTCGTGCCACACCGCGCCTTCGCCGCACAATTCGGCGATTTTGTCGGCACGGTCTGCGCCTACGTCTGAGATGCCGCGAGAGTCGTAGGCAACGAATAGACTCATTTCGTCAGAAGAGATGTGCTGAAGCGAGTATAGTTACCTCGCCGTTAACGGCGGAGAGCGTCCGTCGTAGTCGAATTGTAATTCAGCGCTGCTCTCGCGCCGTCCGACGGACGGCCCGCCGAACCGCCGCACCGAGGCCCGACCGAGGCCCGTTCGACGGGTTCGCTCAGATACTTCCGTCGGCCGTCACTTCGACGGCGGCGTCGATGATGCGTCGGCGTTCGTCCTCGTACTCCAGTTCGTGGTCGGTGACGGACCGACCGATGTCGTACAGTTCCTCGTCGTCGAGGGGATTCCCGTCGGCGTCTTCGACGGACTCGCCCTCCGGCCGGCGGGTGTAGCGCCACGACCCGCCGTGGGCGACGCGCCAACCGTCGTTGTTCCGACTGGTGACGACGGGGTGGCCGATGGAGTCGTCTATCGTCTCGCCCGCGCCGATACGGGTGAGGAGGTCCGGGAGTCCCGAGAGCGAAAACGGGCGCTCGACGCGTTCCTGCGGGTGGTTCGCGACGAACAGGGGGACGCGGACCGTGTCTTCGTAGAGCAGTCCGTGACCGTAGTGTCCGTCTCGTTCGCCGAACGACTCGCCGTGGTCGGCGTGGACGCAGAGGGCGGTGTCGTCGTCTATCGCACGCGCCATCCGGTCGACGAACTCGTCGGTGAAGCGAATCGTGTCGTCGTACGCGCGCAGGAGTCGGTCGTGAAGCCACCCCGAGACGGGCGTGTTCTGCTTCGCGCCGCCGAACAGCCAGGCGTTCGCCGCGTAGGCCGCCGCGGACGACTGCGAGCGGTAGCCCTTCGGCGGCAGATACGGCATGTGGACGTCGACGAGGAATATCCACAGGAAGAACGGTTCGTCGTCTTCGCGGGCCTCGTCGAGCCAACTCGTTATCTGGTCGTAGTAGGCGTCCCACGACATGTACATGTCTTGGCCCTGCCACCAGTTGACGACCTGACTCGCGAGGTCAGAGACCGCTCCGCCGCGGTCGCTTCCCTTCTCGATGGTGCCGCTCGTGAGGTCGTCGTCCATGAAGTCCTGGAAGTGGTCGAAGCCGGCGTCGTAGCCGAAGAACCGCGAGGTCCACGGGTTCGCCGTGAACCCCGCCGTCTTGTAGCCCATGTCTTTGAACTGCTGGGGGAGCGTTCGGCCGGCCTTCAGATTCTGTCGCATGACCTCCTTTCTGTCCGCCGCCGTCGACCGCTCGATGGGGTAGCGACCCGTGAAGAACGTCGAGGACGACCCGCTGGTCGCTCCGGCCGGGGCGACGGCGTTCTCGAAGACGAGGCCGTCTTCGGCGAGGCGGTCCATCGCGGGAGTGAGGCCGGCGTCGCTGCCGAGGAACCCACACCGGTCGGAACGGAAACTGTCGACGGTGACGAGGACGACGTCACGCTTGTCGGGCATGCGTCGGACTACCCGTTTTCGCGGTATTGTTATGCCGCGAGTACCCCCGAAACGAAGCTGGCGATGCGCTCACGAATCTCACCCCTCCCGAACGGCGTCAGACCGCTCTCACGCCCGTAGCCGGTCTATAACAAACCCCTCGGTTGCCGAACTTGCTCTCACATTGGTCACTATGAACTCGAAAACGAGCGACTCCGTGTCCGAGACCGACGCCGGACAGATTTCACTCCCGGAACACATCTTAGAGCGCGTGGACGCACGCGTCCCTCGAACGAACTTCGAAACGAGAGACGAGTACGTCGCGTACGTCCTCGAAGAAGTACTCGCACGCGTGGAGGACGCGGGTGACGACGAGTACGAGTCGGTCGACGAGCGAGAGGTCCAGAGCCGTCTGAAGTCGCTCGGCTACCTCGAATAACGTCCGCTCGGCTCGAAACGCGGAGACCCGACGCGGGCAGAGCGGTATCGCAGGTGTCCGTGGTCGGCCGTTCAGCCGAGGTTCACCACGGCGTCGCCGTTGATGTTCATCTTCGTGATGCTCCCCGAGAAGCGGAAGCCGTCCTTCCCCTCTTCGACGACGCCTGCGACCTTTCCGTCGAACACCTTGTCTTCGACACTGTCGAGCGCTTTGTCGGTCGTGACGCTCAGGTCGGGTGCGGCCTCGATGTCGCCCGAGACGTACACCTTGTAGGTTCCCGCGGCGCTACTGGTCGACCCGTCGATGACGAGCGTGTTCGGCAGCGCTTCGTTGCCGCCGAGGGTGCTCGGGTCGACTTGGGTTCCGTTGACGTAGACGTTCGCGTCGCCGTTCATCGAGAAGTCCGTAATCTCGCCGGAGTAGACGTAGCTGTGTTCGACGTCCGTGAGCGCTCCCTCCGCGCTCTTCGTCGAGACGTTGTCCGAGAGGTCGTCGTTCTCGTCCGGCGAGACGGCGATGTCCTCGGAGACGGTCAGGCGGTAGGTCGTGCTCGTGCCCGTGCCTTCGATGGTGACGGTGTTCGGCAGGTCCGTCACGGGGTCGGTCGTCGATCCGCCGACGTACTTCGCGGGGTCTATCTCCTTTCCGTTGACTTTCACCGTCGCGAACTCCGCGCCCTCGAAGGCGAGGTTCGTGATGCTGCCCGTGTAGTGGAACACGTCCGTCCCGGCGTCCGGGCCGACGCGCCCGGAGGCGGTCTGTGCGTCGACGGTGTCTTCGAGGCCGCTCGCACCCCGGACGATTTCGCCGTCGACCGTGATGTCGAACGTCGTTTTGCCGCCGCCCGTACTCTTGACCGAGATGGTGTTCGCCGAGAGCAGTTCGGGCGACACCTGCACCGACCTCGACCCGTCGGCCGTCTCGATGTAGTAGTTCGAGTTGTCGGCACCCGTCGCGGAGAAATCCGTGACGTGACCCTCGTAGAGGTAGCTGTCGGTGCCCGAAACGGGTCCGAGGCTGTCGGTGACGGTGTTGTTCTCGACGACGCCTTCTCCGGAGGCGGCGGGCTTCATCGTTCCGCTGGTCGAGACGGTGAACTCCGTCTCGCCGGTCCCCTTACTCTCGACGCGGAAGCGGTACGGGAGGTCGTAGCTGGACGAGTCGTCCGTGCTGTCGCCGGAACTGCCGCCCGTGCTTCCGTCGCTGGTCGAGGGAGTGCCGTCGCTCGGCGTCGTCTTCGGCAGCGAGGGGAGCGGGCAACTGTCGCCGGACGTGATACCCGACGTGCTCACGCGGCCGTTCCGGAACGTCGTCGACCGGCCGCCGACGTCGATGTTCGTGTTCTTGACGACGGAGCCGTCGCAGTTGTCCAGAACGATACCGTCGTTGTTGTTCCGCGAGGAGATGCAGCAGTTCTCGATGACCGAGTTGGTTCGGTCCTCGAAGTACATCGCGGCCTTACTCCACGCGGACCCGGTGACGCTCACACCGTCTAGTTCCATCGCGTACGGCTTGCCAGCGTCGCGACGAATCTCCTGTCCGTAGATGGGGATGACCTCCCCCGCGTCGCACTGGACGCGGGTGTTTCGGATGACCGCGCCGCCGGTGTCGAAGTTGATGTAGATTCCGGCGAGCGCTTGGCCGGACGTGTTCTTGACGATGACCTCGCAGTCCTCGATGACGGGCCCCGAGTACGTCTTGTCGTTCGTCTGCGCCCAGATGCCCCGGTTGAGTTGGATGGGTTCGCCGTCGTCGAACGTGGACTCCTTCTTCTCGTTGCGGGGGTCCCAGTCCTCCGTGTCCATCACGACCGTACAGTTGCGAATCGTGGAGTCACGACCCGCGGCCCGGATGGCCGTGTGGACGACGTTCTTCATGTAACAGTTCTCGATGAGGTAGGTTCCCGCCCCTTTCCCGGTGTAGATACCGGACTCCGACCCGTTGTGAATCTCGATGTTCCGAAGCACCATGTGACCCTCGTGACCGCGACCCGACCAGATGTCGAGAGAGGACTTGGGGTAGTGCTGGAACTCCGTGGGACCCGTGCGGTAGAGGCCGTCGACGACGGCGACGCCGTTGGGGTCGGTGACGTTCGCGCCGAACATCGTCGGACAACTCGGCGTCCACCCGTCGTACTCGACGTTCTCTAAGCGGAAGTTGTCCTTGATGTTCCCGCCCATTCCGACGCCGGTTCTGTAGTCGTCGCGGCGGTCGATGGTGAAGTCCTTCAGGAGGGCGCCGTCGACGTTGTTGAAGTTGATCCAGCGGAGGTCTTTCTCACCGACGGGCACGGTGAAGCGCACGTCCGAACGGTCGCTTCCGATGCCGACGATACCGACGCGGTCACGGAGGCGGTGTTGGTTCTCGACGAGGTACTCTCCCGGCGGGAACTCGAGGAGGGTGCCCGACTGGAGGGCGTTGTCGAGTTTCCGGTCGATGGGGTTCCGGCCGTTGGGGTCCATCCCGACGTCGTCGACGGCGTTCAGGACGCGGTCGAACGTCACGCCGCCGCGTTCGACGCTCGCAGCGGCGGACGTCGACGCCGCACCGGCACCGGCGGCGACGGCGGCGGCGGCGGCACCCAGCTTGAGGGTGTCGCGGCGGCCGAGGAGTTTGGCGTCGTCAGTCGGTCGTTCGGTAGTGGCGTCGTTGGTTGGCCGTTCGGTCGGTTCGGTGCCCGCGTCGTGTGGGCGGTCAGCAGGTTGTTCTGCCATGGACACTCGTTTAGTATTAGGTTAAGATAATAAATGCATCGATTATTCCGGGGGCATATAGTTAGTAAAAATGCCATAGTTACGTGACTTTCACAAAATACTGAACATCTTGTTTTCCTCTAGATTACCGATTCTAACGGCACCTTTACTTACCTGTTTGGGTTCTCGGCGCTCGAAAAACAGCGTCCCAAGGTCACCGCGTAGATGGCTCAAAAACAGCGAAAACAGTCTTAAGGTAGCATTAACAGCTGTTTCACGGGATGCCCTCTGGCTCTCCAGTGAGGTCGTGCGGGAGAAGGCGGCGTGGGTTATCGGGGGTCGAGGACGGTTCCGTAGAGTTGGTCTTCTGTCGCCCCGATGACTGCCAACGCGTTCGGCATCGAGTCGGACCCACCCAGACAGGTCGTCCCCGAGAGCGAACTTCCGAGTTGCCGTGTGTCCACGTCGGTCAAGAGCGCAGACTGAAGTCGCTCGATGTTCTTGAGAGTCGCCAGACACTCCGACGTCCCGACTTTGCTCGACACTCGAAGCGGGTAGCCGCCCGTGAGGACGCTCACTCCGTCGACGATGGTCCCCGCGGAGTCGTCGAGGACGATGCCGTCGACGCCGATGCCGGGGAGGTCTATCGTCACGTTCGAAAGCCGCGACCCGGGGCGGCCCTGCAAGAGGAGTCCGACCGTGTTCGACGCCTGCCCGGATATCTGTATGTTCTCGAACGTCATGTCCCACGGCTTCGTGGGCCGTTGCGGGCCCGTCGCGGGTTCGTCGACGACGATGGTCGGATAGCTCGTGTTGTTGAAGAACCGGCAGTTTCTGACGGTCGCCGCGCCCTGATTGTGCTCTATCTTCAAGAGCGCTTCCGTGCGCGGGGAGGACCGCGCGATGACGGTACAGTCTTCGACGAGTCCGCCCGTGAGGCCGTACTTGCCGGACTGCATGTGGATGCCGCGGGCTTGACGCCACTTTCCGCGGTTTCCGGGCGTTCGGTCGGTGTCGTCGATGACGACCGTCGCGCCCTTCACCCACGACCCCTCGCCGGCGATGCGGACGCCGTCGCCGTAGTTGTTCTTAAACAGGCCGCCCTCGACGCGCACGTCTCCTTGCGCTTTGGAGGCGTAGATTCCGTGCTCGCCGCCGTTCTCGATGTGGAGGTTCCGGTAGTAGAGCGTCCCGAGGTGGCTCCGTCCGGTGAACACCGTGATGGAGTTCCCCGGATAGTGCGCCATGTCCTGCGGTCCCTTCCGAACGAACGTGTTCACTTCGGCGACGCCGTCGGGGGTCATCACCTGCACGACGATGCCGTTCTCCGCGCCCGACTCGGAGTCCTCGCGGGGGTTCGACCCGGCTTTCTCGACGTTGAACAGTTTGAGGTTGTCGTCGACGAGAAAGCCCATGCCTATCGACCGGTCGAACTTCCGACCCTGTTGCATGGTGAAGTTCTCCACGAGGATGTCGCGGCCCCCGTCGACCATGATCCACCGGAACGACCGCCCGGCGGGAATCGTGAACTGCACGTCGCGGCGCGACCGACCGGTACCGAGGATTCCCCACCGAGAGACCCCTTCGACGTCGTGTCGACGCTCGACGAGATAATCTCCGGGCGGAACCTCGATGAGCGTCCCCTCTCGGAGATGCTGGTCGAGCGAGTCGTCTATCGGTTCTTCGCCGTTCGGGTCCCAGCCGAGGTCGGAGACGGCGTCTCGGATACGGTCGAACTGGATTCCGCGGCGGACCTTCGGATTCGGTTCGTCGTCCGCTTCTGGCGTGTTCGTGAACGGCCCCGGTTTCTCGGGTGCCTGCGTCGGCGTCCCGTCGCCGCCGCCCCCACACCCTGCCAGCGACGCGATTCCCGCCGTCCCGAGTAGGCCGAGGACGTCACGACGCCCGAACGTTCGCTCAGTGTCTCGTGTCACACCCGTTCACCCCACCCAGAGGTTCACTCCATGTACCCGAGACCACGCAGTCTGTCTTCGACCGTCTCGGTGTCCGTCGCGGTGGCTTCGGCTCCTTCGCGTTTCGTGTACTGGTTCGTCTGTACCGCCTCGGTCGCCGGAGCCGAGTCGGGGTCGAATATCTCCGCGAGCACGTCGCCGTCCGCCAACTCGGGGACCTCCTGTCCAAGCGAGTGCAGGACCGTCGGCGCCACGTCGACGACGTCCGCGTCTTCGACGCGCGTGCCCGCGCTGACGTCGTCGCCCCACGCGAAGAAGATGCCGTGCGGCCGGTGGTACGCGGCGATATCGGTCGCCGGTTCGACAGCCTCTGCTGCGAGTTTCGGCTCGACGTGGTAGCCCTCCTTCGCCTCGACGACGATGTCCGGGGCGTCGGGGTCGTTCGGGAACAGTTCGTCCCCGTCGTGGACGGTGAGAAGCGGGTCGCCCGTCTCGGGGTCCGTCGCCGCTTCGAGCACGCGCACCACCTCGCGCTTCGTGCGCGAGACCGCCTTCGGTGGCACCGTCCCCTGTTCGAACCGCTCGGTGTCGTTGATGTAGACGCTGCCGAGGCCGTGGAGGAACGCGTCCGTCCGGTCGAACTCTACGTCGTACAGTCCGTGGCTGCCGGGGATGCGCTCTGCGAAGAAGTCCACGACGGACTTCGGGAGGGTCTGGACGAGTTTGTCGTCCGTGATTCCCGCCTTCTGGAGGGCACCCTGCACGCGGTCTTTGTTCAGGCCGACGCCCGAGAGCACACCGCGTGCGCCTTCGGAATCTTTGGTGGTTAATAGTCCTTCGTCTGCCAGTATGCGGTTGACACTGATGACTTTCTCGATTGGTGCGAAGCCGTGGTCCGAGACCACGTAGAGGTTCGAATCGCGGTCCTCGCAGTAGTCCATCACCTCGCCGAGGATGTCGTCGAGTTTCTTGTAGTGCGCCAACAGCGTCTCGTCGTCCCAGATGAGGTGCTGGAGTCGGTCGGGGGCGACGTAGACGAAGAAGAACAGTCGCCAGTCCTCGTTCTCCATGAGCAGTTCCATCAGGTCGTGACGCGTCTGCATCACGTGGTCGAGGTCGTCGAGGAACTCGTCCTCGCGGCCCGCGTAGTCGCGCCACTTGATGTCTATCTCGTAGTCGGGGATGCGCCGGTCGAACTCCTCGCGGAGCGACTCGGGGTTGACCGCCTCGCCGTCTATCTGCGGCGTCATCATCCCGCTGACGATGCCGCTGTCCTCGCCGGGGTCGCTCGTCGGGTACGTCATCGGGACGTTCGCGACGACGGAGGGAGAGACCAGTTCCCAGAGCGGCGGTTGCTTTACGTCCGCGCTGGAGTAGGGCGACTGCTTGTACGAGGAGTCGAGTTTCATGAACTCGTACAACCCGTGCTTGTCGGGCCACGTCCCCGTGGCGATGGAGGGCCACGCGACGGGCGTGTTCGCCGGAGTCGTGCTTCGGAGGGGACCCGACGCGCCCTCGTTCAGGAGACGCTCGAAGTTCGGTAACTCGCCGTCGTCCACGAAGCCTTCGAGGAGTCCCCACGGGACTCCGTCGAGACCTAAGACGAACGCTCGGCGAGTTTCGTCGTACGTATCGTTCACCAGGTGTAACACGTCACGGTTTCTGCTTAGTTATGGGCCGTATTCCCGATTAGACGGCGATTCACGCCGGTTTCAGGCGCGGGATGAGGTAACAAGGCGGGGGCGTCTACGGAAGAACACTCGGCGACGACGGCGGCTACTGCGCGAGTTCTCGGTACAGGTCGTCGAGTCGTTCGGTCGCGACGGACCACGAGTACGTCTCCAAGACGCGTTCGCGACTCGTCCGACCCATCTGTTCGAGGCGTTCGGGGTCGTTGACGAGGTCCGACAGCGTCGCGGCCAGCGTCTCGGCGTCGCCGGGTTCGACGAGGACGCCGTTGTCGTCGTCGATGAGGCTCGGAATCGCGCCGACCGTCGTCGAGACGAGGGCGTTCCCGCCCGCCATCGCCTCCAAGAGGGCGATGGGGAGGTTCTCGGCGTACGTCGGGAGGACGAACACCGAGCCGTCGTTCAGCATCTCACGTTTGCGCTCCTCCGAGACGTAGCCCTCGTAGGTCACTCGCTCGTGTTTCTCCGCGAGGTCCGCTGCGAGGTGCGAGAGCGGACCGCTCCCGGCGATGGTCACGTCGCAGTCCTCGCCGTTCTGCATCAGCGTGTCGACGGCCTCGACGAACTCTTCGATACCCTTGCGTTCGAGATGGTTCGAGATGAAGACGAGATGCGGCGGCGTCGCGTCGTAGCGCGGGTCGTACTCCCCCGGGTCGACGGCGTTCGGGAGGACGGTTATCTTCTCTTCTGCGACGCGGAGACCCACGATATCGCGCCAGTAGTCCGAGAGGACGATGACGGTGTCGCACTGCGAGAAGACGAGCGACTGGTAGAGGCGAATCGGCTTCGAGTCGGTCTGCATGAAGTCGTCGAACGAGGAGCCGTGGACGTGCATCACGACGGGGACGCGCCACAGCGTCGACGCGAGAACCGCGTACACCCCGGACTGGTAGAAGGAGTTCCAGTGGCTGGTGTGGACGTGGACGACGTCGGGTGGCCGTCTGAACGGAAACTTCAGAATCTGCGCGAACGCGAGCACCATCGCGACGAGAAAGTCCTGCGTCGACTCGCTCATCGGGACGGAGACGTCGTAGATTCGAGACGAGACCCTCGCCGGGAGGCGGCGGCGTTGTTCTCTCATATACTGCGCGATACCACCGGTCGTACCGGCCGGTCCTACTAACAGGACGTCTGTCTCCCGCATTATACTCTACGTGGGGCCACTGCAAGACATAGTAATGCGGCAGTTACGCCGGTACGAGGCGAGAACTGGCAAAGTGGGATGAAACGGCGAATCCGAACGGTCGGTTACCAGCGAGTTAACTGGCCGTCTCGTCCGGTGGCTCCAGCGAGTAGCCCTGCTGGTCGACGAAGTACATGTTGTACTCGCCGTTCGTCTGGATGCGCGAGATGCGCGGGTTCGTGGCGTTCGCTATCCGGTCGAAGTCGTCCTCTTGGTACCGAAGCCCGTGGTAGCCTTGCAACTCCCTCGCCCTGTCTTTCTCGGAGACGACGAGGTAGTAGAACGGCTCGTCGGACAGCCTGTGTTCCCTGAAGCGAGTGACGTTCTCCAGACTGTCCACGGTGTCTTGTCCGAGCGTCCACATCAGGCGGGGGTCGAAGTCGTCGTTCAGTGCGTCGCTGAACCGGCCGGGGCCGGCGCGGATACCGGCGACGGCGGCCCCCTCGGCGCGGTACTCGAAGGTGGCGTCGTAGCCGACGAACTGCTGTTCGGGACTCTGCGGCGAGGGGTTGTAGATGTAGGGCGAGGGGAAGTACGCCGCCAGCGACAGACACAGCACCGCGATGGTTATCACCGCGACGATGGCCTGTTCGCGTCCCTCGATGGCGCCTTCGAGCACCTTCGAGAGGTGGAACAGGGCTATCGCACCCAGCACGCCCGCGAGCACCATCGCGAAGCCGAGATGTCGGAAGAAGTAGCCCGACACGTCGCCGATGAACTGCACGGCGAAGAACGGTCCGAGCGTCAGGGCGGAACACCCGATGTAGGTCACCGCCATGTCGCTGTCGGAGCGGTGTCTGACTATCCCGAACGCCACGGCCGCGAGGAGTCCCGTCGCGAGGACGATGAACACGGCGTTGACGGCGAACAGTTTGAGGAACAGTTCGACGAGACTGACGCCGATGGCCTCCGCGGAGCCCGTCCGTTGTTGGGCGACCTCACCCGCGCCGGACCCGCTCGCGAGGAACCCCTGTGCGGACATGAGCACGTTGTTCAGGAGGCGGTACGTCTGCTGGTACTGCGTCGCCCACGTGGCAAGGAGGGCGGCGAGGAACGCGACCTGTCCGACGATGAGGCGGTGCCGTTGGCCGCCGTCCGTCGCCGCGGCGTGCGTCACGCGGACGCGTCGCCGCCACGCGAGGCCGACGGCGAGGATGGTCCCCATGAAGATGAGGACGTTCACCGCCACCTGCGGGTGGTAGAACACGTTCGCCACCAGGGCGATGGGGAGGAGGAAACTGGAGGCCGACGCCCAACTGGGGAGCGAGACGTCCTCCGCCGAGCGCGTGAGGTGCTTGAACAGCAAGTAGAGGACGAACGGGAAGTACAGCGTCGTCAGCGTGTAACTGTGGAAGTGAGAGTGCGTGCTGATGTTGTTGATGGGGAGCATCAGCATCGCGACGAACGACGCGATGACGACGGCCCGCGAGTCGCGGAGGACGACCCAGACGGCCAGAGGGACGAAAAGCATCGTCAACACCGACATCGCGAGCATCGCGTACATCATCCCCCATCTGACGGGGACGCCCATCACCTGCGAGAGGAACAACGCGAGCGAGTGACCGCCGGGATAGATGAGGTCGAAGAACCCGAAGTCGGGTCCGAGCATGCGCTTTGCCCAGCCGAGGTGCGTCAGTGCGTCACCCGACCCGTAGAAGTAGTACCCGCGGAAGAACGGGAGCGCGAGAAACGACACCGTGCTCAGACCGGCGAGGCCGACGCCGGCCGCCTTCGTGAGGCGTCGACCGAACAGCGTCGCGAGGATACCGATGGTCGCGGCGGTGACGACGCCGAACCAGAAGGCCGGCGGGGTCGCTCTGTATATCGATACTTCGTATCCGGTACTCGGGACGGACCGCGCCGCGAGAACCGCACCGGCGAGTCCGAGAAAACCCACGAGGAGGAGTGCTCTCGTCCAGCGCGGAGAGGAAGGGTCAGAACGGCGACTGAGTGAGGGAGACACGGCTGTCAGCCCTCCGTCGACGGCTGACGTACCGTTTCGTCTTCGAGTCCTGTGCGGACTGCTCCGAGAACGAACATCACGTCTCGTGTGAACGCTGAAGGCGACTTTGGTTATTGGCAGTGTAACGCGGCGAGAGCCCTCAGCGTGCAATCAAAAGGGTGTGAACGACACGCATTCGGCACCGACTAGCACCCCTCGGAGTCGGCGCCGACCTCCCCGTCTCGACCACCGGACCACGACGGTTCCGGGCGAACTGTTGCAGACTGTTCTACCGTTTCAACGTTTATTGCTGTATAACCATATCGCTCCGAAGCGTCGGTCCGTACCGTGTGTGTGTACGCCGCCGCGACGCTCGCCGACCGCGACGTTCTGTCTCGTCGCCGCGGGGCTTTTCACCGCGCGTTCCGTCTGCGACGTTGGTGTGCGAGGCGCCCGATAGTGTGACAATGAACGGACACGAATTCAACCGGCCTCCGTGGAAAGGCGACGAGTACAGCCATCGAGACGGCACGACGGAGGTCGTGTTCATGACAGAAGACGGACGAGTGCTCACGTTTCGCGAGTATCCCGACGTCGAGACGTTCGAGCAGTCGGTCGCCACCGCGGCGTATCGCGGTGTGAACGACGACGTGGCTTCGCTCCCGGAGGCGTCCGCGTTCGCCGGTCCGGACACCGACCAGGAGACGGACGACGACGAGTAACCGCGTTACAGACGCAGACGGACGACGAACCGATGCCCCACTCTCCCACGAATGCACCCGAATTCGACGATTTGAGCGGTCTCCCAGACTCGATGCTCTCTTCCGATAGACTCTCCCAGTTGCCCGAGACGTACCGTTCCCGCGTAGAGACCGGGTTCGACGCGACGCACGACCCCGACCCCGCCGCCTCGCTCGTCGTCGTGACGTTTCGGACCGCTCGTCCGGTGTTCGAGTCGGTCCTCTCTGCGCTCGCCGCCCAGACGGACGACGACTTCGAACTCGTCGTCGTGAACAACGGTGTCGACTGGGACATCGAGTCGCGACTCCGCGAACTCGACCAACAGACCGCCTACGTCGAACTCGTGCGGAACTGCGGTGTCACCGTGGCGCGCAACCTCGGCGCGGAACTCGCCCTCTCTGATCTGCTTTTGTTTCTCGACGACGACGGCGTCCCCGACCACCGGTTCGTCGAGGCGCACCGTCGCGCACACAAGGAGAACGACATCGTCGCCGTCCGGGGCCGCGTCTTTCCGAAGTCGAAGACGTTCTACAACCGGTTTCAGCAGTGGTACAACCTCGGAGACGAGTCGCTGCCGTATCTGTTGAACATCGAGGGGAACGCGTCTATCGACCGCGAGGCGTACGACGACGTGTCCGGGTTCGACGAAGCCCTCGGTGGACGGGCGGGACACGAGGGAATCGACCTCACCTACCGTCTCCTCCGCGAGGGCTACGAACGCGACCAGATACAGTACTGTCCTCACGCGGTCATCTACCACGACTACGCGACGAGTCTCGTCGGCTACATCCACAAGCGAATCGTCAGCCGTCGTCACCGCCAGCGACTCTCGGCGCAGCGTCCCGAACTGTTCGAGTTCGCGAGCACGTACTCGCCGCCCCCGGGGATGGACCCCGACAACTCCCGGTTCGACAACCTCGCGCAGACGCTTCTCGCCGTCGTCGTCTACGTCGGCAGTCTCGTGTTGGACCTCCGCGACAAGGTTTCGAACGACTGACCGCGCTCTCATCCGACGAACTCGGTCAGTCGCCACCGCAACGCCGACAGGTCCCAGCGGACGCGCCGTTCGTTCTCGTGCGCGCGCACGCGTGGTAACCGGAACTCGTCCGTTCGCTCCGGGTCGAACACGACGCCGCGGCGCGAGGTGACCGCCACCTCGTGCGACCGGCGGACGACGTCGACCGCTTCTTCGGAGTACCGGCCGAACGGGTAACAGAACCGGTCGACGGTCACGCCCAGTCGGTCTTCGAGTTCGTCTCTCGCGCCCACTATCTCCCGTTCCAGCACCGCCCGGTCGTGGATTCGTGCGAGGTCGGGATGCGTCCGCGTGTGCGTCCCGACGGTGACGAGAGGGTCCGACGCGACCGCGCGCAGTCGCTCCCACGACATCACGCCGGGGTCGCGAACCGTCTCGTCCGCGAACGACGCCGGGTCGTTAAACGCCTCGTACTCCGTCGGGGAGCGAGCGAACCGGTACGCGTAGCCCTCAGGCGCGGCGCCGACGAAGTCAACGGGGACGAACAGCGTCGCCGGAACGCCGTACTCGCGGAGGACCGGGAGAGCGTTCTCGGCGAAGTCGTCGTAGGCGTCGTCGAACGTGAGCGCGACACGTTCGTCGCCGTCCGAGTCGAGGACTGCGGGGAGGTCGACCACGCGAAAGTGCTCCGTGAGGTAGTCGAGGTCGCGGCGGAACCGGTCGACCGAGACGTTCCCGTAGCCCGCCGGATTCCCGACGGCGTGGTACGCGAGGACGGCGTTCGCCGTCTCGGGATAGCACCGAGAGAAGTTCGTCGCCGCGTCGAGTCGTTCGAGAGCGTCGAACCCGGCGCGCGCGACGTCGCGCGAGAAGTCGGACCCTCCCACTTACGGCTCCCGGACGGCGCCGAGAAAGTGGCCGCCGTCCCAGTCGACGAGGCGTTCGACGCGGAGTCCGGACGACTCCAAGATGTCGCGTATCTCCTCGCCCTCGTCGCCACGGCTGAAGTGCTTCTCGTAGACGTTGACGTAGACGGCGCGACAGTCGAGCAGGGTGTGTTGGAGGCCCTGCAGGACGCCGAGTTCAGCGCCTTGTACGTCTATCTTCAGGACCGTCGGAGCGGGAACGCCGTCGGCAACGAGCGAGTCGCCGCGGTCCGTCTCGACGGCGACGCTCCGACGCTCCGAGGCGCCGTGGAGGACGCCGAACGCGCCCGTCCCGTCGGGACTGCTGACGCCCAACTCCGCTCGGCCGCAGGAGTCGTCGAGCGCGAGTCGTCGGACGATGGCGCTCCGGTCGTTGCGTTCGAGGTTCTCGCTCAATCGCTCGACGTTCTCGGGGTGGGGTTCGATGGCGACGACGCGTTCGCCGGGGAGTCGTCCCGCCGCGAGGACGCTGAACACGCCGACGTGTGCGCCCACGTCCCACACCACGTCGTCGTCGCGAAGCGACCGCAGGAAGTGACGGAGTACGGTCTTGTCGGGGTCCGTTCGGTACTTCGCGAACCCCTGGTACTCGAATCGCGTGGTGACGCGAAAGCGCGTCTCGTCGTCGCCGGCGTGAAACACCACCTCGTTCGGGAGGACGACGGCCGCCGCGCGGTTCGTCACGTCGCCGAGGGCGCTCGTGAGACCGCTCCGTCTGGCGGCGTTCGCTACCGGCGTGCCGGCCACGCGGCCGACGACGGCGTCTCGCGCGACGCTCACGCCGTCTCGAACGCGCGCCCGGACGTCGTCTCTCAGCGTCATCTCAACCAACGTTGAACCACGCGTCGACGCTCGGTTCGACGTAGGACTTCCCGACGATGTCCAGTCGGCCGTCCCCGTCCAGGTCGACGAGTTTCGCCTCGTGCGTCGGAACGCCCTCCACGAGCAGTTCCTCCTCGAACGTTCCGTCGCCACGGTTCCAGAAGACGAACTGTCGGGGGTCGTGTCCCTCCTCCAGACCCATCTCGGCGACGTACACGTCCGGGTGCCCGTCGCCGTTCAGGTCGGCGACCTGCAGCGAGTGCGGGTTCGACAAGTCGTCGTGGAGGATGGTCGGCGTCCAGTCAGGCGGGTCGAACACGCCGAGACGGGCCGGTCTGTCGCCCTGATACGGGAGGTCACCCTCGGTGACGACGACTTCGTCCTCGCCGTCGCCGTCCACGTCGGCGGCGACGACGCGGGTCCAGTCCCAGCCCTCGGCGATGGTCTCTCGGGACCACGACCCGTCGTCCTCGCGGTGAAAGAGGTTCGGCCCGGCGAGAATCTCGACGCTGCCGTCGCCGTCGACGTCCGCGACCTGGACGCCCTCGACGTCGATGTCCTCGGCGACGACGTGGCGGTTCGCGACCGGCCACGGTTCGCGTCGCGGGTCCTCTGGGACGTCGTAGTAGAAGACGACGGCGCTCTCCTGTGAGAGAGCGACGACTTCGTTCTCGCCGTCGCCGTCGACGTCCGCGACGGCCACGTCGTGGTACTTCTCGAAGTCGTCGGTGACGAGGCGGCGCGTCCACTCGTCTCGGGGGTCGTCGGGTTGTTCGAACCAATAGAGGTCGTGTTGGTTGATGTTCTGTCCGGCGACGAGGTCGAGTCGTCCGTTACCGGTGATGTCGCCGAGTGCACCGCCGACCGACAGGTCGGGCGCGCGGGCGACGTCGTGGCGTTCCCACCCGGGGTTCTCGTACCAGAAGACGTTCCACTCGCGGCGGTGAATCCCCTCGCGCGTCCCGGGCAGTTTGCGGAGGTCGATCTCTTTGTCGAGCACCGGAAGCGTGACGGGGTACTCGCCACCGAGTGCGCCGACGAGTACGTCCGGGCGACCGTTTCCCGTGAGGTCCGTCGTGAGACAGAAGCTCATCCGGCCGCACGGGGGGTCATCGTCGAGACGACGGTGCTGAAGCTCCATACCCTACCGACCCCCGAAAGCCCGATTGTAATACTGCTCTTAACCGCTCAGACCGGTGGAAGTCGTCATCCTGAGGGCTCTGCCGTCGCGGTATCTGCGCCGACCGTGTCGTCGCCTTCGGTCGCGTCCAGGTCCGTCAGTTCCGCGAGGAGGGCCGCACCGTCGGCTATCGTCTGCTCGACGTCTTCGGGGTCGTCGTGTTCGTACACCAGCCACTCGGTTCCGCTCTCGCGCGCGGCGCGCGCCACCGAGTCGAAGTCGACGACGCCCTCGCCGGGGTCGACGTTCTCGTAGGTCCCGAACCGCCCGCTCGGCCGGACGTCGCGGAGGTGGACGAGCGGAATCCGTCCGGCCGCGAGGTCGACGGCCGCGGCGGGGTCGAATCCGGCCGCCGTCACCTCGCCGACGTCCACCTCGAAGAACAGGTCGTCGGGCGTCGTCCGCGCGAGGAGGTTCCAGAAGCCGGACTTGCTCGGAATCTCCGCGGGGTCGGCACGCCGGAGTCGGTTGAGAACCTGCCCGCCGACGTTGGCGACGCCCTGCGGAATCGGCGTCCGCTCGAACACCGTCCCGACGAGTCGGGGGAACATCGGATACAGGTCGTGCCGTATCGTGTGGTAGCCCAGGTCGACGTCGTGCCCGTCGAGTTCGTGCGCCACGTCGGCGACGCTGTACGAGAGCGACCGGACGGCGTCGCGCGTCTGGAAGTTCCGATACGAGATGTGCGGGACGACGACGCGGTCACAGTCGACCGTCTCCAACCGCTCCAACAGGTCGTTCTCGCCCTCCACTGCGTCTTCGACCGCCGAGAGGTCCGCGTGCACCGCGACGGGGACGACGCCCGTCTCGTCGAGTGCGTCGGCGACGGCGGCGGGGTCGGTCTCGAAGAAGCGGTTCGCGAACTCGACGCCCTCGAACCCGGCGTCCGCGACGCGGCGAATCACGTCGGGCAGCGAGTCCGTCGAATCTCGGACGCTGTACAACTGGATGGCTGGGCGGGGCGGGCGCTCCATACCCGGCTGTGTCGTCTCCGAGCCATTGTAATGGAGCTACTAAGCGTAGACCGCGTCGCCTCCGACCGTTATGGCGCGTATACTCAACGACCCGAATCGCGTACCGACCGACGTGACTCTCAGAATCGGATTCGTCGGCACCGGCGCACCCGACGGTGACGGCTTCGCGATGGCGTATCGACACGCCGCGGGTTACGAACGTCTGGACGACTGCGAACTCGTCGCCTGCGCGGACATCGTCCCGGAGAACGCCGCCGCGTTCGCCGACGAGTACGACATCGACGACCGACACGTCTACGATGACTACGAGGAGATGCTCGCCACGGCCGAACCCGACGTGGTGAGCGTCTGCGTTCCGCCCGCCCTCCACGCCGACATCGTCGTCAACGTCGCTCAAAGCGGCGTCGTCAGCGCGATTCACTGCGAGAAGCCGATGGCGCTGACCTGGAGCGACGCGAAGCGGATGGTCGACGTCTGTGAGAACGAGGGCGTCGCGCTCACCATCAACCATCAGCAACGCTTCGGGAAGCCGTACCGGAAGGCCAAGGAACTGCTGGACGACGGGAAGATAGGCGACCTGCGCCGCGTCGAGTTCCGCGAGGAGCATCTCTACGACACGGGAACGCACGCGTTCGACCTCGCGAACTTCTACAACGACATGGAACCCGTCGAGTGGGTGCTCGCGCAGATAGACTACACCGACGAGAACGTGCTGTTCGGCGCGCACAACGAGAACCAGGCCGTCGCCCAGTGGCGCTACGAGAACGGCGTCTACGGCCTCGCGTCGACGGGCCGCGGCGAGGCGTTCTGCGGCGACGCCCTGTTCCGCCTGTACGGAACCGGGGGCGTCGTCGAAGTCCGCGAGGACGGCACCCTCGCGTACCGCCGCGACGGCAAGTCGTGGAAGACGGTCAAGACCGGGACCGACGGCCGCTACCGCCCCAAACCGGGGAAAGTCCGCGCCGGAACTCGCCTCGTCGCCAAGCGTCTCTCCTCGCGCCTCGGCGACAGACTCGATTCGACGACGTACACCGAACGCGCCATCGAGGACGTCGTCACCGCGCTTGAAGAGGGCGAGGAGTCCGAACTCGGCGGGCGGAACGCGCTCGCGGCGGACGAACTCATCTTCGCGTCGTGGGAGTCCTCGCGCCGCCGCGGCCGAGTGGACCTTCCGCTCGACGTCGAGGACAACGCCTTGGAGTCGATGGTCGCAGAGAAGAAAGTCGGACCCGACGCGACGAAGCGCAGTCTCGCATCGGACGAGGACGAGAGCGCCGACTCGGAGTCGAGTCGCGGCCGACTCGGCGCGATTCGCTCTCGACTGGTCGGGTTCGTGAAGTAGCGCGGCGACTACCGGGAGTCGTCGCTCTCACCGACTCCCGGCGGGTAGGAGACGCTCGGAGCCGACGTCTGTTCGGCTGCCGTCGGAGACGGTCCACTGCAAGCGCCGTTACACCCCGCGAGGAGGACGATGACGGCGACGACGGATACGTGGAGGGCTCGTCGTACCATACCACACAAATCTCAACTGAACTATATATTACTCCGGGTCGGACGGCGGACGGCGCTTCCGCTACTGACTCGGTCGATTCCGACGGCGTGTCGCACTGTTCGTCGTTCTCGCGAGCGGCGAATGGGGCCGTCTCAGTCGACGAATTCGTTCATCAGGCTCGCCGTCAGGTCGGCGACTTCGCGGCGCACTTCTCGCGCACGAGTCAGATCCGGTTCCGCGTCGCGGTCGGTGAGCGAGTCCACGTAGTCGACGATGTCGTCGGCGTCGCGCGAGTGGAATATCTCGCCCTCCTCGATGAGGGCGCGGTCCACCGAGATGAGGGTGCTCGGGAAGAACGACACGGCGGGCGTCTCCATGCGGGCCGCCTCGCGCGCCATCGTCCCGGACCCGGTCAGCACGCAGCGAGCGTGCCAGGCGAGTTCGAGACCCGAAATCGCTTCGTCCGGAACGTACACCTGTTCGTCGGGCAGTCCGGCGGCGAACTCTCTGTCGGCGTCTTCGCGGGGGAGGTAGACGACGTTAATTCCGCGTTCGACCGCACCGGCGAGGACGTCCGGCACCAGCGACCCGTCGGCGTCGACGTACGTCGCCGAGAGCGCCTCGGGGCGGACCACGATGAAGTCTTGGCTGTCGAACGGCAGGTCGTCGAGGAACGTCGGGTCGGGGTCGAAGGAGGCGACGTAGACGTCCTCTTTGTAGCCGTCGTAGGTGTGGATGCTGTCGGGGTCCGCCCCGCGGTCGGTGAGCACCTCCGTCTGAAACGCCGCGGGGACGACGTTGTGCGTCGCCTGCGCTTCGAGCCGGTGGTACAACTCTTCGGACTTCAGACCGTCGACGTACGCGCAGATGTCGTTGTCCGTGAAGTGAATCGAGGGGATTCCCCGCGCTTTCGCCGCGAGGATGCACATCGCGTTTCGCGACGACAGCGCCACGTCGGCCGTCGGCGCCTGCAGCGCGAGTTGGGCGGTTCGGAGCGGAATCCCTATCTTGCGGAGATGAGGGTTCTCGTAGTCGCGGCCGAGCGTTCGGAACTCGTAGCCGACTTGCCTGGCGAGGGGGACCGTCTCCGTCTTCTCTCGCACCGTCACCGTGGTCTCCACGTTCGAGAGCGAGTCGGTCAGCGCCTTGAAGAAGAACGGGTGAGAGGGACTCGCGAGGTCGACCCAGACGCCGATGGTTCGCCCGACACTACTCGTGGTCGTGGTCGTCGTCTCGGTCTCTTCACCCTCGCTCTCGGCGAACGTCGCACGGCTCACGGCGACGCACCACCGTCGGGGAGATTGATACAGATGCCACCGGTCGTGCGGAGGCCATCAGATACTCTCGTCATCTATCGAATACAGGAGCGAGTACACACTTGGTTATGCGTCGGTGAACGCTCTATGGTAACGATTTAGCCGAATTTTCTGACGGTTTTAAGCGGTCGCACCGGGGCGGTCAGGCGCCGAGAGCGACGCCTGCGTCTCGTCGCCCCCGCCGGCTTCGGTCACGTTCAACCACAGCGTCACGTGGCGGTACGACGACTCGATGTCGGGGTTCTGCGGGACGTCGTCTTTATAGACGAGGTACGCCAGACGAAGGTTGTCACCGGCGATACTGGGCTGGATAGTGCTCGTCACCTGCCACCGGTCGCCCGAGTCGACCGTTCCCGAGAAGCGGTCCAGTTCGCTCGTCGCGACCACGTCGCCGTTCTGTTCGACGCGTTGGAGTTGCACGACGACGGTGTAGTCCATCGACTCCTGCTCGTAGTTCTCGACGAGGAGGACGAGTTCGCTGCTCTCTCCGACCGTGAGATTCTGGGGGTAGCCGGAGGCGGTCAGCGACCCGTCGTCCTCCTCCGTCAGCAGCGACGCCTGCGTGTAGGACGTGCCGTCGACGGGAGAGACGAGCGCGAAGGTGACGACGGCGGTGGAGACGACGATGGCCGCGGCGAGGGCGACGTTGAGCGCGCCGTCCCAGTCCGACCGGCCACGCGCGGCGTTCCGGTACGCGACGAGGACGCCGACCGGAATCACGTAGGCCGCCTCGGCGGGGAGGCGGAGGCGCCGGACCGCACCGAGGAGAAGGCCGACGACGGCGACGCTCCCGCAGACGACGGCGACGTTGCCGGCGACGAACTCGTATCCGACGACTTCGAGTGCCCACGCGAACACCGGGACGAGAGCGATACTCAGACCGAACGAGAGAGCCAGTCGTTCGAGGAACGGGAGTCCGGCGTACTCCGTCTCCCCTCCCGCGAAGGCCGAGGAGATATCTCCGATGCTCGGTCGGACCTCCGACCGCGCGGGAAAGACGAGCGTCGTCAGCGCGTATCCGGGGAGGAAGAGGACGAGAATGCCGCCGAGGACGGCTCTCACGGTGACCGGTTCGAGGTTCAAGACTGCGAGGACTGCACCCGCGACGAGTGCGACGGTGGCTACGACGTCCGCAAAGACTGCACGGTTACTCACGACGCATCACTCCGAACTCGAAGCGGCGCCGGCACGTGCGGTGGGAGACGTTCATAGGGGTATCTCGTCCGTCCTCTCTTCGGTACGCGCTTTGTTATGGCCGAAATAATCCGCTGCCGGACGCCGAGTCGTTTCGTCGCGGCACCGTCGATTCTCAACTGATAGATAGCTACTCCAGCGACGGTGAACGTTCTTCACATTCGCTCTGTGGGCTACTCTAACCATCTCGTATCAGAGAATGTCCGGTTAGACAAACGTTACTGCAGTGGATATTGTCTCTGGAAAAGATACGATTGTGACATAAATGTCAATGTGTTAAAATTAGGGCGTTATGTGTGGAACTAACGAATATCCGTCGAGCAGTACACTACTCTCAGAAACAATGATTCGGCCCTCTCCCCGGAAAACCGCCGACGTGGCCCTCGACTGGGCGCGAGAGCGAGACTACGCAGGATACGACCCGTACGACGGCCTGAACAGCCCCGTCCTGTCGTCGTTCGCGTCGAACTGGCTGACTCGTCTCGTCGCCATCCACGGCGTCAACAAGTCCCCGATAAACCTCCGTCCCGTCCTCGGTATCGAACCCGAGCGGAACCCGAAAGGCGTCGCCCTGTTCGCTTCGGCGTGTCTCCGTCTGTACGAGGCGACGGGCGAGGAGGCGTACCTGACCGAAGCCGAGGAACTCCTGCGTTGGCTCGCGCAGAACACCTCGACGGTCACCACGCGGCACGCGTGGGGGTACAACTTCGACTGGCAGAACGCCCGTCGGTTCTTCCTGCCCGCGTACCATCCGTCCATCGTCGTGACGGTGTTCTGCGCCCGCGCGTTCCTCGAACACCACGAGGTGACGGGCGCGGACTGGTCGCTCGACGTGGCCGACGACGCGGCGGCGTACATCCGAGAGGGAATCAACGTCGTCGACGTCGACGGCTTCGACGCGTACACGTACACGCCGTACGGCGACTTCGTCGTCATCAACGCGAACGCACTCGCCGCGGCGTTCTTCCTCCGTCTGTCGGGCCACACGGCCGACGGAGAACTCCGTTCTCGGGCGGTAGAACTGTTCGAGTTCGTCCTCCACGCCCAAGACGATACCGGGGCGTGGTACTACTCGATGCCCGCGTCCGACTCACACCTCAGCCACGACAACTTCCACACGGGGTTCGTCTTGGAGAGTCTCTCCGAGTACGTGACGACGTTCCCGGGTGACGAACGCGCCCGCGAGGCGTACGACGACGGTATGGCGTTCTTCGTCGACGAACTGTTCGAGGCGGACGGTGCGCCGAAGTTCGAGTCCGACAAGTCGACGCCGTACGACGCACACGCGTCCGCGCAGGCGCTCATCACGCTCGCCCAGTCCGACTCCCTCGAAGCACGGGAGACGGCCGAACGCGTCCGCGAGTGGACGATGGAGCATCTCTACGACGAGGAGGGCTACTTCTACCGCCGCGTCGGGCGAGTCCTGAACGACGAGACGCCGTACATGCGCTGGAGCCAGGGGTGGATGACGCTCGCACTCTCGACGCTCGTCCGCGCCGAGGCCGAACGGGACGACGTCGAGGCGCACGCCGAACGCAGCGCCGTTCCCGCAGAGGACTGAGACGGGCGGGGGCACTCGTCTCACCGACCGTCTCTCGTCGACGCTCGGTACCCTCTCGCCGGCGTTTCGCTCGATTCCCCTCCGCCGGCGGTTCTCAGCCCACCGTATCTTTTTGTACCGAGACGCGGCCATGTCCGGTAGATGACCCACCCGCGCCGCGCCGCCGTCCCCCTGTTCGCTCCGACGACGCTCGCCGTCGACGGCGCGGCACTCGCCGCGGACGGGCGAGACGACCGACGACTCGCGGAACGCGCCCGGTCGGTCGCACGCGCGTGGCGGTCGACCGCAGGTGACGAGACGCCGAGAGAGCGTATTTCGGACGCGCTCGGACTCGCCGCGCCGTCCAGTGGCGACGGCCGCGGCGATGCACTCGGTGTCGACTGCGACGACGGCGACGGCGACGACGATTGCGGCGGCACGGCCACCACCGCGCCAGTCGCCGTCGAGTCGGTTTCGGCGGGCGGACTCGACGCCGCGGGACGCGAACCGGCCGCGAGGAGACTCGTCCGACGACTCGACGAGACCACCCGTTGGGGCGTCCTCACCGACGGCCGGTACTGGCGACTGTACGGCGGTGACGACCCGGACGAGGAACGGTTCGCGGAGTTCGACCTCCGAGCGGTCTTCGTCGGCGGTGACGGCGACGCCGACTCCGCGTCGCCGTCGCTCCACGCCTTCGTCTCGCTGTTCGCCCGCGAGGCGTTCGCCGGCGACGACTCGTTTCTCGACGGACTGTTCGACGCGGACACCGAGCGACGCCGGACGACGCGAAACTCGCTCTGCGACCGGTTCGTCGCGGCCGTCGAGACGCTGTCCGAGACGACCGGCGCGACGCCGGAGACGGCGTCGGCGCTCTGTTTCTGCCTCCTGTTCGACCTGTACGCCCTCGACCGGGCCGGCGTGTCGCGGTTCGCCGGCCGCTCGGACCACCTTCGGCGGGCGCGTCGGCGACTCGCGGCGTCCGGAGGAACTACGCCGGCGACCACTGACGAACTCGACTCCGCGACGCGCGACTGCCTCTCCGCGTGGGTCGCGAGCGCGGCGGATTCGACGCTCGGCGGGCCGTCCGCGGGTCGGTCCGACGCCGACCCGTCCGAGAGCGTCGCCGACTCCACTTCTGGAGTCCGCGCGCTCGATGCCGGCGCACTCGACGCCGACACGGTCCGGCGAGTCTGTACGCTCCTCGCGGCCGTTCCGGTCGGTGACGACGTCCGCGTCGTCGACTTCCGAACCGTCGAGACGCGTCTCTTCGCGGACGCGCACGAACGACTCGTCGACGCGCCGTTCGCCGACCCGTCTTCCGGTTCGACGACTCGACGGAAGGCGGACGGGTCGTTCTACACGCCGGCTCCGGTCGTTCGGTACCTCGCCGCGCGGGCCGTCGACTCGGCCGTCGGAGACGCGGAGACGGCGACTGCCGAAGACGGGACGGCGTCGATGGGCGCGGTCCGGGAACGACTGTTCGACGTGCGAGTCCTCGACCCGGCGATGGGGGGCGGGACGCTCCTCGTCGCCGTCGCCGACCGTCTCGTCTCGCACCTTCGGCGACTCGCCCGCGAGCGAGACGCTCCGGTCGAGTCGTACGCGTCTCTCCGTCGAACCGTCGTCTCGCGATGTCTCTACGGTGTCGACGGCAACCACTCGGCGGTGGCGGTCGCCCGTCTGGCCTGCCACGCGGAGACGCTGGGCCCCGATTCTCCGCCGCGCGACCGACCGCGGTGGTTCGACCACCTCCGATGGGGCGACACCCTCCTCGGTCCTGGTCCCGACGCGGAGTCGGAGTCGCGGTCGAACGACGCCGCCCGCCCCCCGGAGCAGTCTCTCGATTCGCCACATCGCAGGCCGCCACCGATACGCTGGAATTCGGGGTTTAGCGGTGCTTTCGGAGCCGAGAACAGCGGACAAGGTGGTGTTCGGTTCGACGCCGTCGTCGGGAACCCGCCCTGGAAGGGGACGGCGGGGCGGGCCGGCGTCAGTGCTCGCCTCGCGGCCGACGTGTCGACGTACCTCAGAGAGACGTTCGAATCGACGAAGGGAGCGCAACCGAACCTGTACGCGGCGTTTCTCGAACGCGCGTGTCGCCTCGCGCCGAGCGGATACGTCGCGTTCGTCGTCCCGGACGCGATACTCGTCAGACTCTCCGCCGCCCCCGCCCGTCGGTTCCTCCTCGAACGCGGCGTCCTCACGCACGTTCTCCGCGTCGGCCACGTCTTCCCCGACGCGAACGAGGGGGCGGCTATCGTCGTCTGCGGCCCCGTCGAGGTTGTCGGTACCGAGGTGGACGCTTCCGGCGCGGCCGAGACGGCGATTCGGACGTGGTACGGCGACGCCGACGAGTTCGCGGACGCCGTCGCGGCGGGGTCGCTGACGTACGGCCGACTCCGACGCGACGTGGTCGAGACCGAACCGTACGCTCGCCTCCAACTGCTCCGCGACGACATCGCCGACGGAGTGTTCCGAAAACTCGAACGGTTCGACCCGCTCGAATCGGTGGGAACCGTCGCTCGCGGCGAGGAGTTCGGCAAGCGGGACGAACGCGTCGTCTCGGGCGCGGACCCGTGCGGGGAGACGCGACGGCTCGTCCCCGGGTCGGCCGTCCGGCCGTACGCGCTTCGGAGCCGAGAGGTCCGGCGTGTGGCGACCGACGCGGTGACGAAAGACGTGTACGACCCGCCGAAACTGTGCTGTCGGCAGACCGGCCGGTTCCTCGTCGCGACGCTCGACACCGACGGCGTCGCGAACCTGAAGTCGGTCTACGACGTCCACGCTCGAGACGGCGACGAGCGGACGCTCTCGCACCTCCTCGGCCTCGTGAACTCGACGGTGTACAACTACTACCACTACGTCCGACGGAACGCGTACCCCGCGCAGTTCCCGCAGAACAACCAGCGAAACTACGAGACGCTCCCCGTCTGGAACGGGAGCGCCGACGACGAACTGGTCGAACTGGTCGACCGGCGGCGAACCCTCGCGCGAGAACTGGCCTCGCTGGACACCGAGATAGCCGCCGCCGTCCCCCCGGAAGCGGCGTCGGTCCCCCTCTCGCGGTTCGACCCCGTCCGTCTGGACGACTCGCTCTCTCGGTCACACCGGCGAGCGACCCCGGGCCTCCGTATCGCAGACCTGTCGGTGCGGGTCGAAGACGGCGCGGTGGTCCTCCGGGTGACGTACGTCGGCGGCGACGGCGGGGATGACGCCGACAGGCGTGGCGACGGGGCGGGCGACGACGGACGCGCGTGGACGGCCGCCCGAGACGTGTTCCGGTTCGAGGCGCCGACCCCGGACGAGAGGGCGGTCCTGACGACGTGGCTCCCGGCCGTCGGCGCGGCGACGGCGGCGGTCCGACGGGCGTCGGGACTCCGGCCGGTCGGCCGCAGTTCGCGGACGACGCCGGAGAAGCGACTTGCGGCGCTCTGCGTCCCGGACCCGACCGAGTACGCGCGACGAGTGGCGCGGTACGCGCGAGACTGCCGCGACGCGGCCGCCCTGTCCGCGTCGGCGTCGGCGTTAGACGACCGCATCGACGACCGCGTCGCGTCGCTGGTCGGTCTGACCGACGCGGAACGCGCGCACGTTCGAGCGACGATGACGGCGGTTCCCGGGTGGACGTCGCTTCGCGACGCCTCGCCGTGAGTCGGCGACCGATTGCGTGTTCGACGGCGGCACCCTCGCGAGCGTCGTCTTCCCGTGACTGACGGGTCTCGCGCCGACTCCCGTCGACGTTCTCGGCCGGACGGCTCTCTCGGAACACTGCTGTTTACGGAAGAATGATGGAGCACGTCGAAGTCGCCACGCGTCCGACGTGCGCGTTGGAGCGCCACGAGACGCCCGAGTTCCCCCCGGAACGCATCGGCGTCTCGTCGGTCAGCGGTTCGCTCGGTCGTCGTCGGGTCGTTCAGTCGGCCGCGATTTCGGTCTGCGGGATGACGTCGACGTCCCACGACTGGTCGACGACGACTTCGCACCCGTCCAGGGTGAAACTCACGTGACCCTCGACCATCGATTCGCTGCTCGGCATCCCGACGAACAGTTGCTTGACGGCGTCGAGGTCGACCACGTCGTGGAGTCGTTCGCCGAGTTCGAGCGGTTCGACGCCCTTCGCGTCTGCCACTGCGGTCACGATCTGCCAGTCGAGGTCTTCGTCCACCGTCTTGCCACCGTGTTTCTGAGTCATACTACAGCAACTGGGCTATCGGGATAAGTCAGTTGTAACTAACACGTTAGAGGGGAGACGACCTGGATACTATCTGTATAGCTATTCACTCGTGTCTTATTTTCTTCAAACTCGATATATTCGTCGTCTCCGCGTGTCACCCGGACCGAGGGGCGCTCAGAGCCGCCTCTCTCCGTCCTCTGCGAGGAGTTCGTCGAGGAGTTTGCGCTCGGCCACGCGGAGATGCCGCGCGAACGTCGGTTGCGCCACCCCGAGTGACTCTGCGAGGCTACTGGCCGTCCGCTCGCGCGGCCACGCGAAGTAGCCGGAGAAGTACGCGGTCCGAAGCGCCTCGAACTGCCGGTCGGTCAGCGACTCCCGAAGCCGCGCCCGGAACGACTGTTGCGTCTCGATGGAGCGTTCTCGCGTCCGCTTGGCGCTCAGCTCGGTTCCGGGGAACGTCTCCTGAAGGCGTTCGACGAACTCGCGGACGTCGGAGCCGGGCGTGAGTTCGACGACGACGTCGAGTGCGTCCGGCGTCGCGGTGAGCGTTCGGACGACGCCACCCAGTTCTGCGAGCCGCGACGGGAGCGCTTCGCTCGTCAGTTCGACCTCCAACAGCGTCTCGTCGTCTCGAGTGACGATGTCGCGCACGTGTTCGACGGCGAGGACCGACGACAGCGAGTCGAGGTCGACTTCGGTCCCCGTCACGGTCAGATAGAGCAGCGTCGACCCGCCCGCCTGCGGAACGCTGCCTTCCAGCCGTATCTCTCCGCCGACCGTCTGCGCGAGGCGGAGCAGTGGCGCGTTCGGACTCGTGACCCGGACGCCGAGTTCGATGAGCGACTCGGTGTGCAGCGACTCCTTTGCCTCCGCGCCGTTGATGGCGTTCGCCGTCGTCACGCCGAGTTCCTCGAACATCAGTCGCGTCTGGTCGTCGAACGCGTTCGGCTCCGTCGCGTAGACGGTCAGCGCGCCGTAGCTGAAGTCGTTGTACTGCAGTGGAACGCTGGCGACCGAGCCGAACTGGCGGTCGAGTGCGTCGCGCCGCCACTGATGGTCGCGAATCTCGGCGCCGACGTTGTCGACGAGCGTCGTCTCGCCCGAGTCGATGGTCAGCACGCTCGGTTCCGTCGCGAACGCGTCCGGGTCGTCGGCCAGGCGGTCGAGGTAGCCGCGTTCTTCGCCCGCCCACGCGTGCGGGACGACGGTCTCGGCCACCCGGTCGTACGTTCCGACCCACGCGAACGCGATACTCGGCCCGTCGACCAGTCGTTCGCAGACTGCCCGCTCTATCTCCTCGCGCGAGTCGGACTCGACGAGGACGCGGTTGACCTCCCGGAGCAGTTCGTTGAAGCGGTTGAGGTTCGTCAGTTCGTCGTTTCGCTCGGCGAGTTCGCCCCTGCGACGTTCGAGTTCGACAGAGCGGTCCACCCGGTCGAGTGCGGCCTCGGCGTTCGCCGCGAGGAGGTGGGTCAGCGTCGACTGTCCGCGCGGGGCGTCTTCGCCGGCGCTGAGCGTCGCGAGGACGCCGTGTTTTCCGAGCGGAATCGCGACGCTCTCGCGGTCGGCCGTCGGGTCGTTCGCGGCCGCGAGGGTGTCCCACTCGTCGAGCGGCGTGTGGTCGGCCCCGAGATGGACCGTCTCCGCTTCGACGAAACACGTCCACAGAGCGCCGTCGCCGGGGCCGATAGCGGGGGCCGTCCCCTCCCCCTCCCACACCACCGGCCGGAGTCGACCGACGGCTTCGTCGTAGAGGTAGACGACGACGGACTCCAGTTCGAGAATCTGCGTCGCGGTGTCGAGTACCGTCTCGGCGACGGCGGGTTTCGTCTGCGACTCGAACAGTTCGCGCGCGGAGCGGTTGAGTGCGGTCAGCGTCTGCTCGTACCGTTTTCGGTCGCTGATGTCGCGTACGACGCCGACCGACCCGTGCGACCCGTCGCTGAAACTGAGCGCGGAGAAACGCGTCTCGACGGGTATCGTCCCCCCGTCCGCGGTCTCGAGTTCGGCGTCGAGACGGCCGTCGTCCAGTTCGCCGGTGAGGATGTCCTGGATGACGTCGCTCGCCTCGACGATAACCGACTCGTCTGCGAGGATAGTCGAGTGCGCCCCGATCAACGTCTCTCGGTCGTACCCGGTCATCTCGAGGACGGCGTCGTTCACCTCCGTGATGAGGAAGTTCTCGTCGAGGGTGTATATCCCGTCGTCGATGGTCTCTAAGATGCGCTCGTACCGGTCGAGCGACTCTCTCGTCTCCGTCTCTTCGGTCACGTCTCGCCAGCGGATCGCGAGGCCGTCTCGGAGGGGGACCGTCCGCACTGCGACCCGCCGACCGTCGTCCAACGTCTCCTCGAACGCCGCGGCGCTCTCCGAGAGAACGGACTCCCAGCAACGCGGAGCGACCGCGCGCGCGTCTGCCCACGCCCGCCACAGCGTCTGGTCGCCGGGTGCGGGTTCCGTCTCGCGGACGACGTCGTCGAACGCCGTCGTCGCCGAACGGAGTCGCCACCGACGGTCGAGGACGCACACGGCGTCGTCGAACGCGGCGGCCGAGTCGACGAGGTCCGTCGTGGCGACGGTGTCCGCCGCGTCCAGTTCGGTGACGCCCGTGACCCACGCCAGTCGGGAGGGCAGTGTGTCGTCGGGGGGGAGTACGTCGTCCGCCCCCGCGCGGTACGCGCGTTCGACCGTCTCGTCGTCGGGGTCCGGAAAGACGGCGAGGACCAGTCCGCCGATTCCGCTCGCTCGTTCCGTCGCTTCGATGCTCGTACAGACGATGCAGTCCGCGCGCCCGTCCGACTCGACGTCGGCGGCGTCTCCGAGGGCCGTTCGCGTGTCGGCGAGCAACAGTTCGCGAACGTGCGTCGTGTGGGGGCCGTCACCGAGGAGACTCACCCGTACCTCTGCGGACTGCGATGGAGTCGACTCGGCGGTCATGACGAGTGGGTTGCGCTCCCCCGGCAATAAGTGGTCGTTTCAGACTCGCAGAGAAATTCATTATTTTGTGAATGTATCTGGAATGCTCCAGGAATGCGGCAATATTATATTCTTATTTAGCTGAATGTCTGCTAATCAGGCTAGTTAAGTAGGAAGATTAATAAATTAGACCCTAATTAATACGGGTATGTCGGGGAGAGCAGCATACCAACACTCGGATGGTGTCCTTGGGGGGAACCACGCAGAGTGTATCGAGGAAGTCCAAGCAACCGAACTACCACCAGCAATCGTCGAACTCTCGAACGAGTACGACCGTCGGGTCGGCGACCGCGACGTGTTCCTCTGGAAGTGGATTCACACCCTGTTCGACGCGTTCACGCTACCCTGCGTGCCGTCGGAGGCGTGGGAAGAAGTGAAGGAGGCGAAGACGGTGTTCACGATGTTCATCACCGTCTTAGACGACGTCGCGGACCGGTCGGGGGACGGTGCGACGTTCGAACAGGCCCGCCGCATTCCGTACTCGCCCGAGTCCGTCGACTCGGAAGCGCCCGGCGTCGACACCGAAGTCGTCGAGTTCGCCGCGAAGCTCTGGGACGACGTTAACGAGCGATTAACGGACGCTCCGTGCTACGAAGAGCATCTCGACGTGTTCCGGTTCGACATCCGACAAGCGCTCAACGCGATGGAGTACGCGCGCGTCGTCAACGACAACAAAGACATCGCCAACATGGCGGAGTCGCGCCACCACGGTCCGTTCAACATGGTGATGTTCCCGTACGCGGGGATGGACCTGATGTGGACGCCCGACTTCGACCGGAACGAACTGGGCGAACTCCGGAATCTCCTCTTGGACCTCCAGAAGATGGCCCGTATCGGAAACTGGGTGACCACGTGGGAACGCGAACTGTTCGAGAACGACTACACCGCGGGAGTCGTCGTCGAGGCACTGGACGAGAACATCATCACGACCGACGACGACCCCGAGAACGCTATCGCGGCGATCAACGAGCACGAAGTCGTCGACCAGTTCGAGGAGGAGTGGGAACGACGCTACCGAGAGGTATCGGCCCGCGACTACGGCATCGATAGCTTCGACGCCGACACCCTCGTCCGCGGGATGCGGACGGTCATGGAGTTCCACCTCGGAAGCTACGGGCAGAAGTAACGCCGCGCGCGGACCGCAACCCCGCGACCACGGGCCGACGGTCCACTCTTTTCTCTTCTTTCGACTCCGTTCTGAGCGACTGGTGAGGCGGTCGCGACGACGGCACCGACGGACGCCCTTCCGCGAACGACGAGACTCACGCCGCCACAGTAATAGACGCTCGTCCAGAACGGTGTAGCGATAAAAAAGTTGAGACACTTCCGAAGCCCGCCGGTTATGAGTCTATTAACGACACCAAAACACTCGTATCGATTTCGGAAGCGAAAAATAAACTCCTAATATGGTGAATTGAAAACCCGATACTCTGGACGAATGTTTCGTATACCTGACTTCTGGGGGCCGATATTTTCACTACCCTCTCGTCTGCCTTCGAACACGTCGTCCGAAGAGTATCTATTACAATCATACGTATGTAACGTGGTTTTCTGAAGGTCAGTGTTTCCGGGCGTCGCACGGGACTTCACCGGCGACCGACGCTCTCGCTCGATTCGGTCAGGGCGGCCGGGAGGTCCGCGGGTCGTCGTTCCAGCGTCTCCAGTTCCGCGCAGTACCCCGCGCCGGAGTACTCGTAGCGAGCGAGGAGTTCGTCGACGAGTTCCACCACGTCGGCCGTGTCGGGGTACGTCCGCAAGAGCCATCGGATGGGCGTCTCGATGCCGTCGCGTCGGTCCTGTTCGACGTCCCGGACGTCGTCGTAGACGAGGTAGTGCGCTCGGTGTGTCCGGAGGTCGGCGCGGATTCGAGCGGCCGTCTCGTCGTCGAGTCCGCCCAGAAGCGCCGGAATCGCCGCGAACACGTCGATATCTGCCGCTCGGTAGTCGTACACCGTCCCCAGTACGTCCATCGCCTCTCGCTCGGTTCCGACCGCCCGGAGGGACGGACGAGCGTACCGTTCGACGAGCGGAATCCGAGCCGAGGTCAGAAAGTAGTCCGCGACGGCCGTGCGGACGGTCTCGCGGTCGACGTCGGGGACGCTGAGGAAGGCGAACTGACTCGCGTACGCGACGTTGACCGCGAGTGCCAACCGGTAGTCTCGTTCGGCGTCCCGCGTGTCGATGAACGCGTCGAACATCGTCATCAGCACGTCGAGTCCGACGAGGACCCGTGCGACCGTCGAACGCTCGTCGGCGGTCAGTTCCGCCTCGACGGCGACGAGCGCCGGAATCGCGCGGCGGAGTGCGCTCTCGGCACGCCAGGAGTCCAGCGGGAGGTTCAGACGGCCGCAGAAGGGGTCCGCGTCCACCCACGAGGGGAGCGTCTGCTCGGACGTCGCGGCACACCGGAGCGTGTCGTCTCCGAGTGCCGCGTAGACGTCAGCGAGGTCGCTCTCCTCGCTTTCGAGTCCGAGTGCCTCGAACCAGTCCGTCATCGCCTCTCACCGTCCGTTCGGGACGCACCCCCAGTCCGAGCGGTCACCTCAGGTGCCCGCGCTGGCGGCGGAGTCGTCCGGGAGGAGGTCCGCTCCGCTCGTGATTTCGCGCGTCGTACGGGGTCGAAACTGCTTCCACATCTGGTGGCCCCACTCGTAGGCGCGTTCCGTCTCCGTCGTGAGGATTCCCCGGGGGTTCCCGTCGTCGTCGTAGACGACGATTCCGACGAGCGCGTGCGGTTCCTCGACCAACAGCAGACCCATCGGGAGCGTCTCCGGTGTGACCCATACCGTGAGGTTCCCGCTGTCCAGCGCGTTCGTGATGGCCTCGGGGTAGTCGGCGACGAGATACTCCCACGACGGCACCTCGAAGATGAGTTCCGCTTCGAGTTCGTCGTTCACGAACTGCTCGTAGAAGAGGTCGACGTAGTCCGGAAGGACGACGGGACCGAGACCCTTCAGCGCCGTCGCCTCCCGGACGATACGCTCGACGACAGCGACGGGCCGAATCGGCGCGTACCGCTCTGCGAACACCGTCTCGGCGCCTTCGAGGACGCCGAGCGTGATGTCGGTGTCCACCGGCAAGTGCGCGAGCAGTTTTCGCGGAACGTAGATGTCTTCGACCGCCTGCCGGTGGCGCCTGTGTTCGTCGTACAGGAGTCGCCCGGCGAGCGTGAGTTCGTATCCGCCGTCTATCGACCGGACCAACTGGTGCGATTCGAGTTCGTGCAACGCGTTGTAGACCGTCGACCGAGAGAGTCCGAGCGACCCGACGAGGTCGGCGCTCCGTCTCGGCCCCGCCGTCAGTTTCTCGACGACGTCTACGCGTCGGGCGACCACGTCGTCGGCTTGCTCGGAGTTCGTCTCGGCGGCCATCTTATGCTCGAGTGAAACATTGCCACCGAACGAAGATATCTATAGAGCCTAGCCTACGTAGGGTGGGTGACCCGAACTTCCCCGACGGTCGACTGCCCCCGCCTCGGTCGTGGCCGGACCGGAACGCGTCCAACGCCGTTGGACGTGGCCCGTCCGTTTGTACTCGTCTCTCTCGGTCGTCTCGCCGCGCCGGACAGCGTTCGGGGTTACCGGACGGAGACCGCCTGAGACGCTGGTCACCGGACGATTAATGTGGCGCTCGCGCGTACACGTAGTGACTGATTCGCCGCGTCACCGTCGCCACCGGGGGGAATCCCTCCGCCGACTTCTCACGGTGCGCGGCTTCAGAAACGGGACGCAACACATGAGTACCTTCGACGAACGAACGGCGGACGACTTCGACGGCCGCTTCGACGAACGCCCGCTTCCGGTGACGCTCCAGTATCTCGACTATCGCTGCTCGCGGGACGGTATCCCCCTCGGTGAGTGGCTTCGAGCGATGTACGAGACGGGCGGGGCGGTGTGTCTCCGATGCCAGAAGATGGGCGTCGAACTCTTCTTGTGTTGGGACGAAGACGCCGCCGCATTGCGGGAGGTGACTCGGTTGGCCGACGGACTGACGCTCCGACCGACGGTAGCCGACCCGGTCCGGACGAGTGCGATGCTGACCGTCGCCGACACCATCGAACCAGTTCTCGCGAGTGAGACGCCGTTCGCGACTCGGTGACCGATTCTGTCATATGCATGTGACTTACTCACGGCCCTGAACTAGCGTTATGCGGTCGGCAGACCATCGATGAGCATGTCGCAGCGTGGGGGTTCGGTCGCTCGTCTGCCGTTCGAAGAGGTGGTGAAGGATGTCGAATCGTACGCGGTCCTCACGCTGACAGCGGACGGTCTGATCACGAGTTGGAACGACGGCTGTGCCCGCCTGTTTCTCCGGTCGCACGAGGAGGCGGTCGGCCACCCGTTCGAGACGCTCGTCCAGCAGTGGGGCTCGGACTGCATCGCGCTCTCGTCGCTGTTGGCGCGTGCCGAGAAAGCGGGTCGAAGCGAGGGCGAACAGTGGTGTCGCCGCTCTGACGGCGCGGTCTGCAAACTGCACGTCGTGGTCGAAACCGTCGACGAGGGGGGGTTCCTCGTCGTCGTCGCCGACACGACGCTGGGTCCGGCGACTCACGCCCCGTGGGACAACGAGGGCGAACTGGCCGTCCTCGACAGTATCCACCGCGTCACCCGGGAACTCGTCCGAGAGGTGACGACGGCTTCGGGCGGGGAGCACACCGAATCCACCCTCTGTGACCTCCTCGTCGAACTCCCGTTCTACACCGAGGCGTGGGTGGGCGAGTGGGACGAGACGCAGGGAGCGCTGGTCCCGCGCACCGGGTCCGTCGACGAACGAAACTACCACTTGGTCGCGACGGTGAACCCCGCGTCGCTCGGACTCACGACCGGGACGACGTTCGTCGCGCACCCGGCGAGCGAGGACGAGTTCGGCGAGGAGTCGACTCGGGAGTCGGTGGTGGAGTCGACCGTCGTGGTTCCGATGGCCGACGGGGAGACGGTGACCGAAGCGCTCGTCGTCCACGCGCGTCGCCGCGACCCGGTCGGCGAACACGAGCGGATGGCGCTCGCGGCACTCGCCGAGACGGTCGCGTTCGTGAAACACGCTCGCTGGCACGACCCGAGACCGCGAGACCAGACGAGCGTGGAGTTCGAGTTCGTGAGCGAACGTCCCTCGACGCCGTTCGGCGTCGTCGCCGCACAGTGCGAGTGTGACTGCTGGGTCGACGATATCGTCTCGACGACCGACGGCACCGCCGTCCAGTTCTTCTCGGTCCGCGGCGAGTCCCCGTCCCGGGTGGCGCGCCTCTTAGACGGGATGCCGGACGTCGAAGCGTATCGGTTCGTCGACCGCGGGGTCGTCCTCCGAGTCATGGGCCGCATCGGGCGTGCGGACTTTCTCACGAAACTGGTCGACGCCGGTGGCGCCGTCCAATCCGCGAGTGCGGACTCGGGCCTGTCTCAGGTCGTCGTCCGCACCACCGCCTCGAACGCCGCCCGCATCGCTGGACTCGTCCAACGCGACTACCCCGAGTGGGAGATGACGCGAAAGTGGACCGTCGCACGGACGGCGGGTGCCCCGACGTACGCCACCGCGTCACTGGAGAACAGACTCACCGAGAAACAACTGACTGCGCTTCGGATGGCGTACCTCATGGGGTACTACGACCACCCGCGGAAGGCGACTGCCGAAGAGGTGGCGGCCGCCCTCGGTATCTCCGGGTCGACGCTCCACCAACATCTCCAGGTCGCCGTGCGGAAACTCCTCGAGACGTCTCTCCGACAGACTGGGGTGCAGTAGCGGCGTTCAGACGAGACTCGAACCTGCGCGTCGGGAGACACCTTCACGACGCTGACACAATCGCCCAGACGGACGTGTCCACCGTGGTACGTGACGTACCGTGATATCGAGGTATCATACGTATGCTGTGTTCTCTCGTTTATCTAGCGGTGATTGGATGGCTACATCTGTTCCGGATGGGGGAGCGCAGTTCTACGAAGCGGTACTCGAGGGGAGCATGGATGGGTTCGTCGTCGTGAACGGCGACGGCGTCGTCGTCTTCGTCAATCCGGCGCTCGAACTGTTTCTCGGTCACGCTCCGAAGAGCCTCCTGGGGAGGCCCGTCGAGAGTTTCGTCTCGGGCGACGAGGTGGGGTTCGTCGTCCCGCCCGACGACGAGACGGGTCAGAGAGGCGAGCGTACGCCGAACCGAACGGTCGAACTCGTCGACGCCGACGGACGAACCGTCACCGTCTCCAGCGTCGTCGAGTACCTGACGCACGAGGACGCGCCGTTCACGGCGTGTCGGTTCTCGCTGGACGGGTCGGACGTCGACGGAGAGCGGACGTACTACGCGCCGTTGTTCGAGGACGCCGCCGACCCCATCCTCCAGTACAGCCATCGCGAGTCGACGGCGACGGTACGCGCGGTGAACGAGGCGTTCGACGTCGCGTTCGGGGAACTCGGCGACGTGACCGGGCGAGCGGTGTTCGACGTCCTCGCCGAGGTGGGAGCGCACGAGGACGTCCGCGAGGACGGGACCGGGTTACGTCCCGACGAGACGCGCCTGGAGACGACGGTTCGGAGAGCGACGGCGGGGGAGACGCGAGCGTACGCCGTCCGCTCGATACCCGTCGAACGGACGGGGTGGCACGGTGGGTTCGTCGTCTTCACCGAGGCGGATGCAGAGGCCGGCGTCGAGACGACACACTGGGAGTCGACGGCGCTCGAAACGACGCTCGCGGGCATCGCCGTCCTCGACGCTGACGGGCGGTTCGCCGAGGTGAACCGGGCGACGGTCGAGATGTACGGTTTCGACCGGTCGGACGCCCTCGTCGGTGAGTCGTGGCTGAGCTTCTACGACGAACGCGAAGCCCAGCGTCTCGAGACGGCGGCGGTTCCGAGAGTCGACGAGACGGGGCAGTGGGCCGGGGAGACGGTTGCTCGCCGTGCCGACGGGACGGCGTTCTACCAAGAGTTAACGCTGACGAGACTCGACGACGGGGGGATGTTCTGGATCGCACAGGACATCTCGGCGCTGGAGGCGACGGTCGAACGACTCGAAGCGCTGACGCAGGCGAGTCGTCGGTTGATGGCCGCGGAGACGACCGACGAGATAGCGCGCGCCACCGTCGAGACGGTCGAAGACGTCCTGGGGTTCGACGTCGCCTGCGTCCGCCTGTTCGACCCCGAACGGCACACGTTCGAAATCGCCGACTCGACGCCCGAAGCGCGAAGACTCGTGGAGACGTACCCCGGGTTCGACCTCGACGCGTCCAACGCCGGGCGGGCGTTCCGGAACGAGGAGACGGTTCGCGTCACGGTCGACGAGGTGGGACTCCTCGCCGAGTCGACGGCGCTCCACGTCCCCCTCCCCGAGTACGGGGCGCTGACGGTGTACGAACTGGCGGCAGCGGAGGACGAAGTCATCTCGAACCACCTGCACCTCCTCGCCACGAACGTCTGCACCGCACTGGAGCGGACGATTCGGGAGGCGGAACTCTGTCGGCACGAACGAGAGATTCAGTCGCAACACTCCGAACTCGACACGCTGAACCGCATCAACACGCTGCTCTTCGAACTCACGCCGCGGCTGATGACGACCACGACGCGGTCGGAAGTGTACCAGACCGTCTGCGAGGAACTGGCAGCCTCGGAGTTCTACGAGAGCGCGTGGGTCGGTGCCGTCACGACGATAGACGGTCAACTCGAACTCCTCGCGGAGGCCGGGTTGGACGAGGGCTACCGGCGGTCGCTGGAGACGCTCCCGGTGACGTACGTCGCCCAAGGGACGGTCGCAGAGGCCGTGCAGACCAAAGCGCTGCACATCGCTCGTCGGTACCGCGACGACCCGGACGAACAGTCGGGGACTCCGGGAACCCGGACCGTCGAAGCCGTCGCCGCCGTTCCCCTCGTGCGCGGGGAACAAATATACGGCGTGCTCGTCCTCGCGGCGTCCCGCGACGACGTGTTCACCGAGAGCATCCAGCGCCACCTCGAGATGCTCGGAGAGGCCGTCGGGTTCGTCGTCGGGTCAATCCTGAACAGCGAACTGTTGCTCTCGGACCGCATCCTCGAACTGGAGTTCCAGACGGCGTTCGAGGACTGCCTCCCGGTGGCGTTCTCGAAGGAACTCGGCTGTCGGTGCGAGTTCGAGATGTTCGTCCCGCTGGAGACGGACCGCTGTCTCGTCTACCTCCAGATGAGCGGTGCGGACCCCGAAGAAGCGCTGGCCGTCGCCGCGTCGATAGACAACGTCGACGACTGCCGCGTCGTCAACGAGTACGACGACGAGTTCCTCTTGGAACTGACCGCGGAGAAGACGATAATCGAGACGCTGATGCGCGTCGGCGCGGCCGTCCCGTCGATGGTCGCCGAAGACGGCACCGCTCGAATCACCGTCGAGACGTCGCCGAAGGCGGACGTTCGGAGCATCACCGAGACGCTCCGCGGACAGTTCCCGGACGCACAACTCGTCACGAAGCGGGAGGTGTCCCGGCAGGTCCGCACGGCCGCCGAACTCCGCGAGGGACTCAAAGACACGCTCACCGACAAGCAGTTGCTGGCCATCGAGACGGCTCACGTCGCCGGGTTCTACAACTGGCCCCGCGGGACGAGCGCGAAGGAACTCGCGGCGTCGCTCGGCGTCTCCGCGCCGACGCTTCACCAGCATCTCCGGAAGGCCGAACAGAAACTCGTCGAGGCGTTCTTCGCCGAACGGGACCGTCACGCGGCCGAGTGAGTTCCCAGCGACGCCTCTTTCGGTACAGATTCGGCTTCCTCGACCGCCATCCCGGTCTCGTTTCATCCTGTGACTTTCTCGACAGACGGACTGGTTACCTAACCGGGTTGGTTCTCGCGTGAACACGGAGTAGGCCGCGGCTACACGCCACCCGAGAGCGATATTCACAGTATCCCACTCTAGTCGTACTGCCCTTCGGCACCGCGGGTCGCGGTTCGAACCGCTTGTCGGTGACGCGAGACGCGTGACGATGCGTGGGACGTAAGCACACAAGAGAAGACTATGTCGAACATAATTCGGAAATTGCTGGTAACGTTGATGGTGCTCTCCGTCGCCTTCGCGGGAGGCGTCGGGGCCGTCAGTGCGCAGTCCGAAGTCGAGGTGAGCAACGGTGACCTCGACATCGAACTCGACGGGACGGAAATCGAGCGAAACGACGGTGACGTAGAGATCGAAGACGACGAGTCCGACCTCGACTTCGAGGTCGACAGTGACGGAACGCTCGACATCGAGAGCGGTGACGTCGAAATCGAGCAAGACCGCGACCGCGTCGAAGTCGAGAACGACGACGGCGACGGCCTCGACTTCGAGTCGTCCGACGACGGACGAACGGTCGACATCGAGAGCGGTGACGTCGAAATCGAGCAGAAGAACGGCGACGTCGAGATAGAGAACGACGACCTCGACTTCGAGGTCGAAAACGACGGCCGCAAAGTGGACATCGAGTCCGGTGATGTCGAAATCGAACAGGACGACGACGAACTGGAAGTCGAGACCGACGACTTCGACTTCGACCTCGACGGTGACGGCAGATTCGACTTCGAGAGCCTCGAAGGCCCGGTTGACATCGAGTTCAACGCCGACGGCTCCATCGAAATCGAGACCTCGCGCGGTGAGATAGAGATCAGCGCCGACGGGAAAGTCGAAGTCGACTTCGACGACCTCGAGTACGAGAACGACGACGGTAAGATCGAGTTCGAAGACGCCGCTAACGACATCGAACTCGACGGTGACGAACTCGAGTTCGAGACCGACGACCTGGAGTTCGAGAACGATGGCGACGGTGACCTCGAGTACGAGGACGCCGACAACGAAATCGAACTCGACGGCCAGGACCTCGACGTCGAGACCAGCAGCGGTCTGGACCTCGAGAGCGACGGTGACGGTGACGTCGAGTACGAAGACGACGACAACGACATCGAAGTCGACGGCGACAGCTTAGAGGTCGAGGGCCGCAACGGCCTCGACGTCGAAGCCGACGGCGACGAAGTCGAAGTTCAGTTCAACTGAGCGCGACTTCCCACCCACCCGAACACGCACCACCGCAGTGCGACCGACGCGGACTTTTTGTGAATCTTCGGTTACCTAGCCGGTGTCGTCTCCGGCGTCGAACAGCCTAGGCGTCACCTCCACACCCGTGAGAAACCTCTGTTTCGGTATCCCACTGTAGTCGCAACTGCCCTCCGCACCACGACTCGCGGTCTACCCCGGCGTCGACGATGCGAGACCTGAGACGACGTGTGGGACGTACGCAACTATGACGAACGTAATTCGAACAGTACTGGTGGCGTTTATGGCGCTCTCCGTCGTCCTCGCGGGCGGCGTCGCGAGCGTCAGTGCACAGCAGTCCGAAGTCGAGGTGAGCGACGGCGACGTCGACATCGAACTCGACGGACAGAAGGTGGAACGAAAGGGTGGAACTCTCCAGATAGAAGACGACGAAGCCGAACTCGACTTCGAACTCGACAGCGACGGGAAGTTGGACCTCGAGAGCCGGCAACTCGAGGTCGAACAGGACGGCGACGACGTCGAGATAGAGAACGACGACGGCGACGGCCTCGACTTCGAGTCGTCCGACGACGGCGCTCGAATCGACGTGGAGAGCGGCGACGTCGAAATCGAGCAGAGCGACGGCGACGTGGAGGTCGAGAACGACGACCTCGACTTCGAGACGTCCGACGACGGCGACCGCGTCGACATCGAGAGCGGCGACGTCGACATCGAACAGGACGACGGCGAGTACGAAGTCGACACGGACGACTTCGAGTTCGACCTCGACGGTGACGGCAAGTTCGACTTCGAGAGCCTCGAAGGCCCAGTCGATATCGAGTTCAACTCCGACGGCTCCATCGAAATCGAGACCGAACGCGGCGAGATAGAGATCAGCGCCGACGGAAGCTTCGAGGTCGACTTCGACGACCTGGAGTACGAGAACGACGGTGACGGTGACATCGAGTTCGAGGACGCCGACAACGAGATCGAACAGGACGCCGACGGCGGACTGGAGGTCGAGACCGGCGACCTGGAGTACGAGAACGACGGCGACGGTGACGTGGAGTTCGAGGACGCAGACAACGACATCGAACTCGACGGCGAAGACCTCGAAGTCGAGACGAGCGACGACCAGGACCTCGAAAGCGACGGTAACGGCCGGGTCGAGTTCAGCGACGGTGAGAACGACATCGAAGTCGACGGCGACCGACTCGACTTCAAGGGTCGAAACGGCCTGAACGTCGAACTGAACGGCGACGACGTCGAAGTGTCGCACGACTGAACGCGAACCCGACCGACCGCGCGAGACCCTCACGGGTCACCGCGTCCGCTGTGTATTTTGTCGACTCTGCCGAAGAACACCGGACGGAGTGGTGTGCGCCGCGGCGGGCGGCGTCGGCACGCCTACTCGGATAGCTATCGGAAGAAGGAGGAGGGCGAGGAGGTGAACACGACGACTACGCCAGGTCCGCCGCGGACACCGGGGCCGTCGAGTTGATCCACGCGTCGGGGTTCAGCCGGTCGTATATCATCACCGTGCCGCCCGCGAGGATCAACTCGACGTAACGGCCCGTGTTCGGTTCCTGTGGTGCTTCAGTTCCGTTGTTGGGGTCGACTGTGGCCATGGTAGTTGCCACACGGCGGTACTGGCGGGGGCGGCGCCGTCGCGCTTCGTCGCCGGACCCGAGACACCGTCTTGTGGTCTCGACTACTAGTACGTGCGGTTGGTGCCTGTAGTTCGCCGTTCACAGGATAGGTCGCCCGGCACCTACGAGCGTAGGACACCGTTCACCAGCCGAGAACTGCGACCCTCTCGCGTCGGACTCGTCTCTCGGACTTCGGGGCGACGACGCGACGGGTCCGAGGCGGTGCCACGAATCCTAGGGCCGTCTGACGCTAGCCAGTCAGGTAGTAGCTACTACAGCGTTCCGAGCGAACTGTAGGTTGTCTCTCGTGAGACGCTCGGAGACGACGAACACCGACTCCCGCTGACGCCCTCCACGACGCCCTCACTCGACCGACTCCGACAACACCGAGAGATTCAGTATCTCGCTTCGCCGACGCACACCGGCGAGCACACGACGGACAATGAGTACCGAACAGACACCCACCGAACTCGTCTTCCGCTGTCTCGAACGGCTCCGTCTGCACTTCCCCCACTGGGGAGAGACGTTCGTCAGAGGCCCCGGGTTGTACGTCGCAGTCGTCGACCCCGACGTCCTACCCACCTACGCCCAACCGTTGGGAACGAACAGATGGCCCGTCGCCGAGACGCCCACTGTCTTCGACGCAGAGCAACTCTACCGGACGGCCACCGCGGTGGCCTACGCGATGGACGGTGCCGTCGTCGTCGAACCGGACGGTCGGATTCGCGAACAGATGGTCCGGTTCTTCGACCTCGACGACGAGCGAACGGCGGACGACGCCGGCCCCGAGTACCGACCGTGGATGGGTACCAGACACGTGAGTGCCGTCGAGACGTCCCTTCGAGCGGGCGTCTGCGCGACGCTCACGCTGAGCGAAGAGACCGGACGCGTGACGATGTTCCGCGACGGTCGAATCGTCTCCGAACTCCCGGCCGCCGAGGCCGTTCCCACTCACGAATAACCGATGTTTTCGGCGCTCACCCGACGACTGACGAGCGACGGCAGCCAAATTTTTCCTGACACGTCTTCCGAGAGACCTGTCGAACGGCGTCGATAACCGTCCGACGACGGACCGAACGGTTACCGAAGCGGGTAGGGGGCGTGTCAGTTAACGGGTCAGGTACAGACTACTCGGAACTCCCAGTCGAATCTGTGGTTGTCTCCCGGGGACGGCGGTTCGCCGTTCCACGGTGGTGCCCTCCTTCGCGGGAACACACGGGAGGTCCGGGGACGATGTCCTCGTCCACGCGGGTTGTACCCGTCGCGGGGACTCGTCTCCGGCGCGGTGACAAAGAGAGAAAACCCATGAAGAGCGTATTTAGAACTGCACTGACCCTGATTATGGCGCTGGTCCTCGTCGTAGGACCGGGAGCGATGGCCGTCAGTGCGCAGTCTGACGTCGAGGTGAGTAACGGCGACGTCGATATCGAAGTGAACGGACAGGAAATCGAAAAGAGCGGCGACCGCGTGGAAGTCGAAGACGACGAGTCCGACCTCGACTTCGAGGTCGAAGACAACGGCGCGACCGTAGACATCGAGTCCGGTGACGTCGAAATCGAGCAGAAGGACGGTGCCGTGGAAGTCGAGAACGAAGACCTCGACTACGAAACCTCCGCCGACGGCTCTGAAGTCGACATCGAGTCCGGCACGCTCGAAATAGAACAGAAGGACGGCGCCGTGGAAGTCGAGGACTCCGACCTCGACCTCGACTACGAGACCTCCGACAACGGCGCGGTGGTGGACATCGAGTCTAACGGCGTCGAAATCGAACAGGACGGCGACGACGTGGAAGTCGAGAGCGACGACGTCGACCTCGAATCGAGCGACGGTAGCTTCGACTTCGAGAGCATGAGCGGTCCCGTCGACATCGAAATCGACGCTGACGGCACCTACGAAGTCAAGTTCGACGGCGGCGAGATCGAGTCCGACGGCAACGGCGAACTCGAAGTCGAGTTCGACGGCCTCGACTACGAGAACGACGGCGACGGTGACCTCGAATTCACCACCGACGACGTCGACATCGAACAGGACGGCGACGAACTCGAACTCGACACGGCCGACGTGGAGTACGAGAACAACGGTGACGGCGACCTCGAGTTCGCCGACGCCGAGACTGACATCGAACAGGACGGCGCTGGCCTCGAAGTCGACACCGAATCCGGCCTCGACTACGAGAACGACGGCGACGGTGACGTGGAGTTCGAGGACGGCGAGACCGACATCGAACTCGACGGTAGCGACCTCGACGTCGAGGGCCGCAACGGCCTCGACGTGGAAGTCAACGACGACGAGACGGAAGTTCAGTTCGACTGAACCCCCGCACTCGGTTCCCGAACACCGTCTGACGCCCGCGGGGGCGACGAGACGGACTTTTTGTACGCGACGGTTACAGTTCTCCGAGTGACGGCCGCACGTCTACGGTGACGTCTACACGCCTGTGACGACGCTCACACGTCCGTGGGCCTGCGGTTCCGCTCACAGTCGGTGTGAGTCGTTCTGACCGTCGGCGTCGCCCACCTCGCTCGCGAGTTGCGTGGTCATTTTGGCTGTTCGGCCGTGACCATCCCGGTCTCCGAAGTCGAGAGCGCGCCGCCCCGATTCCCCGAGACGACCGCCGGCGGGGACCGCGACGAACGGAGACCGAGACGCCGAGAGCGAACGTGACTGCGACAGCAGGACGCGACTGCGATGGACGCGTGCGTACCGACGAAGCGGCGGAGTGCGACGACGCTAGGAAGCGAGGACGCCGTGTCGCAGAGTCTCCTCTCGAACCGTGACCGCGAACGGTGCGCCGCTCGTACATCCTGACCGTCTCTCGCCGAGAGACGGCACTGTTCTCCTCGCTCTCTGTTCACCCTCTCCCGTCTCCCGGCGTACTCGTCACATCGTCGCGACGCTCTGCGAGGGTGGAAATCAGGAGAACGGCCGAAAAGGGAGAGACGAAGAGAGAGCGCCGACGTTCAGCGGATGAAGATGTTGATGCGGTCGTTGTCGGAGACGATGTTCCGGTTGAGACGCGTCGTCGGCGAGCGGAAGACGGCGATACCGACGTCGTTCCGTCTGACCGTCGACCCGGTCACGAGCGTCTGAGACGACGTGCGGACGTCGACACCAGTCCCGCCGTTACTGGTGACGAGAGCGTCTCGGACCGTCGTGTTCGAGGCGCTGAGGACGCTGATACCGGTCTCGTCGTTCCGTTCGACGACGGTCTCGGTCAGGCTGGTTCCGTTCGAGAAGTCGACGGCCGCGCCGACGACGACATTGTTCGAGAAGTCGCCTTCCCGAACGCTGGTCCCCTCGGAACCGTCGACGAGGAGGCCACCCAGTTCGTTCCGTTCGCTCGTCACGCCGAACAGTGAGGTGTCCGTCGCGCCGAGGACGACGACGCCGACGCCGTCGTTCCGGGTCAGTTCGCTTGTCACCACGGACGCGTTCGTCGCGTTCCAGAGGAGGATACCGAACCCGCTGTCTCTCACCTCCACGTCTCGAACGGTCGTCGCGTCCGCGCCGTCGACGTAGACGCCGACGTACCACCCGGTGACTCTGAGGTCGGTGACGGTGACGTTCGTGAGCGCCGGTTGCTCCGGAGCGGTGTCGTTGTCGGGCGACTCGGCCGGTGGAGCGGTGTCGTTACCGGGTGTCTGTCCCGGGGGAACGGTGTCGTTGTCCGGCGTCTCACTCGGTGGTGTCGTATCGTTGTCGGGAGTGTCGTCCGGTGACGTGTCGTTTCCGGGCGCGTCCGTCTCGTTCGCGGACGCCGGAGACCGCTCGACGGGCCTCGTGGGCGTCAGCGGCCCGTCCGCTCCCAGTATCTCGTCGGTGGGCGCGTTCAGCGACGTGGCGGTGAACATCGCCGGTGGCGACTGCGCGCCGTCGTTCGGTGTCGATTGGTTCGGCGTCTCGTTCGGCACCTGCGGCGTCGGGTCGACGGTCACCGCGGCGCTCACCGGAGCCGCGAGTTCGAGGGACCGTCGGTCGTCGCGGAAGTTCGAGGCGGACGGGACGTTGTCGCCGTCCCAGGTGCCTTCTATGCGCTTTCCGTCGCCGTCGAGGACCACGTCGCTCGCGGCGATTCGGATACACGTCGCGTCGGTCACGTCTCTGAGGTTCTCCGTGAGGACGTACCGACCGGGTTCCGTAATCGTGGTACACGCGTCTATCGGAGTCGGTTCTGCTGCCACTGGTTGGATGGTCGCGAAGGGGCCGGCCGTCACACTCGCGACGAGGACCAACGTCACGGCGATAACTGCGTATCGGATGCGTCTGTGCATCGTTTCGAGTACGCGAGGTATCGGCATAAGACTGCGTGAAGAATCGTTACCAATTGGAACCGGCGTTACTCCGCGGGACCGCGGTTTTCCGCGGGTAGAACGGCTCTCGGTGCCGATAGGGTGACGTTCTTTGCACGCGAAGTACCACTCGTCGAAGGGCGACTCGCCGACCGTCGTATCTCGACGGGCGTTCGTCTCCACTGCCCTCGGACAAACGCCCCTCCACGCCGTACTGAGCGCGGCGGCGGAGTCGGTGGCACCCCGACGCCCGAACAATGACCCGCCTGAATCAGAAGCCGCCAGCGCCCGCCGGGAGGACGGTGGAACTCGAGTACCGAATCAGAGACGACCGCGTCTTCCTCGTCGCCGAGTCGGGCAAGATGAACTGCGAACTCGTCCTCAACGAGGTGGTCCCCCAGTCGGGTGGAAACCTCTTGGAGTTCGTCACGGTCCGCGACGCCCCGGCGGACAGTGTGCTCGCGGACGCACTCGACCGCCCCGACGTACTGGACGCCCGCGTCATCACCGAAGACGCGGACGCCGGACTCTTAGAGCTCCTCGTGACCGACCCCGAACTCGTGGGACTGGTCGGCGACGCCCGTGCGATTCCGCGTCTCGTTCGCGCGGACCGGGGCGTCGGCCACGTCGTCGTCGAGGTGCCGCCGGGCGGGGACCCGCAGCGAGTCGTCGCGATGTTCCGCGAGCGCCATCCCGGGTCGAAACTCGTCGCGCGCCGCGAACACGACGGCGCTCCACTCTTCACCGAGTACGTCCTCCGCGAACGAGTGCTCGACGAACTCACCGACCGGCAACGAGAGGTCTTTCTCACCGCCTACGAGATGGGCTACTTCGACCAACCGCGCCGGGTGTCTGCCGTCCAGTGTGCGGACTACCTCGGTATCTCACAGTCGACGTTCAGTCAACATTTCCGCGTCGCACTTCGGAAGATACTCGACGGGCTCTTGGCCGTCTGAGCGTCCGAACGTGGCTCGTCCGGTGGACGGTCAGTCGTCCCGACGAACCTCCAGCAACTGACCGTTCTCGTCGTAGATTCGAACGACTTTGTCGCCGTCGTCGTCCTTTCTCTCGCGGCGGCGGAGCACACCGTTCTCGTCGAACTCCTCGCGTCTCTCGTCGCCGTCGTCGTCCTTCCTCTCGCGGAGGCGGAGGACGCCGTTCTCGTCGTACACCTCGCGTCTCTCGTCGCCGTCCGCTTCCTCCTCTTCGAACAGGCGGAGGACGCCGTTCTCGTCGTACACTTCTCGGGTCTCGTCGCCGTCGTCGTCCGTCACTTCGCGCACCGTTCCGGACGGCCCCGTACAGAAGTAGAACTCCTCGTCGTCGTCCTTGTAGCGGACGAACCGAGCACACCGTTCTGTCGACCCGCTCCGGTACTCGACGTCCGCGGCCGACGCCGGTGTGGCCGCGGCGATGACCCAGAGCGCTCCCGATACCGATAGTGCGGTCGCTCGGAGATATCGACGCCGAGTCGGACCGTGACGTCTCTCACGCTCCATGCCTCTAGAGAGGCGTCGTTCGCGTATAACTGAGACGCAGTTTCGTCGACGCCGCGCGAAACTCCGCGGGGGAACGCAGTCAGTCGTCGCACCCCTGCGTCTCGAACTCGACGGGTTCGCCGCGCACTTCGACGTCGTCGCTGATGCCGACGGCGACGTACACGTACGTCGTGTCGGGTTCGAGGTCTTCGACCTCCTCGTCGAAGTCGTCCGGGTCGTCCGTGTCGCCCGCCTCGACGCGGCGGAGCGTTCCGCTCTTGTCGCCCTTCTCCCAGCAGTCGAAGACGGTCACGACTTCCTCGACGCGCCCGTCGACGCTGGTCACGTAGCCGACCAAGTCGGCCTCGTCCTCTTCGACGTCTTCTGGCTCGCCCGTCTCGATGCTGAACAGGTCCGTCGGGTTGGCTCCGGTCGTGAAGTCCGTCTGCCGACCGGTGACGCGTTCGCCACCCGCCACCGCGAACGCCACGAAGGCGTACGTCGTGTCGCTGGAGAGGCCGTCGAGCGTCGTCTCGAATGCGCCCGTCTCGGAGCGTTCGCCGACGTCGACCGTCTCTTTCGTGCCGTCTTCGTCGTCGACGTCCCAGTACTCGAAGCCGACGGTGGCGGCGGACTGCTCGCCGAGGCTGTCGAGCGACCCCGTGATGGTGGCGCTCGTCTTCTCGACGTCCGTCGCGCCGCCCGTGGAGACGGCGAAGCCGTCGCCCGTGTCACCGTCGTCGCCACCGTCGCTTCCCTCACCGACCGCGGCGTCGACGTTGAGCAAGCCGTTGCCCTGTTCGTCGTCGTCCATCCCGAGGTCCTCGGTGGTCGAAGCGAGTCGGCCGCGAATCTCGTCTGCGGAGTAGCCGGCGGCCTTCAGCGTGGCGACTGCGCCCGTGACGTGCGGCGTCGCCATCGACGTGCCCGAGTAGTACTTGTAGTCTCCGTCGATGACGGTCGAGGGGATTCGGACGCCCGGTGCGACGATTTCGACGGCGTCGCCGGTCAGAGAGAAGTCGGCCAAGTCGTCGTCGTCGTCGGTGGCACCGACCGCGATGGCTTCCGGGTAGGCCGCCGGGTAGTGGACCGACTTCTCGTCGGGTTCCTCGTTACCCGCCGCGGCGACGACGACGACGCCCTTGTCCGTCGCGTACTTGACGGCGTCGTGGATTATCTCCGAGGAACTGGTGCTCCCGAGACTCAGACTCGCGACGTCGTAGCCCTGGTCTGCAACCCACACGAGACCGTCGGCGATGCTCGATGCGCTGCCCGACCCGCTCGCGGAGATGACTTTGACGCCGTGGAGCGTCGTGTCCGGACAGACGCCGACGACGCCGCCACTGTTCGAGACGGCACCGGCGATACCGGCGCAGTGGGTTCCGTGGCTGTGGTCGTCGTCCCAGTCGCGGCGACAGCCGTCGTCACACGGGACGGTGGCGTAGCCCTCGCCGAGGTTGGCCTTCAGGTCCGGGTGGTCGCTGTCGATACCCGTGTCGATGATGGCGACGTGCGTCTCTTTGCCCGTCACACCCTCGTCGTGGACCGTATCGGCACCGATTCGGTCGACACCCCACGGAGTGACCTGACGCTCGACGTCGACTCGCTCGACGCTCGACTGCCCTTCGACTTCGTGGCCGAGAACCGAGAACTCCGTCTCCGTCTCGACGTATCGAACGCCCGGTCGAGCCTGTATCGACGGCTCCGTGCTCACCGGGAAGTCGCCGACGACGACGTAGCCGCGGTCTCCGAGGTCTAGTTCACGAACGACGCGTTCGGCACGGTTCTTGACGGCGCTCGCGGCGGACTTCGATTCGGTCCCCACGATTCGCCGTTCTGTCGACTCGGCCGCCGACGCTTCTCCGACGAGTCCAGCGCCAGCCCCGAGGACACACAGCATCCGCAATAATTCACGCCTTGACGATTGCTTCGCCCAATCGGTCATCGCTCGGCTGTAGTTATGGCCACTAGTTATATGCACTGCCGATGCTCAGCGCTCCCGAGCCGGATTGCACCGATAGACACCAAGTTGCGTTATCGTCTGTCATTTCATATGATAACAACCCACATGATTTTTGCCCCGATTAGTTACCCCTTTCCACCCCGACACGAACGGACTAGGTTGCGGGAAGGTTACTGGGCTAGCGTCGGAGTCTTACCGGTTTCACGACCTACTGGTGGCGTATGTCCGAGATATCCCATCAGCGACCGCCCGAGACGAACCGAACCGACCCCGAGACGAACCGACTGGACGACCAGACCGCGCTCACGACGCTCGCTTCGCTCATCGGACGGAAGTGGCACCTCGTCGTCCTCCACCGACTCGACGACGGTCCGAAGGGGTTCAGCGCCCTCCTCAGCGAGATAGACGGCATCTCGAACAAGGTGTTGGCGGACCACCTCAAAGACCTCGAATCGAAGCGACTCGTCGAACGTGTCGTCCGCAGCGAACGACCGTTCCGGGTCACCTACTCGCTGACCGACCACGGCGAGTCCATCCACTCGCTCGTCGTCCCCGTCCTGAACGGTTCGGTGGACGTCTTCGTCGAGGGGGACAGATGACCACGCTCGCCCGTCCCGCCGTTCGACTCGCTCGCCGGGCACGTCTCGTCTCCGGGGACCGGTTCGGCGTCCCATCGCTGTTCGTACGCGAGGACCGACCGTGACGCGCGTTCGTCGGTCCGTCCTCGCGCTTCTGTTGGTCGTCGTGGTCGTCACCGCCGGGAGTGTTCCCCTGGGCGTCGCGGCGACGACGGCGTCGCCAGCCGCCGCGACCGCTGTCGACTCGACTGCCCGTCTCGACGGACTCCAGACCGGTCTCGCGCAGTCGGACCCGTCCGGGCTTCCGACGGAGACGGCCGACCCCATCGCCCAACAGACGCCGGCCGAGAACGTCACTCGGGTCCGCGCGATTCACGTCGCCCCCATCGTCCCCGCCCTCGACTTCTTCGTCGAGAACGACGTCGTCGTCGCCGACATCGCCTACGGGCGAGCGAGCGAGTACGTCCGCGTCGAACCCGACCGGAGAGATTACGAGTTCGAGATAGAGGTCAACTCGTCGGGTGACGAGATATTCGAGACCGAAATCGAACTCGAACAGAACGTGGACTACTCCGTCGTGATGGCCGCGCGGACGTCCAGTTCCGGAGCGATCAGCTTCCAACCGGTGCTCACGACCGACGACTACGCTCGACCGACCGCAGAGAACGCCTCCGTCCGAATCGTCCACGCGTCGCCGGACGTCTCGCGGTTCGCGATGACCGTCGAAGAGACGGACACGGTGCTCGCGAACGGTCTCTCGTTCCGCCAGTCCGGTGACTACGTCACCCTTCCGGCGGGAGCGACGACGCTCGAACTCCGCAGTTCGACGCCGTCCGGAGACGTTCTGGCGTTGTTCGACGTCCCCCTCCGCGGGGGCACCGCTTACACCGTCGTCGTCACGGGTTACGTCGACGTCGAAGACGCGCCCGTCGACGTCCCCGTCGAACTCGTCGTCGTCGCCGACGTCGGCCCGGGAAGCGACGCCCGGATTCCGGCGAGCGAAGAAGAGACTCCCGCCACACCGCCGTCTATCCGCGCGGTCCACGCCTCGTCGTTCCTCCCGGCGACCGACGTCCGTATCGACGACCGAGTCGTGGCCGGCGGACTCTCGTTCGGCGACGTCAGCGCCTACGAACCGGTCGAGTCCGACACCGGCAACTACTCCGTCGACATCGCGGTGAACTCGACGGGCACGAGCATCTCCAGTGGCGTCGTCCCCCTCGCCTCCGGGGAGCGATACACCGTCGTGATGGCCGCGACGGTTCCCGAACCCGGCCGAATCGCGTTCGCGCCCACGCTCCTCGTCGACGACTTCGAGACGCCCGCCGCGGACACGGCCGCCGTGCGAGTCGTCCACGCGTCGCCGGACACCGCGTCGCTCGACGTGACCGCCGTACAGACGGGGACTGCGCTGGCGAGCGACCTCTCGTTCCGCCAGTCCGGTGACTACGTCGTCCTCCCCGCCGGCGTCGTGACGCTCGACGTCCGTGCGGACTCCACCGACGGGACGAGTGCCGCCGAGACGGTCCACGCGACGCTCGAAGACGGCTCCGTCTACACGATATTCGTCGTCGGCTTCGTGAACCCGGACGCGACCGGATTCGACGCGCCCTTCGAGGTCCTCCTCGCGGAGGATACGAGCGAACGCAGTCAGTCGACCGTCCCCCTCGAGTGCGGTGCGGTCTGAACGTCCGGCGATTCGGTTCTTTTCAGTCGTGTTCGGTCAGTTCGACGCGGAGTTCGTCGCCGCGCTGTGTGACCTCGAACCACGGTCCGTCGAGTTCGACGTTCTCCCCGCGTATCTCGACGTCGAACGACCCTTCCGGAAGTCTGATTTCGACGTCGAGTCTGTCACCGACTCGTTCGTAATCGACGGTCGGCCCCTCGACGTACACGTCCTCTCCGTTCCGTTCGATGCGCCACTCGCCCGACTCGACGTCGAAGTCGCGCCGGTTGTCCTCGGCCTCGAAGTCAACGTCGACGCCCCGGACGCGGAGTTCGCCGCCTCGCTGTTCGATGTCGAACCCCGGCCCGGTCACCTCCACGTCGTCGCCTCGCACCTCGACTTCGAGCGTCTCGTCCCCGACCGAAATCTCGACGTCGATGCGCCCGTCGTCGTTCTCGTAGTCGACGCCCGGCCCCTCGACGTCGACGCCGTCGTCGGTGTGGACGACGCGGAACGTGCGCGTCGGTGCGGATTCGAAGGTCGTCTCTTCGGCGGTGACGCTCGACTCCTCCGCGGCGGCGTCTCCCGTCTCGGACTCGTTCTGTGCAGATTCGTCCGCTCTCGTCTCGTTTCGCACCACTTCGCCGTCTCCCTCCTCGGGCGTCGTCTCCGCGCCGACTCCCGTAGAACGCTCCGTCACGTTCGGTGCGCCCGCCCGACCGTCGTCGCTCGTGACCGCCGTGTCACTCCCTTGGGCGTCGAGTTCGCGGGTCTCTGGATTATCGGCGTCCCTCTCTCCCGCGACACTCTCGGCGGCCGAACTCGACTCTGACGCTGGCGTCGACGTCGGACTGGGCGTCTCCGGGGACTCCGTCTCGGTGGCCGCCGGCGAGTCGGTGGCGTTCGAGGAGTCCGAATCGTCCGGTGTCTCGGTGGACGCGTCCGCCCCGTCCGACTCCGAGGCGTTCTCCGTCTTCGACTCCCCGCTCACGTCGCCTCCCGCCGTCGACTGACTGTCGGTGCTCGGCGTCGGTTCGACGTCCCGTACTACATCGTCTGAGCGACTGAGACCCGCACCTCGGGTCAGTTTCTCCCGCTCTCGCGTTCCGGATTCGGTTTCGGGTTCGGACTCGGCTTCGGACTCCATCTCTGCCTCGGATTCGGAATCAGCGCTCGGGGTCGAGTCGTTTCGAGTCGCCGTGACCGTCGTCTCCGACTCGGTGTCGTGGTCGCCTTCGGCCGCCGCTTCTACCTCGGCGGGAGGGACGAGTTCGGTGACGGTTCGCTGGACCATCTGGACGTCCACTCCGGCGGAACTGAGCGCAGAGACGAGTACGATCAGCGCCACGATGGAGTGCTTGTACATTGGCTCACCCAGTCGAGAGACGACCGTCTCGGCGAGTCGGAGTTCTCTCAGCGTAGATATTCGTCTCGTTACCATATGAACGACGAACCTATTTTGAGCGGTTCGCGTCGTCTAATCGAGTCCGAGAGTGGTTCGGGTGGGCGACGACCGGCCGACTCCGAGAGACGGCCCCGACGACTTCTGCACCCGTCGAGTTTACAACGACTTCCGTCTGCTCGTCGTCCTGACGTCTTCCGGACTTCGGCTAGTGCGGTTCGAGCGAAACGCGGAGTCCGACGCCCGACGTGTTTCGAACGGGCTATTTTGACCGCCGAACTGTTCACGACTGTCCAACGGGACAACTGAACTGCCGAAAGACGTGATTCGCTCCGCTCGCCTCCCCTCGGACTGGACGAGGTGCGTCCGTTCGAACGTCGTTTCCAGGCCCTCCGACGCCGAACAGTCGTGGTCGGTACCGATAGAAGGGAAACGTATCTATTCAGACGCTCGGGAGCCGACCGCTTCTTGCACTCCGAGCCAGTTGGTGACGGTTCCGCTCTCGTCTTCGAGCGGCGTCAGCGACACGCGGTTTCTGAACGGCGTCCCGTCTCGTCGGTAGTTCGTCAGTTCGACTGTCACCGACTCCCAGATGTCGACCGCTTCGTGCAGTCTCTCGACGGCGGGTCTCTCCGTCTGTGCACCCTGCAGCAGTCGGGGGTTCTCGCCGTGCAGGTCGCTCATCGAATACCCCGTCAGGTCGCGCCACGTCCGGTTTGCGACGCGGATTGGGTTGTCTTGGTACGCCGGCCCCGACAGCGTCAGTCCGAACGGGGCGTCGTCGAACACCCACACTCGCCAGACGAGTTCGCGTTCGCGGGCCGTCAGACCCGAACGAACGTCGGTGTCCACCCCGGCGTCGAGTTCCGCGAGTCCGTCGGCTACGGCCCGCTCGACGCGGGCCGCTCCGGGTCCGTGTTCCCGCAGGAGCGGTTTCGCCTCGGTTCGGAACGTCCGTTCGTCTGCGTCGAAGAGTGTCGCGAGCGTCCGGCGGAGCGCCATCTGTGTCTTCGCCTTCGCGTGCGGGCGCAAACGTCTGTCGCCTTCCCGGAGACTCGGTGGGGCGGCACGCTGCGTCGGCGTTCCGGACGGATTTTTCGGACGACGAGTCGGTCGGAGTATCTGTTCTGAGTTTCGAGCTGTCCGCGTCCAGCGAGAGCCGCAAACGTTGCCGAACGGACTAGTACGACAGAATGCGGTCTTTCTCTCCGTACGGTATCTCCACTGCAGAAAGTAATATCACCATTGATAATTTTCTCCATATCTTGATATGCTCCTCTTCCCGTTGGTGAGTATGAGCGAAACCGCGATGACAGGAGAGCGCCGGACCGCCGATACGGACGCGTTGTACGCGCCGCCCGCCGACGCGTCCGAAACCGACCGTCTCCGCCACGAACGCGACTTCTGGCGTCGGCAGTTCGAACAACTCGTCGAACAGTTCCCCGAACCAGCGATGGTCGTCGACGAGGGCGGCTATCTGACGCACTGGAATCAGCCGATGACGGAGTTGCTGGGTCGCTCCGGTGCCGAAGTCATCGGCGAACACTCCCGAGACGTCATCGGAACGAACGACGTGGACGAGATTCTCGCCGAGACCATCGTCCGGACCGGCGAGACCATCCGCGAGGACCGAGTCCGCTCGGGTGCCGACACCGACGGCGAACCGTGGCACGTCCGGGCCGCCGGTCAACCGCTCACGACCGCCGACGGCACCGTCGTCGGCGCGTTCGAGTTCGTCAGTCGCGTGACGGAACTCGTCGAACAGCGACGGGAGGTCGAACGGGTGGGGAACCGCATCGAAGCCGAGGTCGAAGGCGGCGTCGAGGAGTTGCTCGAGACGTCTCGTCGCGTCGCCGACCGGAGCCGAGAGATAGACGACACCGCGGGCGAACAGGCCGAACATCTCTCCGCGGTGCGCGCGGAGATGGAGTCGCTCAGCGCGACGGTCGAAGAGATAGCCTCCAGCGCCAACGAGGTGAGTCGGCGGACGAAGGCGGCGGGCGAACGGGCCGAAGCGTCCGAAGAGGCCGCAGAAGAGGTTCTCGCTCTGATGCGTGAGGTGTCTGCGGCGAGCCGAGAACTGAGCGAGAACCACGAGGAACTCCAGTCGTGGGTCGCCGACATCGACAGCATCGTCGACGTCCTCGACGACATCGCGGGACAGATCAATCTGCTCGCGCTGAACGCCTCCATCGAGGCCGCCCGCGCGAACGTGAAGGGGAACGGGTTCGCCGTCGTCGCCGACGAGATAAAACGACTCGCCGACCAGTCGAAAGAGGAGGTGAAAGACGCCGAGAACGTCGTCGCGCGCGTCACGGAGAACACGACGGAGACGTCGGCGAGCGTCGAGGAGACGACCGAACGGGTCGAGGAGACGGTCGACCGAGTCGAGTCGTTGAGCGAGAACCAGAGCCACATCAGAGAGACCGTCACCGAAGCGTCGACGAGCGTGGACGAGATCGCCCGGGCGACCGACGAACAAGCCGACAGCGCCGAAGAGGTGGCGAGTATGCTCAACAAGACCGTCGACGGCGTCGACACGGTCGTCGGCGAGGTGCGGGCACTCACCGGCGACAACGAGGAACTCGCGACGAAGGTGGTCGGCGTCCGCGAGACGGTGGGCGAACTCAGCGCGGACATCAACCAGTAGGGCGCTCTCGGTCCGACCCGGCACGACCTGACCCGTCACGACCCGCCCCGCGCGACCGTTTATCCGCACACCCGACGAACCGACGGTACCATGAACCGTTCTGCGCTGCCCGACGCCGGATTCATCGACCCCAGCGGAGCGAACGACGAGGCCGTCAGAGACCTCACAGAACGGGTCGTCGACGGTCTCCTCGCGCAACTCACCGGGGCGTCGGAGCGGTCGCCGCTTCCCGACGACCCGACTTCGCTCTCGGCGGCGATTCCCGACGAGTCCCGAGAAAGCGCCGAACTACTCGCCGACCTCGAAGCGGCCGTGGAGGGGTCGATGAACCCCGCCGCCCCCGGATACATCGGTCACATGGACACGGTGCCGACGACGGTGTCCGTGCTGGGCGACCTCGTCGCGTCGGCGGTCAACAACAACATGCTGAGCGTGGAGATGTCGCCCGTGTTCTCCGAGTTGGAAGTCCGACTAACCGAGACCATCGCTACCGAGTTCGGACTCGGCCCCGACGCCGGCGGCGTTCTCACGAGCGGAGGGACCCTCGCGAACCTCCACGCGCTTGCGGTCGCCCGAAACGACTCCTTCGACGTTCACGAAGGTGGTCTGGCCGCCGTCGACCGCGAACCGGTCCTGTTCGCGTCGTCGGTCGCGCACACCTCTCTCCAGAAGGCCGCGATGCTGCTCGGACTCGGTGCGGACGCCGTCGTTCCCGTCGAGACGGACGGCGACTCCCGGATGGACCCGGTCGCACTGGACCGTGCGGTGACGGACGCGAGAGAGAGCGGTCGAGCACCCTTCTGCGTCGTCGCGACGGCCGGAACGACGACGACGGGTAACGTCGACCCGCTTCCGGCGATACGGAACGTCGCCCGCGAACACGACCTCTGGTTCCACGTCGACGCGGCCTACGGTGGGGCACTCGTCTTCTCCCGCCGAGAGCGCGACCGCCTCCGCGGAATCGACGCGGCCGATTCGGTGACGTTTAACCCGCAGAAGTGGTGCTACGTGGCGAAGACGTGCGCGATGGCGCTGTTCGCCGACGCCGACGTGCTTCGCGAGGAGTTCCGAATCGGTGCACCGTACATGCGGGGCGACGACGCGATACCGAACCTCGGCGAACTGAGCGTCCAGGGGACCCGCCGGGCGGACGTGCTGAAGTTGTGGCTCACCTTCCAACACCTCGGACGCGACGGACTCGAACAGTTACTGGACGAGAGCTACCGCCTGACCGCACTCGTTCGTGACCGGGTCGAGCGCCGCGACTCGCTCGAACTCGCCAGCGACCCGGAGACGAACATCGTCTGCTTCCGGGCGACGCCCGACTGGTGCCCGCGGGACGAACGAGACGAACTGAACGGCCGACTCCAGCGAACGCTCCTCTCCGAGTACGACGTCTTCGTCTCGCTTCCGACCTACCGAGGCAGTCGATGGCTCCGCACCGTTCTGTTGAACCCGTTCACGGGCGAAGAGACGCTCGACGACCTGTTCGAGGGCGTCGACACGTTCCTGCGCGCGGCGCGGTCCGAGTACGTCTCCTAGGCCCGTGTCGGCGCGGAAGACGCGATGGGCGACTACTTTCGCCGCCCCCGCGCCGCCGCACGGGCGGACGTAGGAACTCCTCGGGGAACCCGCAGGTCCGCGCCCTCCTTCGGCGGGTCGCCCGTGTAGTCCTTCGGTGCCATCCGTCCGCCGACGCCTCGGCAGTCGACGAGGTGTGGTCTCGCGCGGCCGTGCCGACTCCCCGAGGTGATTCGCGTCGCGAACTGCAACCGCTCGTATCTCGGCTTGTTGAAGAACGCCCACCCGCTTCGCGCCGGTCCGGCCTTCGTGTAGGGTTTCGCGGCGACGCAGTCGACGCACGTCGACCCGTCGGTACCGAGTCGGAAAGCCGTGTGGGCGAACTTCTCCGCGTAGACGTTCTGCAGGTGGACGTCGCCGCCGTATCCGGCGTGTCGGTCGTTGCGGTGGGGCGGATTTCCGCTGTTCGAACAGTAGAACGGCTGGTACCAGTCGGTCACGAACCCGTTTCGGAACGTCGCCCGCCCGGCGTGGTCGATGGCGGTGAACGCGAACGCGTGGCCCCCTGCGTCGTTCGACCCGCCGGACGTCGTCCCTCCAGTGTAGAACCCGTCCAGGACGAACCGCTCGCCCTTCGGAACCATCACGGCGAAGACGTGGCCCACGCCGCCCGCCCGGGCGTTCACCCCGCGTTCGATGCCGACGTTCGTCCACCGCCCGCCCGAGTCGACAACGATACGGACGGACCCACCGTTCGGCACGACGAGCGTGTTCGACAGGTCGTCTTCGGAGGTTCGGAACACCCTGCTCTCGCCTCGTTCCAGTTCGATGACGGACGGTCCGACGTCGTCGACGCTCATCTCGTCCGGACCGTCCGCCGCGGTCCGAATAGCCGTTGGGGCCGCGGGCGACGACCCTCCGACCGCGAACCGCGCCTCTGGGGGTCCGGCTCTCCCACTCGTGAGAAACGCGCCCGCGCCGGCTAGTCGAAGGAAGCGCCGTCGCGGGAGGAGACGCTCCTCGTCCATACCAGTCCTACGTCGCGAACCAGCATCCCCGAGCGGGTACCATCGGGATACCGTCGATACCCTCGCGCTCGTGTTACTGTTCGGGACCGAAGCAATGGCCCAGGGCTCACCCCGTTTGATCGGTGGGGGACCCTTGGGTACAAAGCTGGTTGGAAAAAGGGTACTGGCAAGGAACCAGTAGCATTCTACATCGAAAACGGAACGAGGTTGTCCGCGGCACAGGTTAGGGGCAAAACAAAGACACCGCTCTTCCCTCGAACATTCAATAGCGACAAGCGACCATATTTATCATTCCATCTACATATAGTTCCACACGAAAACATGAAAGTGACACTAACTAAACCACGCGTATATTTGTGCGTCTTGTTGCTAATACTAGCATCTGGGTATGTTAGACCGTCCAACGACCGTTCTAATTCGGTTGCCATCTTTAATGGTTCTAACCTAGGTTCTGAAACAGCAGTCGAAGCGTCTCTCTTTCCTTGATTCACCCGAATCCACGCATCAGAGCCGCTCTCTCCGGTACGTAGTCTCAACTTCCAAACAAGCTATTTACTATAGCACTATAAGATTTATAGATTGCATATTGCCGGCTTGGAGTGGCTGTAACGCACGAATTCGGCATTTTAGCATTGCTCCCGATTCACTTTGTTTTAGCCCAATAAAACAAAGTCTGTTTCAAGGGTTAACGCTGTCTGTCGGCCTTACTCGATACGCGATACGCATTGGGCCTTAGTAGGGGGAAGCAGTCGCTTTCAGTCTCCGAGACACGCCCGATATCGGATTCGATTCCCTTCGGCAAGTAGCTTCGTCGACGAAGAACCAACGCTCGTGTGGGGCACCGCTCTCGAACGGAACGCCGGCGCGAATCACCCGTGGCGGACACGAACGTCTCGGTTCGAGAGCGTCCGACGACAACTATTTGACGGCCACTGTCGATTCTACGTACATAATGTGGCCTCATGGACATTTATCGGTCGGGTATATACTCTACTCCGCGTACACGCGTGTACAACTCGACAGACCGCCCGAGTGGCCTGCGATGTTTCTCATACTCGTCGGTACGCAACTTCCCGACCTGATCGACAAACCGCTCTGGTTGCTCGGTATCCTCCCGAGCGGTCGAGCACTGGGACACTCACTCCTCTTCGCCGTTCCTCTCGCCGTACTTGTGACGCTAGCGCTGCGGCGCGTGTTCGACGCACACTGGTTGGGAGTCGCGTTCGGTATCGGGTACGTCTCTGCGTTGCTCGGTGACGGGGCTCTGTTCTTGATACAGGGCACTCTCACCAGAGACCTCGTCGAGATTTCGTTCTGGTTCTGGCCGTTCAACTTACCCGCAGGACAGATCGTCGACGCACTCGGCGTGACTCCGGGAATCGCCGCGGCCATCGCACAGAAGAGCGCGTGGACCGCTGCAAACCTTCCGGACGGTGCGCCACTGAGGCTGTGGATTCGGTCCTTCGAACTAGCCGCGACTGTCGTCGCCGTCTTGATGTGGATGTACGACGGGATGCCCGGTGTCGACACGCTTCGTCGCCTCTACTCGAACCGCTAGTTCGACGTCGAGACCAGTCGAGCGACGGTCCACCGACAGAGACCGACATCCCCGGTGGTATGACGAGGTTATGTACCTAAATGTCAGAACTAGCACCTGAGGCGCACGAGGGGGGCTCGTTGACACCAACAGCGGAGAACCACCAGGCACGGATAGAGTCGGTCTAGAAGACACAGAATTCACGGTCGGACGGGGCTACACACCGAGCCCGCATTTTATGTCGGATTATTCCAAAAATGTCTATGAGAATATAATTCTGAGGTGGTTTCACAGCGTCTGTGCCGACCACTGAAGGATGCGGCCTTCGCAAACGACGCCAGCAGAACCGTCGGTGCTATCATTATATATATATCCTCTGGCCAGTGAATAAAACGTGTAAACTGATAGATTATTCCTCACGGACGTAAATTTGGAAGTGACTACCACGGAAGGCTGTTCGTCGCTCTCGACGGTTAGGAGTTACATTGTTACGCTTGTAATGGTATATTCGAAGACATCTAACTCGGAGCAGATGGGAGAGCGCGAATAGTTTTCGACTAACCCCGGTTTACGCGTTCGCGAGCGAGTTACGTGCGGGTCGTACTCTGGTACTCGAAGGAAAGACGACCGATTCGTCGATGAAAATCACGTGACGGTAGACGGCTGTCCGGCGAAGTAACGGCCCAACGAACCGGTAGAGAGTGTCTCTCTCCGTCAGTTGCGGAGGAGATATTCTCTGGAGACAGGTTCGGGAGCAGTGCCGCTTAGCACCTCGTAGTAGGCGTCGATGGAGCGAGTCGCCGTGAAGTTCTGCTCGAACGCCTCGCGTGCGTTTCTGCCCTGTATCTCGACGAGTTCGGGGTCGTCTCGCCATCGCCGTACCGCCTCGACGACGCCTTGGACGTCACCCTGTGCGACAGTGATTCCGGCGTCGGCCTCGCGGACGATGCGAGATTCGTCGTCGTCCGGTTGCGCGATACAGAGGACGGGGGTGCCCGCCGCCATCGAGGTGTACAGTTTACTCGACACACAGACGCCTTCGAAGCCCTCGCGGACGGCGACGATAGAGACGTCACCACAAGTGAGACTGTACGGCAGGTCGTCCCAGTCTTGATATGGGAGGAACTTCACCGTCTCGTCTTTCACGCCCAAGCGTTCCGCGAGTTCGACGATGTTTCGTTTGTTGTCCCCCTCGCCGATGATGAGGAACTGGACCTCCTCGTCTTCGAGTTCCGCCGCCGCTTCCACGACCGTCTCGAGGTCGTGAAAGTGCGCGATGTTCCCCGAGTAGAAGACCGTAAACGGCTCGACCAGTCCGTGTTCGTCACTGAACCAGTTGTCCGCTTTCTCTCTCGGTTCGATGAACGTCTCGTCCTCCCAGTTGTGGATTATCTCGACCTTCTCGGGGTCGAACCCCGGGCCGGCCCGCCGAATCACCCGCTCTCTCATCACGGGGCCGAGGACGACGACGTGTGCCGCGTCGTGCAGAGCGTACTGGTGGAGTCGTGACCAGAGACGAGTGACGAGGTCGTCTTCCGAGAGGTATCCGAGTTCCACCGGTTGGTCCGGATAGAGGTCGTAGACGACGTACGTGTACTCCCAGCCACGGAGTTTGGCGACCGCCCACATGGCGACCGGGAGCATCGGTGGGTTCGAGACGAACACGAGTTCGCGCTCGCGTCGTGGTCGACTGACGAGGAGTGCGACCGACATCCAGACGGTGAAGACAGCCCAGTTGAACAGGCGTCGCGGGAGCGACGACTGGCGAAACTGCGGCGCGCGGATGCGCTTCACTAAGACACCGTCGTGTACCGACGTTCGAGGCTGTCTGTCGTTGGAACCGCTGTGATAGTTCGGTTGGCTCGTGTAGACGGTCATGTCCAGCCCCCGGTCTTCCAGGCCGACGGCGAGTTCCGTCATCAACTGGCCCGTCGACGCCGTATCGGGGTGAAAGTACTCGGTGACGAGTGCGAACTCTTTGTCCGCGTTCGTGTCGCTCATCGTCTCACCGTTCGTGGAGGAGCGTCTCGAGGTTCTCTTGGACGTACGCCTTGTCGCGGTTGTTCACGTACCAGTCGAGCGTGTTCTCGATGCCCTCTTCGAGGGTGTACTGCGGTTCCCACCCGAGAAGCTCTTCGGCTCGCGTCGTGTCCGCCGCTCGGTGTCTCACGCCGACGGGTTTGTCGGTCATGTACTCTATTTCGGAGGGTTCCCAGTTGAGCCGCTCGAATATCGCCTGTGCGGCCTCGTTGATGGTGACGTAGCGGCTGATACCCGCGTTGACGGGCGTCGCGTCGGTGATGTTCTCCGAGGCGAGTCTGAGCGCGCGGGTGATGTCTCGTACGTACGTGAAGTTACGCGTCTGTTCGCCGTCGCCCCAGATGCGGAACGGGTCTTGCTCGGCGTAGGCTTTGGCCATCAGGGCGACGATAGCGTGCGTCTCGTTCTCACGCGGGCCGTACGCCGTGAAGATGCGGACGGAACTGGCGTCGATTCCGTACTGTTCGTGGTACGCCTGCAGCGAACGCTCGCCCATCAGCTTCGCCCAGCCGTACACCTCGTCGGCGTACGCGCCGCCTCGTTCGTCGAAGCTGACCATGTCTTCGCTGAGCCGTCTCCGCTCTTGTTGAATGTCGGTGGGGTACGTGCAGGCGCTCGACGCGAAGGTGATTCGGTCGACGCCGTTCAGCGCCGCCGTCTCGAACACGATGTTGTCGAGTGCCATGTTCGTCGCACAGTTGGCGGGGTAACTCGAGATGTAGCCGCGCCCGCCGTGGTCCGCGGCGAGGTGGAACACGGTGTCTACGTCTTTCGTCGCCTCGTCGGCGAACTCCCAGTGTTTGAGGTTCCCGCTGACGATTTCGACGTCGTCTCGGACCGATTCGAGGTTCACTTTCTCGCCGCTCGAGAAGTCGTCGGCGACGCGGACGTCCGCACCCGCCGCGACCAAGTCTTCCACCAGGTGGCTCCCGATGAACGATGCGCCACCGGTGACGAGGACCCGTTCGCCCGTCCACTCACTCATCTTGCTGCCCTCCATCGGCCGCGACGGCCTGTCTCGTGTGTCCGAGTTCGTCCTCCGCCCACTCGTAGACGCGCCGGAGGCCGTCGTCGATAGAGATTGTCGGTTCCCACTCCAGCGTCTGTTTCATCTTGGTCATATCTGCGGCGTATCTGTCGGTTCCGGTCGGTTTCGAGAGGTCGTGTTCGATGGAGAGGTTCTTTCCGCTGATCTCGATGATTTTCTCGGCCAGCGAGGTGATGCTCACCACGTCGTTCGAGTTTCCGAGGTTCAGCGGCGTCCCGTCGGTGTCTGTCTCGACGACGCGAATCATTCCGTCGACGAGGTCGGTTACGTAGATGAACCCGCGTTCTTGGCTCCCGTCGCCGAACAGTTCTATCGTCCCGCCGTCCGCCGCTTCGATGACCTTTCGGCAGAGCGAGGGGATGACGTGACTGCTCGACGGGTCCAGGCTCTCGCGGGGGCCGTAGGCGTTGAAGATTCGGACGCTGTCGGTTTGCATCCCCGTGTCTTTGCGGTACGCGTCGCAGGCGACTTCGCCGAGAACCTTCGCCCATCCGTACGTACTGTGTGGGTCGGCGGGGATGCCCTGTTCCTCGGAGAACAGATTCAGGCCGTCATGTTGCTGGCGGTAGATACACGCGCTCGAGGCGAACAGAAACCGGTCGACGCCGTTGATACGGGCCGCTTCGAGCATCTGCTGATTCATGAGGACGCTCGGTGTGAGACCACCGACGTTCTCGCGCTGGATGTAGTGAATTCCGCCGACGCTCGCGGCGAGGTGGAACACGGTGTCTACCCCTTCGGTCGCCGCGACACACCCGCTGTGAGTCGTCAGGTCGACTCGTCGGAGTTCGATGTCCTCGAGGAGGTGTTCTATCTTCCCGAGGTCACCCCGAGAGAAGTTGTCCGCGACGACGACATCTGCACCCAGTTCGACGAGTCGTTCGGTCAGGAAAGAGCCGATAAATCCACCACCGCCGGTGACGAGCACTGAACAGTCTTTCCAATCGACTATCATGTATAGTCTCTCAGCCGTTTCTATCTTATAACTTACTCTACACTATGGTTCACGAGAATATCTGTATTCGAAGCGTCTCGACGGGGCCGAACAGAGCGCTGCACGGCGAAACGGCGGTTGCGGCCGAGAATCGTCGCGGCGCTCAGTCGAACACCTCCTCCACTGCGTCGAGGTAGCGCTCGACGTACGGATGGAACGACGGGAACGGCGGTTCGAAGACGCGAAGTTCCGCGTGCTGGTCGTCGGGGCGCAGTTCGTCGGACTCCGGCCGGACGAGGAACGCGGTGGCGAGGTAGTGTTTTCCCACCACGTCGTCGAACTCCGACGTATCGTAGAAGTGCTCGAACGTCCCGAGTCGTCGCTCGACGGAGACTTCCGTGCCGAGTTCACCGCGAGCGACGCGTTGAAGCGCGTCGGTCAGCCGTTCACCTTTCCAGACGGTTCCACCGGGAACGAACCACGTTCCCTTCGCGGGTTCGTTCTGTCGCTTGCCGAGGACGATGCCGCCGTCGTGTTCGACGACCATGTCCACGGAGACGAGGGGGACGTGCTCGACGACTGTCTTCCAGTCGTCGTCCGACAGACGGTGCGAATCATCGACTTCGTGGGGTAACTTCGTCACGCGTGTGTGTAGCTCTCACGACGCAATGTATCTGAGGGATTCGACGACGGTGGCCGTCGAGTCGGACCCGACCCGACGTTCTGTGAATGCTGATATTCACACTCCGTCTGCTATATGCTATTGATTTAACACTAAGGAGGTGGATGAGGAAGGTATGGGCTCGAAAGTGTTCATCACCGGAATCGCGGGATTCCTCGGGAGCCACATCGCCGACGCCTTCATCGAAGATGGGTACGAGGTGTGTGGGGTCGACAATCTCTGTGGAGGGTACCGAACGAACGTACCCGTCGAAGCGGACTTTTACGAGGTGGACTGCACCGATTTAGATGGGTTGAAGGATGCAATGGAGGGGGCAGATATCGTCTACCACGCCGCCGCTCGGGCGCACGAGGGCCTCAGCGTGTTCTCGCCCGCACAGATCAACGAGAGTATCTATCAGGCGACGACCTGCACGTTGTCGGCCGCCGCCGACTGCGAAGTGGACCGTTTCGTCTACTGTTCGAGCATGTCCCGATACGGCGCCCAAGAGACGCCGTTCACCGAGGACATGGAGCCGAAGCCACAGGACCCGTACGCGATCAGTAAGGTCGCGAGCGAGGAGATGACTCGGCTGATGGCTGAGATACACGGGTTCGAGCACGTCATCGCCGTGCCCCACAACATCATCGGACCCCGTCAACGATTCGACGACCCGTTCCGAAACGTCGCGTCGATATTCATCAACCGGATGTTGCAGGGCAAACAGCCCATCATCTACGGAACCGGCGAACAGAAGCGCTGCTTCACTTTCGTCCAAGACGGCGTTCGTCCCCTGAAAAAACTGGCACACCAGGACAACGTGGTCGGCGAGATAATCAACATCGGTCCGGACGACGAGTTCATCACTATCAACACGCTGGCGAAGGTCATTGCGGACATCCTCGAGTTCGACCTCGACCCTATCTACATGTCCGACCGTCCGCAAGAGGTCAAACTCGCGAACTGTTCGGCAGACAAGGCGAGACGCCTGCTCGGCTACGAGACCGAGTACACGCTTCGCGACGGACTCGAAGAGATGACCGACTACATCAAAGAGCACGGGCCGCGCGAGTTCGATTACGAACACCTCACGCTGGAGATCGTGAACGACCAGACGCCGGAGACGTGGACCAACCAACTCATCTGAGACGCCGCCGGTGACACGGTTCGGCGACGTACCGTCTCGGAGGCGCGGTGTGTGGTCTGTTCGGGCGTATTCTTTCTATCGTCGAAAATGGTAGCGCGCGTTTCTGTTCAGCGGTAGCCCAAGTCCTCTAGTCGCGCCTCCACGTCCGCGGTCAACTCCTCGTCGACGGACTCCCCAACGTCGAGTTTGTGGCTCCGCAATCGGGCCTCTGCGGCGTCTTCGAGTCGCGCTACCGCTCGGTCCGTGACCGAACTCGGGTCGACACGTCGCATCGAGTCGACCTCGAAGAGGCGACGTTCGCCGGCAATTTCGTCGGCTTCGTAGAGCCAGTCGTCGGAGCGGACCCCGACGATGGGGTTGCCGCCGACTTCGTGCTCTGCGACGACGTAGGCTCTGGACCCGACGCCCGGCGCTCGTCCCTCGTACGACTCCGGAACGTCCAGACCGAGAGCCTCGTGGAAGAGCGGCGGGAGGTCGAGGAGGCTGACGAGTTCGTCCGCAGCGTCCGCGACCGACTCCGGCGCGTTCAGCACGACGAGAGGGACGTGCAGGAGTTCGTCGTACATACGCTCGGGCTTGCCGTACTTGCCGTACTCACCGAACAGTTCCCCGTGGTCCGACGTGAGGACGACGAGCGTGTCTTCGAGCAGACCGTTCCGTTCGAGGGCGTCGAGGAGGCGCTCGACCTGCCGGTCGACGTATCTGATGGCGGCGCGGTAGAGCGCGAGCATGTCGTCGATGTCGTCCTCCGAGAGCGCGTCGGGGTTCCGAATCAGCGACGAGTACCACTCCGAGACGGTGGCGTTGTCGACGTGTTCGACGCCGAACGCCGCTCTGTCGGCACGCGGGGGGAAACAGGGATGGTGTACGTCCATGTAGTGTGCCCAACCGAAGAACGGCGTCCGCGTCTCTGACAACCACGCTATCGTGTCGTCCGTGATGACTTCGGCGCTGACGTACGGGCGTGACTTTCCGCTGACCGCTCTGTAGCCCGACTTCAGCAGTCCGGTGAAGTTCACCAGGTCGTCCAGTCGCTGGATTTTCGGATTGTTTATCTCGATGCCGCGGGGGAATATCTTCGTCGCAACGCCCATGAGGGGGTTCTGGTAGTCTTCGAACGCCTCGAACCCGACGTCGTAGTGAAAGTGCGACGAGAGGAACGGATTGCTGTGGAACCCGCCCGTAGCCAGTCCCCTGTCGCCGAGTTCGACGGCGACTCGCGGCCGTGCGTCGTCCAGCGGTCCGAGTCCGCCGTACGACAGTGGGAGCGTCCCGGTGAGCATCCCCGGGAACGACGTCGTCGTGCCCGGACCGGTCGCAAACGCACGACTGAAGTCGATTCCCCGAGACTCCAGTCGCGGCGCGGCGGAGAGCGAGGGCTTCATCGTCTGCCACGTGTCGTATCGAAGCGAGTCGATGGTCACGAGAAGGACGTTCTCAACCATGGTGCTCACCTCGGTTCTCGTCTTCGGTGAGAGTCGCTACCGCGTGTTTGCCGGTGAGAACGCCGTTCGCCTCCCGGACTGAGAGGTACACACTCATTACGTACCACTGTAAACTGTCTATCGCATAATATTATTTTCTCTCTGAAAAGTGCGGTGGAGCGACTACGAGTCGGCGATCGTACTGAGGAAGAACGCCGTGAACACCAACTGCATCCCGAGAATCATCGCCGTGAGGGCGACGACGCTGCTGCTCAGACTGGGCAGAGCAGTGAGACCGCTCGCCCACCAGTTGAAGATGGCGTACCCCGAGTACAGCGCGCTTGCACCGAACACGAGTACGCCCGTGGTCGCCCCGTGTTCGAGTTGGACGTGGTCGATGATAAACCGAGTTATCGGGTCTTTCGCCTCGCGGACGGGTTCTCCCGCTACCGTCGCGAACGCGCCGAGACACGTGACCTGTGCGCCAACCAGAATGAACAGGCTTCCGGCGAGTATCGTCCGAATGCTCGGGACGAACGGACCGATGGACGCACCGGAGAGTGCGACGAGCAAGACGAACAGTCCGAGCGACGAGAGGAGGATTCCCGGCCCCGAGAACAGATAACCGGGAGCGTTGATGAGCATGAACCGAACGTGCCGCCAGCCGTCTCGGAAACTGTCGAGTGTCGCCTCACCCTTACGGGGATGGTACGTTATCGGAACTTCCTCGATGACGAGTCCGCGCGCACCCGCCTCCATAATCATCTCGGAGGCGAACTCCATACCCGTCGAACCGAGGTTCATCCTCTCGTACGCATCGCGGCTGAACACTCGCATACCGCTGTGCGCGTCCGAGACGTTGGTTCCGTAGAACGTGTTCAAGAACCGCGTCAAGAGGGGATTACCGACGAACTTGTGAAGAGAAGGCATCGCGCCAGGGAGAATCTGTCCCTGAAGTCTCGAACCGAGGACCATGTCCGCCTTTCCGACACGTACCATCTCGACCATCGCCGGCAACTCCTCGAAGTCGTACGTCGTGTCCGCGTCACCCATCGCGATGAGTTCGCCGCGAGTTCGCTCGAACGCGTACCGGTACGCGTAGCCGTAGCCCGCGCCGTCGGGCGTTACCACCCGAGCGCCCATCTCGCGCGCGATTTCCGGGGTCCGGTCCGTCGACGAGTCGGAGACGACTATCTCGCCCGGAATCTGTAGCTCTTTGAGTGCGACTTTGATTCGTTGGATGCACTCGGCGATTCCCCCTTCCTCGTTCAGCGTGGGCATGACGACAGAGAGAACCGGCGTCTGCTCGCTTTCGGCAGTCACGAGATACTCTTCCTCCGCTGACTGCCCGTTCAGTTCGGTCGGAACCGACGACGTACCACTCGGCCGCGCTTGCGTAGACATCCTATTTTTCCTCGAATTACCGCAGTTGCTCTGTTAGACGATATCCCCGCGTCCGATTGACAAGTTGACAGTTGAACATAAGTCTTTTTCTATCATAAATGTGAGAGTCACAGATATTGAAGAGTTCTCGATTCAGTGACGACGGTTCCAGAGTGGACCACCGCGTTTCATCCCCTCAAAGTAGCTTTGAACGGCGTTCAGCACCCCCGTTCGAAATCGTCGACCCGGTGGTCGAAAAGATATCAATATTGATGAATTCGTAGTAGTGCTGTCTGGATGATAGCCCCCACATAATATCATAAATAGTATATTTCGATAAGAAACTCGTCCTCGTCTGTTGAATATCGAAGATAAGAAAAGATATGTAAAATAATCTAATCTAGTTGTATAGCCCGTTCTCGGTTGACATACTATCATGCGATTACGAAAGAAGAAGCCGGTTCTCCGGTACAGGAAACGTATGGGTGAGCAAGATGGAACAGACGAAATCCGCGGCGATTCGACCCGTTTGAGTCGCCGCTCGTATCTGGCACTCGGGGGAAGTACGGTTACAGCAGCCCTCCTCGGCGGTTGTCTCGGGGGGACGAGAGGCACCGCAGCGGAGATGCAACCGATTCGGTCGTTCGGCTACGGTGGGGCACCGGTCGTCGCCCAGCAGGCGATGGTCGTAAGCACCGCGACGAAAACCGAGACCGAACCGAACGACGACCGAAGTCACGCGACCAGCATCGAAGTCGGGGACACGGTCGCTGGCACGTTGTCGTCCGCAGAGGTCGACTGGTACGCGTTCGACGTCGACTCGGGGAGAACGTTCACCGCCGAACTCGAACGGGCGAGCGCGGACGGCGTCTCGCTCGTCGCCGTGTTCGGACCGGACGGCGACAACCTCGACCAGGTGTACGTCGGGAGCGATACACCGGTCCCGGTCACCGAAACCGCAGCCCAGTCTGGAACGTACTTCGCAGAGGTCGTCGACATCAACCAGAGCGCCAGCGACTACACGCTTCGGGTGAACTGGGCAGGAGACCAGCCGACAGAGACGCCCACGCCGACGTCGACTGAGACAGCCACACCGACGCCGACCGAGACGTCAACACCGGCACCATCTCCAACGCCGACGCCGACCGAGACGGCCACACCGACGCCGACGCCCATCTCGGAACCGGAGTACGGAGTCGTCGGCTATGGCGAGGCCAAATACGGCGGCCAAGCCAGCTAACGACCGCATCGAACGTCGACAATCAACAAGAGAGAAACCATGAAACACGGAATACTCACGATACGGAAGAATCAACTCGAAGCAATCGAACAGTGGCTCGGCCACGAGGTCGACCTCGTCACGACGACGTACAACCAAGGCCAGTGGGGAGCGAGCGGTATCACGTGGGACGACAGCAACAAGCTCTCGGTCCTCGAACAACTGTTCGGGAGCAACACCTCCCGACAGCTCGTCGTCGCCTACGAGATGGCCGGCGCGGACCGCGGCAACTACGAGGCAGTGGCCCGCGGCGACCACGACGACAAGCACCGAAGGCTCGCCCGCGAACTCGTCAGCATGGGCATGGGGGACACCATCTTCCGCCTGAACCACGAGTTCAACCTCGAGTGGGGCCACAAGTCCGCGTGGGACAACCCCGACGCGTACCGCGACGCGTTCGCGCGGACCGTCCGAGAGATGCAGTCGGTCTCCGGCGCGAACTTCACGTTCTGTTTCGCCCCGGCGCGCAACCGCCTCGGCGTCGCCCCCGAAGCGTGGCCCGTTCCCTCGAAGTACTGGCCCGACGGCGAACCCGCACCCATCGTGACGCCGTCGCTGTACGACGCGCACGGCACCTACCCCGACGACCTCTCCACCGTCTCCGACAGCGAACTCGCCGACCTCCGGAAGAAGGCGTGGGGCAACATCAAGAGCCTCATTCAGATGTGGGAGAACTTCGCCGCCGAACGCGGTGCGGGCTTCGGGACGGCCGAATGGGGCGTCGCGAACGACGCCTACCCCAACCCCGGCGGTGGCGACAACCCCTCCTACATCCGGAACCTCATCGAGTACGGTGAGTCGAAGGGATGGGAGTTCCAAGCGTACTGGAACGCCGCGTCGGCGTCGGGCGGTGGCCACCGCGTGTACCCGCCCAAGGCGGACGGACTGCCGAACGCGTCCGCGGAGTTCCAGAACATCGTCGGCCAGCGCCTCAGCGGCGGCACCTCAGACGGTGGCTCCACCGGCGACGGGTCGACGACCGACCCGGCCCAGTACGGCGACTACAACACCCCCCAAGAGGGAACGGTCGACTGGCACATCCCGCTCAACGAGAACTTCGCGGACATCGAAGCGGACATCAAGGACCTGGCCGCTCGCATCGCAGAGTTAGAGCAGTCCAACTGACGCCGCCTTCGCGGGGCCACCCGCATCCGAAGGCGGTGCGACGAATCGGACGAACTACCGGGCGGCCCGCACGACGCTGTCGAGAGACGCCCGAACGCGTTCCATCTCGCGTGACCAGTTGTACCGGTCCTCGACGGCACGGCGGCCGTTCTCTCCGAGCGCCCGTTGGTCGCTTTCGGAGAGTTCTCGGATGCGGTCTGCGGTCTGTGACGGCGTCGTCGCCGGGGGAAGGACGACGCCGCAGTTCTCTTCTTCGACGATGCGTTCGACCGGAGCCATAGCCGTCGCGAGCACCGGTAGTCCGAGCATCATGTAGTCGAACAGTTTGTTCGGGACGGTCAAGTCGGTGAGCGGACTCACCTCGTGCGGGATGACGCCGACGTCCGCGGACGCGAGTATCTGCGGGACCGCTTCGGAGTCGACCCAGCCGAGGAACCTGACGTGTTCGTCGACGCCGAGTCGTTCGGCCTGCGCCTCCAGCGCGGACTTGTGCGGTCCGTCGCCGGCGACGACGAAACGGACGTGCGGGTCACTCTCGTGATTCAGTTCCGCCATCGCGTCGAGAATCGTGCCGAGGCCGCGGAACTCGTTTAGAACGCCGACATAGACGAGCGTGAGCGCACCGCCGTCGGCCGCGACGGCCGCCGTCTCCGTCGTCTCGTCGGGAATCTCCTCGAGGTCGGGCGTGTTGCTCACGACGACGAGTCGACTCGGAGAGATGCCCTTTTCGACCAACTGCTCTCGGCGTTCCTCGACGACGACCCACGTCTGGTCGGCGAGTGCGATAGTCGCTCGTTCCATCCCCCACACGAGACGTTCGTGCTGGAGTATCGACCCCACTCGCGAGTTCGACGGGAGAGAGTTGGCCAGACCGACGTAGTTCTCGCGGAGGTCGAACACGACCGGAACACCGACCAGTTTCGCCGCGAGAGCGGTCGGAATCCCCGCGCGGATACCGTCGACGATGACCACGTCCGGTCGGTCCCGGACGAACTGCAGAACGAGCCAGAGGAACCAGAACGGATTCAGCGGAACCGACGCCCGGAGGACGGTGGCGAGCCTCGGGGTCCACCCCCACGAGAACCGTCGTACCGTTCCGTACGGCAAGTGCTCTGTCACCGGGTCGTCTTCGCCGTCCGCCTGCCCCCGGGCGGGGTCGAACGACGTGTTCCGAGCGTAGATGACCACGTCCTCGCCGTCTCTATCGAGGTACTTCGCGAACTTCTTCGTCCGAACTTGTCTGTCTACGGGATAGTTGCTCTGTACGGATATTGCTACTTTCATTGTCGTGGCTCCGCCGGGTGTTCGTCTGGCAGCCGTGCAGAGACAGTGTCTTGCCAACTAATTGAATTTATGGGGTCGTCGACGACGGCAGTATCTCTCAGCGGGCCCGACTCCCGCCGCAGGAGAACGAGAGTCCCGAGACCCGTCGTCGTGGTCCAGACGTGCCCAGTCGGGGACCCACAGCAATCTTTTTTTGACACCTCAACGATACGTAGGCAGATGAGCGACCCTGAATCGGAGAAACGCGACGGTGTACTCGGGCGATTCGTACGAGATTTCGGACTCTACTCCGTCGCGAAGGTCGTTCCGGCGATAACCAGCCTGCTCGCTCTCGTCATCTTCACCCGGTTCTTCCCGCCGAGTTCGTACGGGATGTACGCGTTGGCGGCCACCTTCGTCGGTATCTTCAGTAGTCTCTGCTTCGACTGGGTCGGGCGGGCGGTGTACCGGTTCGCCGCGGAGATAGAGGACACCGTCGTCGTCGGTAACGCCGTCTCGCTCGTCACTCTCACCGCCGCAGCGTTCACGCTCCTCGCGACGGTCGTCTACTTTCTCTTCGAGCAAGAGATCGGAAAGTACCGACCGTTCTATATCGCCGTCGTCGTCGTCGTCGTCGTTCAGGGGTTTTTCCAGATATTCACGTGGTTCTTCCAGACGACGATGCAGTCGAAGCGGGTGATGGGCTATCGGGTTTTCGAGTCGGTGCTGAAGTTGGGTTTCTCTCTGTTCATCGCCATCGTCCTCCTCGAACACATCGTCGGATGGATATGGGGGGCGGTAGTCGCGACGGGACTCACCGTCCTCGCGATGGGCTACAAACTGGGACCGAGGCTCCTCCGGCCTCGCCTCCAACCCGAAGTAGTCACGCGATTCTCGCGGTACGGGATACCGATGCTCGGCTGGATTATCGGTGTGCCACTCCTCGGGCAGGCCGACCTGGTCGTCCTCGAGTTTATCCGCGGAACCGCCGCCGTCGGCGTCTACTCGTCGAACTATCAGATAACAGATCGGAGCGTCCGACTGGTGTTCGCCCCCATCATCGCGGCGGCGTACCCCATCATCATGAACGCGCTGAACGATTCGGACGAAGAGCAGGTCGCAGACCTCCTCACCAAGTTCACCCGCTACTTCTTCATCATCGCGATTCCGACGTTCGTCGGCATCGCCGTCTTGAGTCTCCCGCTGAGTTCGATACTCCTCGACGACCGGTACCGAGAGGGGTACGTCATCATCCCCCTCGTCGCGAGCGGTGTGCTCTTCTTGAGCCTCGCTAACCTCGGCCAGATAAGCATGGAGATACGGGAGCGGACGAAAGTCATCTCCGGCGTCGTCCTCGGTGCCGTCGTCGTCAACCTCGTGCTGAACGTTCCCCTCATCACCTATTTCGGATACCTCGGTGCCGCCGTCGCGACGGCGGTCAGTTACGCGGTGTACGCGGCGTTCATCTACCGGTTCTCGAAGCAACACCTCCAGTGGAGACTCCCTACGAGGACGATTCGAAATTCGCTCGTCGGCGGGGTTTTGATGAGTACGCCGCCGGTGCTCCTGTACGTCACCGGGATGTACTCGATTCCCCGTATCGTCGTCGCACTCACTCTCGGTTGTCTGCTGTACGCGATGGCGATGTTCTCGCTCGACGAGATAGACAGAGCGCAACTTCGCTCGATAGTCGACTGACGACGGTCGTACTCCTGAATTTTCTCGGTGTACGGCGCTCGAACGGCGGGTTCGGCGCACGGAGGGTCGTTTCAATCAGAATATATTTGCTGTAGCGTGCTGAATCAGTGACGTGATGGATACGTTACTCATCGGACTGGACGGGCTCGACCCGGACTTGGTCAACGAGTGGATCGACGACCTGCCGACGCTACGAACGCTGATGGAGTCGGGGTCGCACGGCCGTCTCCGTTCGTCCGACCCCCCGCTGTCCTCGCCGGCGTGGCAGTGGATGTTCACGGGCAAACAGGGGGGAAAACACGGCTGTTTCGGGTTCACTCGCCGGAAGGAGAACTCGTACGAACGGGTTCCCGTCAACCTGAGCGACGTCCACGCGGAGACGTTGTGGGAGGCGCTCGACGCCGCCGGCGTCTCCTGCGGCGTCGTGAACGTCCCTGAGACGTATCCGCCGACCGAACTCGAACACGGCTACATGATATCCGGGTGGCCGATTCCGAACCGGACGAACCCCGGGTCGCCACCGGAAGTCGTCACGGAACTCGAAGCCGAGATGGGCGAACGGTACAAGGTGAAGCCGACGGCGATGGGACCGGAGCTACAGGACTTCACGAGCGAACAGGTGTTCGAGGATATGAAGGCCGCCATCTGGCACCGAAAACGAGCGTTCGAGACGCTCTTTTCCCAGCACGACGTCGACGTCTTCTTCGGCGTCTTCACGGCGACCGACGTCGCCGGGCACTACCTCGTCGACGATAGACGTCGCCTGAAGCAGACGTACGTCGAACAGGACAAAGCCCTCGGGGAACTCGTCGAACTGGTCTCGGACGACACGGACATCATCGTCATGAGCGACCACGGTCACGGCGCACAGGGGGACCGAAACTTCCACGTGCTGGAGTGGCTTCGACAGGAAGGCTACCTCACAGTCGACACCGAGTCCGAGACCCGGTCTCTCGACAGACGACTGCTGCGTCGTGCGGGGCTGACCAGAGAGAACCTCCTCCGGGCGAAGAACCGACTCGGTATCGGTGACGTGCGAGAAATACTTCCGCAGACGCTGTTCGACGTGGCGAAAGAGACGATTCCCGCGGCGGACGAGCGAGAGAGCGGACTCGCAGCCAGCGACGTCGACTGGAGCGAGACCACCGCGTACGTCGGCTCCGAGCAGAACGTCATCTTCCTCAACACCGAAGACGTACACCCCGAAGGGACGGTTCCGCGAGAGCAGATTCCGGACCTCACCGCGGAGATACGAGACAAGCTCCTGTCGATTCGACACCCGGAACGGGACGAACCGCTCGTCACCGACATCGGAACCCGCGAAGAGATATTCTCGGGACCGTACGAGGAGTACGCGCCCTGTATCGTCTTCGTCATGGACGGGATGCGGTGCAAGGTTCACACGGGGCTCAACGACGGGGAACTGTTCAGCGACAACGACATGGGAGAACACCGTCAGAACGGAATACTCGTCACCTCCGGACCGTCGTTCTCCCGACTCGGAGCCGCACCGGACCGCTCGATTCTCGACGTGTTTCCGCTCGCGTTGCTGCTCTCGGGGACGTCGATTCCGGAGGACGTCGACGGTGAGATTCCGTCGGAGCGGCTGGAACCGACGGCCGACCCGACGTTCCGCGAGAGCAGAGACGAAGCGCGAGACGTGGACACCTACTCGGCGGCCGAATCGGCCGACATCGAAGAGCAACTGCGTGGACTCGGCTATCTCGACTGAACCGGTTTCGCAGAGACGAGAACGCCAGCGAAGGATGCCCGCGAAACACGACACGGCCTAGAAGTATTTTTGATGTCATTCGACGTAACTGCACGCATGACCGACACCTCGTCCGCCGACGAGACGTGGCCCAGCGTCGAGTTGATAGTGCTCAACTGGGAGAGCTACGAAGACACCGCAGAGTGTCTCGACTCTCTTGACGCTCTCGACTATCCGAACGTCCGAGTCGTCGTCGTCGACAACGGGTCGACCGACGGGTCCGGCGAGCGGTTGGCCGAAGAGTTCCCCGAGTACGAGTTCATCTTCAACGAGGAGAACCTCGGCTTCGCCGCGGGGAACAACGTCGGAATCAGGCGTGCGATGGAACGCGACGCCGACTACGTCTTGTTACTGAACAACGACACCGTCGTCACCGAAGGCTTCCTTCGGCCGTTGGTGGAGACGGCGGAGTCGGGTGACCGCGTGGCGGCGGTCGGTGGTGTCAACCGCTACTACCACTCCGACGGGATTCACAACGCGGGGGTGCGTTTCCCCCTCGCACTGGGCGGAAAGACGATGCTCTGGGACAGACCGCGCGGCGAAGAACCGTACGAGTCGGACTACGTTCCGAGCTGTCTAGTTTTACTCTCGGCAGAGTTCATCGAACAGCACGACGTCCTCTGCGAGGACTACTTCATCGGCATGGAAGACACCGACCTCGCGTGGCAGGCGCGACAGAACGGCTGGAAAGTACTCGTCGACCCCCGGTCGGTCATCTACCACAAGACGGGGATGACGTCCTCGAAGTCGCACTTCGTCGTCTATCACACCCTGCGCAACCGGTTTCGGTTCGCCTCGAACCGCCTCTCGTCCCGCCAGCGAGTGCTCTTCCTCGCTTCGCTGGGTATCCAGTTACTCGGGACGGTCCTGCTCTGGGCCGTCCGAAACCACGGTGACAAGATTCGTGCGGCGAAGCTAGCGCTCAAAGACCACGTCTTCGACCGACAACTCCGGTCGTACAGCCAACTGTGATTCGAGCGAAACTGTAACTCGAACGTCGCCGGACGCGCACACGGTGATTCTGTGACGTTCAGATGCGGTTGAGGATGTCGAGGAAGTACCGCGTGACGATGAAGGCGTACGTGAGTGCCCACGCGGCGGTGACGAATCGGAGTCGTCTGCGCCACCGGGAAGTCCCGTGCGTCGGGGCGGTCGCTTCGAGGCTGAACAGGTACCCGACGAACCCCACGAAGAACAACAAGCGGACGTCGAAGGCGTCGAACGCGACGAGAACCGCCAACGTGACGAGGAGCGACGAGAGATGCAGCACGAGGAAGCGAGTTCGGTCGTTCATGGAATCGGAGTCCGTGCACGGTCGGATGCGTCGAGAGAACTCGACGCGTTGCCGTCCATCGACCGAACTGTATTCGTGAACTGACTTAAATGTGAGCCACGACGCCGAGACGGTCCGTCACCCCTTCACCGTCGGCTAATTCAGCGCACAGACCGGGAGAAAAGTTGAATACCGTTCATCGTGAACCAACGGCACGTATTTGTCGACTATGCAACGTGACTTGACCGACCTCCTCGTCCGTGCGTTCTTTCCCCTCGCGATCGCGGGAAGCGCTACCGCAGTCGCACTCGTCGGCGTAGTGTTGAATCCGAAAATCGCGCTCAAGGGAAGCTACGCGCTCATCGGGATGGTCCTCGCGTCTGTTATCTACTACGCGCTCCGGTTCGATCCCGAAGACGAGAGTGAACGCACCGGAGAGAGCCGTCACCTCGCGAAAGTCGTCTACGTCCTCGTCTTCCTCTCCGTCGCCGCAATCAACCTCTGGTCGGTCGAACGTGCGCTGGTGCTCCTGAGCGTCCTTCCACTCGGGTACGCACTGTTGGTCGTGCAACTCCAGCGCAGGACGGCGGGTGTGAGACTGCTCCCACAGATCGTCGGGTTGTACGCCGTCTCTCCGTTGACGCTGTACCTCGACACGGGGTTCTACTTCAGCAGAGGCGACACGATAAAACACATCGACAAGATCGAGCTGATATTCGCTCAAGGGACGACGTCCGCCCTTCTGACGAGCGACCTCTATCACTTCTTCCCCGGCCTGCATCTGATGACCGGGACCCTCAAAGAGATCGCAGGTATCGGTGCGTACGACGCGTTCATGCTGGCCGGGATAAGTTCGTACGCGATGCTCGTCCTCCTCGTCTACCTGGTCTACAGCCAACTGCTCAACGCCACCAGATTAGCCTGTGTGACCGCGTTCACGCTGACGATGCTGGGGCCGATACTGACCTACGCGACGTACTTCTTCCCGCAGGCGTTCGCGGTCGTACTCATCATGTTCACGATGTTCGTCGGACTTCGAATCCGCTACACCGCATCTCGAACACCGCTCGTCCTCCTCACCGTGGTCCTCTCTTCGGCGCTGGCGTTCACGCACCACCTGACGCTCGTGTTCTTCGCGTTCCCCGTCGCGTTCGTGCTGTTCGTTCCCCCCGTCGCGCGCCGACTGTTCCCGAAGAGAACCGAGTTGAGAGAGCTAGCGACGCCACGCACGGTTCCGCTGGTCGTCGGCGGCGTGGCCGGGTTTTCGTACTGGATTCAGGCGGACGTGTTCTTGCAGGCCCTCGTCGCATCGCTTCATCGTATCTTCGGGAATCAGGTCGTCGGCGACACGAACACCGAGACGTCGTCGCTGTTCGTCCGCGGCGTGACGGTGCCCGACCTGACCGTCGAGATGGCGGCACGGAGTCTGGTCAGTCCAGACGGCATCTACAACACGCTGTTGCTCGCCGTGTTCGCAGTCGGTGTCGTCACGATACTCGGTAACCGGGACCGGTTCAAACGCCCGGCGATGTTCGTCCTCGTCGGTCTGTCGAGTGCGCTGTTGATGTTCCAGACACCGCTCGTCGCACTCGGCTACAAGCGCGTCCGATTGCCGCTGAGTTTCTTCTTCGTCATCGTCGTCGCCGCGGGGGTGTACTACCTCCTCAACAGCGACACGAGAAACGTCGTCGGGCGGGCGTTCGTCGTGCTACTCGTCGTCTCGTTGGCCGTCTCAGCCTCGCTCGTCACCGGCGACGACCTCTACGGAGTGCACAAAGGCCCCGACCTGGGTGAACTGCAACCGACGCCCGAACCGCAGAAAGAGTTCTCCGAACACGAACTCCGGAGCATGGAGGTGGCGAGCCAGTACGCGAGGGCGTACGAGGTACCGGTAGAGACGGACTGGGTGACAGCCGGTGGTCTCGGTATCGACTTAGAGGCCGGTCAGATGAAGGTGAAAGCGGGGCAGTTGCGGGCCGAAGAGGGAGCGCTCCTCTATCGAACGCGGTGGCCGCAACACAGCGTCGTCGTCATCACGGAACAGCGATTCGAGTTGGTGATGTCGGAGTCGGGTTACGACGAGTTGCTCGAAGAGAACTCGAAGGTGTACACGACGGGGTCGCTCGGAATCCTGTGGTCCGACGACTCTATCCTCGTCGCGGAGAGTCTGGGGCAACAGCCACAGAACGACACCGCGGCGGGGGCGTGAGAGCGGGTCACGGGAATCGTCGCCCCGCGCCGTCGGCCGGTCGAGGCTAATCTATATGTCGCTACGAGATGAGCTATTGACAGGATGTCGTTACTCCACCGGCTACCACAGGGCCTCGACAGGGCGCGTAAGTACTACTCTAACGAGGACGCCGTCACGGCGACGAAACGCGTCACCTACGACGTCCAGGCCGAAGCCGTGCGTCTCCTGTTCGACCACTTCCAAGAGGACTACGGGACGCCGATATACGAGCGAGACTGGGACGTGCTGATAATCTTAGACGCCTGTCGAGCGGACCTGATGAACGAAGTCGCGGACGACTACCCGTTCTTGGAGAAGTACGAGACGTACAACTCCATCGGGAGTAACTCCGCCGAGTGGCTCAAGAAGAACTTCGTCGACGAGTACGCCGACGAGATGAAGAAGACGGCGATGGTGTCGGGCAACCCCCACACGGACGTCTACCTCGACGAAGACGACTTCGCTGTCCTCGACGAGGTGTGGCGGTACGCGTGGGAGAAAGAGGACGAACTGTTCAGGGCGAACTACATCACGGACCGCGCCATCTCCGTCATGCGCGAGCATCAACCCGAGCGGATGATCGTCCACTACATGCAGCCACACCACCCGTTCATCCCGTACTTCGAGGGGTTCGAGACCGAACTTCACGGGAAGTGGCTCAACCAGTGGCGAGACGTCCGCATCGGACTCGCCTCGAAGAGCGAGAAATGGCGGCAGTACCGGGACAACCTCCACTACGTGCTGGAGTACGTCGACTTGCTCCTCCACAGCATCGACTCCGATTCTGTCGTCATCAGCTCCGACCACGGGGAGGCCATCGGCGAGTGGGGAATCTACGGCCACTACGACGTTCCGCTGCAGGTACTGCGGGAGGTGCCGTGGATAGAGACCGTCGCCGAGGACAACGGAGAGTACGTCCCGGAGTTCACCCCCGAGCACACGGACAGCGAGGGAGCGAGACACGACGTCGAAGACCAACTCGAAAAGCTGGGATACCTGTGAGGAGCGCGCGCAGTCGGACTACGGTTCGCCGAACAACTGTCTGAACGTCTCGGAAGACTCCGCGAGATACGGGTACTTCTCCGAGCGGTACAGTTCCTCTGGACCGATGTAGTGCGGACCCGCGACGAACCCCCAGAGGTTGTGCCATTCGACGACGTCGTTGTTCGCGAGCATCCAGTCGGCGAACTGTTCGAGGAAGTACGTGTTGTCTCCGCCGCCGGAGTTCTGCCACCCGTCGGCCGTCACACCGTACTCGGGGAACACGAGCGGTTTCTCGTGTTCGCGGGCGAAGTCCGCCCAGAAGTTCAGCCCGTAGTTCGCCTCTCGGCCTTCGAGTACTCCGTCCCACGCACTTTCTCTCCGGTCGGAGACGCACTGGTCGTCGCAGTCTTCGGGGAACGGGTAGCCGTCACCCTTGTCGTACACGGTCAGACCCACTTGGTCGACCCACTCGTCTCCGGGGTACGCGTCCGTCGGCACCATGTGCTTCTTCCAGATATTGGGCGCCCAGACGAACGAGAAGTCGCTCCCGTCGACGCTCCGCATCGACTCGACGACACGCTTCCACGCCTCGATGTAGAGTTCCGGCCGCCCGACGGCACCGTCGACGGCCCAGCGTCCGTTGAACTCCCACCCGGTGCGGACACACGCGCTTGCCAGACCGTTATCGACCATCTCGGACGCCAGCAGCCGATACTTGTCGTCGTGTTCACCGGCGGCGACGGCCTCCATGTCCGTCTCGCTCGACGGAAACATCTCGAACGAGAAGACGATTTTCCGACAGTCGAGTAGCTGTTCGAGGGGAAGTTCGAGCGGCCAGTTCTTCAGTCGGTAGTCCTCCCAACTGTCGTGGAAGAGAGCGAACGAATAGTAGTCGGCGGTTCGACCGAACCACTCCTCCCACGCCGGGAGGCTGTCGTCGGCGCCGAGGTAGATTCCGACGTCCGGCATCTTCGGCGGCGTGGGAGTGGGTTCGGCCGTCTCGGTGGCCGTGTCAGTCGGTCGGCTCGTCTCGGTCCGACTGGCGGTCTGTGACGTCATCTCTTGGCCTTCGCCCCGAGTAGCACAGCCTGCCAGTGCGGCGAGAGATGATGCGCCCGAGATGGCCGTCAGTCGTTTCAGAGCCGTACGCCGCGAGAGATGGGGAGTGGAGTCTGAGTCGTTCATGTGATTGCGTCGGTCGAGGGTGTGGTCGGTTTCGGTGGCAGTTCGTTCGTCGTGTACGTGACGCGCCCGCTCGTGCGTGGTTCGTCCCCGTAGAGACACCAAACGGTACCTCACGTCGTTCCGAGACTCAGCGATGAGAGTCTCGTGACGCGTAAGTTATACTCAAATTACACGTCATTGAGTTTGCTACGGCGGCAAACGTCAAAATGCTTCTGTATGGAATAGTCTGACACTCACTCAGACGGTAACGAAACGTGGCGTGTCGGTCGACAACGGGGGCTACCGGGTGCGTATCTCCTTGGCGGGGACACCGCCGACGATAGTGTAGGGTGCGACCGACTCGGTGACCACGCTTCCGGCGGCGACGACAGCGCCCTCCCCGAGAGTCACTCCGTCGAGGATGGCACAGTTCGAACCGATCCAGACGTCGTCGTGGATGGTGATTCCCTCCGCAGATATCTCCTGTGAGGCCATGGGGACGTCACGGTCGGCGAACCCGTGGTTGGCCGCGACGATGGTCGTGTTCGGACCGATGAGGGCGTTCTCGCCGATGGAGAGGTCCCCGTGACCCAAGAGGGCGGTCGAGACGTTGACGAGCGAGTTCGCTCCGATCTCTATCCGCCCCTCCGACGGCGCGACGACGACCGACTTGCTTATCGTACACCCTTCGTGTATCACTATCTCCCCGTTGATTCCGAACTTCGTGTCTCGCTCGATTTCCGCCGAACGGTGGATACTGATGTTGTGCCGGCGGTTCAACAGAGCGTTGCGAACTCTGCTCGCCAGCTTCGAGGTTGCGATAGTAGCGAACGTGAACGGCCCCTTCTCGAAGAAGAGGTGGATTGCTGAGCTAGTCATTCACACGACACGTTACCCACTCGCTCCGGTCCGTAATACGTTCTTCCCTCGCGGTCGTTCGTCGACGCGAGCGAGTGGTCGAATCTACCCAAAATTAATATATTGTCTTCGCAACATATAGGAAGATGACCGCTACTCGCCTCGCATCGGAGTCGGGTCGGCACCGACACAGAACGAAGTTCTCGGGGCGGCCCCGAGACACTGCGAGTCGCTTCAGTCCCCAAACCGGAACTCCGGAAGCCGCCGTAAAACGTATCGGTACCGTCAACGTGTCCACCCCACAGTTCGCACGGGCGTGATGAACCGAGACGAACACCAGTACGCAGGCAGCACGAACAAACCAGAGGTTTCCGCCATCACAGAGCGTCCTCCCTTCGCCGACGACGAGTCGCGAATTCGGCAACTCACCGGCACCGTCCAGCGGAGTAGCCAGCGGCGTCGCCTCGCGTTCGTGCTGGCCGCGGTTGGTGTCCTCACACTCCTCGTGGCCGCCCTGTTGGAACCGTACCGCGAACTCCTCGTCGTACTCGGCGTCTTCGGAGTGTACGCGGCCGCGCTCGTCCTCTTTCTGCCGGAGCACGACAGCATCCGGTCGGACGTCGCGACGTACGTCTACGCGACGCAGAACAGAGACCGGATAGAGTTAGTTCGAGAGTTGGGACTGTCGGACGCCAGCGTGTACGTGCCGACGAGCAGCGGCTGTCGACTGTTCGTTCCGCGGAACGAGCAGTTCGAGCTACCCGACCCGGCGGAACTCGCCTCACGTCGTCTGCTTCGTGACCGTGACGGGATTCGCGGCGCCACGTTCCGACCGTGTGCAACGTGGCTCTACGACAGCGTTCAGCCGATAGACGGCGTCGATTCCCCGACGGAACTAGCGGAGGTGCTCAGAGACACGCTCGTCGACGAGTTCCAACTGGTCGATAGCGTCGAGTCGGACGTCGATTCGGGCGGCGGCACCGTCGTCTTCGAGTTGACCAACTGCCGGTACGGTGGGGCGCAGTTCGACCACCCGGTGACGTCGTTCCTCGCTATCGGCATGGTCGCAGGGCTCGGCCGCCCGGTTACCGCCGAACAGCGAGCGACCGAGGACGACGCGACGACGTTCGAGGTAGTACTCAGCTGGGAGCCATGACGGCGTCGTTCGACGGACTGGTCACCGGCCGCCGAATCGGGTCGAAACGGCGACTGCACACGAGCGACGGACGCCGGCAGACGCCGAAGTCGACCGGGTCGCGGGAGGTGGGGTGAGATGCCGAGACGGACCGTCTCGGCGGTCGACCTACTCGTCGTGGTCGGGTTCACCGCGTTCACGGCGATGCTGGTGTTCGCACCACCGGTTGACAGTCCGCCGTTGCGAGCGTTCTGTGGTGCCGTGTTCGTGCTGTTCGTCCCGGGGTACGCGCTCCTCGCAGTGCTGTTCCCCGAGCGGATATCCAGCGACCGAGTGCGACTCGCCGACGACATCCGGCTCTCGATACGGAGGGGGTTGACCGACCTCGAACGAGCCGTCCTCTCGTTCGGGACGAGTCTCGCGCTCGCCGTCTTGGTCGGACTGCTCGTCGACGTCTCACCGTGGCGGTTGGGACTCGTCCCCGTCTTCGCTGGACTCGGGTCGCTGACGGTCCTGTTCGCGCTGGGTGCGGTGGTCCGTCGACGCCGGACCGCGGCATCCAGGCGCTTCGACCCCGACCTGTTCCGCGGACTCCGTACCGGTGCGAGCGCGTGGCTCCGCCCCTCGTCCGGGACCGAGGTGGTGCTCAACGTCCTCCTCGTACTCGCGGTCCTCCTCGCGGGGTACAGCTTCGTCGCCCCCCAGGAGCCGACCGAGTTCACGGAGTTCTACCTCCTCTCGGAGCAGAACGGAACCCTGAGCGGCCAGGAGTTCGAGACCGAACTCGTGAACGGAGAGCCTCAGACCTACGTCGTGGGCGTCGGTAACCACGAGGGCCAGCGGGAGACGTACACCGTCGTGGTCACGTTACAGTCGGACGAGGCGAGCGGAACGACCCCCGTCGAACGGCGTGAACTCGACAGGTTCGAGGTGGCGGTCGGTGCCAATCAGACCGAACACACGAGACACACGGTCGAACCGACGGTCACCGGCGAAGGCCTCCGACTGACGTACCTCCTGTACAGAGAGACGGTTCCGCCGAACCCCAGTCCGGCCAACGCGTACCGAGAACTGCACCTCTTGGTCAACGTCACGGAACCGACGACCGAAGACGACGCGTCGAACAGTTTTGATGGCGCGTGGCCCGACGTGGACGCGCGAAGCGGGGACAGCATCGTCGAGTCCGGTCTAGCGAGTCGCACGTGACGTCCAGACGTGATAAACAAGAGATACATTTACGTCGCCAGAAAGAATCAATAGATTGATGCCTACAATCACAGTTATCGGTGCCGGCATGGCCGGGTGTTCGCTCGGCTACCTCCTGGACCAGAAGGGGTACGACGTAACGATAGTGGAAAAAGACCAGATCGGCGGGCTTCTCCGAGAGATAGAGTTCGACAGTGGCTACCACTGCGACTCCGCGCCGCACCTCCTGTTCTACGACGAGGAGGAAGAGGCCATCGTCGGTGAACTGTTCTCGGAGTTCACCGACCTCGCGGAGCACGAGTTCTACGCGGCGACGTACCCCCGAGGGGACCTCTCGGACCCGCACCACTACCCGGTGAGCAAGGCGAACATCGACAAGTGGGACGACGCCGACCAGATTCGAGACGAACTCGACGCGGCCCCCGGGAAGAAACCGGAGAAGTTCTTCGAGGACTACATGCTCAATCAGGTCGGACCGACGCTGTACGAGCGATACAACAAACATTACACGAAGAAACACTGGGGAATCGACCCGCAGCGAATCACCGGCGACTGGTTCGACTTCAAAATCAGTTTCCCGGAGAGCGAACAGGAGTTCTTCGGGGGCAGCGCAGACTACCCAGACGACAAGTACACCGACATCCTCGAAGAGATGGTGTCTGGCTGTGAAGTCGTGTTCGACGGTGCCGTCGGCCTCGAAACCGAGGGGTCGACGATTCGAGCGCTTCGAACGGAGAGCGGAGAGCGAATCGAGAGCGACCTGTTCGTGAGCACTATCGACCCGAGCATCCTGGTCGACACCGAAGAGACGCTGAACTACCGGAGCATGATCATCCACGGGATGCACGTGAAGGCGTCCGAGCGGTTGTTCCCCGACCACGTCGACTGGGGGTACTTCCCGAACCACTACGAGTTCACCCGCATCACGGACTACGAGTTCACCCCGCAATCGATTCCCGACGACGAGTACATCCTCACCATCGAGTTCCCGTGCTTCCTCGACGACGACATCTGGTCGAAGCCGAAAGAGTGGTTCGACCAGTACATGATGGACTTCTTCGAAGAGCAGGGAATCGAGGCGTCTCTCGTCGCGTCCGAGGCCCGACGCGCCCCGCGCGCGTACCCGCTTCCGGTGACAGAGGAGATAGAGAAGTTCGAGCGAATCAACGGCGAACTCAGTTCGTACGAGAACATGTTCAACCTCGGTCGCGTGAGTACGTACGAGTACATCTGGATAAAAGACATCGTACAACAGGCGTACGAGACGGCAGATGAGATAAGCGAGAAGGTGGACATTCTCGCATGAGTTCCCACACTTCACCATATTAAAACAGATTAGCAACAGAAACAGATTATAACCGAACAAGCATTTGAGGTAGAAACTTCGGAAGCGAACGGCATCGAGAGAGATATCCGGTAAAGTGCAACGTATTATATCTGCGTTCAGCGAATGTGGAGGGCGTCGAAGGCGTCCGGGAGGGAATCGAACGTCGAAACGCCGGTATCGGGGGACGCCGGTGCAATCAAACCCCTCCACTCACTATCAGGCACAGAGACCGTATGGACAGACAACGTGAGACGACCCGGGTGCCCGCGCACGCCCTCCAGCAGCAAGTCGCGGAGGCGGCGGGCGTCTCCGCGTCGCTCGTCGATATCGAAGCCGTCGAAGTCGACGGCAGCACGCTGGAAGTGACCTACTCGCTCCCCGACGGGGACGTACCGATGGTCGAAGTCGTCGTCGACCACCCCGACGGACGGACCGATTCGACGCTCGTGGAACTGCAGGAACCGGCGGGGTTGAAAGTGTACGGCGAGACGATTCGCGTCGAGTACGCCGGCCGCGACAGCGAGACGAACGACATCCTCGTCACTGTCGACCAACGACGCGACGACGACTGGGTGACGCTCCTCGGGTGCGGACAGATGTGGGCCGTCGAGACCGAACGCGACGGCGAACCGGTTCGCGTGACGTGCCACGCGAAGACGCCGAAGCGACCGGGCGACGACGAGGACGACGCGAACGACGAGTGAGAGACGCACCGTCGCAACCGGTCACTCAAGTAGGAGGAGTCCGAACCCTGACCAATGCCAATCGTCGAAGTGACACTGCCGGACGAGTTGCTGAGCGAGTTCGAACAGCTCGTCGACCAAGAGTTCGTGAGCGAGGAGCAGGCCGTCGAGGAACTCATCAGCATGGGTATCGACGCCTACAACGTGAACGTCGTCGACGAGTCGACGCCCGGTGACGACTTCTTAGACGGCGCGGAGAACAACCTGTTCGACACCGCGAGCGACCCCGGCGGTATCGACGACGACCGCCTCTGAGGCTCGACTTCTCTCGTTTTTCGACGTCCGTGAGCGGCGTCTCCGCGAGACCGGGTCACGTGAGGATCAACGGCACGGGCGTGAACGAGAGCGCACCCAAGAGGAGTGTGAGGCCGCCGACGACGAGTCGCGGCGAGTCCAGCGCCGAGTCGTCGATGGGGTCCGCGCTCCCGGCGCGCGCGAACAGGAGCGACAGGAAGCCCCAGACGACCCAGAGGCTCACCGAGTCGCCGTCGGCGAAGTAGTACGTGTACGCGCCGAGGCCGAACAGCACCGGGGGAACGAGTCGCTGGATGGTCGCATGCGCGCTCCCGAACATGGCGCGGACGATGTGCCCGCCGTCGAGTTGGCCGACCGGGAGGAGGTTCAGGAACGTCACGAACGCGCCGACCCACCCGCCGACGACGACGGGATTGGCCATGAGAGACGGGTCCGCGTACGTCAGCGGTTCGCCGAGTGCGGCCGCTATCAACTGAATCAGCGGGGGGTAGCCGAGCGCCACCGGGAGTGCGCCGACTTCGACGGGCGGGAGGGTGACGCCGATAGCCGTCACGACCACCGTCGCGGCGAGTCCGGCGAGCGGGCCGGCGACGCCGATGTCGAACAGCGACTCTCTGTCCGGGAGCGTGTCGTTCATGCGAATGACCGCACCCATCGTTCCCAGCAGGGTGGGGATGGGAATGAAGTACGGGAGCGACGCCTGGACGTCGTGGTAGCGACTGGCGACGTAGTGGCCCGTCTCGTGGACGCCGAGGACGCCCACGACGGCGGCGGCGAACGGCCACGCCTCGACGATACGCGCGGGGTTCGCGACGACGTCGATGCCGTACCACTGCGTCCCTGCGAACAGCGTCGTCGCGACGGTGGCGAGAAACAGCACCACGTTCGTCGTCGGGAAGCCGTCGACGCCGACCGACCGTTCGGTGGCGACGAGGACGAACTCGCCGAGGTTCTTCTCGACTGAGACGGCGTACCCTCGGTCACGAAAGACGGGAGCGACGGCTCTCAGGACCGACTGGTGGTCCGACCGCGGTTCGCCGTAGTAGCGGACCTCGTCGGCGGTCGACTCCACTTCGTACACGTCGAACACCCCCGCGAACCGCGCGGGGTGTGGCGCGTCACCGAGAGCCGTCTCGCTCATCGTCGTCGCTAGGGACTCCGGGTACATATGTCCACAGACTCCCGGACAGCGCACCCTCGAACGCGAGCGATTTACGACTCCGAGTCGGGTTCTCGACGCGGACCGTCTCGGGTACCCGCCGGTGTGCCACTCCGTAACGTTCTTTGCGTCACCCGGTGCAGTCGAGATATCGTGGAGGTCACCATCCGATGCTACGGCGACGTGGCCGACGCGGTCGGAGCGGCGTCGCTCTCGCGCGTCCTCGAACCGCAGTCGACGGTCGGTGACGTGGTTCGCGGACTCGCCGCGGAGTTCGACGCGTTCGACCCCGAGTCGCCGTCGACCGAGTTGGTCTACCGCGTGAACGGCGGCGACGCCGAACGGACGACGCGACTCGCAGACGGCGACGCCGTCGTGCTCTCCGAACGCTCGGTCGAGGAGTGACCGACCCATCGTTTTTTCTCGACCGGCGGTGAGGACGGCCCCATGGAGTTTCCCGACGCCGAGGCGGTGAGTGAGATACTCGGCGACGTCGCGTTCCCCGCGTTCGCGACGGTCCGACAGACGCCGGAGACCGAGCGGATAGCGGACGTTCCGGCGGCGGCGCGCGAAGCCGTCGATTCGCTTCCGCTCGACTCGCTCGCGATGGGCGCGTCCGTCGCCGTCGGCCTCGGTAGTCGGGGAATCACGAGCGTCGTTCCCGTCGCATCGGCCGTCGTCACCGACCTGCGAGCGCGCGGCTTCGAACCGTTCGTCGTCCCGGCGATGGGGAGTCACGGCGGCGCGACGGCGGAAGGACAGGCGCGAACGCTCGACTCGCTGGGCCTCACAGAGACGACTCTCGGGTGTCCGATAGACGCGCGGATGGAGACGATTACGGTCGGCGAATCCGGCCGCGGCGTCCACCTCGCGCGGTCCGTCGCGGCGGCGGACGCCTTCCTCGTCGTCAACCGCGTGAAACCCCACACGAACTTCACCGGCGACGTCGAGAGCGGCCTCTGCAAGATGACCGCCATCGGGCTCGGGAAACGACCGGGGGCCGCCGCCGTCCACGAACGGGCGGCGGACGACGGCTACGTCCCGGCCATCGTCGAGACGATGGAGACGATACGCGCCGAGTCGCCGGCGACGTTCCTCGGCGGCGTCGCCGTCGTGGAGAACTTCACGGAGGAGACGGCGCAGGTGGCGGGCGTGCCCGCCGACGCGCTTCCCGACGCGGAGACGAGGTTGCTCGATGCGGCCCGCGAGGCGATGGCGACGCTCCCGTTCTCGGACCTCGATGTGCTGGTCGTCGAGGAGATAGGCAAGGACGTATCCGGGACGGGGATGGACACGAACGTCGTCGGCCGGTACGGCGTCCTCGGGAGCGACGACCCCGACGCGCCCCGGGTGGACCGAATCGTCGCGCTCGGGTTGACGGAGGCCACCCACGGGAACGGACACGGCATCGGTCTCGCGGACCTGACGACCACCGACGTCGTCGACTCCCTCGACCTCTCGCAGATGTACGCGAACGGTCTCACCAGCGGGTCGCTGTCGCGCGACGCGATTCCGGTCGCGCTTCCCACGGCGGAGTTGGCGCTGGCCGCCGCCTGTACCACCGCGGGGCGCTACGACCCCGAGACGGCCCGTATCGCGTGGATTCGAGACACCTCTCATCTCGGCGGGCTCCGCGTCTCAGAAGCGCTCGCCGAGGAAGCGCGCGAGAGAGACGGCCTCGCCGTCGACGGCTCGTGGAGACTCGCCTTCGAGGAGGGAGCGGCGACGTTCGAACGGCGAGAGACGCCGTGAGCGAATCGAAGCGCGCTCAGTCGTCGGCGGGTGCCGTTCGGGTGAGAGAACCGTCGCGCCACGTGCCGCGCTGGTACCAGGCGTACGCGATGGCCGCGCCGGCGACGTTCGAGACGGTGAACGCCATCCAGATACCGGTCGACCCGTAGTCGAACGACTGCGAGGCGAAGTAGGCGAACGGGAGGCGGATGACGCCGAGCATCAGGACGGAGATAGCGGCGGCCGTGAGCGTCTCGCCCGCGCCGCGGAAACTGCCCGTGTACGACCGCATGATGCCGATGAAGCCGAACGTCGGCGCGACCCAGTGCAGGAAGTCGACGCCGACGCGAACCACGTCGGGGTCGTCGGTGAACACCGAGATGATGGGCTCGGCGAAGACGAAGGCGAACACGCCCGCCAGAGAGAGGATGCCGAACATCGCGATGGCCGCGAACTTCGCGGCCTCCTCCGCGCGGTGTTCCTTCCCGGCGCCGATGTTCTGACCGGTCATCGTCTCCACCCCGCGCGCGACGGCGATTGCGGGGAGGAAGATGACCGAGAACACGCGGACGCCGATACCGTAGGCGGCGACGACGGTGGTGGGGAACATCCCGACGACGATGAGAAGCAGGTTCACGGAGAGCGCTCGACCCGTCCCCTCGATGGAAGCGGGGATACCGATAGAGAGGAGTTTCCGAAGGAACTCGAAGTCGGGCCACATCTGCGAGAGGTGAATCTGGACGCCGCGACTGCTACCGAACATGACGGCGAGGCCGACGACGAGTGCGAGAGACCGAGAGAACACCGTCGCGATGGCCGCCCCCTCGATTCCCGACCCGGTGTAGCCCGTCGCCGCGAACAACTGCGATTCGAGCGCGGTGAGTCCCGTCAGCGAGAACAGCGGGTTGCCGTCGAACCCGAAGATGAGGATGGGGTCGAGGGCGATGTTCAGCACGACGGAGCCGAACATGACGAGCATCGGCGTGATGGTGTCGCCGTACCCGCGCATGAGGGCGACGAAGACGAAGAAGCCGAACATGAACGGGAGGCCGAGCGAGATGACCTGCATGTACCGCGTCGCGAGGGGGAGCACGTCCGGTGACGCGCCCAGAATATCGAGAAACGTCCCGACGGCGGCGTAGCCGAACAGGCCCAAGAGAACGGACCCCAGAAGCGAGAACGTCACCGTCTGCGACGCCGCGTACTCCGCGCGCTTCTCCTCGCCCGCGCCCGTGTGTTGGGCGACGAGGACGCTCCCCGCGACTGACAGTCCCATCCCGAGCGCGATGAGGAGAAACACCATCGGGAACGCGAAGCTGATAGCGGCCAGCGCGTTCGTGCTGAACTGGCCGAGCCAGAACGTGTCCGCGAGGTTGTACGCCGTCTGCAGGAGGTTGGTGACGACGATGGGAAGCGAGAGGTAGAACAGCGGTCTGGCGATGTCGCCGGAGGTGAGGTCGAACTCGTCGCGGGTCTTGAACACGCTGTTCAACCGGTCGCGGAGGCTCATTCGCCGTCCACCTCGTCGCCGGCACCGTCGTCAGCGTCACCGCCGTCGGTGACTGAGGTGGCGGCGGGAGCGAGGAGCGCCCGTTCGACGTAGCCGCGGAACGCCTCCAGCGAGTCGCCGAGGGCGGTGCCGACGGCGACGTTCTCCGTCCGCGCGCCCCGAACGTAGGTGACGACGAACGACGCCGCTTCCGCGGGGTCGACGTCATCGCAGAACGTCCCCTCGGCGACGCCGTCTTCGAGTATCGAGCGGACTTCCTCGGTGAGCACCTCGTCGAAGCGTTCGAGGCGCGAACGGTACGCCTCGTCGTAGGGTGCCTGCGCCTCTATCTCCAAGAGAGCCGTCCGAAACTCGTGCGGTTCGCCGTCCGTCGGCGGGAGCAGCACCGTCTCCACGAGCGACAGCAGTCGGTCCGCGGCGTCGTCGCCGCCGACGTCGGAGATTCGCTCTCGGAAGCGAGCGAGCAGTCTGTCGAGGAAGGCGAGCAACAGGTCGTGCTTACAGTCGAAGTGGTAGTGGAGTGCGGCCTTGCTCAGTCCCGCCTCGTCAGCGATATCCTGCATCGTCAACTCCGCGTAGCCGTGGGTCCGGAGTGCGCTGTGCGTTCCGTCCATGATGTCGGTTGCAGCGTCAGAACTCATGCAATCCGACCGAGAAATCGGTCACTACGTGTACTGACTGGCTGGTCAGTCAAAAACCTTTCAGCTCTCGACGGAGGTGCCGCGAGCGGTAGCGTTAAACGGCGTAGAACGTCCGTGAGACCCCCACACACGGGAGTAGCACTGCGATGAGAGAGACCCGGAAGCGACCGAAGACGGCGCGGTCAGGCGAAGAACTGGTTCGCGTCGCCGAAGAACAGTCCCAGCGCCGGACGTCGCTTCTCTGCGAACGCCTCGAACGAGTCGCCCAGGAGGTCGCGCGCGACTTCTTCGGAGATGACGCCCGACTCGAAGAGGTCCCACACGTCCACCTTCTGTGACTCGGTCAGTTCGTCTGCCATCGTCACTGCTTCGCACTCGGGGGATATTGGTGTGCTCCCTGTTACACACGTTAACATCCGCATAAGCCGCTGGAACGGTTCACAGAGGCCGGCGCGCGGAGAACGGTACCGAGACGCGAGTGAACTCCGCGGCCGGACCGACGCCGGCGAACCGAGAGTGACCGCAGGGCGTAGCGTTTTGAGGGCCACCGACGAACCGTGTTCGCATGGACCTCGAAATCGACGGCGACGCGGCACTCGTCACGGCATCGAGTAGCGGTCTGGGGAAGGCGTCCGCGCGGGCACTCGCCCGCGAGGGTTCGAACGTCGTGATGAACGGACGGGACGAAGACCGACTCGAAGATGCGGTCGCGGAGGTACGGGCCGACGCCGCCGACGGCGCGACGGTGGTCGGTCAGCCGGGAGATTTGACCGACCCCGACGACATCGAAGACCTGGTCGCGCGGACCGTCGACGAGTTCGGCGGCCTCGACCACCTCGTCACGTCGGCGGGCGGCCCGCCGTCGAAACCGTTCATGGAGACGACCGAACGGGAGTGGTACGAGGCGTTCGACCTCCTCGTGATGAGCGTCGTTCGGACCGTCTGGGAGGCCGAAGAACACCTCCGCGCGGGCGACGGCGGCACCATCGTCAACGTCACCTCGCGAAGCGTGAAGGAGGCCATCGACGGCCTCGTCCTCTCGAACTCCGTTCGGATGAGCGTCATCGGGTTAGAGAAGACGCTCTCGAAGGAACTCGCTCCCGACGTGCGGGCGAACGCCGTTCTCCCCGGGTCGCACGAGACGCCGCGCATCGAGGAACTCATCGAACAGGGCGTCGAGCGAGGTGAGTACGGGTCGTATCAGGACGGTCTGAACGACTGGGGGCAGGGAATCCCCGTCGGTCACATCGGCGACCCGATGGACCTCGGACGGACTGTCGCGTTCCTCTCGTCGCCGCAGTCGCAGTACCTGAACGGAATCGCCGTCCCCATCGACGGCGGGGCGGGCGCGTCGAACCTCTGAGGCGACGACGTCCGAATGTCGGGCGCGACGCCCGCGGCAGACTGCCGGAATCCGAAGCCACGTCCCCCTCCGCGTCCGAGAGAGACGCGTGACCGAGACACCGACCGACGACGCCGACCGCTACGCGACGCGGATGCTCCTCGCGGTGTCTCTCGGGTGGGCCGTCCTCCAGGCGGGACGCTTTCTCCTCTCGCCGCTGTTACCCGCGATCATCACCGACCTCGGAATCACGGAGGCGACGGCCGGCCTCGCACTCGCCGCGTTTCAGGGCGTCTACGCCGTCACGCAGTACCCCGGCGGCGAGTACTCGGACAACTGGAACCGGACGACGCTCATCGTCCCCGGACTCGTCATCCTCGTCGTCGGCTTCCTCCTCTTCGGCGTCGTGAGCAGTCTCGCCACGTTCGTCGTCGCCGCCGTCGTCGTCGGACTCGGAAAAGGGCTGTTCGCCATTCCCTCTCGAGCGCTTCTCTCGGACCTTTTCACCGCCAGACGCGGCCGGGCGCTCGGTATCTACGCCGCCGGAACCGACCTCGGGGGACTTCTCGCCTCAGGCGTCGCCGTCCTCGCGCTCACCTACGCGACGTGGCGCGCTCCCTTCGTCCCCGTCGCCGCCGTGCTCGCGGCGGTGACGCTCCTGTTCGTCGTCTGGACCAGAGAGGAGTTTCACGTCGGGTCGGCGTCGCTGGACCTCTTCGGAACCATTCGCCGACTCGTAGCCAGTTCCGAGCAACGCGGGACGCTCGTGGCGTTCGCGCTCTTCTACTTCATGGTCGGCGGCTTCATCAACTTCTTCCCGACCTACCTCGCGCAGGCCCGCGGGTTCTCGGACGGCCTCGCGAGTGCGACGTTCGCCATCGTGTTCGCCGTCGGTCTCGGAATCAAACCGGTGGCCGGCGGACTCGGTGACCGGTACTCTCGACGGAGTATCGCCGTCGTCGGACTCCTCCTCGCGGCCGTCGCACTCGCCGCACTCGTCCTCGCGGAGTCGCGACTCGTCCTCTGGGCGGCCGTCGTCGTCACGGCGGCGGGCTACAAAACGGGGTTTCCGCTCGCCGATGCCATCATAATGGACGACGCTCCCGCCGACGGGATGGGTGCCGACCTCGGTGCCGCGCGTGCGCTCTTTCTCGGCGCGAACGCGCTCGGACCCGCCTACGTCGGCGTCGTCGCCACCTACGCCGGATACGCACCCGCGTTCGGCGGACTGGTGGTCTGTCTGCTGGTCGCCGCTGTGTTGCTACTTCGAGGCTGAATTTCGATAGAACTGATTGGACAGCAGTACGCGTACCGGCCGTCGGTTCCGGGACGTAACCGGTTCTGTTCTCCGAGAGAAAACGTCCGGTGCATCCCAGAAGAGCCGAGAGTTTTACGCGGTGGTGCGCGGCGAAACGCGAACGGGACAGATTTGTTTTCGGGAGATTCATTCACGCTTCACAGAATGTTTATTCAGGAATTCCTGATATTCTCTTAAAGAAGTAAGCGTATCCGAAAATCTTATTTAACGAAGCCCTAAACAGGATGTGATGGCAGATATCACAGAGAAACAACCGAGTGGGGAGGACGAGACCGAAGGAGTAGAACGGTCTCGCATCGGTGCACAACTTCGAGATTCCGTCGCCGAATCCGACAACTTTCGTGAAGATTATTCGAGCGAGCGCCGTAGAGGGGTCCGGCCATGAGCGTCGGAACGAGTCGCTGGGACGAGGTGGGGTACATCATCAGCTCTCGGTACCGCGTTCTCGTCCTCGAACGTCTCATCGAGAGTCCGGCGACGCCGTCCCGCATCGCGGCGGATTCGAGTAGTTCTATCACGCACGTCTCGCGTGCGCTCCAACAACTCCGCGAACGCTCGCACGTCGAACTGCTGGTGTCGGAAGACCGAAAGAAGGGTCGCGTCTACGGCATCACCGACGAGGGTCGGTCGGTGTGGGAGACGGTCGACACCGAGGACCTCGTCTGAGAGACGACCGCGAGTCGTCGCCGTAGACCCTCCCTCTCTTCTCGATATCTTCTCGGTCGCCGCCGGCCGACGCCCCAGTCGACGGCAACGCGAACGGTCAGTGAGGCCGTCTCGGGGCGTTAATAGGTCGTTAACAGCGAGAGGACGCTCAGAATCGGGGTCGTCACGGGAAGACGGGCGACCACGGTGGACGTTTGGCCGGCAGCGTGAGAGATGCGACTCCGGTCCCGGCCGTCGCACTCGCGGCGGCGCGAACGCTCGGAGTAGTATCATCTTCTGCATAACAAAGGGTAGCTTCGACAACTATTCACCAATGAGACGAGACTGTGCTGCCGTATCGAACCGACCGCGGAACGCCGACGCGAGTCGTCCGGACCGGAGACGCGACGGCGAGGAACGGACCGCGCGAACCGGATGGACGAACCAGTCGGCGGGACAGGAGACGACGCGATGAGCGACGACGTCTCGCAGGTGGCCCCCAACACGTCCACTGTGGACGACGACGGCGGGACCGGCACGGCGTTCCGGTTCCGACACGAGACCATCGACGCGAACCCACCGAGCGGTCGGTTGTTCATCTGCCACCCGACCGACCTGACGGGAGACGGTCTTCCGGACCTCGTGGTCGGCGGCATGGGCTCGACGAAGGTGTCGACGCCGATACCCGGTCTGACCGTCGAACGCTCGTCGCTGCCGGGTAACCTGTTCAAGCGCTTCGAGACGGACCTGTTCTGGTACGAGAACGGCGGGTGGGAGCGTCACGAGATGAGCGACGGGACCGAACTCCGACTGCTCGGGAGCACGCTCGTCGACTTCGACGGAGACGGGTCACAGGACGTCGTCGTCGGTCAGGGACTGGGATTCCGCGGAATCTACTGGTTCGAACGACCGGACGACCCGCGCGAGACGTGGACCGAACACCTCCTTCGGAGCGACTTCGAGAAGTACCACGACCTGGCGTTCGGCGACGTCGACAACGACGGCGAACCCGAACTCGTCGGCGTCTCTCAGGAGAGCGAAGTCGTGTTCTACTACGACGTGCCCGACGACCCCCGACAGACGCCGTGGCCCGACGAGACCAAGCACGTCATCGAGGAGGACGTCAACCTCGAAGGCCTGTGTATCGTCGACATCGACGGCGACGGGAAGAACGAACTCATCGCGGGCACCTACATCTACCGTCAGACCGACGACGGGTGGGAGCGCGAAACCATCGTCGACGGCTGGGACTGGACGCGCGTCGCCGTTGCCGACCTCGACGACGACGGCGAACTCGAAGTCATCTTCGCGGAGGGCGATTCGCCCCTCCTCGGAGACCACCCGGGGCGAGTCGCCTGGTTCGACCCGCCAAACTGGGAGCAGCACACCCTCAGAGACGACCTGTACTGTCCGCACTCGCTTCAGGTGGCCGACTTCACCGGGAACGGCCTCCCCGACCTGTACGTCTCCGAGATGGGTCTCGGCGTGAACGACGACCCCCAGCACCTCATCTTCGAGAACAAGGGCGACGGGACGTTCGAGGAACACGTCATCGCGACGGGCGTGGAGACGCACGAGGCGAAAGTCGTCGACATGACCGGCGACGGGCGTCTCGACATCGTCGGGAAGTCGTACGAACCCGACGCTCACGTCGACATCTGGTACAACGAATCCTGAACGCCGGCTTTTTTCGTCGACTGCGCCCCCGCGTTTTCCGTTCGGTCACACGTAGAGAGCGACGCGTCTGACCCGGGTCGGCACCGGTTTGCGCCGGGTCGGTACCGGTTCGCGCTGGGTACGTCGCGGTCGAAGCGACCGCTGAGAGAGTCAGAGAGCGTCGAGCGTCGAAAAGCGGGTGCGCCGCCACCGAACGTCGCCGGCCGGTTACGGGAGCAGTTCGGGGAGTTGTTGGAGCACGAGGTAGCCGAAGACGACGAACCCGCCTCTGACGACCCAGTTGAGCCGCGACCACCACGTCGGAACCCGGTCCGTCGGTGCCAGCACGATTCGCAGCGTCAGGAGTCCGAGAAAGGAGACGACGAAGTAGAACTCCGGAGACCACATCTCGAGGGTGAACAGGACGGCGGCGACGAGTAACATCACCCCGGCCTGTGCGGCCGCGAAGGTTCCGAGGCTGGCGTCCCCGTCTTCACCTCCCGTGCTACCCGTGCGGTTCCACGGGCGGCGTGCCGTCGTGGAGTATTCACCGGAGCCGTCGGTCGCGGTCCTCTCTGTTTCGTCGGCGGAGTCAGTCGTTGTTTTCGAGCGCATTTGATGTCTGTGAAGCACTCACTCGGTCTGTCCGTGAGCGTTCGTTTCTGGGGCTTTGAATATTCCGGTCATCTGGAAAGATAGCGGTGCGGACGCGTGCTCAGAGCATGTCGCGGATGTTCTTGATCTCGCGGAGGATGTTCCAGTTGATGCGCGAGTCGAGTGCGACGACGGCGGCCGCGTACGTCGCCATGCCGACGACGACGAGAACGACCAGTTCGGCGAGTGGGGGAAGCGACTGGACCACGTTCCGAGTCCAGAAGACGGCCGCACCCATCAGTATCGCCGCCGGAAGCGGGTAGGCGAACTCGAGCACCAGGCGCTTGAAGTCCGCTTCCGCGGCGCTCGCGGCCAGATACGTGTCGATCGGGAACATGATGAACGCGTACACGCACGTGATGACGAGCGCGGTTCCGGTGAGACCGTACGCGACGGTCGCCGGGTAGAGCGGAATCGCCATGAGCACGATGCTGAGGAGTTGGAGTTTGACGAGGTAGTCCGGGTGGCCGGTCGCGCGCCAGACGGAACCGTACGAGGAGACGAAGCCTCGAATCATCCCGTACGCCGCGAGGACCTGCATCGGAACGACCATCGGAAGCCACTGCTCTCCCAGCACGGCTTCGACGAACGTCGGTGCGACCATCGCGATACCGACCGCCATGGGCGCTGCGAGGAACGCGGAGATACGAACCGTCTTGTAGAACGCCGTTCTGAGCTTCTCGACGTCGTCTTGGACCTCCGAGTAGGCCGGGAACGAGACGGACGCGATGACGTGCGTCACCTCCGTCGCCGGGGCGTTCGACAGCCGGTAGGCCATCTGGTAGAACCCGAGCGAACTCGCGGAGAGCAGCCACCCGACGAAGTGGTCGTCGCCTTCGTTTCGGATGTAGTTCATGATGCTGCCGCCGGTAATCCACTTGCCGTAGTCGAACATCTCGCGGGCCAGTTCGACGTCGAACCGGGGCCACGGACGGTAGCCGTGGAGCACGTAGGACAGGATGGTTCGAATCGTGTTCCGGGAGAGATATCCGACGACGAGCGCCCACGGAGACGGGTTCCAGAGCGCGTACGCGAGCGCAGCGAAGAAGTATGCCGCCTCGCCGCTCACGTCGTACACGAACTCCTTGTGGAACACGAGGTCCTTTCGGAAGTAGAGGATGGCGGGGTTTCGAAGCCCGAGGATGAGCGGGCCAATCGCCATCACCGGGAGAATCTCGACGACGAGCGCCTCGTCGTAGAACGAACCGACGTACGGCGCGCTGAAGAACAGAATCGCCGCGAGGGTGATACCACGGCCGGCGTTCATCACCCACGCGGTGTCGAGATATCTGTCGACGTTCGAGTCGCGGTTGTAGATGAGGGCGTCGTCGAGTCCGAGCTTCGAGAAGCGCTCGAGACCGATGATGACCAACATCCCGATGGCAACGATACCGAACGCGCGCGGCGAGAGCAGTCTGGCGAGGAGAATCGCCGTCAGTAGCTGGAACACGCGTCCCGAGACGTTGAGCGCAGTCGCCCAGATACCGCCCGTGATGGCTCGTTCCATGAGCGTTCCCTCGGGCGTCAGAATCTGTTTCAGCCGCGCGAACGCCTTCCGGATGCGGTCGGCAGGTCCCGCCATCTACGCCGTCTCCCCGCACGGTACGGCGTACTCGGAGCGGCCGTCGTTCCGGCGTGGCCGGTCGAGGGGTCGCGATTCACACCGGTCTCGGTCGGTCGATTCGGAGTGACCCGAACCGCCAGCGTCTGCGAATATCCCGAGCGGTTCACCCGACTGGACTGTCACGGTCATGTTTTCGGTCTCTTGTAAGTTTAGGCAGTTAGTTAATTACTGTAAACCAGAATTCAACGAGTCCCAAAACGGACGCTCGAAGCCTCGAAGTGGCCGTATTATCGGTTTCTGAACGATGTGCGGAAGATTCCGATCGAAAGCACGAACGGGACGATAACCATCGGCTGGGAAACTAGAATTCACGGTAGGTACGAATTAACAAACTGGAATCATATACGATACATCTGAAGATGAGTCAACATTGTGCCAAGCAAACGGGGATGCCACCTTGGCTCTACTCACGCGGCGGGACCAACCACGACCACGGCACGGTCGGCGATTCAGGGAGTGCCGTCGATGGGTGAGTCGGAGAAGCGGATTCTCGTCGTCTCACAGCAGTTCCCTCCGGACACGAGCGGACACGCCTCGCGGATGATGGACATGACGTCGAATCTCGACGCAGTCGGGTGGAACGTCGACGTCCTCGCGCCGCCGCCGAGTTTCCCGCACGGCGAGTTCGACCAGCAGTGGTACCGGACCCAGAGAGACACCATAGACGGCGTGAACGTCCGCCGAATCTGGAGTTGGCAACCGACCGAGTCGGACCCGGGAGTCCTCTCGCGGTTGGCCTACTACATCACGTTCGCCCTACACGCGACGATGTGGCTGTTGTTCAACTCCCGTCGATACGACGTGGTGCTGACGACGACGCCGCCCATCTTCACCGGACTGGCGGGGTTCGTCCCCTCTCTCACCGGCACGCGGTGGGTCGTCGACGTGCGCGACCTCTGGATAAACGCCTCCGTCTCGCTGGGATTCATCGGTGAGGGCGGGATACTGGAGCGCTCGAGCAGAGGGTTCCAACGACAGGTGCTCCGCAGAGGCGACACCATCGCGGTGACGACCGAGATGCTCGGCGAAGCGCTCTGTGAGCAGTACGGAGCGGAGTTGGCCGAGAAGATAATCGTCGTCCCCAACGGCGTCGACATGTCTCGCTTCGGCCCCGGAGTCGAGTCGATTCCGGAGGCGAGTCGCCTGTCGGTCACGGCGGGCGAGACGGGCGAGACGACGACCGAATCGGTCACCGAGTCGGCGATGACGTCGGCCGACGCGTCGTCCGGAGACCGACCGGTCATCGTCTACGTCGGGAACATCGGCCACGCGCAGGACTTGGAGTCGTGTATCCGAGCGATGAGTTCGGTCTCGCACGACGCCGTGCTTCGACTCGTCGGCGGGGGCGACATCGTTCCCTACCTGCGGACGGTCGTCGAAGAGGAGGGAGTCGAAGACCGCGTCGAGTTCGTCGACCCGGTCCCGCGCGAGGAGATTCCGCGGGTGCTCGCGGAGGCGGACATCGGCATCGCACCCCTCGTGAAGAACGAGGAACTCGCGTACGCCATGCCGACGAAGGTGTACGAGTACCTCGGCAGCGGACTGCCGATAGTCGTCACCGGCTGTGGCGAACTCGAACGGTTCGTCGACGAGTCCGGCGGCGGCGTCCACGTCGACAACGACCCCGAGGAGATAGCCGCGACGTTCGAGAAACTGCTCGCGGACGACGCGATGAGAGCCAGTATGGGGACGAACGGACACGAGTACGTCCGCAACCGGTACGACCGGCGACGCATCGCAGAGCGACTGGACGACCACGTGACGAACCTCGTGAACAGTGACTGACGCAGACTCTCGACTAGCGGGCTTTTTGGACCCGGAGACCGCGCCGTTGCTGTTCCACACGGCGACGAACATGCGGCTCAGACAACTCGCCGGCGTCGCGGACCGAAAGGTTCGCCACGCCGTCGTGCCGCGGTTGCCCGTCGACTTCGACGCCCGCTACGAGCGACGGATGCCGGAGTCGGTGTCCTGTACGCCGGGACCGCTCCGCGCCAACACGGCGGTACTTCGCCGGAGCCTCTCCGCGTCGGACCGCTCCGAGATGCGCGCGTTCGCGGACGCGGCGGCGAGCGGTGACGTGACGTTTCTGGACCGGACGGTTCGCGTCGAAGGCGACGACGGCGTCGACTGGCACAGCGAGGCCGTGTACGAACCGCCGGCGCTGTGGGCGCTGAAGTTCCACGGCTTCGAGTTTCTCCGACCCGCCTACCTCGGCTACGACGACGCGGCGGACTGCCCGGCGACGACCGAGACGTTTCCGCGATGGCTCGGCGACTGGCTCTCAGACGAGGAGACGAACATCGGGACCCACGCCTACTTGCGACGCGCGTGGACGCCGCACTCGGTGTCGTTCCGGTTGCTGAACCTCGCGCGGTACTACGCGTGGGTCAGAGCGGACGAACGGCATCCCGAACTCGCGGACACCCTCCACCGACTGCTCTACCGGAACGCGAGTTTCCTCGCGAACCACGTCGAACACGACATCGGCGGGAACCACCTCATCGAGAACGCCATCGCGCTCCTCGTCGCGGGACTGCTGGTGGACGACGTCGGCGACGCGTGGGTCGAGGAGGGCGTGAGCGTGTTGACCGACGCGGCGTCCCAGTTCACCTCCGACGGCGGCCACTTCGAGTTGAGTCCGATGTACCACGTCCTCACGCTGACGCGGTATCTGACCGCGCTCGACTTGCTCCGGCGGTACGGACGCTCGCCCCCCGAAGCCATCGAGCGCGTGGCCGCGGAGGGAACGAAGTTCCTGCGAGCGATGGAACCGCCGGACGACCAACTCCCCCTCCTCAACGACTCCGTCCACGGCGAGTCGCTCTCGCTTCGGGCCTGCCTGCGGTACGCGAGTGCCGTCGGCGTCGACCCCGGACCGTCCGAGACGACGGCGTTGCCGGCGTCTGGCTACTACTGGCTCGGACGCGGCGAGGACGCCCTCCTCGTCGACGCGGGCGGAATCGGACCGCCGCACCTCCCCGCGCACTCGCACAACGACCAGTTCTCGGTGCTGGCGTGGGTCGACGGCCAACGACTCTTCACCGACACCGGAACGTACGAGTACGCGCCGACGTCGAACCGACAGTACGCGCGGAGCGTCGCCGCGCACAACACGGTGCAGTACGGCGACGTCGAACCCGTCGCCATCGGCGGAAGCTACCTGATGGGACGGCGGTTCGAGCCGACAGTCCGCTACGACGCGCGAGGCGGAACGAGCGTGTTCGACGGCGCATACGAGCGAGTCGGTCGGAGTCACGAAGCGTACGGTCACAGGCGGCGAATCTACGCGGACGACGACGACGGCTGGTGGTTCGTCTGGGACGACGTGAACGCGAACGGCTCGCGGCCGGTCCGAAGCCGACTCCACGTCGACCCCGCCGTCACCGTCGAGAAGTCGGAGACGAGCGAGCGATTCGAACTCGGAACCGGCGACGGTACGGGACCGCTCGCGTACCTATACCCGCTCGAAGCGGAGACGGCGACAGTCGAAACCAGTCCGTACTTCCCCGAGTTCTTGACCGAAGTCACCCGGCAGAAACTCACCCTCCAGTCGTCGGGACCGAACGCTTCGTTCGGGTTCGTGCTCTCGAAACGGCCGTACGACGCCGTCTCGGTCGACAGAGACGGAACGGAACTCCGCGGGCTCAGACTCGACGATGCCGAGCGCTCGCTGCCGGGTGAACGCCCGTGACGGCCGCGGGCGAACCGGAGGCGGAGGACGACGTGGAGGCGAAGGCGGAGGCAGAGGCCGACGCGGAGACGGAGGCGAAGAAGCCGACGAACCGCGTCGAGACGGCGTATGCCGTCCATAACAATGCCTCGGCTCACCCTCCGTTCGACGCAACGACGGCCACGACTCGTCCTCGTGGCACTCGGGCCGAGAGCCCACCAAACGGACGCAGAGACGAGACATGGTAGACATCTCCATCATCATCCCCACGCTCGAACCGAACCCGACGTTCAGTTGGGAAGAGCAACTCGAAGCATCGGCCGTCGACGGAGAGGTCGTCCTCCGGGACGACCCGACGGCGTCGGAGGCCAGAAACGCCGGCATACGGGAGGCCAGCGCCGACAAACTCGTGTTCCTCGACGACGACTCGGACCCGCAGCCCGGGTACTTCGAGCGCGTCTCGGCGCTGTTGGACGACCATCCGGCGGTGACCGGACGAATCATCGACACCGGCGCACAGATAACCCGCGGACTCTCCGGGCAGTACGACCAGGGCGACGAATCCCACGTCACGGAGACGGTCGTCGGCTGTAACATGGCGGTCCGACGGTCGGTGCTCGACGACGTCGGCGGGTTCGACCCCCGACTCCCGTACGGCCACGAAGAGGCCGAACTGGCCGACCGTATCTCGGACGCCTACTACGTCTGGTACGACCCGGAACTGGTCGTCGCGCACCCGTTCGCCGACTCGCTCTTCGACTACTTCGGGAAGGCCTACCGCCACGGGCGAGAGGCGATTCCGTACTACCTGATTCGCGGCGAGAACGTCCACCGACGGATGCTGCTGCACGTCCTCGTCCCGAGTCACTACATCGGAGACTCCCCGCGGGCGACCCTGTTCGAGGCGACGAGCCAACTGGCCAGCACAGCGGGACTCGTTCGAGGCTATCTGAAGTACGCGCGGGGAGACAGAGCGGCGACGTACACGCGCGGTCGGGAGGCAGTAGAGTCGTGACCGAGTCGACGTCGCCGGGACGGACCGTCTGCTCGCTCCCGAACGGACGCGGTACGAACCCCCTGAACCGGACGCGGTGTCGTTTAAACGGCCCCTTCCGGGCGATGCTTTTTGACGATAGCGAGAGATTCACCAGATATGAAACGTCGTCCTGACAGCGACCGGTCGGCGGGGGCGGTAGCCGCGTTTGCGGACCTCGTGGTCGCCGCCGCGCTCTCCGCCGTCGTCGTCGGTCTCACGATGGTGACCGACCCGTCCGGTCTCCTCGAACCGGTGCGCATCGCACTCGGCGCGCTGTTCGTGTTCGTGCTTCCGGGATACGCGCTCACCGCGGCGCTGTTTCCGGAGACGCACGAACCGTCGTCGCAGGCACACACGTTCGGGCAACCCGACCGGTCCACCGTCTCGCTGACGGAGCGAGCGGTGCTATCGGTCGGATTGAGTCTCGTCGTCACGCCGCTTATCGTCCTCGCCCTGAACTTCACCGAGTTCGGAATCAGCCAGGTAGCCGTACTGAACGGCGTCTTCGGCGTCGTCCTCGTCGCACTCGCGGTGGCGGGCGTTCGACGCGCGACGTGCCCTCCCGAACGACGGTTCCGTCTGCCTCTCTCGAACTCGGCCACGGGGTCGAACGGCGGGACGGGGGCGAGTCAGTCGTTCCCGAAGACGCACGCGCTCATCGCGGTGTTCCTCGTCGCGTCCGCCGGACTCGCGGGCGCGGCACTCGCGGACTCGCAGAACGGCGAGCGCTACACCGAACTCTACCTGTTGACCGGCAACGGGGAGAACGGGACGCTGGTCGCCGACGAGTACCCGCAGACGCTCGAACAGACCCAGCCACGGTCGCTCTACGTCGGCGTCGCCAACCACGAGGGACGGACCGTGGAGTACACCGTCGTCACCGAACTACAGCGAATCGACCGGGTCGACGGGGAACGGCGAGTCGTCGCGGAGACCGAACTCGACCGCTTCTCCACGACGCTCGAACCGGGCGACGTCTACCGACAGCAGCGCTCGCTCACGGCCGACTCGTCCGTGACCGGCGAGGACCTTCGGCTCATCTTCCTCCTGTACGCCGGCGAACCGCCGGAAGAGCCCAGCGAGGCGAACGCGTACCGCGAAGCGCACATCTGGGTGAACGCGACCGCCTCGTGAGGACCAGCACATGATACGCACACACGTTACCGACGGACCGCACCGACTCCGAACGAACGCCCCGTTCGTCCCGACGGAGCCAGCACTCCGAGAGGCCGTGAGATGACCGGACTACCGACCCGAAACGTCGACACGCGGTGGGTCGTGACCGCCGGGTTCGGACTGGTCGTCGCCCTGACCTACGTCCTGTTCTCGACGCCGCCGGCCCCCGCCTACGAGATGTCCATCTACGAGGCGTACCCGTGGTACTTCTGGGGGATGGCGATGGTCGCCCTCCTCATCGGCCACTACGCCGTCGTCGAACACGTCCTGCAAGACCGGTCCGGCGACTCGACGTGGCGACTCGGTCTGCTCTTGATACTGGTCGTCGAGGCGCTGTTGCTGTTGCTTCCGTACTTCCGAGGCTACCCGGTGTACGGACGCGGCGACGTCCTCACGCACGTCGGACAGGTGATATCGATTCAGGCGACTGGGATGGCCGGGCAAGAGAACATCTACCCGAGCGTGCACTTTCTCGTCCTGAGCTTCTCGTACGCGACGGGCGTGGAGCCGTTGCACCTCATCAACGCCATCGGCGTCGTCGTCTCGCTGTTCTCGATGGTGGCGTCGTTCGCGCTCGTCGCGTCGGTGTACGACCGCACGCGGGCGCTCCTGTCGCTTCCGTTCGTCACCCTCTTGGTGGGCGGAACCGCGCACGTGAACCCGTCGCCGTACCCGCAGAGCGTCCTCTTGATACCGTTCGTCCTGTTCTTGTTTTTCAAAGAACAGCAGACGCGGTCGACCGCAGTCAGAGTCGCACTCGTCCTCACCGTCACGGCGTTGGTCGTCTATCACCCGCTGACCACGCTGTTCTTCCTGTTCGTCCTCGGCGTCTACGTCGTCGCGAGGTACGTCCACGACAGGGGGATACTGGTGGAGCGAGACGCCGGGTGGCGGAGCGCCGTCGGCGCGACGCCCGTCGCGCACCTCGCCGTGGGCGCGTTCGCCGCGTGGTATCTGGGCTTCTCGCAGGTGACGAAGAAGATACAGACGGTCGTACAGACGCTCGTCGCCTCCGAGAGCGGCACTTCGACGCTCGACTCGTACAGTTCGACCGTCACCGAGACGAGTCCGGAACTGATAGACGTCCTCCGCATCGCACTCGTCAACTACGGGACGTCCGCCATCCTGCTGACCCTCGCCGGTCTCTACACGCTGTGGGCCGTCGTCACGATACTACGGAACCGTTCGGATTTGAGCGCCTACCGTACGACGTTCATCGGCGGATTCGCCCTGTTCACCGGGTTGACGATTCCGTTCTTGGTCGCGGACCTCGTGGTCGGGTTCGGCAGACCGCTCATGTTCGGGCGACTGTTCGCCGCACTCCTCGCGGGGTCGCTGTTCTACGCGCTCTACCGGGCGACGGAGTCGAAGCGCACCGTTCGAGTCGGCATCTACGTCGTCTTGGCCGGTCTCGTCGTCATCAGCACGTTCGGGCTCTACTACTCGCCGTACGCCATCCAGAACAACCACCAGGTGACCGAGTCGGAACTCGACGGGGCCGAGTGGACGCTGGCCTTCCGCGACTCGGGCAATCCGACGACCCAGTACGGAATCAACCTCCGCCGGTTCCGCGACGCGCTGTACGGAACCACCGGATACACGAAAGACGAGGTCATCCCGGCGAGCACCACCAGGGGCCCGCCCGCACACTTCAACTACACCGAACACGACACGCTCGGCGACAGTTACGACACCGACCGCTACATGGTGCTCACCAGAAACGGGCGCATCTTCTACGAGGAGATGTACCCGAACTACCGGGAGTTCTGGCGGTTCGAAGACGAGGACTTCCAGCGACTAGAGCGAGACCGCACGGTGTCGCACGTCTACACCAACGGCGGCTACGACACCTACCTCGTCCGGACCACGGACGACGAGTAGCGACGACGGCGAGCGGACGAACCCTCGGGGCTGTTTCTGCCGGCGGCGACGCTTCGTCTGACTCGACTCGCCGCAGTGCGCCCACGAGGTCCGAAGAACGGCTCTGTCGAAGTCCGCAGAGTTCGATAGAGATGGCGTGCTGAATAGAGAGGGTGCAGTCGGCAAACGAGACGGGCCAACAGAGTGGATAGATGACAAAATGTGGGAAATACTCTTTTATCTGCCCACAGGAGGTGAGTGTACGTCCGAGGCAACGCTGGACAGTCGTGGTCGGCTCACCCTCCCTAAAGAGATCAGAGAACGATATGGTGAACGCTACCACATCGTCCAACTTCAGACGGAGTCAAGCTAGTTCCAACCGAGGACGATGCGCTCGATGCCCTCCGCTCCGAGTTCGCGGACGTCGAGAAGACGGCCGAAGAACTCCGCCAGCAAGCACGTGACGCAGCGCTGGACGAGGCCGGGCGCTGAATGTACGCAGAAACGGACTTCCTTCTGGCACTCATCAAGGACGAGGACTGACTCGGTGACCCCGCAGAGGCAGTCTACCGAGACCATCGGGACGAACTGTGGACGTCCCAGTTCACACTCATCGAACTTCTCGTGGTTGCGTACCGTGAAGACCGAGATACCGAACGAGTAGCGTAGGTGGCGAATCGCTCACAGAGGGATGTAATCACCGTGAGTAATTTTGTCTTGGTCACTCCACGAAGAGGCATGTACCGTCGCCGGTATCTCGCTACCCTCACGTGGACGGTTCCGCTCGCGGGCTGTACTGGAGAGCCTGGAGACCCTATTACGATGCTGGCCGTCAACGAAGACGACTCGACCCATTCGGTGACGGTGTGGGCGAATCAGGGAAGGCGGCTTCGAGTGGCGAATACGGTCGACGTGGCCAGCAAGGAACTCGAGCAACTCGGCGAGATGCCCTGGAAGACGGGCGTTTACCGAGTGACTGTCCGCGTGGATGACGAACTCGTCCTCGCAGAGGAATTCCACTCCGAGGAGTGGTTCAACCAACTCGACGTTTTCATCGCTAACGATGGCACCGTCGAATTACACCGGGGGAAGGCCGCCTGAGCGTCACGGTGATGTCTGCGAGTTCTATATCGAACGGTTCGTTCGACTCGAAAGCGACCGCCCTCACCTACTGAGGGTCTCTGCGACGAACGGCGACGAACCGAGACGACACCGCGCCCGCGCGGCGTGAACGGGAGTCGCCCGGGCGGCTATCGCTCGGACAGAATCGTCGACAGGGCGGCGAACAGTTGTTGCCCGATGACTTCGGGGTCGTTCTCCGCGCGGACGCGAGTCCGCGCGTTCTCGCCCAACCGGACACCGTCGCCCTCTTCGAGCAGTCGAGTCACGTTGCTCGTGACCTGTTCGGGCGTCGCCGCGTCCAGGATGAAGCCCGTCTCCCCGTGGTCGACCTGTTCGACCATCCCGTGCGCGGCGTTGACGACGGCGGGGAGCGCGGACTGCTGCGCTTCGAGGACCGCACGCGGGTAGCCGTCGATGTGGGAGACGTAGACGAACCCGTCCGCGAGGGCGTAGAGGTCGGCAATCTCGTCGACGAACCCGACGACGTGGATTCGGTCGCGGACGGACGGGTCGTCGACGTCGGCGACCGCGTCCCGCACGTCTTCGAGATACGAGCCACCGCCGGCGACGACGTACGCGACGTCCTCGTGCGCTTTCAGCACCGGGACGAGGCCGCGGACGATGGTCTCGACGCCCTCGTACTTGCCGCGGTACTTCAGGTTCGTGACGGTCAGGAGTACCGTCTCCGCGTCGATGCCGAACCGTTCTCTGGCCGCGTCGGCCGAACCGTCTTCGCGGTCGGGAACGAGTGGGACGTGGACGACGTGGACCTGTTCGGGCCGACAGCCGGTTCGTTCGACGACGATATCTCGAAGCTCCGCGGAGACGACGACGTAGCCGCACGCCGCCGCGTAGATGGCTTCGTCCAGCGCGTAGGTGAGGACGTATCGCAGTCCCGTCACGACGCCGTCGCCCCTGTCCGGTTGGTACATGTTCGCGAGTCCGCGCCAGTGGTTGCCCTTGAAGCGGAAGACGAACGGGACGCCCCGGAGCACGCAGATAGCCGCGACGAGGAAACCGAGGAAGCCGCGGCAGTCCGAGAGCACCACGTCCGGTGCCGGGTCGGCGGTCACGCGAAGCGTCTGCCGGACGGTGTTCAGGTTTCGCTCGACGAACCCGTCCGAGGGGTCGATGTCGACGACGTCGACGGACCCCTCGGCCAGTTCCAGCGGTTCGACGACTTCGTGCGGCCGGTGCGCCGTCACCGCGGCGACGCGCGGAGCGGCGGTCATCGGTCCAACGCCTCGGTGTGCAGTCGGCGAACGCGTTCGGCGTGGTCGTCCCACGTCCATCCCTGTTCGAGGAGGCGTTCACGGCCCTTCTTCCCCATCTCCAGCAGTCGGTCCCGGTCGGCGCTCGCCGCCACCAGTTCCTCGCGGAGTCGCTCCACGTCGCCCGGCGGAATCAGCACGCCCGTCTCGCCGTCGACGACCTGCTCTGGAATCCCGCCGACTGTCGTCGACAGGACGGCCGTCTCCGCCGCCATCGCCTCGTAGATGACCGTCGGGCGGCCCTCCGCGTGACTCGGGAGGACCAACACGTCGGCCACCGCGAGCCACCGCCGGAGCGCCATCGACGTGATTCCCGTGTAGAGGTGTCGCGCGGAGAACTGGCTCGACGCGAGGGCGCGTCGGAGGTTCCACTCCTCGTCGCCGCCGTGGCCAACGAAGACGAACTCCGTGTTCGGGAGGTCCAACTCGGGCAGAATCTCGACGAGTTCGGGGATGCCCTTTCGCTCGCAGAACTCGCCGACGAAGAGCGCGACGGTCGCCTCCGGGTCGATGCCGAGTTCCTCGCGGAGTTCCGCCTTCCGTTCGACGGGGTACCGAGACGGCGTCGCACCGATGGGGACGACTTCGACTTTGTCGGGCGAGACCCGTTCGGACGCTTTCTCGGCCAAGGCGTCGCTGACGCAGAGCACCTTCGTCGCGGCGGCGAGCGTCTCGTCGACCTTCGTTCGGACGTCGTCGGCCAACTCGTCGTAGTTGTTCATGAAGTGTCCGTGCGAGACGACGAACAGGGGGACGTCGTGTCGCTCGCAGTAGTCGACCATTCCGTAGCCGTCCAGGTAGATGTGGCAGGCGTGGACCACGTCTGGCACGTCGAACGTCTTCTCGACGTATCGGGGGACGCGCTTCGCGAACGACTCCCCGGCGCGGCCGTAGAAGAACCGCTTCGGCAGGAGGTAGAAGAAGCGCGGGTGGTGGACGTCGTAGCCGTTCCACCCCTCGACGGTCGGCAGCATGGAGAACTCCGAGTGTGGACCGACGGGCGGCGCGTACGGTCGCGGCGAGACGACGTCGACGTCCATCCCGCGCCGCATGAGCGACTGCACGATTCGCTGGTTGAACAGCCCGATGTACGGATTGATCGCGTCTGGATGGTTGACTGCACTGGCCAGAACGCTGTAAGTCATTGTGTTACTGTCGGTGGAAATCGCCCTAAGTTATGTCATTCCTACTGAATGCTTTTCGGACGGGTGGAGCGGTCTGTCGGTCGTCGCGACCCGCGGAGAGTCAGCCAGTCGGGCGTCGGGGTGTACCGAATCGGCACCCATCGAATCGCCCGAGCGCTTCGGAAGACGGACGCTCGACGGGTCGGCGGACCGAAGCGGCGGGTCGAGTACCCCGCCGAACGGCCCGCAGGAGTCGTCGGTTTATGGGGTCGCTTACGTTCGAGAACAGGTTTATGAGCTGTAAAATTAAACTCGTCGGGTTCGTCCACGGAGTAGAGCAATGACTACGGACAGACGGCCCAACATCGTCTGGTTGACCCTCGACAGCGTTCGGGCGGACCGGACGTCGATGGCGGGGTACCGACGGAACACGACGCCGGAGATGCAGCGTATCGCGGACGAATCTGACGGACAGGCGTTCACCAACTGCGTGTCGCACGCGATGTGGTCGCTGCCGTCGGACTCGTCGATACTGACGGGTACCTACCCGTCGCACCACGGGACCGGACTCTGGAACGACGTCCTCCCCGAGGACATCACGACGATTCCAGAGCGGTTCTCCGAGTTGGGGTACCGGACGGCCGCCCTCTCGCAGAACGCCTACTGCAGCGACTCGACGGGACTGTCTCGCGGGTTCGACGAGTTCACGTGGATGGACAAGTCGAACCTCCTCCAGACCGCCGGACCCAAGATACTCGCGAAGTACCTCCTGGGCCTGCGAAAGCACTCCGCGGGATACACCACGACGCCCTCCCGTCACCGCCCCGAGTTCATCGCGACGGAGTTGGCGAAACGCCGGATCAGTTCGTACAGCGAGTCCGACGACCCCTTCTTCATGTTCGTCCACACGCAGGGCGCACACCTGCCGTACATCCCGCCGCTTCCGTACCGCGACGCCTTCACCGACGACATCGAACTGTCGACCGAAGAGGCAGTGGAAGTCGCGTTCGAGAAGAGCACAAACTACTACCGCGAGATAGCGAACGGCTGTGAGTTCGCGCCCGAGGAGAAAGAGGCGATAGACGCGATGTACGACGGCGTCCTCGCGTACGCCGACCAGCAGGTCGGCGACCTGTACGACCACATCCAGTCGCTGGACGCCGGGCCGACCATCTTCGTCGTCACCGGCGACCACGGCGACCTGTTGGGCGAACACGGCGTCCTCGGCCACCAGTTCTCGCTGCACGACGGACTCGTCAACGTCCCCACCGTCGTCCACGGACTCCCGTCGGCCACCGACGTCGCGGACGACGCACTCGTCCAACACACCGACGTGATGGAGATGCTCCTCGCTGAGGCGGGCGCGCCCGACTCGATGCTGAGCGAACTGCAGGGCATCGACCCGCGAACAGAGGAACGGACGTACGCGCTCAGCCAACGCGGCAACGAGACGTACGAGACGGCGGTACAACAGATAACGAAGCACAACCCGAACGCGGACGTAAGCCGGTTCCAGTCGGGACTCCTGCACGCCGTCCGCAGTGACGACTACAAGTGGCTTCGCGGAGACCGGGGCGACGAACTGTACCGACTCTCCGACGAGGACACCGACGTGTCCGCGGAGTACCCCGCCGTCGCGGACGACCATCGCGAGTTCTTCGAGACGTTCTCCGAGCGTCTCGGGACGGGACGGCGCAACAGCCAGAAACGGGAGATGTCGAGCGCGATGAAGAAACAGCTCTCGGACCTCGGATACGTCATGGACTGACCGGTCATAGACTGACCGGTCTCGGACTCGTTCGGTTTCTCGTAGAAAATCTCGGCCGCGTCGTCTCCGTCGTCCGCGTTACCTCCGTTCTCTTCTCGTCGTCTCGGGTCTTGCCCGTCGTCTTCCGTTCTCTTCTCTTCGTGTCGCCGTTCGACCGGGTCAGAGGTAGCCGAGTTTCTCCAACCGGTCTTCGACGTCGTGGTCGCCGTCGGTCTGTCTCGACGTCTCGACGTCGGGTTGTCGCTCGCCGGTGTCAGTGCCGGAGGCGATGGCCCACGGGACCCGCTTCAGGTCGGGGTGGACGAACCCTTCGGGGTGACCGTACGCGCCCATCTCGCCGAACAGGTCGCCGTGGTCCGCCGTGATGACGACCTTCTCGGCGTCGATGTTCCGCAGGAGGGTTCGGATGTTGTCCAAGACGAAGCGCAAGTTGTCCATGTAGAGTTCCCACGCCTCCTCTTTGGTCGCCGTGCCGTTCTGCATCGCGGCCCACGGGTCGTCTTCGAGGTCCGTGATGGGACGCTTCTCGCGGTGCGCGTGCGAGATGTACGGCGTGTGTGGCTGGAAGTAGTGCAGGACCATCCGCTCGGAGGGGTCCTCCCGGGCCATCTTGATGGCGTGGTCGGTGACGATCTCCGGCGGCGGCGCGCTGAAGTACTCCTCGTAGTCGTGTTTGTGAATCTGCAGGAGATTCTGGAACGTCGACTTCTCGACGACGTCCCACTGCGGCCACATCACCGGGATGGCGTAGGCCTTCGGCGGGAACACGCGGTCGTCGAACGTCTGCGGGACGAACGGGTTGGTCGTGATGAGCGACGTCTGCTCTATCTCGGAGCGGTACTCGTTCGTGAACGTCTTACAGATCCACTCGTGCGACGCACTCCCGACGGACCAGATGGAGTCGACGGACTGGATGTAGTCGTACTCCGGGGCGACTTCGCGGAGAGCGTCGAGACGGCACGCGTCGAGGACGATGAGGAGGTCCCAGTCTCGCTCGTAGACGTTCGTCCCGATGGGGTGTCGGGCCGTCCACGAGAGATACGGTCCGTTGAACGCGCCGCGCAGAGACCACAGCAGCGCCTGTTTCTTCGAACCGCCGCCCTTGAGTCCCGAAGAGAGCTCTTCGATCCACGCCCGAACGTCAGTTTCCATGTGACACAACATACGTCGAATACGACATATAGTTATAGAGAAGGCAACAGGACGACGGCTCGGTCACGCTCGGAAGGAGACGCGGTCTTCGGCCTCCGAGACCCGCCGAACACACGTTCGACGGAGGCGGGGGAGGAGAGCGAGGAGTTCCCCGCTCGGACCGGGAGTCAGACGTCGGTGAGGGAGTGTTTAACCACCCGCTGAGTTCCGGCGAGTGTCCGCGTCTCGGCCGCTGAGAGCTGATAGACGCGCTATACTTTTACCGGTCGAGTAGGTGTATCTCAGCATGACTCTCAGTACGCCTCGGGTGCGTTTCGCTCGGGAATCGACGCTTCGGACGGAGACCAAGCGGGGCGGCGACCACCGATGATACTCTGGGACCGCATCCGAGAGAACCCGGAACTGCTCACAAGAACGCTCCGCGACCCCGCGCTCGTCGGACTCGGTGCCAACAGGGCGTACTACGAGTACACGCGCGACAGCGAGTACAACGCGCAGGGGACGGACGTCTTCGAAGACGAGGACTGGGACAACCTCATCCTCCTCGACGCGTGCCGAGCGGACATCTACGCGGAGATGACGCCGTTCGCCGGGACACCGGAGGTGCGCGAATCTCGGGGGAGCGCGAGCAAGCAGTTCGTCCGCGGAAACTTTCAGGACAAGACGCTCCACGACGTCGTCTACATCTCGGGGAACCGCTGGTACCTCCAGTTACAGGACGAGTTGAACTGCGAACTGCACGCCTACCACGACGTCGAGCGAGACGTCGCGGACGGGTTCGTCCCGAGTCCGGAAGCCGTCACGCAGGCGGTACTCGACCTAAAAGACGAGTATCCGGAGAAACGGCTTCTCATCCACTACATGCAGCCGCACTACCCGTACCTCAACGCGGAGAACGACGCGTTCAAACTCGACAAGACTGGACTCCGAGAGACGATTCGGGCCAGCGACGTGAGCTACGCGGACGTGCGGCGAGCGTACCGAGACAACCTCCGGTACGTCTTAGAGCACGTCCAGACGCTCGTGGAAGAACTGGACGGAAAGACCGTCATCAGCTCCGACCACGGCGAGATGCTCGGCGACCGTCTGACGCCGTTCCCGGTCCGATGGGTCGGACACCCGCCGGGAATCTTCACCGACAAGCTGACCACGGTGCCGTGGCACGTCGTCTCGAACGGTCCGCGGCGGAAGATAACGGCGGACCCGCCGGTGTCGTCGGACCACGTCGACATGAGCGAAGTCGAACAGAACCTCAAAGACCTCGGCTACAAGCTCTAACGCGAGAAGACAGACGCGCTCGGCGGTGGCGGGTCGCGTCCCCTCTTCAGTGATTCTGTTCGAGCGCCTGGATGCGCTCGACCAGTTCCAGCACGTCGGCTTCCATCTTCTCGAAGTTCTCGTTCAGCGGGACGTGCCAGTCCACCGTTCCGGGTTCCGGCGTGTTGTAGCCGCCGTACTTCGCGGGGTCCGTCGTGGTTCCTGAGCCGGCGTCCGTCCCGCCGCCCGAGCGCGGGCCGACGGCGTCTTCGAGGGCGACGTCGGGTTGGAGCGGCGTCCCGGCGCTGGCCTGTTTGACGATACCGGCGTCGGACCAACTCGACGGCGAACTGGTTCCGCCGTAGATGACCTTCTCTATCGACCCCGAGGAGTCCGAGAAGGTGACCGCGTCGCCGTCGTTGTTCGACCCGACGTTGTGAATCGAAATCGTCCCACCCGTCACGTCCATCCCGTCGAGGAACATCCCACCGCCGCGGTGGTCGTCGGCGTTGACGTTCTTGATAGCGACGTCGTGCATCTCCAACTGGCCGGGGACGGGGAGGTCGATACCGGCCCACGTGGAGCCGTCGATGAGGACGTCGTCGAGGAGGAGCGTTCCGACGGGGACGGTGTCGGGGTTCTCCTTGACGGGCATCTGGGTGTTCCCGTTACCCAGCATCTGAGTGTTCCGAACGGTCGTCGTGGCGTTCTCCGGCGAGAGCTTCAGCGACCCGCGGTAGCTGTCGCGGAGGACACATCGTTCGACGACGACCGTCTGCCAGTCGACGCCCGTCGTGTCCTGCCCGACGTCGATGTCCACGCCGCCTTGGTTCTTACACAGCGTCCACTTTATCTGGGTGTTCGTCGGCGACGTCTGGTTCGGCGAGATGGCGTGCCCGCCGTTCGAGGGGTAGCCGTTGTTGGCGAACGTACAGTACTGGATGTCGGCGTCCATGTCGCCGGTGAGCTTCAGACCGGCGTTGTACGCGCTCTTGACGACGCAGTCGCGCATCTTGAACAGACCGGCGGCGTCGGTGAGGATGCAGAGTCCGATGGCGTCGGTCCCCTGATTCTGCTTGTTGCCGTCGATGGTGAGTCCTTTGAACGTCACGTCGGAGACGGTCTGTCGGGAACTCTCCAGGCGGAACACCATGTACGCGCGGTTCCATCCGCCCGCCATCCGTATCGTGACCGAGTCGGCGCCCGCCCCTTCCCAGGTGAGCGCGTTCCAACTGCCGTCGTTCGGATAGCGGAACGGGTTCGGGTTGTTCGAACCGACGAGATACGTCCCGCTCGGGAAGTAGACCGTTCCGCCGGGGCCCGCGGCGTCGGCGGCGTTCCGAATCGCCTTCGTATCGTCCGTCGACCCGTCTCCAACCGCACCGAAGTCGGTGACGTCAGTGACCATCGTCAGACCCCCCTCGTGGCCGAAAACGCCGGGTGGTTGGTTTCGTGGTGGCTCTCGCGCTTCGGTGAGCGCCGAGGAACTCGGTGTATCTCGTTCATACCTCGAAATTCAACTATTCGTGAATAAGCGTTCTTTACAGATATTCTCCGAAATTGAACTGTTGCTCTTCGAGTGAGCGACGACTGCTGGCCAGGTACTTACCACCCGGTTACTAGACGGGGAACGATGAAACAAAGTGAGGCGGCGAGAGTCGACGGTCAGCCCTGACTTTCGGTCGCCGTCGGCGTGTCCGGTCGGTTCGCGCGCGGGCCGACGTCGTCCTCGGAGGGGACGTCGGGTTCGAGCGGCGCGCCCCGAGTGCGCTTCTGTATCTCCACGCCCTCCGTGATTCCGAGGTCCTCGAGGCCGCCGTAGACGACTTCCGCGATGGACCCGCCGCCCTCCTTGATGTTGAGTCCGATGCTGTCGTCGTTCTGACCGATGTTGTGGAGAGAGACGCGTCCCGAGTCTCCGAAGTCTATCTTTCGGGTGTAGATTCCACCCCGGTCTCGGCCCCGTTCCTGGTTGTTCTGGTCGATGTTCTTGATAGCCACCTCGTTGAGGTGGAGGCGGCCGGGGCACGGGAAGTCGATGCCGGGCCAGCCACCGCCGTCGATGAGGACGTTGTCGAGCGTCACGTCGTCGATGCTCACGTCCGTCGGGTTCACTTTGACCGGAATCGTCGTCCCGTCGTCGCCGCGCATCAGCGTGTGACGGACCGTCGTCGAGTTGTTCTCGGTCGATATCTTGAGCGACCCGCGACTGTCCAAGAGTACACACCGTTCCACGAGGACGGTCTGGAGGTTGGCGTCGTTGTTCTGCCCGACGTCGATGGAGACGCCGCCGGAGTTCGAGCAGAGGACGCGCTTTATGACCGTGTTCGTGGGCCGGCGAGACTGGTTCGGCGAGATGTCGTGCCCGCCGTTCGACAGCAATCCGTTGTTGTCGAACCGGCAGTACCGGATGTCGGCGTCCATCCCGCCGGAGAGTTTCAGTCCGGCGTTTCGCCACGAGGTGACGTGGCAGTCTCGCATGACGAACGTTCCCTCCGCCTCGGTGTGAATTCCCAGTCCGGGGTTCTCGCCCTGTTTTCCCTTCTGCCCGTCGACGGCGAAGTTCTCGAAGCGAACGGTTCCGAGACTCTCGTTCGGCTTCGACTCGATGGTTATCGCGCCGTGGACCCCCTCGTGCCCCTCGGCGAGGACGAGGCGGGTGCCGTCGGAACCGGGACCGGCGCCTCTGAGCGTCAGGTTCGCGTTCTCCGGGCCGAGCCGAATCGCCTTGCCGTCGGTGTCGATGCCGCTGATAGAGATGGTTCCGGGCGGCATCTGGACGATGCCGCCGGGCGACGCCGCCTCGATGGCGCGCAGTATCGCGCCGGTGTCGTCCGTCTTCCCGTCGACCGCGGCGCCGTAATCGCGGATGTCCTCGTACGCCGGGCCCGGTTCGGTCGTCGGCCCCTCGGTGGACGTCGACGGTCCGGGCGTCTCGGTGCCCGGTCGCGGCGGGGTGTCGTCGTCCGGGAGGAAGAACGCCACCGCGATACCGACCACACCGACGACAGTCGCGACTATCGCTGCGAGTGCTTCGCGACGTGTAATCTCTCTTTCTGTCATGCGTTCGCGTTCGGTGGGGGAGTCGGTTCGTCGACGACGCCCCACACGCCGGGACGGTCAGCGAGCGTGTTGTTCCGCACGGTACTGTTCGGGAGACTCGTATCCATGTCCATGAATGGTGACGTCGAACTGCTCGTGCGTTCGGAGGCGAGGTTCGTTTGATACGAGAAGGTCATTCTCGCTTAAAGGTATACGCTCTGTACGCGCGTCCCCGAATCGAACCACGTGACACTGTGTCGTGGGGCGCTCGCCGAGCGGTCGCCGTTAGTACGACTGTAACCGGCACCGAGCGTGCTCAATGCGTTGATAGGCGCTCTCGAACTGCCCCCCTGACGCTGCAACCGCCGCCTCGTCGCTGTAAGCGCACATATAACAGTATACTCACAGGTGTAGCAAACGCACGAGATGCCTAGGTCGAACGCCACGAGACGAGACTCGGGACACCCGCGAGTGAGGTGAAGTCGTGAGAGCCACAGAACCATCGTCGGACGGACCGTTGGTCACGGTCGTCGTCACGACGTACAACCGGCCGGAGTACCTCCGGTCGGCCGTCGAGACGGTCACCGAACAGCGGTACGCACCCATCGAACTCGTCGTCGTCGACGACTGCTCGCAGACGCCCGCGAGCGAGGTTCTCGCCGACGTCTCTCCGGACGTGAGTTCGTTCGAGATCGTTCGGCACCGAGAGAACCGAGGAGCGAACGCCGCGCGAAACACGGGCGTCGAGGCGGCGACCGGAACGTACGTCGCGTTCTTGGACGACGACGACCGGTGGGAACCGGAGAAACTCGCAAAGCAGGTCGACCGGTTCCGCGCCGCCGACGACGACGTCGGCCTCGTCTACGTCGGCCGGAAAGGGATGATGAACGGGGCCGTCCGCGAGGTGGTCGTCCCCGACGGCGTCGACGGCGACGTCACGAAGGCCCTGCTCTTGGAGAACGTCGTCGGGACGCAGTCCGCGGCGATGGTGCGCGCGGACCTCGCCAAAGAGACGCCGTTCGACGAACGGTTCAAGCGCTGGGCGGACTTGGAGTGGTACGTCGCGCTGTCGACGAAATGTGACTTCGAGGCCGTTCGCGAACCGCTCGTCATCTACGAACACGACGCGCACAACCGAATCTCGAACGACTACGAGAACCTCTTAGAGAGTCACCGACTGTTCGTGGAGAAGTACCGTGACCTGGCCGCCGGGTACGGCCCGCGCTTCGAGCGAAAGATGCTCGGGTGGGCCTCCTTCCGCGTGGGGTCGGCGTCCATCAGCGGTGGGAGTTACGACGTCGCCCGCCGGTACTTCCTCAGAGCGCTCCGGTACTACCCGGTGGAACCGAAGTTCTACGCGTACGCCGCAGCGACCATCGGCGGGCGCGCCACGCACCGAATCGCACGGTCCGTGAACCGACTGGTCTCGTCGGGTCCGATCGGAACCGACTGACCGCGCGGAGACCGGTCGGTGTCGGTCGAACGGATTCGAGACACAGGAGACGAGAGAAGAGAAGCGGAGACACCGCGTCACCGCAGACGCCCGATACTGTTCAGTTCTCGACGCCGCCGTAACCCATCTCGCCGTAGCCCTGCACGCCGTAGTCGTCGTCTATCGGCGTGGCCGTCTCCGTCGGCGTGGGGGTCGGCGTCGGCGTGGCCGTCTCCGTCGGCGTGGCCGTCTCCGTCGGCGTGGGAGTCGGCGTCACCGTCGGCTGACTGCTCGTGAACTTCACCCAGTTGAGGTTGACGTCGCCGTCGGGCGTTTCGATTCTGAGGACCTGTCCGTCGCCCTCCGAGAGCGTGACGTCCTGTATCGTGACCGTCTCCCACGACTGCCAGTCGCCGGTATCCGGCACCTCGACGGTTCCGATCTCCTCCCAGTCGAGAAGGACGCGGAAGCGCTTCCCACTCGCCGGAGAGGCGACGCGGAGGTCGACGTCGTACGTCCCGCCGGTGACGTCGACGGTGTACTCCAACCACTCGTCGGCGGCCATCCAGCCGACGTTGTACGTTCCCGAGGAGTCCGCGGTGCGTTCGATGTCGACCTGTTCGTCGGTTCGGTAGTCGCCGCCCTTCGCGTCCGCCGTCGTGTCGAAGTACGCGACTCCGTCGCCTCCTTCGTCGAAGTGTTCGGCCTCGATCAGCCCGGGAATCGACCGCGCGTCGCCGCCGAACGGCGACTGTCCGTCCGTCGGCGTCGGAGTCGGAGTGGGCGTCGGCGTCGCTGTCTCGGTCGGCGTCGGGGACGGCGTCGCGGTTTCGGTCGCCGTCGGGGACGGCGTCGCAGTTTCGGTCGCGGTCTCCGTCGCAGTTTCGGTCGCCGTCGGCGTCGTGGTCGCCTCACCGGTCGCGTCGACGCCGAGGGTGTAATCGCCGCTTCCGTACTGCACGTCGACGACCTGCACGTAGTGCGTGCCGGACTCCTCGATGCCGTCGCGAATCGTCACGGGACCGGCCGCGCCGAGATACCGCAGGTTGCTCCACTCGCCTTCGTCGTCGTAGATGATGACGGCCACTACGCCGGAGTCCGAGTCACGCTCGAAGTCGACGACGAGTTCCTGTCCCTTTGCCACGTCGACGGCGTACCAGTCGACTTCGGCGTGCGTGAGCGTGCCGGAGACCTGCGTTCCGGGGTCGAGAGCCATCGCCGTCGACTGCTCGTCGTTCGGTTCGGCCTCTTCGACGGAGAGGTCGACCGACGACGTCTGCTGCAGAATCGTCGCGCCGCCGTAGCCGAACGTCGAGAGCGGTTTGACGCGCGCGACGTCACCCGCCCCGGTACATCCCGCGACCGAGGCGGTCGCCGCCGCGACGCCCACCATCTTCAGATACGACCGCCGACCGATCTCGACGCGGTCACCGGACGCGTTCGCGCCGCGTTCGGACGCCGTCCGGGAGGTCGACTGCGACTCGCCACTCGTCGTCTCACCGCTGAACCAACTTTTGATGGTCCGACCGAGGCCGTCCGCATCTCGTTCGTCGTCGGGAGTGTTCGTACTCATGTTGACCAGAATTACAGGAATATCTTAATTATCAGTTTTCACTACTTACAGATAATAGATAGATAGATTCTCTCGTACTGGTGTCTTTTACTTACCAGATGGTCACGGGAGCGCCGCAGACGTGATTCCCGGGCGACAGAAAGTGGGTTCTCGACACGAGAGAGCGAGCGAAACGGCGGCGGTTCGACTCACCGAGGACTCACGTTCGCAGTGGAAAATCGACAGCAGCGACGGCGGCCGCCGCCGTGGCTGGCCTCAGGAAGGCGTTCCTCGCGGGAGGGAGCGCGCGCCGTCGGCGTCCCTCAGATGGTCTCTCAGGCGTCGTTCGCGAGGAGCACTTCGTTCGAGTCGACCATCTCTTCGAGCGCGTTGCCGTCCGCGTCGAGTGGCAGGTCGATTCGCTCTCGCCGACGCGACGACTCCCACGCACCGAAGATGAGTTCCGTGGACTGGAGCGCGTTCTCGGCGGCTAGCTCGGAGGTTCGACCCTCGGAGAGGGCGTCGACGACGTCCTCGATGGCGCGTTCGATGTACGTCGGCGTCCGGAACCGGTCCGCGGAGACCAGAGGGACGCGCGACAGAACCTTCTGGGCGGCGACCCGCGGGAACGAGTCGCTCGGGCCGTGAGTCCCGTCTGGGCTGGTGTCGACCGCTTTCCAGCCCTTGGTCGACCCGTTCCGGTAGCGAAGCGTCGGACCGTCGTCGGTGCAGACGTCGACGACGCCCTCCGCGCCGACGAGTCGAATCTGCGCGGGAACGACGCCGTAGTCGCCGGTGGAGGCGAATCCGACGACGCCGTTCTCGTACCGCCACTGCGCGATGGCGTTGTTCTCGTTGTGCGCGCCGAACTGGACGTTCTCCTCGCTGTAGTCGACACCGCAGAGCACCCATTCGGGGGGCGATTGGTCGGTGTAGTAGCCGCAGAGGTCGAACAGGTGCGTCCCGAAGTCGTAGAGGTTCGGCCCGCCGACTTCGACCCGTTCGAGCGACCCGATGGTGCCCTCGTCGAGCAGTCGCTTCGCCTCGCGGAACGGCTTGCCGAACCGGCGTTGGTGGTTGAACGTGAGTTGCACGTCCGCCTCCTCGCAGGCCGCGGCCATGCGTTTCGCGTCACGCCACGTCTTCGCCATCGGCTTCTCGCAGTGAATCGCCTGGACGGACTCCGTCTCGGCGCACTGAACGACGACGTCGGCGTGAACCGACGGCGGAACGGTGACGCTGACGATGTCCGGTTGAACCTCGCGAAGCATCGCTTCCGTGTCTTCGTAGACGGCGTCGGCGTCGAGTCCCCACGACTCGGCGAACGCCTCGGCGTTCGGGCGGATGATGTCGACGCAGGCCGCGAGTCGACAGTCGTCGAGTCGGTCGTACGCCGAAGCGTGTCGATACCCCATCGCGAAGCCATCGGTGTCTGGGTCGTCTGGGTCGGGTCCGGTCCCCACGATGGCGACGTCGTACGTCATTGTCTTCGTCGTCGCGGGCTCGATATATCAATAAGCGCGACATAACGACCCACACCGGTGCGGACAGCGTGCCGGGGCGGCGACGCAGACGGCCGACGGACGTCCGAGGTCCGTCACCGATGTCGCCCGATTTCGACGAGAACGCCGTATAGGAGAGCCATACTTTTGCCCCCGAATAGAGTCACTGTACGTACAACTCTGCGACGGCACGGAACGACCGGCGTAGCGACACCCACCTGTGAACTCAGCAACTCTCAACTCAGTATGAACGCAGCGAACATCACGGCGAAGACAGTGGTCGTAACCGGCGGTGCGGGATTCATCGGGAGTCGTATCGCGGCCGCACTCGCCGACGACAACGAGGTCAGAGTGCTCGACGACCTCTCGTCGGGGGCGGCGACGAACCTCCCCGACGGCGTCGAACTCCTCGAAGGCGACGTTCGAGACGAGACCGCCGTCCGAGACGCCGTCCGCGACGCCGACGTGGTGTTCCACGAGGCGGCGGAGGTCAGCGTCCAACGGAGCGTCGAACAGCCCCGCCGGAGCAACGACGTGAACGTCGGCGGGACGTTGAACGTCCTCGAAGCGGCGCGCGAAGCGGACGCCCGCGTCGTCTTCGCGTCGAGTTGCGCTATCTACGGCGTCCCCGACGCGGTTCCGCTCACCGAGGACGCCCCGGCGCGGCCCCGGTCGCCGTACGCCATCGACAAGTACGCCGCGGACTCGTACGTCAGAGCGTACAACGACCTCTACGGACTCGAGACGGTCGCGCTCCGGTATTTCAACGTCTACGGTCCCGGTCAGGCGGGCGGTCAGTACAGCGGCGTCATCAACGTCTTCGTCGACCAGGCGCGACGGGGAGACCCCATCACCATCGACGGAGACGGGACGCAGACCCGAGACTTCGTCTACGTCGACGACGTCGTCCGGGCGAATCTCGCGGCCGCGACCACCGACGCCGTCGGCGAGGCGTTCCACGTCGGCACCGGCGCGGAGACGAGCGTGCTCGAACTCGCGGAGACGATTCGAGACGTGACCGGCAGCGACAGCGACATCGTCCACCAAGACCCCAGACCGGGCGACGTACCGGCGAGTGTCGCGGACCTCACGCGGGCGCGCGAATCGCTCGGATACGAACCGACCGTCGGTCTCGAAGCGGGACTCCGGAACCTCGTCGCGAAGCGGTGAGACGTCACCCGCGCCGTTCGCGCGGGCGTGGCGAGAGGAGGATAAGGGCCTCCGTCGCGGCTAAACGGCCGATTGAGTTCCGTTAGGACGTCCGTACTCCGCAGAGACTGCGCGACGTCGACCGCACCGAGAGCGTCTACGAGTCGATACCGCGGACCTGTCCGGCGAATTTCTCGCGCACTTTCTCCAACTTGGGCGGAATCTGCACCGCGCAGTACGGTTGGTCCGGATTCTTCTCGTAGTAGTCCTGGTGGTACGCTTCGGCCTCGTAGAACGTGTCCAGCGGAGCGATTTCGGTGACGATGTCGTCGTCGTAGACGCCGGAGTCGTTCATCTCGGAGACGAGCGATTCGACCGTCTCCTTCTGATCCTCGGAGTGATAGAACACGGCTGAACGGTACTGCGAACCCACGTCCGGCCCCTGTCGGTCCTCGGTGGTCGGGTCGTGCAGGGCGAAGAACACTTCGAGCAGTTCGCGGAAAGAGAGTTCGTCGGGGTCGAACTCGACTTGGACGACTTCCGCGTGGCCCGTCGTCCCCTTACAGACCGCCTCGTACGTCGGGTTCTCGACGTGGCCACCGGCGTAACCGGAGGTGACGGACTCGACGCCGACGAGTTCTTTCATCGGTGCTTCGATGCACCAGAAACAGCCACCGCCGAGCGTCGCGAGTTCGGTGTTACTCATGTCTCAGAATACGCCGGCACGAGCAAAAGTCCCTCGGAGGCGGTAGTCGGCGAGTGCGGTTCGCGAACCCGGTGCGCTGCCTCGTCGGCCGATTCGACCGAGATGCTGAACAGATTTGGGTGAGAACTCGGAAAATCCTCTTTTAGTGTGTTACCGTCTCTCAGTACGAGGAACCAACAGATGACCCCAGCACAGGAGCGACACGATGCCCACGTGTGAACACTGCGAACGGCACGTCTCGGACCGGTTCGTCCGCGTCTTCGCCGACGACTCGGGGAAGGTGTACGCCTGCCCGAACTGTTCGGCCAACGCCGGTATCGCAGAAGTCGTGCGGGAACGCGCGCGACACGCCTGAATTCCCACCCGAGTCGAATCCCCGCGAATCCCCGCTGACTCTCCCGTGACCGCGCTTCGGCCCGATTTCCCTCTCGTCACCACCCCGTCTCGTCCAGTGCCTCGACCAACCGGTCCACGTCTTCCGCCGTGTTGACGACGTGCAGCGACGCCCGAATCGACCCCGCGAGCGACGGAATCGGCCTGACGACGATGTCGTAGTCGGCCTTCAGTCGTTCGACGGTCGCTTCGGGGTCGTCGACCTGCATCGTCACGAGACCGGACTCCGGGTCCGCCGGACTGAGAAGCCTCTCGTCCGGCACCGCGTCCGTGAGTCGCTCCGCCAGACCGAGCGCGTGCGACTCCACGACGTCGAGACCGACGGACTCGATGGTCTCGATTGCGGCGTCGAGAGCGGCGTACGGCGCGAGGTTCGTCGTGCCCACCTCGAACCGCGGCGCGCCCGTCTTCAACTCGTAGTCGACAGCGCCGATGTCCTCGACGCTCCGATAGCTGACGGCCGACGGTTCGAGGTCGTTCGCGACGGACTCCTCGACGTAGAGGATACCGGCGCCCCACGTCCCGAGGAGCCACTTGTGTCCGGCGGCGACGACGGCGTCCGCGCCCCACTCGGTCACGTCCAACGGCGCGTGTCCCGGCACCTGCACGGCGTCGACGAGGACGAACGCCCCCGCGTCGTGCGCCTCCGCGGCGAGTTCTTCGACCGGCAGGTACGTCCCGTAGTTCCACGTCAGCGCGCTGAAGCAGACGAGTTTCGCGTCCTCGACCGCCTCGCGGTACGCCTCGCGGTCGATTCTGCCGTCCTCGGTGGGGACGACGCGGACCTCACAGCCGCGGCGTTCGAGGCGCGACCACGGCAGGATGCCCGCCGGATGTTCGAGGTCCGTGCGGACGACGACGTCGCCCGCCTCCCAGTCGAACGCGTTCGCGATTCGAGTGATGCCGTCGGCGGTGCTCTGCGTCAGCGCAATCTCCGTCTCCCGCGCGCCGAGGAAATCGGCCACCGTCGCGCGAACCTCGTCGTAGGTGTCGAACGCGAGCGGGTACGCCCCCTCCTCGACGGGCGCGTCGTACTCGTGGCGCGCGAGAAACGCCTGCGCCGCCTCGACGACCGGACGCGGACTGGGACCGCTCGCGCCGGTGTTCAGATAGCGTGCGTCGTCGAACGCCGGGGTGAGTTCTCTGAGTGCTGCCGGGTCCATGCGAGACGATAGCAGTGATACCCTATCACTCCGGCGGTGGCGGCCGTTCGGGCGCGTCGGGGTCCCCCCGCGAGACGAACAGACGGCGCGGGAGGACGACGCCGCGCGCGAAGACGTAGCCGACGAGTCCGACGACGACGCAGATTATCGACTCGACGACGCCGAGCGGTCCGAGCGCGAGTCGCCAGAATATCAGAACTGAAACCGGCATCGTGACCGAGAGAGACACGTCTACGAAGAGCGCGAGGAGGAACGCGACGGGATGTGTCTGTGTCGGCACGTGAGTCACCGCGGTGGCTACTGGCCAGTTCTTGCTTATCAGTATTGAATTTCACGGAGAGTGACTGGTTTCGGAGGCGTTCGGCGACCCGACGGCGAGTCTCACTCCCCGACGGTCACCATCCCCTTCACCACGTCCGGTTCCATCGCCCGTTCGAACGCCTCGGTGAGCCTCGACATCGGCATCTCGAAGTCGATAATCTTCTCGACGTCCACGGCCCCGCGTTCGAGGAGGGAGACGGCGTCGTCGTACGTGTTTCTGAATCGGAACGACCCGCGGAAATCGAGTTCCTTGTCGACGATTTCGTTCGTCTCGATGGGTATCTCGTCCTCGGCGGAGAGACCGATGCAGAGGACCGTCCCGCCGCGCCGGACCACGTCCGTCGCCGCTTCGAGAACGGGCGGCGCACCCGACGCTTCTATCACGGCGTCGACGCCCTCCCCGTCCGTGAACTCGGCGACGGCGTCTTCGAGGGATTCTTCGGCGGCGTTCACCGTCGCCGTCGCGCCGTACGCCTCGGCGCGTTCGAGTTTCGACTCCACCACGTCCGAGACGAGGACGGACCCGGCACCGGCGGCCCGGACGGCCTCGCTGACGAGCATCCCGATGGGTCCGGCGCCCGTGACGAGGACCGAATCGCCGAGACCGATTTCGGCGCGCCGTGTCGCGTGAAGGGCGACGCTCAGCGGTTCACAGAGCGCGCCCGCCCGCGTCGAGACCGTCTCGGGGAGACGGTAGGCGAAGTCGGCGTCCCACGCGACGTACTCGGCGAACGCGCCGTCGTCCGGCGGCGTCGCCATGAACTCCACGTCCGGACAGAGGTTGTACTCGCCCGCGCGACACCGGGCGCACTCGCCGCACGGAACGCCCGGTTCGAGTGCGACTTCGTCGCCGGGTTCGAGTCCATTCACCGCACTCCCGACGTCGACCACTTCGCCGGCGCTCTCGTGACCGAGAATCAGGGGGTCCTCGACGACGTAGTCGCCGATGCGGCCGTGTTCGTAGTAGTGGACGTCGGAACCGCAGATACCGACGTGTTTCACCGCGACGAGGACTTCGTCGGGCGCGGGGTCGGGCCGCGGTCGCTCTCGATGCTCGAAGACGCCGGGTTCGGTGAGTTCGACGACGTGCATACCACGCAGTTGGATACCGAGTGACAAAAGTGGGCGTCGTCGGGTCGGCGGCGACCAGAAGGCCTATCGGGACGTTCCCGTACCACCGGGTATGTTCCGTGTCCGCGGAGACGACACCGGAGACATGCCGCGAGGAGGGCCCGCGGCGTGAGCGACGGCGACGAACGACCGACGCGGCGGCGATTCCTCGCGGCCGTCGCCGTCGCCGGCGCGACGGCGCTCGCCGGATGCTCGGCGTTCGAGAGCGAACCGAACGCCGCGACGACGCCCGCCGGGGAAGACGAGGCGCGGCGCTTGGCCGAGGAGTACGCGCCCGTGCTCTACTTCGACGCGAACGAGCGGTGGTTCCCGACGGACCCGCGGCCGTACGAGTCCGAACGCGACGGCGAAGCGGTCGTCTCGGGATTCGACGCGTTGGACGGGTACACCGCCGAACGCGCCGCGTCCGGCGACGAGGCGGAGCGACCCGATTCGACGGTGTTCTACAACGTCCGTTCCTACGAAGACTCGCCGCTGTCGGTCGTGCAGTACTGGTTCTACTCGGCGTTCGACCAGTTCACCACGAACTTCCACTGGCACGACTGGGAGGTGGTCCACGTCTTCGTCGACACCGAACGCGAACGCGCGCAGTTGCACGTCGCGAGTTCGCACTCCCGCCGCGTCCCGAACAACGAACACCTCGACCCGAGCGGAGACACCGTTCCCCGCGTGCTCTCGGAGTTGGGGTCGCACTCCAGTGCGCTCTCGCTGAACGAGGAGCGAGAGAGCTTCCAGCGGGTCTCTACCGGCCAGATACCCGCCGACATCACGAACCGGGGTATCACCGGAATCGAGTCGGTGAAGGAGATTCCCGCGGCGTACGGCCTCCCCCGCGACGAGGGCTTTCGACTCCCGTTCGTGGTCCCCGAACTCGACGGCGCACCCGTGTACGAACACGACCGACTCCCGAACGTCTCTCGCGACTCGCTGGTTCCCGACGCACTCACCGTCCGGTCGTACGACGCGCTCGCATCGCCACCAACGGGCGTACCGGAGCGCGAGACGGGAACCGTACTCGACTTCGAGGGTCGTTCCGCGCCGGAGGGGGACGGGACGTACTCGCTGGTCCCCGCGGCCGAAGTGGAACACGTCGCGGCGTTCACCGGGCCGCAGTTGAGCTTCGAGTTCGCCGTCCCCGGGTTCGCGGAGGACGCAATCGCCGGGCATCTAACGACGACGGACCCGCCGTGGACGCAGGAGCGGTACGACGACCCCGTCGCGGACATCAGCGAACCGGTGCACCGGGCCGCACTCGCGGAGCGTTACGACGCCGTCGGCGCGCCGGGAGCGGTGAACACCGTCGTCGCCGAGGTGACTGAAGCGGTCACGACGGACGACGCGCCCGAGAACGAGGGCCTGACGACGCGCGAGTCGAGCGTCGAGTCGGTCGTCCTCCTCGAGAGCGACCCCGAGGCGGTGCCGACGTTCGGCGGCGTCGCACTCCTGCGGGACGTTCCCACCGGCGACCACCGCCTGACGGTCAACAGCGCCGGGTCGGCCCCGTACAGTCAACGAGTGCGGGTCGGAGACGGAGAGGCCGCGCGCGAGACGGAAGTCGAGACGAAGACGGAGGAATCGGAGACGACGGCGACGCCGACGGCCGACGACCCCGGAACGGCAACCCGCGACTCCTCGTCGCCCCCGGGCGTCTCCGTCGCGGGCGTCGACGGACAGATACCGCTTGTCGCCAACGACGACGCCGTGAAGCTCCGCGTCGACGCCGAGGGAACCGACGCGGCGCTCTCGCGCGTCGCCGTCGCGGACGACTTCGCCGGGCGACTGTACGACTCGCCCGTCGAGGGGTCCGACGCCGTCTACGTCCACCGCGGCGGCGCGTACACGACGGAGGTGCGCGACGAGGCGGACGCCGTCGGCGCGTTTCGCGTCAATCCGAACGGAGAGTCGGTCGTGACCATCGACCGTCCCGAGACGGGGAAGGCGTCGCTGGCGTCGTTCGTGGCGGACGTGACCAGAGAGACGGTAGCGACGGTGAGCGACGCGGGCGGGGGTGGCGGTGTCGCGGGCGAACTCACCGGTGCCGTCGGCGGTCTGACGAGGGCGCTCGAAGCCACCGCGGCGGCCGCAGACCGGGCCGCAGAGCGCGCGAGAGCGGAGGACGCGCCGGGTGCCGACAGGGCGCTCCGGGCGGCGACGGACAACCTCGAACGGGCGGCGAACCGACTGGCGGACGTGGGCGACGCCGTCCCCGCGCAGGCGCGGGACGCCGCCGACCGACGACTCGACCAAGCGGAGCACCGCGCCGAACAGGCACTCGCGTCGACGAAACTCTGAACGACTCGCGAGATAGCTAACGGTAGAAACGGTATCGTCACTTCGGCTGAGCGTTGCTAAATCCGTGCCGAACACTTTAGCCTCCGGTGGCCGTCGTCTCGAACGATTGTCAATGACAAACTTGGTACGCGATGTCGCGGCGGCGGTCGAGGAGAATCCGACGGCGACGGCGGTGGGCTTTCGCGGACAGGAGTGGAGTTACGAACGGTTCTGGGGGATGGTCTCGCAGTTCGCCGCTGGGTTGCAGGAGGCCGGTATCGAACCGGGCGACAGAGTCGCCGTCTACCTGCCGAACCTGCCGCAGTTCGTCGTCGCCTTCCACGGGACGCTTCACGCGGGCGGCATCGTCGTCCCGATGAACCCGCAGTACAAGGCACGCGAGATATCGCATCTCCTCGCCGACAGCGAGGCGAGCGTCGTCGTCGCGTTGTCCGACCTGGTTCCGTTCGTCGACGCCGTACGCGAGGAGACGAGCGTCGAACACGTCGTCAGCGTCGGCGACGAGGCGGCGGGGACGACGTCGTTCGAGTCGTTCCTCGCCGAGGCGGGCACCGAGATAGTCGAACGCGCGGACGACGACGTGGCCGTCCAACCGTACACCTCGGGGACGACTGGGAAACCGAAGGGCGTCCTCCTCTCGCACCACAACCTCGCGTGGGACGCGCGGGCGACGGCCGAGTTGCTCCCCGGCGGCGTTCGACCGGACGACAAGTTCCTCGGCGTCCTCCCCCTGTTCCACATCTACGGGATGACGGTGACGATGCTGGCGACGCTGTTCGAGGGCGGCGGCTACTACCCGCTTCCCCGGTGGGACGCCGAAGAGACGCTCTCGGCTATCGAAGCCCAGCAGTTGACCGTGATGCACGGCGTGCCCGCGATGTTCAACGACCTGGTGAACTTCGAGGACGCAGGCGAGTTCGACGCCTCCTCGATTCGGTTCGCCAACTCCGGCGGGAGCAGTCTCCCGCTCGAAGTGATGAACCGCTTCGAGACGCTGTTCGACGTGGAACTGTACGAGGGCTACGGCCTGACCGAGACGAGTCCGGTGACCCACGCGAACCGTCCGGGCGAGCGTCGCCCCGGGAGCATCGGGAGACCGCTCGACGGCCTCGACGCCCGCATCGTCGACGCCGACTTCGAGGAAGTGCCGCCCGTCGAGAGCGGACCCGTCGACGAGGAAGAGGTGGACCTCGACGAGATAACGGGCGAACTCGTGATTCACGGGCCGAACGTGATGCAGGGATACTACGGTCTTCCCGACGCCAACGAGGAGGCGTTCACCGAGTCGGAGGGCAAGCGGTGGTTCCACACCGGCGACATCGGCTACCGCGACGCGGACGACTACTACTACGTCGTCGACCGCGCGAAGCACATGATAGTCACCGGCGGCTACAACGTCTACCCCCGAGAGGTCGAAGAACTGCTCTTCGAGCACCCGCAGGTCGCGGACGCCGCCGTCGTCGGCGTCCCCGACGACCGACGCGGCGAGACGGTGAAGGCGTACGTCGTCCCCGTGCCCGACTCGGGAGTGACGCCGGACGAAGTCAAGCAGTACTGCTTGGATAACCTCGCGGCGTACAAACACCCCCGAGAGGTCGTGTTCATCGACGAACTGCCCCGGACGACGACGGGGAAGGTTCAGAAGTTCGAACTGCGCGAACGCGACGAGAGCGCCGACGCGGAAACGGACGCGGCGGATGCGGAAGACGCGACGGGCGCGACAGACGAAACGGACGCGGAAGACGCGACGGACGCGAGAGACGGAGGTTCGAGATGAGCTTCCAACTGAGCGACGAACAGCGTGCGGTCCGCGACGTAGTGCGGGAGTTCGGCGAGAACGAGATTCGACCGGTCGCCCGCGAACACGACGAGGAGAAGAAGTATCCGCACGAGCTGGTGCAGAAGGCCGCGACGTACGACCTCGTCGCCCCCGGTATCCCCGAGGAGTACGGCGGCGCCGGGATGGATATGCTGACCGAAGCCGTCGTCACCGAGGAGCTGTGGCGCGCCGACGCCGGTATCGGAAGCGCCATCGGGTCCCGCGGGTTCGGCACGTCGATGATTCGGAAGTTCGGCGACGAGTGGATGCGCGAGGAGTGGCTTCCGAAGGTGGCCGCCGGCGACGCGGCGACGTGTTCGTGTATCTCCGAACCGGCCCACGGGTCGAACGTGGCGGGCATCGAGACGAGGGCGGAACGCGATGGCGACGACTACGTCCTGAACGGGACGAAGATGTGGATAACGAACGGCACCGTCGCCGACGTGGCCGTCGTGATGGCGAAGACGTCTCCGGACGCGGGACACCGCGGAATCACGGCGTTTCTCGTCCCCACCGACGCCGACGGCTTCTCGGCGACGAAGATAGACAACAAACTCGGCATTCGCGCGTCCGACCTCGCGGAAGTCGTCTTAGACGACGTGCGCGTCCCCGCCGAGAACGTAATCGGGGCGGTCGACGAGGGGTTCTACCAGTTGATGAACTTCTTCGCCGACGGGCGCACGAGCGTCGCCGCGCAGGCCGTCGGCGTCGCGCAGGCGGCCGTCGACGCCGCCGCGGAGTACGCGAACGAACGCGAACAGGGCGGCCAGAAGATAGCCGAGTATCAGGCGATTCGACACAAGATAGCCGACATGGCGACGGACGTGGAGGCGGCGCGGTCGCTGGTCTATCGGGCGGCGACGCACGTGGAGAACGGCGACGACGACACCGCCGCGCGGTTCGCGAGCATGGCGAAACTGTTCGCCAGCGAGCGTGCAGTAGAAGTCGCAGACGAAGGGATACAGGTCCACGGCGGCGCCGGGTTCGTCACCGACCACCCCGCAGAGCGGTTCTACCGCGACGCTCGCATCACGAAGATATACGAGGGGACCTCGGAGATTCAGAAGAACATCATCGCCGACCGGGTGCTGTGAGCGACCGGCCGTGAGCGACCGAAAACGACAGGACGGGCGACGAAAATCAGGGAGACGAGAATGAGCGACGACGCCCCCGACTGGACGTTCAAAGACCGCGACACGGTCATCCTCAGCGAGTTGGCCGCCGACCCGCAGCGCTCGTCTCGGGAGTTGACGAAGATACTCGCCGAGAAGCACGACATCGACGTGTCCCACGTCACCGTCAGCGAGACGATTCGGCGGATGCGCGAGGAGGGCGTCTTCCGAGAGGCCATCGTCCCGAACGAGAAGTACTACACGTTCGCGCTGTTCGAGTTCAAGTTCGACCCCGAGCACTTCGCCGACGAGTGGCACGACGCGATGGTGTCCATCCGCGACGACGCGCACACGCTCTTTTACTTCCTCTCGGACGGCGAGTACCAGTGGAAGTCGGTGATGATGTTCGAGTCGCCCGAGGCGCAGTCGAAGTGGATTCACGAGTTCTACAAACACCACGGGAAGGTGGTGTCGAACCTCCGGAACTCGGCGGTCCACAACGTCTTGAAGTTCCGCACGGACCCGGAACTGTTCGAACGTCTCGGCGGGGAGTGACGTCCGCGGGCCGTCTGAGAGACTACGGGAGACCGTAGTCGCGAACCCTGTCGAGCGTGAGTTGGTAGCCAGAGAGCGCGGCGAGGACACCGCCGAGGACGACGACCAGCGCCGCGGCGGAGCGTAGGAGCGCGGGCGACGCCGACGGGACGGCGTCGAGTCCGAGCGCGTCGAACAGGTCGCTCGGTCGGTCGCGGACGGCGGCCGCCGAGAGGCCGCGAAGGCCGCCGACGTACTCCAGTTGCTCGAACGCCGTCGCCTGCTCGTACAGCGGCGGTTCCTCCGGCATGCAGCCGATTCGCCCCCTGAGCGCGTCGCGGTCGGTGACGGGCGCATCGGCGACGGACGCCGTCCCACTCGTCGGTTCGGAGAGTCCGGTGAGCATCCGCATCGTCGTCGTCTTTCCCGCGCCGTTCGGACCCAAGAATCCGTAGACGGTTCCCTCGGGGACCGAGAGCGAGAGGCCGTCGACGGTGACGGTCGACCCGTACCGTTTCGTGAGGTCCGCCGCGTCGATGGCGAGCGTGGTGGAGGGCATCGGCGAGGAGTTGACGCACGAGTTACAAATGAGTTGCGTCGTGTCCCCGTCGCCCGGTTCGGTGCCGCGTCACCTACCGTTCAGAGCGGTTCCTCGCCGTCGACGATTCGCTTCGCTCGCTCGGCGAGTGCGGGGACTCGCTCCTCCATCAGCGGGTACATCGGGTCGTCGCTGTTGCCCTCCAGATACCGGCGGAAGAACATCTCGCCGAGGGCCGCGAGTTTGTAGACGGCCAGCGCGCGGTAGAACCGCTGGTGGCTGAACTCGGTTCCCGTCCGCTGTTCGTACCGGTCGACGAGTTCGCGCCGGGTCGGGTAGCCCGGACGCTCCATGAACGTCGTCTCCAACTCCGGCACGGCCGGGTCGGGGTCGCCCGCGTCGCGCCAGTACGACAGCATCCACCCGAGGTCCGCGCGCGGGTCGCCGAGCGTGCTCATCTCCCAGTCGAACACCGCCCGGAGTTCGGGGTCCGACGACGGACCGTACAGCACGTTGTCGAGTTTGTAGTCGCCGTGGACCAGCGTCTCCGGGTGCGTCTCGGGCGCGTTCTCGTCCAACCACGCACCCACCTCGCGGAGGACCGGCACCTCACGTTCCTCGGTCGTTCGCTCGAACGCCCACGCGAGTTGTTTCCCCCAGCGGTCGACCTGTCTCCGGGTGTAGCCCTCGGCCCGACCGAAGTCCGCGAGTCCGACCGCCGCGGGGTCCACCTCGTGGATGGCCGCGAGCGTGTCGACGAGTTCCTCGCCGAGTCGTCGTCTGGCGCTCTCGTTCGCGAACCGTTCCGGTTCCGTCTCGCGGAGAACGTCGCCCGCGACGCGCGACATGACGTAGAAGTCACAGCCCAGGACGTCGTGGTTCTCGCAGGCCAGCACCGTCTCGGGGAGGGGGACGGGCGTCTCCTGAAGCGCGTCCATCACCCGATGCTCGCGGAGGACGTCGTGGGCCGTCTCGGCCGTCTCGCCCGGCGGCGGACGGCGAATCACCAACCGTCGGTCGCCCCACGTGAGAAACAGCGTCTCGTTCGAGTGGCCCGCAGGGTGGCGCGTCACCTCGAACGTCGACGCGGGGCCGAGTTCGGTTTCGAGGTACGCGCGGAGGGCGTCCTCGTCCACGAGTCGCCGGAAGTACGCGTCGTCGCCCCCGTGCGTTTCGGTCCCGTCGTCGCCGTCGTCGCTCACTGTGTTCAGCTCCGTTAGCGACGATAACCCGAGAGCGGAAATAGATTTACACCGTTCGATTCCGAGTGGTGAGTATGGAGTACGACGACACCAACGCGGCGCGGGAACTCGCGGCGGGGGTGCGCGAGTTCGTCGACGAACGCGTCGTCCCGGTCGAACGCGACTACCTCGGCGACGGCCCCGTCCCCGACGAGGAGATAGCGACCCTCCGAGAGGAGGCGCGAGAACGCGACCTGTACGCCCCGCAGATGCCGACGGAGTACGGCGGGCAGGGACTGAACTTCCGCGACGTGCTTCCCGCGTTCGAGGAGGCGGGCCGGAGTCTGCTCGGCCCGTCCGCGATACACGTCGCCGCGCCCGACGAGGGGAACATGCACACGCTGGAACTGGTGGGGACGGAGGCGCAGAAAGCCGACTATCTCGAACCCCTCGTCGCCGGTGAGATTCGCTCGGGCTTCTCGATGACCGAACCCGCGCCGGGCGGCGGGTCGGACCCGAAGATGATTCGCACCGAAGCGCGAAAGGAGGGCGACGAGTGGGTGATAGACGGGCACAAGTGGTGGACGACGCAGGGAAGCGACGCCGACGTGCTCATCGTGATGGCGCGGACGGACCCCGACGCGCATCCCTACGAGGGCACCTCGCTCTTTCTCGTCCCCGCGGACACCGAGGGCGTGGAAATCGTCCGCGACATCCCCCACGTCGGCGGCGAGTTACTGGGGTCGAGTCACGCCGAGATTCGGTACGACGAGGTTCGGGTCCCCGAGGAGAACCTCCTCGGCGAGGAGAACCGAGGATTCACGCACGCCCAGCAACGGTTGGGTCCGGCGCGACTGACCCACTGCATGCGCTACACGGGGATGGCCTCGCGTGCGTTGGAGGTGGCGAAAGCGTACACGTCTGAGCGCGAGGCGTTCGGCGGCGCGTTGTCGGAGAAGCAGTCCGTCCGGTTCACCGTCGCCGAAGCCGAGACGCGCCTGCACGCGGTTCGGACGATGGTGCGCGACGCCGCCGGCAGAATCGCCGCCGGCGAGGAGGCGCGCGTCCCCGTGTCGATGGCCAAGACGTTCACCGCCAACGTGGTGCAGGAGGTGATAGACGACTGCCTGCAACTGTGCGGCGGCAACGGAATCGGGAAGGATCTGCCGCTCGCGGACTTCTACGAGGACGTGCGGGCGTTCCGCCTCATCGACGGCGCGGACGAAGTTCACAAACGCGTCGTCGCCCGAGACGCCTTCCGCGATGTGGACCCCTCGGCCATCGAGGGCGTCACGCGGTACGAGGAGTGACTCAGTACGATTCGACGTCTAGTTCCTCGATGCGTCCGAAGTGTTCAGCGTTCTCCGTGAGCACCGACTCTTCGTGAACGAGTGCCGTGGCCGCGATTATCGAGTCGCCGATACCGATCTGCCGACCGTCGTCGGTCAGGCGTCCGTCTAATCGACCCGCTTTCTTCATCACCGCGTCATCTGCCGGGTAGACGGGTCGAGAGTCGAGGACCATCTCGATCTGTCGACGGCGTTGGTCCGGGTTGCTCACCCGCTCGATACTGTGGTACAGTTCGAACAGCGTCATCGACGAGAGCGTGAGCGGAACGTGATTCCGTTCCAGTTCGCGGACTCTCTGCATCGCTCGCTCGTTCCCCTGCATCAGCCGTATCAGCACGTTCGTGTCGACGATCACGAGTCCAACTGCTCGCTGAGGCGGTCGAGACGGTCGCGCGACTGTTCGTCGCGTTCTCGAATCGCCCCGCGAATCGCGCCGGCTTCCTCGTCCGAGAGGATTCCCGCGAGGTCGAGAAGCGAGCGTTCTCCGGCGATTCGTTCGACAGTATCCGAAAACGACTCTCCGTCCTGCTTTCGCATCTCGAGTCGGCGATACGCGGCCTCGGTGAGACGGACGTTTCGGTACTCTGTCTTGCCCATGCACACAGTTGTGTGCAGCAAGTCTTAACGATTTTGTCTACGACCCATCGATTTTACGTTGATAACTCTCACCGAAAATTGATTACCAGTGAACGAGACGTGAGAGACGATGACAGACGATTCGCAGAACGAGGCGGAACAATGACGACGGACCGATTCGGCGTCGCCGGACAGACGGCCATCGTCACGGGCGCGTCCAGCGGTATCGGGAAGACCATCGCCGAACAGTTCGCGGCGGGCGGCGCGGACGTGGTCGTCTGTTCGCGCGAACAGGAGAACGTCGACCCGGTGGCAGACGGTATCAACGAGCGAACGGGCGACGGCGACGGGACGGGCGGTCAGGCGTTGGCCGTCGAGTGCGACGTGACCGACCGCGACGCCGTGGAGGCCCTCGTGGAAGCGACCGTCGAGGAGTTCGGCGGAGTCGACTGCCTCGTGAACAACGCGGGCGCGTCGTTCATGGCGTCGTTCGACGACATCTCCGAGAACGGGTGGGAGACCATCGTCGGAATCAACCTCACGGGGACGTACCACTGCACGCAGGCCGCGGGCGAGTACCTGAGAGACGGCGGCGGGACGGTTCTCAACCTCGCGAGCGTCGCCGGGACGCAGGGCGCACCGTTCATGAGCCACTACGGGGCGGCGAAGGCGGGCATCGTCAACCTCACCACCACGCTGGCGTACGAGTGGGCGAGCGAGGGCGTCCGCGTGAACTGCATCGCGCCGGGGTTCGTCGCCACGCCGGGCGTCGAGTCGCAGATGGGCGTCTCCGGAGAGAACATCGACCGCGACGAAGTCGAGCGTCGCATCGGTCTCACGGAGGAGATAGCCGACCTCGCGCAGTTTCTCGCCTCGCCCGCCTCGTCGTACGTCGTCGGCGAGACCATCGTCGCGCAGGGCGTCCCGCAGGTGATGGAGACGCCCGAGGTGTAGAACCAATCGGCGGTTTCCCAACAGTACGCGAGAGAGTCCTCGACCCGCGAAAAGCACGTTCTCGACCGTCTCGGTAACGCTGTCGCTCTCCGAGCACGGTCTATGAAATAAGGAGTGAACGACAGTCGGCGTTCGCGTCAAGTACCCCTACCCGGCGCGCCCGCGGACCGTCGTTCGGTCACCGTACTCGAATGGTATGTGAGATTGAATAAAAGTCTTGTGTCCCGTCTGCCGCGTGTCTGACGCTCTCGGGCTTCCTTCCCTCCGAATTCGTGTGAATAGCTCCCACAGATAGCCGTGGGTCCGGGCACTGGCCGGACCGTTTACCACCTCCCCGGCCCTCGGATAGCAGGATGCTACAAAACGAGAGCGACACGTTCGACATCGGCGGTGAACTGACGGTTCATCGACTGGGGTACGGGGCGATGCGCGTCACCGGCGAGGACATCATCGGCGAACCGGACGACGTGGAGGACGCGAAACACGTCCTCCAGTCGGCGGTGAACCTCGGAATCGACTTCATCGACACCGCGGACTCCTACGGACCGGGCGTGAGCGAACGTCTCATCCACGACTCGCTGGCACCGTACCCGGAGGACCTGGTCGTCGCGACGAAGGGGGGACTCCTCCGGAACCGCGACGGCGACTGGATTCCGCACGGCGACCCGGACTACCTCCGGAACGCGCACCTGTGTAGTCTGGACCGCCTCGGCGTCGACTCCATCGACCTCTACCAGTACCACCGTCCGGACCCGGACACGGACTTCGAGGAGTCGGTGACGGCGCTGGCCGAACTGAAAGACGAGGGCGTGATAGAGCACATCGGCGTGAGCAACGTCAGCGTCGACCAGTTGGAGACGGCCCGGGATATCGTCGACATCGCGACGGTGCAGAACCGCTTCAACCTCGGTCACCGCGAGGACGACGACGTGTTGGCGGCGTGTGAGGACTACGACATCGGATTCATCCCGTGGTATCCCCTCGCGGCGGGTGACCTCGGTGACAAGAGAGAAGTGCTGGAATCGGTCGCCGCGGACCGCGACGCGACGGAGTATCAGGTGATGCTCGCGTGGTTGCTGCACCACTCGCCGGTCATCCTCCCGATACCGGGGACGTCGGACGTAGAGCACCTGAAGCAGAACGTCGGCGCCACGCATCTCGACCTGACGGACGACGAGATGGCGCGGCTAGACGAGTAGTCGCGGACCGCAAAGCGCAGTTTTCCGAGTGATGCGACTCCTCGGACGTGAAAGCGGGCCGAAGAAGGGGGACCGCGGGGATGAGATGTCGAACACGGGAACTCATCCGTTCGGTGTCCGACGCGGCGGCCCGATTCGAACGTGGGTGACGTCAGTTACGCCGACGTCTCGGTTTCGGTCTCGTCCGTCTCGTTCGTCGTCGTGGAGTTGTCGGACGTCTCGTTCATCGAGGACTCCTCGGTGGTTTCGTTCATCGAGGATTCCTCAGTGGTCTCGTTCATCGAGGAATCTTCCGTCGTCTCTTCCTCGGTCAGCGTCTCCGTCTCCTCTTCGGTCGTCTCCTCCTCGGTCGCCATCTCGGAGGTCTCTTCCATCTCGGTGACGGTGTCTTCGCTGACACCGTCCGTGGTCGCGCCCACGGAGGAGTTGTTCTCTGTACTCGCGCCACTGGAACCGGAACAGCCTGCGAACAGCATCAGTGCTGCGACGAGGCATGCAGCCAAGATCTTTCGGTCTACCATCGATTCACCAGATGGCGGTGAGGGATAAAGGCCCCAATACCCGTTGCGACCGATTTCATCGTTCCAATCCGGATAATGTGAAACAAGAACTCTTAGCGGCCGACAAACCCTATACCCGGTACTAAACGCTTTTGGCAGAGTTGGATATCCGGGCGGGGAACCCGGAGAAAATGGCACGGGAGAACGGTCCCGGACGGGGAGTCCGGACGCCCGAGCGCGCGGTGAATGGAACGTCTGCGGGATGGGGATGCGGGATGCGACGTCACGCGCGGGCTCGGTGCGGGCAGTCGGACGACGTGATAGGTCGCTGGGGATGCGACGGGTGTACCCCCGCGATACGGGATGGGAGCGCCGCCACGGAGGCGGCGGAGGCGGGGATACGTCGGGTCGGCGCTCGGAGTGGGGTGCTCTGTGACCGACCGGGGTCGTCCGGAACCGCAGTTCTGTTGCCTGACGATGGCTCGGTACCCCGAACGAGGACGGCCAGCGGCGGGGAAGCGGCCGTCGTTCGTTCGTCGAGGTGCCTTACGGTGCCACCAACCTATGCAAGGAGGTGGGTGGATAAAGACAGTAATACTCGTTCCGACCACTTCCACTGTTTCACGACTGTTCCGGCGTCCAGACCGTCGTTAACGCATTCGAAAGACGGACTGTTTCAAACGCCCCGGAGACCCGCCGCTAGATGAATCGATACGGGCCGACTCGCGGCAGACCTCGCCGAAACAAGTCTGTTTTACTACTGGTCAGAACAGTTGAAGTTCTCAAATTTTTCACCGACTTATCGTCACATTATACTGATAACCGACACGAGCCAGTAAGTTTTTGAGTGAAACGTCTAGAGAGTACGTACAACGAGAATCGCCATGTCTTCAACCGCGCTCCGTTCCACATTGCTGTTCGCCGCGGTCGTACTCGTCCTCGTCGGCGTCTCCGCCGCACCGGTCGTCGCCGCGCCCGGGACGACAGTCACCTCCGAGGTGGTAGCGACCATCGACGGCACCACGTACGTCTGGCAGTCTTCGGCGACCGACATCCGCGTCGAGACGGCACAGTCGCTCTCCTCGTCGGCGTCGGTGTGCGTCGGCCCCGCCGAGGGGAACTCGTCTGTCGCGTGCGCGGCCGGGAACGGAAGTGCGACCACCACGATATCGGTTCCGAACTGGCCCGCCGACGTGACGGGAGCGCAGACCGTCTTCGTGAACGACTCCGGCGAACGGACCGTCGTCACGAAGGGAGCCGTCTTCGTGATGACGAAGTCGGGTGACGTCGACGGTGACGGCCTCTCGAACGAGCGAGAAGTGAACGGCGAGACCGGGTTCAAGACGGCCGACACCGACGGCGACGGACTCAACGACGGCGCGGAAGTGAACCAGTACGAGACGGACCCCACGGCGTCCGACACCGATAGCGACGGACTCGGTGATTCGCTCGAAGTGTCGACGTACGAGACGAACCCCACGGAACCGGACACGGACGGGGACGGACTCTCCGACGGTGCCGAAGTGAACCAACACTCCACGTCGCCGACGAAGTCCGACACCGACGGCGACGGCCTCACGGACGCCGCCGAGATACGGACCTACGGGACGAACCCGAACAAGGCCGACACCGACGGCGACGGACTCTCCGACGGTGACGAGGTCAACACGTACGAGACCAACCCGAACAAGGCCGACACCGACGACGACAACCTCGCGGACGCCGTCGAGGTCGAGGAGACGAAGACGAATCCGAACACCGCCGACACCGACGGCGACGGACTCTCCGACGGCGCGGAAGTGAACGTCCACGGCACCGACCCGAACAAGGCCGACACCGACGGCGACGGCGTCAGCGACCGCGTCGAGATAGAACAGGGAAGCGACCCCGGACAGGCCGCCGAACCCTCCACACCGCTCTCGCCGGACGCCGGCGTCGCAGTCGTCGGCGCCCTCCTCCTCGCCGTCGGCGGTGGCTACCTCTGGTGGCGCCGGCGCGGCGGCGCGGCGGCACAGACCGACGACGACGACGGGTCCGCCGGCGGTGCCGCCGTCGCGACCACCGAATCGGCCCGCGAGACTATCGCGACGCCGGTGGAGACGGCCGTAGAGACGACGCCCGACCCGATACCGGGAACCGCCGTCGACGAGGAGTCGGTCGACGAACCCGAACCCGGGGTCGACGACGCGGAGACGACGGGACCCGACCCGTACGACGAACCGTTGACGCGCGAGGACGAAATCGTCGCCATCCTCGAAGACGCCGGCGGTCGACTCGAACAGAGCACCATCGTCTCGGAGACGGGGTGGTCGAAGGCGACGGTCAGTCGAGTCCTCTCGTCGATGGCCGACGAGGGAGAGGTGACGAAGATATCGCTCGGCCGGCGCAACCTCATCACCCTCCCCGGCTACGAACCGGACGGGGCGCGGTCACCCTTCGAGCAACCCACGTAGTCGCGGTACCCTCCCGGCCGGAATGGCCGCATCAGCGCCAGCGTCGAGACAGTCGCGTCACCGCCCGAACCGACGTCTGCAGTGTTCTCGCGCATCGCTCCCGGAAGGACACGTTTTAGGGTGTTTAGGATTTGTGAAGTTTGTAAAAATTGTAAAAATTGTGGAGGTTGTAGAAGCGATGGGAATTTCCGCGGCCGGACGACCCTTCAGCGCGGCGGCCGAACGAGGGCTATGGGACGACTCGACCCAGATTTCTCCGGCGAGACGGTAGTGGTGACGGGCGGGAGTTCGGGCATCGGACGGGCCGTCGCACTCGCGTTCGGCGACGCGGGAGCGATGGTCGTGAACGCGGACGTGCGCGCCGAGTCGAAAGACCCCGACGCGTCGCGTCCGACGCACGAGGCGATACGCGAGGCGGGCGGGGAGGCCGAGTACGCGGACTGCGACGTGTCCGACCCCGCCGAAGTCGAAGCACTCGTCGACCACGCCCGCGAGTACGGCGGGGTAGACGTGATGGTGAACAACGCGGGCGTCTACACGAAGACGCGCTTTCGCGACGTGACGCCCGAGGAGTTCGACGACGTGTACGGCGTCAACGCCCGAGGCGCGTTCTTCGGGACGCAGTACGCGGCGAACGACATGATAGCGCGAGGCGTCGACGGCGTCGTCGTCAACACCTCCTCGGACACGCAGGGACGCGCCGCGTGGGACCATTCGCACTACGCGGCGACGAAGGGCGCGATACGGATGATAACTCGAAGCGCCGCCCTCGAACTCGCTCCCGAGGGCGTTCGCGTGAACGCCGTCGCCCCCGGCCCCGTCGCGACGGAGATTCGCAAGGGGTGGGCCGAAGAGGCCGAGGAGATGCAACCGGAGGGCGAGACGCCGGGACTACCCCACCGGGCAGCCGAACCCGAAGAGTTGGCCGGCGCGTACCTCTACCTCGCCAGCGAGGACGCCTCCTACGTGACGGGCGAGACGGTGTGGGTGGACGGTGGCGGCCACGTCGCGTAGACGTCGCCGTCTCGCGCCGTGAGACGGGTTTCCGGCGCGAGAACAGCGGACAGAGTGGTGTTCGTTCACGCGTGTGACGAGGATAGACGCGAACGTCTCGCGGTACGTGACGTCTCCGGCGACGCACTCGGCCGAAGCCGTAGCGACAGGTCTTCCAGAACAACGGTCGTGAGAACCGATAAGTAGTACAACCCACAATCGGTTCCAATGACCGAGACGGTCCGCGTCCTCCACGTCGACGACGACCCGGCTTTCGGCGAGTTAGTCGCGACACATCTCGAACGCCGCGGATTCGACGTCGTCAGCGAAATCGACCCCGAGGCCGCCGTGCAACGTCTCAGCGACTCGACGGCGGGCGAGCAGACAGACGCCGAACCAATCGACTGCGTCGTGAGCGACTACGAGATGGGAGAGACGACGGGCATCGACCTGTTGCGTCGCGTTCGCGACCGCGACGAGCGTCTTCCGTTCGTCCTCTTCACGAGTCGCGGAAGCGAGGAGGTAGCGAGCGAAGCCATCTCCGAGGGCGTCACCGACTACATCCAAAAGCAGACTCGCGCGGAACAGTACGAACTGCTCGCGAACCGCATCCACAACGCCGTCGAACACTACCGCGTCGAGCGTCGACTCCGCGAGAGCGAGCAGTTGTACCGGACCGTCGTCGAGCGGAGTCACGACGCCATCTACATCTATCAGGACGACCGGTTCAAGTTCGTCAACCGCCGCGCCTGCGAGCTATCCGGGTACAGCGAGGACGAACTGGTAGAGAAGGACATCTGGAGTCTCCTGCACCCCGACGACCGAGAACGGGTCCGGCACATCGCGCAGGAACGAAAGAACGAGAGTCCCGACGTCCCGTCGCGGTACGGCGCGCGAATCGTCACGAAAGACGGAACGACGAGACGCTGCAAGTTCAGCGTGCAACTCATCCAATACGAGGGGAGACAAGCCGTCCTCGGGTCCGTCCGCGAAGTGAGCGAAGAAGAGCGAGTCGAAGAGCGGTTCCAAGCGCTCATCGAACGCTCGTCCGACCTCGTGAGCATCATCGCCCGCGACGGAACGATAGAGTACCAGAGTCCCTCCTGCGAACGGATACTGGGCGCACCGGCCGAACTAGTGGAGGGAGTCAACGTCCTCCAACTCATCCATCCCGACGACAGACACCGGATGGAACGGACCCTCAACGAGATGTACGACGCCGACCCGACGACGGTGGAGATGGAGCAGTTCCGAATCCTCAACGCCGACGGGTCGTGGGTGTGGCTCGAAGCCATCGCCCGCGCGGACCCCGTCGAGAGCATCGACGGTATCGTCGTCAACTCCCGCGACGTGACCGAACGTCGGGCACGCGAACAGCAACTCCGCCGCTACGAGAACCTCGTGCGGAACAGCCCACACGGAGCCTGCATCCTAAACACCGACCTCCGCGTCGAGTTCGCCAACGAACACGTCGCGCAACGGTTCGGCGAGTCGCCGGATTCGCTCGCCGGTCGTCATCTCTCGATACTCCGGGAGTTCGATACCATCGACGACGACGCGTACGAGACGGTACGGTCGGCCGTCGAACGGATTCTGAAAGACGACTCGGACAACGAACGGTTCGAACTCGAAGCGGACCTCCCCGAGATAACCCACGTCGAGGTCAGCGTCTCCCCGCTTCGAGACGTTCGTTCCGAGGACGGACTGCGGGGCCACGAATACCACGACGACCCGCGGGGCGTCGTCCTCATCATCAACGACGTGAGCAAGCGGGTGCGGTATCAGGAGCGATTGAACGCACTCCACAGTGCGACCCGAGACCTCACGACGGCGACGACGCGCGAGGACGTCGCCGAGATAGTGAGCGATGCGGCCGCGAACATCCTCGACTACCCCCTCAACGGCGTCGCCTTCTACGACCCCGAGAGAGACGCACTCGTCGCGCAGGCGAGGACGGACGTCGCCGACTCGGTCGTCGAGGTGTCGGAGATACCCCGGGGAACGGGCGTCGCGTGGCGGGTGTTCGAGACCGGCGAAGGAGAAGTGTTCGAGAACGTCGCCGCCGACCCGAACGTGGCGAACCCCGACACGAAGATACGGAGCGAACTCATCCTCCCCATCGGCGACGAGGGGGTGTTGATGGCCGGGTCGTGCACGCCGGGTGAGATGAACGACTCGCGCGTTTCGCTCGCTCGCATCCTCACCTCGAACGCGAGTGCGGCCCTCGAACGCGTCGAACGCGAGCAGCTCCTCCGACGACACGAACGCGAACTCGAATCGCAGAACGAACAACTCGAACAGGTCGCGAACGTCGTCAGTCACGACCTGCGGAACCCGTTGAACCTCGCGTCCGGGCAACTGGAACTCCTCCGGGCGAACTATCCCGACGACGACGACGCCGTGGCCGAGCACATCGACCGAATCGCCGACGCCCACGAACGGATACGCCGTATCATCGAAGACATGCTGGACCTCGCTCGGCACGGCCAACCCGTCGAGGAACTGGAGACGGTGCTTCTGGGGAGCGTCGTCCACTCCTCGTGGAAGACGGCGGCCGGAGAGACCGAGAGCACGCTCGACGTCGAAGACGAACTCGGCGTCGTCGCCGCCCACGAGGGGCGACTGAAACAACTGTTCGAGAACCTCTTTCGGAACGCGGTCGAGCACAACCCCGACCGGCCCGTCACGGTCCGCGTCGGCCGACTGGACGACGGCGGGTTCTTCGTCGAAGACGACGGCCTCGGCATCCCCGAAGAGAAGCGAGACACGGTGTTCGACCCCGGCGTCACGACGAACCCCGAGGGAACCGGTCTCGGCCTCGGTATCGTCCGCACCGTCGCCACCGCGCACGGGTGGGAGGTGAGCGTCACCCAGAGCGAGTCGGGGGGCGCACGGTTCGAGATTCGGACCGATAGCTCGACGCCCGGAGAGCCGTCGGGAGAACGAGCGAACTGAGAACGCCGTCGCTTCGAGTCAGGTTCTTCAGTAAGTGTCCGGCGGGGTGGGAGCCGCCGTCCACCAACCCATGTTCGCTCCTGGCAGACCGAGAACGGGACAGTATTCCGAGGAGCGACTGATACGACGCCCGGATAGGGGTTAGTTATCCGCTCGTTATCCGGGAGTAGGAGGGTATTAGCCCCGTCTGAGCGCGTCGACCGGCGGCCGACTCGCGGCGCGCCACGCCGGGTAGAAGCCGCTGAGCAGACTGACGCCGACGCCGAATCCGAACGCGAGGACGAGGAATCCGGCGTTCCGCGCGTCGAGGACGACAGAGAGCGTCACTTCGGGGACGGCGAGGTAGAGCGCCGTCGTCCCGGCGACGGCGAGTGCGACGCCGACGGCGCCGCCGGTGACGCCGAGCAACCCCGCCTCGACGAGAATCGTCCGGAGGACGTCGTCTCGCTGGACGCCGACGGCGCGGAGGACGCCGATCTCCTCGCGGCGTTCGTTCACGCTCATGAGCATCACGTTCAGGATGGCGACGCCCGCGACGACGAGCGATATCGCGCCGATGCCGAGGAGGAACGCGTTCAGGAGGTCGAAGAAGCGGTCGACCTGCGAGGTGACCACCGAGAGTTCGAATATCGAGACGCGTTCGTCGCGGACGTTGAGCGTCTCGCGAATCGCCGCCGCCGTCTCCGTCGCCGCCGCGCCCGTCTCCGCGCGGACGACGACCTGCGAGTAGTCGCGTTGGACGAACGCGTCGCGCGGGAGGACGACTGCGCCGTCCGGTTGGACCACGGAGATGCTCTCGGACTCGGCGAGGACGGCGACCACGCGGTACTCGCGGCCTTCGATACTGACCGACCGGCCGACGGAGAGACCGAGTTCGTCCGCGACCCCGGACCCGACTATCGCACCCCTGCGGTGACGGGTCGGAAGTTCCCCTTCACCGGCCTCGAACAGGACGCTCGGGTCGTCGACGCCGTACAGCGTCGCGAACGTCTGTCGGTCGCCGTTCGAGGCGAGTGCGCCGCCGGAGACGAGGGGAACCACCTCCGCGCCGACGGCCGCCCGACGAATCGCCTGCACGTCCCGGTCCGTGAGCGACTGAACGCCCGCGTCGGCGTTCGGGGTGACGACCAGTTGGTCGCCGAGCGACCCGATGGAGTCGGCGGCGGTGAGTTCGAGGACGCTCCCGAGGATTCCGAGGGCGGCGATGGCGAAGACGCCGATGACGATTCCGAGCGCCGCCAGCGCCGTCCGAACGCGGTTCCGCGAGAGGTTCCGGCGGGCGAGTCGGACCGTCGGGAGTCTCGCGCGGCCGTCGGCGGTGGAGAGCGTCACACCTCTCGCCCCGCGTCGACTGCATCGAATCGGTCGGCGTCGTCACTTGCGGTCCGGGTCGGTCGAGAGCGCAGTTTACGAGTCCGCTCTCGTAGCCACGCGCGGGTCGGCCGGCGGCGGAGGACGCCGACGCTGAGGACGCCCGCGATGGCGACTGCGAGGACGGCGACGGCCGCATCGAGCGTCGGCGACCGGCCGTCGAACGCGGGGAAGAGCGCGGCGTTCTGCGTCTCCTCCTCGGGGTCGAGCGTGACGGCGACGACGCGTTCGACGCGTTCGCCGCCGACGCGGTAGACGATTCGCACCGGTATCTCGGTCGCAGAGTCGTTCGCGTCGGCGGTCACCTCGACGGGGGCGAAGTCGCTCCCGCCCAGCGAACCGACGAAGTAGTCGCGGTGCGGGAACACCGGCGTCACGTCGTCCGTGGCGACGACTTCGACGACGACGCCCGACAGGTCGGCGTCGCCGAGGTTGGCGACGTTTCCGGTCACCCGGACGCGGCCGTCCGCTCGGAGGACGTCGACGTCAGTCAACCGCACGTCCGCGACGGCCGGGACGTGCCGGAACGTCGCGTTCGCGGAACCGTCACGGACCCCCGCGCGGTACGTCGCGTCGAGTCGCACGACGGCCGGTTCGGGAACCGAAGCGAGGTCGAGCGTCGTCGTCGCCGCCGCCCCGGGGGCGAGCGTCTCCGGCAGTGAGACGCGCGAGAGCGTCTCGTTCTCCGCCGTCGGCGCGAGGACGACGTTCGAGACGGGGACGGTCCCGAAGTTGGTCACGGTCACCTCGTAGCGCGTCGGGAGAGGGCGGTCGTCGGCGCTCTCGCCGCCGGTGGTGACCGCTCCGCCGGCGAGTCCCGCGGCCCCGCCGAGACCGCCGAGGAGGCCGTCGAAACCGCCCGCCGCGTCGTCCGGAGCCGTCTCGCCACTGACGGGGACGACGGCCAGACCCACGTCGTCGACGAACGGGGCGACGGCGACGGACCGTTCGAGCGTCGTCGTTCGCGAGACGCCCGACGCGGTGGTGTAGGTCACGACGACGCCGACCGGTCTCTCACCCGCCTCGGTGGGGACGACGGAGAGGTTCAGACGGGCCGTCTCCCCCGCCGTGAGCGTCGGGAGCGTCCGACGGCCGTCGACGACTCGGCCGACGGAGTCGTTCGCGGTGACGACGACGTTCCGAAGCGGTGCCGTCGTCGGGTTCGAGAGCGAGACGGCGAGGGTCGTCTCGGCGTCCACCGCGGCGCCGTCCACCGAAAGTTCGACGAGTGGCGGTGCCGCTTCGACGACGACCGGGACCGGACGCTGGATGCGGACGGTCCGGTCCTCGGTGTCCGTACCGACGACCGAGAGCGTGAGGACGCGCGGTCCGGCCGCCTCGAACGTCGTCGCGAGGGGAACGGTCACGCCGTCGCCCGGCGAGAGCGACCCGACGCCCGTGGCGCGGGCGAGTCGGTTCTCGCCGTCCGAGAGTCGGAGTTCCTCGACGCGAACGGCGGACTCGCTTCCGACGGAGTTCGCGACGGTGACGGTGACGGTGACCTGGTCGCCGACGACGGGCGTGGCCGGGTCGACGACCACGTCGGAGACGGTGAGGCGGGCCGCCGGTACGTCCGCGAGGACGCCGGAGGGCACGACGAGGAAGAGAGCGAGAACGACGGCGAGGAGACGGACGACACTCATTCGTGCAGATTGGTACCGAATAACGATAACTACCCCGCCGGTACCTTCCAGCCTCGGAGTAAGTGCCTCAGAAAATATATTCTTCCAAAAGAGATATTCGTGTGCGATTGGAACAGCCGGCCGTGTTCGACGGTTCGACCCGACGTCGATTCGTCGCCGGTCTCGTTTCGGTCCGCGTCCTCGGACTGTCCGGGTGTCTCGGGGGGCACTCGGTCGGAGACATCGGCACGTCGGGAGAGAGGGGAGAAACGGGTGGGCAACTATCGGTGACGGCCACACCGACGGAGATGGTGAGCGACGTCGCGACGGTGAGCGACGACGTCCGCGAGCGGTTGGGCGACAGACTCAGCGGGTTGGTCGCGGCCGACGACCGGTCGACCTTCGCGGACGCCGAGGAGTTGGCGTACGCCGAGGGGCGCGTCCGCGTCGTCGTCGAACTCGCCGCGGGAGCGAACCTGCCGTCGTCACCACCGCTGGACGTGGAGGCGCGGCACGACCCGTTCGTGCAGGCGTTCGTCGCCGTCGACGACCTCCCGGCACTCGCGAGGGCCGAAAGCGTGCGCGCCGTCAGACCGCCGCAGTCGCCGGTCGCCGCCGACCTCGCGACCGCTCTCGGTCCCGGCGGAGGGACCTGATGCACTCACGGGCGGTTCTCGCCGCCGTCGCCGTCGTTCTCGTCGTCGTGGCGGGGGTGGGCGCACCCGTGGTCTCGGCGTTGGGGCCGACGGCGACGCAGACGGCCACCGAGACGGTGACGACGGCGGAGACTGAGGGCCAGACGCGAACGACGACGCCGGCGACGGCGACGCCGCAGCGAACCGCAACAGCGACGCCCAGGCGAACCGCGACGTCGACACTGGAACGACGGACGGCCACGCGCACGCCGAGCGACGGTGAGCCGGTCGCACGGGATTCGAAGCCGGCGAAGTCGGCCGACGACGCCTCGACGGCCGCGCGCCGAAAAGTCGCCGACGCGCTGTTGGCGGCGTCGGAGTCGCGAGCGAGTCACGACGTGGCGACGACGTCGACGGTGACGTCCGAGGAGGCGAACGAGCGGTCTATCGTCGTCGAACTCGACGAGCGTCGCATCCGCGACGGGCGCGCCGCGGCCGTCCGCGTCCTCGGTGGCGGTGCCGTGACCGCGCACGGTCGGTACGTCGAGGCGACGGCGACGCGCGAGGAACTCCTCGCACTCGCCGCGGAACCGAGCGTCTCGTACGTCCGTCAACCGGCCCGGCCCGTCTCGTTCGCCGGGAGCGACGGGACGACGGAAGCCGTCGAGACGGCCAGACTGGAGTCGCTTCACGCCCGCGGCTACGGCGGCGAGAACGTCACCGTCGCCGTGATAGACGTTGAGCAGTTCGACCTCGACAACCCGGCGTTAGACGGCCGCGTCGTCGCGACGAGAGACTACACGGGCACCGGAATCGACACCGCCAGCACGGGCGGCCACGGGACGGCGACGGCCGAACTCGTCGCCGAGACGGCACCGAACGCTTCCCTCGTCCTCGTGCGCGTGGACTCGTACTTCGACTTCAGACGCGCCGTCGACTGGGTCGAACAGAACACCTCCACGGACGTCGTGTCGATGTCGCTCGGGTGGTACAACGTCGGTCCCTTGGACGGCACCTCCGAGATGGACCGTCTGATAAACGGGAGCGTCGAGAACGGCACGTCGTGGGTCGTCTCGGCCGGAAACTCCGCGGGCGGCCACCACTGGAACGGAACGTGGACGGACCCCGACGGCGACGGCCGACTGAACGTGAACGGTTCTCGGGAGTACTTCACGCTCGAAGGCGACACCAGCCTGACCGTCTGGGCGCAGTGGAACGACTGGGAGAACCGGACGGAGGACTACGACGTCTACCTCTACGACGACCCCGACGTCGAGAACGCCACGCCGATAGCCGACTCGCGGAACCTGCAGTCGGGACGCGGAACGCCGACGGAGTACCTCTCCGGGAGCGTGTCGAGTCAACCGACGACGCTGTATCTGACCGTCGAAGCGGCGGACGCGAACGGGACGTCCGACTTCGACGTGTTCCTCAACGGCGAGTTCGAGTTCGCGTCGTCGTCGACGGACGCTCGGAGTCTGACGCTCGCGGCGACGAACCCCCGCGCGGTCACCGTCGGCGCGTACGACCAGGCCGACGGGACCTTGGAGTCGTTCTCCTCGCGCGGACCGACCATCGACGGCCGGGTCAAACCGGACGTGGTGGCGGCCGACAACGTCAGTTCCAGCGCGTACGGGCGGTTCTACGGGACGTCGGCCGCGACGCCGCACACGGCCGGCGTGTTGGCGACGCTCCTCGACGCGAACCGCCGTCTCACCCCCGAGGCGTTGAAGACGAACCTGACCGAGAGCGCCCGCCCTCGCGGCGGCACCCCGGACAACCGAACCGGATACGGCGCCGTCGACGCCTCGCGCGCCGTCGCCGGACTCGGAACGTACGACCTGCCGCCGGACGGCCGCCTCCGGTACGACGGCGACTACCGACTCGACACCGGCGGGAGTGCGACGCCGAACTCGCTCGTCGTCGACGCCGCGAACGTGACGCTCGACGGCGACGGGGAGACGTTCGCCGCCGCGGAGGGCGACGCCGTCCTCACCGCGACGAGGAACGCGACGACCCTCTCTGTCCGCGACCTGACCCTGACGAACCGTGCCGTCGGCGTCGCCGCGGCGAACCTGACGACGCTCGAACTCGCGAACGTGACCGCCGAGACGGACACCGCACTCGCGGTGTCGAACGTCTCCGCGGTGTCTCTCACGAACGTCTCGCCCGCCGACGCCCCGTCGTTCGACCTCACCGGCGAGAATCTCAGTCTCGGCCTCGACCGGTCGGACGCGCCGCCGAACCGCAGTCGCCTCTCCGCCGCGCCGAACGTGACGTTCGCCGCGGTGAACGCGACGAGTCAGACGAACGTGACGAACGCGAGCGACACGTCCGATGCGGCCACCGCGACGGTGACGCTCAGATACGACGAGTCGTACGCGAACGAGTCCACCGTCGCCGTCTGGACGAACGCGGGCGGGGCGTGGAACGAGACGAACGCGAGCGTCGATACGGCCGCGAACACGGCGACTGTCACCGCGTCCGAGAACGGCACCTACGGCGTCTACGCCGTCGGAGAACCCGGCGCAGACGTCCCGTCGTCGGTCGCTCTCGACACGGAAGTCGACACCGCGACGGCGACGAACGCGACGGTGGCGAACGTCGGGCGCGCGACCCTCACCGTCCTCGACGCGGACGTGGTCGGCCCCGCCGCCGACCAGTTCGCCGTCGTGGACGCGCCGAAGAACAGAACCGTCGAACCCGGGACGACGCTCGACGTGCGAGTGCGCTACGCGCCGAACGCGACCGGCGACCACGCCGCGACGCTCTCGGTGACGACGGCGGAACTCGGCGTTCTCACCGTCGAAATCGACGGGACTGCGGCGGTAGCGGCGACGCCGACACCGACGCCGACTCCCACGCCGACGCCCGAACCCACCGCGACATCCGAAGGCTCGTCCGGTGGGTCGTCGAGTGCGCCACCGCCCGCACCCGCGCCGACGCCCGAACCGGTGACGCAGACGCCGACTGCGACGTCGACGCCAACCGTGACGCCAACACCGACTGCGACGCCGACCGCAACCCCGACGCGGACGCCGGTGATGACGCAGACGCCCGTCGCACTGACCGAGGCGGCGGCGACGCCCGCGACGACGACAGAAACGGGAACGAAGACGTCCGCGACGACGACCGAGGCGCAGACGGCGAACGCGGCGAACGCGACGGACTCGTCCTCGTCTTCCGGAGGCGAGGCGAGGACGCCCACCGTCACCGGGACGGGCGTCCCCGGGTTCTCGCCGGTGACCGCCGTCGTGGCACTCGGCGCGGCGACGTTGCTCGTCGCGAGGCGGCGTCGGACCGGCGGATGAGACGTCGGAAACGAGACGACTATCGAACCGGACGCTCCGTCGCCGAGGGGTCGGCCAACGCCTCGGAGAGTTCGACCGACTCCGCGTCCGCCGCCGCGTCGTCGCCGAACACCGCGCCGGGAACGGTGACGACGACGGCGTCGCCGACGCCGCGAAGTCGTCGATACGGAATCCTGATGCCCGCGGCGCCCACCGAGAGGTTCGGGAACCGGGATTCGTCGACGCCGTCGACGAGCAACGCCGACGCCCGTTCGGCTTCGAGGTCGACGGCGAACCCGGCGACGTCACCGAGGCGATAGCCGTCGCGGGTGAACACCGGACGCCCCTCGAACTCCGAGAGCACCGTTCCGCGGTTCGGGTGTGCCTGCGCCTGCGTCTGCATCTGCGTCCGTGACGCCGAGTCGAGCGTCGTATCCGGGTCGGCGACCATCTCGACGGGACGTGCCCACTCAGAGACGATAAAACAGTTGGAACTCCGACGGGAAAAGTTCAAACGGTGGTCCGCCGAATCGCCCGCATGGACGTCTCACAGGCCGCCGCGACGTGCGACGAGGTGGTCGAGGCAGTCGGTGCCGCGGTCATCGCGGACCGCGACTTCCTCGAAACCGTCTTGACCGGTGTGCTCGCCCGGGGTCACGTCCTCTTAGAGGACGTCCCCGGAACCGGAAAGACGCTGACCGCCCGGAGCGTCGCCGCCGCCCTCGGCCTCTCGTTCTCCCGCATCCAGTTCACGCCCGACCTCCTCCCCGCCGACATCACCGGGTCGAACGTCTACGACGAGACGGCCGGTGGATTCGACTTCAACGCCGGACCGATATTCGCGAACGTCGTCCTCGCCGACGAGATAAACCGCGCGCCGCCGAAGACGCAGGCCGCCCTCCTCGAAGCGATGGGCGAGGGACAGGTGACCGTCGACGGCGTCACGCACGAACTGCCGGACCCGTTCTTCGTCATCGCGACGCAGAACCCCGTCGAACAGGAGGGGACGTTCCGCCTGCCGGAAGCCCAGCGAGACCGCTTCGTCGTCAAGACCGAACTGGGGTACCCCGACCGGGCGGGAGAGCGAGAACTCGTCGACAGGCGGGACGACCGGACGCGACGCGCACCGACCGTCTCTCGCGTCGTCGGCGACGGTCAGGTGACCGCCCTCCGGGCCGTCCCCGAGACGGTTCGCGTCGACGGCAAACTCCGCGACTACGTCGTCGACCTCGGTCGGGCGAGTCGCGAGGACTCCCGCGTCGCCGTCGGCGTCTCGCCGCGCGGCGTTCAGCGCCTGTTCGAGGCCGTCCGCGCCCGCGCCGTGATTCGAAAGCGAGACTACGTCGTCCCGGACGACGTGAAAGCGGTCGTCCCCGCGGTGTTCCGACACCGACTCGTCCTCACCTCCGACGCCCGCGTCCGCGGCGTCGACCCTCTCGACGTGGTGTCGGACCTCCTCGACGACGTTCCCGTTCCCGCCGTCGCGTCCGCGAGTCGGTGAGCGACGCACGGAGGAAGCGACGCCCGGACGCACGGATGAAGCGACGCTCACTCCCGTTCGTCGACGGTCAGGTTCGCCGCACAGCAAGAAGAGACGTAGTCGTCGTGTCGCCGGACCAGTTTGCACGCGCGATACCGCCGAGCGACCACCTCCTCGCAGGCCGCACAGGAGAGGACGTACGCCGCGGGGGCGAACCGCCGGACGCGAATCGGCGCGTCGACGGCCGCGGCGCGTCGCTCGAACCGCGGACCGTGGTCCGTCGTCCCGAACCGCTGGAACTCTTCGACGTGGACCAACTCGTGTCTGAGCGTCGCCGTCCACTCTGCCTCCGAGAAAGCGTCGAACGCCGCCCACGTCAGCGAGACGGTACAGGTCGGCACGTCGCCGTCCCAGTCTCGCTCCTCGCCGACCACCGCACCGTCGATTCGCGGGCGTTTGACGGCCGCCGCGCGACGCTTCGCGCGGGTCGACACCTCCCACTCGACGCGAGAGAGGTCCACCGCGAACGCGTCCGTCTCCGCGACGCGTTCGCAGTACGCCCGCGACCACGCGCAGAGTTCCTCGTGCGTCGTTATCGCGTCGAACGCGACCGACGCGTCAAAGACGAGCCTCGTCGACCCCGCCGGCGCGTCAGAACCTCCCTCGCCAGTCACTGCCCGGGTCGTCTCGTCGGGGCGACAAATCCGTTTGGGTCGCCGCAGACAGTCGATTGATAACCCCCCGCACTCCACCCACAGTATGAACGTCTCGTCTGACCGACTCCGCGACGACATCGAAGCGAACGCCGCGTTCGGCGAACTGGCCACCGACGAGGGTCGGGGCCGAACCGTCCTCACGGGAAGCGACGCGAACGCCGACGCCCGCGACTACTTCGTCTCGCGCCTCGAAGACGCCGGACTCGACGTCCGCGTGGACAGCGTCGGGAACGTCGTCGGCCGGTGGACGCCCGACGCCGCCGACCCCGACGCCGCACCGGTCGCCGCGGGGAGCCACCTCGACTCCGTCCCCGAGGGCGGCATCTTCGACGGGCCACTCGGCGTCTACGCCGCGCTCGAATCCGTTCGGACGATGCAAGACGAGCGTGTCGAACTCGCTCGGCCGGTCGAAGTCGTCTGCTTCACCGAGGAGGAGGGCCAGCGGTTCGCAGGTGGCCTCCTCGGGTCGTCCGTCGCCTCGGGCCTGGTCGAACTCGACGACGCCCTCGCACTCACCGACGACGACGGCGCGACGCTGGAATCGGCGCTCGAAGAGATGGGCTACCGCGGTGAGGGTCTCGTGGACGCCAGCGAGTGGGACTCGTGGCTGGAACTGCACATCGAACAGGGGACGCGACTCGAAGACGCCGGGATTCCGGTCGGCGTCGTCACGGACGTGACCGGTATCTTCCACTGCGAGGTGGAGATACGAGGCGAAGCGGACCACGCCGGAAGTACGCCGATGCCCGGCCGGAGAGACGCCCTCGCGGCGGCGAGCGAACTCGTCCTCGACGTGGAACGCGAGGCGAACGAGATAGTCGAGACCGAGAGCGACTCGGCCGTCGGAACCGTCGGAAAGGTGAACGTCGCGCCGAACGCGACGAACGTCATCCCCGGCCGCGTCGAACTCGGTATCGACATCCGTGACGTGGAGGCCGCGTCCATCTCGCGGCAGACCGCACGGGTGAAGGAGGTGTGCGAACGCCTCGAACGCGAGCGTGACGTGGAGACGACGTTCGAGACGCACCTCGACGTGTCGCCCGTCCCGCTGTCCGAGCGCTGTGTCGAAGCGGTTCGCGCCGGAGCAGACGACGCCGGATTCGACTGCATGACCCTCCACTCGGGCGCGGCCCACGACACCCAACGCGTGGCGAAGGCGACGGACGCCGGGATGCTGTTCTCGCCGTCCAGAGACGGTATCTCGCACAATCCGCTCGAGTGGACCGACTGGGACGACTGCGCGGCGGCGGCGAGCGCGCTGGCCGGTGGACTTCGAGAACTGGCGAGCGAGTAGGCCGTCCAGGCCCGAACGGCGGCCCGTGGAGGTCGAACGCTCAGCAGGAACAGTAGTAGTCGGCGTCGCCGAACTCGGTTTCCAAGAGCCGAGCGGTCGGTCCGGGGTCTGCGGGGTCGAAGACGGCGGCGACGACGCCCGCGTCCCCCGGCACCCCCGCAGCGAGTGCGGTCCACTCGGCGCGTGAGACCACGTCGGGCATCGTCGGTGACCCCGCGAGTTCGGCGAGGTAGTCTCGGAGAGAGACCCACCGGTCTGCGACCGGTTCGACCGATTCGACCGACTCCACGACCGACGCTGGCGCGCCGTCGCCGAGTGCGTCGACGTACGCCAGTCCGGGCAGGTCGACACCGGCGGCGACCGGGAGTCCGATCCACTTCCACGGTCGGGTGTTCACGTCGAGGAGGACGTCTTCGTCGCGGGCGGGGTCGCGGACGAACTCCGCCTCGCTGATGCCGCGGTATCCGGCGTCTTCGAGGACGGAGAGTCCACGCTCACGGACGTGCGGCGACTCGATGCGGTCGACGACGCAGGAGCTTCCCAGTCCGCGCGGGTGGCGGACGACCGGGTTTGCGACGAGTCCGACGGTGTCGCCTCCCTCGAGTCGCCGGTACGAAGCGAACGAGCGGTCCTCGCCGGGGACGCTGTCGACGTGTTGCTGCGCCATCACGCGGACACCGGCGTCGCGAGCGGTCGCGACGGCGTCCGCGAACGCCGCTTCGTCCGACGCGACGACGACGTTCGTGCCGACGAGTTCTTCGAACTCGCGCTTGCGCGCGGGCTTGACGACCAACGGATAGCCGAGTCGCTCGGCGGCCTCCTCGGGGTCGACGAGGGGTGGAGCCGCCGAGTCGGCCTCGGCGTCCGCTCCGCGCTCACGGTCACCGACGCCCGCGAGTCGGTACGTCTCCGGGTAGGGCACGTCGAGTCTCTCGGCTGCGGCGTACAACCGCTCTTTGTCGAGGACGCGCTCGACGGTGTCCGGCGCGAACGAGAGGCGGACGCCCGCCGGACGCGCTTCGGCGAGTGCGAGCACCCACTCGTCCATACAGCCGAACGCGACCGGTTCGTGGTCGAATGCCGCCGCGACGCGCTCGACGTCGGCGCGAAAGCCCGCGAGGTCGTCAAGCGGGTAGGTAACCGCGCCCGCGACGTCGACAGCCTCGGACGGCGGTGCCACGCCGTCGCCGACCCGGTCGAGCGCGATTACGGGGACGCCGTGCGCCGAGAGCGCGCGCGCCACCCCGAGGCCGGTGATGTGTGCGTTGGCGACCAGTGCGGGCGGTCGGTCGAACGTTCGCGACTCGAGTTCGGCGACGAGGTCGTCCAGCGAGTGAAACTCTGTCATACTCGCGGGACGGAGAGCACCTGAAAAGTGGCGTCGGTCGGGGCACGTCTGGCCGGTGTTGGCGACGTGCGGAACGGGAATCGGCACGGGAACCGGCTCCAAGCGCGTGAAAAATCCGCCGCTGAACCGCGCTTTCCCGGCCGTTCGTCGTGGGTCCGGGACAGTCGGTGGCGACGAGACGGAGATGGCGCACGGGATGTCGAAGAACCGACTGCGGGCGATGGTGACCTACCGCGGTGCCGACGCCGTCCGCGAGGAGGACGAGCGCCGAGACGCGACGACGGCCGTCCGACCACCCGGCGCGCTGCGACCGCCGACCGCCCCGGCGAGAGCGACGCCAGAACGCGGCGAGATGGGGCGGCGCTAGCGCGGCGGCCGGGGGGCCGGCGGCCGGCGGCCCGCGAGGAGGTGAGTGGTGGGGAGGGGGGTGCGGGGGGAGGGGAGGAGAGAGGGGTTTTGTCGTCTGCGAACCACTATCGTGTATGAAGAGAGCAGCGAAACTCCTCCTCGGTGGCGTCGGCGTCGCCCTCGCGGCGTGGACGGCGTGGGGCGTCTACAGCAGTCGGTCGGCCGAACGCGTCCCGTACGAGACGGTTCGGAGCATCGGCGAGGTGGAGATACGGCGCTACCCGCGGACGCTCCTCGTCGAGACGACAGCGGCCGACACGAACGCGGCGTTTCGTCGCCTGTTCGCCTACATCTCGGGCGAGAACGAACGGGCCGAGTCGGTGTCGATGACCGCACCCGTCCGCTCGGACGGGACGGCGAGGAACGGAGAACGAGGCGGGCGGGAACTGTCGACGGCCGCGTCCGCCCGCGCCGACGACGGGCAGAAGGTGTCGATGACCGCGCCCGTCCGGACCGACGAGGACCGCGGCGGGGTTCGGATGGCGTTCTACCTCCCGGCCGAGTACACGTTGGAGACGGCGCCGGTGCCGACGAACTCAGACGTTCGCCTGGTGGTCGAGGGGGCGCGGACAACGGCCGTGAAGGCGTTCTCGTGGTGGGCGACGGACCGCCGCGTGGCGGACGCCGAGGCGTCACTGCTCGCGACGCTGGAGCGCGAAGGGGTCGAGACGCACGACGAACCCTCGCTGTTGCAGTACAACGACCCGTACACGCCACCGTACATGCAGCGACACGAAGTCGCAGTCACAGTCGCAGTCGACGCCTGAGTTTCCGCACGGCTGCGGGTGGACGCTCAGTCGTCCCGCCGCGCGCGCCATTCGTCTTCGAGGATGCCGTAGCGGACTCTGTCGCACCACTCGCCGTCGACGTACGCCTCCTCTCGGGCGACGCCTTCCTGTTCGAACCCGAGTTTCTCCAAGACGCGTCGCGACGCCGCGTTGTCCTCGAACGTGCAGGCTTTCACTCGGTGGAGGCCGAGTTCGTCGAACCCGTAGTCCAGCATCGTCTCGGCGGCGGCCGTCGCGTAGCCGTTGTTCCAGTGGTCGTACGCCACCCAGTAGGCCAACTCCGCGTAGCGACAACCGACGGCGTTCGTCTCCTCGCGGACGAGGTAGACGAAGCCGACGGGTTCGTCGTCGTCGTCGCGGACCACGAGTCCGACCGTCTCTTCGTCTCGACCCATCTGTCCCCCGAGACGAGCGGTGAGGTGGTCCGCGCTCGTCGGCTTGCGAACGTTGCGGGTGGCGCGGAGTCGCGGGTCGTTCTCGTTCTCTCTGAGGAAGGCGAGGTCCGACTGGTCGGCGGGGCAGAGGGTGACGCCGTCGCCGTGGAGGAACACCGGTCCGGACATAGACAGGTGCAGGTGTGAGGTGGGGCCGCTAAAGTGCGATGGCCGAACAGGGCGTCCGTTCGACACGATTGGGGCGAATCAGCGAGTTCAGCCGGTCGGGCGAGGTAACCGAATCCCGGTCAGCGAAGCGCGACGGCGAAGAGGAAGACGCCGAGGACGGCCCCGCCGAGGGCGACGGAGAGCACCGACCCGTCGAGCGTCGGGACGCCCCCGAGGAGAGACGCGAGTCCGCCGGCCAGCGTCGCACCGACGACGCCGACGACGGCGGTGGCGGCGAGGTGAACGAGTTCGGCGCGGCGCGTCTCGCCGAGGCGGCCGACTTCGCGCCCGAGTGTGGTCCCGTGCGACCCCGCGTCGGCGACGACGAGACTGGCGACGAGTCCGGCGAAGACGAGCGGTGTGCTCGCACCGACGGTGCCCGCGACGGCCGACGCGGCGAACAGGCCGCTACTCGCGGCGGCGGCACCGGCGGCCCCGTCGGTCGCCGTTCCGGAACGGGTCGCCGCGTAGAGGACGAGAAGCGAGACGGCGGCGGCGAGCAGGAGACCGGCGGCGAGGCCGAGGAGGACCACGTCGCCGCCGTAGAACGCCACGACGGCGTCCGTCTGGACCCGGACGTCGGCGGCGTACCCGTCCGGAAGGATGGCGAGGGTGACGCCGAGGAGCACCGAGAGCAACTGCTCGGCGAAGACGAACGCGCAGAGGGCGACGACGACGCCCGCGAGGAGCGACGGTACCGGCCCGTCGAGCGCGCCGCTTTCGGCTTCGGACCTGCCTCTGACGGCCCACGACCCGGTGCCGAGAGCGACGCCGACGACGCCCGAGACGAAGAGAAGCGGTCTGAGCGCGTCGACGCCGGCGAGCGTCGTCAACGGACCGCGAACCCGCGGCGGGAGGACGGCGAACCCGTCGGGCGTGACGAAGAGGACGCCGGCCACGAAGACGACGAAGACGCCGACGGTGGCGGCGAACGTCGCCGCCCGTTCGGCCGGGTCGACGACACGCGCCGCCGATTCGGGGTCCGAGGGCGAGAGCAGGTCGGCGACGGGGTACGTACGGAGGACGGCCGAGAGGCCGACGACGGCGACGTAGCAGACCAGCGCGAAGGAGAACAGGTGCGGGCCGTCGTGGACGGGCGCGAGGAGGAATCGACGGACGCCGTCGAGGACGGCGAGCGGAAACGCCGACGCGGGTACCGGGTCGGGGACGAGCACCGGGACGTACAGCGTCGTCGCGTACTCCCCGAGGACGCGAGCGAGAGCGAACACGGCGAACGCGAGCGTCGGCGGGAGCGTCGCCACCGTCGCCACGGAGAGCGTCGACGCGACGGTGTCGGTCGAGAGGTCACCCCTGACGGCCGCCGCCGAACCGAATCCGGCCGTCGCGAGGCCGACGACGACGAACACCGACCCGACGGGGTACGGACCGCCCAACTGCTTCGCGAGCGCGTAGCCGACGCCGGAGACGACGGCGGCGCTCGCCGGGACGAGAAGCGAAGCGGCGACGAACCGCGCCAGCGGTCGATACCGTTCGGTCGCGGAGAGCGAGAGCGCCGCGGCGAACAGGACCGCGCCGCCGACGGCCGGCAGGACCGCGTTCCAGAGACCGGTCGTCAGCGTGAGGAGGCCGCCGAACGTCGCCGTGAGAGTCACGACGACGGCGACGCTCGTCGTGGTCGGTCGCCAGTTCGACGCCGCCGGGGCGGCGTTCGTCGTCTCGAACGGTTGGTGTGAAGAGTCGGTCATCGGTCGGAGAGTGCGTGTGCGAGTGCGTCGTCGAGGGGTCGGGTGGGCGTCCAGTCCGCGACGGTCACGCCGTCGCGTTCGAGCGACGTTCGGCGGCCGTGTCTGTCGAGAGCGGCGAGTGCGAGTCCCGGCGTCTCCCGGCCCGTCGCGTCCGGCGAGAGGACGGCGACGGTTCGACCCCGTCGACGGAGCGCACGCGCCAGCGCCACCGGGTAATCGTCCAGCAGCGGCGAGAAGATGACGACGCGGGCGTCGGAGGCGAATCGAGCGTCGAGCGTCGCCGCGAGCGAACGCCCGTGCGTCGACCGTCGGGGCGTCTCGGCGTCCTCCGACGCGGCGGACGTGAAACGAGCGGTCGTTCGACCACGCCCGCCGTCCGTCGCCGTCGTCTCCGCAGTCTCCGCCTTCCCTGCTGTCTCCGTCGCCTCCGCAGTCTCCGCCGTTGCAGCCGTCTCCGCCGCCGACTCCCTGCTCGCGGCGGCCCCGCCGGCCTCGAACACGGCGGCCGTCGTCTGCGGACCGTCGGGCCACGGCAAGCCGTCGGGACCGACGGCGACGGCGTCGGGGACCCGTTCGGCGTCGAGTCCGAGCACCGTCGCCTCGGCGGCGTGCCCGGCGGCCGCGAGTGCGCCGTGCGTCCTCACCGCCGCGTAGGCGCAGCGTTCGCCCGCCGTCGGACGTCCCGGCCCGGAGACGACGCGGGTCGGTCGGCGGACATCTGCGACGACGGCGACGGTACTCGCCCGTTCCTCGCGGAACTCGACGGTAGTGAGTTCGCCCGTCTTCGCGAGGTGTCGCCAGTCCACCCGCGAGAGCGAGTCGCCGGGGCGGTACTCACGGGTCGCGTAGAACTCGAGTCCCGACCCGCCGGCGTCCGCCGGGACGGTTCCGACGCGGCCGGGCGCCGCCTCGGCGAGCGGAACCCCCTCGGGACGGCCGGTACAGGAGAGCGTGTCGTCGCCCGCGACGGGCATCTCGTCGGTGGCGACGCTCGACCCCGCGGTGGAGCGGAGGCGAACGACGGCGTCCGCGAAGGCGAACTCGCCGCGGGTGGCGACCACCTCGTACGAGAGCGTCGCCGCGTCCCCCGCGGCGAGCGAGAGACACGCGCGCGGCGACCCCGACTCGACCGCGAGTGCGTCGGGGACGCCGTCGACGACGCGCACGTCGGCCAGCGTTCGGTCACCGTCGTTTCGCACCGTCAGTGTGACCGTGACTCGCTCGCCGGGGGCGGGAGCGGCCGGGTCGAACTCTCGGGAGAGAGCGAGCGAGGCGCTCGGCGGTAGCGACGAGAACGACCCGTAGAGAACGTACGCGAGCGGAATCACCGCGGCGACGACCAGCGTCGCGTCGGCGTAGGCGAGACCGACCGCGACGAGCGAGAGGGCGCCGACGAGACCGGTGTTCCACCGGTCGTCTCGGTGGAGCGTCGTCATCGGTCCACCCCGCCGTCCGTCGCCGTTCCGACCCACGACTCCCCCCGGCCCTCGTCCCCGGAGTTCGCGTCGGCTTCGTCCTCGTCGACGCCGTCGCCCTCGCTCACACCGTCCGCCGCGTCGGTCGAGACGTCCGAATCGGCGTCGGGGACGACCCCCTCGCGAAGTTCGAACAGCGCCTCGACCGTCGTCTCGACGCGGCGACGACGCTCTCGCGACGGGTCGAGCCACGCTCGGAGGCGGGAGCGGAACGGCGGCCGTTCGTCAGCGGCGAGAAACGCGGCCGCCAGTCGGTCGTCGGTCCACGCGCCCGCGGCGACGCGTCGGCGCGCCGTCGGGCGGTCGGTGTCTTCGGCGTCAGCGTACAGGTCTGTCGCCGTCGTCCGGAGACGCGAGGCGACCGACCGCATAGCGTCGTCGTCCTCGGCGGTGACCGCGTCGGCGACGACGCGGTCGAAGCGCCCGCCGACGCGAATCGACGCCGGTGCGGAGACTCCCTCCGGCGGGTCCGCCCTGAGCTTCGTAAAGCGCTCTGTGGTTGATGACGTAGCGCGGCGTCTCGCGAACCATCGGCCGAGGAGGAGCGTTCCGGCGAGAGCGAGGAGCAACTGCCCGTCGTCGAGTGTCTCGACGGCGTCCGAGACGGCAGGCACCTCGTTCGGAGAGAGGACACCGAAGACGAGTGCCGCGGCGACGACGACGGCGGCGAATCCCGCGAGAGCGGCGACGGAACGGCGGTGGTTCACTCGTCGGTCACCGCCGAATCCGCGTCGGGACCGGTGTCTGCCGTCTCGCGAGCGTCGCGAGACCGGCGCTCCGTCGAATCGGTCAAATCGGTCGAATCGGACATCTCAGCCGACTCGGCGGCGGTTCGAATCTCGGCTAGCGCGCGTGCTACCGCCGCCGAACGGTCGGCCGGGGCGCGGCCGCCGTACTCGACATCTCGGAACGCGTCGCGGACGACGGCGACCGGTTCCGCCGGCAACCCGTCCACGGAGACGGCGTGCGCGGCGAGTTCGCCCGGCGTGCGCGAGGCCTGTCGCGGGACGGAGACGTGCCCCCGGAACTCGTCCCAGCAGTCGCGTATCGTCCGGGCGTCTGCGTCCAGTGGGTCGTCAGCGACGCCCGCCCGCCGCGCGACGCGGGCCGTCGCCGTCGCTCCCCGTTCACGGAGCGTCTCGGCGCACGCGTGGACCCACGCGGCGAAGCGTCCGGGGAGTTCGCCGACCCGGACCGTCCGGTCGACGACACCGCGGGCGAGGGCTTCGACGCGCCGCCCGGCGTTTCGAAGGCCGTCGACGAGGACGTCGGTCGAACGGACCCCCGAGACGAGAGCGGCGAGGAGACGGTCGAAGACGGCGCCGACGCGGGCGAGAATCGCTGAGAGCGACCAGTCGCGGCGGTACGCACCGCCGAGGACGGCACCGACGCCGACGACGAGCGTTCCGAGGAGAGCGGCGGCGTTCGAGAGCATCCCCGAGACGGTGGTCTCGCTCGACTGGCCGTACCGGGCGGCGGCGATGCGAACCGAGGAGGCGGGAGGGAGCGTCACCGTCGCCGTCCCGTTCGGCCCCGTGGTGACGGCGCGTTCGCCGTCCACGGAGACGGGGACGCCGCCGACGCCGTCGTCTCCGAGTCGGGTCCGCACCGTCGCCGTCGTGTACGGAAGCGGGAACGACGGCCGGTCCACCGCGACGGAGAACGCGTCGAGCGCGAACGTCCCCTCGCCGCTCACGTCGCCGCGAGCGACGGTGACGGTGACGTTCCCCGGCGAGTCGGGGAGCGTGAGTTCGGCGCGTCCCAGGGAGTCCGTCTGCGCCACCTGCTCGCCGTTCACCCGGACGTCGCCGTGGACGACGGGGGTGTCCGCGACGGTGGCGAAGACGAGTATCTCCCCGTTCGTCACGCGTTCGCCGACGAACGAGAGCGAGGCGTTCGTCTGCAGGGGGTAGGTGGGTCTCTCGTCGGGAACGACGCCGAGCATCGGGTCGTCCAGCGCGTACGAGACCGACGACGGTCCGTCGGCGACGGGAGCAGACCCGACTCGCGAGGCGCGAACGGAAGCCCGTTGGTCGTCGGTGGAGGCGAGCGAGACGGTCAGTTCGCTGGCGTACGGGACGCTCGCGACGACGCGGCCGTCCTCGTCCGTCACCCCGACGGGGTCGCCGTTGAAGAGAACCGTCTCGCCGACGGCGGGCGAGTCGCCGCGAGCGACGGTGACGATGACCGTCGCGCCGGGGACGGGGTCGCGGTCGAGCGATATCGTGACCGGTTCGGGCGACGACGGACCGGTCGGGGTCGACGCCGCGTCGTCGGGCGTGGGGGTACTCGCGTCGCCCTCGGTCGTGTCGGTCGGTTCGGGCGTCGGGGTCGAACTCGGGGTCTGAGTCGCCTCGGGAGTCGCCGTCTCTGCCGCCGTCGACTCGCTCGGTTCGGCCGTCCGGTAACTGCCACCCTCCTGGCGTTCGTACGCGCGCCGTTCGGCGTCGCGCCGTTCCTCGGCGGGCGTCGGGTCGAAGCGGACCCAGCCCACGTCGGGGAAGTACACTTCGACCCACGCGTGAGCGTTCATGTTCCGGACGGTGTACTCGCCCTCGTCGGTCCGTTCCCCGGGAGAGTAGCCGACGACGTAGCGTGCGGGCACGTCCTGCGTCCGGAGCATGATGGCCATCGAGGAGGCGAAGTACTCGCAGTAGCCCTCGTCCATGTCGAAGAGGAACGACGACACCGGGTCGCCGCCGTCGTGGCCGGCGGACAGCGAGTATCCCTTGTTCGCCTCCAGATAACGTTCGACGGCGACGGCCTTCTCGTACGGCGTGTCGGCGTCGGCGGTGACGTTCGCCGCGAGGTCGGCGACGCGCGGCGGGGCGTTCTCGGGGAGGGCAGTGTAGCGCGACGCGAGCGACGACGGGTAGTCCGTTCCGGCGGCGCGGAGTACGGACTCTTCACGAGAGGGACGCGTGCTCTCGGCGGTGTACGACGTTCCGGCGTCGACGCCCGAGGGAACGACGACCGCTCGACCGGTCGTCACCGCGGGGTCGGCCCCACCGATTCCGGTGACCGTGTTCGGTCGCCAGACGGTCGGAAGCGCCGTCGCGTCCCGTTCGAGCGAGACGCGATAGGTGACGCTGTCACCGCGGGCGTCCGGGGAGATATCGCCGTCGTAGGGGGTCGTCTCGCCCGTTCGTCTCCACCCATCGTCGGTGTACGTCGCGTACGACCCGGTGCGCCAGTAGGCCGGTCGGTCGCTCTCGACGGTGAAGTGCACCTCGCTGTCGAGAGAGCGATAGGGGTTCTCTCCGGTCGAACCGTCGCTGCCGACCGGTGCTCGTTGCGTCGGAGACAGTGCGCCGAGTCCGGCGGACTCGCCCCCGGAGCGACCGGCATCGAGGACGACGAGCGACTTCGCGGGAACGCCATCGAGGGCAGTCGAGAGCGGTGCGACGAGGGCCGCCGAGAAGACAATCGCGACGACGCAACAGCAGACGAGGACGACTCTCGCGATGCTCGGTCCGTCGCCCGTATCGAGTGTGGTTCTGTCGTCGGCCATGGTGGAGGACCGCGGGACGGTGTTCGGTCGGGAACCTGTTTATCGGCAAACTCTCACGTTAGGTTATATATCTACGCGTCTGCGGCGGTGGAGCGACCTCCGGCCTTCGAGAACGTTCACACAGCCGACGGTGTGTGAAAATTGTACAAATTCTAAACAGGCTCCAAAGGGCAAAAACTCGGCGCGTGAGAGACGAGGCCGAGCGTTCAGACAGTGTAGAATTTGTAGAAAGTGTAGAAGTGGCATACGGGGCGAGCGAGGAACGCAATTCACAGATTTCAGGAATTTTGAAAATTTTAAACATTGTGAAATTTGTAAAAATTCCAGATGGCAGAATATGTAATAAAAGAAGTAATAGTCTACAAATTGTGAAATTTATACTTTTATGCCGGATTATAGACCCGGATTGTCTTGTTCTCGTGTGCTAGAAGAGTTCAGACAGTGTAGAAATTGTGAACATCTCGGGAATCGCCAAATGTCTGACGAGGAATTATATGCGAGGGCGAGCAAGAAACCGCCAGCACGTGGACAGCTCGAACAGTCCACACATTCCACAAATTCCACCATGTACGCGATTCGGACACCGTTCGACAGGGAGGAACCGTAGATGGCTCGCGCCGTGAGCGTCTCGTTGCAGAAAGGAGGGGTCGGGAAGACGACCGTCGCCATCAACCTCGCGGACGCCCTCGCCGCGCGCGGAAACGACGTCCTCCTCGTCGACTTAGACCAACAGGGGAACGCGACCGAAGGCGTCGGTCGGAAGGACCTCTACGAGACGGACGGCCCCCACGTCGGCGACGTGTTGACCGAGGACGACCCGGTCGACGTCCACGAGATTATCCACGACCGGGGGGTGTTCGACCTGCTCCCCGCCCACGTCGACTTAGACGATATCGAGGACCGAATCCGGAACTCGACGTTCGGCATCCTCTGGGTTCGACGCCGCATCGTCGAACCCCTTCTCGGCGACGACTACGACTACATCGTCATCGACTCGCCGCCGAGTCTCGGGCCCCTTTCGGACGCGTCGCTCATCGGCGCCGGTAACCTCATCGTCCCACTGTTGATGAGCGAACCGAGCGTCAGCGGATTCGAGCGGATGGTCGAACAGCAGGTCCGGCCGATTCGTAAGGAAGTCGACCTCGACATCCTCGCCATCGTGCCGAACGACCTCAGCGGGAACAACGAGGAAAAGCGCATCATCACCGACCTCGAGTCCTCGCCGTTCGAACAGTACCTCCCCTCGTTCGCCCGGTCAGACGGGTTCGGCGAGTCGCCGGGACCGGGACTCCGCCACCGCATCGCGTTCAGTCGGGCGTGGCGCGACGGCGAGACCCTCCGAGAGTACGACCCGGACAACGACATGCTCGACCGACTCGACCAACTGGCGCGAGTCGTCGAAAACGGAGACACCGATGCCTGACGAGAACCGCTTCTCCGGACTGGCGGACGTGGTCGACGCCGACGAGGAGGCGGGCGACGACGCCGAGGCGACGGAAGCGAACGACGAGGAACCGGTATCGGAGTCGGACGCCGAGACGGCATTGGATGACCCGTCCGCGCCGGGTCCGGCGTTCGAGTTCGAGGAGACGACGGCCAAGAGCGTCTACGTCCGCCCGGAGACGCTGTCGGTGTTGGACGACGCCGAGTTCGAGGTCGAGTCGGTGCTCCGACGCGACCACGACGTCCGCGATCTCACCGGGCGGGAGTTCCACGACGCACTCGTCCGCGTCGCGGCGGCCCACCCCGAAGCGGTCGCGGAACTCGTCCTCGAAGCGCGCGAAACGGAGTGACTCGGCGGCGGTCAGCGAGCCGAGTCGGAGAGAACGAGACGCCCGCGGAGAAACTACGCCGAAGCGGTTCGTTCGAGGGGGTAGTCGATGGTGTCGAGGACGGACGCCGCCCGCTCCCATCGAGGACCTCGAGAGACGGTCTCGTCCCCTCTATCCCACGAGACGAACCCGTCACGTTCGAGTTTCGGGAGGTGGACGTGGTGAAGCGACGTGCGCGTCGCCGTCTCCTCGTCGTCAGCGACAGCGTCGAGAAGCGAGTCGGTTCCGACGGTGACGTCTTCGGTCAGTGCGGCGAGGACGCGACGGCGCGTCGCGTCCGCGAGTGTGTCGAACATCGAGTTCCAGGACGAACGAGCAGATTCACTACGACTCATAGTTGATTTCGCGGAACCCGCGTGAACTGTGTGAGCAGTTCGGTTTCGGCCACGAACGCAGCGAAGTGGCACCGAGTCGCGTGTCGAGACGCCTGCACTGTGTACTCTCGCGTTCCGTACCGAACTGTCACCGCCCGAAGACGTATAAATCCTTCACACCAGGGAGTGAAACGAAGTGTCACTCGACGTATCTGAGTCCGGCGGAGTTCGAGGCGTGTCGGTTATCGACCGAGTTCGGCGTCTCGAACCGCCTCTTGGAGGCGTGACCCCTGGGGTATGGCGTCTCGAAACAGCACCGAGTCGAACGGAACGTCCGCGTTGACCGAGAGGAACCCGAGTTCACCCTCGTCGGCGCCGTCGAGGTTCGTCAGAAACGCCACTTTCCGGACGGCGGGAACGCCGTCGACGTTGGCCTCCGGCGCGACACTCCCGTACAGTCGTCGGTGTTCGGCGACGTGTTCGACGCAGGCCACCGTCGGCGCGAAGAGGAGTAAAAAGTACACACCCGGTCCGTCGCGCGCGAGTTTCCGCCGAATCGAGTGCTCGTCGTCCTTGTAGAAGTAGCGCTCCATGCGGCGGTACTGCCGGAGTATCTCGTTGGCACCCGAGGCGATTCTGACGGCCGGGTCGGCTTTCAGTTCGACGAGATAGTCGACCGGTTCGGCCTCGCGCGTGCGCGCGTACACGTCGACGGCCCCCCTGTTTCCGTAGTGGTCGTAGGGTTCTTCGAGACGAACGTCGCTCTCCCCGAACGCCGCCTCGAAGTGTTCGACGACTGCCGTCGCCAGTTCGTCCTCGCGCATCTCTCGTCCGGAGACAACGGTGTCGCAGATTTAGCTCTCCCGGTTCGATGAACGGCAAACAAATACTTTTTGAAGAACTACTGTTTTTCAGAATATTCTCTAATAGTTAATTGTTTTGCCGCCCAATCGGCGTTTTTCGTACGTTAATTGTCTGTAAAAGAGGACAATCTATATTAGCTATACCGTTAATACAGTGTTAAGATGCAGCTGGGTGGAGAAAACGCACGGGTGTGGGAGCTCGTACAGCACAGAAACGGACGGGCGGTCGTCATCGGACTGCTCTGGTGGACCGTCGCGCTGGGAAGTATCGCCGTGTTGAATATTCCGCCGACGAACCGAGTCGCGGGGATGGTCGTGTTCGGGGCGACGGTGTTCGGCGCGCTGTGTGCAGTCGGCGCACCGCTCGGACTGGACCGAACGCTCGTCGCGTGGGTCGGGACGAGACTGCTTGCCGTCGCCGCCGTCCTCGGCGTCGTCGCGGAGGCGGTACGTGCGACGCTGTTCGCCGGGACGCCTCCGGCAGTCGCGTACACGCAGACGCCCGCCGAGATTCCCGCCGTCGTCGCCGGGTGCGTCGCGTCGTTCGTGCTACTCTACAGCGTCGGTGCCGTTCTCCGAGTCGGCGCTCGTCGCCGCCCCCGATTCGGCGTCGTCGGCGCGGTACGGGACGGACTGTTCGCCGGGCGGACTGAGCGATGAGCCGAGGCAGGCGTCTCCGGTACACTCACTGAGCCGGGAGAGTTCACTGGTCCGACAAGATTTTAACGCCCTACCGCGACGTCGAAGACGAGATGAGACGCCGCCGCCTCCTCCAACTGTCCGGTGTCGCCGTCACCGCGGCCGTCGCCGGATGTCTCGGAAACAACCCCCCGCCGCCGCGCCGGTCGAACGCCATCTCGGACGTGGCGTTGGGCGACCAAAGCGAATCGCTCACCGTGAACGTCGCCGACGACCCGTGGGTGATGTCCCGCTACGACGCCGACACCTCGGGGTCGCTCGCCGAACCGTCGTCGGTTCTCGCCGCACTCAGCCCCGTCGGCCTCGCGAGCGCCCAGAAAGGCGGGGGCCGGGGCGGGTCCGGAGCGACCGGTCGCGGGACGGGCGGATATACGACCGCGCCGCGAACGGGCCACGGCTACGCCGTCTACCACGGCGGCGACGACGACGACGAGTGGTACGAGAACCACCGAGACGAGGTGCAGAGGTACGGTGCCGCCGCCGGAGCGCTGGGATTCGCCTATCTCGGTTCGAACGCCGCGTTCACCGACGACCCGCCGGGGCCGGGTCCGGTCCCGTGGGACGAGAAGCGGACCGAACCGAGCGATACCGAGACGTTCGACCTGTCGCGACCCGGATGGTATCGCGTCGCGACGAAACTCGACGGCGAGAACGTGAACCACGACTTCGGCTGGGCCGCCGTCGACGTTCGCGTCGACAGCCAGTTCGGCCAAGACAGCTACGACATCGAAGAAGAGTGGAAAGTATCTCCCCGAATCTGACCGTCGCGCGGTCCGTCCCGTCGAACACCAGATGACACGACCCTCCCGGACGAAGACGCTCGCCCTCCTCTGCGTGACGTTCGTCGTCTCGTTCTGTAGCTTCGCGTACGAGTTCGTCTACTCGGAACTGCTGACGGTGATGTACGGCGGGACAGTGACGCAGTACGTCGTCACCATCGGCCTGTACTTCTTCAGTCTGGGCGTCGGGGCCGCCCTGTCGGACGACTTAGCGGGCGACCGACCCTCGAACTTCTTCCGAACGGAGGTGTACCTCGCCGTCGTCGCCCCGGCGGGCTTTCTGCTCGTCGTCGCCCTCAACAGCGTCCGACTGCCGCAGTTCGTCCCGGCCGAACTCGTCTGGGTCGTCGCTCGCTCGCCCGTCGTCGCCGTCGGGTTCCTCTCGGGGTTCGAGTTACCGCTCTTGACCCGGATGGTCGAAGACGAGGAAGGCGATACGAGCGAACTGCTCCCCGCGTGGGCGTCGAACGCCGTCGACGCCGTCCACGACGCCGTCGTCCGCCTCCTCGGCGTCTTCTGGCACGTCGAACGGAGCGCCGGCGAGCGGAGCGGACTCTCGCTCGTCCTCGCGATGGACTACGTCGGCGGACTCGTCGGCGCCGTCGTCTACGCGCGCGTCCTCTACCCGCGACTCGGTCTCGTCCCGACCATCTTCGTGCTCGCGTTCCTGAACGGCGTCGCCGCGCTCGCGTTCCTCGCGCGGTTCAGCGGACGCTGGGGACTGTTTCGGGGAGAGCGCCGAACGCTCGTCGGCCGGGAATCCGCGGCGCTGGTCGCCGCCTGCCTCCTCGTCACCGCCGCCTGCGGGGCGGCCGTGGTCGAACACGAACGCGTCGACCGGTCCGTCTCGGCCGCGTACCTCGAACAGGACGTGGAGAACGACTACGCGCCCGGCGCGATGGCGGTCACCGTCGTCGGCCAGCAGACGACCACGTACCAACACGTCGTCGAGTACGAGCGACGGTGGACGGGTTCGGGGCCGAACCCCTACTTCGAGGGCGAGACGGACCGCTGTCTCCGCCTCGGCACCGCCGTCCAACTCTGTGACAGTTGGGCCGACACCTACCACTCGGGCCTCGTCGACGTCCCGATGACGCGCTTCGCGCACTCGCCGGAGACAGACGTACTCCTCGTCGGCGGCGGCGACTACGTCGCCGTCGACCACCTGCGCGAGTACGGCGTGGACGTGGACCACGTCGACATCGACGCGGAGTTCATGGCGTACGCCCGCAACGACTCGTTCCTCTCGTCGTGGCACGACGACGCTCACGCGTACGACCGTCTGAACACCACCGCCGGCGACGGCTACGCCTACGTGCAGGAGACGAACGAGACGTACGACGTGGTCCTCTTAGACGTCCCGGGCGCGACGGACGACGACCTCTTGAAACTCTACTCGACGGAGTTCTACGGGGCCGTCCGAGACAGACTCGAACCCGACGGCGTCGTCGTCACGTGGGCGTACGACGGCAACGCCTACGGCGACCACGCCAAGGCGTTCTCGAACACCGTCCGCGACGCCGGGTTCACCCGCTACGCGCCGTACTGGGGGTGGGAGGACATCGACGCCGACGGCGACGTCGAACGCGTCGAACGGTTCTACGTCCTCGCTCCCGACCGAGCGGAGAACACGACGGGCGCGGCGTTCGACGTGACCCGCGGCGACGACTACGTTCGGAAGTACGGCGACCGCTACCGCGACGTTCGGTGGCGCGAACTACCCCGCTACAACGGCGTCGAGGTGAACTCCATCTTCGACCCGAACTACGACATCATCGTCGACCGACAATGACTCACGACACCACACATCAGACCGGCGTCCGGACACCCGAGAGCCACACAGCAGACGACCACGCGACGGACCTCCACTTCGCGTACACGACCGACCCGCCCGACTTCGAACGCTTCGACGTGAAGGCGGTGACGCCGGGCGAACTCCTCGGGACGCCGTGTACGTTCGCGGTCATCGGCCAGTCGCACCTCGTCTCCGCGCCCGGACTCGGCTACCACGAGGTGTGTTCGTGCGACCCTCTCCCCGCGGCCACCGCGGAGTCGACCGCCCTCGAACCCGGTGCGACGCAGACGGTGACGTTCGAGAGCGACCACGTCCGCGCGGAGACGACAGTGCAGGTCGAATCGCTCGACGCGTTCCCCGGGGCGGACGACGCCGACGTCGCCCACCGCTTCGCGCCCGACGCGTGGACGACCATCGCCGTCTCTCCGGCCGCGTACGAGACGTACCACACGTACCCCGAACGCGACGCGTCGGTTCGGACGCGGACGCGCCTCGCGCGCGGAGACGGTGAGGCGAGGCGCACGGAGGACGAAACGGAACTCGCAGGCGACGAGACGGAACTCGCGGGTGACGAGCGAAGACCGGAATCGGACGCGACCACGGGGGGTCGGCGATGACCGAGCGTTCCGTCAGCGGCGACCTCTCGTTGGCCGGGTCGGAGACGCCGCCCGTGACCGTCGCCGACCCCGAAGACGTGTTCCTCCAGACCGAGAGCGTCTCGGGTGACCTCCGACTGACCGACGTGGAGTACGTCTTCACGAACCAGTCCGTCGAGAGCGTCGACGACGAGGCGTCCGCGCGGACGACGCTCACTCCCGGCGAAGACGCCTACGTCGAGTTCGGCGGCGTCGACGGCGACCTGACCGTCGAGGGCGCGGGAGACGTGTTCGTCCCCGCCGACGCCGCGGCCGGCGGACTGGACGCCGTCGGTGCGGAGAACGTCTACCGCGCCGACGGTCCCGAATCCCCGCGAGTGCTGGACGTGGTGACGAACGGGTGGAAACAGACGGCGACGGCGGCTGACCCCGACGAGGGCGTCTACGTCACCGGGGCGAAACACGAGGTGTCGGTGAAGAAAGTGCGGACGGCCATAGACGTGTACGTCGTCGGCTACGACCACGAGGTGGAGATTTCGGGGCGCGAGGCGGCCGTGAACGTCCACTTCGTCGGCCGCGACAACACCGTCAGCGTCGGCCCGTACCTCTCGGCGTCCGTCGAGAGCGACGCCGGGTTCGACAACGCGTTGGAGGAGGCACCGTACCCCGTCGAGGACCTGATAGAGCAGACGAAGTCCGAGGCGACGCGGACGTTCGGTCGGCACAAGATTATCTATCAGCGACCGGCGAGCGACGAAGACTGGTGTCCGAACTGCGGCGAACCCGCCGACGCAATCGTCGAACGCCACCAGATGGAGGCGTTCTTCCTCCTGGGCTACCCGCTGAAGGTGTACGACCGGAGTACGAACCCCGCCCGCGAGTGCGAACACTGCTCGCCGAACACGACGCGAGTGGAGTTGAACAGAGACGAACGCCGGGAGATACTGGGGTAGTCCGTCCGACTCGACGGGCACCCCGAGGTTTAAATACCAATCCACTGAATAATCAGCAAATCAGACGGTTCGGGCGCGACCGAACCGAATCGACGCGGCCTCCGACCCCAAACGACGATGCACGACTCACAGCAGAGACACGCCGGCGTCGGCACCGACGAAGACGCGACGACCGACAGTGAGACGACCGGCGACGAATCGACCCGTGGCGAATCGACCGGCGGCGACCCGACGACGAACGGGCGGTACCCGACGGCGCACGCCCGAACCCGCGGAGACGCAGACGGCGAACGGAGCGGACGCTGTCGGTACACGTTCGACCCCACGGAACGGACGGACGCGAGTCTCCGGACCACGTGGGAGTGCCCGCATCCCGCGCACCGAGAGAGCAACGTCTGCGTGTTCCACCTCTCGGCGGACGAACGCGCGGCACTCGACGTGAGTCCGAAGGACGTCGTGGACCGCCTGTTCGAGAACCTCCACGCCGACGACCCGCGGATGAACGAGTACGTCGGCGCGTCGCTTCCGAACTTGCCGCTCACCTACCAGCGAGTCGACGGCGAGACGAACCACGTGCTGAACTTCCAACACGCCGAAATCGAGGGCATCGACCTCACGCACGGCCACCTCGCGCACGGGCTGAACGTCCGGGAGGCGACGCTGGGCCGTGTCACCTTCGAGGACGCCACCGTCACCGGCGACGTCGAAGCGGAGGGGGCCGTCGTCACCGACGCGTTGGACACGAGCGAAGCGACGTTCGAACAGGACGTCCACTTCGACGGCGCGACGTTCGAGGGACCGGTCGTCTGCGACGAGACGACGTTCGAGGAGGATACGACGTTCGAGGACGCAACCTTCCGCGAGACGGTGGCGTTCCGTAACGCGACGACGAGCGGAAGCAGTCACGTCCTCGCGGACCACATCTCCTTTGCGGGCGCGAACTTCCGCGACGAGGCGCACTTCCGACAGACCGACTTCCAGTACGTCACGTTCGCGGACGCCACGTTCGAGTCGAGAGCGGACTTCGAGCACACGAACTTCGAGGGCGACACCGTCTTCGACGACTGTGTGTTCGCCGACGTCGCCGACTTCGACGAGGCGCGCTTCTCGCACGACGCCGGGTTCACCGGCGCGCGGTTCGAGGCACTCGCGGAGTTCCGCGGCGTCGAGTTCGACGGCGGCAGTCGAACCGCGAGCGACGACGTGACGTTCGAGGACGCCGTCTTCGAGGGCGAAGCAGACTTCAAACTCGCTCGGTTTCGGTTCGCGGACTTCAAATCTGCCCGCTGTCGCGGGGAGTTGAACCTCGATAGAGCCACCTTTCACGCGCGCGCGGAGTGCCGCGAGTTGGTCGTCGAAGGAGAGACGAATCTCCACCGCGCGACGTTCGCCGCCCCCGCGGTGTTCGCGGACGCGCGGTTCGAAGGCGACGTCGGCGGCGTGGAAGCGACGTTCGAGTCGGACGTCACGTTCGGCGAGAGCGTGTTCGCGGCGGCGGTGACGTTCGACGACGCCCGGTTCCTCGACGACACCGCCTTCGAGAGCGTCACGTTCGAGGCGGACGCGCGGTTCCGGGGGACGGCGTTCGAGGGCGGCGCGAACTACCGCGAGCAGAACTGCTCGTTCGACGAGACGACGTTCGAGGGCGACGCCGACTTCGACGGCGCGCGCTTCACCAACGGGTCGTTCTGGGACACCACCTTCGAGGGCGTCTGTTCGTTCCGCGGCGCGGTGTTCGAGGAGTCGGCGACGTTCCGCGTCCGGTCGGGGCTTCGTCCGACGTACGTCGACCTGACGGACGCGACAGTCGAGAGCGGAAACATCGTCGAGTCGGGCGGCAGCGTCGTCCCGTACGACATGACGAAGACGACGCTCGGCGACGTACGACTGGAGGGTGAGAGAGCCGAGGGCGACTTACTCGACCACTTCAGGTTCTGTCTCACCGACTTCGACGGCTTCGACTTCAGCAACCACCACGCCTACCTCGAACGGAACGACTGGACCATCCACGACTTCGACGAGAACGAGGCGACGGGGAACTACGCCGTCGAAGCGACGAACGAGACGATAGAGGAGACGTACCGGAAGGCGCAGGCGAGTGCGAACGACGTCGGCGACACGCCCGCGAGTCGAGAGTTCGAGTTCAAGCGCTACTACTACAACCGCAAGAAGAACGCGGACATCCTCCTGAACGAGTACTCGCTGAACGCGTGGAGTCGCGTGAAGAAGTCCGCGAGCGTCGGTCTGAACCTGTTCATGCAGGTGACCTGCGGGTACGGCAATCGGCTGCCGCGAATCGCCGCGTGGACCTTTCTGCTCCCCGCCGTGTTCGGCATCTTCTACGTCCTCGGCGGCCCGTTGGAGACGCAGGCGGGCGTCGTCTGGAACTCGGCGGACCCCGCTGGAACGCTGTTCGACGGCCTCTACTACAGCTACATCAGTTTCAGCACCGTCGGCTACGGCGATATTAACCCCCTGGGGTGGATGGCGCGCCTCTTCGCGATGAGTCAGGGGATGTTGAACGGACTGTTCTTTACCCTCCTGACGTTCACGCTGTTCAAACGCGTCCTCGGAGGGAGCTAGAGACAGTCACGCACGCCCGGGAGCGGTCCCGAGCGTTCGGTGACCGCCCGAACCGCGCTGAGATAGCACGTGTCAGGAGTCCAATATCCACACAAAGTACTTATCCTCACCGTGCCGACAATCAGTACATCCTCATCGGTGTTCGCCCCGGCCGCGGGGTGCCGATTCGGTCGGCGCTTCCGGAGGACGGGACCGAGACGCCGAGCGAGTAGCAACCAACCATGAGTCACACGTACAAGACACGAGCAATCCTCCTCTCGGCCGTGATGGTCCTCTCGGTGTTCGCCGGGACCGTCGCGTTCACGGGGGCGGGAGCGGCACAGTCCAGCTTCAGTTACGCTGGCGGTGCCGTCCACTACGTCGACAGCGGCGGTGACGCTGTCATCGAAGTACCGTTCACAGCAGACGTCGCCGACGGCACCGTCACGACGAGCAACATCCGCGTCTTCGACGACGGCGAGGACGTGACCAGCGACGTCGGCGCGACGGTCGCAGAGCCCGAAGCGGGCCGCGTCGTCATCACCGTCGACGAGCCGATACAGTCGAGAGACATCGAAGTCCGACTGTCCAGCGATATCGAGGACACCTCCGGTAACAGTCTCTCGAACGCCGGCACGAAGTCCGTCTCGTTCGCGGCGACCACGCTCGGCCCGAGCGACGACGTGAACGCCTACAAAGGCTCCATCGTCGCCGTCGAAGCGACGAGCACCGGCACCGACGTCGAAGTGAGCGGAACCAACTCGGGGAACAACTTCTTCTTCGCTGGTTCCACCGGCACGAACAGCCGCGTCTACACGTTCAACACGGAGAACCGAGACATCGGCAGCTACTCGGTCATCTTCGACGGACAGGAGTCGAGTAACGCGACCATCGAACTCCGTGAACTCGGCCTCGACGTCGAAATCGACGACCTGAGCGTCACGGACGAGGACGAAATCGAGGGGACCGTCTCCGCCAACGCGGGCGACCGCGGCGTGATGGTCGAACTCCTCGACGACGACGGTGACGCCGTCAGCGGCGAGAGCGTCACCGGCGACCTAGACGGCCAAGGCGAGCTTACGTTCTCGCTCGGTCCCGTCGACCGCGGTGAGTACACCGTCGAGGTGACCGACCTCGGCTCCGGCGTGACCACCGAGTCCGACACCATCGTCGTCTCGAGAGCCGGCGAAGGGCGCGCTGACTTCGTGAACAACGTCGTCACCGAACAGCGCGGTGACATCGTGAACATAACCGTGGGTCTGGAGAACACGAACAGCGCGACGGTGACCGTCGGGAGCCCCGAGTCCGGCTTCCGCGCGAACGTCTCCGTCGTCGACGACTCCGGTGACGACCAGGTCTCCATCCTGTTCAACACCTACGCCGCGACGAACGGCGTGAGCGGCGACGTGTTCACCGTCGCCGACAGCGACGACGAGGTGGACGACTTCGACATCGACACGGAGAACTCCGTGAACTCGCTCCTCGACGCGGGCGAGTACGAACTAGAAGTTCGCAGCGGCACCAACGCCGCGAGCGACGCACAGGGCGTCGGCACCCTCGTCCTCGAAGAACGCACGACCGACTCGCTGGCGAGTTGGACCGCCCCCTCGGGCACGTCCTTCGACGACAGTGACGACGTCTACGAGGCCATCGCCTCCAGCAACGTGACCGAAGACGACGAGATAGCGCTCGGTGACCTCGTGGTCCACCAACTGCAGGCGTCCGGCCTGGAAGGCGCACTCGAAGCCCAGAGCGGGAACGAGACGGCGGCGTTCTTCGCACTGAACGGCGGCGTGTACGAACTCATCGTCGAACAGGCGAACCCCGGTGCGAACCGCGAACCGTTCGCGCTCCAACTCGGGAGCGGTAACACCGTCGTCGTCCCCGACGCGGCGAACGACACCTACTTCGTCGTGTTCGACACCGACGACGTGACCGCAGAGCGACCCGGCGGACAGACCGTCGACCTCGAAGACGGTCAGGAACTGACGGCGAACTTCACGGTGTTCGAGAACACCGGGAACCTCGCCGACGAGGACCAGACCGTCGAAGACAGCTACGAGTTCGTCGACGCCGAGCACACCCTCGAAGAGCCCGTGAACGTCGCGGCCTCGGCGAACCAGTCCATCTCGGGCGAATCGACCGTCGCACCCGGCACGGAACTCACGCTCCGCGTCCGCTCGGACGGCGACACGCAACCGAGCTTCCTGAAGACGGGCACCGCGTACGTGATGCCGGACGGCACCTACGAGGCGGCGTTCGACTTCAGCGAGCAGAGCGCGGGTGACACCTTCACCGTGACCGTTCGCGGCGGCGCGGCAGACTCCGTCACCGCCGACGGGAACGTCGGTGAGGGCGACGGCGCGACCGAAACGGGCACCGCGACGGACACGGTGACCGAGACCGAAACGGAGACCGAAACCGACACCGGCACCGGAACGGAGATGCCCACCGAGACGCCGACCGACGGCGAACCGACCGACGAACCCACAGACGAACCGACCGACGAACCGACCGAGACGTCCACCGGGACGCCCGGCTTCGGAGTCGTCGTGGCTCTCGTGGCACTCCTCGCCGCGGCACTCCTCGCAGTCCGCCGCGACTGACGCGACCGACCCGCGTCGGATTCTTTCTCTTTCGACCCGACAGCGACGCGTCGCTCGAAACCGGCCACGGCCGTGAGACAGTCCAACCACATCTGGCGATTTTTAGACATTGTGGAAATTGTAGACATTTTATACACAGATATGGTCCACAGACGTTGAGACTCGTTCTTTCGAATGGAATCTGTATTTCAATTATTTCGAACAGTTTCGTTGGACAGACGCGCCGCGTCGAGGCACCGGTACGGTCGGGACCGCGGCGTTTATGCAGACCGTCCGTGAGTACCGAACATGAGCAGTGAGACCACACGGCGCATCCGAGAGACGGGCGTCGTCGCCATCGTCCGTGGTACCGACGCAGACGCGGCAATCGAGACCGTCGACGCCATCCGCCGCGGCGGCGTCTCCACCGTCGAGGTCACCGCGAACACCGACGGCGTCCTCGACATGCTACGCGAGGTGTCGTCGTCGTTCACCGAAGAGGAGGTGACCGTCGGCGCGGGAACCGTCCTCGACGCGGAGACGGCCCGCGCGACGATGCTGGCCGGCGCGGAGTTCCTCGTCACGCCGTCGTTCGACGAGGACGTCGTTCGGACCGCGAACCGCTACGGAAACGCCTCGTTCGTCGGTATCGCGACGCCGACGGAGGCCGTCCGCGCGTTCGAGGCGGGCGCAGACATGGTGAAGGTGTTCCCGGCGGGGACGCTCGGTCCCGGGTTCGTCTCGGCGATGGGCGGTCCACTCGGACACATCCCGACGGTTCCGACGGGCGGCGTGAATCTGGAGAACGTCCGCGACTTCTTCGAGGCGGGGGCGGCGGCCGTCGGCGTCGGGAGTTCCATCGTCGACAACGACGCCGTCAATCGGGGAGACTTCGACGCTATTGAGGAGAACGCCCGCGCGTTCGCCGAGGCGGTCCGAGACGCCAGAGGCGGAGCGTAAGACGCCGATTACGACGGTGGCCGACTACGACGGCGGTTCGAGGAGGAGCGTCGTGACCGCCGACGCGGCCGTCTCGAACTCGACGAGGCGGGCCTTCGCCGGGCGCGCGTCCTCGGGACTCTCGTACAGGTCGCCGCGGAGATACAGCAGGTCGAACGACGACGGCGTGAAGTAGACGACGCTCCGGAGCGTATCCCCGAGACCCGTCCGCGCGGCGCTCACTAGCTGGTCTGCGAACGCCGCCTCGATTCCAGTCCCGTACTCGACTGTCATGTGAGTACACTGTGTCTCAGAGAGCATCACGGTATCGTCGGTGAGCGACCGACGGCGGCGAGAACGAGGGGTCCCGGGGTGCGACGGTGGACGACGACGGAAACGTCAGTCCAGACGCCGCGCCCGGTAGTCCGGCAGCGTATCGTCCTGCATCACGGCCGTGCGGCCGCCGTCCGCGAGGAGGTTCGCGCCGGTGACGAACGCGGCGTCGTCGCTGGCGAGAAAGGAGACGACGCCCGCCACGTCTTCGGGCGTTCCGAGACGTCCCGTCGGGTGGATGGATTCGAGTTCTCGACGGCGTTCTTCGTCCATCTCGCCCGTCGTGCGGTCGATGGCGACCCAGCCCGGATTGACGGTGTTGACGCGGACGTTCGGCCCGAAGTCGAGCGCCATCGCTCGGGTCATCCCGTCGATACCGGACTTCACGGCGTTGTACGGGAACATCTCCGGCATGGTGAGGTGCGCGTGGTTCGAGGAGACGTTGACGACGCTTCCCCGACTCATCTCCGCGAACGCGTGCTTCGCGCAGAGCCAGTAGGAGCGAAAGTCGGTCTCGACGACGAACTCCCAGTCGTCTATCGTCGCCTCGTCCGCGCCGGTGTTCGTCTCGACGCCCGCGTTGTTCACGAGGACGTCGAGGCCACCGAACTCCGCGACGGTGGCTTCGACGAGTGCCGCGATATCGTCCGGGTCGCGCATGTCCGCGCGGACGAACACCGCGTCGCCGCCGTCTTCGCGGATGTCGTCGGCGACGGCCTCGCCCTCGTCTTTCGTTCGGCCGGTGACGACGACGTTCGCGCCCTCGGCGGCGAGTCGCGTCGCCACGCTCGCACCGATACCGCGCGTCGACCCGGTGACGAGTGCCGTGTCGCCCGCGAACCGGTCGGGGACTGGCGTCGGGTCGCCGCCTACCATTCCGCGACGCTCCCGTCGGGGTGTCGCCAGACCGGGTTGTGCCAGTCGTCGTGTCCGGCGCGCGCTTCGACCACGTCGACGTCGATGTCGACGCCGAGTCCGGGGCCGTCCGGGATGTCGACGAATCCCTCTCGGTACTCGAAGACGCTCGGGTCCGCGAGGTAGTCGAGGACGTCCGACGTCTCGTTGTAGTGGATGTCGAGGCTCTGTTCTTGGATGAGGGCGTTCGGCGCGGAGGCGTCCACCTGGAGACACGACGCGAGTGCGATGGGGCCGAGCGGACAGTGCGGCGCGAGGGCCACGTCGTACGCCTCGGCCATCGACGCTATCTTGTTCACCTCGGTGATTCCGCCGGCGTGGCTCACGTCCGGTTGGATGACGTCGACGACGCCCTGTTCGAACACCTCCTTGAAGTCCCACCGAGAGAACATCCGTTCGCCCGTCGCGATGGGCGTCGACGTGTGTTCGGCTATCTGCGGGAGGGCGTCGTTGTGCTCGGGCAAGACGGGTTCTTCGACGAAGAACGGGTCGTGTTCGGAGAGCGCCTCCGCGAGTCGCTTCGCCATCGGTTTCGTGACGCGGCCGTGGAAGTCGACGCCGATGTCGACTTCGGGACCCACCGCTTCGCGGACGGCCCCGAGTCGTTCGACGGCGCGCGAGACGGCGTCCGGCGAGTCGACCCGGCGGAGTTCCGAGGTGGCGTTCATCTTCAGCGCGGTGAACCCCGCCTCGACCTTCTCTCGGGCGGCGTCGGCGACGCCGCCGGGCCGGTCGCCGCCGATCCACTGGTAGACGCGGATTCGGTCGCGCGCCTTCCCGCCGAGGAGTTCGTGAACGGGCGCGTCGTAGTGCTTGCCCTTGATGTCCCACAGCGCCTGGTCGACGCCGGCGATAGCGCTCATGAGGACCGGACCGCCGCGGTAGAAGCCGCCGCGGTACATCGTCTGCCAGTGGTCTTCGATACGGAGGGGGTCCTTGCCGAGGAGGTAGGTGTCCATCAGTTCCTCGACGGCGGTGCGGACGGTTCGGGCGCGTCCCTCGACGACGGGTTCACCCCAGCCGACGAGGCCGGTGTCGGTCTCGATGCGGAGGAACAACCATCGGGGCGGGACTGCGTAGAGGTCGTAGTCGACTATCTTCATTGGTGAGTGTTTTGGGTGTACGGTCTTATTCTGTCGCCATCGTCGCCACGTCGGTGTCGACGTCGTCGGTCTTCGTCTTCAACGCGTCGCCGGTGTCGGGGTCGAACAGGTAGAGTGCGTCCTCGTCGAAGGTGAACTGGACCGTTTCGCCCGCCTGCGGGCGAATCGCGCTGTCGATACGCGCGGTCATCTCGTGGCCGTCGAGTTCGAGGTAGAGGAAGTTCTCGTTGCCCATGTGTTCCGCCACCGTCACCGTCGCCGTCGTCCCGCCCTCGGAGACCATCTGCATGTCCTCGGGGCGGATGCCGACGCGGACGCGGTCGTAGCCCGCGACGGGCGCGGTGTCTTCGAGGTCGTACGCGAAGTCTCGCGGTCCGACGAGCGTCGACCCCTCCACCTCCGCGGTGAACAGGTTGATACTCGGAGAGCCGATGAAGTTCGCGACGAACTCGTTCGTCGGCGACCGGTACACCGTCTCCGGCGCGCCCACCTGTTGGAGGACGCCGTCGTTCATCACGGCGATGCGGTCGCCCATCGCCATCGCCTCCGTCTGGTCGTGCGTGACGTAGACGGTGGTGACGCCGAGTTCGTGCTGGAGTTCCTGCAACTCCGTGCGCATCTCGGCGCGGAGTTTCGCGTCGAGATTCGAGAGCGGTTCGTCCATCAGGAACACCTCGGGTTCGCGGACGATAGCGCGTCCGAGGGCGACGCGTTGCTGCTGCCCGCCGGAGAGTTCCTTCGGCTTGTCGCCGAGGAGTTCCTCGATGCCGAGCATCGCGGCGGCGTCCTCGACGCGCCGGTGTATCTCGTCGGTTGTGAGCTTCGTCGACAGTTTCAGCCCGAAGCCGAGGTTGTCTCGGACGTCCATGTGCGGGTAGAGCGCGTAGTTCTGGAACACCATCGCCACGTCTCTGTCGCGGGCGCGCAAGTCCGTCACGTCGCGCGACCCGAACGTGATGGTTCCCGACGTCACGTCTTCTAACCCCGCGATGCAGCGAAGCGTCGTCGTCTTGCCGCACCCGGACGGCCCCACGAGGACGAGAAACTCCCCGTCGTGGATGTCCAAGTCGACGTTCTCGACGGCGACGACCGTCTGTCCGCCCGTTCCGAACTCCTTTCGTAGCGTGTCTAATTCGATGTTTGCCATGGTTACTCCTTGACCGACCCCGCGAGGATGCCGCTGACGAACTGTTTCTGTAAGAACAGGAACAGCACGAAGATGGGCACGATGGAGAGCGTCGCCGCGACCATTATCTGGTCGTAGTAGACGCGCTGGGCCCCCACGAGTTGGTTTATCGCCACCGGGATGGTGTACTTACCCTGCTCTAAGATGACCAGCGGGAACAAGAACAGGTTCCACTGGAATAAGAAGAGAATGATAGCCAGCGCCGCCAACGACGACTTCATCGTCGGGAGCGCTATCTTGTAGTACAACTGGAACTCCGTCGCGCCGTCCATCCGCGCGGATTCGAGGAGCGCGTCGGGTATCGAGCGCATGTTCTGCCGCATCAGGAAGATACCGAGCGGGTTCGCCGCCCACGGCAGGATGATGGCCCAGTACGTGTTGGTCATGTTCAGCTGACTCATCAGCAAGAACAGCGGGATGACGAGCAGTTGGATGGGCAGGATGAGCGTCGCGAGGATGGCGTAGAACATCGGCTTCTTGAACCGGAACTCGTACTTCGCGAACGCGAACCCCGCCATCGAGCACAAGACGAGCGACAACAGCGTGTACGCCACGGCGATGAAGATGCTGTTCTCTATCGCGCCGGGGTTCCACAGGTGCCAGAAGTCGTACGCGAAGTACACCGGTCCGAGGTCCACGTACTGCGTCATCTGGCCGACGTGCCCGAGAATCTGGACGTTCTCGCGCGCCTGCAACGCCTGCAAGTTCGAGAAGAACTCGCCGCCGGGAACTAATCGCGGCGACGTGCTGGAGAGGAACTCCGACTCGGACAGCGTCGAGGCGACGAAAATCCAGTACAGCGGAACCAACGTCACGACGGCTCCGAGGACGATGAACGAGTACGTGAGGAACTGCCAGACGGCCTCTCGTCGCGTCTCCTCACGCATCGCCCTCACCTCCGAGACGGAGTTGGGCCGCAGACAGCAGACTCACCACGCCGATGAGTACGTAGGTGAGCGCGCTGGCGTAGCCGAGTCGGAAGTCGATGAACGCCGTCTGGTAGATGTACTGCACGATGGTGATGGTGGACTCTAAGGGCGCGCCGCCACCGTTGATGATGACGGGTTCGCTGAACAGTTTGAACGTGCCGATGGTGGAGGTGACGAAGACGAACAGAAGCACCGGACGGAGTTGCGGGACGGTGACGTACCGGAACTTCTCGATGCGGTTCGCACCGTCTATCTCCGCCGCCTCGTACAACTGCTGCGGGACGTTCTGCAGTCCCGCGAGGAGGATAATCATGTTGTAGCCAGTCCAGCGCCACGTGACGGCCCCCACGATAGTCATGCGCGACCAGAACTCGCTCGTGAGCCACGGAATCGGGTCGAGACCGATACCCGTGAGCACGTAGTTCACGAGGCCCGAATCCTGCATCATGAGCAGGAACACCGTCGAGTACGCGACGAGGTTCGCCGACACCGGAAGCGCGAGGACGGTGCGGAAGACGCCGCGGAACTTGACGAACGAGGCGTCGAGCGCCACCGCGAACAGGAGCGCGATACCGACCATCAGCGGCACCTGCACGAGGAGGATGAACACCGTGTTGAAAAGCGCCTGGTGGAACAGCGAGTCCGTGAACATCGCCGCGTAGTTCGAGAGACCGACGAACTGCAAGTTGGCGATGCTGACGAGTCTGTAACTGAAAAAGCCCGTATCTATCCAGAAGAGCGTCTCACCGCCGACGCCCTGAAACCTGAAGAACGACAGGTACAGCGTGTAGACGATGGGAAACGCGAGGAAGACGGCGAACAGCGCAATCGCCGGGAGCAAGAACAGATAGCCGACGGTGCTGTCGCTGGCCGACGGAAGCACCGACGAGAGCGACTGCCGCCAGAATCTGACGGAGTCCCGGAGTGAGTTCGCTGGTCGAGTGGAGTCCTGTGTCGCCATCTCGACTCACTCAGGCGAGGTCCCGCCCGGTGCGGTCTGCGACCTGTTGGGCCGCCCGTTCGACCGCCTTCTCGGGCGATATCTTGCCGTCCATCATCGTCCGGAAGTGGTTGTTGATGGCCTTCGTAATCTCCGGGGTGTCCGGCGTATAGCGGTACGGCGGAATCTCCGGCGCGATGTCGGCGAACAGGCGTCCGGCCTGCTGACCGCCGAGGAACTCGTTCTCCGCGTCGAAGGCGTCGCTCTCGTACGCCGTCTCCAGCGCCGGGAAGATGCCGTACTCGTTGTACATCGTTATCTGATGTTCCTTGTTCGAGAGCGTGTACACCATGTAGTCCCACGCGCGGCGGGCGACGGCGTCGTCCACCTGCGCGGGGATGGTGAGGTTCGACCCGCCCCAGTTCGTCGCGCGGGGGCCGCCCTCGTCGATGGCGGGCGGTTTGATGACGCCCCACTTCCCGGACGTGTCGGGCAGTTCCGCCTTCAGCGTCCCCTCCATCCACGCACCGGCGGTGAGACTCGCCGTCGTCCCCTCGCCGAACGCCGTGAACCACGCCGACGACCACGACGCGAGGTCGTTCGCGATACCGGAGTCGCGGACGCGTTTGAGGACCTGCGCGACCTTCACACTCTTGTCGCTGGCGATGTTCACCGCGCCGGACTCCGTGAACGGTTGGCCGCCGAGTTGTCGGTACATCATCCGCCAGAGACCGTCGTAGTCGTTCGACGGGAGGTTGAGCATGTACTGCCCGTCGGGGAGTTTCTTCCCCTCTTCGATGAACTGGTCCCACGTCTCGATGCTCTCGGCGTCGATACCGTGTTCGTCGTAGACGTCGCGGCGGTAGAACGTTCCCACGGGGCCGATATCCCACGGAAGCGCGTACACCTTGCCGTCCTTCGTCAGCGGTTCCCACTTACCCTCGACGAACTTGTCCTTCACACCGCTCTCTTCGAGCCATCCCGACACGTCGCGGAGGCCGCCCGTCGAGACCCACGAGGCGGCGTCGACGCTCTCCATCATCGCGGCACTGGGCGCGCCGGACCCCGAGAGCAGCGTCGACTTGAACTTGTCTTTCAGGTCGGCGCGACCGATCTGATTGATGGTCACGTCGCCGCCGCGTTCCTCCTCGTACGGTTCGTCGATGAGGTCCAGCGACTTCGCCGCCACGTCCCACCCCCACACCTCGATGCTGTCGGCCATCTCGGGACCGCTCTCGGTCTGCGTGCTCTGTCCGCCGTCCCCACTCGGCGTCGCCGTCGACCCGCCACCGCTCTCTTCGGTCTGGTCCGGCACGTCGCCGGTGCCCGCACACCCTGCGAGTCCGGCCGTCCCGGTGATTCCGAGGTATTTCAGTAGCTGTCGCCGGTCGAGGGTATGGTCTGCGCTAGTCATTGGCGCTCGTGTTTGTCCACTGTGAGGAACGATACTTATAGATGACGATTTATCAGGTTCGGTCTGGTCGGAGGAGGCGAAGAAACGGAAGAGAGTGCCGGAGGGAATAACAAAGGGAAGTGCCGGAAAGAAGTGAGGAGACGGGGGCTCAGTCGTCCGTGCCGAGTTCGAGGTCCGCCGGTGCCGACTCGACGACTGCGGCGTCGAACCCGTCGAGCGTCTCGTCGCCGACGACGAACGTCGCGTCGGCGGGCGCGTCGACCGAAACCGGGTCGCTCGTGAAGTTGCTCACCCACGTCAGGCCGTCGCGTTCGTTCACGCGGACGCCGTCGGGAAGGCGGTGGGTCGTCTCGACACCGGCCCGCGAGAGCAGTCCCGAGACGAGTTCGTCGGCGAGGTCAGCGCCCGGCCAGACGCCACAGTAGACGGTCGACCCGTCTCCCGTGACGTTTCTGGTGACCGCCGGCGTCCCGTCCGCGAGGTCCGTGGTGTGCGTCGCCAGCGTCTCCGTCTCCGGGGCCGGGTCGAGCCACTCCGACCAGACCGAGACGGCGTAAGCGTCTCCGTTCCCGTCCGCCGCGCGGCCACCGTCGACGGCGACGGAGAGGTCGACGTCCGCCGGGAAACTCTCGTGTTGGTCGACGCGGACGCCCGCGAGGTCCGCGAACGCGCCCGGCGCGAGTTCGTCCGGCAGTTTGTTGTACGGGTCTTTCGCGCCGGACCGCGCGCCGAGGAGGAGTTCGCCGCCCGACGCGACGAACTCGCGGAGGTGCGACGCGCGTTCGTCGTCCGCGAGGTGAAGCGACGGTGCGACGACGGCGGCGTAGTCCGAGAGGTCCGTCTCGGGGTGGACGACGTCGACCTGAACGCCGCGGGCGCGGAGCGCGCGATAGTACGTTCGAGCGTGTTCCCAGTAGTCGAACTCCGGGGCGTGCGGTTGCGCGCTGACGGCCCACCAGTCGTCGTAGTCGTGGAGCAAGGCGACGGGCGCGTCGACGTGGTCGGAGTCGACGTCGGAGAGGTCGGCGGCGACGTCCGTCGCGTCGCGGTACCCCCTGTCGGCGGAGCCGTCCTGCTTTCTGAGTCCGGCGTGGTACTGCTCTTGTCCCTCTCTGCACCGCCGCCACCGGAAGTACAGCACCGCGTCCGCGCCGTGGCCCGTCGCGTGATGCGCCCAGAGGCGCATCGCCCCCTCGCCCGGTTGTGGACAGTGCGGCGGCCAGTTCACGTCGCCGGGTTGCTGTTCCATCACCCAGAACGGGGCGTCGTTCGTCCCCCGGTAGAGGTCGTGGTTCATCCCGACCTGGTCGGGGTCGCCCGCCCGGAGTTCGTCCATCGACGGCGTCCCCGTCCGGCGGTCCTGTACGAACCCGGTGGGGTACGAATCCCACGTCACGAGGTCCAAGTCGTCCGCGACGGCGTGGGTGTCGAGCGTCTCGAAGTCGCCCATGAAGTTGTGCGCGACGAACCAGTCGTCGTGGTCTCTGAGGATATCCGCGTGGAGGCGGTTGTAGTCGACGACGCTGTCGGAGGCGAACCGGTGGTAGTCGAGGAGGTGCGACGGGTGGTGTTCGGCGGGCGTCGGCCGCGGCGGGTCGACGGCCTCGAACGACCGGTAGCGCTGACTCCAGAACGTCGTCCCCCACTTCTCGTTCAGGTCGTCGATATCGTCGTACGTCGCGCGAAGCCACTCGGAGAACGCCGCCGCGCAGTCCTCGCAGTAACAGCGGACGGTGTGGTGACAGCCGAACTCGTTGTCCGTCTGCCACCCGACGACGGCGTCTACGTCCGCGTAGTGTTCGGCCAGTTTCGAGACGATTCGGCGCGTCTCCTGCCGGTAGACGGGCGAGTTGAAGCAGTAGTGGCGGCGGGACCCGAAGCGACGCGGCGTGCCGTCCGGGTCGGCCTGCAGAATCTCTGGGTGGCGGTCGACGAGCCACTTCGGCGGCGTCGCCGTCGGCGTGCAGAGTACCACTTTCAGTCCGTGGTCGGCCAGAATCTCGACTGCGTCGTCCAACCACTCGAAGTCGTACGACCCCGGTTCGGGTTCGAGGACGGCCCACGAGAACTCCGCCATCCGGACGTACTCGATACCCGCCTCCGCCATCTGTGCTGCGTCCGTCTCCCAGCGCTCTCTGGGCCAATGCTCCGGAAAGTAGCATACACCGACTGTCATAGTCTGTCTCGGACGTCCCGGTCCGACGAGAAAAACCTTCCCCGACGTTCGTGACTGTCCCGGCACGCTTATTTCGACGCTCCGTGCATCGTTCTCTCATGCCGACGATAGCCCTCATCGGAGCGGGGAGCATGGTCTTCGCGAAGAAACTGGTCGGAGACGTCCTCTCGTTTCCCGAACTCGCCGACAGCGAGATTCGCCTGATGGACGTGGACGACCACCGTCTCTCGAAGACGGCGCGCGTCGCCGAGGCGATGGTGGAGAACGAAGGACTGGACGCGACGGTTCGCGCGACCACCGACCGACGGGAGGCCCTCGACGGCGCGGACTACGTCCTCAACATGATAAACGTCGGCGGCGAGGAACCGTTCGAGAACGAGATTCGAATCCCCGAGAAGTACGGCGTGAAGCAGGCCATCGGCGACACCGTCGGCCCCGGCGGCGTCTTCCGCGCTCTGCGGACGATTCCGACGATGCTCGACATCGCCCGCGACATGGAGGACCTGTGCCCCGACGCCCTCTTCATGAACTACACGAACCCGATGTCCATCCTCTGTCAGGTGCTGTTCGAGGCGACGGACGTGGAGACGGTCGGTCTCTGTCACTCCGTCCCCCACACCGCGGAGGCGATAGCCGACTACCTCGGCGTCCCCGAGGACGAACTGGACTACTGGGTGGCCGGCGTCAACCACGTCGCGTGGTTCCTCGAACTCGAACGCGACGGCGAGGACCTCTATCCCGCCCTCCGCGAAGCGATGGAGGACGAGGACGTCTACCGGCAGGACACCGTCCGCTTCGAGATGTTGAAGCATTTCGGCGCGTTCGTCACCGAGTCGAGTCACCACGTGAGCGAGTACGTGCCGTACTTCCGAACCGACGAGGCGACCATCGAGGCGATGCACGGCGAGGGGTACGCCGAACGCATGCCGACGGCGACGTACCTCGAAGGCTGGACCGCCCGGTCGGACGCGCGCGACGACCCTCGAATCGACGTCGAACTCGACGACGTCGGCGTCGAACGCTCCGAGGAGTACGCCTCGCGCGTGATTCACTCGATGGAGACGGACACGCCGCGGCGGTTCAACCTCAACGTCCCGAACGAGACGGGAGCGATAGCGAACCTCCCCGAGGACGCCTGCGTCGAAGTCCCGTGTCTCGTCGACGGCACCGGCGTCAGACCGTGTTCGGTCGGCGAACTCCCGACCGAACTGGCCGCGTTCGACCGCAAGCACGTCGCCGTCTACCGCCTCGCCGTCGAAGCGGCGTTGGAGAACGACCGGGACAAACTCCACCGCGCGGTCAAACTGGACCCGTTGACGAGTGCGGCGTGTACGCTCGACGAGATTCACGAGATGACGGAGGAACTCCTCGACGCCAACGAGGCGTATCTCCCGTCGTTCGCGTAGTCGTTCACTCACCGAGAACGCCTCGCCCGGAGAGCAGTACGCCGTCCCTGTCTCGTGTCTCTTCGCTCCCGTCGCGTGGTTCGCCGTCTCCGTCGTACCGTTCCTCGCCCCATCGCGTGTGTCGTCTTCGCGTCACCCACCGGAGAGACCGCCGCGAGAGCGCCGAGTCGAGCATCGAGCGTGCGTCGTGCGTCGACACAGCGACAGACCGACACCGGCGAGAACGACCGAAGTCCGTCGACGGACCGGGCGTTCTCGGTGAGTGAACGATGAGTCGAGAGGCATGAAGAACCATTAGCAATTAGGACGAGAAAGCGAGCGAGCGGAGCGCTCCGAGAGTCGGTCAGACGCCGAATTTCCGACGGTACGAAAGATATAACCGTCTTCCGTCGTCAGAGTGAAACGTATGTTCACTCATCGAGAACGGCGGGCGGGCGGCGCGGTGGGAGCACGCCGCGTAGGGGGGAGGGACTCGCGGGTTCGCTATCGGACGGGGGGTGCGGGTCGATGACGGCGGAATTTCCGGTGAAAGCCACGCACACGAGCGCTCGCGTCCTTCGAACGGTTGCAGAGGCCGACGGCGTCGGCGTCTCGGAACTCGCGCGCCGGGTGGACCTCTCGAAGAGCGCCGTCCACAAACACGTGCAGACGCTCACCGCCCTCGGCTATCTCACGCGCGAAGACGACGACTACCACCTCGGACTCGCCCTCTTCGAACTCGGAACGGCGGCGCGCGACCGACTCCCGGTGTACGAGGCGGCGCTTCCGGCGATAGACCGACTGGCGGACGTGTCTGGTGGCGTCGCCACTCTCCTCGTCTACGAGTCCGGTCGCGCCGTCGCCGTCGCCCAGACGCGAGCGAACGGGTCGTTGTCGCCGCCGATCCGAGAGGGTGACGGGGGTCCCCTCCACGCGACTGCGGGCGGTAAGACCATCCTCGCGTATCGCCCCGACGAGGAGGTCGAACGTCTCGTCGCCGACGGACTGGACGCCGTCACACAGAAGACCATCACCGACGGCGACGCCCTGCGCCGCGAACTGCAGTCCGTCAGAGATAGACGCGTCGCCTTCGACCGAGAGGAGTACGCGGAGGGATGGCAGGCCGTCGCCTCGCCCATCACCGACTCCGAACAGCAGGCCGTCGCCGCCATCAGCGTCTCCGGACCCACGGAGCGCATGTCTGGCAAGACGCTCGAAGAGGACATCACCGGCCTCGTGGTCAGCGCCGCGAAGTCCATCGAGAACGACTTGTTGTAGGCAGCGTGTTCCGTTCGTAAATAGAGAACGGAAGAAGGTTCGAGTCGCGTCCGTCTCAGATTTCGCGGACGCGTTCGTAGTCGTCGTCGAGTGCCGCCGCGTCCTCGGGGAGGAGTGCGGCGACGGTGTAGTCGGCGTACTCGCCGATGTAGTCGACGAGTTTGGCGATTCGACCGGAGTCGATGGCCTCCAGCGAGTCGAGGAGGATGAACGGTACCGTCTCGTGGACGTCGTGGACGAGGTAGCCCGCGAGGGCGAACACGAGTCCCGTCACCTCCCGTTCGCTCTCCGAGAGGTGGTCGATGGTGTCCTCGTACGTCTTCCCGTCGGCGGTGCTGCGGATGATGTGCATCTCGAACACCGACTTCTGCACTTTCCGTCGCCCCTCGCGGACCGACTGCTCCGTGCGCTCGATCCAGATACGGTCGAGGTTCTCGTAGTCGAGAATGTCGAGGACGGTGTCCATGTGGGTGTTGAACTCCTCTATCGCCTCCGACTCGATGCGCTCTATCTTCGTGCGCAGGTCGGCGAGTTCGTCCGCGATCTCCTCGCGACGCGCCTCTAACTCCTCGCGGTCGTCGAGACGAGACTCGACCGATTCTATCTCGGACTCGGTCGACTCGAGGTCGTTCTCCAGACGGCCGACCTCGAACTCCAGTTGGTTCGCCTCGCGGTGTCGTTCGAGGACGTCGCCGTAGTCGCGAGATTCGAGTTCTTCGACCTCGGACTCCAGTTCCTCGACGCGACCGGTGAGGTTCTCGCGTTCCTCTTTCAGCGACTCCCGCCGGTCTTCTCGGCGGTCGATTTCGTCGTCGATGCTGGCGAGTCGGTCCTCGAGTTCGCGGCGGCGGCGGTGGAGTCGTTCGAGGTCGTTTCGCTCGGATTCGAGGTCGTCTATCTCGTCTCGAACGTCGTTTCGCTGGTCGAGTTTCTCTCGGCGAAGCGCGCGAAGACGGTCGACCGTCTCCTCTATCTGCGCCGTCTCGACCTCGGTCCCGCACGTCCAGCAGACGACGGTGTCGGACTCCACGAGGGCGTCCGTGACCGACCCCGTATCCGTTCCGTCGCGGAGGGCGGCGGCGACGTCCGCACTCGTTCCCTCCAACATGTCTTCGTTGAACTGGATGACCGTCTGGAGTTGATTCACGCTGGAGTCGAGTCGCTGCATCCGGTCGCGGAGGTCGGCGATTCGTGCTTCTATCTCGTCGCCGTCGTCGAGGGTGTCGGGGATGTCGGCGCGTTCGGCTTCAAGTTCTTCGCGCTCGGATTCGAGCGCATCGATACTCTCTCCCTCGGCGTCGATATCGTACCGGACGTCTTCGAGGTTCGAGCGTGCCTGCTTCAGGTCGTCGAGACGCGTCTCTAACTCGTCTCGGTCGTCGCGAGACTGTTCGATGTTGGCGTCCGCCTCCTCGATCTCTCGTTCTTTTGCCTCGAGTTCGTCGCGTTTCTCGGCGATCTTCTCTTTCAGCGACGTGCGCTTCCGTTCGAGTTCGGGAAGTCGGCCGTCGAGCGAGTCGAGTTTCGATATCTCCTCGTCGGTCTCGCGCTTCTCCTGTTCGAGTTGGCGAATCTCGGCCTGGATGGCGTCGGTGTCGATGGGCCGCATGATGAGTTCGCGGAGGTCGTCTCCGCGCGCGACCCCCTGTCGCGCCTCGTTGGACTCTAAGAGGAAGGCGAACAAGTCTGCGAGCGTCGCGTCTTCGAGGTACGGGTCGCCCTCGCTGACGACGGTGTCGCCCCGTCGCTGTAGCGTTCGCGTGTACGTGTGGTCACCGACGGTGAGCGTCACCGACCCCTCCTTCGCGTCGCCCTTCAGCGAGGCCCGGTCGCTTCCGAGTGCGGCCATGATGGACTGTAGCAGCGACGTTCGGTTCGTCGCGTTTCGCCCGGCCAGTGCCGTGACGCCGGGGCCGAGTTCGACGGTCGTCTCGGTGATTCCGCCGATGTTCTCGACGTGTAACTGCACGGACTCTGCGGTAGACTGTGCCTGACTCATTAGTTCCCACTACGTTCGAGAGCATATAATACTTCAGCACACGCCACGACTCCGTTACAAGAATAACGCTGTAACGTTGGCTCAGAGAGTAACGAGCCTACCGACCGCGACGGGGAGCGTGCGAACGACCGCCTCAGTCCGACGACTCCGCCTCGTCCGCGTCCACGACGACGTCGCCACCGCACTCGCACTGCCCGGCTTCTAAGAGTTCTTGGACGTCGTACTGGGTCCCGCAGTCGCGGCAGAACACGCGCACGTCGACGAGCACCTCGAAGTCACCGGCGTCGATACGACCGGTGCTCACGAGGTTCTCGACGATGTTCTCGGAGACGGCCGCGGTTCGACTTCGGAGACGCTGGATGGTGTCGAGTCCCTTCTGGACTCGGTCGGCGTCCGTCTGTTCGTCTCGCGTGACGCCGCGGTACTTCGTCAGATAGGTGTGTATCGCTTGGTGAGAGACGAAGTTCTTGCTCAACCTGTCTACGTCCACGCCTTCGCGTTCGAGCGTCTGGCGCGCCTGCGTCCGCATCCCGCTCGAGACGTCGTCGTCGGTCAGCAGTCGATAGGTGTTGGCCACCTCGCCGTCGAGTGGGTTCATACCGACGTCGACCATGACCGCGCGCAAGAGTCGTTGGTTGAAGTCGTCCGCGAGTTCACGGAGGCTCAGACGGTCGTCCTTCTCCGCCGTCCAGAGGTCCTCCAGTCGTTCACCGTCGAGGTCGTACTCGCCGATGAGTCGTCGAACCTTACTTCGACGGCCACGTGTCGCCGTCCCGGTCTCCTCTCCACTCATTGAACGTTAGAGTTCAGAGTGCCGGTCAGTAAATACGTTCCGCCTCGAATCGTCTCCGACCGTCGGAGACCGTCCGACGAAACCAGTTGGAGACGAGAGGTGGGGAGTCAGGAGACTGGACAGGCTACGAGGGTCGCAGTTCGCGGAGGAGGCGACGGACGTGCCCGACTGAGTACGAGACGCTGAAGACGGACTCCACGTGGTCTCTGACCAGTTCCGGCGTCCACTCGTCTGCGTCGTAGCCCCGTTCGCGAGGGGCGTCCGACAGATGGTTCTGAAGGCGACGTCTGTCGTCGTCGTCGAGTTTTCGTGGACGCCCCGGTCGGTCCTCGTCCGTAATCGCTTCGTCCACCGACTCCGCCTCGAACCGGTCGAGCCAGTAGTAGAGCGTCGAGCGGGGAATCCCGTATCGCGTCGCGAGTGCGGAGACGGAGACGCCGTCGAGGTAGTCCAGTGCGACGACGAGTCGCTTCGCCTCCTTCGCCGACTCCACCTCCGCGAGCGTACGACGAAGTTCGTCCGGGTCGACGTCGTCGAGTTTGACCATACTCGGCGCACTCGGGGGCCGGACTTAACTCTGAGCACTTCCGTCTCGGAAGCGTCCCTGTCGCGAGCAGAACCGAAACAACGGCGGACAGAGTGGTGTCCACGCGGAAACGAGTAATCGGTACCGTCACCGAGCACCGAAGCGCGTCGAGAGCGGGTGCACTACCGAGAGTGTCGCGATTCCTCGTCTGAGACTGTTGCGACTCCTCGTCTGGAACACGTTCCGTCCCGTTCCGTTCGTCTCCCATCTCCCTGTCCCGTTCCGTTCGTCTCCCCTCGCCCTCTCCCATCCCGTCGACACCCCTCCTCGTCCGCCGTTCCGATGACACGATGGTCAGTGTCGCTATCCCGAGTGGACTACCCCAGTTCGAGCGTACTTCGTCGACACCACACCGTCCGGAGTAATCGTCGTTAGCTCGGACTATATTCACAAATTCGAACTGGTTCCGGGAGAATGAAAGGGACAGTCAACTCCACGATGTCCGGAGTATCTACTTGGTATACAGTTACAAGACCAACACGAACCGCCGGACGACACACCACTATGTCCGCTGTTCTGCGCGGTAGCCGAGAGATGTGTATTCCGAGAGACACGAAGAGAGTTCGTGAGGTCGGTGGAAGTCGCTGTGGAACGTAAGTATTCCTCTTCTGACTTTTCATGAGGAGCCTATCGAGAAGTGAAAGCGGCGATCTCAGTGGGTAGAAGGGTTAAATAGACGAATTAGAACATCGAGGAGACGCAGTTCGTCGAGACGGAGTCTCTCGGACACCCCCTCCACCATGTCCGCTGTTCTTCCGCTCCGAAGGTGGGTGGGGGTGACGTCGATTCAGAGGGCCGAGCGGCGGGTTCTAGAGGAGACGCGCGAGAGAACTCGTTCGAGAGACGTTGAAACACCTCGTATCGAAGAAACTCGTTCGACTTCTCTCTCGTATTCTTCTCAAAGAGGACTACGGAGTAACTTGCGCCTTGTTAATATAAAACCACCGCTTCAAATATATTCTCGGGCGGGCTAAATCACCCCCACCCTCCTTCGGAGCCGTTACTCCGGACAAAGTGGAGGGGGTGTGTATGCGAGCTTCTTTATATACTCTGAGAACAGCGGACACTGCGGACACGGTGGTTTTATAAACTCTGCCCGAGACGGCGTGTCCATGGCGCTGTTCGAGCGGGACAACGACATCTATCGGGACCGGGACGCCCTTCGAGAGGATTACCAACCCGAGCAACTCGTCGGACGAGACGAGGAACTGCACACGTTTCAGGCGGCACTCCAACCCGTCATCAACGGCGAACAGCCGAACAACATCTTCCTGTACGGCAAGACGGGCGTCGGGAAGACCGCCGCGACGAAGTATCTTCTCGCACACCTTCGCGAGGACGCGGCACAGTACGACGACATCGACCTCTCGGTCACGTTTCTCAACTGCGACGGTCTCACGAGTTCCTACCAGATTGCCACCCGCCTCGTCAACAGCCTCCGATCGGAGTCGAACCAGATATCGACCACCGGCTATCCGCTCGCGTCCGTCTACGAGATGCTCTGGGAGGAACTCGACGACGGTGCCGGGACGGTCCTGGTCGTCCTCGACGAGATCGACCACGTGAACGACGACAGTATCCTCTACCAACTCCCGCGCGCCCGCGCCAACGGCAACCTCGAAGTCGCGAAAATCGGTCTCATCGGTATCTCGAACGACTTCTCGTTCCGTGACGACCTCTCGCCGAAAGTCAAGAGTTCGCTGTGCGAACAGGAGATTCACTTCCCCGCTTACAACGCCGAGAACCTCCGCTCCATCTTAGAACAGCGTGCAGAGGTCGCGTTCCACGACGACGTGCTCTCGCCCGAAGTCATTCCGTTGTGTGCCGCCTACGGCGCGAAAGACGCGGGTGACGCACGGCAGTCCATCGACCTGCTGATGAAGGCGGGTGACCTCGCACGCGACGAAGATACCGATTCCGTCGCGGAGAACCACGTTCGGCGCGGCCGGCGGGCACTCGAGCGCGGCCGCATCAAAGAGGGTATCAACGGCCTGACGGAACACGGTCACCTCGTCCTCTACGCTCTTCTCACGCTCGACCTCGAAGGAGAGACCCCTATCCGCTCGCGCGACGTCCGTCCGCGATACACCCGATTCGCCGAACTCGCGAACCGCGACCCGCTCGTTCCTCGACGCATGCGGGACCACCTGAGCGAACTCGCCATGCTGGGTATCGTCTCCGTCACCGAGCGAAACGAGGGTCGACGCGGCGGAACCTACCGCGAGTACGCACTCGACATGGACGTCGAACTCATCCTGTCTGCGATGTCGGACACGGTGGAACTCGTCGGCGTCCACGACAGCATCGACGACTACGTCGACGACGACGACGAACCGACCACGCTCGAAGACTTCAACGAAGTTTGAAAAGTCGGTTCTCGAACCCGGGCCAGAGGCTCGATACGTCTCTCTGCGGACTCAGAACTCAGAACTCAGAAACCGAGCCGGGATGCGGGACACGGAAGCGGTAGTGCCGACACCGACTCGTCCGTTCGGGAGACGGCGATTGGGAGGCGGCCGTCGTCTCGGACACCACTCTGTCCGCTGTTCTCTCGTCCGGGTGCCGAAACCCGGTCCGAGGTCGCCGATATCGGGGGGACGAGAGGCGGCCGTCGTCACGGACACCACTCTGTCCGCTGTTATTCGTGTATATTAGTACACAATTAATCCCGGCTCGGTGACGGATTTATACCAGAGGCGGACGTATCTCTCGGCGAACAGCGACCGTTCGTCGACACGACGGCACGTCCCTCCCCGGAAACCCGCGACCCGAGACACTGTAACCCCGCCCTCATCCCGACCACCATGTCCCTCGCAATAACCCACTTCGCTTTCGGTGCGGCCGTGACGATGCTCGTCGTCACGTTCTTGGCTCCCAGACTCAGATTCCCGCGGACCGTGAGCGTCCTCGGCGGTATCTGGGCGATGGTCCCCGACGCGCACCACGTCTCACCCGCCTACACCGAGTTCTTTCGGAGCATCCAGGAGTCCGTGTACGCCAACGTCTTCTGGGCGCACGGCTACTTAGACACGCTCGACCCGGCGGACACGAACGAGGCGGCACTCGTCGCTATCGCGTTCTTCCTCGTCGCGACAGTCGTCGCCGAGACGGCCGAATACTACTTCGAGACGGGAGTCCAGCGTCGGTTCGGACGAGAGGCACGCGCGCAGGCTACCGTCTCTTCGCTCGGAGGGACGTTCGCGACTCGGGAAAGTCGCGTGACGGGGTCGTTCTCTCGTCTCGGCGTCGGAGCGCTCCTCCGAACCGTCCGTCTCGTCGGTGGTCTCCTCGCCGTGGTCGGCGGCGTCGGACTGCACTACCTCCTGTTTCGGACGGGTTCGTACCTCGGCCTGTTCGCCGGCGTCGGTGCGCTCCTCGAACTCGTCGGCGCCGTGACGCTCCTCGAAGACCCAGCCGTCACGCGGTGGACGGACGAGCATCTCTCCCCGTGGGTTCGGGACGGGGCCCGCGCGGGTGTCGTCGTCGCCGCGTGTCTCCTCGCCCTTCCGCTCGTGTTCTCGTTGTCCACACCGACGCCGCTCGCCGTCCTCAACGCGGCGGTGGGCGGACTTCTCGTCCTCACCGCCGTTCGTCTGTAGTCCGTCCGTACTCCGTTCGTCGCGGTCCGGAGGGTGAGTAGGCTCGCCTCGAAACGCGCGGAACTTCGCCGGCGGTGACCGTATCGTGATCAGTCGACGCGGCGGCGAACGCGAGCGACGACCGCCCACGAGAAGAGTACCGCGAAGAGGAGAACCGGGGCGAGGTCGGGTACCGTCGAGTTGGTGGCCCCCGCTTCGCTGTCCGCTTCGCCCTCGGTTATCGCGCCGGTCTCCGTCTCGGCGGAGGCCTCGGTCGACTCCTCGGCGGCCGCTTGGGTCGCGGCGGACGTCGTCGAATCGCCAGACACGTCACCGACCGTGACGTTCCGTACGGGACTCACGCCGAGAATCGTCCGGGAGTCGTTCTCTACGCGTTCGCCGACGACTTCGATGCGTGCGGTGTAGTTCCCGTCGCTCACGTTCTCCAGCGAGAGGCCGAACTCGTAGAGACCTCTGCGAATCTCGCTGGCGTCCGTCCGGAACTCGCTCGTCTCGTTCGTGAGAACGAACTGGACGGAGTCGTTGCCGCGGACGCCGCCGGCGACTGTCGCGTCACCGGTGATTCGTTCGCTCTCCGACGTGACGTTTTCGAGGCCGAAGGTCGCCTTGTACGACGAGACGACGAGGAGACTCGCGGTCCGAACTTCGTCGTTCGTCGAGAGCGTGATGTAGTAGCTTCCGGGTTCGTAGTCGGTGCTGTCGACGAGGACGTTCTCGCCCGTCGTCACGCTGGACTTCTGGACGACCGTTCCGTCGACCGATCTGACGGTGACGACGGCGAGTTCGTCTTCGGGCGCGGTCACACCGACGAGTGCCTCCTCACCGGGGAACAGACCGACGAGCGACGTGACGTTCACGTCCGCGTCGCCGACCGTCGCCTGTCGGTCGTGGAGGGGAGCACTCCCGTTCGTCTGTAGCGCGTACTCCGTCTCGGGGGATTCTGCCGTCGGCGTCTCGGTCGCTGTGGATTGCTCACCGCCGACGGTCGTACTGAGTCCTGCTGAGAGGAGGGCGATGCACGCGAGAACGACGAACAGCCGTTTCATTGTTCTATCATTTACACAGGGGAGAATAGTTAGTCGGTGAATATCTGCCGAACCGCGTCTCGAAGCCGTCCACGAGCAGTTCCCGGGATTCGGAAGGTCCGAAAGAAGGGAGGATTTATCGCTCAGTCGATTCGTCGTCGCGCGAGCATTGCCGCCGCGAGCGACAGCGAGAGAAGCGTCACGAGCGCACCGAAACCGGGCGTATTCGTGCTCGTTCCGGTCGTCTCGCCCGACTCGGTCGCCGAGGCCGTCTCGGTTTCGGTCACGTCCTCGGTGGCCGTCGTCGCTCCGGTCGGCGCGTCGGTCGTCGTCGTCTCCGCCTCGTCGCCGTCACTGACTCCGTCTCCGCTCTCGGCGTCCTCGGTCTCGGTTCCGGCGGACTGCCCGTCGCCGTCCGTCGTGTTCTCCGACTGCGCCGTCTCCTGGACGGTCACGGTTCCGAGCGACTGGTTTCCGACGGACAGTTCGTACGTTCCGGCGCGCTCGAAGGCGTAAGTGAACGAGACGGTCGTGTTCGCGTTCGCCTCGAGGGCGAGTTCGCGCGAGTCGACGGTGCTGTTTCCGACGGTGAGGTTCATCGTGGTCTCACCGTCCGCGTCGCCGACGTTGCCGACCGTCGCGGAGACGTCGACGGGTTCTCCGACCGTCACGTTCCTCGTCGAGAGCGTCGCGTTCGACAGTTCGAACGAGGCTTTGTCGTCGTCTTCTGCGGGCGGGACGGAACCGCTGCCGCCCGACCCGCTGGACGGACTGGACGGCTGTGACGGCTGCTGGTTGTCGTCTCCTCCGTCGTTACCACCGGTGTTGGTGTCGTCGTCGTTGCCACCGGTGTTGGTGTCGTCGTCGTTGCCACCGGTGTTAGTGCCGCCGTCGTTACCGCCGGTGTTAGTGCCGTCGTCGTTGCCACCGGTGTTGGTGTCCCCACCGTCGTCGCCGGAGCCACTGTCGTCACCGGGCGCGGGCCCCGTCCCTTCGCTGCTGAGGACGGTAAACTGCGTCGCGTTCGACGTGTTCCCGTTCTCGTCTTCGACGCGGTACTCGACGACGTCGCGACCGGTCGCGGAACCGTCGTGCTGGTAGGTGATGGTTCCGTTCGCGTTCGCCGTCGCGGTACCGAAGTCGGCGTCACCGGAGACGATTTCGAGCGTCGCCGGGTCGAGGTTCTGCGCCGGGTCGTTCGCGAGTACGTCGTGCGTGACCGTCTCGCCGGCGGTAATCTCGACTTCGTCGTCGGCCGTCTCCGGCGTCCCGTCGCTCGGGTTCGCAGTCTCGGGCTGCTCGACGGTGACGCTCACCGTCTGGACGTCCGAAGTCGCTCCGTCGCGGTCCGACACCGTGTACGTGAACGAGTCGCTCGTCGCCTCCGACCCGTCGTGTTCGTAGGTGACGGTGCCGTCGGCGTTCGCCGTCGCCGTGCCCGCCTGGGGCTGGTCGACGATGGTTACGGAGGACGGATCGAGTTCGCCGTCCGGGTCTTCGTCGTTCGCGAGGACGGAGACGTCGATGCTCTCACCCGCGGCGACGGTCACGTCGTCCGCGGCCGTCTCGGGCGCTCGGTTCTCTTCGGCCGACGTATCACCGACGTACTTCTGGCGGAGGTACGTCTCGACCTCTCTGCGCTCTTGGTCCGAGAGCGCGCGGTCGTAGATGACGACGGCCGAGACGTCCATCGCGACGTTCTCTCCGCCGTTGAGTTCTTCGCCGACGACGAGTTTGTCACCCTGCGTGTTGAAGCCGTGCGCGCCCGTGTCTATCTGCTCGCCGTTCGCGTAGTGCGTGAACGTCCCGTCCTCGTAGACGACGTTCTGTACGACCCAGCCCGCGCCGGTGCCCTGCTTCGAACTCACTTGGTCGTAGTTGCCGCCCCAGCCTTGCACGGCCAGTTTCCCGTCGTTGTCGACCGCGAGGCCGAACGCTCGGTTCTGCGCGGCGCTTCCGTAGGCGGCACCGCCGAAGCCTTCGCTCCGGTAGTTCGCGACGACGAACATCGTTCGGTCGCTGTCTCCCTGTGGGAGGCCCGTCGCGCCGTCGATAGCGAGGGCGTCGTCCTGCCCGTCGAGGACGATAGCGCCGGAACCGTTGCCGGCGTCGGCGTCGAACTGCGGCGCGCCGCGGGCGGTCAGGTCGTTCCCGTTACCCGACGTGTCGGCCCAGGTCGTGACGCCGTCGGCGTCGGTCTGGACGCCGGTGTCTGCTTCGTACTGCGCGACCACGTCGCACGAGCCTGCGGTCTCGTACTGCGCGGTCAGCGTCGCGTCCGCGTCGGGGACGACGTACGTTCGCGTGCGGTCGGTGCGGTCGTCGCTCCAGCCCGTGAACTCGTATCGTGTACCGTCTCGGCAGACCGACTGCGACGCCGAGACGCTGTGTTCGTAGCCGATGACGGTGTCGAACGTGTAGCCGCCGTTCGTCGTCTGTCGCGGCTGACCTTCGAGGTTGACCGCGATTCCCTCGGGCTGGCTGTTCAGCGTGATGTCGACCTCTTCGGGCCGAATTTCGACGGTCTCTCTCGTCTGGAGTCCGTCCGAGTCCGTCGCCGTCACGGTGAACTCGTAGCCGACGTCTCCGGTCGTCGGGTGCCCCGTCGTCGGCGCGTCGAAGGTGAACGAATCGCCCGTTCGCGTCACGTCCGGGTGCGTGTGGGCGTTGTGGTCGAGGTAGACGTTCCACTCGATGGAATCGCCGCTCAGTTGCCCGTCTTCGGCGTCCGTCACCGTCGCGGAGACGTCGATTCGCTCCCCGGCGCGGAACGTCGACCCCTCGGTCGGCGATTCGATGGTTATCTCGGGTGCGGTGCCGGCGGTGACCGTCGTCGTGTCGGATTCGACCGCCGAGTTCCCGTCGCTGACTTCGACGTACGCGTCGTACGACCCGCTCTGCTCGTAGGTGTGCGTCGCGGTCGAACCCTGTGCGGTCGTGCCGTCGCCGAAGTGCCACGTGTAGGTCAACTCGTCGCCTTCGGGGTCGGAGGCCGCCGCCTCGAACGTCACGTCGAGCGGTGCCTCACCGGTCTTCGGCGTCACGCTCGTGGAGTCGACGGAGGGCGCTTTGTTCTCGTCTTCGTAGACGTAGCGGATGACCGAACCCTGACCGGTCTGGTCGATGTAGTTCGTCCCGTACAGTGCGCCGTCCGGTCCGACGGTCATCGAGACGATAGCGCCCGCACGCTGGTCGAAGTTGTAGCTCTGCTCGACTTCTGTTCCGCCGTCCGTCGTCGTGAGGTATTTGACCCAGCCGTCGTTGTAGTCCGAGTAGAACAGGACGTCGTCGTACTCGGCGGGGTACATGTCCCCGTTGTAGAGGGGGCCGACGGTGACGGCGGCACCCTCGCGGCCGCCGGACTCGCCGTGCGAGTAGGTGTAGATGGGGTCGTCGTAGTCGGGGTTGTCGCACATTCCCTCACAGTTCGGCCAGCCGTAGTTCGCGCCCTTGCGGCCGAGATGGATGTCCTCTTGGGAGGAGGGTTCGACGTTGCCGCCGACCTCACCGATGTAGAGTTCTCCGTTGTCGGCGAACTTCGCTCGGTACGGGTTTCGGAGGCCCGACGCCCAGATTTCACCGAGCGTTTCGGGGTCGCCGTCGTCGGCGTAAGGGTTGTCCTGCGGAATCGACCCGTCGGCGTTCAGTCGGATGACCTTCCCGTCGGGGACCGAGAGGTCCTGCGCGCGCTCTCCCTGAAACTCGTCGCCGGTCGTGATGTATATCTTCCCGTCGGGGCCGACGTCCAAACCGCCGCCCAAGTGACAGCAGACGATGGAACTCCCGGCGCGAATCTCGTTCCGCCAGAGCACTTCACGGCTGGCCGGGTCCGCTCGACTCGTCGTGCCACCGTCGTTCTCTCGGTGGGTGAACTTCGCGAGGACGTTCTCGGGTTCGGCGTTCTGTTTTTCCGCGGCGTCGGGATTGTCCAGGCGACTGTAGTAGAGGTAGAACTCGCCGCTCTGCTGGAAGTCGTTCGCGAGCGCGATGCCCAACAGTCCGCGTTCGCGTTCAGACTCGATACTGTCTATCTGATTCAGGTCGAGATACGTCTCGGACCCGCCGTTCGTGTCCGGGTCGTTGATGAGTATCTCTCCGCCCTTCTGGATGACGAGCATCCGTCCGTCGGGGAGGAAGACGGTTTCGGTGGGCTCTGAGAGTCCCGACATGACCGTCTCTTTTCGGAACGACTCCGAGTCCGTCGCCCAGTCGTTCGAACCGTCGGTACCACCGCCGTCTTGATGGTCGCCGTGCGCCGCAGTCGGCCCGGCGACGAAGGCGACACCCGCCGTGATGGAGGACGTGAGTGTCACGAAGGCCAGCAGGATGACCAGTCCCTTTCGTTCGTTCTCTGAGCGAATCATAGATGCACTACTTTGTATCACGACACGAATTCGTTACACAAAGTTAGCCACGACAATCCTCGCTCTCCTCGATGTAACCGGTCGTTGTCTGCAAAACACTCCGCTAAAATGCAGTCCCTAACGGTGGTTGTCGCACAATATGCGTGAATGAGACAAATTCAGGAAAAAATTACCATCTCCACATTCGAACGTTCGTTCCGAATTTCGTCGAAGTTCTCTCTGCTCCAGCGACCCTCTCAGGCGTGGTATTTCTGGTTCAGATACGCTTCGACCTGCTGGCGTTCGCTGTCGGACAGCGCTCTGTCGTAGACGAGGATGGCGCCGACACGCATCTCGGTGTAGGGGGCGGGAGTAATCTCGCCACCGACGACGAACACCTGCGGGCGCGTGTCGAACGCGTACGCTCCGGTGTCGATCACCGCGCCGTCGGCGTAGTGGGTGAACTGGCCGTTCCGGTGGACGACCGACTGCGTCAGCAGACCCGCACCGACGCCTTGCGTCGACGACGACTGGTCGAGGCCGCGGCCGAACGCTTGGACGGTGAGTCGGCCTTGGTCGTCGACGACGAGGCCGAACACCTTGTTCTGTCTCGCGCGGCCGTAGGCGACGCCGCCGAACCCGCCGTTGTTGTCGACGTACTCCGCGACGACGAACATCGTGCGGTCGCTGTTTCCGGCGGGGAGACCGGTGAGACCCGATCGTTCGAGCAAGTCGTCGTTCCCGTCGAAGGAGATGGCGTCTTCGCCGTTCAACGCGCCGGACTGGAGGGTCGGCGCGCCGCGGGCGGTCAGGTCGTTGCCGTTCGGGGATTGGTCGGCCCATCCGGTGACGGCGCTTCCCGACCGCTGGACGCCCGAGTCCGTCTCGAAGTGCGCGACGAGACCGTTCGTCACCGGGGCGTCCGAGGACCCGCCGGTTCCCGTGTCGCCACCGCTGTCATCGTCGCCACCGCCCAACACGGTGACGGAGACGCGGGCGGCGTTCGACGCCTGCCCGGCGGTGTCGGAGACGCGGTAGGTGAACGAGTCGCCTGTCGTCGCCGACCCGTCGTGTCGGTAGGTGACGGTGCCGTCGGCGTTCGCCGTCGCCGTCCCGGAAGACGGACCGGTGACGACGCGGACCGAGGAGGCGTCCAGTCCCACGTCGTCGGCGTCGTTTCCGAGGACGGAGATAGTCGTACTCTCTCCCGCGTTCACGGCGGCGGTGTCGTCGTTCGCCGTCGGAGCGGCGTCCGTCGTCCCGCCCGTTCCGCCGTCGCCGGCACCGCTTGACCCGCCGAGGTACTTCTGACTCAGGTACGATTCGACCTGTTGACGCTCGGTGTTCGAGAGTGCGCGGTCGTAGACGAGGATGGCGCCGACGCGCATCTCGGTGTAGGGGGCGGGGGTAATCTCGCCGCCGACGACGAACACCTGCGGGCGCGTGTCGAACGCGTGCGTTCCCGACCCTATCGCGGACCCGCCCGCGTACTGGGTGAACTGGCCGTTCCGGTGGACGACGGAGTGGGTGAGCCATCCGGCACCGACGCCCTGCGTCGAGGAGGGGAAGTCGTTTCCGCCACCGAAGCCCTGGACGGTGAGGCGTCCCGCGTCGTTCACGACGAGGCCGAACACCTTGTTCTGTCTCGCGCGGCCGTAGGCGACGCCGCCGAACCCGCCGTTGTTGTCGACGTACTCAGTGACGACGAACACGGTTCGGTCGCTGTTCCCCGCCGGAAGACCGGTGAGACCCGACCGTTCGAGTAAGTCGTCGTTTCCGTCGAACCGGATGGCGTCTTCGCCGTTCAACGCGCCGGACTGGAGGGTCGGCGCGCCGCGGGCGGTCAGGTCGTTGCCGTTCGGGGATTGGTCGACCCACCCGGTGACGGCGCTTCCCGACCGCTGGACGCCCGAATCCGTCTCGAAGTGCGCGACGAGGCCGTTCGAGACGGGAACGTCGGAGGACCCGCCGGTTCCCGTGTCGCCGTCGGACCGTACGGTGACGGAGACGCGAGCGGTGTTGGACTCCTGTCCGGCGGTGTCGGAGACGCGGTAGGTGAACGAGTCGCCTGTCGTCGCCGACCCGTCGTGTCGGTAGGTGACGGTGCCGTCGGCGTTCGCCGTCGC
>NZ_FOYS01000003.1 GCF_900115785.1 Halogeometricum limi
CGATATCGCTGTCTTCCTGCATGGCTTCGGCGACGTCGCGGGTCTGGAACGCGATGGATTCGAGCGTCGCGCGGACGACGTGCTCGCGTCGGGTGCCGCGTGTCATGCCGACGATGGTGCCGCGTGCGCGCTGGTCCCAGTGAGGCGCGCCGAGGCCGGCGAAGGCGGGGACGAAGTAGACGCCGTCGGTGGAGTCGACCGAGCGGGCGAGTTCCTCTGTCTCGGCGGCGTCCTCGATGAGGGTCATATCTTCGAGCCACTCGATAGCGGCGCCGGTGATGAAGATGGAGCCTTCGAGGGCGTACTGGACGGGTTCGCCGGAGCGCTGGAAGCCCACCGTCGTCAGGAGGCCGTTCTCGCTCATGACGGCTTCGTCGCCGGTGTTCATGAGCATGAACGACCCCGTACCGTAGGTGTTCTTGGCGTCGCCGGCGTCGAAGCAGGTCTGGCCGAACAGAGCGGCCTGTTGGTCGCCGAGTGCGCCGGCGACGGGGATTTCGGCGCCGAGGAAGCCGTCGGCGTCGGTCGAGCCGTAGGTGTCCTCGTCCGACGAGGGTCGGACTTCGGGGAGAAGCGCCTCGGGGACGTTGAACTCGTCTAAGAGTTCGTCGTCCCAGTCCATGTCGTGGATGTTGAACAACATGGTTCGGGAGGCGTTGGTGACGTCGGTGATGTGGTTGCCGGTGAGGTTGTAGATGACCCACGAGTCGATGGTACCCATCATCAACTCGCCGTCCTCGGCGCGGTCACGGACGTCGTCGGGACGCATGCGCGCGAGTTTGATCTGGTCGGTGTTGTCGAGGAGCCACTCTGCTTTGGTCGCGGAGAAGTACGCGTCGGGCTCGAGACCGGTTTTCTCACGGACCCACTCTTCTTTGCCTTCGTCTTGGAGTTTCTCGATGCGGTCGGTGGTGCGCCGGTCCTGCCAGACGATGGCGTTGGCGATTGGTTTGCCGGTTTCGCGGTCCCAGATGAGGGTGGTTTCGCGCTGGTTGGTGATGCCGATAGCCTCGAGTTGCTCTGCGTCGAGGTCGGCTTCGTCGAGAGCGTCGAGGATGACGGCCTCGGTGTTCTCCCAAATCTCTTCGGGGTCGTGTTCGACCCAGCCGGGTTCGGGGTAGATCTGTTCGTGTTTTCGGTACGCGTTGGCGACGACTCGCCCGTCGTGGTCGAAGACCATGAAACGGGTTCCGGTGGTGCCTTGGTCGATAGCACCGACGTATGTGTCTTGGCTCATTGTGGATCAGTCACGGCACAACTTTACTCTCGGTGCCGCGCTCTGAATAAGAATATCATATGTTCATGATAAATCTTTCTGTCTGAGGCAGGTGGTCTCACACCACTCGGGGGACCAGTTCCTCTGGAGAACGGGTGTGGTGGCGGGTGAATCCGGAGTTCGCGACACGAACGCCGACTTCTCGCGTCCGCCGTTCGAGTTCACGTCCTGTTACGTGACTATCACGAACGGCGTACACGTCTGATATTCATCGATTGGGTATCGGTACTGGTAGAAAAAACCGAACGGTCGACGGCGGCGCCGATTCCCGCTATCGGTCCCGTACTGTCGCGAACCTCGGACGACAGAGTCTCGCTCGCGTGCCACCGTTCGGCCCCACCCGGGGCACGGTACCCGTCGGTACGAACCAACTCGACGGTCGTTCGACCCGCTCTGCGGCCGGATTCTCTCCGCTTCCGCGGCTTCCTCTTCCACCGCACCCCTTTCAATATCGTTATTGATACTGAGAACCCTAGAGTAATGATGAATGAATGTCTACTGTTGCGATATGGACTTGGTCTGTGGCGGGGAGTCGTCCGAGGAGAGGGGGAGTCGCGGACAGGTTGGTATCGGTACGCTCATCGTGTTCATCGCGATGGTTCTGGTCTCTGCGGTCGCCGCGGGCGTCCTCATCAACACGGCCGCATCGCTTCAAGCGACGGCCGAGAACGTCGGCAAAGAGAGCATGGACAGAGTCGTCAACGGCGTGGAAGTCGTCACGGCGGCCGCACACATCACTCCCGAGGTGGATAACGACGTCGAGAACGGTACCGTCGACACCATTCGCCTCTGGGTCCGGCCCCGTCCCGCCGCGGGCGACATCAACGTGTCTCGACTGACCGTCAAGTGGGTCGGCGACGAGGCCGGGACGACGCTCACGTTCGCGGGAGAGACGCCTACTGCACCCTCCACGGCCAGCGACGCACACACCACGTTCAACGCCAGCGAGAGTATCGGCGACGGCGACCACATTCTCGAACGCGGCGAGGAGTTCATCCTCTATCTGAACGTCTCGCAGATCGAGAGCCAAGACTCCGACCCGACGAACCTGGTCACGCTTCGTCCGGGTGACCGCGCCACGGCCGAACTCACCGTCGCGACGGGGAGTACGTCCGCCACGTACCTCACCGTACCGGATTACACCGGCAACGCGACGTACGTCCCTCTCTGACCCGTTTGCGCCGGCACTACGTCGTCTCCTCTCTCTTCTCTCCGGACCGTCGCGCAACGCTCCGCGTTCGGGCTTGACGCGACTCCGTCCTCACTCGCTTCCGGCGCTGAGTCGTTCGTACTGCTCGCGGAACCGAGACGCACAGGACGAACAGCAGAAGTGGTACTGTTTGTCGCCGATTCGCTCGGACTCGCCTTCGCTCGTCACGGTGTTTCCGCACTCCGCGCAGGTGAGTGCGAACTCCGTCCCGCCGACGCTGGGTGTCCACTCCGTCTCCGAGACGAGTGTCACCTCGTAGTCGGCGACGCGCGTGAGGTCGACGACGTCACCCAAGTGGCCGCGGACGTCGTCCGCCCGGAGTCGCGCGGAGAAGACCACGTCGCCCTCGACGGTGACGAACACGTGTTCGACGGCGTCGGATGCGCGAAGTGCGTCTCGAATCGCCGCCGTCTCCGTCGCGGAGACGTCGAGGCGGACGAGGACGGGGACGCCGGAGCGGAGTTGTGAGCGGTCTATCTCGACGGTGAACCGCTGTATCACGCCCGATTCTTTGAGTTTATCCACCCGGTCGGAGACGGCGGGCGGCGAGAGTCCGACTCGTTCTGCGATGTCGCTGAACGGCCGTCTCGCGTCTTCGGTGAGGAGTTCGAGTATCTGTACGTCCGTCTCGTCCAACTCGCGCATACGAGACTAGTCCGTTTTGTTCCACATAGCGTTTGGCCTCGATTACCAGTGTATTATGCCGTCTGTACTCGCGGAAACTTTTCTTTCGAAGGCCCGTCGGATTCGAGTCGCCGTTCGTCGCTTCTCGCTCGTGTTCGAGTGAATCTACGAACCGTCAGTTACACGACTGCTACCGTCGTTCTTCGGTGGTCTATAACGAAACCGGTCGAACGTCCTCGTATTCGTAGAGGTCACGGAAATCATAATGAATCGCCAACTGACAGTCGCGCTCGTCGCCGTCGTCGCCGTCGTCGCCGCCGCGGGTGGTGCCGTCCTCTTTACCGACCAGTCCGGTGGAGAAGACGTCTCCCCCGCGGCGGCCGACGAGGCCGCGGCGGTCGAGCAGTCGACGCCGACACCGCAGTCGAGCCAACAGACCGAACAACCGACGCAGACGTCCGCAGAGACGGACTCGTCGTCCGAAGAGACGTCGACCGAGGAGTCCGACGACGACTCCTCCGTCGAGCGAGCGAACGACCCCCCGACGGCCGACGCCGGTGAGAACCGGACCGTCCGCGAGTGGGTCCGCGTGACGCTCGACGCCTCGCAGTCGGCCGACGCCGACTCCGACGGCGACCTGACGTACCGATGGTCGCAGGTCGCGGGCCCGTCGGTCGACCTGGCCGAGTCCGACACGGCGACACCGAACTTCCTCGCACCCGACGTGAGAGAACGGACCAACCTCACCTTCGCCGTCACCGTCACCGACGCCGACGGTGCGACGGCGACGGACACGGTGACCATCACCGTCCGTCTGCCCAAGACGTCCAGCGACACCGCGAAGAAGACGGAGACGCCCACGGACGAGAACAACTCGACCGACGAGGGCGACTCGACGGATAGCGACGACTCGTCCGACGACGGCGACACCGCGAACGACGGTGACTCGTCGACCGACGACGACGCCGCGAACTCCGGCACGACGAAAGAAGACATCGCGCAGGCGAAATTCGGCTCCGACTACGAGAGCCTGAACGCCGCCGAAGCGGCCACCGTCTACGAGATTCACTTCCGCCACTCCGAGGGCGACTGGGACCCCGAGAGCGTCCAGACTCGCGACGAACTCGCACGGAGCGAGTACGGCACGGAGTTCGAGAACCTCGAATTCGACGCCCGCGTGGACGTCCAATCGACGTTCGACGCCCAGTTCGGCGACACCGGCGGGGCCATCTCGAAAGACGAGATTTCGCAGGCCAAGTGGGACCACGACTTCGACGAACTCAGCAACGAGTCCGCCGGTCAGATCACCGAACTGTACGACCGACAACCGTGGGAGTCCCGCGAGACGTCGAAGATACGCACCCGCGAGCAGTGGGCCAACAGCCTCTACCGCTCCGAACTCTCGGACCTGACCCGCGACGCGCGACTCGAAGTCGAACGCCGCTACAACAACCAGTTCGCGGACTGACCGTCGTCGGCCACCCCGCGAACCCGACTCACTTTCGTTTCTTCGGTTCTCTGACCGGTCGGACTGTGGTTTCACAAGAGAAAGGAGCATAAGACTGGAACCACAAACGATGCGTATGGGTCAGACACTCACCGTCGAAGGGATGAGCTGTGGACACTGCGAACAGACCGTCGAAGACGCGCTCTCGGGCGTCTCCGGCGTCGAATCCGCCTCCGCGGACCACGAGTCGTCCTCGGTCACCGTCGAAGGCGACGCCGACGCGGCCGAACTCGTCTCCGCCGTCGAAGAGGCCGGCTACGACGCCTCGGCGTAGTCGTCCAGTATTACGATTTTCTCGCGACGTACTAACGAAGCGTAGATACGTGGAGTCTGCCACCGTCGGACCGTGTCACGGTCCGTCGACTCCGCCCGGACGCGAAGCGTCCTGAAGTACTACGTCTACAAGGCGACGACGGCGGTGGAGTTCTACCGCCCCGTGATGTATCTGTACTTCTACTCGTCGGGCCTCTCGTTCGTTCAAATCGCGCTGTTGGAGGCCATCTACAACGTCACGACCGTCTTGGGGGAAGTGCCGACGGGGTATCTCGGAGACAGGGTCGGGCGGCGGAACAGCCTCCTCCTCGGGACGACGCTCATCACGTTCACGCTCGTCGGGTTGGGTCTCGCGGCGTCGTTCCCGGCGTTCGCCGTCCTCTACGCCTGCTGGTCGCTCGGCTACGCGTTCCGCTCGGGAACCGAAGACGCGTGGGTGTACGAGACGCTCGGCGACGCCGCCTCCGAGGGAGCGTTCACGCACGTCCGCGGACGCGGACAGTCCGTCGCCCTCGTCGTCGGCGTCGGTGCGTCGCTCCTCGGGGGCTACCTCGGCGCGGTGAACCTCGCGTACCCGTTCTTCGTCGCCGCCGCCGTCACCGCCCTCGGCGTCGCCGTCCTCCTCACGCTGTCGGACCCCGACGAGTACGCGTCCAGACAGACGCTCGGCGTCCGCGAGTCGCTCCGAATCACTCGCGAGGTGCTCTCGCGTCCGACGCTTCGGGCGTTCGTCGTCTACTACTACGTCCTGTTCTCCGCCGTCTCGTACCTCGTGTTCATCTTCCTGCAACCGGTGTTCGAGTCCGTCGTCTCCGACTACGCCCTCCCGTTCCGCGTCGAGACGCTCCTCGGCGGGTTCTACGCGCTGTCGAACCTCCTGTCTGCGGCCGTGAGCTACCGCCTCGAACGGATACGCGAGGTCGTCGGGGTGCGCCGGTGGTTCCTCGCGCTTCCCTTCGTCGTCGGCGGCGGCCTCGCCACCGCCTCCGTCACACCCGCGCTCTTGGTCCCCGTGCTCTTTCTCACGCGCGTCGTCGTCGAACCGACGCGCTCGCTCGCCGGGCAGTACGTCAACGACCGCATCGAGACGCTCGGCCGCGCGACGGTGTTGAGCGCGATGGCGATGGCCGGTGGTCTCACCGTGATACCGTTTCAACTCGCCGGTGGCGCGGTCTCAGACGCTGCCTCGCCGAGTCTCGCACTCGCCCTCGCCGGCGGCGTCCTCGTCGTCGGGTCGGCGCTCGTCCTCCTCTGGGAGTCGCCGCTTCGGACTCCGGCCGAGTCGACGACGGAAGCGTGACTCTCGCTCTCGGTCGAAGCGACTACCCGTCGGCCGCCCGTGGCTCCCGTACCGTGACCGGTCTCGGAACGCTTCCACTTCGGAGAATAGCACGTTACACGGTGGTCACGGCGCTGTTCGCGAGCGTAATCGGATTCGTCCGCGAGGGCAGCGTTGGCGGTGGCGTCGCCCTCGGCGTCGCCGCCGGAGTCGGAGCAGCTGTCGGTCTCCTCGGGTTCGAAATCGTGCAGGGCTACCGATAGCGAGTCTGAGAACTATAGTAGCGTCTGCAACTGTCTACTCACCCGGCCGCACGCCGTCGTACGGTCGAGTGAGTGATGACTTGCAAACGCTACTATAGCCGAGACGGCCGTCACCGACGCCTTTTACGACGCGCCCGACGGAGAGGGACCGTGACTCGCGAGAAGCGTGGCCGACGCGTCTACGACTGGTGGAGCGACCATCAGCGCCTGTTCGGCGTCCTCTCGCGACTGCTCCTGTTCGGGAAGGGCGACGCCGCGCGCGCCCGGGGCGTGGCTTCGCTCGCGCTCTCGCCGGGCGACGCCGTCCTCGACGTGGGGTGCGGTCCCGGCGTCAACTTCCCGGCGCTCCGCGAGGACGTCGGCCCCGCGGGAGCCGTCGTCGGCGTCGACGACAGCGAGGGGATGTGCCGACGCGCGCGCACGCGAATCGCCGAGAACGGGTGGCAGAACGTCCACGTCGTCCGCGCGGACGCCGCTCGCGTGCCGGTCGGTGGCCCGAACGCGCCGTTCGATGCCGCCTACGCGACGCTCTCGCTCACCGCGATGCCGGACGCCGAACGCGTGGTTCGCGCCGTTCACGACGCGCTTCGCCCGGGTGGGCGGTTCGTCGTCGTGGACACGCGACCGATTCAGGACGCGCCCTGGGACCGACTCAATCCGCTTTTCACGCCGCTGTCGGAGTTCGCGACCAACTGGCACCCCGACGCGGACGTGGTCGGCGCACTGGACGACGCGTTCGCGTCGTGTTCCGTCACCGAGTACAACGGCGGGACGCTGTACGTGGCGACGGCGACGAAGTCCTGAGGGGAGTCAGTCTGCGCCCTGCGCGTTCGACGCGTCGGTGTCGTCACCCATCTCCGCGGGGTTACTCATTCCCTCTTTGACGCCCGCGACGATGAGGCCGACGTTCACCGGGTACGCCGCGAGGAACCCGACCGACAGGGAGAACGCGAGACCGCCCCAGAACAGCGGTTCGGTGATTTTCGCGCCGCCGGCGAGGAGCAGGTCGGTTCCGATGGCGGCTATCTCCATGATGGTGATACTCGGCGTCTCGCTGTAGAGCGCGTCCATCACGGCTTCCGAGAAGCCGACGCCGTCCTGCATTAGCGGTCCGACGGTGAGCGCGAACCCGAAGAGGTACGCGAGCGAGAACGTGGCCGCCGCCGTCAGGAGCGTACTCTCGACGGCGAGGACACCAATCATGAGAACGAACCCGGTCACCTCGCCCGCCCCGCATCCGGAGTAACAGTGGGCGGTCGACCGGAATCCGCGTCGCCAGATGGAGTCGTGCGGTATCTGCGTCCGGCCGGTGTACCAGTACACCGCGAGGCCGAACGGCCCGGAGTAGAGGACGACGAGCGTCCAGACGGCCTTCATCAGCGACCCGAGTTCCTCGTTGCGGTTCCAGAGGTCCCACCAGAGGACGCCCAGCGTGACGGCGACGAGAACCGCCCACCCGGTCAGCACCGCCGGGTCGGACAGTATCGGCACCAGTAGCTCTCGGGCCGGTTCGAACGCTTGCTCTACGCTTCGCACGAACTGGTCGAGCATGTCGACAGGCAGTCCGAACGGGAGGACCAAAGACTCGTTGGCCGCCGCAGTGCGAGTACCCCGGGAACGAAGCCGTCGCTCGACACGCGGGTCGAGACGCCGCCGACAACGGTATGTCACGACGAAACGAGGTATTCCGTATGGACGACGACCATCCGACGCCGTCGCGCCCGGACGTCGACCTGACCGACGAGGAACTCGACGCGCTTCACAACCTCCAACTCGCCGTCGAACACGTCTATCAGGCGTACGGCGACCTTCTCCGATTTCACCACGAAATCGGTCACGCGATGGACCAGATGAACGACGCCGAGACGGCCCTCCGCGAGGCCGGGCACGAGGCGTGGGCGAACCGACTCCGCGACCACCTCCTCCCGTCGGGTGCCATCGACGACGCCTGGACGTACGAACTGGTCGACGCGTTCCGAGACGGACTCCTCGCCGACGCCACCGACCTCGAATCGGACGTCAGAGAGGACCTCGCCGACGGCGTCGACCACGTTACCGAACGACGACAGCAGGCCCGGTGGCGCGAACGCGCCGGGTGGGACGAGTGACGTAGATTCTTCTCTCACGTTAATTACATTCTTTTGTGAATGTAGGGATACAAGACACGTTTGTGTTGGTTATATGTACGTCGAGTCCGTAGAAAAGGTCGCGCGTCGAAGATGGCACCCACCATTCGCGGCGGTGTTCCATCCCCCCGGAACTCCCCACCCACCCCCCCACCTTCCGTCGCGACTTTCGACGCGGCACTTTCCTGCGCTCGCAGCCCGACCGTTTCGGGTGTGGGCGCTTTCGGACACTGAGTCACCGTCAGCGACGGTGTCGCTCGGCGGTGCCGTCTCTCCCGGGAGTCGCTACTCGTCGTCGCCGTTCGCCGCGTCGCTCTGTGCCGCTTCGACGTTCTCCGCGTACGATACTAACTCGTCGGCGAGGGTGCGCGCTTCCTCGGCCGAGAGCGTTACTTTGTCCGCGTGCGGCGGCAGGTGTTCGAGTTGGCCGTTGTCGAGTTCGAGTTCGAGTCGGACGTGGTCGGGGTTCTTCCGCGGCGCGGTGACGTTGAGGACGGCGAACGCCTCCTCGGTGAAGTCGTGTCCGACCGCCTCTGCGTCGAGCATGTCGAACGTCGTGTACGCGTTCACGCGGAGCAGTCTGTTGGGCATATCTCTCTCTTACCGTCGCTCGGCCATGTGCGTGACGCCCGTGACAGAAGGGGTGACGACCGCGTCTCAGTCGTCGGCGGGCGACGGACTCGCGTCCATCGAGTCGTCCTCGGCGTAGGGGTACCACGTCATCTTCGTGTTGTGCATCATCGGGTCGTCGTAGTCCGTCTCCTCGGGTTCGACGAACGCGTCGAGTTCCTCGTCGTCGTGTCGGGCGACGAACTCGCGGAACGACTCCTCGCCCTCGCGGTTCTCCGCGAAGCGGCCGACGAGGTTCCGAATCGCGCCGGGCACCTCGTCGACGGGGACGCGTTGGGTGACCCAGCGAGCGAACTGCGGTTCGTCGCCGAGGCCGCCCCCGAGGCCGACGTCGAGGGCCTCGACGGGTTCGCCGTCCTTCCGCGTCTTCATGCCCCGGAGGCTCACGTCGGCTATCTGTGGCTGTGCGCACGAGGCCGTGCACCCGGAGAGGTGGATGTGGAACTGGTCGACGTCCTCGGGGAGTTCGACGTTCTGTTTCAGCCACCGCGCGAACCGGACCTGCCGGTTCTTCGTCTCCACGATGGAGAGCGAGCAGAACTCGGTTCCCGTGCAGGCGACGGACCCACGCATGAACGGCGACGGGTCGGGCGAGTAGTCGTCCAACAGGTCTTCCGCGAGGAAGTCGTCGAGGTTCTCTTCGGGCACGTCGGTGACGATGACGTTCTGTCGCTGCGAGAGACGCACCTCGCCGCTCCCGTACTCGTCCGCCAAGTCCGCGAGTTCGAGGACGTCCTCGGCACCCATGCGGCCGACGAGGACGTTCAGGCCGACGAAGTAGTTGCCGTCCTTCTGCTCGTGGACGCCGATGAGGTCGTTTCTGTCGCCTTTGCCGGTGTTGTACGTGTACTCCTCGCGCACGTCGCGGCCCGCGGTGTGCATCTCGAAGTCGACGTACTCGTCTTGGAGAACGTTCCGGACCTTCTCGGGACCCCACTCGTCGACGAGGAACTTGATGCGGGCGTTGTAGCGGTTCTCGCGGTCGCCGTAGTCGCGGAACAGTGCGGAGAGACCGCCGGCGACGGCGGAGACGTTCTCGGGGGCGACCCAGACGTCGATGTCGCGGGCGAATCGCTCCTCGTTGCGGGCGAGGCCGCCGCCGACGCGGACGTTGAAGCCGACCTGTTCGTCGCCGTCGACGTCCTTGTACGCCGGTTCGAACGCGAGGTCGTTGATGTCGCCCTGCCCGGACCCGTCCGCCGACCCGGTGACCGACACCTTCCACTTGCGCGGGAGGTTCGAGTGGTCGTCGTCGCCTTTGAACGTCTCGTTCAGTTCGCGGATGACGGGCCACGCGTCGACGACTTCCTGGGCGTCCTTCCCGGCGACGGGGTTGCCGACGATGTTCCGCCAGGAGTCACCGCAGGCCTGTTGGGTGGACATCCCGTTCTCCTCCAGTTTCTCGAAGATGGCCGGGACGTCTTCGAGGCGAATCCAGTGCAGTTGGATGGACTGCCGCGTCGTCCAGTCGGCGTAGGCGTCGCCGAAGATGGGGTTGGTCCCCGGTCCGCGCGCGAACTCGTCGGCTATCTCGCCGACGACGCGGAGTTGCCCCGGTTCGAGCACGCCGTTCGGCGTCCCGATGCGCATCATGAAGTACGACTCCTGGCCGTTCCGCTGGTGGTACAGCCCCCACCACTTGAAGCGCTCGAACCAGGCGTCGTGTTCGTCCTCCGGGATGCTCTCCCATCCTTCTTCGGCGAACTCGAACAGATGTTCGCGAATCTCGTTCCCGTACACCGCTGACTTCCACCGCTCTACGTCCGTGGGCATGGTCTTACTTCGAACTGCACGCCCATCTTCAAAGAACGCCGTCTGCCGTCAACCCTTCCCGGTGCTTCCGTGTAGCGGATGTTGTTGCCGGTTATTCCCGAACCGTCGGTGTGAGAACGCTCTCGCGGTCGATATCGTGGAACGACCCGTCGACGACGCGTCCGACGGGGAGCCATTTCGTCGTCGCCGACGCCCCGCACGCGATGCACTGCCCGTACGCTCGCACCTCTATCGTCCGCCCGTCGACACCCACTTCGACGAAGCCCTCGACGACCATGTCGGTCAGGTCGCATCCGCAGAATTCCGGGTCCGGAAAGCGCCAGAGTTCGCTCACGCTCACTTTCCGGTCGTCGTTGACGGACACCCACGCGCCGTCGTCGAGGATGCGGAGAGCAACTGTCATACGTCTCCCTAGGACGCCCCGCTACCCCACTCTGGCGGCGCGAGCAAACCGCGACACTGTCGGTGACGCCGCCTCGTCTCTCGAATCCGGTGCCGTCCCCCGATTGTTCGAAAATTCCGCGTCGAAGATACCGGAAATCGGTTCTGGTACCCCGGAGTGGAGGAGCGAATTACACCTGCAGCGTCCCTTATCCGCCGGGCGTCCGTGGGTGTATCCGATGACCGATACGACTCCCCGACGCCAGGGTCACAGACAACACGTCTCGGCGGACGTCGCGCCCGAACTGTACATCCCCGACGCCCACAGAGACGAATGAGCCCCGGCGAACGCGAGACCACGCGACAGACGACGACCGACGAACCAACCGAATCCCACGAAGACGACGACGCCGACGCCGTCGACGACCACCTCCAGTCGCTGGACGACGGCGCGGGCTGTACCGAAATCTGGGAGCATCTCTCCGAGAGCCGAGAGGAGTAGTCGCGTGCCGGACGCGACGCTTCGTTCTCCGCGCCGACAGACTGCGCTCTCCCCCTCGCTCGCAGACCGCACGGCGCAGGGAGACGCTTTTGTCTCCTCGTCTGTTACCCTCCGACACGAATGACGGAGGACGACCCGGTATCCGACGCCGACCACGTCGACGATGAGCGCGTGGCTTCGTCGGACCACCGTTCGGACGGCGGTCGCCGACGGGGTTCGTTCGCCGCCGACCGCGTGGAACCGGTCGGTGAGCCAGTAGTCCGCGCCGACCCCGCCGTCACCGGCGAACGCGCCCGCGAGGCCGTCGGGTTCGACCCGGACGACCCCGAGAGCGTCGCCCGCGCGGCCGAGACGGTCCGCGCGTTCTCCGAGAACACCGTCGGCTCCGAGGACAACGTCTACATGCTCCGCGGTGCCGCGGCGTGCGCCGCGCTCGTTCGCGGCGTCGGGTCGTACAAGGAAGCCGCCGAGCGCGCCGGCGGCGACGTCTCCGTCTCCTTCATCCGCAAGTGGGCGCGCGTCCACGACCTCCCGCAGGCCGTCCGCCGACACGTCGCCCGCGGACGCATCGCGCCCACGGCCGCAAAGCACATCGCCCGGGTCTCCGGCCCGGACCGATTCGACCTCGCGTGGGCGGTCTTGGACGGCGACCTGACCGTCAGAGAGGTGCGCCGCGTCGCGAGCGAGGTGAACGACGGCCGACCCGTCGCGGAGGCACTCGCCGAACGCGACGTCACACTCGGTCGACTCGACCTCTCGTTGTCACACCACCAGTACCGGGAACTCCGTCGCCGGGCCTCCGTCGAGAACCGGCCTCCCGGCGACGTCGTCGACGAGGCACTGGACGCCTACTTCGAGGACTGAAGGAACCGCGTCGCCGCGTCGACGTACGTCTCTCGCGCCGTCTCCACCTCCTCCCACCGGATGGTCTCGTTCGGGAAGTGCGCCTGGTCGATAGAGCCGGGTCCGTACAGCACGGTCGGAATCCCGGCGGCCACGTAGTGCCGCGAGTCGGCGCCGTACGTCGCCCCCACGGGGTCGGTGTCGTCGTGTCCCGTCTCCGCCATCGCCGCTTGGAGCGACCGAACCACCGGTTCGTCGGTGTCTATCTCGGCCGACTCGAACTGCACGGTGAACCGGTCGAACGACGGCGGGTGCTCCGAGAGCCACTCGCTCTCTGCGACCACCTCCGCGAGACGCTCCTCGTACGCCGCCTCGACTTCGTCCACCGTCTCGCCGGGCGCGACGCCGAAGCGCCACTCGGCGGTGAGCGTCCCGGCCACCGACGAGGACCACGACCCGGCGCGGACGATGCCGACGCAGATGGGCCACGGGATGGGGTACTCCTCGTACAGGGGGTGCGACACCGACTCGCCGCGTTCGGTCTCCAACTCGAAGAACGCCTGTCGGATTCGCTCGAAGTGCGGCAGTACGTCCTCGCCCTTCCACCGCGACGCCGCGTGCGCCGCCCGGCCGCGGATTTCGAGACGCTTCATCACCGTTCCTTCCGTCGCCGTCACGCAGCGCAGCTCGGTCGGTTCGGCGACGATTGCGGCGTCTCGTTCGAACGGGTAGGGGTTGTCCAACGCGGCGGCCGCCGCGCCGACGCCGCCCTCCTCCTCGCCGACGACGCTCTCGACGACGACGCGCCCGTCGAGGTCGACCTCGCCCGCGTCCGCGCGTTCGCGCAGGTCCTGTACGGCGAACACGCACGCGCCGACGGCCGCCTTCATGTCCACCGCGCCGCGGGCGGTGAGTTCGCCGTCGTCCCAGACCGGTTCGAACGGGTCCGACGACCAGTTCTCCCTGTCGGCGGGAACCACGTCGGTGTGGCCGTTCAGGACGAGCGTCGGCCCCGCGTCGGGGTCGCCGAACTCCGCGACGCCCGCGACGCTCGGCCTGTCGGCGACGGCTATCTCTTCTGGGTCGTCCGGGAACGATGGATGCGAGGCGAGTCTGTCGGCGTCGGCGGTCCACTCGTAGACGTCGAAGCCGAACGATTCGAACCGGTCCCGAAGCCACGCCTGCGCGTCGGCTTCGTTCCCGTCCGTCGTGTCGAATCGGAGGAATCTGTCGGTGAACACGCCGAGGGGCGTTTCGCTCGGTGTCTCTGACATAGTTCGACCGACGGCGGGGGGGTACAAGAGCCTACGCGAGAGTAAACGCTTATCACTACCCACCAGTTATGAACGTTCGAGGGCCGGTAGCTCAGTTTGGCAGAGCGTCTGGCTTTTAACCAGACGGTCGAGGGTTCAAGTCCCTTCCGGCCCGTTTTCAGACCCGCGAGCGACAGCGAGCGGTGTCGTCACTACGCCGAAGGAGTTGAATCAGGGAGCGAAGCGACCGTGGTTCAAGTCCCTTCCGGCCCGTTTTCAGACCCGCGAGCGACAGCGACGGCGACGTGTCGGGACGCGTCGACGCGGGAGGATTGGCCTTATGATTTCTTGACCGGCGTACAAAAATGAGGAGAATCCGAATCACAAACAATCTCTGAAACACCAGAATTAGAGACTCTCAGGCTTCGACTGCCAGAATAGATTAATGCGGGCCGAGAGAAGCGCCTACAGAGCAACATGAGCGACGCTTCCACCCGCACAGACGACAGTCGCGAGGACTCGACTCCGCTACAGACGATGCAGACGCCGGACGAGCGTCTCCTCCGAACCGACGGTGGAGAAGAGGAGTCGGAGAGTTCGGGCGAGGCCACCGACGGCGGCGAGGAGTCGACGAGCGACTCGGAGTCCGACGAATCAGGCAACGGGGACGACTCGGAGTCGGCCGACGGCGAGGACGAGGAGGCCTCGGCGGAGGCGGACGGTGCCGCGGACGCCTCGGACGAAGCCGACGAAGACCACGAGGACGAAGCGGGCGAGGAAGCGTCGGAGGACGAGGGGACGACGGTGCTCTTCTTGGACCTCGAAGGGTTGTTCCTCGACGTCCTCGGTCTCGAAGTCGACCTCGACGAGGTCGAACTCGACGTGTCCGCGGTGAGCGGTCCGGGTCGTCTCCTCGGCAACCTCCTCGACGGCGTCTCAGGACTGCTCGGGTCCGGCGACGGCGGAATGCTAATGGATTTCCTCGGTGGGAGTCTGTTCGAGGGTCTGACGGGCGACGAGGACGAGGACGGACTCCTCGGCGGCGGCGACGACGAAGAGGGTGAAGAGGGCGACGGCGAGGGACGACTCGCCGCCGCGGCCGACTCGGCGAAAGAGTCGCTGAGTAGCGCTCTCGAAGACGTCCCGATGCAGGAGATTCTCACCTCGGTCCTGAAGGAACTGATCGACCAGATGTTCGACGACTCCGACGACGGTTCCGAGTCGGGGTCCGGGTCGGAGTCATGAGCGACGACAGCACCTCGATTGCGGGCGCGTTCGAGAACGTCGACTTCGCGGCAGCGTTCGCCGACACGCCGTTGGCCGACGAGTTCGACGACGAGTCGTCGTTCGGCGAGACGGTCGGCGCGTTCGCCGGCCGCCACCTCGGTGGGTGGGTCGGCGGCGTCCTCGGCGCGACGGTGCTGACGCCACTTCTCTCGGACGGCGGGGGCGGTGACGGCGATGACGACGGGGAGGGCGACGCGTCGGAAGACGGCGACGAGGCGTCGGACGACGGCGACGACGCGGCCGGCAACTCCGGCGGCGACGGCGGAGGTGAGGAGTCGTGAGCGACTCGCCGAACCTCGCCAGAGACGTGGCGAACGACGTCGTCGACGAGATAGACGTCGGGTCGGTCGTGACCGGTGACGGCGACGTCGCGGACGAGCTAGACGGCGAGTCGCTGGGCCGGTCCGTCGGCGAGACGCTCGGCGAAGCGCTCGGCCGACTCGTCGGGGGGAACGTGGTTCGGTGGCTCCTGTCGAAACTGTCGTTCTGGAACGACGACGACCCGTCGCTGGCCGCTCGCTTCGGGAAGTCGCTTCTCGTCGCCGTCGGTCGGACGCTGGCCAAGCCCGAGTTCAAAGAGCCTATCGGCGACGCGCTTCGGGGCTTCGTCGACCGACTCGAAGAGAAACAGCAGGCCGCCGCGGACGCCGCATCGGAGGCGAGCGACGAGGCGACGGACGCCGCCGCGGACGCCGCAGACGCCGCATCTGACGCCGCGGAAGACGCGTCCGACGCCGTCTCCGAGAACGCGAGCGAGGCCGCCGAGGCGCTCGAATCCACCGAGATGGACGAACTCCGAAAGGAGACGTACCGCGACCTGTTGGAGATGATGGACTACTCGAAACTGCAGTCCATCGCCAAGGAGTCGGGCGTGAAGGCGAACCTCTCGCGGGACGAGATGATAGACGCCATCGTCGAGGAGTTCGACGCCGAGGCAGAGGCCAACGAGACGGCCGACGACGGCGAGGAGAGCGCGAACGGCGACGAAGAGAGCGACGACTCCGACGACGGAGCGTAACGACCGATGACGGACACCGACCTCTCGGCGGCGTTCGAGGACGCGCGGACGACGGCCGAGCGAGTGCAGGCCGACGTCGACGGTGAGTCGCTTCCCGACGACGGGGCGGACGAACTGCGCGAGTCGACGGAACGAGTCGCGACGGCCGTCTCCGAGGCGTCGCTGTCGGAACTCCTCTCGGTCGCCGGGTTCGACGACGTCCCCGACGACGCGTCGCCGACGGACCTCCCGACCGTCATCCGCGACGCCGACCCGGAGGCTATCGTCCGGTTGCGGACGCTCCTCCAACTGGCCGACTTGGGCGACGCGTGGGACGAACTCGACGAGACCGAACGCGTCGCTCGGTTGGACGACGCCGTCGCCGACGAGGCGGAGAGCGGCGGGTTCGACCAACTGAAAGAGTATCTCGGCCGTCTCGGTGGCTTCGGCGAGGACGAGTCGGCGGCGGAGTCAGAGGGGACGGAAGACGGCGCTGACGAAACCGGCGACGACGTAGACGAAACCGGCGACGACGTAGACGAAACCGGCGACGACGCCGGCGACGGAGACGACGAACTCCTCGAACTGCAGGACCACCTCGGCCGCCTGCGACAGTTCCTCGAAGACGACTCGGCGTCCGCCGACGCGGATGCGGCCGAGAGCGACGACGGAGCGGACGACGAACCGGCCGCCGACGCGGACGACGAACGGCCGCGCCAATCGACTGCGGGGTCGGGCGGCCGGTTGTCGACGGTCCCCGGTTCCCGGTCGGACATGGGCAAGTCGACGCGGTTCTCTTCGATTCGCGGGCGGAAGTAGGGCCACCGACCGCGCCGTCGTCGCTTATTCCAGGTCCAGCAACGCCGCAACCTCGTCTAAGTACTCGCCGTACACAGAGAGCGCGGACTCGATGGGTTCCGGCGAGGACATGTCGACGCCCGCGGTTTCGAGCACGTCGATGGGATACTCCGACCCGCCGAGGGCGAGTGCGTCGCGGTAGTCCGCCGCGGCGTCTTCTCCCTCGTTCAGAATTCGCTCGACGATGGCGACGGCGGCGGAGATGCCCGTCGAGTACTGGTAGACGTAGTAGTTGTAGTAGAAGTGGGGGATACGCATCCACTCGCGGGCGATTCGGTCGTCCACGTTCGCCGGCGCGTAGAACTCCTGTTTCAGGTCGCCGTACAGCGCGTCGAGGCGGTCCGGCGTGAGTGCGCCGCCGTCCTCGCTGATGGTGTGCATCTGGTGTTCGAAGTCGGCGAACATCGTCTGGCGGTAGAGCGTCGACCGGAACCGTTCGAGGTACTCGTCGAGCACGTGGGTCCGGAACTCGTCGTCCTCGACGTTCTCCAAGAGGTACTGCGTGAGGAGCGTCTCGTTCACCGTCGAAGCGACTTCCGCGACGAAGATGGTGTAGTCGGCGTACTGCCACGGCTGTTCGTCCTTCGCCAACTCCGAGTGCAGCGAGTGGCCGAGTTCGTGGGCCAAGGTGAACATCGAGGCGATGTCGTCCTGATAGTTCATCAGGATGAACGGCTGGGTGTCGTACGTCCCCGAGGAAAACGCCCCGGAGCGCTTGCCTCTGTTCTCGTACACGTCGACCCAGCGGTCTTCGAGTCCGGCTTCGACCTGCGCTTGGTACTCCTCGCCGAGGGGGGCGACGGCGTCGACGATGTACTCTTTCGCCTCCTCGTAGGTGACCTCCGGCCCTTCCTCACCCGTCAGCGACATGTAGAGGTCCCACATCTCCACCTCTTCGACGCCGAGGGCTTCGCGCTTCAGTTCCGTGTGCCGGTGGAGGTAGTCGAGGTTGTCGCGGACGGTTTCGACGAGGTTGTCGTAGACGTCGACGGGGACGTTCGGGCCGTCGAGTGCGGCTTCGCGGGCCGTGTCGTAGTTCCGCGCGTTCGCGTACTTCACGTCCTTCTTGACGCTGTTCTTCAGCGCGGTGCCGACGGTGTTGCGCACGTCGCCCCACTCGTCGTAGAACTGTTCGTACACCTCGCGGCGGAACTCGCGGTTCGGGTGCTTCTGAAGCTTCGTGAAGTTTCCCTGCGAGATTTCGACGGACTCGCCCTCGGGGTTCTCCACGGTGGGGAACGTCATATCGGCGTTCGAGAGCATGCCGTAGATGTCGCTCGGGGCACCGGCGACTTCGCTCAACTCCGCGAGGAGTTCTTCGACCTCTGCGGAACGGGTGTGCGGTTTCATCCGAAGCACGTCGTCGAAGTAGTGTTCGTACTCCGCCAGTTCGGGTTCGGCCTCGACGAACGACGCCACCTCCTCTTCGGAGAGTTCCTGCAGTTCCGGTTCGACGAAACTCGCCGTCGACTGCGCCTCGGAGGCCAGCGACTCGGCTTTCGCCTGTAGCGCTTGGTACTCCTGGTTCCGGGTGTCCTCTGCGCTCCGGAGGCTGGCGTAGTTGGCCACCTTCGACACCTCGCGCATGACCGCCTCTTCGAGTCGGAGGAGTTCGAAAAGCGTCTCGGCGTCTTCGGTCACTCGCCCCTCGTAGGCGGCGATATCCGACAGGCGCGATTGGACGTCCTCGAACGCCTCCTCCCAGTCGTCGTCGCTGGCGTAGATGCTCGCCAAATCCCACTTGTACTCGGTGTCGATGTCGCTCCGTTCGGGAACCGAACTCATACCTCGTGAGAACCGCGGTGTCGTGGTAAGCCTTGCCAATTGTCGCCGTGTCTATCGGTCGTCGTGGCGTCGCCGTCCGCGACTCCGCTGGTATCTCTCCGCACCAGTCGCTACTGGGTGTGAGCTTCGAAGGGGGGTGAGGGGGGTGAGGAGGGACGGCAGTAGGCCGGTAGCCGGTGCCGCGGTGGGGGGGACGGCACCGCACTACTCGGCTTCGGGGGAGCAGGGCGTGGGTGGGGTGGGTGGGTGGGGGTGGATGGTGGGGGTGCCTACCCGCGAACTCCGCCTGACGAGGGCGGTCGTTCGCGTGCACCGACGAAACGTCGGTCCATGCGGGACACGAACGTCGACTCGCCCGTGCCGCACTTACTGGTACCGGTGCGAGGGACGTATCAGTGCTGCCTAAGTGGTTTGGGTTCGTGAAGAACGATGATGGACGACGACATCGAACGCCGTCGCTTTCGGTCTCCGTCGACGTCGTTCAGAAGAAGCGGTCGCGGTTCGGGGTGAGGCGGAGGGGGGCAGGCCGGTCAGTGTCTCGTCGCGCGGGCGTCCCGTACGCCACCACCGTCTCTGACTTTGTCTTCGCAACTCGGGCACACACGTGGGTTGTCCATTCCTTCGGGAGCGAATACGCGTACGTACTCCGTGGTCACGAACGAACTGCAGTTTTCACACTTCGGCATCGACCTGTTTTTCACCCTTTCTAAGCATAAAATTTAGGGCCAAACGCGTAACGAGATGTACGTCTCGCCGAGCGCGACTGTCCGATTCCCGGCGTCGTCCGCCGTCTCCCCAACCTCTTTCGCGTTCTCCGGTGACGCCGTGGTATGGACGACGAGACGAAGATGGCGGCGGCACTGGGGTCGACGTGGACGGCGGCCCATCCGTGGGACTTTCTGAGTCGACTGACGCGACTCGGAAACCGTATGGGTGGCAGCGAGGGCGAACGCCGGGCCGCGGGCGTCGTCGCCGACGCCTTCCGCGAGGCCGGCGTCGACGACGTACACGAGGAGTCCTTCGAGATGCAGGCGTGGTCTCGCGGGTCGTCGTCGCTCTCCCTCGTCGACGACGAGCGAGCGTTCGAGACGGTTGCGCTCCCGTACTCGCCGTCGGGGGACGTGACCGGGGAACTCGTCGACGTGGGGCACGGAACGCCGGACGAGATAGACGACTGCGACATCGACGGGAAGATAGCCGTCGCCTCCACGACGACGCCGCCCGGCGGTCGGTTCGTCCACCGCATGGAGAAGTTCGGCTACGCCGTCGAACGGGGCGCGGAGGCGTTCGTGTTCGTCAACCACGTTCCCGGGCAACTCCCGCCGACGGGGTCGCTGACGTTCGACGAGGAGGCCGTCGCCCCGGCCGTCGGCGTCAGCAAGGAGTCGGGCGCGTGGCTGACCGACTACGCCGACGAAGGGGCCGTCGCCCGTCTGACCGTCGACGCGGAGACGACGGACGGCGAGAGCCAGAACGTCGTCGGCCACGTCGGGCCGGACACCGACGAAGAACTGCTCGTGGTCGCACACTACGACGCGCACGACATCGCCGAAGGTGCCCTCGACAACGGGTGCGGTATCGCCGTCGTCGTCACCGCCGCACGAATCCTCGCGCGACTCGACCTCCCCGTCGGCGTCCGCGTCGCCGCCGTCGGTTGCGAGGAGACGGGACTGACCGGCGCGGAGAATCTCGCCGACGAACTCGACCACGACGCGGTGAAAGCCGTCGTCAACGTCGACGGCGCGGGCCGGTTCCGTGACCTCGTCGCGATATCGCACACCTCGGAGGCGACGGCCCGCGTCGCCCGCGAGATGGCCGCGGAGACGCGCCACCCCGTCCACGTGAAGACCGAACCGCACCCGTTCAGCGACCAGTGGCCGTTCGTCCGCGCGGGCGTCCCCTCGCTGCAACTCCACAGCGACAGCGGCGAACGCGGCCGCGGATGGGGGCACACCCACGCCGACACCCGGGACAAAGTGGACGACCGAAACATCCGCGAACACGGGATGCTCGCGGCGATGCTCGTGAAGCGACTCGCCGACGAGGACGAGGTTCCGCGACTCGACACGGACGAACTCGCCGACGCCTTCAGAGCCGAGGACTTCGAGACGGGGATGCGCGCGGCGAACCTCTGGCCCGCCGACTGGGAGTGACCGCGTCGCCGTCGTCACCGAACGTCTCGGGCGGCCGAACCCGCGGGCTCCTCGCCCGCGACGCCGCGTCGAATCCGCTCTGCACCGCGAGCGCGGACGAGTCCGTCCCGCCGTCGCTCCTCGAAGACGGCGAGCGTGCTCTCGACGGCGTCTGAGTCGCGTTCGAACGCGACGCCGGGGTAGTCCACCCGGACGAGCGTGAGCGGTTCCGGCGCGGCGGTGGCGACGGCGTCCCGCCCGGTCAACGGCTCGGCTCCGAGAATCCGCCCGACGCTGTCGAGCGACCGGTCGCCGGTGGCGACGCCGTGGACGACGCTCACCAGACGACGGACGAGGTTGTAGCAGAACCCACCGGCGGCGACGCGGAGGACGAGGAAGTCGCCGTCCGGTTCGACGGAGACGGAGAGGTCTCTCTCTGTTCCGGTGTCGTCCGGCGTGAGGTTGTGGTAGTCGTGTTCGCCCGAGAGTTCGGCCGCCGCGGCCCGCGCCAGCGACTCGTCCGCGCCCGGCGCGTACAGGTCGTAGACGTACTCCCGGCGGACGGCGTCGTGCGTCGCGTGGAACGTCTCCGTCACGTCGGCGGCGGCCCACGCGCGGACGCTCCCCGGGAGTTCGGCGTTGAGCGCCCGCGGCGTGCACCACTTCGGGCAGTCGAACGCGACGGTCTGGCAGAGCGCGGAGACGCCGGCGTCCGTCCGCCCGGCGGGGGTGTATCGCGGCGGTTTCCGCTCGTCGTCGAACACGCCGAGTGCGCGGAGGGCGTCGAACAACGCGTCTTCGACCGTCGGGACGGAGGGCTGACGCTGGTAGCCGTAGAACGGTCGGCCGTCGTAGGCGAGACGGAAGGCGCGCACACGTCGTCTTCGCCGGTCTCTCGACTTATGGCCCGCGGTTTCGCCCGACGAACTGTATATACAGCCCGAAGGACGAAACGAGTAGCGGGTAGTTTTCTGACTATGATTGGTTGGAAGTTAGTCTCCGGTCGGCCTTCCGCTGCCGGGCGCGCGGACCCGACGGGAGGCGACCGACGGTGAGTCGTCCGAACGTCGTCGTCACGGTTCTCGACACGGTTCGCGCCCGCGACACCGTCCCGGCGTCCACGTCGCCGATGTCGACGCTGGCCGACGTGGCCGCCTCGGGGACGGAGTTCACGAACGCGTTCTCCCCGGCCCCGTGGACGCTCCCCTCTCACGCGTCGATTTTCACCGGGACGTATCCGTCGCGGCACGGTGCTCACGGCGGTCACACGTTCCTCGACGACTCGCTTCGCACGCTGGCCGAGGCGTTCCGCGCCGACGGCTACGAGACGGTCGGCGTCTCGAACAACACGTGGGTGACCGACGAGTTCGGGTTCGACCGCGGATTCGGCACGTTCAGAAAGGGGTGGCAGTACGTCCAGTCCGACACCGACCTCGGAACCGTCACCCGAGCGGAGCATCCCGGCGCGAAACTCCGCGCCGCCTGCGACCGACTGTTCGACGGCAACCCGTTGGTGAACGCGGCCAACCTCGTCTACGACGAGTTCGCGACGGGCGACGGGGCGGAACGGACCACTTCGTGGGTCGACTCGTGGCTGGGTGACCGCAGCGACGAGGACCCGTTCTTCCTCTTTTTGAACTACGTCGAACCGCACGTGGAGTACCGCCCGCCGCGCGAGTACGCCGAACGCTACCTGCCGCCCGACACGACGTACGACGAGGCGACGACGCTTCGGCAGGACCCCCGGGCGTACGACGCCGGAGACTACGGCTTGAACGAACGGGAGTTCCGCGCCTTGCACGCGCTCTACCGCGGCGAACTCGCCTACCTCGACGACCAACTCGCCCGCCTGCGCGACGCACTCGTCTCCGCCGGGGAGTGGGACGATACCGTCTTCGTCGTCCTCGGAGACCACGGCGAGAACATCGGCGACCACGGCTTCTTCGGTCACCAGTACAACCTCTACGACACGCTCTTACACGTGCCGATGGTCGCGCACGGCGGTCCGTTCGACGGCGGTCAGCGAACGGAACTCGTTCAGACGCTCGACGTCGCGCCGACGCTCCTCGATGCGGCGGGAATCGACGACGACGGCTTCCGAGAACAGACGCAGGGACGGTCGCTCCACCCTGACGCGGACGCCGACTCCCGACAGGCGGTGTTCGCGGAGTACCTCTCCCCGCAACCGTCGCCGGAGTCGTTGACGGGGAGGTTCGGCGACCTGCCGGACCGGTTCCTCTCGTACGACCGGTCGCTCCGGGCGGTTCGGACGGCCGACGAAAAGTACGTCCGCGCCTCCGACGGCAGCGAGTGGTTGTACGACGTGGGGAGCGACCCGGACGAACTGTGGAACCGCGCGGACGGCGACCACGACCGGACGCGACTGCTGTCGGACCGCCTCGACCAGTGGCTGGATTCGTTCGAACACGCGACGACCACCGGCGAGGTTCCGATGACCGACTCGACGCGCGAACGACTCTCCGACCTCGGCTACCTCTGAGCGCCGGGTCCTCTCGTCGGCCGCTTCCCGTGGGTCGCTCCCCCGACTCACCGCCTGCGCTATTCGAACGTCTTCGGTGCCCATCCGCGAAGCGAGTCGTCCACCTCGTCCATCCAGTCGGCCATCGTCGCCTGCAACTCCCGTCTCGTCTCCGCGTAGTGGGGGTGCTCGGCGAGGTTCCGGAGTTCGTGGGGGTCCTCGCGAAGGTCGTACAGTTCGTCTCTGTCGGGACCGTTGTAGACGTACTTGTAGCGCTCCGTGCGGACCATCCGCTGCGAGTAGAGGCCGAACTCGTCGCCGTGGTACTGCGCGTACACCGAGTCGGGCCAGTCGGCGGGTTCGTCGCCCGCGAGGACAGGCAGGAGACTGCGCGCGTGCGTCCGGTCGGGAACCTCGGCGTCGGCCCAGTCGAGGAACGTCGGCATGAGGTCGTGGAGGCGGACGAACGCCGCCGACTCGGACACCGTCTCCCGCGTCGGGTCGCGGACGACGAGCGGAATCCGATAGGTCTGTTCGTACATCAGCGGTCCCTTGTTGAACTGGCGGTGCGACCCGGTGAAGTCGCCGTGGTCGGCGGCGTGAACCACCACCGTCTCCTCGTCCAGTCCGGTCCGTTCGAGGGCGTCGAGTATCCGGCCCATCTGCTCGTCGACGAACGTGACGAAGCCGAAGTACTTCGCGACGAGTTCGGCCCACGTCTCCCAGTCGAAGTCGTCGACGCCGCGGTAGCGGTGGTAGTTCTCGTGCGCCCGCGGTTTCCCCTCGAACGTCTCGGCGTAGGAGGGCCACGGGTCGATGTCTGCGGGGTCGTACATCGACGCGTACGGTTCGGGGACGACGTAGGGGTGGTGCGGCCCGAGGAAGTCCGTCCGGTGGAAGAACGGCGCGTCTCCCCCCTCCGCCCGGCGTTCGATGGCGTCGACCGTGAGTTCCGCGAGGAAGTACGTCCGCGTCGCCTCCGGCGGGAGCGACGTCGTCCCCGAGACGAGCATCTCCTCGTCGCCGTCGTCGGCGTACACCGCATCCTCGATGGTCTCTGACCCGACGTCCGCGTCCAGCGACTCGCGGTAGCGACGGTAGCGTTCGTCCAACTCGTCGTGGTGGTCGTCGCTCCCGCCGAAGTACTCGAAGCCGAACGCCTCCGGCCCCTTCGTCTGTCCGACGTGCCACTTGCCGACGTAGCCGTTCTCGTACCCGGCGTCGGCGAGCAGTTCGCCGAACGTCGGCAGTCCCGCCGGCAACTCCGTGCGGACGGCGTCGGCCTCGTGGCTGTTGTTCAACATCCCGTGGCCGTGGGGGTACAGTCCCGTGAGAAGCGAGGCGCGCGCACTCGTGCAGATGCTCGTCGGCGTGTACGCGCGGTCGAACCACGTCCCCGACTCGCGCAGTCGGTCGACGTTCGGCGTCTCGACCGGGAGGCCGCCGGGTTCGACGAGGTCGGCTCGCTCCTGGTCGGTGAGGAGAAACAGCACGTTGGGCCTCGTGTCGGTCATACGAGGTGACCGCGCGGGGCGTCCGTAGCTCTAATGGCCGCGACGAGTGCCGACGCGATGTCCGCGTTACTCGGCGAAGTCGTCGTACGTCGGTCGGTCGGCGTCGCCGGGGAACTCCTCGACGGGAGCGGTCGTCTGGTCGCCGCTCTCCATGTCTTTCACCGTCACCTCGCCGTTCGCTAAGTCCTGTTCGCCGACGATGACCACCGTCTCCGCGTTGATGGAGTCGGCGTAGTTCATCTGCGCGCCGAAGCTTCGGTCGGCGACGTCGGACTCGACGACGTTGCCGCGTTCGCGGAGGTCACGGGCGACCCGAGAGGCGACAGAACGAGTGTCGCCGACGCTGAGGACGTAGTAGTCGGTCTGCAGTTCCTCCTCGGGCCACACGCCGGCGCGCTGACAGAGCAGTTGGAGCGTCGCGTCGCCGAGGGCGACGCCGACGGCGGGCGTCGGTTGGCCGCCGAACTCCTCGATGAGGTCGTCGTAGCGACCGCCGCCGAACGCCGCGCGCGACACGTCGCCGGTCGAGTCGAAGCACTCGAAGACGACGCCGGTGTAGTAGTCGAGGCCGCGGGCCGTCGTGAGAGAGAGGTCGCAGTACTCGCGCGCGCCGAAGTCCTCGGCCGCCGAGAGGACGGCGCGGAGGTTCTCGACGGCGTCGGTCACGTCGTCGCCGCCGAACTCGCTTATCTCGTCTAAGTCGCCGCCGACGATGAGGTCGTCGAACCGGCGGGCTTGGTCGTACGAGAGGCCCGCGTCCGAGAGCAGTCCGAGGTACTCCTCGTCTTCGACCTTCGCGCGTTTGTCGACGGCGCGGATTGCCTCGCGACTGTCCACATCGGCGTCGAACGAGTCCAGCAACCCGCCGAGGATGTCGCGGTGGCTGACGCGGAACTCGAAGTCGTCGGCCGTGAGGCCCAGCGAGGTGAGCGCGTCGGCGGCGAACGCCAGAATCTCGGCGTCGGCCTCGGGTTCCGACGACCCGAAGATGTCCACGTTCGTCTGGTAGAACTCGCGGAAGCGACCCTGCTGGACCTGTTCGAAGCGCCAGAACGGACGCGACGACACCCACTTGATGGGCTTCGAGAGCGCCTGCTGTTTGGCGACGACCATCCGGGCGACGGTCGGCGTCAGTTCGGGCGTCATCGACACCTCGCGGCCGCCCTTGTCCTCGAAGGCGTACAGTTCGTCGACGATCTCCTCGCCGCTCTTGTCGACGTACATCTGCGTGCGTTCGAGCGTCGGTGTCCCTATCTCGCGGAAGCCGTAGCGCGCCGCCGCGTCCTCGACGGCGTCGAACACCTGCCGCCGGGCGGACATCTCGTCGGGGTAGAAGTCACGAAATCCCTTGAGTCGGTCGTACATGGGCGGGGATTCGGCGTAACCGCGCTTGAAACTGTTGAAGCCGACTCTCGACTACGGCGCTCTCGCTCTCGTCCTCGCCGTCGCGTTCGTCGGCGTCTCCTCACAGGTCGCGCACGCCGAACCGCCGCGTCCACCAGTTCGTCGAGACGGTCAGCCGTTCGCCTTCGAGCACGGCGCTTCGCACGAATCTGCGGTCCGGCCGCCACTCGCAGCGGTCGCCTCGCGTCTCGACCAGTCCGACGTGCTGTCGTCGCTCGCCGTCGTCGGTCAGGGCGTGAAGCCGTCCCGAGTGGTCGACGACGAACACGCCCGCCTCGCCCGCCGCGATTGCGCCCACCGGGACGCCGGTGTCGAACGTCCACCTGACGGGCCACTCGGACGCCGCGGGTGCGGACGTGAGTGCGACGACGCGACCGGACTGGCCGCCGACGTACACCGTTCCGCGATGGGACGCGACGGCCGTCGCCGCACGGCGTTCGCCCGCCGTCTCGACGGCGCGTGTCGAGTCACGCTTCGCGCCCGTCGCGGCGTCGACGGAGGTCACCGTCCCGTCTCCGGTCACGACGGTCACCGTATCGCCGACGACGACGGGTCGTCTCCGGACGGTCCCGGGGAGCGTGGCGGTCCACCTGACGTCGCCGCTCTCGGGGTCGAACCCGCGAAGAACGCCGCCGACGGAGCCGACTACGACGACGCCCGCGACGCCGACCGGTCCGGTCCACACCTGCGTCGTCACTTCGTGACTCCACCGCTCGCCGCCGTCGTCCGCGTCGAGTGCGACGACGCGGTGCGTGAACGCGTCGCCGTCGGTCGGGTCCGCGTCCGGATTCGCGGCGTGCGAGACGCCGGCGTAGACGCGACCGTCGGTCACGAGCGGTCGACCCCACGCACCGCCGCCGTGTTCTTCGACGCCGCCGGCGTCGTACTCCCAGCGAAGTCGCCCGGTCGTCGCGTCGTGCGCGCGGACGGTGTCGACGCCGGTGCCGACGTACACCGTCCCCTCGTGGACGGCCGGAACGCCGAATCCGCCCCCGCGAGCGACCGTCGCCCAGCGGGCCTGTCCCCGACTTCGGTCGAGGGCGACGAGTCGGTACGGACCGCCGCCGGTGGCCGAGTAGCCCTCCGGAACGAGGAGGCCGTACTCGCTGGCGACGGCCGGCCCCCAGTACTCGCCGTCGTAGGTCCACTGCGGGTCGTGGCGGGGACGGCAGAACGGGCGTTCCGCGAGGTAGTAGCCGCCGCCGAGCGTCGCGGCGGCACCGAACCCGACGACGACGTCTCGGCGGGACCAATCTGGCATCGGCAGTGCTCGTGACCGCGATGGCATCTGTCTTTTGGAGTTCAGAGCGCGATGAGACCCACGCCCGCGACGGCGAGTGCGGCGGCGACGAGGCGGACGCCGAACGCCTCCTCGCGCAGGACCAGGCCGCCGAGGAGGACGGCGACGACGGCCTGCGTGTTGATGACCGGCGAAGCGATGCTCGCGGGGGCGGCGGCGAACGCCAGCGAGGTGACGTGTTCGCCGAGGGCGACGCCCGCGCCCGCGAGGACGAACTTCGGTAGGTCCTCGCGGACGGGAACCCAGTCGCGGACGACGAACGGGAGGAGGACGGCGACGACGCCCGCGAGCAACGTCGGCACCCACAGCGACGGCGGCACCCCCATCTCCTGGAGGACGAGTCGCTTCCCCACGTCGCTGACGGCGTAACACATCGCGCTGAACAGCGCCAACTGCGCGGGCCGGGCGGTGACGGCCTTCTTCACTGGTTCGAGGAGGCGGCCGCGGCGGTAGTTCGCGACGTAGACGGCCAGCGTCGTGACGACGACGCCGACGAGTTGAATCGGCGCGAGTCGCTCGTGGAGCAACAGCACCTCGATGGGGAGGACGAACGCCGGGACGACTTTGTTTATCGGCGCGACGTACGAAACCTCCCCGGCGTCGAGGGCGGCGAGGAAGACGAGGAACGCGGCGGCGGTGGTGACGACGGTGAGGAGGACGACGCCCGCGTCTCCGAGGCCTACGGCTCCGGGGTCGAACGCGGCCGCGGCGGGCGTCGTGAGCGTGACGGGGAGGTACCACAGGATGGCCGTCGTGTTGACGACGACGGTGAGGACGGTGCCGGGGTAGTCGGCGAAGTAGCGTTTGAGCGCGAAGATGTACGTCCCCCAGACGAACGCGGCGACGACGGCGTACGCGACGCCGGGCGGGAGCGAGAGGCTGAGAAACTGGAGGACGACCGGGGAGAAGTCCATCTGGTCTGTGACTGTCTACGTCGACGGAAAGCCGTTCGGATTACGGCACGTCGCCGCCCGACGTTCGTTTGCCGTCACTTCAGACCGCGGACGTAGGTCTGTTCGTGTTCGGGAAACACCCGTTCGACCGTCTCGGGACCATGTCGTTCGGCGACGAGTGCGCGCAGTTCGCCCTCGTAATCTCCCTTGGAGATTCGCTCCGACGGACCGCTCTCGACGTCGAGGTTCGTCTCGACCAGTCGGTCGACGGCCCGTCGGCCGAACCCCGAGAGGGGGGCGAGGTAGTCCACGTCGTGTCTGTCTTCGAGGCTCTGCGCCTGCGCGCGCGAGACGGTCGGAACCCTGTCGTCGCGGCGCGTCCCGTCGGCGATGGCGGCCACGTCCAACTCGGCGACCCGTTCGAGTGCGTGTTCGTGGACGCGTTGGATGCCGTTCCGCGGGTAGCCGTCGTCGACCATCCGCGCGACGGCTTCGTCGGCCACCTTCGTCTCCAACTCGACGGTGTCGAAGGCGTACCCGAGTTGTTCGGCGGCGTCGCGGGCGTGTTCCCAGTCTTCCGTGACGCCGAATCGGGCCGTCACGAGGGTCACGTCGTAGAACGAATCGAGCAAGAGCGCGGCGAGCGTCGAGTCTTTCCCGCCGCTGTAGAGGAGCGCTAAATCCACGTCGGCTATCGCCGCCGGATGTCGAAGCTCTTCGAGTCGGGACGGAGCTCTCGAAGGAGGTCTTTCATCTGGTCTTCGTCGATGCGGTCCTGGATTCGGCCGCTCTGCGCGAGGGCGACGAGTTGCTGTTTCACTTTCTCGGCGAAGTCGGGCTTGGACATCTCGACGGCGTTGAGACGCTGTCGCGCGCCGTCGGTGAGGTACTGCTTGAGAAGCGCGTCCTGTTGCGCCTCCGCCTGTTCGCGGGCGGCTTCCTGCGCGGCCTCGTTGCCCTGTTGTTGGCCACCCTGTCCTTCTGCGCGGTTCTGTAACTCCTGCATCTTCTCCTGTCGAAGCTTCTCCAGTCGCTCGTCGTCGGGATTCCCGCTCATACCCCTAGTTCTCCCGCAATTTTGAAAACGATTACGGACGCTTCGGCGCGGCGGCGTCGCTCTCGAATCGCGGTGTCGAGAAACTGAATCGAGTCGAAAACGCGTCTACGCGTAGCGCTCGAGTTCCGGGCGGTCGAGTGCTTCGAACACGTCGGCGCCGGCGTTGTCGAGGAAGCTACGACCCTCGTCGGTGATGAGTCGGCCTTCGCCCTTGGCCGTTCGAATGAGGCCCTCCTCTTCGAGCTGCTGGAGGATGGTTCGGATGATGTTCTTGCTGCCCGTGTCGGAGTGTTTGCCCGACACGACGTAGCGGTTCGACCCGCGCTTGCGGCCGCCGTACTCCGTGGAGAGTCGGTCGACGCCGACGGGGCCGTTCATCGCGACCTTTCGCAGGAGCGACGCCGCGCGGATGAACCAGAAGTTGTCCTGCTGGGGCGGAAGCTCTCGCGTCTGTCCCGTCTTGACGAATGCCATCCACTCAGGCTGCTCGATGCGGTCTTCTAGGCGTTCGGCGACTTCCTCGATGAGGGCGTCGGCCGGAACGTCGTAGAGGGTTACCATGTTGAGTGTGTGTTCTTGATGGCGTCGTTTAAAGCCATCGTATCGCCGCTACGAGGGGTGAGACCCTCTCACGACCTCGAACCGACGAAGCTCACCCACGCCATCACGCCGCCGCCGAGGAGCGTCGGCACCCAGTACACCGCCCCGCGGAAGATGACGATGGCGGCGACGGCGATAGAGCGCGTCACCGTCGGGAGCGGCGCGGCGAGCAAGAGGGCGACGAGCACCGTCTCGATGCCGCCCGCGCCGCCCGGTAGCGGCGTCACCCCGGCGATAGCCCCGATGGGGACGACGAGCATCGCGATGGAGAGCGGGATGTCGATGCCGATGGCCCGAAACGAGAGCCACAGGCCGAGCATCTGGCAGAACCATCCGAACGCGGAGGCGCCGAGCGCTATCGCGAGGCCGCGCGGGTTCGTCGCGACGCGCTCGATGGCGCGAAAGAAGCCGTCGATACGCCGCTCGACGCCCGTCTCCGTCGGTACCGGTGCCCGCGGGACGTACCGCGCCACCGTCCGAATCGCCGGCGTGAGCGCCGAGACGATTCGGTCTTCGAGCTGATACCGATACTGCCACGTCGTGTATCCGAGCGCCGGGACGGCGACGGCGAGGACGACGACGGCGGCGAGCGCCAACACGAGGTTGCGGTTCGTTCCGAGCGTCACCTCGGTGGCGTAGTAGGCCGCCCCGACGAGCGCGATAGTGATGGAGGGGACGAAGTTCAGCGTGTCCACGCTGGCTATCGCCGCGAGACTCGTCTCGTACTCGGCGTCGGCCGACTGCGAGATGAGGTAGGCGGTGACCGGTTCGCCGCCCGCCTGCCCAAACGGGGTGATGTTGTTCGAGAACATCGCGCCCGAGAAGATGAAGAACGACTTCGCGAGCGAGAGGTCGACGCCGAGGACGCCGAGGACGGTTCTGAGCGCGAGACTCCACGCCGCCAACCACGCGAGCGTCGTGAGGACGACGAGGCCGACGGTGCCGACGTCGGCCATCTGGAGCGTGTCGACCAACTCCTCGACGCCCGCGAAGTAGAAGAGGAGCGCAAACACCGCGAACGCGCCGAGGAAACCGAGTACCGTGGCGCGGAGGTTCTCGCGAGCCATGTCTTCGGCGTCGAACGTCGGCGCAATCAACCCATCGAAACCGGGGGGCCGTGCCACGTGGTGGCGTCCGCGACGCCGACGCCGGACGGCGAGGTTTTTGTCGGTCCGCCGGGGAGTGTGTGTCATGGACGAACGCTCGGCGCTTCGCCTCCTCGCCTCGGACCTCCCGGACGCGGGCGACGACGCCGCCGTCGTGGACGGACTCGTGGTGACGACTGACATGCTCCACGAGTCCACCGACTTCCCGGCGGGGACGACCCGCTACACCGCCGGGTGGCGCGCCGTCGCCGCCTCGCTCTCGGACGTGGCCGCGATGGGTGCGCAGGCGACGGCCGCCGTCGCCGCCTACGGCGCGCCCACGTTGGAGGAGTCCGAGTTACGCGACTTCGTCCGGGGCGCGCGCGACGTCTGCGAATCGGTCGACGCTCGGTACGTCGGCGGCGACCTCGACACCCACGGCGAGTTCACCACGGCGACGACGGCGCTCGGCGAGACGGACGCGCCCGTCACCCGGTCCGGGGCCACGCCCGGCGACGCCGTCTGCGTCACGGGCGTCCTCGGACGCAGTGCGGCGGCGCTCAGAGCGTTCGAATCCGGGGACGTCGAGACCGGTAACGACCTGTTTCGGTTCCCGCCGCGCGTCGCCGCGGGCGTCGCAGTCCGCCCTCACGCCACCGCGATGATGGACTCCTCGGACGGCCTCGCACGCTCGCTCCACCAACTCTCGGAGGCGTCGGACTGCGGGTTCGCGTTCGAGTGGGACGCTCTCCCGGTCCACGACGCCGTCGCCGACTACGCCCGCGACGCCGCGGACGAACGCGAGATGGCGGCGTTCTTCGGCGAGGACTTCGAACTCGTGTTCACCGTTCCCGAAGACGGCCTCGGCGCGGTTCGAGACGCCGTCTCGGTCCCGGTGTCGGTGCTCGGCCGGGTCACGGAGACGGACGTCGTCGCCGACGGTGACGCCGTCCCGGACGAGGGCTACACGCACGCGGACGACTGATTCGTTCCCGCGACGGGATTCGTTCTCGCGGCGCTACTTCTTGCTGTTCCCGCGCGCCTCGAAGTTGTACCGCGTCGTCTTCCCGTCGACGCCGATTCTGAGGTCGTCGACGTTGCCGACGAACGACGGTGCCGACCACCCCGACCCGACGCCCACGCCGAATCCGAACCTGATGGTCGCGTCCGGGTAGAGTTCGAGGAGTCGCGTCCACGTCACGGGGTCCGAGATGCTCCCTTCGCCCGAGGTACCGCTCAACCACACGCCTGCGTTCGCGGTCAGCACGTCCCACGTCTGCCACGTTCCGGGCGTCACGGTGTTGTTGTAGTAGGGCTCGAAGTTGAGCGTCGCGTAGTCGTCGACGCCGGACGTTCCGGGCCCGTCGGGGTCTATCTCCATTTTCAACGCCGGGACCAACGTGGTGTCGTTCGTGTACGTGCTGTACGAGAGTTCGGTGATGGCCGCGAGCGGAACCCCGTCGTTCGATTCGGTGCCCGTCGATACGTCGAACGTCCCGTAGTCGTAGTTGTAGAGGAACAGTCTGTCTCCCGGACCGTTCGTCGTGAGTTCGACGCTCCCCGACCCGAACGGGGCCTTCTCCGGTCCCTTCACGAAGTCGTCGGCCGCCGTCCCCGCCTGCGCGACCCGGTAGAACGTCTTGCCCGCCTCGCCCGGGTCGCCGACGTCGCTCTCGAACACCGGAACGGTTCCCGGTCTCCGTTTCTTTCCTTTCGCCACCGCTGTCCCCGCTACCGTCGGTAGTCCGACCGCCGCCACGGCCGTCGCCAGTACGCCTCCCCTGAGGAACGACCGTCGGGTCGTCCCGTCGCCTGTGTATCGCATAGGATTTACCTCGCTCTCGGCAGGCGAGAGCGTTCGAAGTCGTGTCACGAGAGAGATATAGTTAACTCAGCGCCGAGAGACTGTCAGCGAACGGCTCACACCGTGATGACCTCGATGGGGACGAGGAGGAAACAGAGCGCTCCGAGCGCGAACGTCAGTACGCCGACGGCCATCCGGACGGGTCCGATGGGAGAGTCGTCGATGGGGTTCGCCGGGCCGCGGTAGGCGACGAACGCGGAGAGGAGTCCCCAGAACGCCCAGAGACCGACCGACTCGTTGAACGCGTAGCCGAGGACGTAGTGGAGGTACGCCGCGAGGCCGAACAGGACGACGGGGACGAACGCGGCGAGTCGTTCCTGGGCCTCGCCGAGCATCGCGCGGACGATGTGCCCCCCGTCGAGTTGTCCCACCGGAAGCAGGTTGAGGACGGTGAAGAACATCCCCACCCACCCGCCGATGATGACGGGGTGGACGGTCACCGTCGGGTCGGCGTAGTTCGCGGGTTGGCCGAGCACCGTCGCGATGAGATTCAAAAGCGGGGGGTTGTTGAAGACGATGACCTGCCCGCTCCCCCGTACCAGCGACTCGGGGACGTTCATCGGCGGGAGCGACAGACCGACGGCGGTGACGACGACGGTTGCGACGAGGCCCGCCAGTGGCCCCGCGACGCCGATGTCGAACAGGGCCTCCCTGTCGGGCATCTGCCCGCGCATCTGGATGATGGCCCCGAGGGTGCCGAACGGGACGACGAACGGGATGACGTACGGCAACGACACGTCGACGCCGTGGTACCGACTGGCGACGTAGTGGCCGAGTTCGTGCACCGTCAGGACGCCGAGGACGGCGGCGGTGAACGGCCACGCTTCGAGGACGGCGAGCGGGTTCGCTCGTATCTCGGCGAACGGAACGTAGTACCAGACGAGTGCGCCGACGACCATCGTCGAGACGACGGTGGCGAGAAACAGCACGATGTTCTTCCACGGGACGCCGTCGACGCCGTTCGTCACGGGACGCGCGACGACGACGTCTTCGCGGCCCGAGGGAGTCGTCGCCACCTGAATCTCGTAGCCCGCCTGTCGAAAGGAGGGCCACACCTCGCGGACGAGCATCTGCTCGGGTACCAACGACTCCCCGTAGTAGACCACGCGTTCGCCGTCGCGGCGCGTCTCGTGGAGTCTGAAGACCGAGTGGAGGGCTTCGACCGGCGGGACGTCCGCCGAATCGACTGTGTCCATCGACACGACGTAGGCTACACGCGGCTATAAAACTCGTGTCGTCGCGAAGATGGAAGGATGGGTGACGGTGGGGACCGTCGAGTGACGACGTCGAACGGGGGAGGTCGACGGCGTCAGGTGTCGCCGGTCGCATGGAGCGTCGACCGAACGACAGCGGCTATCTGGGACTACTCGTCAGGGCGGACAGTCCGCTCACGCCGACGGTTCGATGCGCCAGGTCGTCGCACTCGTGTACGACCACTTCTCGACGGTGAGTTCCGTCGCGGAGTCGCGGAGTTTCACCATCAGCGCGCCGATCTCCTTGGGCGAGAGTCCGACCTCGTCCGCGATGAACTTCGATTTGAAGTACATCTCTCCGTCCTGTGCTCTGTCGACGAGGTACTGCTTCAGGCGTTCCTCTTTCGACAGGTCGTTCGCGGCGGGTTCGGTGGAGGGGTTTGCGGTTGCGCTCATCTCTGTGTCACCTCGATTCTGGCTAAGTCGCCGGGACAGTATATAAAGGGGTGAACGTTAGGGGTAATTCGCCCCCTTTCAGCCGTAAACCGACGAAAACCGTTCGTTTCAAAATCTTCTCAGAATGCTTTAGATATTTTAGAAAGGCCTCTAACGTTTTGTTTCGGGAGGTAATTTTTGAATAGATGGTGGTTCTAAAACCGCCCTCGGACCGGTCAGAGTCACCGAGAGTGGGGTTCGCTGACCGATTAGTCGCGCGGCGAGGCCGGCGCGCGTGCCGCGGGTCGGCCGCGCGTCAGACGCACGCGGGAACGCGTGCGGCCCTTACTCGCGGTCGTGGACCCAGAAATCTTCCGTGACCGTGGTCTCTTTTTTGAAAAGCGGCACCTCGTCCTTCAATCGGTCGATACCGTCTTCGACGGCGCGGAACGACTCCCCGCGGTGACCGGCGAGGACGACGACGAACACGATGTCCTCGCCGTCCTCGATGACGCCCGTCCGGTGGAACATCGCCACCTCCTCGACGCCGTCGCGGGCCGCCAGTTCCGACTCGATGGTCCGCATCTTCGCCTCGGCGACGCCCTCGTACTTCTCGAACGTCAACTGCGTCGTTCGGTCGTCGTCGTCCTCCTCCTTCGCGCGGACGCGTCCGGTGAACGTCGCTATCGCGCCGGCCCGTTCCGCACGCGGTGACTGCTTGACCCGTTCGACGAGCGTCGAGAGCGTCACGTGCGGTTCGGCGGACTCCGCCGCCGCCACGGCGTCGTCGACGCTCGCCTCGTCTGCGTCGGCCGCTTCGAGGACGACGTTCGCGGCGTCCGCCTCCCCGAGGGCGACGGTCGGAACGGTCGCTTCGGGAAAGCCCGCGAGGAGCGCGTAGTCGTGGTCCGCCGAGAGGTCGTCCAACACCGCTTCGAGAGACGAGTCGCCACCCGCCGCCCGCCACCCGCCGTCGCCGAGCGTGTACGCCGTGTCGACGCCCTCGCGCCGCGTCGGCCCCCGTCCGTCGACCGCTTCCACCGTCGCGACGCGTCCGTCGAGGCGCGGCGCGACCCGTTCGAGAAGTGCCGTCGCCCCTGGTCCGACGGCGCCGAGTACGTGCATATCCTGCAATCCGGGGAGCGACCGGCTTTACGTTATCGGCTGAACCGTCTCGACGAACGCTCACCGCCGACGTCGGCCGCGCCGCCGACTCGCGTCGCTTCCGGAGACGTACCGCACGGCCGACATGGAGACGGTTGATAACCCTTAAGCCCGGTTCGTGGCAACCACGCTGCAATGAGAGTCGTCGTTTCTATCGGAGGGAGTGTGCTCGCGCCCGACCTGGACGCGAGACGGGTCGAAGGTCACGCCGCGGTCGTCGAGAGACTCGCCCGCGAAGGGGTCGAACTCGGCGCCGTCGTCGGCGGCGGCGGCGTCGCGCGCGACTACATCACCGCGGCGCGTGACCTCGGCGCGAACGAAGTCCAACTGGACCAGATCGGAATCGACGTGACGCGCATCAACGCACGCCTCCTCATCGCCGCCCTCGGACCGAAAGTCGACCCGAAGGTGGCGCACGACTACGAGGAGGCGGGCGACTCCATCCGCCGCGGCGACATCTCCGTCATGGGCGGCGTCATGCCCGGACAGACGACGGACGCCGTCGCCGCCGCCCTCGCCGAGTACGTCGACGCCGACTTGCTCGTCTACGGCACGAGCGCGGACGGCGTGTTCGACGCCGACCCGAGCACGGACGCCGACGCGACGAAGTTCGAGGAGCTCTCGGCCTCCGAACTCGTCGACGTCATCGCGCCGATGAGCCGAGACGCGGGCGCGTCCGCGCCGGTGGACCTCCTCGCGGCGAAACTCATCGAACGCTCCGGGATGCGAACCATCGTCTTGGACGGCACCGACCCCGAGCGCATCGAACACGCCGTCATGCGCGGCGAGCACTCGGGCACCGACATCATCCCCGAGGGAACCGACGACGAACCGAGCTACTGGGCCCAGCGATAGATGAGCGACGCAGACCCCTCCTCCGACGTGGCCACCGGCGACTACCGCACTGACGACCCGGACGGACCCGAGGGTCGGCCGACCCACCACGCCTTCTGGGCCGACGCCGTCGCCGACGAGATAGAAGCGCGAGACCCCGAGGAACCGGTCGTCATCAAAGGCGGCGTCTCGCCGTCCGGCGTCGCCCACCTCGGCAACTTCAACGAGATAATGCGCGGCTACTTCGTCGCCGAAGTGCTCCGCGAACGCGGCTACGACGTCCGTCAGGTGTTCACGAGCGACGACAAGGACCCGCTCCGAAAGCTCCCCCGAAAACTCGCCGACCCCGACGGCAACATCGTCGGTCTCGGCGACGTGGACGCCGGCGCTCTCGGGCGCAACCTCGGCAAGCCCTACACCTCGATTCCCGACCCGTTCGGCGAGGCCGATTCCTACGCCGCGCACTTCGCGAACCTGCTGAAGGCCGACGCGGACCGTCTCGGCGTCCCGGTCGAGATGCTCTCGAACACCGACCTCTACGCGGACGGCACGTTCGACCCCGTCGTCGAACGCGTCCTCTCGGACGTCGAGAACGCCCGTGAGGTCCTCTCGAAGTACCAGAACAAGGTCGACGAGGAGTACGTCCCGTTCAACCCCGTCTGCGAGGAGTGTGGCAAAGTGACCGAGACGGTGACGGACATCGACCTCGACTCGAAGACGGTCGACTACGTCTGCACGGACCTGACCGTCGGCGACCAGACCATCGACGGCTGTGGCCACGAGGGGACGGCGACGTTCAGAGAGGGCAAACTCCCGTGGCGGTTCGAGTGGCCCGGCCAGTGGCAGGTGCTCGGCGTCGACTTCGAACCGTTCGGCAAGGACCACGCCGAAGGTTCGTGGCCGTCCGGCGAGGACATCGCGCGCAACGTCCTCGAAATCGAACCGCCCGTCCCGATGACGTACGAGTGGTTCACGCTGAACGGCGAGGCACTGTCGTCGTCGGCGGGGAACATCGTCACTGTCCCGGAGATTCTCGAACTCCTCGAACCCGAAGTCCTGCGCTACTTCTTCAGTCTGGACCCGCGGAAGGCCCGGAATCTGGACCTCTCGCGCCTGGACCAACTCGTCGACGACTTCGACCGCTTCGAACGCGCGTACTTCGGCGAGGTGGAAGACGAGACGCTCACGGCCGTCGCCGAACGCGCATACCCGTTCGTCGTCGACGAGGTACGCGAGGACCGCGTTCGCCTCCCGTACACGTTCGCGGCCGTCCTCGGGATGACCGACGACAGGGACCTCAGAGTGCAGATGGCGTACAACGAGGGCCACTTCACCGACGAGACGCCCGAATGGGCCATCGAAGAGGCGCTCGAACGCGTCGAGAAAGCCCGCGCGTGGGCCGAGCAGATGGACAACGCGTACAACTACCGCTTGCAGGTCGAGATGCCCGAGACCGACTTCGGAGACGACGTCGCCGCTGCTCTGGAGGACCTCGCAACGTTCGTCGAGGACGGACACGACGGCGAGGAGATTCAAGGCGAGATATACGAGACGGCCAAACGCCACGACATCGACGTGAGCGACCTGTTCGGCGCGGGCTACCGCCTGTTCTTCGACCAGACGCAGGGGCCGCGTCTCGGCGAGTTCCTCGGCGACTTAGACCAGCAGTTCGTCGTGAAGCGGTTGCGGCGCGAAGAGTAGTCGGTCGCGGACCGACTCAGTTCTCCTCGATGGCGTCGATGACGACCATCCCGACGACGGCGAGTCGGGGGTCGACGTCACCCGTCAGGTCTATCTGGTACTTGTCCCGGAAGGAGAACGCCTCGGAGACGTCGCCCAGTTTCTCGCCCGACGGCGAGACGATGTCGTAGTTGAACGGGATGAACGTCGTCACGTGGCGGCGAAGCAACGCCATCAGCGTGCTGTCCTCTCGGACCGTCGCCACCGTCTGCCCGTCGGGACCGAGCAGTTCGTACTCGTGTTTGAAGAAGGACATCACGCTGCGCTTGACCGACCCGATTCGGTCGCCCGTCTCCGAGTCGACGATGTCGTACGCGGCGGCCACGTCGAGGACGCTGTCGGCCTTCACGCGGAACCGTTCCTCGCCCGTGTCGGGGTCGGTAAAGCGGAAGTCCTCTTTCAGTTTGAACCTCTTCTGCTTGGACTCCAGAATCGCCGTGTCGCCCTCGTAGACGCGGTATTTGTTCCCGATGCGTATCTTCTGTCGGACCTCGTAGTGGCTCCCGTCGAACATCGTTCTCGGGCGAGCGTTCTTCGCTCTCACGGATAGTGTTTCGGGCGACGCGGGCAGATTTATGTCACCGTCTCGCGTACCCCTCATCTACGTTAGACGGGCCACAGACGCCGACCCGGCGTACTCTTCCCGTGTCACCCGTCGTGCGGAGGTCACAATGGCACTCATCGAACTCAACTTCGGGCGCGGACGAACCGACGACGACTCCACCGACGACGCCGTCGAGATTCCGATTCACGACGACGAGACGGAGTCGTCTTCGAGGGGACGAACGCTCCTGCGCGTCCTCCTCGTCGTCGCCACCGTCGCCGCGGCGGCGTATCTCTTCTCTCGCCGCGCGAGTGCGCCCGACGACTCGGAGTTCGCCGAGATTCCGCTGGACGACGACAAGGCGGAGGCGGGCGTCGAACCGACCGACGAGTGAGCGTCCGCGGCAACCCGAACGTCTTTCAGCGCTGACCCCCTCCTTTCCGACGATGAACACCCTACTGTGGGTTCTCGTCGGTCTACTGGCGTACTCTCTCGTCGCCCTCCTCCTGCGTCGATACGGCCTCCTCCCGTCGTCGATTCGCGTGCAAGGTCCGTTCACGACCGTTCACACGAAACGGGGGCGCGACTTCATCGACTGGGTCGCGAGACCCAAGCGGTTCTGGCGAGCGTGGACCAACCTCGGCCTCGGTGCGGCACTCGTCATCATGGTCGGGATGTTCCTGTTCCTCCTCGTACAGGGGATATTCATCCTCCGGAACCCGCCCGCGCCCTCGGCGGTCAACCAGCCGCAGAACTTCCTCGTCATCCCGGGCGTCAACGACTTCCTGCCGCTCTCGGTGGCTCCCGAAATCGTCCTCGGCCTCCTCGTCGGACTCGTCGTCCACGAGGGGGGTCACGGCATCCTCTGTCGCGTCGAGGGTATCGACATCGAGTCGATGGGTCTCTTCCTGTTCACCATCATCCCGCTCGGGGCGTTCGTCGAACCCGACGAGGAGAGCCAGCGAAACGCCTCCCGCGGCGGCAAGTCGCGGATGTTCGCCGCAGGTGTGACGAACAACTTCGCGGTCACCATCGTCGCGTTCGCTCTCCTGTTCGGTCCCGTCATCGGTTCTATCGCCGTCGCACCCGGGATGGCCGTCGCGGGGTCGTACGACGGGTCGCCCGCCGCCGCCGCCGGTATCGGTCAGGGCGACCGGATAACGGCCGTCGGCGGCGTCGCCGTCGACAACGAGACGACGCTGGAGTCGGCGCTCCAGTCGACCGACGACCGCTCGGTCGAAGTCGAACTCAACGGCGGTGAGAGCGCCGCAGACCCCGACGAGCGGACGGTCACCGTCGAGCGGTCGCTCATCGTCGCCGGGTCCGTCGCGGGAAACCCGGCGAACCTCTCGGTCGGTGACGACCCGATAGCCGTCACCGCGGTGAACGGGACGCCCGTGAACACCCAGACCGGGTTCGTCGAAGCCGTCGGCGAGGACCGGTTCGCCACGGTGACCACCTCTCGCGGCGACGTGACCATCCCCGTCGGCGCGTACATCACTCGCGTCGCCGAGGACGGGCCGCTCGCCAGTGCGGGTGCACCCACAGACGGGAGCGTCATCGTCACGGCCATCGACGGCGAACGCGTCGCGTCCGCCACCGACCTCGACCGCGTCTTAGACGGGACGCGCCCCGGCGAGACGGTCCCGGTCGAACTCTACGACGACGGCGAACTGCGGACGTACGACGTGACGCTCGGCGAGAACCCCTCCGACGGCGGTGGCTTCCTCGGCGTCAACCTCTTCCCCGGGTCGAGCGGCCTCCTCCTCACGGACTTCGGCGTGCAGTCGTACCCCGCGGGCACGTACGTCGCCCTTCTCGGCGGCGACGGCGGGTCCGACGCCCTCGGCATCTCCGGCGCTATCGCGGACTCGCCGCTCAGCGCCGTCTACGTCGCGCTCATCCTCCCTCTCGCGTCGCTCGTCCTCGGTATCCCGAACTTCCCGGGCTTCACGGGTAACGTCGCCAACTTCTACAGCATCGCGGGGCCGCTCGACTTCCTCGGTTCGGGGGTGTTCCTCCTCGCGAACGTCTGCTTCTGGATGGCGTGGATAAACCTCCAGCTGGCGATGTTCAACTGCATCCCCGGCTACCCGCTGGACGGCGGACGCATCCTCCGGACGAGTACGGAGGCGGTCGTCTCGCGCCTCCCGGTGTCCGAACCGTACACCGTCGTCCGAACCATCACGACGGGCGTCGGACTGACGATGCTGCTGTCGCTCATGTTGCTCGTGTTCGGGCCGACGATTCTCGGCGGCTAGACGCTGCGGCGGGCGGCGGCTGAGGCGAGGGGCGACGGACTCCTCCGGCGTCAGTCGTCGTCGGGTTCGACGCCTTCTCGCTCGTAGAACGCTTCGGGCGTCGCGTCGATTCGCTCGAACGTGCCGAAGTCTCGCTCGTGGTGTCGGATGAGCTGTTCGATGATCCACGAACTGAACGTCTCGTCGAACCGGAACAGTCCCTCCGGCGTCTCCACCTCGAACCGGTCGTCCGTCGCGAAGGCGACGTAGACGTGGTAGAACCCGAGGATGACGTCGACGAAGTCGGCCGCTTTCGACCCGGAATCGCGGCGTTTCTCCGCGAGTTCGTCGCGGCCGGCGTCCGTGAGTTCGAAGTACTTTCTGTCCGACTCTTCTTCGCGTTCGACTCGGGTGGTCCAGCCCTTGTCCTCGAACTTGTAGAGGATGGGGTAGACGGACCCGTAGGAGGGCTCCCAGTGGCCACCGCTGATGTCGTTTATCTCCTTCAGTATCTCGTAGCCGTACCGCGGCTTCTCGTCTAAGAGTTCGAGCACGAGGTACGAGATGAGTCCCTTCGGGGGGCCACTCTTCCGCATCGGACGTGAGTTCCTATCCACTCCGTGAAAGGGTTTCGGTCGTCGCGGGAATTTCTGCATGTTCGTCAGGTTCGTTCACGAACGACGCACCGGACTCGCAACTCCCATACGGGAGGGATTCTAACCCTCTCCCATGCCAGAAGCCCCACCGACCGACGAGGGTTGGTTCGTCCTGCACGACTTCAGAACCGTGGACTGGGACGCGTGGCGCGCCGCGCCCGAACACGAACGGGACCGCGCCGTCGGCGAGGGCGTCGAGTACCTCCGCACGCACGAGAACGTCGAAGACGCCGACGAGGGTGCCTCGGCCGTCTTCTCCGTCCTGGGACACAAAGCGGACCTCCTCGTCGTCCACTTCCGACCGACGTTAGACGACCTCTCGCGCGCGGAACGGCAGTTCGAGCGAACGTCGCTCGCGAACTTCACCGAACAGACCAGTTCCTACGTCTCTGTCACCGAGATTTCGGGCTACGTCTCGCAGGACTACTTCGAGGACGAGGACGCCGACGTCGACGAGGGTCTCCGTCGGTACATGGAGGGGAAACTCCACCCCGAGATTCCCGACGACCAGTACGTCTCGTTCTATCCGATGTCGAAGCGCCGCGGCGAGACGCACAACTGGTACGACCTGCCGTTCGACGACCGCGCGGAGATGATGTCCGAACACGGCGACACCGGCCGGGAGTTCGCCGGGAAAATAAAGCAGGTCATCGCCTCCTCCGTCGGCTTCGACGACCACGAGTGGGGCGTGACGCTGTTCGCCGACGACCCGACGGACATCAAAGACATCGTCTACGAGATGCGCTTCGACGAGGCGTCCTCGAAGTACGGCGAGTTCGGCGAGTTCTACGTCGGACGCCGGTTCCCGCCCGCAGACTTGGGCGCGTACCTCGCGGGCGAGTCCGTCCCGACGGACGAGGGAGACTCCGCACACGCCGAACACGGCGCGCACGGGTCGGCACACGGCCACGCGCACGGCGACTCTCCCCACGGTGGCGGCGGCCATGGTGGCTCCGCCGGCGGCGGCAGCGGACACGCTCACGGCGACGCACCGCACGGCGACTCCGGCGAGGGCGACGAGACCGAGAGCATTCGCGGCGAACTCGAAGACCTGAACATCTACGCGGGCAAGCCGCACGGCGAGGACGTGTACGCCACCGTCCTCTACTCCGAGGCGGATGCAGACGAGTTGTTCGAGGAAGTCGAGGGACTGCGCGGCAACTTCGAACACTACGGCACGCACGTCAAGACGGCCGTCTACACCGCGAACGAGCGCGACCGGTCGGCCGTCGTGAGCATCTGGGAGACGCAGTCCGCCGCGGAGACGGCGGCGGGGTTCCTCTCGGAACTCCCCGGAATCGTCTCGCGTGCGGGTGAAGAGTCCGGATTCGGGACGATGGGGATGTTCTACACGGTCAAACCCGACTACCGCGAGGAGTTCGTCGAGAAGTTCGCGACGGTCGGAGAACTCCTCTCGGACATCGACGGCCACCAGGACACGGACCTGATGGTAAACACCGAAGACGAGAACGACATGTTCATCGCCAGCCAGTGGGACGCCCGCGAGGACGCGATGGGCTTCTTCCGCTCGGACGCCTTCCGCGACACGGTCCAGTGGGGTCGCGACGTTCTCGCTGACCGCCCGCGACACGTGTTCTTAGCGTAGGTCCGCGAACGGAGTGAGCGGCTCTCTCAGTCGCTCGTCGCGCCCGTTCGTCGCGCCGGGCCCTGTTCCTGGAGCTTTCCGATGCGCCAGCGGAGTGCGAGGACCGTCACGAGGCCGACGACGAGAGCGCCGTTCACGACGTACAGTGCGGTCGTGTAGTTCCCCGTCGTCTCGAGGACGAACGACGCGAGTTGCGGCCCCGCGATGCCGGCGGCGCTCCACGCCGTCAGCGCGTAGCCGTGGATGGCGCTGACGTCCTCCGTGCCGAAGAGGTCACTGAGGTACGCGGGGAGGCAGGCGAACCCGCCACCGTAACAGGTGATGACGAGGAAGATGGCTGCCGAGAGTATCCAGACACCGGTGAGCGCGGGCATCACGAAGAACGCGGCTATCTGGATGACCATGAACGCGGCGTACGTCGTCGTCCGGCCGATGTAGTCCGACAGCGTCGACCAGAAGATGCGCCCGCCGCCGTTGAAGATGCCGATGTAGCCGGTGATGAACGCGGCCGTCGTCGCCGTCGCGCCGGCGATCTGTTGCAGCATCGGCGAGGCGAACGCGAGCAGCATGATGCCCGCCGAGACGTTGATGAAGATGATGAGCCACACCATCCAGAACCGGGGGGAGGTGCGCGCCTCGGTCGCGGAGAGATTGGTGAGTCCCGACAGCGCGCTCTTGGCCTTCTCCTGGGCGTTCTCCTCGTCCTCCATCCCGGCGGGGAGCCAGCCTTCCGGCGGTTTGGCGAGGTAGCTTGCCCCGGCCGCCATCAGGACGAGATAGAGGGCTCCGAGCGCGTAGAACGCCGGCGCGACGCCGAAGCTCTGGATGAGGAAGTTCCCCAGCGGTCCGGTCAGCAGCGCACCGGCCCCGAATCCCATGACCGCGAGGCCCGTCGCCATCCCGCGTCTGTCGGGGAACCACTCGACGAGCGTCCCGATGGGCGAGATATAGCCGAGTCCGATACCCATCCCGCCGACGACGCCGAACGTCGCGAGAAACAGCGGGAGACTGCCCAGTTGGACGCTGAGCCCCGACCCGACCATGCCGAGACCGTACAGGACGGCCGCGGCCAGACCGGACTTCCGCGGACCGTACTTCTCGACGTACTTCCCGAGGAACGCCGCCGTGATTCCGAGCACGAACACGGCGATGGAGAACGCCAGCGTGACGCTCGACGTGCTCCACCCCTGCGTCTCGTTCAACGGAATCTGATAGATACTGTACGCGTAGATGCTCCCGATGGAGAGGTGAATGGCGACTGCGGACAGCGCGATCAGCCACCGATTTTTGTCGGCTTCTGTCGTGGACATTACCCGACGTAGCGGTACAAAGATGATTAAGTACTGTTCTACCACGAGGCCACCTCTGCTTTCCAAACGTAAGTTAGCGATAGCTAACTCTGTACTGAAGTGAGAGCTGTGCCGACGAAGCGGCGACGCCCTCGGCGGCGAACTCGTACGACTCGGTGTCGCCGAGAGCAGTACGCGACTCAGGACGCTCTCGCCCGACGAAACGGGGGTCTGTTCACGACAGTCGAAGTGAGTTCCGCTCCGACTAGTCACGTAGGGAGACACTACCACTGCAGCATCCTCGAACTCTCGTCGTGCGGTTTCGAATGGAAACGGAGGGGTCTCTCGGGCGCTCGAACCTGCGTAAGAATATCGAACCGAACCGCACCGCGTGCCTACCGCCGAACCGCACCGCGTGCCTACCGCCGAACCGCACCGCGTGCCTACCGCCGAACCGCACCGCGTGCCTACCGCCGAACCGCACCGCGTGCCTACCGCCGAACCGCACCGCGTGCCTACCGCCGAACCGCACTGCATGCCTACCGCCGAACCGCACTGCATGCCTACCGCGCCTACCGCCGAACCGCACCGCGTGCCTACCGCCGAACCGCACTGCAACTGGAACCGCTTCGGACCGCCCGCAACCGTCCGCTGCCGACTGCAACTGGAGTCGTCAACCATGTTCGGTCGCCGACGGATTCTTCCCGTTTTCGGAAGTTCCGCCGTCCGACCTGCGCGCCGACCCGCCGGCCGTCGCCGACTGCTTTGCGCAGTTTCCTCTCTGATTGGTGACTACTTAGGTATGATTCGATTGTGGCGAGGTAAACCGTCGCTTTCGTTCGGTAAGCCGACCGTTCCCGGAACGTAATCGGTCGTTATACCCGCCGAGAAGCCCCGAGAACGCGGTCGTTCGAACGGACAGGGTCGTGCCGGCCGTCAGCGCAGGGACGCGCCGTCGGGCGTGATTCGCGTCTCTCGTTCGAGGACGCCGTCGACGCCGACGGCCAGAACCGTCTCGCCGACCATCGCCATCGTCGCCGCCCCGCCCGCCTCGCGTACTCGGTCGACGGACGCCCGCACGGACGCCGTCGGCAACCCGGTTCGGTCGGCGAACGTCCACGCCGTCTCGAACCACCTCGACAGGGGCGTGTCGGGGTCGAACGCGGCGAGTGCGTCGGTTCCGGCGGTCTTCACCTTCCGCATCGACGCGGGGTCGCCGAGCACGGACTCGGTCGCGATACCGCCCGTCGAGACGTACTCGACGCGGTCGGTCCGGTCCATCCGCTCTCTGCCGTCGCCCGTGTTCCAGACGAGGCCGCCGCGGTCCTGGACGAAGACGTCGCCCAGACCGGTTCCGGCGGCGACTTCGGCGCGGTGTGCGGCTTCGACGACGTCGTCCCGCGTCAGGCCGAGGTCGAAGGCGGCGTCGGCGGCGAGGGCCGTCGAAAGCGTCGCCGCGCCGCTCGCGCCGAAGCCACACCCGATGGGAACGTCGGCGGAGAGGCTCACGGCGGCGCTGACGCCGAGCGAACCGAGGACGCCCTCGACGGGTTCGAATTCGGTCGGTTCTCCGTCGAGTCGAACGGTCGTCTCGTCGGCGGGTTCGACCGTCGCACCGACGCCGTCTTCGACGGTGAAACTGACGCCGAAAGAGCCCTCGCCGTCGTCTCGGGGTGCGAAGACGGTGGTGACGCTGCCGGGTGCGTACGCTGTCGGCATAGGTCGACGCAGGAGGCCGAGACGGGTAAGCGTGCCGCCGTCCGTGGATTAGGACGCTCGTTCTTCGAGGTACGTCTCGCGCGTCGTCTCCTCGTCTTCCGTCCGAAGCAACGTCTCCACCCGTCGCTCGAACTCCTCCTCGTCGATTCGCCCCTCGGCGTATCGCTCTCGGAGGCGGGCGAGCGCTTGGTCGTCTTCCGTCTCGACGCGCGTTTGCTCGCCACGTTCGCTTCTGTGACCTCTGCTCGACTCGGTGTCGTCGGTGAAGCGGCCGTACGCGAGCGTCAGGAGCGCGGTGACGAGAAAGAAGGAGACGAACGAACCGACGGCGGACCCGCCGTTGACGAGCGCGAACAGTCCGAGGAGGGCGGCGACGACGAACGAGAACGCCCACGGGTGGTCGCGGACGAATCGCTCGAAGTCGAATCCGTCGTCTGTGAACGGCATCGTCCGATTGTTATCACCGGGTTGAAAAAACAGTTCGGTCGTCGCCGTCGGTCAGTTCTCGCGTGACCGCCGGTAGCCGACGACGCCGAGAACGCCGCCGACGAGAGCCACGGCGTCCCACGGCGAGGGGTCGATTCCGCGCCGGCCCGCGTCGCGCCGAATCCACGCCGCCAGCGCGACGTGGACGACGGCGGTCAGTCCGACGAACGTCGTTCTCTTTCTCATCTCAGTCCGCGGAGTTTCGCGGCCCCGCGGAGGGCCGTTTGTCGATACCGGCGGCGGCGATGTCGTCGCCGTCGACGGAGGAGCGAAGCGAGTCCATCCCGTCGTCGCGTTCGATGCCGAAGTTGTCCGCGTACAGGTCCTTCACGCGCGTCAGTTCCTCGTCCGTGAGTTTCGGCACGTCGCTGGCGGCGGCCCACTCGGTGATGTCCGCCTTCGTGTGGAACGTCGGCGTCACCGTCGCGACGGCGTCGTGGCTGAGGAGGAACGCGATGGCGGCCTGTCCCATCGTTCGCTCTCCCTCCCGCTCTAAGAACCGGAGCGTCTCCAACTTCTCCCATCCGGTCTCGTACCAGGCGTCGGGCCGGAAGCCGCGGTGGTCGTCCAAGTCGTGTCCCGTCTCGGGCGTCACCTGTTCGTTCAGGAGGCCCGAGGAGTGCGGGACGCGAGGGACGAGACTCGTCGAGGAGCCAGTGTGCTCGATTGTCTCTAAGAAGTGTTCGCCGACCTCCTGTTCGAAGAGGTTCCAGACGAGTTGCACCGAGTCGAACTCCTCTGTGATGGCCATGTCGCCCTCGGCCAGCCAGCCGATAGAGGGGCCGAGCGCCCACCCGACGGCGTCGACGAGGCCCTCCTCTCTCAGTTCGTCGAGCGCTTCCAGGACGTCCTCGTCCACCTCGTCGACGTTCGCGTTGTGGAGTTGGAGCAGTTCCACGTGGTCGACGCCGAGGCGGTCGAGGCTCTTCTCGGTCGCTGACCTGACCCACTCGCCCGTCATCTCCTTCGGGAGTTCGCCGTGGCCCGCCTGCGGGTTGTTGTAGAAGTCGTAGCCGACTTTCGTCGCGAGCGTCACCTCGTCGCGGTACTCGGAGACGGCCTCGCCGACGACTCTCTCGCTCTCGCCGTGGCCGTACACGTCGCCGGTGTCGAAGTACGTGATACCCTCTTCGATGGCGTGGTGGATGAGGTCGATAGAGTCCTGCGTCGTCCGGTCGCCCCACCAGTCGGTGCCGACGACCCACGCACCGAAGCCGACTTCGCTGACCTCCACGTCGGAACCGCCCAGCGTCCGGTAGTTCATGTCTCTGGCTTGGGAGTCGGCTCACTTAGCCCGAACGGTTCGAGAGTCGAACGGTCAGATGTACCCGAGGTCTTTGAGCTGTTGTTCGGGGACGTTCAGAGCCTCGTCACCCTCGTTGCTCTCGTGCGTGTGCGCTCTGATCCACTCGGCCACGTCGTACACGTCGCTCGGAACGGTGTCAGTCGTCGAGGCGACGAACGCGCGGAACGAGTGGGCCCCCGGTTCGTCGTCGCCGAGGAACGCCGTCTGCATCCCGTGGTCGCTCAACAGGAGGAGTTCGTCGTCTTCGCCCATCGCCGCGAGGTGTTCTTCGACGAACCCCTCGACTCGGCGGTACGAGGCTTCGAGCGACGCCTCGTCTTCGGCGTACATGTGGCCCGCCGCGTCGGGGGTGTGGACGTGGACGCCCGCGAGCGAGACGTCGTGGTTCAGCATCTCTCTGGCCCAGCCGAACTGCTCGGCGGCGACGCCGTACAGTCGGCGCTCGAACGGCGCTTTCCCGAGGCCGTCGTTCGCCTCGCTCATGAGGTCCCAGACGTTCCGCAGGTCCTCGTCGGCGGTCACGCCCGGCCAGTTACGGACGACGGCGCCGGGGAGGTCGAACACCGACTCGGCGTCCGTTACGCCGATTTCGTCTCGGTCGCCCGTGGCGTCGCGTGCGACGTCGCCCAACAGTTTCCGCGTGGAGTTGGGGAGCGCGGCCGTGAACTTCGAGGCCAGTTCGAGCACCGGATTTCCCCACGTGGTCACTTCAGCGCCGCTGACGCCGTGTTCGTCGGGGGAGAGGCCGGTCGCGACGGTGGCCCACACCTCGGGCGTCAGGGGCACGTCCTTGGTGTGTGCGTACGTTCCCAACTCGCCGCTCGTCTCCAGCGTGAGTCCGTCCAACCCGAAGCGGTCGACCAAGGCCGCATCGAGTGCGTCGAGGGCGAAGACCGTGAGAGCCATACGCCTGAGTTAGATGTGACCTGTATAAATCTGCGTGTCTCGGGGACGCACCGCTGGACGTGACGGCGCAACGAACGGTCTCGTCGCACTCGCCCGAATCCGCGCGTTGATACCGACGCGTCGTGAACGCGAGAGCGATGGACGACCTGCCGGTCAGCGTCGCGTTCCTCCGCGCGGCCGACCTGACTGACGAACAGCGCGCCGCCCGCGAGTGGTGCGAGAGCGTCGCCGACGTCTCGGACGTCTCTCTGTCCGCCGTCGCCGACGGCACCGCTTCGCTCGCCGACTACGACGTCGCGTGGTGGCACCGTGACACACCGCTCGACGAACGCGTCCGCGAGGAGGCGGCCGCCTGCGCCGACGAACTCTCCCGCTTCTTCGACGCCGGCCGCGGACTCCTCCTGTCGCTTCACGCGCTCTCGGCCGTCGGCCCGTTCGGTATCGACGACGTGGAACCAGACGCCGTCGGCGTCGAGACGCCGTCGGAGCCGAGCGGTTTCATCAAGAAGCGACTGTACGACGACCACCCGCTGTTCGAGGGGTTCCCGCTCCGCGAACTCCACACGCAACCGGCGGACGTGACCCGACCGTACGCGCGGTACGAACGCGTCCTGCCCGCGTCGGGCGACGTCGTCGCCTCCACGATACGCGCCGAGGAGTTCCACGTCGCCCAGAAGACGGTCTTCGCCTGGGACGTCGGAGCGGACGGCGTCGGCGACGCGTACGGTCTCGGTTCCGAGGTGGCGTTCCTCCCTCACGCGGACTACGAGATGGCCGACGCGCAGCGACGAATCGTCCGCAACGCCCTCGCACTCCTCGGTGGCGACGCCGGGCGCCGTCCGACTTTCAGCGACCGACCGGACGAGACGACGGGGTTCGACGCGATGCGGCGCGAACTCGCGGGCGACCACCGACGGCCGCACTACCACTTCGCACCGCCCGCCCACTGGCTGAACGACCCCAACGGAATTATCCAACACGAGGGGACGTACCACGTCTTCTATCAGTACAACCCCGGCGGGCCGTTCCACGGCACGATTCACTGGGGACACGCGACGAGCGACGACTTGCTCCACTGGGAGGACAACCCCGTCGCCCTCACGCCCGACCCCGACGGCCCGGACAGAGACGGCGTCTGGTCGGGATGCGCCGTCGTCGACGACGATGGGACGCCGACGCTCGTCTACACCGGGGGTCGCGACCGCGACCAACTGCCGTGTCTCGCGACGGCCGACGACGCGACGCTCGACACGTGGACGAAACACGACGACAACCCCCTCGTCGCCGCGCCGTCCGAGGACATCGACCTCTTGGAGACGGACGACTGGCGCGCGGAGTTCCGCGACCACAACATCTGGCGTCGGGACGGAACGTGGTACCACCTCATCGGCGCGGGCGTCGCCGACACTGGCGGTGCGGCCCTCCTCTATCGCGGGGAGAACCTCCGCGACTGGGAGTACGTGGGTCCGCTTCTCGTCGGCGACTGGGAGGGCCACGGCGTCGTCTGGGAGTGCCCCGAACTCCTCGACTTCGGCGAGAAACAGGTGTTACACGTCTCGAACTACAGCCACGTCGAGTACTTCCTCGGCACGGCGTCGCTGTCGGACCCATCGTTCGAGGTGGAGCACCGCGAACGCCTCGACTACGGGAACTACTACGCGCCGCAGTCCACCGAGGCGGACGACGGCCGCATCCTCACGTGGGGATGGGTACCCGAAGCCCGGGACGTGGAGGCGCAGTGGCACGCCGGGTGGTCCGGCCTCCTCACCGTCCCGCGCGAACTGTCGGTCGAAGACGGCGAACTCCGCCAACGCCCCGCCGCGGAACTGACGGACCTCCGCGCGCGACACGTCGGGACGGGGGCTTTCACGCTCGCGCCTGGGGAGTCGCGGACGCTCGCCCTCTCGGGCAACGCCTACGAACTCGCCGTCGAGGTTGCCGTCGACGCCGACGCGACGTTCGAACTCGGCCTGTTCGAGTCGCCCGCGGGCAACGAGCGAACGGTGGTCCGGTACGACGGCGACGCCGTGACGGTCGACCGGTCACAGAGCGCTTTGGACCGGGTTCCGGACACCGACGAGCAGACGATGCCGGTGGCGGGCGACTCGCTGTCGCTCCGCGCGTTCGTCGACGGGTCGGTCGTCGAACTATTCGCGAACGAGCGTCGGTGCCTGACGAGTCGCGTCTACCCGACGCGCGCGGACGCGGACGGCGTCTCGCTCCGGGCCGTCGGCGGCGGCGTGGAACTGTCGTCCGTGGACGCGTGGGAGATAGACGCGGTGTTCCCGGCGGGCGAGTCGTCGCGGCCGACTCAGTAGCCGTAGCCGCGCGGGTCGCGTTCGGCGTCGCCCTCCCACCAGTCCGCCGGAAGCGACTCGCGGGCGAGGGGGAGGTGGCCGTGTTCGAGTTCGCCGCGGATTCGCGTCTCCGTCCCGTCGAGGAGGATTCTGACCGTCGGTGCGAACGTCCCGCCGAAGCGCCGCATCTGCTCGTCTTCGGGCAGGAGAGCGACGTCGTCCATCGACGGGCGGTCGTAGTCGAAGTAGTTGAAAAAGGAGGTGACGAGGAGTTCGTCGCCGTGGTCGTACGCCAGCCACGAGTACGCTTGGAACGGCGCGTTCTGCGGGTTGGTGAGGACCATCCCGTGGCCGTTCAGCGGTTCGTAGTCGCCTCGCAAGTCGTCCGCGGCGAACCCGTACAGCGCGTCGTAGCCCTCGATGCCGGGCGCGAACGTGTGGTGGTGACTGGAGATGAACAGGTAGTAGGTGCCGTCGCGGACGACCAGATGCGGGCGTTCGAGTTCCTGATTCACGCAGACGGCGTCCAAGAGCGGCGGCCGGAGTTCGAAGTCGGTCGGGTCGCCCGTCGGCGAGCGAGCGATGCCGACGCTCCCGTTGAACTCCTGTTGGTGAGCGTCGCCGCCGCAGGCGTCGGAGCCCTCGGGGACCGGACTGTTCGCCTCGAACAGGAGGTACGTCTCGCCCGACTCGGGGTCTTCGAAGAACCACGGGTCGCGGAACGTGTATATCATCCCACGGCTCTGGTCTTCTCTCTCGTACCACTCGCCGTCCGGTCGCAGGAGCGAGGAGTGGTCCCACGGCCCCTCGACGTGGACGCCGTCGTCGTCGGCGGTGAGGCTCCCGCCCTCGGCGACTGCGAGGTGTTGCGTGTAGGAGAGTTCCGACTCGTCTCGGTCTCCGGCGGCCGTGTAGTAGAAGTAGAGGTCACCGTCGTCGTAGAGCGCAGAGCCCGCCCACTGCCGAGAGCCGAGTGCGCCTCCGTCCTCGAACACGCGCCCCCCCGTCTCCCAGTGCTTCCCGTCTTCGGAGTAGAAGTAGCGGAGCGTCGCCACGTCGTGGCGCTTGCCGGGAAGGAGTTCCGAGGACGCGGTGAGGGCGACGACGACGCGATACCCACCGACTTCGGCGGGCGTCCCGTCGCGGTTCCGGAGCCACCACGTGTCCCAGATGTGCAGTTCGTCGTCCACCTTCGCCTCAGGTGGGTAGATGATGGGTGCGACGTTCGCGTCGTCTCGTCGGAGGCCCGCGGCGTGACCGCGCGTCCACGCCGACCGGTCGTCGTCTCGGCGTTCGTGTTCGCTCATACACCACCCTTCCGCGAACTGTGTAAAGTGTTCGTCGGTCTCGGACTCTTTACTACGAGTGTAGTGACTCGGTTCGGGACGGTACGACGCACTTCCGAACGTCTCGGTGCGGTTACTCGATAGGCACACACAACCGAACGGATTAGTTCGTCGGGGACGAACGCGAATCCCATGACGAAAGTCCACGTCTCTCTCCCCGCGGAGGCGGAACGGAACGTCCGAGCGTTCATCGACGAGGTGGACGACCGACTGTCCTCCGAGGAGGATACGTGCGAGGTGGTCACCCAGACGCTCGTCGACCTTCATGGCGACCGAGAGGCGTACGAACGCTGGCAGTCCGGCGAGGACCTCTCGGCGGCAGAACGCGTCCGACTGCAGGGGTACGACCCGTGTAACGCGACGCTGGAGTCGGAGTACTACGCCGAGAAAGACGAGTCTCGATTCACGGAGTCGAAGTACCTCCAGTGGCTCTGGCGACAGTTCGACGCCACGCCGATGGCCGACAACATCCACTTCGCGCTCCGGTTCCGGCAGATGCTCGCGAACCACCTGTTCGACGAGTGCGGCGAGGGCTGCCGGTTCTTCAAGGGAATCACGTTCACGTACGGTCACAACATCTCCGTCGGCGACAACACCGTGATTCACGACGACGTCCACCTCGACGACCGGGGGAAACTCACTATCGGCGACCGCGTCTCCATCTCTGACGGCGTCCACCTGTACAGCCACGACCACGACGTGGTCGACCAGACGGCGATTCGCAACTTCCACACCGTCGTTGAGGACGACGCTCGCGTCACCTACGACGCGATGGTTCGCGCGGGCATTCGCGTCGGCGAGAACAGCGTCGTCGGCGCGCGTTCGGTCGTGCAAGGCGACGTTCCGAAGCACCACATCGTCGCCGGGACGCCCGCGAAGACCATCCGCGTCAAACCCGGGTGGGAGTCCGTCGCCGACCCGAAGCGTGACCGCCTCGTCAACCGCCAAGACGAGCGTGAGATTCCGTACGACCTCCCCGAGGGCCTCGACGCCTTCGACGAGTTCCAACGGACGCTCACCCCGCCGGACGACCCGGACGCGCCGAACGCCGACGCGGACGACTGACTCGCGACAGACTCCGACACCGACGGAGACGCGAACGCGACGGCTGACGCCCTCTTCGCCCGCGTTTCGACCTCGCCCGAACGATAAAGTAGTTTGGTAGCCAATGTCACAGTATGGAGCCGTGGGGATGGATCCTCGTCTACGCCATCGGGCTCGCGATACTCCAGCTACTGGTGTATCGGTATCTCCTGAACAGCGGCGACGAAGTGGGCTACGACGGCGTGTTCCGAGAGCGAGACGACCGCCCCGACGGACCGGTCGCACAGGGGACGGACAACGGCGGGCTGGTAGGACGGCCGGGCGTCGCCGTCTCCTCGCGGACCGCGGCGTCCGACCGGCCCGAGAGTTCGACCGAGGGCCGGTACTGTCCGCACTGCGGGACGATGAACGAACCGGACCGCGTCTTCGACCGGTGTTGGAACTGCACGAACCGACTCGCGTGAGACGCGAACGCACGCCCGAAGACGCGCGGAGACCGACCGGAGCGCCGTGACCAGAGCGATCGCCGTCAACGTCGCCGCTAACTCGACGCTCCCGGGCGTCCGCGGACCCGTCTACGCCGACGGCACGTTTGCGTACGTCCCCATCCCCGAACGCGAACCCACGCGACGGGACGCGTCGGTTCCGACGTACGCCGACCTCGACCCGCCCGTCGAGATTCCCGAGGCCGTCCGCGACGCCCCGGTCCACCTCGACCCGGAGTTCTCGTCGTACCCCTACTGCGAACGCGACACCTACGGCGACGACCACGGCGTCAAAGCCGGCCCCATCTCGACGCTCGACCCCGGCGACTGGCTGTTCTTCTACGCGACGCTGGACTACCATGGCGACGCCGCCTCGGCCGCGGACTACCTCGCTCCCGACTGGGGTGCGTACCTTGTCGGCGGTTTGGAGGTGGACGTCGTCGTCACCGGCGAGGACTACGAGTCGCTCTCGGCGGACGAACGCGCCCGTTTCGCGAACAACGCGCACGTGAAACGCGAGACGTTCGACGCGCGGGTGCTCGTCGCCGGAACCGACCGCTCCGGGTTGTTCGACCGAGTCGTTCCGCTCTCGTCGCCGGAGGCGGGCGCGGACGCGAACCGACTCGTCACGGACCTCTCGAACGACTCCGGAAAGGGACCGTGGTGGCGTCGCGTCCTCCGATTCGACGCCGACGCGACGGCCGAACTCCTCGCGGTCCTCGACTCACGGGCGTTCGGGCCGTACCTCGACTGAGCGCGTTCTATCTACCGAACGAGACACTCACGGACGCGAACGTTTTTGACCGATGCCGAGAGAGTCGCAGGCATGGACGAAGGGGGTTCGCCGCTCTCTCGCCGTCGCTTCCTCGGGGCGAGCGTGGCGGGTATCGCGGCGCTCGCGGGGTGTGGAGGAGTCAACGCACAGAACGACCGACCGGACGACACCGCCAGTTTAGGCTACGTTCGTCTCTTGAACCGACACGAGGAGGCACACGTGGTCCACGTCCTCGTCGAACGCGGCGACGAGGTGGTGTTCTGGTCGTCGTACGACCTGCCGGGCGCGGCAGGGGAGTTGACCACGACGAACGTCGACGGGCCGTGGGTGGACGAGACGGGCGAAGGGGCCTATCGGGTCTACTTCCGCGTCGACGACAGACAGGAGTGGAAGACGTTCAGCACGGCCGAGAGCGACCTCGACTGCTACGGTCTCGAAGCGCGCGTGAACGACGGCGCGGGACTGGGTCTGTGGGTCGAACACCAACCCGACGTGTGTACCGAGGCGACGACGACGGAGACGGAGTCGTAATATGTCTTCTGAGACATAATTTATATCTCGCAAATTTAACTAAAATTCAAACTTAATTGCTATCAGTGCCATCATTGGTGTATATCTGGGGTCCTGTAGTAGTGTAGGCATGGTAACAAGCCACGGTGTGAAGTCGATCAATGAGTACAAGAAGTGGAGAGTACGGGCCGAGCACAGCACCGAGATCGCAAAACCGTTCCTAAGACATGATGGAGAATTTGGCGGAAAAACAAAAATGGAGGTACACATAAAACTATTTTTAGAGGGATATAATAGCTTACAGGATGCTCACCAGATATTTAGCATACCAGACTTTGACAGATTCCTGAGAGAACTTGTCAAAAGAATATCTTACGTCGAACCCGAGTTAGTTGATATTCTAAAACCGTCGAAGGTCGCGTTAGGAATTCAGCATCCGGATCCTGTAAATGAAGCATACAAAAAAGGTGATTTAAGATTCGTAACACAATTTTCACCGTTCACGTTTTTTAGCGCAAAGCAACCCAGCTTTGATAGACCCACGCTTTGGTGGCCTGATGCTAAGCCTTGGGAGGTTCTTGATTTTGAGAAGCCAGAAACCACTATTGTTGAAGGTACCGTTGATCCAGACCATTCCAGTTATAATACTAAGTTGGCTACTTTCATTGATCAAGCACCTCATCTAGAGTTGCCAGACAGATTCAAAAAACATCTTCTATAATAGTTTTGCTATGTTTGGATTAGTGATGCTAACCTCACAAGTGAAAAGCGATCTGTTGGCAGAAAACCCGAATTACGCTCGCTCTGTTCACTCGCTGATTCACTCCTTCTGGTCAGGGTCGCTTCGTTAACTATAGCTTGGTGACTTCGACTCTTCGTCTGGTCCCGTGAGAAAATGCGCCGGCCGGGAATCGAACTCAGACTATTAGCTTGAAAGCTATCGACTATCTAGGGCAGTTAACTTAATTTACCCACGAATCCTCCTGAAGCCGATGGTGGACATCAACGACCCGAAAGGGTACGAGGACAAAAAGGAGAAGGCTCTCTCCTTACTCAAACAAGCCGAAATCGACGACAGGGACAAACAGGCCATACTCGCGCTCTACGGACTGCGGGAGACGACCGGCGGTTACGAACCGAGTACGCAGAAAACTCTTCTCACTAACCTGAAGCGAGTCGCCGAACTCACCGAGAAGCCAATCACCGAATGGGAACACACCCCATACCACTCCGACCACACCGAGTTCTTCCAAGGCATCAGCGACGGGAGCAACCCGAACGCACCAGATGGTGGGTACTCCGATAGCTACGTCGGTAACCTCCGTCGTTCCGTGAGCGTGTTCCTCAACCATCTCGGTCGAGAGTGGAACGAGGATATAAAAGTCGGTCAGCCCTCCGACGGCAAAATCACCGAGGAAGACTGTTTCACCTCGGACGAGACGAGTCGCCTGTTCGCCATGACCGACGGTCGAGACTCCGCTATCATCGCCATGTGGCTCGCCACGGGGCAGCGCCTCGCGGCTATGGCGAGCATCCGTGCGGAAGACGTGACAATCAATGGAAACAGAGGAGGGTTCCATCTCAATCCGAAAGCTATCGGGCTCAAAGGAGCAGAAGGCTATCGGCCTCTTCTGTGGAGTGCTCCGTACATCGGACGCTGGCTCGACCAGCATCCGACATATCCTGACGTGGACCCAGACGCCGCCCTATTCGTGTGTGCCCGGAGCGGCCCCGAGTACGACCTCGGCGACCCCCTCGGACCTTCTGGGTTCACGAAACTACTCAAACGAGCATGTGAACGCGCGGGTATTAACCAATCTAAAGCACAGACTCACCGTCTGCGCCACACCGCGATCCGCCGCATGATTCGAGACGGCCTCTCGGACCAGTGGATTAAGTACATGGTCGGATGGAGCGAGGACTCCCCGCAACTCCAGCGATACGGGAGTCTGCGCGACAAGACGAAGGCGCGGGACATCGAAGCGCACTACGGACTGAATCCAGAGGACGACGAGGATGACCATCAGTTGTTCGAGAACTGCCCGGCGTGCGGCACTCCCATCTCTGAACTCATCAAAGCGTCTTACTGTCCTTCGTGCGGTCTCGCCCTCTCCCACGACACCGAACGCATGGAAGCCGAGATAGAGAACCGTCTGTGGATAAGCAAGAAATGAGGCGACCAAGAGAAGGCCGACCGTGGCGTTGATGTAGTGAAACAGATCCTCGATAGTCCAGCGGCGAGAACCGAGGTAATGGAGGCGCTGAAAGACGAACTCGTGTCTGAAATAGAAGGCGAACTCGGTTTGTAGCGACCGGTTACCATCTCCACGAACAACTAACCTCTCTCATCAATCTAGTATATTTTGCCCAAATGCCATTTGGTCAAAATACAAGCAAACTATTGTTTTCAAGCAAAATTTGAGAAGTTGTAAGTGCGCCGACCGGGAATTGAACCCGGACCGCGGGCTTGGGAAGCCCGAGTCCTACCATTGGACCATCGGCGCTTGGTGACCGTAGTCGTGGTAAGCTAACTTTCCCACACGGGTTATGTGTTGGGAATCTAATGTCCTACCATTGGACCACCGGCGCGCTTCGTTTCACTCGCGCTTCTGGGTCGACCGCGCTTCGCTTGCTCGACCACTGGCGCTCACCTCGTTCGCACCGCGCACCTCAACCTAACCCCCCGACTGCACTTGAACGTAGCGTTTCGCAGACTTCGGCCGACTCGCTCCCGACGAAACTGGACGCGCGTCCATAGAAACGCGCCGAAGGGTGCCTATTAGTTCTCCGGCGCGTAACCATCTCGCATGAGTTCGGAACCCACGATTCTCGCCGACACCGCCCCGTTGGACCTTCGCCTCTCGGACGACGAACTGGAACGGACGCACCAGCACATCCTCCAGTTCCTCCGCGACGTGGTCGACGACGCCGGTGCCGACGGCGCGGTATTGGGTCTGTCGGGCGGCATCGACAGCACGACGGTCGCCTACCTGGCCGCCGAAGCGTTCGGTCCGGAGAACCTCCACGGCCTGGTGATGCCGAGCGTGGTCAACACCGAGGAGAACATGAGTGACGCCGAACGCGTCGCCCAGGAGTTGGGAATCGAGTACGACGTCGTCGAGATTCAGCCCATCGCCGAGACGGTGTTCGACACGTTCCCCGAGGCGGCGGACGACAAGATGGCCGCGGGAAACGTCTACGTCCGCCTCCGCGGCGTCCTCAACTACTTCGTCGCCAACCACGAGGGGAAAGTCGTCCTCGGCACGGGCAACCGCGCCGAAGCGCTCTCGGGCTACTTCACGAAGTACGGCGACCAGGCGGTCGACTGCAACCCCATCGGCAACCTCTACAAACAGCAGGTCCGCCAACTGGCCGCGCACGTCGGCGTCCCCGACGACCTCGTGACGAAGACGCCCTCCGCCGAGATGTGGTCGGGGCAGACCGACGAGGAGGAGATGGGCATGGACTACGACACTCTGGACGCCATCCTCGCGCTCCACGTCGACGGCCCCCTCTCGAAGTCGGCCACGATAGACCACCTCGGCGTGACCGAATCGCAGGTCGACCGCGCGGTCGAACTGTACGAGAAGAGCGAGCACAAGCGCCACATGCCGCCCGCACCGGAACCGCTCGACCTGTAACGCTCCGGTCGCCACTCCGCCTTCTTCCGCCTGTCACTCCCGCGAGCGTCTGATATCGTCGACGTAGCGCTCGTGAAGACGAGCGAACGCCTCCGCCTCCGCGGTTTCGCGCGCCTCGTCGCTCCCGTCGTCTCGGAGTCGCTCCTTCACGACGCCGAGTGCATCCGGACGGTTCCGCGCTATCTCTTCTGCGACGTGCCGCGGGTCGTCGGCGACACGGGAGACCAGCCCCATCCGGAGGGCTTCGTCGGCGTCGACGACCCGTCCGGAGAGCGCGAGGTCCATCGCCTCGCCCTCGCCGACGACTCGCGGGAGGCGAACGGTGCCGCCCCACGCGCCGAACAGTCCGAACTCGACGCCCGGTTCGGCGAACGTCGCCGTCGGCGTCGCGACGCGCAGGTCGCACGCCAGCGCCATCTCGACGCCGCCGCCGCGGGCCGCGCCGTCCACGCCCGCGACGACGACGGCGGGGGAGTCGGCGATGGCGTTCGCCGCCCGTTGACCCCGCCGCGCGAACGCTTCCGGGTCTGCGACCTCGGAGACGCTGTCTAAGTCCGCGCCCGCGCAGAAGTTCCCGCCCGCCCCGCGGAGGTAGACGACGGGCGTCTCTTCGGGGTCGACGTCGGTCACGGCGGTCGCCAGGTCGTCGAGGTCAGCGGGGCGCAACGCGTTCCGTCGGTCCGGCCGGTCGAGCGTGACGGTGCGCACCGACCCGTCCGCCGTCGTTCGAATCATGCGCGTCTGTGCTACCCGTTTTCCAAAGGTCTTTGCCCTTCCCGCCGTAACTCTCGGCTAATGGACGACGCCGTGCGGGCCCGTAATGCCGCACGAGAGGCGCTCGACGATATCGAGCCAGACCGCCTCCGTGAGGTGTTGTTCGACCGCCTCGATGACGCCTCGATGACGCCAGGGGTGCTGACCGTCCTGAGTGCGCGCGCACTCGACCCCGGTGTAGACCCGGACGCGGACGGCATCGCCGAACGCGCCGCGGGCGTCCAACTCATCTACGAAGGTCTCAGACTCACGCGAACGCTGGCCGAGACGGAACCGTGGCTCGCGAGCGAGGAGGCCGACGACAGCGACATCGAGGGTGACCTCGACATTCTCGCCGCCGACGTCCTCGTCTCTCGCGGGTTCTACGTCCTCGCGCGAACCGACGCCGCCGAACGAGCGGTCGAAGTCGTCCGCGCGTTCGGACGCGACCAGACGCTCGCACGCGACCCGGAGGCCGCGGACGGACTCGACCGAAACCTCGAAGCAGACGTCTTCGCGCTCGCCGTCGTCGCCGGAACCTCCGCCGTCGGCGGCGACGCCCCGCCCGCACTCCTCGACTACGCCGCCGAACTCGCCCGCGAGTCCGACGGCGATAACCGACTCCAACCGGCGTCGACGGCGTTCTCCGACACGACGACCGAACGCATCGCGTCGCTGTCGGTCACCGCCCAGACGGACGACCGCGTCCCGTCTTCGGCCACGGACCGATGAGCACCCTCGTGCCGTGAAACTCGGTGACGCGGCGTCACCGAATCGAAACGCCTAAAGACGAATCCAGACAACGACAGTATGCGTGCCTGGGTAGCTTAGCGGTAAAGCGCGTCCTTGGTAAGGGCGAGAGCGACGGTTCAACGCCGTTTGCTTAACCGACGGCTACAGGCTCTAACACCCCATTTTCCGCCTTCTCTCAACTCGAAAGAAGGTGTACCCAAGTGTACGATAACGCTAAGACACAAACAGGCTCCTGTACGACGATTAGTTCTACAACCGAGACGTTTCCCGCAAGTGATGAGGTGAGCGTATGAACCACGGTGACCCGCTCGACAATATCCCTTCATCGAGCGTCGAAGACACTGAGGTTCTACCACCGGCTACCTCTGAGGTCGAATTTTCGTTCCCGCTCGTAAGTAAACGTACCAAGGATGACCTGGACAAGTTCGGCGTCAACATGCTCGGGGACTACGAGGACTTCAAAGAGGAGGTTCTGACGTGGTTCGCCAACTACGGTAAGAATCCAGAGAAGGGTGACGGATTAGCAGATAGTACACTCCAGTCGACTCATTACAAGCTCGAAACCGTGTTCCGCTGGCTGTGGGACTACGAGGAGGAGTACACTACGGACCTAACTCCAGCAAAAGCCGAACGGTTCATCCATCTGTTGAATATGTCGGATGGGATGATTGATTCGAGCGTCCTCCACCACGTGAAGGTCATCAAGCGGTTCTTCAAGTACCACAACCACGTCCACGGGACAGATTGGGAGTGGGACCCGGACGTCGAGTTGAGCCAAGCAAACGGAGACGAGCGTGATTTCCTTCATCGAGCGGCGTTTCGGTCGCTTTACAAGGCCGCGTTAGACTTCGACTCGGTCAAGAGCTATCACAGTTCGTCGATGACTCCCGAGGAGCGCGACCGAATCAAGACGTACCTTGCGCAGAGTGAGGGCGTGCCGAAAGAGAAAATCGGGGCTGAAGAGTTCAAGAACGCGAACTCGTGGAAAACACCCTCGCTTATCGCCGTCACCCTCGATACGGGGCTTCGACCCATCGAGGTGGGGCGAGCGACGGTTGATTGGGTGAATCTCGAATCGCACGAGCTGAACATCCCCAAAGAAGAGTCGACGAAGAACACCGAATACTGGAACTGCACGTTGAAGAACCGGACTGTGAAGGTGCTACGTCGATGGCTCGATGAACGAGCTACCTACGACAAATACCAAGACCGAGACGAACTCTGGTTGACGAAGAAAGCGACACCCTACAGTTCCAAATCCTGTAACTATCTACTGAATCGACTCATCGAGGCTGGTAACGTCCCGATTCCAGAACACAAGGATGTCACGTGGTACTCGATTCGACACGGTGTCGCGACGCATTGGGCGAACCACATCGGTCCTCACCACGCCAAGGAGCAACTTCGCCACAAGAGCGTGACGACGACGATGAAATACCTACACTCCGACCCGGAAATGCGGTCCACGGCGGTGGAACAAATCTGGTGAATTGGCCAGTCGGCTTAGAATCTCCCCAATAGCGGCATGAGGGAATTCAAAAGTCCCATCATGTCGAATCCCAAGAGATGTCCGGTTATGAGGACTGCTACTAACCCTATTACCACTTTTTTTATTTTATCAAATATCTCTATTATGATACCTCCGGCTAGTTTAAATCCTAGAAGAACTGTTGTAGCCAGTATTCCCATCTGAGTCACGGGCGAATTGATAGCAGATTCGTACAACCCCCACCACAAAGTTCCAAAGTCAATAATCCCGACATCACCGTTTAGTTGGAGGTAGGAAACTATCGCCGCGGCTAGCATGATTATCCCAAACTGTTTGGCGAACCCATTGATGGACTCAGTTATCCTGTTGCGAATTCCCATTTTCACCACCCCTGTCCGCCGTTGCGGAATACCCAGAGCAACAACCCCAGTATGATTACTGCGACGATAGTACCGACACTAGGTACTAGTACGTGTGCCATTCCGGTGATTAGTGATTCAAACTGACCTATTGCATCGAAATTTGAGTTATCAATGTTATTGACGAACGCTAATAATCCAAACATGATAGGAAAAAGGGCTAGTAAGGTGATAATCTCATTAGCGTCCTCAAGTGTTTCTCCAAGCGACATTAGTTGAATATATGGCAACAATATTGATAAGTCTGTTGTAGAAACTGGTTCTGGAGGGCGTTTCTAACTATTGTGCTTCAATTCATCGAGGTGGGATTACCGAAGAGAAACCAGTTCTCAACGATTTCGTGTGTTACCTTCAGACACAACCGATGCGATTCACCACATATATATACGTCAGGTTAGTAAATTCGGAATGCAGAAGCGGGAAATGGCCGTAGAACGGCTCATACCTGCCTGGGTAGCTTAGCGGTAAAGCGCGTCCTTGGTAAGGACGAGAGCCCGGGTTCAAATCCCGGCCTAGGCTTTCTGCGAAGAACATCGTGGCGAGCAGAAGCCGTAACCGGATTTGAGCAGCGAGCAAATCTCCGATTTGCGAGTGAGTTCAAATCCCGGCCTAGGCTTTTTCCGAACTCGTCTTCTGAGCGACTGCTCTCACTTCCGAGGCGACGAACGGACTGTCGCTCGCGGTGAACGACTCGATGCCACCCCTTTTCAGTGTACAGACGCACCGTCCCAGTATGACAGCAACTACCGGCGACGCGGTGACGTTCGAGTACACGGGTAAACTGGAAGACGGCACGGTCTTCGACACGACGCGCGAGTCGGTCGCAGAAGAGGCCGGACTGACCGAAGCGCAACCGGACCGCGAGTTCGCCCCGCTGACGGTCGAACTCGGTACGGGCGAGGTCATCGAAGGGATGGAAGAAGGCCTCGAAGGACTGGCGGAAGGAGAGACGGCGACGCTCACCATCCCGCCGGAGAAGGGCTACGGCGAGTGGGACGAGGCGAACGTGCAGGAGTACTCCACCGAGGAACTCCGAGAGATGCTCGGCGGCGAGACGCCCGAGGAGGGCGCGTTCCTCGAAGCGAACAACGGCCGACACGGCCAGATCACTCACGTCGACGACGAAGTCACCCGCGCGGACTTCAACCCCCGACTCGCGGGCGAGACGCTGGTGTTCGACGTGGAAGTCGTCGACATCAGCTAAGGTTGCGATTTCTCGGGGGCGTGTCCCGCGGCCCCTACTCTTACCCACGCGCCGCCCGACGACCCCACCGATGACCGATATCGCACTCACGGGGGCCGCGGGGAACGTCGGGCGCGTCGTCCGAGACGCCTTCGGCGACGACCACGCGGTCACCGCGTTCACGCACTCCGAACACGACGACGTGGAGAGCGAACTGTTGGACGTGACGGACGCCGACGAAGTCGCAGCGAAACTCGACGGCTTCGACGTGGTACTCCACCTCGCCGGGGTCTCGTCGCCGGAGGCGGACTGGGAGTCCGTCTCCGAGGTGAACGTACAGGGGACGAAGCACGTCCTCGACGCCGCCGTCGAGAACGACATCGACCGGGTCGTGTTCGCCTCCTCGAACCACGCCGTCGGGACGTACAACGCCGACGCCCGGCACACAGAGCAGATGACGCTCGGCGTCGCCGAGGCGGTCAGTGGTGACGCGCAGACCAGTCCCGACTCGTTCTACGGCGTGAGCAAGGCGGCCTGCGAGAACCTGACGAACTTCTACGCGAACCGACACGGTCTGGAGGTTGTCAACCTCAGAATCGGCTGGTATCTCACCGAGGAGGACCTGCGTTCGACCGTCGCGGAGGCGGACCCCGAACGCGCCGCGTTCGCGCGAGCGACGTGGCTCGGTCCGCGCGACTGTCGCGAGGTGCACCGGACGGCGGTGACGGCCGACCTCTCTGAGAGTCCCGTGACGCTCAACGCCGTCTCGCGGAACGACGACCGGTTTCACACGCTCACCGAGACGATGCAACACCTCGGCTACGAACCGCGAGAGAACGCCGCCGAAGTCCTCGACGGCTAACGGAAGTCCTCGACGAACCGGTCGGGGACGCGTTCGACGACGTGGTCGGGCATCGCGTCGACGAGGGTCTGCGCGGCGACGACCATCGGCTTTCTGAGGAGGACGTACACCGCGGAGACACCCAAGGCGACGTAGACGCCCGTCTGCACGACGCCGTCGAACGCGTACAGCGTGGGTACCGCGAAGATGGCGGCCGCCAGCAGGTCTTCGGGGGCACCGTCGTAGCGAACCCAGCGACGCGGCGGAATCCACCGGCCGTGGTAGTGGCTGTACACCGCGCGCTCGGAGGTGCCGAGCCACGGTTTGAGTTCGAGGCCGCCGCCGAGGGCGTCCATCGCCGAGTGGAGGGCGGCGGCGGCGAGGAACAACGCCACCGAGAGGGTGAGCGTCGTCGGCGCCGCGGCGGCGACGGCGGCGGCGGGGACGGCGAGCACGCTGAAGTAGACGGGGAAGTGCAGCGTCTTTCGGTGCCCCGCGTAGAGGTCGAAGTCGGGGAACAGTCCGCCGAGTGCGGCGGCGAGTACGGGAATCGGCGTCGCGCCGGCGGCGGTCTCGGGGAACACCGCGGCGACGGCGACGGCGAGCACGACCCCTGCGAGGGCGTGCGTGGTTGCCATCATCGCTCTGTCCTCCGTCTCACGACGGAAAAACGGTTACGCGTGATGTGCTAGCACGCCGAGAGAGGTTTATCGGTCCGTGACACGTCTCTTTCAAGTATGAGGTGGCGACTGCCGCCGAACGCCGGACTGCTCGCCGCGGGCGGGATGCGTCTCGCCATCGCGGGCATCCTCGGCGTCGGCGTGGCGACGCTGAACGTGAGCGTGACGTTGAACGCCGCCGCGGCGCTGGCGATAACGTACCTCCCGGCCGTTCTCAGTCGCGACTGGGGAATCCGGCTCTCACCCGGACTGACGCTGTGGGTGACGACTGCCGTCCTCCTCCACGCCGTGGGGATGCTCGGCCTGTACAGCAACGTCTGGTGGTACGACCACCTGACGCACACCCTCTCTGCGATGCTCGTCGCCGCCGTGGGGTACGCGACGGCGCGCGCCGTCGACGAGTACAGCGACGCCGTCTACCTCCCGCCGCGGTTCCTGTTCGTCTTCATCCTCACGTTCACGCTCGCGTTCGGCGTCCTCTGGGAGGTGCTGGAGTTCTTCGCGCGCCTCGCCGCGGACTACTTCGGCGTCGAAGCCGTCCTCGTCCAGTACGGCCTCACGGACACCATCGTCGACTTGCTGTTCGACACCGTCGGCGCCGTCATCGTCGCGCTGTTCGGCACCGAGACGCTCTCGGGCCTCGTCGACACGTTGCGAGAGCGACTCGAAGCGGCTCGCCCCGACCAGCAGTGAGCCTCGTCGACGACGCTCGGGGACGCAAAAAACGGGTCTACGTTTTTATCTTCGCCGCCCGTCATCTACTGCCATGAAGGTTGTTATCGTGGGGTACGGTCGCGTCGGTGCTCGAGCAGCGCTCGTCCTGCGCGAGGAGGGTCACGAAGTCGTCGTCGTCGACAACGACGAGAAGAAGGTCGAACGCGCCGAAGAGGCGGGATTCGAGGTCGTCGAGGGCGACGGAAGCAACGAGTCGGTGCTCCGACGGGCGGGCGCCGAGGACGCCGACGCACTCGGCGGACTGACCGGCGACCCGAACGTCAACTTCGCGGCCTGTATGATCGGCAAGGAGTTCGGGTGCCGAGTGGTCATGCGCGTGAGCGAGGACTACAGACAGGAGATATACGAACGCTACGCCAGCGACGTCGACGAGGTCATCTACCCCGAGCGACTCGGCGCGGCGGGGGCGAAGACGGCGCTCCTCGGCGGCAACTTCAACGCCATCGGCGAGTTGACCGAGGAACTCCGCATCTCGACGGTGGTGATTCCCGAGGGGGCACCCGTCGTGGGGAGGAAAGTCGCAGAGATAGACCTGGGCGCCGACGGCCGCATCTACGCCCACGGCCGGGCGCGCGAGTCGATGACTATCCCGCTTCCGGGGACGACGGTGGAGGTGGGCGACCAGTTGGCGTTGCTCGCGGACCGGAACGGACTCGACGACGTTCGGAGAACTCTCTTGGGAGACGCCTGAGACGCGTGTCCGCCGAGAGGTGAACCGAAAGGGGGAACGCGTAAACGGAACGGCGCCACGGGGGAGCGACGCCGTCACCGACCACCGGGGTGCCAGTCGGCGGTGGGTGTGCCGGGCGCGCGGGTGGGAGGATGGGAACTGAGGCCGTCAGTGTAGCGCGCCCGTCGGATGGGTACTCGTCGGACCACATAAATCCGCGTCAGACGGTTGAGTGACGCCGCCGCCGTCCGACGGATTCGACTGCCGTAGACCCAACTCTCTTGACCTCCTCCCGCGCCTAAAGATGCGGGAATCCCACCACGGGATTTCAGGCCGGTCGTGGCCCTATGGTTTCAAGACGCATACGTCCCAAGCGTCTCTTGCTTGGTAGCATCGGCTTGGGTGTCTTGCGGGGCGGTCAAACGCCCCCCATCCTCAGCCGAGTCGTTGCCATCCGTGTGTTCTCTTGAATGGCTCTCTCCGCTGAGGTAGCGGTCTGCGATATTTATCGCGCCGTTCGCGTCCGCTTGGTACTCGCCCATCCAACAAGCGTCGTTCGTACACTTGAACGTCGCCTGTCGCGGGCGGTATCCAACTTCACCGCAAGCGTGGCACTCCTTCGACGTGTTGCGTGGGTTCACCGTCTCTACGGGGATACCCTTCTCGACGGCTTTGTAGCGTATCTGCGCGTGGAGTTTGGCGAATCCCCATCCGTGGAGACGCCGATTCATGAAATCGCCGTAGTCCATCGACTCCCGTATGTACGTCAGGTCTTCCAGAACAAGAACGGGATTCTCGACGGACTCGGCGTACTCCACGACCTCGCGGGTGACGCGATGGAACACGTCGCCTATCTGGTTCCACACGTCGTCCCCGAAGGACTCCGCGATACGTTCGCTACCGCGCATCTGGAGTCGGCGCTTGGCGGTGAAGTTGGTCTTACGGAGCCGACGAACGGTCTTGCCCTCGTCGGCCCACAGTTCGGGAGCGGTCGGAGAACCGTGCCTGTCGCGGTGACACACCGTGACGAGTGACGCTTCTCCAATATCGGCTCCGATGGGCGTCCGTTCTTCGGCGGACACCTCGGAACCATCCTCTACATTTCGGGTCGCAGTGACGTGGAGAAACCACGTTCCGTCCCGCTCGAATAGCCGACTCTCGCCCATCGTGGCGTCTCCCGCGTTCAACGCTGCCAACCAGTCCCGCTGTTCGGGATTCGGTTGTGCTGGCATCCAGAGGTGGTAGTCTTCGTGGTGCGGGATTTTGACGTACCACTCGATTGCGTTCTCGGGCTTGTGGTCGAGCCGTAGCCCTTCGTTCGTGAAGCGAACAGGGTGGTCGTCGTGAAGTTCGCCCGCGTTGTACGTCGTCGTGAGCTGCGGGACGTACTTCTTGAGCGCGTTCTTCGCGTACCCGCTCAGGTCGTAGTTGACCACCACATCGTTCGCTTCGGTCTGCGTGGTGCATCGGGCGTTGAACGCATCGTGAAGGGCCTGTTGGTACGCCTCTCGCGTCTCTCGGAGTTTCCTCCGCTTGTGCGCGTTCGGCTCTACCAGTTTGAGTTCCAGTGTCTTCGTGAGTTCGGTCACGAGTCGTCCTCCTCGTGCCTCTGGATGTAGTTCATGACCGTCTCGCTCGATACCTGTCCTGCTGTTCCCGCGTAGTAGCCTCTCGCCCATCCGATTTTCTCACCGTCGTGGTCGGCGTAGCGGTGGTTGTACTTCCGCGAGGAAATACCCTTGAACCAGTTTGCAAGAAGGGACGGGGCGTGCTTCGGTGGGCTACTGACGAACAGGTGGATGTGGTCGGGCTGAACGGTCAGGTCGAGGATTTCGAGGCCCTTGTCGTCGGCTATTTCGTGGAGGATGGTTCGCACACGGTCTGCGACCTCGTTGACGAGTACCGAGTTGCGGTACTTCGGTAACCACACTATGTGGTAGTTGAGGTTGTAGGTCGCGTGACGTGTGGTCTTCATCCGTGTTGCACACTATGGGGAAACGTATCTTAATACTAGCGGTGAATCGGTGGGAAATGCAGCCGTGGCGTCGTCGGTGGAGATGTACGCTATTGTCCGCTTGACCCCCGCCTAAAGACGGGGGTATGCGCTCGTATCTTTATCACCCCGCCGTCCGACCGAGTCTTCATGCAAGGAATCGGGCCACCGCTCGTGACGCCGTTCACCGCCGATGGAGCAGTCGACGAATCCGCGCTTCGTGACCTCGTCGGGTGGGTGGAAGCCCGCGGCGTCGACTTTCTCGTCCCCTGCGGGTCGAACAGCGAGGCCGAACTCATGACCGCGGACGAACGCGCCCGCGTCGTCGAAGTCGTCGCCGACGAGGCGAGCGTCCCCGTCCTCGCCGGGACGGGCAGTCCGGGGTTCGAGGAGACGCGACGGGCGACGGCCGACGCCGCCGACGCCGGCGCCGACGCCGCCCTCGTCGTCACGCCGTTCTACTACTCGCACGACGACGCGACGCTCGAAGCGTACTACCGCGACCTCGCCGACGAGGCCGAGATTCCCATCTACCTCTACAGCGTCCCCGCGTACACGGACGTGAAACTCTCCCCGGCGGTCGTCGACGAACTCGCGACGCATCCGAACGTCGCCGGGATGAAAGATTCGAGCGGCGACGTGACGACGTTCGTCCGCGAGCGTCGACTCACCCGCGACGCCGACTTCGACCTCCTGGTCGGGGCCGGCGGCGTCCTCTCGCACGCCCTCGCCTCCGGCGCCGACGGCGGCGTCCTGGCACTCGCGAACGTCGCTCCCGAAGCGGCCGCGGAGATATACGAGGCGCACGTCGACGGCGACGCTGACGGCGCGCGCGAACTGAACGAAACCGTCGTCGAACTCAACCACGCGGTGACCGCGGGACACGGCGTCCCCGGACTGAAGGCGGCGATGCGCGCCCGCGGTGCGCCCGCGGGACACCCCAGACGTCCGTTCCGTCCCGTCTCCGACGACGCCCGCGCCGAACTCGAAGCGCTGGTCGACGCGCTCTGACCCGATTTTCGACTCCGTTCTGACGCCGGCGTCGGCGTTGCCCCTAGACCCCCTCTCGACTACTCCGCCGCCACCGTCGGCGTCGCCCGCGTCGCCGTCGCCTTCCACGTGGCGACGACGGCCGTCCCCGGCGCGAGCGACAACCGCTCGACGCTCTCTGCGGTCACGAACGCGCTGAGCGACCGTCTCCTCCCGACGTCGATTGCGACGGTTGCGACGGCGTCGCCCCGGTCGACGGCGCTCACGGACCCCGAGAGTCGGTTTCGCGCGCTCGTCGCTCCCGCGTCGGGGACGTCCGCCGGGTCGTGGAGCGTCACGGCGTCGGCCCGCACGCTCACCGTCACCGTCTCACCCTCCTTTCTCGCCGACGCGGTTCCGACGGCGCGAATCGCCCCGGCGTCGGTGTCGACGGTGCAGAGTTCGCCGTCGACGCGAATGACGACGCCGGAGACGACGGTTTCCGGCACGTCGGCGGTGCCCGAGAGCGTGGCCCGGAGGCGGTCGAATCGCCCGAGCACGTCTCTCGCCGCTTCGGTGAGTTCGCTGCCGCCGCCGCCGGACCCGCCGCGCCGTCGCTCGACGAGGGGGCCGAGGGCGTCTTCGAGTTCGCGCAGTCGGGCCAGACACCGCGAACGCGACCGGCCGAGCGATTCGGCGGCGCCGCTGACGGACCCCGTCTCGGCGATGTTCGCGAGGAGGCGCGCGTCCGCCGCGTCGAAGGCGACGCCGTCGGCGTCCAAGCGGGCTTCGAACGAGTCGTGCATGGTCGCTCTCACGCGGTCGAGCGGTAAAAATCGGGTCAGTGACCGACCGACGACCGAAGCGGTTATGTCAGAATAGAACACTCTTCGGCCGTGCACGAATCTCCGGCCTCCACACACGGCTACCTCCGCGTCGTCTTCGTCTTCTGGGTGTACGTCGCGCTCTCCGGCGTCGTCGCACTCGGCGCTCGGTCGCTCGGGTTCTCTCTGGGCGCTTCGTTCGTCGTCTTCCTCGTCGCCGCCCTCCTCCTTGCGAAGCCGTTTCTCCCGCTGTTTCGGCGATACCTCCCGACCGCACCGCACGAACGAGAGACGGCCGACTCCCGTCAGTAAACGAGTTCGCCGGCGACGAAGTCTCGCGTCCGGTCGTCCTCGGGTGCTTCGAACACCCGCTCCGTCGGACCGCACTCTATCACCTCGCCACCGAGGAGGACGGCCGTCCGGTCTGAGACGCGCCGCGCCTGTTGCATGTCGTGCGTGGCGAGACAGACGCCCATCCCGCGGCCTCGCGCGGCCCGAATCGCCCCTTCGACGATGGCCGTGTTCCGCGGGTCGAGGTTCGAGGTGGGTTCGTCGAACAGCAACACGTCGGGGTCGGGCGCGAGTGCGCGGGCGATGGCGACGCGTTGCGCCTCGCCGCCGGAGAGCGACGCCGCGTGGCGGTCCGCCTTCTCGGCCATGCCGACGGTTTCCAACGCGTCCGTCGCCGCGCGCGGTATCTCGTGGCGTCCGACGACCTTCCGGAGCGAGGACTCGACTCGCTCGCGCCACGACGACCGGACGCGAAGCCCGTAGGCGGCGTTCTGGCCGACCGTCGCCGAGAACAGACTCCGGTGCTGGAACACCATCCCGAGTCTGCGACGGACGCGGAGACGCTCCTCGTCCGACAGTTCCCACACGTCGCGACCGTTCGCGGTGACGACGCCCGCCGACGGCGTCTCGAAGCAGGCCAACAGACGGAGGAGCGTCGTCTTCCCCGCGCCCGACGGACCGACGACGGCCACCACGTCTCCGGGTTCGACCGAGAGGTCGACGTCCGCGAAGACGGCGTCGCCGTCGAAGCCGTGCGTGAGTCCCCGCGCTTCCAGTCGAAGGCCCTCTGTCGTCGCCGACGGACGCTCCCCCTCCCGACCGTTGGCTCTCGCCGCGTCCCCGGCCGCGCCGTCCGCCTCGCCTCGGGGGTCGCTCATCGACTCTCACCGCCGAGCGTCGTGCCGACCGTCCGGGACCCCCCCGTCGAACCGGGCGTCCGGTCGCGGAGCACCGACCCGAGGGCGTTGACGCCGAGGACGAGAGCGAGGAGGATGGCCCCGAGTGCGAGACCCGTCTCGACGTTCCCCTTCCGCGCCTCGACGGTGATGGCCGTCGTGAGCGTCCGCGTGTACGACGTCTGGTCCGAGAAGACGATGTTGCCCCCGACGATGAGCACGGACCCGACTTCGCTGATGGCGCGTCCGTATCCCGCGAGGACGGCGGTCACGATGCCGTACCGGGCCTCGCTCAGGACGACGACTCCCACGTCCGTCGTCGTCGCTCCCGTCCCGAACGCGGCCTCTCTGAGGTCGTCACCGACCGACTCCACGGCCGAGAGCGACACGCTCAGCACGACGGGGGTCGCGAGGATGGTCTGGGAGATGATCATCGCCTGCGGAGTGAACAGCAGCTCGAACTCTCCGAGGGGTCCCGAGTTCGAGAGCGCCAGTAGGACGACGAGGCCGACGACGACGCTCGGAAAGCCCATCCCCGTCGAGATGAGCGAAGTCAGAAGGGACTTGCCGCGGAAGTCGCCGAACGCGACGGCGACGGCGACGGGGAGGCTCACGGCGGTGCTGACGAGGACGGCGACGGTGCTCACGACCAGCGAGACGAGCGTGATGCTGACCAGATACTGCGTGTTCAACTCCGCCAGCAGACCGCCGAACAACACGAGTGACCCTCGGCCGCCGTCCGACTAAAAGTCCTCGGGGACGTGTCGGTCGACCCACGAGGCGAATCGGAGGTCCTCTTTCGCCCGGGACTCGCCGTTCCAGCCCTCGGGGACGTACTGGCCGAACTGCGGCGACTCCGAGAGGGCGTTCGGGAAGAACAACTGCGACCCGTTGGCGGTGTACTCGTCGATTATCGCCTGTCCCTCGGGGCCGGTGAGAAAGCCGACGTACGCCATCGCAAGCGAGTAGTTCACGTCCTCGTACGTCGCCGGGTTGACCGGGATGACGCCGTAGGGGTTCTTCAGGATGGTCGGGCCGTCTTTGAGCGGCCCCTGAACGTGAATCTGTAGGCCGACGTTGTCTTTCGTCGCCAGATAGGTTCCCCTGTCGGCGAGGGTGTACGCGCCGGACTGGTCGGCTTGCACCAGCGTGTCGCCCATCCCCTTGCCTATCTCGCGGTACCACCTACCCGACGGGTCGACGCCGGCCGCCTCCCATATCTTCAACTCCTTCTTGTTCGTCCCGGAGTCGTCGCCGCGGGAGACGAACGTGGACTCCGTCTCGGCGATGGTGGCGAACGCCTCCGTCGCCGAGGACAGTCCGCCGACTCCCGCGGGGTCGTCCTCGGGTCCGACGACGACGAAGTCGTTGAACATCACGTCGCGGCGGTTGACGCCGAAGCCATCTTTCAGAAACTCGTCTTCCGCCCCGCGGGCGTGGACGAGGATGATATCGGCGTCGCCGTTCCGCGCCGTCTCGATGGCCGCGCCCGTCCCCTGCGGAATCGTCTTGACCGTCGCACCGAACTGCTCTTCGAAGACGGGGTTGATGGCGTCTAACAGTCCCGTGTCGTACGTGCTCGTCGTCGTCGCCAGGGTCAGCGTCGCGTCGCCCGACTGTTGCGACCCCGCGGACTCCTGCGTGGCGCTCTCGTCCGTCGCCGCCTCGTTACTCTCCGTCGCCGAACGCTCGCCGGCGTCGCCCGAACACCCTGCGAGTGCGACGAGACTCCCCGCACCGGCCGCCTGCAGGAACCGTCGCCGTTGTATCGTCATGGAAACATCGATGGCTGTCGTCGAAATAAAACTATGGACGCGACGTAACCGTCGGTCGTTACGCGGGTCGGAAGACGCTCTCTGGTGGGGCCGAGGGGGCGTCGCTCGAACCGTCACACTTCTTTCGCCGCCGCGTCTCTCGACGCTCATGGAGACGTGGGCGACCCTGTTCGACCGCGCGGCGTCGTACGACGTGGACGAGGCGACGATTCGCGAGACGCTCCGCGCACACCGAGAGGAAAGCGGCGATGACTGACCCGAGTCCGGCGCGCGTCGTCGCCGACGCGGACGTCCTCGCCGCGGACCTGTTCGTCGACGGCGACGCCCGCGCGGCGCTCGACCACCTCCGCGCGCACTCGTGGACGACGCTCCTCGCCAGCGACGCGCTGTTAGACGACGCCGAGACGCTGATAGCCGACGTAGGCGACGCCTCCCTCGCGGCGGACTGGCGCGCCCGCGTCGACGACTGGCGCGAACCGGTCGACCACCCCGAGGACGACCATCCCGCCCTCGCGTCGGCCTATCGCGGCGGCGCGATGCACGTTCTCTCGTACGACGACCGACTCACCTCCGCCCGCGCCGCCGCCGCCCTCGGCGGCCGGTTTCCGGTGAGCGTCAGGGAACCGAAGGCGTTCGCGACGCTGTTCGACGCGGCGAGTCTCCACGCGGAAGTCGTCGGCGGCGAGTACGGGGGTCCGGACAGCGACCCGCGAGGGTGAGTCTCGAACGCGCCGTCTCGTGCGGTTCCAGACGCTCACTCCGTGCGCTTCGCTTACTCCTGTTCGCTCGCCCCGCCCGCTTTCACCTCGCTTCGCTCGGTGAACCTCCGTCGGACGCTTCGCGACCGACGAGGTTCCAGACGCTCACTCCGTGCGCTTCGCTTACTCCGTTCGCGTCTGGAACCACTCCCCAAACTTCGCCAACGCCCGCCCCCGGTGGGAAATCGCGTTCTTCTCCTCGGAATCCATCTCCGCGAACGTCGTCCCCTCGTGTTCGAAGATGGGGTCGTAACCGAACCCGCCATCACCCCGCGGCGGGACGAGACGGCCGCGGACGCGCCCCTCGAACAGTTTGACCGGGAGCGCTCGCGTCTCCGAGGCGTCCTGTTCGGCCCCCCGCGCCGCGGCGGCCGTCCGGTCGTCTCGGTCCACCGGGTCCGGACTGGCCTCGAACCCCTCGCCGTCGCAGTACGCGAGGACGCATCGGAACGACGCCCGGCGCGGTTCGTCCAGTTCGCCTTCCGCGAGGCGGTACACCGTCTCGATTCCGAGCGTGTCCTCCGCGTACGACGAGTACGGTCCCGGGAAGCCGTCGAAGCCGTCGATGAACAGTCCCGCGTCGTCGACGAGGACCGGTTCGTCGGCGTAGCGGTACGCCTCCCGCGCGCCGTGCGCGGCGATTGTTCCGAGGTCCGACGCCTGCACCTCGGTGTAGTCGTAGTCCAGTTGCTCAACGTCGCCCTGCAAGTACTGAAGCGCCTCCGCTACTTTCCCGGGGTTCGTCGTGACGTATCGAAGCATCTACCGGAGAGTGACGGTGGTTCGGAGAAAGGTGCGTCGGTGTGGCGTTCGTCGCGTTCGCGGGGGAACGACGACTGGCGTTCTCAGTCGACGATGACTTCGACGGGGCCCTCGTCTTCGTCCTGGTCGTCGTAGTCCGGGCCGGGAGCGGAACTACGCTCCTGCCAGAGGAGGACGCCGACGACGAGGACGACGAGCCACGACCGCCAGTTCGCGAGGTTCAGCGTGTAGCCGACGCCGAACGGTTTCTTCACGAGCATCTTCTCGCCGGGCTTCCAGTACGACGACAGCATGCGGCCGAGCGACGGGCGCTCGAAGTTGTACGGCACGCCGAGAATCTCGCCTTTCTGCGGTTTGTCTGCCATGTGGTCTGGGTACACTCGCTCGGGATAAATCGTTTTGGTGTCCACGCAGCGACTGCGTCTCCGTCGGGCGATGCGCTCCGACCGCCTACTGGTAGCGGCCGCGACCCTCGACCTGCCGCAGACGCGTCAACGCGTCCTCCTCGTCGCCGTCTCCCCGGTCCTTCGTCCGGGCCACGGCGGCGTACCCGGCCTCGAACGCCCGCAAGAGCGGTTCCGGGTCGTCCGCGGTGCCCTCGACGCTCTGGCCGAACACGTGCAGGTCCATCGCGTGGTCCTCGACGTGGCCGGTGTGGTAGCCGAGGCCGAAGTCGATGAGGTACGTCTTCTCGCCCGCGACGCGGACGTTCCGCGTCGTCGGGTCGCCGTGGACGAACCCCGCGGCGTGGATGGCCGCGAGATGTTCGCCGACGGCCCGACACCGCGCCTCGGTCAGTCCGTTCGCCAGGTCCGCCTCGCCCACGGACGCGAAGACGATGGTCCCCTCGGTAGGGTCCACGTCGCGGACGACGGGCGTCGGGACGCCGACGCGCCGCGCTTCGCTCGTCAGTCGCGCCTCGGCCCGCGTGCGCTCTCTGCGCAGTCGCTCGTCCAGTTCGGGGTGCCGGTACGTCTTCGGGACGCGACGCTTCACCACGTCGTCCCCCTCGAACGTCACCGTCGCCTCCGCGCCGCGAATCTCTCCGGTCTCGGTCGGGTCGCGGGCGACGGACTCCTCGTCGTCGCGCCACGAGACGGGCACCTGGTCGGGGCGGTAGTTCGCGTCCACGGCGGAGTCGGCGACGGCGACGGTGTCGCCCGCGGCCAGCATCCGTGCGCCGAGGACCGCTATCATCCCGGCGTTGTCGCGGAGGAATCGCGGGTCGGGCGCGTAGAACTCCGCGCCGCGTTGCTCGCACATCTCGGCCAGCATCGCTCGCAGGCGGGCGTTCTGGCCGACGCCGCCGCCGAGGACGAGTTCGTCGGTCCCCGTCAGAGAGAGCGCTCGCTCCGCCACCTCGGTCAGCATCGCGAAGATGGTCTCTTGGAGGCCGACGCAGACGTCTTCGACGGGGACGCCGTCGTCCGCCGCCTGCTTGGCCGCGGACATGATACCCGAGAAGGAGAAGTCCATCCCCTTCACGACGTACGGCAGGTCGTAGTAGTCGCCGTCTTCGGCCGCGCGTTCGACCTTCGGCCCACCGGGGTGTTTCCAGCCGACGTGTCTGGTGAACTTGTCGATGGCGTTGCCGACGCCGGTGTCCATCGTCTCGCCGAGGACGCGGTAGCGACCGTTGTGATAGCCCAGCAGGTGCGCGTTCGCGCCGGAGGCGTTCAGACAGACGGGCGAGTCGAACCCCGACTGGTAGCGGCCGATTTCGAGGTGTGCGACCATGTGGTTGACGCCGAGGAGGGGGACGTCGAGCGTCTGCGCGAGCGACCGGGCCGCGGTGCCGACGATGCGGAGACACGGGCCGAGTCCGGGGCCGCGGGAGAACGCGACGCCGTCGATGGCCGCGGCCTGTCGGCCCCCCGAGGGTTCCTCGTCGTCGTCGACGTCGACTCCGTCGCTCTCGGCCGTCTCAGCCGCGTGGTCCAACACCGTCGAGATGACGGCTGGGACGGCGTCGCTCATGTGTTCGGCGGCCTCTCTCGGGTGAATGCCGCCGCTGTCGGGTTCGTACGGGTCCGATTCGATGAACACCTCGCCGGTCTCCGTGTCGAAGAGCGCGGCGCTGGCGGCCCAGGCGGTGCCTTCGATTCCTACGATACGCATTGAGAACGAAATTTCGGTGCGAGAGACGGTGCCTGAATCAGGCTTCTTCGGCTTCCGCTTCGCCGTCGCCGTCCTCGGCTTCGATCTTGTTGCGGTCGAGCATGTAGTCCTGTTCGACGTCGCGGGCGAACTCCGGCGAATCGTACACCTTCGCGTAGCCTGCGGTCTTGCGCATGCCGAACTTCGTGTTGAGTTCGTGGATGACGACTTCGTCCGAGTCCTTGTTCAGTTTCGCCGCGAGGCTGTCGCGAACCGACAGACGGGAGGGCGTCGCTTCCTCGTGCGTGATTTCGAACCGAACGTCCGTCCGGTGCAACATCGGGTTCTCCGATTCGGAGATGACTTCGATTTCCATAGTCAGTTGGGCTAAACTCCTCCCGAAAGCAGTAAAAGGATTTCGAAGGGGCGAGACGACGCGGTAGCCGAATTTTCCCGGCGTGGACTCGACGCAGTGACGCGTCGCTACGTCTCCAACGCCGCTACGAACGCCTCGCTGTCGCCGTCCATCCGGGCCAAGAGCGACCGCATCTCGGCCTTCGTCTCGTCGGTGACCGTCACGAGTACCATCCCCTCGTCCGGTTGGCCGTAGACGACGCTCGCGCCCGGCGGCGCGGCGACGACGGCGGGTAACACGGCCAAATCCTCCTCGCCGTCGACGACGACGGTGACCGGACCGTCCGCGAGGAGGGCCTCCCGAAGGCACGCCGCGAGTTCGTCGGTCAACGCCCCCGCGGGGTTCGCGACGTCTCGCCGCGACTCGGGGTCCGAGAGCGCGCGCCGTATCTCCTCGCTCACCGCCTCGCGCTTCGTCTGGCCGTCGACGACGGCCACGTCGGGGGGGTGACCCGCCTCTCGGAGGTGGTAGGTGACCACGTCGCCGACGGCGACGACGGGCGTTCCCGCGTCCGCGAGGAGGCGTTCGGCGTCCGTGTAGAGCGGACCGAACGGCTCTTTGAACGCGGCGCGGAGGTCCTCGGGGAGTCGGAGCATCCGACTATCTGACCTTCAGCGCGTAGCCGCCCGCTTCCGAGACGTTCATCTCGGTCGCGATTTCGCTCTCTTCGGGGTGCGTGATGACGACGTAGCCCGCCCAGTCCTCGGTGAGGCTGGACGACCCGCAGTTCTCACACGCTTGCGCGTCGGGGTAGTTGATGTAGTGGCACTCGCGGCAGGCCAGACGCGGCTTGGCCATCTACTGTCCCTCCGCTTCCGTCGTCGCCTCGTTGGCCTGCCGGTTGGCTTCGAGCCAGCCGTGTTTGCCGAGACCGGGCTGTTTGGCCGTGAGGCCGATTTTCGAGTCGCGGGGGTTGCGTTCGTCGATACTCTTCGTGACGACGCGCACTCGCACGGAGTCGCCGACGCCGAGCGTCCGGTTCGACTCCGTCGAGGCGAGTTGTTGGTTCTCGCCGTCGTAGGCGAGGTATTCGTCGGAAATCTGCGAGACGTGCAGCAGGCCGTCGACGGGGCCGATGCCGACGAAGGCACCGAACTCCACCACTTCGACGACCTGCCCGTCGATGACTTCCTGCATGTCGGGGTCGAACGTCACCGCGTCGAACTCGGCTTCGTAGTAGACGCCCGCGCGTCCGGGGAGAACCGTCCCCTCGCCGATGTCGTGGACGTCCACGACGCTCACGACGCTCCCGACCTCTTCGTCCATCCGTCCTTCCAGTTTGTCCTGCAGGAGTCGCTTGACCCGTAGGGGGGTCACGTCAGCGAGATGCTCCGGCGGAACCTCCACTGTGTCTTTGAGTCGTACCCGTTTGTACATCGTAGTGCTAAGGCTCTGTTATGTCCAGTTTGTCGCGCCCCCTTATACCGATTACTCGTACGCCGCGTTCGAGCAGTCGGTTTCGTAGGGGCTTGTCGTTCGTGACGACGAAGTCGCACCCGCGTTCGGCGAGTTCGACGATGGCGTCGTCCGCGTAGGTCGCTTCCGTGTCGACCGCACGGCACCGGTCGGTCGCGAGGTCGGACCCGACGCTCGCCGCGACGGCCTCGGCTCCCGCCCCCGCGGAGAGTTTCGTCAACTCCTCCGCGACGGCCGTCGGAATCACGAGGTCCGTGCGCGCGGCCAGCAGTCGGTCCAACTCCTCGAACACGCGAACGTCGAGTTCCACGGGCATCATCAGCGCGTTGGTGTCGAGCACCACCGTGGTCGTCGCGTCCGCGGCGTCCGCTGTCTCCGTCGCGTCCGCGTCCGTCCGGTTCCGTGCGTTCACCGTCACTTCAGCGTCCCGATACCGATGAGGCGCCAGCGCGCGCCGACGCGGCGGTTGATGGCTATCTTCGCACCCTCGGCGGCGCAGACGGGGCGCTTCAGCGAGACTTCCGCCTCGCCGCTTCGCGCACTCGTCACCGCGCCGACGGTGGTGGCCGTGCCCACGGTGAGCATCAGCGGTTCGCCCGTCGATATCTCCTCTATCTCCTCTTCGTCCTCGCCGACGACGCGTTCGAGGAGGTCGACCTCCATGACGAACTCCTCGCGCGTCGGCGGCAGGGTGCCGGGTTCGCCGGCGACCTGTCCGGCGAGGGCGTCGCCCTTCGTGAGGCTGGGGTCGAGGCCGGTCCCGACGCCGCACAGACCGCCGGGGCGAACCTCGTCGACCATCTGCCCGCCCGCCTGCAGCGAACGGATGTCGGTCGTGATGGGCCGCCACTCGGTCTGTCCGCCCTCGTCGACCTCTCGGCCGGGACGGAGTTCGAGTTCCTCGCCCTCCGTCAGTTTGCCCTCGACGAGCGACCCGCCGACGACGCCGCCGGAGAGGTTCTCCCACGTCGTCCCCGGTCGGTTGATGTCGAACGACCGCGCGGTGAACATCCGCGCGGAGTCGCTCTCGTCGTGGTCGGGCGTCGGAATCTCGCGCTCGATGGCGTCGATGAGGAGGTCGATGTTGACCTCCTGTTGGGCGCTGATAGGGACGATGGGGGCGTCCTCCGCGACGGTGCCCTTCACGAACTCCTGAATCTGCTCGTAGTTCTGGACCGCGCGCTCCCGGTCGACCAGGTCGACCTTGTTCTGCGCGACGACGATGTTGTCGATACCGATGATGTCGAGCGCCATCAGGTGCTCTTCGGTCTGCGCCTGCGGCACGTCTTCGGTGGCCGACACCACCAACACCGCGCCGTCCATGATGGCCGCACCCGACAGCATCGTCGCCATGAGCGTCTCGTGCCCCGGCGCGTCGACGAACGACACCGTGCGCAGTATGTCGGTCTCGTTGCCGTCTTCGTCGGTCTCTTCGACAGTGTAGCACTCCGGCGGGTCGGCGCCGGGAATCTTACGGAACGTCGCGTCGGCGTAGCCGAGACGGATGGAGATACCGCGCTTCATCTCCTCCGAGTGCTGGTCGGTCCAAGACCCAGACAGGGCTTGGACGAGCGTCGTCTTTCCGTGGTCGACGTGGCCGACGAGTCCGATGTTCACCTCCGGTTGTTGTGGATTTTGTGTCACCATTGACCTCCTGAGAGTAATCTTGGGGAAGTTTCGCCCCGAACGCCTGATAAACTTGCTGTTCTCGCTACGCGCGACGTGCGACGTGTGCCACCGAGACACGTAATAGCGGCGGAATCCGCCCGAAGCGGGCGTTACTCGACGTGCCGCATCAGTTCGAACAGTTCCTCGCGGTAGGCGTCCGGCGTCAGGCCCAGGTCGATGTCGACGGTGAGGTCTATCGCCGCCGACGGCGACTGCTCCATCGTCCGCGCGAAGTTCGCGGCGGGGTAGGCCCCGCCGGAGACGAGCACGGAGTCGTTCGCAATCCACGCCGCGAGGTGGCCGGCGACGGGTATCTCGCCGCCCTCTACGGTGATGTCCTCGTCGCCGACGGTGACGCCGAACCCCTCGAAGGCGAACGTCGCCTCGTACTCCGTCAGGCGGGCGGACGTCCCGGACGCCACCTCGAAGGTCCCCGTGTTCACCCGTTCGACCGGCGCGAGGCCGGCGTCTTTCAGTCGGTTCTGGAACTGCTGGCGGGACTGCGACTCCACCTGGTCCAGAAGTTGCTGTCGGCCCGCGCCCGCGGGCAGACTCGTCAGGTCGGGGTCGAACGTCACCCGCGTCGCGAAGAACGTCGCGAACTGCGAGGACGCCTGTCCGAGCGTCTTCTCGGCTATCTCTTCGCGCAGGGCGGCGTCCTCGTAGAGCAACGTCCGCGTCGACGCCGTCACCGTCACCGGTCCGAACTCCTCTTCGAACGCGGGGTCCTGCGTCACGTCGTCCAGTTGCGCCCACCCGCCCGCAGAGAGGCGGTCCTCCGGTACGCTCGGCGGCCGTCGCGCGGCGCTCACCGTCGTCGCCGTCGTCCCGCTACATCCCGCCAGCGCACCGACGCCCGCGGTGGCCGCGAGGCCGAGAAACGCGCGCCGACCGTGTCCGTCGCCCGTCGTATCGTCCGCCTCGCTCCGTCTCCTCGCCGCATCGGCCGTCTCGCACCGTCTTCCCGTCGTCTCCGTCCTCTCGCCTCGCTCTATCTCCGGTCTGTCTTCCCCATCCATAGCCGCCACTCCTTCCTACTCACTGAAATAGTTATCTTCGGTGAATTGCCTGATTTCAGACAGGTAGTCCGAGTCGCTTTTGCCGCCGCCAGTCTCACTGTCGGGCAGTGGCCACCGACACCGACGGACCGCGGGAGTTCGCCTTCGAGGTGTCGCTCTGTTCGCACCTCGAACAGACGACGGACTGGGTGCTCGGCCGCCAACTCGGCGCGGCCGTCGACGCCCCCGGTCGCCGGATAATCGACGTGTGCGGCGTCGTCCCGGGACCCGCGTTCGACCGCCGGGCGCGCATCACGGACCGAACGATTCCCCCGCGCGCCGTCGAGAGCGACGCGGGCGTCGGCGAGGCGACGTTCTGGCGCGACGCCTTCGACTGTCACCGCGAGACGGCGCGCGAAGTGGTCGACAGAGCGGTCGAGGCGGGATTCTTCACCACCGAGTGGCGCGGGCGCAGAGAGTACGTCCGAAAGACGACGCGTTACCCCGACGACTGGTTCGCTCGCCTCGTCGGCGTCGAGAACAAGCCAGACTTGGGTGACCCCGGAGAGTTGGAACGACAACTCCGCACGGACGTCTCGCTCGGACTGTTCGACGAGGTGGTTCTCGCCACGGAGAGCTACGTCACGCGGGCGCACCTGAACCGCATCCCCGCCGAAGTCGGCGTCTGGCGGTTCGACCCCGAGACGGGCGAGAGGCGGGTCGTTCGCGACCCCGCGCCGCTTCCCGTGGACGCGCCGGGCGTCGAACTCGTCGCCGAACGCGCCCTGCGGACGGACGTGGCCGTCGTCTCCGCGGCCGAAAAGCGCCGCGCGCGCCGCCGACTGGCCGAACGAACCTACGGCAAGGGCTGGCGGACGTACGCGTTCCCGGCGTGCGCGAACGCGAGAGCGACCGACGACGGGCGGCCGTACTGCGCGGCGTTCGACTGCGTCGTGGACCCCGCGCGCGACTGCGGCGGCGACTGCGGCGCGTTCGAGGCGGGCGACGCGCCCGCGGTGGACACCGACGCGCTTCGCGACGAGCGAACGCCGTGGGTCGCCGACCCCGCGGGCGTCGCGCGCCGACAGACCGGCCTGGACCGCTTCTCGTGACGTCCGGCGTCACCGGTCATCGTCTTCGTTCGCCGCCGCCTCGTCGCGCTTGCGGTCGCTCCGGTCGGCGTACACCAGGCCGACGGTGACGACGAACCCGAAGACGAGCATGAACACCGCGCCGCCGGCGAAGTCGAGTTCGCCGGTGACGACCACGGAGACGACGGCGTAGACGACGCCGCCGGCGACGGCGCTCGGAACGGCGTAGCGGAGGCCGGGAGGTGTGTCGCGCATACGACTCCGTGCGCAGGCCCGCGGCAAGACTCCCGGGGTCGGGTATCGCTGTCAGCGGTCGTACGTCTCTCGGTCAGAGGTCGTACGCCTCGCCGTCGACCGCCAGCGGTTCCTCGAACGCCTCGTCGACCGGGTAGAAGTGGGCGGTGTGGACGACGCGCGTCTCTCTCGCTCTCAGGTCGTCGGCCAGAGAGAGCGCACCCTCGCGGGTCATGTGCTTCGTCCCGAACGTCCGCGGCACGCCCTCGGCGTCGTGGTGGGTCCCGCCGGCCGGGTGGTGTTCGCAGAGCGACGCCGGGACGATGCCGTCGACGAGAAAGAGGTCGGGGTCCGCGAGGACGCCTCTGGACCGGTCGGAGACGTCGTAGGTCGTGTCGCCAGACAGCGAGAGCTTCGCGCCCGTCTCGGGGTCTTCGATGGCGAGACCGTAGCAGACGAGTGGCGGGTGGTCGACCGGAACGAGCGTCACGTCCAGTCCGCAGGTGCGGAACGTCTCGAACGGCGCGTGCGCGTGGACCGAGATACGGTCGAGGTAGTCGTACTTCGAGGCGATGGTCTCGGCGACGCTCTCGCCCGTCTTCGGGTCCGTCTCGTTCGCCGCGTGAACCGGCAGGTCGTCGAAGACGCGGTAGGCGTTGCCCAACCCGTCGACGTGGTCGAAGTGGACGTGGCTGACGATACCCGCGTCCGGAAGGGGGACGTCGTGCGTCAGGAACTGCTGGCGGAAGTCGGGGCTGAAGTCCACGAGGAGGCACTCGCCGGTACGCTCGTTCTCGACGTGGACCGAGAAGCGTGATCGTTCGACGCCGCGGGCGCGCGCCTCGCGACAGGTGTCGCAGTCGCACCCGACCGTCGGCGTCCCCGTGGTGTCTCCCGTTCCGAGAAGCGTGACGCGCATCGTCACCGAGTAGGGGACGGACGGTCCTTAAGCGTAGTCGAAGGCGAAGGCGCACCGTCCCGACCGCGCCGCTGCCGCAAAATGGGTGTTCTCGGTCTGTACGCTCCGTCAGCGCTTGATCTCGATCTTGACTTTCGTCCCGGACTTGACCTCGATGTCGACGTCGCCGTCGCCGTCTATCTCGATGTCGAGTTCGTCGCCGTCGTACTCCAAGTCGATGTCGTCGGCGTCGTCCACGTCGATGTCGAAGTCGTCGGACTCGGCCTCGAATCGGCCGTCCTTGAACTCGATTTCGACGTCGTCGGCGTCCTCGATGTCGACCTCGAAGCCGTCGGCCTCTATCTCGACGCGGCCGTCGCGGAACTCGACTTCGACGTCGTCGTCCTCGTCGGTCTCGAACTCGAAGTTACGGGACTCGATCTCGATGTTGCCGTCGCGGAACTCGACTTCGACGTCGTCGTCGTCGGACTCGAACTCGAAGCCGTTGGCCTCGATCTCGACCCGGCCGTCGTCGACGTCGATCTCCACGTCGTCGTCGCGGTCCGTCTCGAACTCGAACCCGTCGCCCGAGATTTCGATGTCGGAGGCTGCCACCGCTGTTCCGGTCGCCCCGGCTATCGCGACGGATAGCACCACGAGGACGACCAGCGCGGATCTCATCTGCTTCCACATGTTCTTTCACCTTCTGTACCCGTACGGCCACGACTCGGTCGGCGTCCGACCGCGTTCGCCGTATCAAACATGGTAGGTCTGCTACCGGTACTGATCTCGGCTTCACTGTGGGGCGACCGCACGATACTAGGTAGACTCGGCGCGCGGATGAGCAACGGACCTACGGGGCGCACGCACGAGGGCGTCAACGGAGTAGGTCCGTAGTTTATGCCGCACGGGCCACAGCGCCCCGATTTCTCGGCTCGAAGACAGTTCGTCGGCGAGTCGACCCGGGTGACCTGATTCGACCGTGCGGCGGCCGCGTTCGACAGATGCGGGGTCGGTAGACGCGTCTACGCGCCGTGGACGCGGACGACGGACAACGACGGGCGACGGCGGACGACGGACAACGACGGGCGACGGCGGACGACGGACGACGGACGACGACGACCGGAACGGCGTCTCCTCGCGGCGTCGTCTCGTCCGCCCGCCGGACCGGTCAATCGCCCGCCGTTTCCGCCGTCTCCGTCGCTTCGCTCACCAGGTCGGCGATGGCGCGTCGCTTGAGGACGAGAAACCCGGCGAAAACGACGACGAACCCCGCGAGCGTCGAGAGCGTCAGCGTCTCGTCCAAGACGGTGACGCCGACGACGGTGGCGACGACGGGGACGAGGTAGGCGACGAGCGACGTCTCCAACGCCCCCTGCGTCTCCAGCAGGTGAAAGTAGATGAAGAAGGCCAGGGCGGTGGCGAAGACGCCGAGGTACGCGACTGCCGCGCCCGTCCGCACCGTCGCCGGGAGCGCGAACGGTTCGCCGAGTACCGCGCTGGCGACGTGCAGGATGACCCCGCCGACGAGCATCGACCACCCCGAGAGCGCCGCCTTGTCGAGCGTCGGCCGCGCCCGTTGGACGAGGACGCCGCCCAACGCGACGCCGGACACCTGCAGGAGGATGACGAGACGGCCGACGAGGCGGTCCGCCAGCAGGTTCGCCGGGTCCGGTCGGACGATGAGGACGACGCCGAGGAAGCCGAGGGCGATACCGACCGCTCCGACGGGCGAGACGCGTTCTTCGGGGAGGAGCACCAGCGCCCACAGCGAGGTGGCGATGGGGACGAGACTCTGCATGATGGCGGCGACACCGCTGGGGACCGTCTGCTGGCCGACGAACAGGAAGGCGTTCATCCCGACGAGGAAGACGCCGCCCGCGAGGATGGCCGCGAGGTTAGACCGACCGGTCGGCCGCCACGAGGCACCGCTGAGGAGGGCGAACGCGAGGAGGAACGCCGCGCCGGTGTCGTAGCGGAACGCCGCGAACAGCACCGGGTCGAGCGTCTCCAGGCCGACGGAGATGGCGAGAAACGAGAGTCCCCAGAGCGTGGCGAGGAGGGCGAACGTACCGACGGTCGCGAGACGACGGTTCACGTTTCAGTACGGGGTGGTCGAACGGAAAGGAGTCGCGATTGCGGCGGTTCCGTCTGTCGTACCGCATGCGAACGAACGCCAGCCGTTCGCTCATGTGTCGTAGACGCCGACGTGACGAACGACCACCGGAAAGGTACACTCGTGCTTCTGCACCGTTCCGCCGTCGTTCTCGTGCCGGAGCGTTACGTCCACTGTGGCGGGCGCGCCTTCGACGACGCCGTCGAAGTCGGCGGACGGCCCGCGTTGGTACGCGCCGTGTCGGCCGTAGTACGTCTCGATGCCGACGAGGACTGCGGGTTCCGTGACCGCATCGAGGGCCGCCGAGTCGCGAACGCTCTGCACCCGCGCACCCCGTTCGACGCGTTCCCCGACCGCGTTCGCCGCGACGTCGACGCACTCTCCGTCGGTCAGCTCGGACGACTCGACGGACCGCGTCACCGTGAGGTGCTCTGCCGTCCCTCGTGTCGGAGCAGGAGTCGCCGTCCCGTACTCTGCGTGCTTCGGTCCGGCCGTCACGCGCCGGGCAGCGCACCCGCCGAGCAGCGTCGTCCCGAGGCCACCGACGCTCGCGAGAAACGCACGTCTCGTGGAGGGCATCGTCCGCAGTCATCCGCGGACTGGTAAGTACTTTGTCGAAAAAGGGCCGTCCGGCTCAGTCGTCGTGCGAGTGGTCGTGGTCGTGCGAGTGGTCCTCGTCGCCGCTCTCGCCGCCGTCGCCCGCGACCAACTGCTCTCCGTCGGACATCATGTCCATGTTCTTCAGGTTGTCCCGCTCCTCGAAGTCCTCGACGGCGTCTAAGATGTCCTCCTGCGTGAGCGACATCCGTTCTTCGGTGAGCGCTTCTAACACCGCCTCGCGGAGCACCATCCGGAGGTCCGACCCGGTGAGGCCTTCCGTGCGGTCGGCGACGGCGTCGGGGTCGAACTCCGCGACGTCCATCCGTTTCGTGATGATACGGAGGATGTCCGAGCGCATCTGCCGGTCCGGTTTGGGGAAGTTGACGATTTCGTCGAAGCGTCGCCACGCCGCCGAGTCGAGTTGGTCGGGGTGATTCGTCGCCCCGATGAGGATGACCTCGTCGCGGATGAGCGAGATGTCGTCGATGCTCTTCAGCAGGGTGTTGACGGCGCGTTTGAGCGCGGCGTGTTCGTCCGACCGGCGCGTCTTCGCCACGGAGTCGAACTCGTCGATGAAGAGGATGCAGGGAGAGAGACGTTTTGCGACCTCGAACGTCTTCTCGACGTTCTTGGCCGTCTCGCCGAGGTACTGGCTGGTTATCATCGAGAGTTTCACCTCGACGAACGGGAGGCCGAGTTCGTGTGCGAGAGCGCGGGAGACGGTGGTCTTCCCGGTCCCCGGCGGGCCGACGAACAGAATCTTCCCTATCTCGCGGAGGCCGATGCCCGCGAGGTACTCGCGGTGTTCGATGGCCTTCATCAGCTTGTGAATCTCGCCCTCTTGGTCCTGCGTCAGCACGAGGTCTTCGAGCGTCATCTCTATCTCCTCTGGCGCGCGGACCTGAACGAGGTCGAGCATCTCGGCGTCTTCTTCCTCGTCGAAGTACTGGTCGAGGAGGCTGTCTATCCAGACGCGGTCGGCCTGAATCGACCGGGTCTGTTCGCGTGCTTTCTCGTGGGTCACGCTCACGTCTTCTCTGTCCTCGACGGCGGCGGCGATGGTCGGATTCGTCTCCAACCGGTCGTCGTCCGCTCGGTCGAGGTACCAGTCGATGGCCATGTCGGGTTGCGTCAGCGAGATGCGTCCCGAGAAGTCTTCGCGCTGGGTGAAGAGAAGGTCGGAGATGGCTTCCCACGGTCGCTCGACGCCCGTCGCCTTCCGCGCGACGCTGTCGGTCACGACCAGGGGGCGTTCGATGCCGATGGGGGTTGTCTCGTCGTCCTCGTTCTCGTCCTCGTCCGAGTCCGTCCAAAAGACGCGGCGGTACCGCGGCGGGAGGTCGTTCTCGTCTAACTCACGGTTCTCGGTGTAGAGAGTGGCCGTGAGGAGGAACTCGACCACCTCGAGAGCCGGGTCACTCATCCCCACAACGTTGCCGTCGGGAGGGCATAAGACCGTCGAAGCCCGACGACTGCGGCGACTCCGACGACTGCGACGTCGTTCGAGTCGCCGCGAACGCCATTAAACAATCAATACACCACCCCGGTGTTACAACACCTCCCTACTCTACTGATGTGGTCTTACGTGTACCACGAGTAGGCCTATAGGCGAGGAACGTCCACGAAACCTGTGAATATCGTTTCGAGTGTTCGGATGATGCGCCAGATAGTTGGTGACTCGTCAGTTCTGAGATGTCGGGGTGGCGACGATGGCTAGACAGGTATCGACGACGTGCATGCGCTGTGCGGTCGGATGCGGGCACGTCCACCGAGAGGTCGAATCGGGGACCGGAATCGAACGGGTCACCGGCGACCCGGCACATCCGGTCTCACAGGGGTTGGCCTGCGGCCGGGGCATCCGCGAGTCCGCCGACCCGCAGGGCGAGTGGCTGACCCGTCCGCTGGTTCGGAGGGCGGACGAACTCGTCCCGACGACGTGGGAGAACGCGATGTGTCTCGTGGCCGGAGCCATCTCCGACGCCGTGGAGACGGACCCCGACGAGGTGGCCATCCTCGGGAGCGGCCAGCAGACGAACGAGGCGGCGTACGCCCTCGGAAAACTCGCTCGGGGCGGCCTGGGCACGCGGATGTACGACGCGAACACGACGCTCTGTATGGCGAGCGCCGTCACCGCGTACTACCGGGCGTTCGGTAGCGACGCGCCGCCGCCGTCGTACGACGACGTGCCCGAGGCGGAGTCGCACGTCGTCTGGGGGGCGAACCCCGCCGTCGCGCACCCGGTGTTGTTCCGGTGGATAACCGACAGCGCGCAGGACGGCGAACTCGTCGTCGTCGACCCCGTCGAGACGAAGTCGGTGGCGTTGGCCGACGACCACGTCGCGCCGGCCCCGGGCGGTGACCTCGCCCTCGCACGGGCGGTGCTCCGCCGCCTCGTCGACACCGACCGACTGGACGAGGCGTTCCTCGCGGACCACGTCGCCGGGTTCGACTCGCTCCGTCGGTCGCTCCCCACCGTCGCGGACGCCGCCGACGCCGCGGGTGTCTCCGTCGACGACGTGGAGACGCTGGCGGCCGCGTTCGAGTCGAAGACGCTCCTCTACTGGGGCATGGGCGTCAACCAGAGCGTCCGCGGAAGCGCGACGGCGGGCGCGCTCGTGGACCTCTGTCTCGCCTCCGGGAACCTCGGCCCCGGGTCCGGCCCGTTCTCCTTGACCGGGCAGGCCAACTCGATGGGCACGCGCGTCTGCTCCTCGAAGGGGACCTGGCCCGGTCACCGCCCGTTCGACGACCCCGAGGCGCGCGAACGCGTCGCCGAGGCGTGGGACGTCCCGGTCGACCGACTGCCGGACGACCCCGGGCCGGGGCCGGTCGGTCTCTTGGACGCGGACCCGACGGTGCTGTGGACGGTGGCGACCAACCCCGCCGCGGGCTACCCGAACGCCGAGAGCGTTCGCGAGACGCTCGACGAGACGTTCCTCGTCGTGCAGGACGCCTTCCGAACCGAGACGGTCGAGTACGCCGACGTGGTCCTCCCGGCGGCGACGTGGGGCGAGACGGAAGGGACGGCGATGAACATGGAACGGACCGTCTCTCGCGTCCGCGCGGCCACGGACCCGCCGACGGGCGTGCACACGGACCTGGACATCGTCGCCGACGTCGCCCGGCGCGTCCGTCCCGGACTCCTCCCGTCGCCGCGGGTCGACCCCGCGGTCGTATTCGACGAGTTCCGCCGTCTGACCGTCGGGACGAAGGCGGACTGCGCGGGAATCACGTACGACCGACTCGACGCCGAGTACGCGGTTCGCTGGCCCGCGCAGGGACCGACCGACAGCACAGCCTACCGGTACTGGAACGACGATGGGTCGTGGTCGTTCGAGACGCCCTCCGGGATGGCGCGCGTCTCCGTCCCGGCGTTCGAGACGCCTTCGCTCCCGGAGACGGCCGACGACATCTACGGACTCGTCCTCACGACGGGTCGGGAGGCGGACGGCTACAACACGGGTGTTCGGTCGCGCGGTGGCGACCCCGGACCGCTCACGGTCAGGGCGTCGCCGTCGACGCTCGACGCGCACGCCGATGCCCTCGCCGGCGGCGACTGGCGGGCCGGTAGCGGCGACGACGGTACCGAAGGCGGCGGCGAGGACGGCGCGACGCGGACGCTCCTCGACTCGCGTCGGGGAACCGTCCCGGCCGTCGTCGACGTCGACGAGACGGTTCCGACCGGTCTGCTCTGGTGTTCGGTTCACCACCCGGAGACCAACCGATTGACCGTCGACGCCGTGGACCCGCACTCGAAGGAGGCGAACGTCAAACAGTGCGCCGTCCGCCTCAGACACCCCGACGAACGGCGGCGCGACTCGCGCGCCGTCGCCGAACCGACCGACTGACGTTTCGGCTATCCTTCACGAACGTACACAACATTCAGACTTTAGAATTTACCATTGCTGGGGGAAGAACATCCCAAAGTACAACCTTATATCCTATAATACACTAATATATTTGTCTAATTCCTATTCTTAGCCCTGTTTTTCCACTTTTGGAACGCGAACTACTATGAGGGTCGGTGTCACAGCGTTCCACACAGACATGAACGCGTTATCAGTTCGTTCGGACGGCGGAAGGTCGGTGGTCGACCGTGGCTAACCAGAAGGAGACGTACAAGGAGGAGTGCTACGGCGACGCCGTCAGAGAACACCTCGTCGAGTTCGCCGAGGCGGGCGGCTACGAGGCCATCCCCGAGGACGAACGCGACGAGTGGTTCACGCGCTTCAAGTTCTGGGGCGTGTTCCACCAGCGCTCGGGGCAGGAGGGCTACTTCATGATGCGGTTGACCAACGCCAACGGTCGCCTCGAACCCGGGCAGTTGCGGGCCATCGCCGAGGTGGCGCGCGACTACGCCACCGGTCCCGTCTCGAACCCCGAGTTCGGCGACGCGTGGCTGGATTTGACCACCAGACAGTCGGTCCAACTGCACTGGATTCGACTGGAGGACGTGCCCGCCGTCTGGGACCATCTCGAAGCCGCGGGCGTCACGACGCGCTCTGCGGGCGGCGACACGATGCGCAACATCACCGGCTGTCCCGTCGCCGGGAAGGACAAGCGCGAACTCGTCGACGCGCAACCGCTCTTAGACCGGTTCCAAGACGAGATTCGCGACGACGACGCACTCCGCAACATGCCCCGGAAGTTCAACATCAGCGCGTCGGGCTGTCCGGAGGGCTGTGCGCAGGACGCCATCAACGACATCGGCCTCGAACCGGGGATGAAGCGCCTCGACGGAGAGACGGTCCACGGGTTCAACGTCCGCGTCGGCGGCGGACTCGGCAGTCGCGAACCGCGCACCGCTCGCCCCCTCGACCTGTTCGTCCGTCCCGAGGAGGCGTACGAGGTGGTCCGCGGCTTCGTCGAACTCTACCACGACCACGGCGACAGGCAGGTGCGCTCGAAGAACCGCACGCGCTTTTTCGTCGACGACTGGGGCACCGAGAAGATTCGCGAGACGCTCCTCGCGGAGTACGTCGACGGCGACTACCACACCGCGGGCGAGGACCTGCGCGACGAGTACACCTACAACGCCGGCCGACACGCCTCCGACGGCCGCGCGGACCACGTCGGCGTCTTCGAGCAGTACGACGGTCGGCACTACGTCGGCCTCAGCGTCCCCGTTGGCCGCATCTCGGCCGAAGACGCCCTCGAACTCGCCGACTTGGCCGACGAGTACGGCTCCGGCGAGGTCCGCCTCACGCGGCGGCAGAACCCCCTCGTGATGGACGTCCCCGAGTCGCGCGTGGACGACTTCCTCGCCGAATCGCTCGTCTCGCGGTACCCGGCCGAACCGAACCCCTTCGAACGCGGTGCCGTCGCCTGCACGGGCACGGAGTTCTGTTCGCTCGCGCTGACCGAGACGAAGGCGCGCACGGCCCGGATGCTCCGCTGGCTTCAGGCGAACGTCGAACTCCCCGACGACGTCGAACACCTCCACGTCCACTACTCGGGGTGCACGGCCGACTGCGGGCACGCCAACACCGCCGACATCGGCCTGTTCGGGATGCGCGCACGCAAGGACGGCGAGATGGTCGAGGCGATGGATATCGGCGTCGGCGGCGGCGTCGGCGAGGAGCCGTCGTTCGTGGAGTGGGTTCGCCAACGCGTCCCCGTCGACGAGGTGCCCGGCGCGATTCGGAACCTCGTACAGACGTTCGCCGCCCACCGCGAGGCGGGACAGTCGTTCCGCGAGTGGGTCGGCGAGTTCGGCACCGAACCGCTAGTCGAACTCGTCGAACCAGAAGAGACGGACTACGAGGACCCGTACATGGACGACGCGAAGCAGTCGTGGTACCCGTTCGCCGAGGCGGACGAGGAGCCACAGAGCGCGTCGGGGACGGCGGACGACTGAGGCGACTCGCTCCCGACGAAGAGAACTGTCGGGGAGTGGACGACCGACCGACGACCGGTCTCGCCGCCGGTGACGACGGTGTCGGGAAACTCCGCGTGCGTGAAACTCCGTGCGCACTCCCGAGAGTTCTGCCCCATTTATCAGTACGGAAACCCCAGTTACGACTATGCCTCAACCAGTTATCGCGGCCGCGTACCGGACGCCGTTCGGGAAGGCGGGCGGCGTCTTCGAGGACACTCGCAGCGAAGACCTGTCCGTCGCGCTCATCGACCACATCCTGGACGAGACCGGTGTCGACGCCGACGCCGTCGACGACCTGATGTGGGGCGTCGCCCAGCAACGCGGCGAACAGGACAACAACGTCGCCCGCGTCATCGCCCTCCTCTCCGAGTTGGGCGAGGGGACGCCCGCGACCAGCATCAACCGCTGGTGCGCCTCCTCCATGCAGGCCATCATCTCCGCGTCGGACGCCGTCGCCGCGGGTAACCGCGACTGCATCGTCGCCGGCGGCGTCGAGAACATGAGTCGCGTGCCGATGGACGGCGACTCCTACACGCACCTCCACCCCGAACTGTCGGAGCGATACAACGTCTTCCAACTGCAGATGGGGATGACCGCCGAGAAAGTCGCCTCCGAGTACGACGTCTCCCGCGAGGCCCAAGACGAGTTCGCCCTCCGGAGCCACCAACGCGCCGCGGACGCGGCGGACTCCGGTCGGTTCGACGACGAAATCGTGCCCATCCAGACGGACGACGGCGTCGTCACCGACGACGAGGGCATCCGCCGAGACACGTCGCTGGAGACGCTCGCCGGCCTCAGTCCGGCGTTCACCGGCGACGGGACGGTCACCGCCGGGAACTCCTCGCAACTGACCGACGGCGCGGCCGCCGTCCTCGTCACTTCGCGGGAGTTCGCCGAGGAGAACGGCCTCGACGTCCTCGCGGAAGTCGGAACGAACGCCGTCGCGGGCGTCGACCCGACGGTGATGGGAATCGGTCCCGTCCCGGCGACGCGCAACCTCCTCGAACGCAACGGCCGCGACGTCGACGACTACGACCTCGTCGAACTCAACGAGGCGTTCGCGAGTCAGTGCGTCTACGCGATGGACGAACTCGGCATCGACGAGGACGTCTTCAACGTCAACGGCGGCGCAATCGCTCTCGGGCACCCCCTCGGTGCCTCGGGTGCCCGCCTGCCCGTGACGCTGATTCACGAGATGATAAAGCGCGACGTCGAACGCGGTCTCGCGACGCTGTGCGTCGGGTTCGGACAGGGAGCGGCCATCGAGTTCAGTCGGTAGTCTGCGCCGAATTTCGGCGTTTTGGTCCAGCTTTTGCGAGCGAGCGAAGTAAAAGGTGGCAGGGAGCGGCTATCGAGTTCAGTCGGTAGTCTGCGCCGAATTTCGGCGTTTTGGTCCAGCTTTTGCGAGCGAGCGAAGTAAAAGGTGGCAGGGAGCGGCCATCGAGTTCAGTCGGTAGTCTGCGCCGAATTTCGGGGGTGCGGTGTTCTCGAATCCCCGCGGACGACTGTTCTTCTGAGCCGTACTGAATACCGCTCGTCACTCGAAGGCGTATTCCGCGGGCGGCGAGGGCGTACGGTACGAACCTCGACCGTGCCGTCAAATTCGGTGGCGTCGGCGCCATCGGCGTCCTCCTCGTTTCGCTGGGGGCGCTCTGGGTGAGTTGGGTCGTCTGGACGGACCGGCTCGGCGGGCAAGAAGGGACGGCGCTCGTTAACGTCCTGCTCGTCGGACTCGGAACGACGACGGTCGCTGTCGTGTTCCTGTTCGTGGTCGTCGGAGCGTTCATCGACCGGGAACTGAACGCGCGCGGGTTGGACACTTCCGAGGAGTGAGTCTCCTCGGACCGGGTTCGGCACCACCGGCCACGACCCTTTTTATTCGCCCGAACAATGATGTGAACGAATATGTCTAATCGTCCACGGGAGACGACGGAGGGAAAGACGCTCAGTCGACGCCGTCTGCTGTCCGCGACCGCCGCGGTCGGCACCGCGGCGGTGACACCCGCGTTCGTCGGCGGGGCGGCCGCACAGTCGGACTCGACCGAGAACAAAGACACGCCGGTCGCCGTCCAGAACACGGCCCCGAAGTTCGGTCGAGACGACTACGTCGGGCAGTTCGTGCAGGTGTCGGGCTACGACCGAGAGGCCTCGAAACAGGGCGTCGGAAGCTGTGAGTTCGTGGGAAGCGACGCGGACATCACGGGCTACGACGCCGAGATGATCGACACGTACAACGACGACCACCGGTCCGAGGAGATAACGATGTTCGCCGTCACCACGGGGACGAACGTCCAACCCGGTAAACTGTTCGTCGTCAACGAGCAGTCGCAGTGCTCCGGCGGGTACGTAACGCTCCAGTTAGAGGAAGTCGGGAGCAGCAGCATCGAGACGCCGGGGCAGAGCGACGGCACCGGCGGGAGTTCCGGGTCGTCCTCGGAGATTCCCGGGTTCGGCGTCCTCGCGGGACTGCTCGGCGTCGGCGCCGCCGGTGCGGCGGCGGCCCGGTCCGGTTCGGACGACTGACGCTCGGGTTCGGACGACTCGACTCCCGCTATTCGTCCGGGTGGACGAACGCCATCGCCTCGCGGACGGCGTCGTACCCGCCGATGATGGTGACCCGGTCGCCGCTCTGCAGCGTGTAGTCGGCGCTCGGAACGTTCGACTCGCCGTCGCGGGAGACGAGGGCGATGAGACAGCTCTCCGGGAGTTCCGGGCCGATGTCGCGGACCGTCCGTCCGACAATCTCCTCGGAGGTGACCTCTATCTCCTGTACGTCGCCGGAGCGACCGAGTTCGCCCATCCAGTTCATCATCACCGGTCGTTCGATGTAGTTGTCGATGGCCTGCGCCGTCGCCGACACCGACGAGATGGTTCGCACGCCGAGTTCCTCGAAGGCGTCGACGTTGTCGGGGTTGTTCGCCCGGGCGATGATGGTCTCGGGTTGGAACTTCGAACTCGCCAGTTGCGAGACGAGGAGGTTCACGTCGTCGTCGCCGGTGGCGGCCACGACTATCTTGGCGTTCGCGGCCCCCGCGGACCTGAGAACGTCCGTTTCGGTGCCGTCGCCTTGATGGACGGTGAACCCCGCGTTGCGGGCCGTCTCGATGACCTCCGGGTTCTGTTCGATGAGCACTACGTTCTCTCCGCGGTCTTCGAGGCGTTCGGCGAGCGCACGGCCCACGTTACCGCCTCCGATGACGAGTACACGCATTGGGATGACGTCTAAGTATTCTGCAATCTGTCTCGCGAGGCCGCCCTCGAAGACGACGGTCACGAGGATGACGAGGAAGACGGTGCCGACGAGGGTGTCCGCGGCCTGCGTCAGCCCTTCCGCCCGTAGTTGGATGGCGAACAGCGTCGCGACGGACGCCGGGATGATACCCCGCGGGCCGCAGAGACTCATGAACCACTTCTCGCCGGTGGTGAACCGGTCGCCCCACGCGGACAGGAACACGAGAAGCGGTCGGAGAACGAGGGCGACGACGACGACGACGCCGAGACCCCCGACGCCCAGTCGGAGCAGCGTCCCGAAGTCCAACAGCGCCGCGAGGGCGATGAAGACGAACGAGAGCACGATGAGCGTCACGTCGCCTTTGAACGCCGAGATGTCCTCTTCGTACGGCACGTCCGCGTTGCCGAGGAGGATTCCCGCGGTGGCGACGGCGGCGATGCCCGCCTCCGTCGCGATGAAGTCGGCGGCGCCGTAGGCGACGAGTGCGCCCGCGAGGACGAGCAGACGCGCGTTCTGCGGGGCGTTCCCCGGCGAGAGGTCCACGTAGCGGAGCGCGTAGACCATCACGGCCGCGACGAGAGCGCCGACGACGACGCCGACGCCGAGTCGTTCGGCGAACAGCGTCAGCAGCGCGCCGGACTCGGTCACGCCCTCGACGCTGGCCTCGAAGATGACGACGGCGAGGATGGCGGCGGTCACGTCGTTGACGATGCCCTCGGTTTCTAACGCCGCCTCGACGCGGTCGCGCGCCGGAACGACTTCCAGGATGGGCGCGATGACCGTCGGTCCGGTGGCGACCAGCAGTGCGCCGATGAGGAACGCGACGGGCCACGGCGACCCGAGGAGATAGTGGACGGCGAGGGCCGTCCCGACGAGCGAGATGGCCGCACCGACGGTGACGAGTCGAATCGTCGCCGCGGGTGCCTCCCGAAGTTTGTCGATTCGGAGGTGGAACGCCCCCTCGAAGACGATGATAGCCACCGAGAGGCCGACGATGGCCGACAGACCGCCACCGAACGACTCGGGACCGACGACGCCGAGGACTTCCGGCCCGAGCAGGATTCCCGACGTGATGAGAAAGAGTACGCTCGGAACCTGGAACCGGTCGGACAGTATCTGCGAGACGACGCCGATTCCGATAATCGCCGCGACGATGTAGATCAGATTCGAGCCGGCAGCCACTCTAACACCTCCATGTAGCCCCGTCGATGTGACGAACGGGTATAAAATCACACGTTTTAGACGGTGTCCGTCGAAATAAAACGAAACGTATGTCTTCAAAAGTCTAAAATAATAAAGTATACATAGAATAGCACGAATTATTTAGCAAAGACTTGTTTGTCTAGCAGATATTTCTGTTCGAGCGTCCGCCAGCGGTCCGTAACCGTCTCTCGGACCGTGGCCACGACACTCGAACTGCGTCCACTGCGCTCGACCCGCGGCCACAACTCATGACTCGGTGGCGCGCGTAATCGCGCTCACACCACGGCGAACGAATCGAGCGCGGGAACGCGCTCTCGACGGACCGCGCGGACCGACGACGGACGAGACGAGAGAGAGTTCATGGTAGACACGATAACCGCGGAACGACTCGCGGAGAAGACCGACGCAGACGAACAGTTCGCGCTCATCGACACGCGCCCCGAAGAGAGCTTCGAGGCCTGGCACGTGCGCGACGCGATGAACGTCCCGTACGACCCCGCCGAAGGGCTGAGCGAGACGCGGTGGGACGAAGTGAGTGCGCTGGTAGACGGCCGACCGGTCGTCACCATCTGCGGCAAGGGCCTGACGTCGACGTCGTTCGCGTTCGCTCTCGACGACCACGGCTACGACGACGTCTCGGCCGTCACCGGCGGGATGGAAGCGTGGAGCAAACTCTACGAAGTCGTCCCCATCGAGACGGCGAGCGAGGACCTCGTCGTCCGGCAGGTCCAGCGCCGAGCGAAGGGCTGTCTCGGATACGTCGTCGGCTCGAAAGCGGCGAACGAGGCCGTCGTGGTCGACGCGACCAGACAGACCGACCGGTTCAAAGTCGCCGCACAGGACGCCGGACTCTCGATAACGGGCGTCCTCGACACGCACGTCCACGCCGACCACATCTCGGGCAGTCCGTCGCTCGCCGAGGACGTCGGCGTCCCCTACTACCTCCCCGAAGCGGCCAGCGAACGCGGCGTCGAGTACGAGTACGACGCGCTGGCGGACGGCGACGTCGTCGCGGTGGGCGACGTCGAAATCGAGGCGCTCCACACGCCGGGCCACACCTCCGAGATGACGAACTACCTCGTCGACGGCGAACTACTCCTGACGGGCGATACGCTGTTCGTCGACTCGGTGGGACGGACCGAACTCCAGTTCGGCGAGGAGGACGCCTCGTCCGGGGCCGAACTGCTGTACGACTCCCTGCACGAGACGATTTTGGACCTCCCGGACGACACGACGATTCTGCCGGGTCACCTCACGGTCACGAGCGACGGACGCTACGAGAACGGGTCGCCGGGCGAACCGCTCCGGACCCGTCTCGGCGACTTACGCGACGAACTCGACCTGCTCGGACTCGACCGCGAGGCGTTCGTCGAGCGGTTGACCGAAGACACCCCGGAGAAACCGCCGAACTACGAGACGGTCATCGCCATCAACACCGGCAGAGCGACCGTCGACGACGAGGGCGAGGCGACGGAACTCGAACTGGGACCGAACAACTGCGCCGCCTAGCGGACGCGGGCCGCTCTCCGCCCGTCGGGCGACGTCTGGGTCCGCGGATTCGGCGAGCGACTCAGTTCTTCGTCGTCGTCCGCTCTGCGTCGTTCTCGTAGAGGAGGTTCACCTGGTCCGCGTACCGGTCGAGGATGTTGCGGCGTTTCTTCTTCATCGTCGGCGTCATCAGGTCGTTCTCCTCGGTGAAGTCCTCGGGGACGAGGCGGAACTGCTTTATCTGCTCGTACGACTCGAAGTTCTCGTTGACGCGGTCTATCTCCGTTTGGATTCGCTCGCGTACTCTGTCGTCCCGGCAGACGCCGCGCAGGTCCTCGGGGAGGTCGTACCCTTCCCGGTCGGCCCACTCGCGGAGGCCGTCGAAGTTGGGGACGACGAGCGCCGAGACGAACTTCTTCCCGTCGCCGAGCACCATGCACTGTTCGACGACGTCGCTGGCCGCGAACGCGTCTTCGATGGGGCCGGGTGCGACGTTCTTGCCCGTCGAGAGGACGAGAATCTGCTTGGCCCGTTCGCGGAACGAGATGTAGCCGTCGGGGCGGAGTTCCACCACGTCGCCCGTGCGGAACCACCCGTCCTCCGTGAACGCCGCCGCCGTCTCGTCCGGGCGGTTCCAGTAGCCCTGCGAGACGTTCGGCCCCTTCACGAGGAGTTCGCCGACGTCGCCCCCGGCCTCGCCCGCCACGTCGCCCGCGACGGTGTCGTCGAGTCGTATCTCGACGTCCGTGATGGGCGGTCCGATGGTTCCGATTTTCGGTTCTTCGGGTGGGTTGACGGCGACGACGGGCGACGTCTCGGTGAGACCGTACCCCTCGTAGATGGGCAGTCCCATCCCGTGGTAGAGCGCGCAGAGTTCCGCCGAGAGGCTACCGCCGCCGCTGATGAAGAAGTCGATGCGGCCGCCGAGCGCTTCGCGGACCTGTTCGAAGACGAGTCGGTCCGCGAGCCGGTGCTTCGCCGTGAGCACCGCGCCGGGGGCGTCGGTGGTGTGGTAGTCCCGGCCGACGCCGACGGCCCACTCGAAGATGCGCTGTTTCACCGGCGACTCGCTGGCCTGCGTCCGAATGGCGTCGTACAGTTTCTCGTACACCCGCGGGACGCTCGTCCCGACGGTCGGTCGGACGAGTTGGAAGTCCTCGCGGAGCGTGTCGGGGCTCTCGGCGTAGGCGACGCACGCGCCCGCGGCGAACATCAGGAAGTGCCCGGCGAGTCGTTCGAAGACGTGCGCGAGGGGGAGAAACGACAGCGTCGTCGACCCGGGGCCGATGGCGGGCGTGTCGCCTTTGTCCGGCCGCGGGCCGAACCGCTTGTAACACTGGTTCACGTTCGACCGGAAGTTGCCGTGCGTGAGTTGGACCCCCTTCGGTTGTCCGGTCGTCCCGGACGTGTAGATGAGCGAGGCGAGTTCGTCCATCTCGGGTTCGTCGACCCACGTCTGGTAGGCCGCCTCGTCGAACGCGGCCGCGCCCAACTCGTGGACGTCGCCGAGCGTGTAGATATCGTCTCTGTCGCGGACGGCCCCGCCCATCCCGCTGCCGTCCGCCGGGTCGTCCAGGACGACGACGAACGAGAGGTCCAACTCGTCTTCGACGGCGAGAACGCGCCCGAGGAGTTCCGCGTTCTCCACGACGACGCCCGTCGCGTCCGGGTCCGAGAGGAGGTACTCCACCTGCCGTTCGGACGACGAGGTGTAGACGGTGGTGACGACGCCGCCCGCCGCGAGGAGGGCGAAGTCGCACTGCGCCCACTCCATCCGGGTGTGCGAGAACAGTCCGACTCGGGTGCCGTCCGCGACGCCGAGTTCTCGAAAGCCCGCGGTGAGGTTGCGCACGACGTCTCGCATCTCGCCGTAACTCAGCGCCGCGTAGTCGTTCGCCGGTGCGGCGGGAACGGCACCCGTACTCACGAGCGACCGGTCGTACAGACCGCCTTTGTACCGTTGGGCGGGCCGTTCGGTGTTCCGTGCCGCGCTGTCCTCGAACATCCTCGCCAGTGTCGTGTCGCCGACGACGTCGTCCGCGAACGTCGTCTCGGCGTCCCGCCAGTCCATACTCGAATACATTCGTTCACAATTTAAAAGAATGTACGTTCGGAGACGGGTCGCGATTCGCCCGTCTGTGCTCGGTCGATGGAGACGGGACCACGTGACGTGCCGACCCTGGACCACAGAACTCTCTGAAAGTCGATGATATCTTCTCGACCGGCACCCGACGACGGCCGTTCAGGGTTCCGGATTTTCCACTACGACCCGGGAAAAGTGCCGAAAGCGCCGTCGAAACCGACCAGGCGGTGGGTTGAAGCACCCCGTCGTCGTAGTGTAACTTAGTAGAGGTGTGAGAGATGGTAGACGACGGTGACCCTCCGAAACAACTGACGGCGCTCGACACCGAGGTGTGGAACGACGTCGACGACGCCCCGTCGACGGACGCCCTGTTTCGCGCCCTCGCGAACCGGCACCGGCGGCGCGTCCTCTGGTATCTCGTCGACGACTCGGAGACGACCATCGCCGAGTTGGCCGACGCCCTCGTCGGGTGGGAAGCGTCCGACAACGTCATCGTCGGGCCGGAGGCCAGACGCCGCGTGTACGTCTCGCTTCACCACCACCACCTGCCGATGCTCTCGCAGGCGGACCTTCTCACCTACGACGCCGACAGTGGGGCCGTGCGACTCACGACGTCCTCGAAACCCGTCGAAGACGTGATTCGATTCAGCCACCGCTACGAGCACGCGCTCGCCCGACGAGACGAGCGATGACCCGCCCTGACGAAGCGGTGGTGCCGCCGTGACGGCGGCGGCGTCGCTCCGAACGGTGCTGGACGAGGCGAGGCGACGCCGGAAGTCGCTGGTCTACTACGCGTCGACTGCCGACGAGTTCGTGGAGCAGTTCGACGCGCGGAACGTCGAGGTTCGGTTTCGCGAGTCTCCGCCGTTGGGGCCCGAACCGTTCGCAGTGATTCGCGACGACGGCGACGACGGCGAGGTTCGCGGCGTCGTCCCCGTCGCCACGCTTCGAGCGTTCGTCGAAGGGCCGCGCCTCCCGGACGACGGGACGCGGCGTCTCACTCCCGAGTACCGGGCCGTCCTCGAACTCCTCGACGACACCGTGTTCGCGTCGCTGGACCGCCGCCAGTTGCTCCTCACCTCGCGCGAGTTCGAGGACCGCGCGTGGCGCGTCGGCTACGGGACGCTTCACGTCGGATTTCAGACTCCGGCCGCCTTTCGCGCCCAAGCGTCGACGTACCGGCGACTGGCCGGCGGGTCCGCTCTCGACGTGCACGTCTACCTCGTGGCTAACGACGAGACGGACGACGAGGCGAACGAGATTCCGTCGATTCCGGGCGTCACCGTCCACACCGAACCCGCGAGCGAGATTCGGCCGTACTGGTTCCTGGTGTTCGACGGCGGCGGCACCACCGACCAGCAGTTCGCTCTCGTCGCCGAGGACCGAGACGACGGCACGTTCTACGGTGCGTGGACGTACGACCCGAGTCTGGTCGCGACGGCGCTCGGACGACTCCCTACACCCGGCGACGACTTCGGTTCGGCGGACGACTTCGGTTCAACCGACGGGACGCGGTAGCAACGCCTCTCACTCCTGATTCGCCTTCCAGTCGAGGTAGCCGAGGACGCCGCGAGCGTTCAGCTTCTCTTCTTCCGTCGCTTTCCGTTCGCCCCACACGCTCACCATCTGCGTGTTGTCCGCGAAGTGCTGGGCGACGGCATCGTCGTCGCCGAGTTCCTCGCGTTTCTGTCGGACGGCTTCGACCCACTCGACGAGCGTCCGCTTGTACGACTCCATCAACTCCTCGTCGTACTCGCGGGGACCGAAGTGGCCGAAGCAGAGTATCTCCGGGTCGATGTCTTCGATGGTCCGCACGTCGTCGAGCGACTTCTCCAGGTCGAACTGCGACGGCGGTGACGTCGGCCGAATCTCGCCCGTCTGCGGGACGTAGATGCCCGCGGCGTCGCCGGTGAACAACACGTCGTCTTTCGAGTCGTGGAACATCGTCTGGTGGGGGGCGTGTCCCGGTGCCTCGACGACCGACAGCGACCGGTCGCCCAGCGGTATCTCGTCGCCGTCCACGAGCGGTTCGATTCGGTGCTGGGGGACGGGTTTCGGGTCGGCGTAGTACTCCCACTGGATGCCGACGGCGGCCTTCGTCCCCTCGACGAGTCGTTCGGGGTCGACGAGGTGCGGGACGCCTATCTTGTGCGTGAACACCTTCGCGTTCGGACACGCCTCGGCGAGGTGACCCGCCCCGCCCGCGTGGTCGAGGTGGATGTGCGTCGGCAGGAGGTACCTCACGTCTTCGCGGGCGACGTCGAGTTCGTCCAGGGCGTCCAGGAGATACTCGTGGTTCGTCCCGAGACCCGTGTCGACGAACGTCGGTCGCTCGGCGTCGAGGAAGTAGACGGCACCGTACTTCTCCGTCCCGTACGCGCCGACGTCGATGCAGTAGACGTCGTCTGTTCCGGGGACTCTCGTCACGTCACCGATGGTCATGGCGGATGCGCGACGCCCGCGGTGAAAAGCGTTCGGACGGCGGTCGTCGGCGTTCGGACGGCAGTCGTCACTGGACGGGTCCGAGACCGGTTCACGGGGATGCGACACGGTTTTGCCGCATCCCTCTGAATCGAGACGTATGATTAGCAGACAGTTCCTCCGAGAGAACCCCGAGACGGTTCGGGAGGCACTCGAAAAGAAGGGGATAGACGACGTGGACCTCGACCACGTTCTCGACGTCGACGACGAGTGGCGGTCGCTGAAGAAACAGGGCGACGAACTCAGACACGAGCGAAACGAGACCTCCTCGAAGATTGGCGAACTGAAGGCCGCGGGGAAAGACGAGGAGGCTCAGGAGGCCATCGACCGGTCCCAAGAACTCAAAGCGGAGTTGGCCGACGTCGAAGACCGAACGGACGAACTCGAAGCCGAGTTGGAGGAGCGACTCCTCGAACTGCCGCAGATTCCGCACGAGGACGTCCCCGTCGGCGCGGACGAGACCGAGAACGTCGAACGCCGTCGCGAGGGCTTCGAGAACCTGCGCGAGTTACCCGACGACGTCGTCCCTCACTACGACATCGGTGAGGAACTCGACATCCTCGACTTCGAACGCGGCGCGAAAGTGACCGGCGGCGGGTTCTACTTCGCGAAGGGCGAGGGGGCGCGTCTCGAACACGCTCTCGTGCAGTTCATGATGGACGTCCACCGCGAACAGGGCTACGTGGACGTGTTCCCGCCGATTCCGGTGAACTCGCGGTCGATGGTCGGCACCGGCCAGTTCCCGAAGTTCACCGACGACGCCTACCGCCTCGGCGCGTCGAACGAGGACGAGTGGGACGACGACGACCTGTGGCTCTTACCGACGGCGGAGGTGCCCGTCACGAACATGTACCGCGACGAGATTCTGCTGGACGACGACCTGCCGGTGAAGCATCAGGCGTACACGCCGAACTTCCGCCGCGAGGCCGGCGAACACGGCACCGAGACGCGAGGCATCGTCCGCGTCCACCAGTTCAACAAGGTGGAGATGGTAAACTTCGTCCGCCCGGAGACGTCGTACGAACGCTTCGACGAACTCGTCGACGAGGCCGAAGAGGTGCTTCGCCGCCTCGAACTCCCGTACCGCATCCTCGAGATGTGTACGGGTGACCTCGGCTTCACGCAGGCGAAGAAGTACGACATCGAGGTGTGGGCGCCCGGCGACGACATGGACGAGGGTCCCGAGGAGGGCGGCCGGTGGCTCGAAGTGTCGTCGGTGTCGAACTTCGAGGACTTCCAGGCCCGACGCGCCGGACTGCGATACCGACCCGAGCGCCACGAGGCGGCCGAGTACCTCCACACGCTGAACGGGTCGGGTCTCGCTATCCCGCGCGTCGTCGTCGCCATCCTGGAGTACTACCAGAACGACGACGGGACGGTCACCGTCCCCGAGGCGCTCCGTCCGTACATGGGCGGACTGGAGACCATCGAGGGAACTGAACCCATCGGTGAGTCGGCCGTCGGCGCGGGCAAGAAGGACTGACTGCGCCGCGATAGTTCGAGCTTAATCCGACGTTTATCGCCGAAATCGGTCGAAATTCGGCTGTACTCGCGGTCACGGACGACCCCCTACTTGTCCCCGGAGGCCGACGGCGAGTGTATGGAAGACGTGACTCGTCTGTTCGATATCGGGGGGTCGCCGTGACGCCCCTCTCTCACGACGCGCCGTGGCGAACGGTCGGCCGACATCGGTTCGACGCGCCGGACGAACTGGACGCGACGCTCGCCACGTCGCTCCGTTCGAACGGGGCGACGGACACTCGACTCCGGGGTATCGACTCCGAAGAGGCGGAGAACCTGCTGACGTCGGCACGCGACGCCGACGTCGAACTGGAGGTTCACGTCTACATCGACGACCGACTCGTCCGCATCGACACCGACGGCGTCGTCGCGGTCAGAGACGAGTAGCGCATCTCACTCGCGGACGAACGTCTCGACCCGTTCGACGCCGTCGTCGCCGAACGTGAACACGTCCGCGAACCGAAATCGCACGTCGCCGTCGGCGCCGACCAGTCTGCCGCGGGCGACCCACTCGGCGTCGCCCCCGCCCCCGCGCCCGTCCGCATCGCCGTCGACGGCGCGGTAGACGCCCGACAGGTCGTGCGTCGTGTCCGTCTCGGGACGGTCCGCTCGCATGAAGGAGACGAACGTCTCCCGACCCGAGAACGTTCGGTCGGGTCTGTCGTGGACGAACGCGGGCGAGAGAAGCGACGAAAGCCGGTCGTAGTCGCCCGCGTCGATGGCGTCGTAGTAGCCGCGAACGGCGGTGACGCCGCTCCGACGCCCGTCCGTTCGGTCCGTCCGTTCCGCCGCGGCGTCGCCGCGTTCCGAATCCGTCGCGTCCATACCCCGACAGTCGCCCTCGACGCACCTACGTCCGTCGGCCGCCGCGGGACCGTCCGCCCGCGTCGTCGCTCCGTCTCTCGCCCTCGGCGCACGACGAACCGCTTTTCTCCGCCCGTCTCCTCCCGCCGAACGTGACCGCCGACACCGACGACGCCGACACGGCCGACCGGACGTACGCCCTCCACGTCCGGTACGAGGGCGACGACGACCCGGCGAAATGTACCGCCCGGAAACTCGCGAAGTTCGACCTCGCGGACCTGCACCGCTCGGACCGCGAGACGCCGTACGGCGTCGTGTTGAACCCCCACGCCGAACGCGCACTCTCGCCCGCCGACGCCGACACGGCCAACGTCGTCGCCCTCGACTGCTCGTGGGAGTCGGCCGGCGAGGCGATGTTCTCACTGCCCGGCGACCACCGTGCGCTCCCCTACCTCGTCGCGGCCAACCCCGTCAACTTCGGCCGCCCGATGCAACTCACCACCGTCGAAGCCGTCGCCGCGGCGCTCTGTATCTTCGGCGAGGACGACCACGCGGAGCGAATCCTCTCGAAGTTCACGTGGGGGCACACGTTCCTCGAACTGAACGAGGAACCGCTCAGGCGGTACGCGGCGTGCGCGGACTCGACCGAGGTTGTCGAGATTCAGCAGGAGTACCTCGATAGGGGGGAGTGAGTTTCCGCGAGGCCGTCGCTGTCCCTGTCACCGTTACCCATCGCTGCCGCCGCTGTCACCGTCACCCTCTCGCCGCCGTCGGCCGCTCGTTTACCGCCCCTTCGCCCACGACCCGACCGCACCCGCGAGTGCGCTGTCGACGGCGAAGAGGACGGTGACGAACAGGCCGACGAGGAAGACGCCCGCCCCGCCGAGGAGGGCACCGAGTGGCCCGCCGGCGAGTCCGAGCGCACCGCCCAGAAGCGACAGGAGGAGCGTCAGCACCAATCCGGAGAGCGACCCGGCGATGAGACCGTTCCACGCGCCGTTACCGAGCGTTCCGCCGGCGAGGTAGCCCGCGGCGAACCCGCCGACGAGTCCCGCGCCAATCTGGCCGATTACCGGCACCGAGAGGCCGACGGTCCCGACGACGAGTATCAGGAGGAAGCCGACGCCGACCGCACGCCAGTCCGTGTTCATATCCCGGGGTACGCCGTTCTCACGGAAAAACCGTCGCCTCGGTTCGGCGTCTCGGGGGTCGCGAGTGACACGTCCTGCCGCGCGACGGCCGAACGGACGCGCTTTTACCCCTCGACCGAATAGAGTGTGCAACATGATTTACGAGTCCCTCCCGACGACGCCGCGGTCGGAGGAACTTGTCGACAAGGCGTTCTCTCGCGCCGCCCGGTCCGGTCGGGCGAAGTCCGGGTTAGAGGCCCAGGAGTCGATGCTCCAGACCGCCTCCTCTATCCTCTCGGACAACTTAGAGAACGTCGTCACCGAGTGGCCCGACTTCGGCACTGTCGACCCGTTCTACTACGAACTCGCGGACGCAATCGTCGACGTCGACGAACTCAGACAGAGCCTTTCGGAGGTGACGTGGGCGAGTCGGCAGATAGCCGAGATTCGCCGCGAGTACCAGTCGAAGATGCGAAGGGCGGACAGAGACACCGCCAGAAAACACCGAAAGCAGGCGTTCGCCCGCATGGCGGACATCATGGACGAGATTTCGGGAGACCTCGTACGCATCGGTGCGGCCCGCGACGCGCTGAAGAACCTGCCGGACATCCGCCCGGACGAACCCGCAATCGTCGTCGCCGGCTACCCGAACGTCGGCAAGTCCTCGTTCGTCAACCACGTCACCCGCGCGTCGAACGAAATCGCGCGGTATCCGTTCACGACGAAGGGCGTCCAGATCGGACACTTCGAGCGCGACCGGATTCGCTACCAGATAATCGACACGCCCGGCCTCCTCGACAGGCCCGAGGAAGACCGCAACGACATCGAGCGACAGGCCGTCAGCGCCCTCGAACACCTCGCGGACGCCGTCCTGTTCGTCGTCGACGCCAGCGGTGGCTGTGGCTACCCGCTCGACGCGCAGTTGGAACTCCGCGACGCCGTCGAAGACCGGTTCGCGGAGCGAGACATCCCGGTGCTCACCGTCTGTAACAAGAGCGACGAGTCGACCGACGTCGAGGCCGACTACTACATGAGCGTCGAGACGGAGGAGGGCGTCGACGACGTCCTCGACGCCGCCGTCGACGCCGTCGCGTGGAGTCCCGACATCCCGCCGTCGCGACAGGAGTAACGAAGCGTTTCGACGCGATTGTACTCGGAGTCGGTTCCGTTTTGACGCGCTTACTCCGCTTCGTACGTCACCGTGACGGACGCACTGACCGTCACCGGACCGGGTTCGAAGGAGGTCGAACCGCCGGCGGCGTCAGCTTCCTCGTACGCCCGCGCGTCGACGGGGTAGAACCCGCCGCTGGTCGAAACGCTGTGGACGCCGACGATGCTGAGGTTCGCCGCGGACGCCAGCGTGTCGGCGTCGGTCTTCGCGGCGTCCATCGCGGCGTTCAACGCCTCCGCGCGCAGGTCGGCCCGCGCCTCGTCGCTGAGCGTGAAGGCCACCGACTGCACCTGGTCGGCGCCGTTGCCGACGGCGACGTCGACGACTTCACCCGCACGGTCGGGCGAGACTTCGATGGTGTACGCGTGGACGGCCTGGTAGCCCGTCACGTTCCGGTGTTCCTTGCTGTAGTCGTACTGCGGGTAGATTTGGAAGTATGCCGTCGAGACGTCGTCGTCCGAGACGTTCGCGTCGCGGAGCGCTTGGCGCATCTGCGCGGCGCGGTCTGCGACCTGCGCGCGCGCCTCGTCTGCCGAGGACGCCGTCGCCGTCACTGCGACGGTGAGCACCGCGAGGTCGGCGTCGGCCGTCACTTCGCCGTTTCCGGAGACGGTGATGGACCGTCCGAGCGTGCCGTCCGCCTGCTGGTCGTTCTGCACGTTCGCGCCGCCGTCGGCTTGGAGGGGAGCGAGACACCCGGCCAAGAGGACGAGTGCGGCGAGGGCAATCGGGAGCACCAGCGTTCTGGCTGTTCGTTGCATACCCACTGTTCGTCGGCTCGAAGCATCAACTCGCCGTAACGACAAAGAGTTCTTTCAGTTATCGCCCGTACCCCCCGCGTCAGGCGTTGCTGACGGCGACGTACCGCACTTCCACCCGCACGTCTCGACTGCCGAGCGGACCCAACGGCTCGGGGGCCAGTCCGTCGATGTGCGCCCGGATGTCGTCGGCGACGCGCGGCGGTTGGCCGTCTGGCGGGTAGCCGACGGTGACGACGACTCGCTCCGGCGTTTGGAACGGGAAGCCCTCGTACACCACGTCCATCGACACCAGCGACGCCTCCGCGGGCAGTTCGGCCTCGATGGCCTGCTGTGCGTCCGTCTCGAACGTCGACGTCCGGTAGGTGCCGTAGGTGACGCCGACGAGCACCGACGAGAGGAGCAAGAGGACGACGCCGATAGTCGCCAGTCGGGCGTACGTCGACGAGCGCGCGTCGTCCTCGCGGAACCAGAGGTGGGGGCGGTAGCCCAACTGCCAGAGAACGATGAGAGCGACGAAGTTGATAGAGAGCAGATTGACCGAGACGAGCACGAGGGGGCCGAGCATCGCCACCGGTTCGCCCCACGCCAGCGCGATGCCGACGACGGCTATCGGCGGGACCAACGCCGCGGCTATCATGACGCCGACGAGGACGGACGAGACGCCCGAGGAGAGCGACACCGCACCCGCGGCTCCCGCCCCGAGGGCGATGACGAGCGACAGCACGTCCGGCGCGAGTCGCTCTCGAACCTCGCTGATGGCGAACACCTCTTCGGCGGTCAGTGGAACCACACCGGAGAGGCGAAGCGCCAGCGCGAACAGCGACGCCGAGGTGATAGCGATAACGCCGCCGAGCGCCTGCAGTTTCAGTCCGCGGAGCGCGAGTTCTCTGTCGTCGATGACGGTGCCCACGCTGGCGGCCATCGCCGGACCGACGATGGGAGCGATGACCATCGACCCGACGACGACGGCGGGAGAGTCGAGGAGAACGCCCGCCGTCGCCGTGACGACGCTCACGATTATCAGGAGTACGTACGACGGGAGCGGCGGAGCCATGTCGGACGCCGTCGCGTGGAGTTCCTCGCGGGCGATTCGGTCGCCGTTCTCCTCGTCCTCGTCGTACTGTTCCTCCAGCGCCTCGAATCGCTTCGAGACCACCGTCTGCGCGTCGAGAACGACGGTGTAGGCATCGCGTTCGATGCCTACGTCTCGCAGGTCCGCTAACACCGGTTCGACCGCGTTCGTCGGGAGCGGAAACGAGACCAGCGCGGTGTAGTCGCGTCCGCTCGTCTCGTCGGAGACGGCGTAATCGATACCCTCGTCGTCCAACACCCCGAGAACCGCGTCTCGCTTGCCCGTCGGAATCATCACCTGTACGAGTCGCACGGTGGAACGTTCCGTGGAGACGAGAAAAAACCCGACGACGTTGCCTCGTCCGGTCGTGTCCTCCCCGCGGGACGAACGACGTCTACGCGTCGGCGTCGAGTCGTCTCAACACCGGAATCTCCCCGATTCGCTCTGCTGTCAGTATCGACCAGTCCACGCCGCCCGGCCTCTCGCGCGCCGTCTCCGTCCGAATCGTTCGCTCTGGCGTGCAGACGAGGTCCATCGGCACGTCGTGGTCGTCGGGCGTCACCTCCTCGTCGGGGACGACCTGTACCTCGTGCACCGTCGTCGCCACCGTCGTCTCGGCGTCGACGGCACCCAACTCCGCGAGGACGGCGAACTCCAAATCGGCGTAGCCCTCGCCTTTCCCGACTCTGTCGCCCGATTCGCTGACGGCGACGCTCCCGGAGACGACGAGGTCCGCGTGCGGCATCTCGTCGGGGCCGACGGCCCGCGCGTACTCGTCGGCGTGCGAGACGGTCGGCGCGCGGTCGTACTCCGCCGGCGGAATCTCGGCGGGGTCGAGTTCGAGAAACGGTCTCTCCTCGCGGAGACGCGGCGCGGCCAAGAAGACGGTCTTGCCGTCGCGGAGTGCCCGGCGGCGGAGCGGTAACTGTGGCGAATCGGGGTTACACTTCAGCACCGACGCCGTTCGGTAGGCGTCCGTCTCGACGAGTCTCTCGGCGGCGTCTTCGGCCCCGACGAAGTTGGGGATGCGGCCCCGCGGCGGGAACGGAAACCGTGCGATGCCGTCCGCCTCCATCCGGTCCCAGACGCGTTCGCGGAGCGACTGCTTGTCCATACGGTCCGTTCTTCGGCCGCGTGTTATAGTAGCATCTGCAACTGTCTAGCTCATCCGACCGCACTCCGCCGTCGGCGGCGACGACGCTACTTCCCGACTCTATCCGGGTTCTCGACGCCGTCCAGCAACTCGGCGGCGCACTCCAGTATCGTCTCGGCGTCGGCGTTCGCCGCGTCCGCGACTTGCTGGACGTGGACGGCCAACGGCGACAGCAGGTCGTACACTTTCGCGTCCAGGTCGTCGTCGCTCTCGTCGGCGTGCGCGTGGACGTAGTCGGTCCCGTTCTCGTACTGCACCGCCGCGAAGAACGACTGCGGCCGTTCGACGTCGTCGCTCAGGAGGGCCGCCGCGTCTCGAAGCGCTTGGTCGAACTCCCCGGACGAAGCGCCCGGTCTCGGCCCGTCGGCGGCGTGGCTGGTACTCTCTGACATTCGTCTCTACTGCTCTCTGAACGGTCTCGTTGATAAATGTATCGTAGGACGAGAATGTAGTTCCGAGGCGACAGTTCCTCGGACGGGAGGGACGACGATGCGACCGTGGCGCGACACCGCAACGTCAGCGTTAACCGATGCGATAGCGTGCGTTCGCACATGTTCGAAGACCGCCCGAACTGTCAGGAAGTCGTCCTCGTCGGGCGTTCCAACGTCGGCAAGTCGACGCTCATGCGCGAGTTGACTGGCCACTCGAAGTTCACGACGGGCAAGAAACCCGGCGTGACGCGGAAGCCGAACCACTTCGATTGGTCCTCCGAGAAGTTCATGTTCACCGACCTGCCGGGGTTCGGGTTCATGTCCGGCGTCGGCGAGGACCGCCGCGAGGAGATAAAGACCGACATCGTCCGGTACATAGAGGAGAACGCCGACGACATCCTCGCGGGCGTCCTCGTCGTCGACGGCAAGAGCGTCGTCGACATCATCGACCGGCACTCCGGCCCCGACGAGATACCGCACGACGTGGAGATGTTCCACTTCCTGCGCGAACTCGGGATTCCGGTCGTCGTCGCCGTCAACAAGATGGACAAAGTCGACGACAGGGACGAACGCCTGAACGACCTCTGTGACCGTCTCGGCCTGATGCCGCCGTGGAAACAGTGGTCCGACGTCGTCGCGCCCATCAGCGCGAAGCGAGGGAACGTCGACTCGCTGTACGACGCGCTCGGAACGCACTTTCACGAGCAGAAGCGGGACGACCTGTTGAAGTTCGTCAGCTAGTCGAGTCCGGTGAGGTAGACGCGAACCGAGACGGTCGTAGAAGAGGGGTTGCACGTCGCCAGCGCGGAACTCCCGTCGGGGAGCGTCACCGGGACTTGCGTCGAGATGCCCGCCTCGATGCCCTTCCGTATCGCCGTCCCGAACTCGGACTGTTCGTCCCACGGAAGGACGTTCCACACCGACTCCCCGACGTCAGTCTCGTCGATACCGAGACGCTCGCGCGTTCCGCTCACGTAGTCGAGCGTCCCGTCGCCGCTGATTCCGAACATCGGCACGCCGAGGCGGTCCAAGATTCGTTCGAGTTCGTCGATGTGCGCGCGGTTCGACCGGTCGCGGCCGACGCCGCAGATACCGAACGGTTCGCCCTCCCCGTCGACGAGGAGCGACCCGGTGAACTCGTACGCGCGGGCGTTTCCGTCGTTCGTCTGCACCGTCGCCTCGATGGTCACGTCGTCGCCGTCGAGGACCGTCGCGATGGCCTCTGCGATGCGCTCTGCGTCCGCGTCGCCGAAGAACTCCGTCGGATGCATCGCGGCGATCTCCTCGTCGGTGTAGCCGGTCTGGTCGACCAGCGCCTGGTTCCAGTGGAGGAACCGTCCCGAGGTGTCGAACACGTAGAACACGTCCTCCATCGCCTCGATGGCGGCGTCGAGGAGCTTTCGGTTGCGCGCGGCCTCTCGGGTCGCCCGCGACGCCGTTATCGACTGCTCGATTCGCCGCGCCAGCACCTCGAACTGGTCGGTCCCCATCTCCTTTTTCAGGTAGTCGGTCGCGCCCGCACGGAACGCGTCGCCGGCCACCTCCTCGGAGCCTTTGCCGGTGAAGAGGATGAACGGCAGGTCGGGGTAGTCGGCACGGACGCTCCTGAGGAAGTCGATTCCAGTCTCGTGAGTCATCTCGTAGTCGCTGACGATGCAGTCGACGTCGTCGGCGTTCGCCTCCATGAACTCGCGTGCCTCGGCCGGGGATTCGGCCGTGTACGTCCGCGCGCGAGGGAGATGCCGTCCGACGAACGTCGCTGCGGCATCCACGAACGCGCGGTCGTCGTCGACGAAGAGGACTCCCACGTCCGCTTCGACGTCTGGGTCGTGGCCGTTCACGTACGGGTACGCGGGGGCGACCCTCTTAACTCTCGCAGTTGTCTCACGTCGATTCCCCGGTCGTGTCTTCCGGTTTATACGCTCTCGCTGTGCGGTGGCGGTAGGCACACGTCCGTCTCGGGATGGTCGCGCCGCCACGACCCCCACGTCGTGACCGTCGACGGACGGAAAACGAGGCGCGTGCCCGACGCCGGACCGCACACCGCCCGCGCGAGGAGTTGACTCCAGTAACTCCCCGTCGCGTCGTCGACGAGGACGAGGTTGCCGCTGTTTCGCACCGCGGCGTCGGCGTCGTTCAGCGACGCGCCGAACGCCCGTCCGTCGAGGACGCTCGCTTCGGTGTAGATTCGCGGCGGACGCCAGAGGTGACCGCTCACGCGGAACGTCGTCGGGCGTCCGGCGACGAGACGTTCGGCGACCATCCCGGAGCGACAGATGGGACAGTAGGTCACGAGGAGTGGGCCGCCGAACTCGTCGTTGACGACCTCGTGCCACCAGAGTATCGAGAGCGGATACGCCCGCGCGTCGCCGCCGCGTTCGACGCCGACGACGACGCTATCGTCCGACAGGCCGCCGTCCGAGGGGTCCGTCGCTCCGCGCCCGCCGCCCGCGTCTCCCCTCGCCGTCGACCCGATTCGATACCGCTCGGCGACGCGGACCCCGCTCCAGTCTCGCGCGAACGCCGGAGCGACGATTGCGCGAATCCCCACGTCGTCGACGGGCGGGCGTTCGCACAGCGTCCTCGGGAAGCCGTTCTCGACGACTCCGTCGGGAGTTCCCGGCCCCCCTCCAGCCCCTGTTGCCGTCGACGCCGGAGACGCCTCACCCCGCGGGTCTTCCGCCGTCTCGGTGTCCGCCCGCGGGGCGGTACACCCGGCGAGTGCGCCGCCGACGCTGCCGACGGCGGCGAGAAGCCGTCGACGGCCGATACGCTGCGGAATCACGACGTGAGGTCGGAGGCGGCGGGAGAAGACGGTCGCGCGGCTGTGTGGAGTTCTCGCACGGTCAGAAGGGCGACTCGGGCGTTAACTGCCTCGTCACACGGGGCTCGGTGGGGGTAACCCTCGTCACTGTCGCCCGTTCGACGGTAGACGGGGGCGACATTTCACGGTTGTCATCGCCGCTCGCCGGACGTTCCACCGACCTCTTCGTCCCACGCCGCGTTCTCGGCGTGTTCGGCGGCGACCGACGCCACCGACTCGGCGTCGAGGAGGCCGTCCTCCGTCGCGAATCCGTCTACGTCCGCCGCGGGCACCCGTTCGAACGTCGGACAGTAGACGGCAATCTCCGCGCGGCCGTCGTACACCGCCTCGCGCGGGGACTCCTCGTCGCCGACGCCACCGTCGCCCGTCGGCCGAATCTTGTCGCGGGCGGCGACGACGTAGACGGGGACGCCCGCCTCCCTCGCGGCCAGTGCGAGCGCTCTCGTCCCCGTCTTGTTGACGACGCTCCCGTCCGGGTCGACGGCGTCGGCCCCGACGAGGGCGGCGTCGACGTCTCTCGACGCGAGTGCGGCCGGAAGCGCCGCCTCCGTCGTCAGCGTCACCCTCGCGTCCGTCTCTCTTGCCACCGTCTCCGCGACGGTGACTCCCTCCCGTTCCGGCCGCGACTCGCTGACGACGACGTGCGTCGGGTCGAGTTCGCAGAGCGCAGTCGTGACCGTTCCGGACCGCGAGAGCGTCGCGACGGTATCTGCGCTGGCGTCCCGAAGTCGTCGGACGGCCGTTCGCGCCGCCTCGTCGTCGGCGTCGAACGCCGCGAGGAGTGCGAAGACGGCGGCCGTATCGACGGACTCCGGGTCTCGGCTTGCCGTCGAGAAGACGCGGTTCACCCGGTTCGCGACGGCGGCCATCCCCGGCCGCGCGTCGCGGAGTTCGCGCCCGACCGCCGCGACCGTCTCCCAGTCGTCGGCCTCGCAGGCGGCGTCTCTCAGGACTTCGAGCGCGCGAGCCGAAATCCACGCCGACCCGTGCGTCCGGTCCTCGCGCACGGTGTCGACCGTCGGCGCGACCCGTCGCCACGTCTCCCACAGTCGCGGGACGGTCCGTCGCTCCCGTATCACCGTCGGGTCCGCCCACTCGACGGCCGCGAGTTCGTCGCTCGCCGTCACCGTCCGCGACGACGACTCGAACAGGAACGGGTGGACGACGAACGGCGGTTCCGCGCCCTCTCGTCCCTCGACGTCGACTGTCTCGCCCGCGCGGACGAGTTCGACCGCCGACCCGTCGAGACCCGTCTCCTCGCGGAGTTCGCGCCACGCGTCCGACTCGGGGTTCTGGGGGTCGCTCTCGACGTACCCCGACACGCCCGCCCACCGGCCGGGATAGGTCCCGGCGTCGTCGCTCCGGCGCGCGAGGAGCAGTTCGCCGCGGTTTCTGACGAAGCAGGTGACGACGTGTTCCATACCGCTCCCTACTCGCTCGGGGATAACCGTTTTTGCGCCGACGGGAGTACGCTCTCGTATGTCCGTGGAACTCGCCGTCGTCAGCGACACGCACGTCCCCTCCCGCGCCGCGGAGATTCCCGAGTGGGTCGAGACGCGGATTCGCGCGGCCGACCACGTCGTCCACGCGGGCGACTTCGACTCCGCGGCGGCGTACGACCGCGTCGTCGAACTCGCGGGCGGGGCCGACAACCTCACCGCCGTCGTCGGCAACATCGACCCGCGGACGTTCGACCTCCCGGTGACGGCGACGCTGTCGGTCGAAGACGTGCAGTTCGTCGTCACCCACGGTTCGGGGTCCAGAGAGGGCTATCACGAACGCGTCGCCGCGACGGTCCAAGAGGAGGGCGGAGAGAACGCCGTCGGCATCTCCGGGCACACTCACGAACCGGCGGACGAGTACGTTGCGGGCGTCCGTCTCCTCAATCCGGGGAGTGCGACGGGCGCGGACCCGGCGTCCGAGACGACGATGTACACCATCGTCGTCGACGGGGCGGACCTGACGGTGACGCTCCACCGCGAGTGACGCCGACCGGTCGCCGTGCCTTTCCGTCCCGATGGGAGAAGGCGGTGTTACTCGTCGGCATCTGTCCGCTTTTTACCCGTCCGGACCCGAGCGACGAGCATGCAACTGTTCGCCGTTCCCGACGTGCCGGAGATACGGCCGGGAGACGACCTCGCGGCCGTCGTCCGCGACCGAGTGGACCTCCGCGAGGACGACGTGGTGTGCGTCGCCTCGACGGTCGTCTCGAAGGCCGAGGGCCGCCTGTTCGACCTCGAAGACTTCCCGGCGGGGCCGCGCGCCCGCGAGATAGCGCAGACTCTCGAAGCCGCCACCGGCGAGGAGAAGGACCCGCGGTTCGCGCAGGCCGTCCTCGAAGAGAGCGTCGACCTGCTGATGGAATCGCCGTTCTTGTTGACCGAGACCCGGTTCGGCCACGTCGGCGTCAACGCCGGTATCGACCGCTCGAACGTCCCCGACCACGACCTGCTTCTCCTCCCGAAGCGACCGTCCGAGAGCGCCGAGCGGATTCGCTCGGAACTCCCCGCCGACCGCGTCGTCGTCACCGACACCTGCGGGCGACCGTTCCGCCACGGCCAACGCGGCGTCGCCATCGGGTGGGCCGGGATGCACGCGTCGCGCGACTGGCGCGGCGAGACCGACCGCGACGGGCGCGAACTCGGCGTCACGGTGGAGAACGTCGTCGACGAACTCGCCGCCGCGGCGAACCTCCTCACCGGCGAGGGCGACGGCGGGACGCCCGTCGTCGTCGTCCGCGACTTCGAGTGGGGCGACCACGCCGGCAGCGACAACCACTACCGAGAGCTAGCCGGCGACTTCGTTCGGCAGGCTATCCGGGGGTGGCAGTATGAGTGATGGAGACGGGTCCGGCGACCCGACGCTCGGCGTCGAACTCACGCCCGAACACCCCGTCCCCGAGGTGGTCGAACGCGGCGTCGCCGCCGAGAAAGCGGGCTACGACACGGCGTTCGTCTCCTGTCACTACAACAACCGCGACCCGTTCGCCGTCCTCTCGCATCTCGCGAGCGAGACGGAGGACCTCCGCCTCGGCCCCGGCGTCGCCAACCCCTACGAGATGCACCCCGTCACGCTCGCGGCCAAGACGGCAACCGTCGCCGAACTCTCGGGGGGACGCGCCGTCTTCGGCATCGGCCCCGGCGACCCCTCGACGCTCGCGAACCTCGGCCTCTCGGACGAACGCGGGCTTCGCTCCGTCCTGGAGGCGTTCAAGGTCGCCCAGCGCATCTGGGACGGCGAACGCGTCAGTCACGACGGGACGTTCGAGGCGACGGACGCGGGCGTGAACTTCGACGTGCCGGGCGAGATTCCCGTCTACGTCGGCGGCGAAGGGCCGCACATGTGCCGAATGGCGGGCAAACACGCCGACGGCTTGCTGTTCAACGGCTCTCACCCCGACGACCTGTCGTGGGCCAGAGACAGAGTCGCGGAGGGCGTCGCGGACAGACCCGACGAACGCGGCGACTTCGAACTGCTCGCGTACGCCAGCGTCAGTATCGGCGACGACCGCGAGGAGGCACGAGAGGCGGCACGGCCGCCCGTGGCGTTCATCGCCGCCGGTGCGGCCCCGCCGGTGCTCGACAGACACGGCGTAGACCGGTCGGTGGCGAGCGACATCGGCGAGAAAATCTCCGCGGGCGAGTTCTCCGAGGCGTTCGGCCTCGTGACGCCCGCGATGGTGGACGCGTTCTCCATGGCGGGAACCGAAGACGAGGTGACGGAGCGGATGGCCGGCGTGTTGGAACACGCCGACGGCGTCGTCGTCGGTTCTCCGCTCGGACCGGACCCCGACGAGGCGATTACGCTCGCCGCCGACGCGATGCGTCGGGCGCGCTCGAACCCATCCCGGTGAGGCCGTTCAGGGCCGCGCCGAGGACGAGATAGCCGAAGACGAGACTGGAGACGGTGACGAACGCGGCACCGAACAGGAACGAGACGGCGGTGAGGGGGTCGACGCCGAGGAACACGTCTCCGACGAACGTCACCACGAGTTCGAGGACGCTCACGAGTAACTCCACGACGAAGTCGATGATGCTGACCATGATTTCCGTTCGGAACCCCCGTACTTGTGTGTTGATATCGTCCCGGAAACGGTCCACCACGGACCACTCGAACGCCGTCGCGCAGTCGTCTCTTCGACGACCCGCGGACGCTCCGTTCGCTTTCGGCGCGCGGTCGGTACGGCTATGCACGACGAGACGAACCGATGGAACGTGACGACAGACCGCTCGCTGGACGAGTTCCTCGCTGGCGACGACTCCGACGAGGCGGACGAGACGGACGAGACGCCAGACTCCGACGACGGAGCGGAGACAGAGCTAGCTGACACCGACGAGGAGGAACCGGTCACCGACGAGGAGGAGTCGCTCTCCGACGAGGAGACGCCGGCCATCGAACGCGACACGGCCACGGAACCGGTCGACCCCGAAACAGTCGCTCCCGCCGTCGGCACCTACCGCTTCGACCCAGACGGCGTCGACTGCCCTCGCTGCGGCGAGACGGTCGACAGACTCTGGTTAGACGACGACGAGCAGGTGTGCAAAGACTGCAAAGACTGGTAGTCAGTCCATCCGCGTCGCTCGCCGTTCGAAGCCGCGGACGAACGCCTCTTCTCCGATAGACAGCACCGTCGGCCGCCCGTGCGGGCAGGCGTAGGGCCGTTCGCACTCGCCGAGTCGGTCGACGAGTCGCGTCGCCTCCTCGATGCTCAGTTCGTCGCCCGCCTTCAGCGACGGGTGACACGCCAGGTCCTTCAACAGGCGATCGACGGCGTCGTCGGACGATTTTCCGCCTCGAAGTGCGTCGAGTGCGTCGCGGACGCTCTCCGGGGTGGCGGCCCGGCCCATCGGGGCGGGCACCGCGCGGACGCGAACCGCCGCCCCGCCGAACGACTCGACTGCGTACCCGAGACGGTCGAGTTCGTCGCCCCACTCGTCTGCCGTGGCGGCCTGCGCGGGCGAGAGCGAGACGGTCGCCGGCGGGTCCACGTCGACCGACTCGACCGGGACTTCGGTCTCCCCGTTCGTCGCCGCCCGGAGGCGTTCGTAGTTCACGCGTTCGTGCGCGGCGTGTTGGTCGACGACGAGCAACTCGTCGTCGGCCTCACAGAGCACGTAGAGGTCGCGGAACTGACCGATGACGCGGACGCCGGCGAACCGCGACTCCGTATCGGCGGGTTCGAGCGTCGAGTCGAGGTCCATCGCCACTTCGGCCGCCCGGCGCAGGTCGGCCGTCGAGAGGGCGTCGTGGACCGCTTCGCGGACGACGCGTTCGATTTCGCGTCGCCCACGGAGTCGAACCTCGCGCTTGGCCGGGTGGACGTTGTGGTCGCACCACGACGGCGGGAGCGACACGCAGACGACGGCGACGGGCGCGCGGCCGTCGGGCAGGAGTTCGCCGTAGCCCGCGACGACGGCGCGGCGGAGCGTCTCGGAGGGGAACGCCCGGCCGTTCACCGCGGTGTAGACGTGGTCGCGGCGGGCGCGGGTGACCGACGGGTGCGCCAGCAGTCCCTCGACGCGAACCGTGGCCGTCTCGCCGTCGTCGTCGACCGGTTGTTCGGCCGTGAACGTCGAACTCCGGCCGGCCACGTCGCGGTCGTAGACGCCCAAGACGGCGTCAGCGTAGTCGCCGCTCCCGGACGTCGAGAACACCTCGCGGCCGCCTCGTCCGTTCGCCGCCCCCGCGTCGTCCGTCTCGTGGACGAGCGAGAACGCCACGTCGGGACGGGCGAGCGCGTATCTGGAGACGGCGTCCGAGATGCGGGCGAACTCCGCGCGGGTGGACGCGAGCGAGCGCTTTCGGGCGGGCATCTCCGCGAACAGGTCGCGGACTTCCACCGTCGTCCCCTGCGCGCGCCCGGCGGGTTCGACGCGTTTCTCGGGCCCGACGGTGACGCGCGTCCCCCGCGCGCCGCCGTCGTTCGTCACGAGTTCGAGCGTTCCGGCGGCGGCGATGCTCGGCAGTGCTTCGCCGCGGAAGCCGAGCGTCGAGACGGTCTGGAGTTCGGCGTGGTCGTCGAGTTTGCTCGTCGTGTGTCGCTCGACGGCGAGTGCCGCGTCCGCCTCGGACATCCCGCGGCCGTCGTCGCGGACACGGAGCAGTCGCGTCCCGTCGCCGCCGACGGTCACCCGCACGCGAGTCGCGCCCGCGTCGAGGGCGTTCTCGACGAGTTCGACCACCACGTCCTCGGGACGGGTGACCACCTCGCCGGCCGCGATGCTCGCAACCGTCTCCTCGTCCAGCGCGCGAACCCGGTTCTCAGTCTCCGTCGTCAAGTCTCTGTCTCAGTCGGTCGAGGGTGTTCAGGGCCTCCAACGGCGTCGTGCCGGCCACGTCGAGCGAGCGTATCTCGTCCAGTATCTCCCGCTCGGTGGCCGTCGTCTCGCCGCGTCCGTCGTCGGGTTCGATGCCGTCGACGTAGGCGGCGAGCGTTCCGTCCGGCGAGTCGTCGTCTCGCGGTTCCGCGCCGTCGTCGGTCCGTCCGTTCGTGCGCAGTTGGTTCTCGGCGTGCGTATCGCTTTCGCCGTCTGTCGGTGTCGTCGCCGCGTCCGAAGTCGTCCCCGAATCCGACTCGCTCTCCCCAATGAACTCGCGGGCGCGGTCGACCACGGCGTCCGGCACGCCCGCCAACTGCGCCACTTCGACGCCGTACGAGGAGGAGGAGGCCCCGTCGGCGACGCGGTGGAGGAACGTCACTTCCGGTTCTTCGCCCTCGCGTTCCGTCTTCTCGACGGTGAAGTGGAGGTTGAACGCGTTCGGGAGCGACTCGCCGAGTGCGGTCAGGTCGTGGTAGTGAGTCGCAAAGAGCGTCGTCGCGCCCACCTCGTCGTGGACGAACTCCGTCGTCGCGCGAGCGATGGCGAGGCCGTCCGTCGTCGAGGTGCCGCGGCCCACCTCGTCTAAGAGCACGAGCGAATCCTCGGTGGCGTCGTGGAGGATGTCGGTCAACTCGGCCATCTCCCGCATGAACGTCGACTGCCCGCCCGCGATGTCGTCGGACGCGCCGACGCGGGTGAAGATACGGTCGAGAATCGGCAGGTGCGCCTCGCGCGCCGGGACGAAACTCCCCGCCTGCGCGAGGATGCAGACGAGAGCGACCTGTCGCATGTAGGTGGACTTCCCGCTCATGTTCGGCCCGGTGACGACGGCGACGTGACCCGCCGAGAAGTCCGCGGGGTTCGGGACGAACTCGTCCTGTGTCCGTTCGACGACGGGGTGTCGACCCGCCTCGATTCGCACCGCGTCGGCACCCATCTCCGGGCGGACGTAGTCGTGTCCGGCGGCGACGGCGGCGAACGCCGTCAGCACGTCCAGCGTCGCCAGCGACTCGGCGACCGACTGCAACCGCTCGACTTCCTCGGCGACGGACGCGCGGACGCGGGTGAACACCTCGTACTCCAGGGCGTCCGCCCGTTCGGCGGCGGAGAGAATCTCGTCCTCGCGGCGCTTCAGTTCCGGCGTGTAGAACCGCTCTGAGTTCTTCAGCGTCTGTCGCCGCGTGTAGTCGTCCGGCACCCGGTCGAGGTTCGGGTTCGTCACCTCGATGTAGTAGCCGTGGACCTGATTGTAGCCCACGTCCAGCGAGTCGATACCCGTCCGGTCGCGCTCTCTCTCCTCTAACTCCGCCACCCACTCGCGCCCCTCGCGTTCGGTGGCGCGCACGTCGTCTAACTCCGCGTCGAACCCCTCGCGAATCACGTCGCCCTCCGTAATCTCCTGCGGCGGGTCCGGTCGAATCGCGTCGTCGACGAGTTCGCGCACGTCGGCGAGTTCGTCCAGCGAGTCGCGCAGGTCGCAGAGCGTCTCCGTCTCCACGTCCGAGAGCGCCGCCTTCACCTCGGGGACGGCGTCCAACGTCGTTTTCAGCGCTCGGAGGTCACGGGCGTTCGCTCGTTCGCGAGAAACCCGCGAGACGAGTCGTTCGAGGTCGTAGACGGTCGAGAGGTGGTCTCTGAGCGTCTCCCGGGCGAGCGGTCGGTCGAGCAGTTCGCCGACGGCGTCGTGGCGGCGGCGAATCTCCCCCTCGTCGACGGACGGGCGGCGAAGCCACGCCGTCAGGCGGCGACGGCCGAGGGCGCACGCCGTCTCGTCCACGACGTCCACGAGGGTGTGTCCGCCGCTCGGACTCCGCGAGTCGAACAGTTCGAGGCTCCGAATCGCCGTCGCGTCGAGTCTGAGCGACCGGTCGGGGTCGTAGCGCCGAACCCGAGAGACGTACGAGAGGGGGCCGTCGTCGCCCTGCGTGTACTCCGCGTACGCGAGAAGGCCGCCGACTGCCCGCAGTTCGACCCCGTTCGGGACGACGGCGTCGGGCGCGGAGACGTACCTCGACAGCGTCTCCCGGGCCGCGTCGAGGGCGAAGTCGCTCCCGTCGGCGTCGGTCACCATCACCTCGTACTCGGGGTCGAAGTCCGGCGCGTCGGGGGCGACGAGGAGTTCCGCGGGCGCGAGTCGGTCCACCTCCTCGCGAATCTGGTGGTCGGACCCACTCGTCACCTGACACTCCCCGGTGGAGACGTCCACCGTCGCGAGAGCCGCCTCCTCGCCGGACCCGGCGACGGCACCCAGATACGTCGCCGTCGCGTCCGTGAGCAGTTCGTCGTCGACGACGGTCCCCGGCGTGATGACCTGCGTCACCGCTCTGTCCACCAGCCCCGACGCCTCCGAGGCGTCCTCGACTTGGTCGGCGACGGCGACGCGATATCCGGATTCGAGGAGGGCTTCGAGGTACGACGCGGCGTTGTCGATGGGGATGCCCGCCATCGGGTACGTCCCCGTCGAGTCCTCGCGCTTCGTCAGCGTCACCTCACAGACGCGCGCCATCTCCTCGGCCGCCTCGCAGAACGCCTCGTAGAAGTCGCCGACCTGGAAGACGACGAGTGCGTCGGGGTGGGCCTCGCAGAGTTCGAGATACTGCGAGAGCATCGGCGTGAGTTCCTCGCGGGCCGCGAGCATCTGTTCGGGCGGCCCCTCGGGTCGGAGTGCGTCTCCGTCCGACGCACACTCGTCCGTTTCCGTCCCGTCCGCGTGGTTCATGCTCGGTAGACGGCGGCGGACGGACAAAAACGGACGGGAACCACAGACGCCGACGCCGCGCGACGTATCGGGACGGAGCCACGAACCGACGACCGCCCGACGGCGGTCGGATGTTCGGAGTGCCCCTACCCCGCAAAGTTACGTGTGCCGGGGCCGTACCTACGGACTGTGTGCGTGCGAACTGTTCACATCCGCTCCGCGCCGGAACGAGAGTTCCGCCGCCGGTTCGTACGCCTTCTCCCTGATACATGACCGACGCAGACGCCGTACCTGACTCGAAGCCGGAGGCATCAACAGTCGCGCCACTCCCGGTCGAAGACGCCGCCGACCTCGCGACGCGCATCACCGAGAACGTCGAACGCGTCATCGTCGGCCAGCGAGACGCCATCGAGAACATTCTCATCGCCGTTCTCGCTCGCGGTCACCTCCTCTTAGAGGACGTGCCGGGCGTCGGCAAGACGATGCTCGCGCGTTCCGTCGCCGTCTCCCTCGGCGGGTCGTTCAAGCGCGTGCAGTTCACCCCCGACCTGCTCCCCTCCGACGTGACGGGCGTGAACGTGTTCAACCAGCAGACCCGCGAGTTCGAGTTCCAGTCCGGGCCGGTGTTCGCCAACGTCGTCCTCGGCGACGAGATAAACCGCGCGCCGCCGAAGACGCAGGCCGCTCTCCTCGAAGTGATGGAGGAAGAACAGGTGACCGTCGACGGCGAGACGCACCGCGTCCCGTCGCCCTTTACGGTCATCGCCACGCAAAACGACGTGGAGCCGAACCGGACGTACGAACTCCCGTTGGCCGAGATTGACCGGTTCATGAAGAAGCTCCGTCTCGGCTATCCCACCGAGTCGCAGGAGACGGAACTCCTCGGTCGCATCTCCGGCGACCACCCCATCGATTCGCTGGAACCGGTCGCCTCCGTCGAAGACGTCCAACGGGCCCGACGGACCGTCTCGCAAGTGACCGTCAGAGAACCCGTCCGCTCGTACGTCTCCCGACTCGCGGGCTACACCCGCGAACACGCCCAACTCGGCGCGAGTCCGCGGGGGGCCCTCGCACTCGTCCGGGCCTCGCAGGCCCGCGCCGTCTTCGAGGGGCGCGACTACGTAGTCCCCGACGACGTACAGACCGAAGTACAGAGCGTCTGGGCGCACCGCATCCGAACCGACAGCGACGACACGGGCACATCGGTCGTCGACCGCGCCCTCGACGCGGTGGCGGTCGAGTGACCCGATGCGCCTGACTCGACGCGGCTACGTCGTCTGCGGGCTAATCGTCGTCGCCCTCGCTCTCGGTCTCAGCTTCGGTCCGCGCGCGCTCAACGCCGTCGTCCTCCCGGCGGCCGTCGCACTCGTCGCCGCACTCGTGCAGGTGCGTCGCGCGGTCGCCCCGACGGTCGAACGGACCGTCCCGGGCGACGACTTCCCCGACCGGACCGGCACGGTCACTCTCTCGCTCTCGGTCGACCGCTCCTACCCGGCGACGCTCGTCGACTCGCTCCCGTTCGGCGTCGACGGCGACGCCGAGGTGGACACCCTCGTCGGCGGCGACCCCGTCTCCTACGACGTCACGTACCGCCGACGCGGCGAACACGAACTCGGCCCCCTGACCGTCGTCGCCAGCGACGTCCTCGGCCTCGTCGAACGCGAACTCGTCGCGCCGGGAACCGACTCCCTCCTCGTCTTCCCGCGCGTCAGGCGCGTCTCGACGGGGACGCGCCACGACCTCTGGGCGCTCTACGACGCGCAGGTGTCGCCTCGCAGAGAGGAGTTCGATGGCCTCCGCGAGTACGTCCGCGGCGACTCGCTCAGAGACGTCCACTGGAAGTCCTCGGCGAAGCGAGACGACCTCATCGTTAAGGAGTTCGTCGCGGAGACGGACGCCTCCAGCGTCCACGTCTCGGCCGGCGGGGCGCGGAGCGCCGGCGACCAGATGGCAGAGGCCGCGGCGACGCTCTGTCTCACCTTCTCGTCGTCCGGCATCCCCGTCAAACTCACCACCCCCTCCGGCGTGGTGAACGCGACGGCGGGGGACGACGGCGCGCTCCTCGAACACCTCGCTCGCGCCGACAGCGGCCCCGTCCCCGACGACAGCGCTGACGTCGTCGTCACGGCCAGCGAGGCGGCGACGCGCGTCCGGTTCGGCGACACCGAGACGACGTTCGACCGGTTGGTCGCGCCGGGGTCGTCCCGGGGGGGCGCGGGCGGCGCTCTCGGCGAGGTGCCGTCGACGGAGGTGCCCGCGTGAGCACCGAGCGCTCGGGGCGACTGACCGCCGCCGCGGACGCTGACGGCGCCTCTCGCGCCGTCGCCCTCGCGGGCGTCCTCGTCCTCACGTGGTCGTACGTGAGCGTCCTCTACCACGTCACCGACGTGGTCGGCGGCAGTTCGCGACTCCTCCTCGCCGTCGCCGGCGCGTTCGTCCTCGCCTCGCTGGTCGGCTACTTCGTCAGTCTCCGAACCGCGCTGGGCGTCACCGCCGCCCTCCTCGTCGGCGGATTCGCCGTCTACGTCCTCGCACTCCCGCAGAGCCAGTTGGAACTGCTGACGCCCGGTCGCCTCCTCTCGGACACCGTCGCCCTCCTCACCGGTCTCTCTATCCTCCGACTCACCGGGGCGGGCGTCTGGGCGATGGCCGTCGCACCCGGTCCGGTGTTCCTCTCGTGGTATCTCGCCGTCAGGCGTCGCTACGTCTGGAGCGTCGTCGCGGGCGGCGTCGCACTCGGTCTGTTCGTCCTGACGGGCGACGCCGGTCAGATTCCGACGCTCGTCGGCGTCGTCGGCGGCACGGCGGCCGTCGCGGCGTCGACGTTCGACCGCTACGGCGCGGGCGTCGCCCAGTTGGACGTGATGGCGATGGTGCTCGCGACGATGATAGTCCTCTCGGCGACGCTCTCCGTCGTCCCCGGCGCGGGCGCCGCGCCCCTCCTCCCGGACCGCGGGTCGCCGACCGTGGAAGGGAGCCTCGTCGACGCGCAGGACCGACTCAACGTCGTCGGGAGCATCCGCCTCTCGCCGAAGGTCCGGTTCACCGTGCAGAGTCCGCAGTCGTCGTACTGGCAGACCGCCGCGTACGACCGGTACACCGGCGATGGCTGGGTTCGGACCGGAAACACGAAGCCGTACGACGGGCGGTTGCAGGGGCCACCCGGGTCGTCTCGGACCGTCCAGCAACAGGTGACCGCCGAGGGGACCATCTCCATCCTCCCCGCGGCGTGGAAGCCGGTGCGGATAGACGGTCCCATCGCCGCCGACGCCGAGGTGACGACGCAGGGGAACGTCCGGCCGACGACCGCGTTGCGTCCCGGCGAGTCCTACCGCGTCACGAGCGAGGTTCCGCTCTACACCACCGAGCAACTCAGACGCTCGGGAACCGACTACCCCGACCAGATACGCGAGAGCTACCTCCAACTGCCGGACAGCACGTCCGACCGAGTCCGCGTCCGGGCCGCCGAAGTCGCCGGCGGCGAGGACAACCCCTACGACAAGGCCGTCGCCGTCGAGCAGTATCTGGAGTCCGAGAAGCGCTACTCGCTGTCGGTGCCGCAACCGTCCGGCGACATCGCGGACACGTTCCTGTTCGAGATGGACGCCGGCTACTGCACCTACTACGCGACGACGATGGTCGTCATGCTGCGGTCGCAGGGCGTCCCCGCGCGGTTCGTCACGGGCTACACGCCCGGACAGGAAGTCGCCGACGACGAGTACGTCGTCCGCGGACTCGACTCGCACGCGTGGGTCGAAGTGTACTTCGAGGACGTCGGCTGGGTCCGGTTCGACCCGACGCCGGCCGGACCGCGACAGACCGCCGAGAACGCCCGCGTCACCGAAGCCAGACAGAACGGCGAAGAGGGGGTCGACGTGAACGGTTCCGAGGACACGCCGACGCCGACGCCGACGCCGACGGCGAACGAGACGAACACCGGGCGGAACGGGAACGACACGGCGACGCCGTCGGACGCCCTCGCGCCCGGTGGCGACGGCGCGAACGTGACGCCGCCGCCCGGTTCGGTGCCGGGACTCGGTGAGACGGCCACGGACGAGGGCGGCGGGTCGCCGATTCCGGACCTCCCGCCGGAGCGAACGTTCGTCGTCGGTCTCGTCGCCGCCGTGGGTCTCGTCGCCGGTGCCAGACGCTCGGGCGTGACAGAGCGCGCGTACCGGTCGCTGTGGCTCAGATACCAGGGGGCCCGACAGACGCCGCGGGACGACACGGTCCGCGCGTACCGTCGGTTGGAGTACCTCCTCGAACGCGAGTACCGGCCGCGGCGGACGGGCGAGACGCCCCGAGCGTACCTCCGGTCGCTCTCTCGCGTCGGACTGGACGCCGATGCGAAGCGGGTCGGTGAGGCCTACGAGCACGCTCGGTACGGTGACGGCGTCTCGCGGGAGACGGCCGACGAGGCGATATCGACCGTGAACCGACTGGTCCGCGCGTCGACGCCCGTGCTCGGACGCTTCGTTCGGGACTGAGACGGCGGCGACCCGTCGAACCTCGGCGCGAACCCGATGCGAGTTCGACGCTCGAAATCGACAGTCCGCGTCGCCCGTGCGCACCGGGCGAACTCCCGATACTGTTTAATATCCCCATCCTGTACGTTCAGATTGTAATGTCGGAAGTCTGCTCGACGTGCGGTCTCCCTGAGGAACTCTGCGTCTGCGAGGACGTCGCCAAAGAGTCCCAGGAGATCACCATCCGCATCGACGAGCGCCGCTACGGAAAAGAGGTAACGGTCATCGAAGGGTTCGACCCGAAAGACGTCGATATGGACAGCCTGTCCTCCGACTTAAAGTCGAAGTTCGCCTGCGGTGGCACGGTGGAGGACGGCTCTATCGAACTCCAAGGGAATCACACGGGCCGCGTGGAGGACTTCCTCCGCAACAAGGGCTTCAACGTCGCCTAACGACCGTACCTCTCCGTTTCTGATTCTGTGCCTCCCCTCGTCGTCGAGCGACGCCCTCGTCGCTGCGACACGCTCATTCTCTCCGACCGACTATCGGTTCGCGTGAGCGAACGATGGTACCGGCTCGGAACCGCGGGACTGCTCGTGACTGCGCTGGGCGTGAGCGGTGCGCTTCGGCGGCGGGCAGACACCGGCGAGGCGGTCGGTCGACGCGCGCAGGGGGCGTCGCTCTGGGTCCTCCGCGGGGCCGTGCTCGGAGTTGCCGGGTTGGTGCTCGGCTACCTCGTCGTGCCGACCCGCGTCGCGTGGGCGCGAGTCGACCTCCCGCGTTCCGTTCGGTGGGCCGGTGGCCTGCTGGCGACGGCGTGTCTGCCCCTCCTCTACTGGGTGTTCGCCACGCTCGGCCGCAACGTGTCGCCGACGGCGAACGTCAGAGCGGAGGCCACGCTCGTCACCGACGGTCCGTACCGGTACGTCCGTCACCCGCTGTACACCGTCGCGACCGCGTTCTGGCTGGGTCTCTGTCTCCTCTCGGGACTGTGGGCCGTCGCCCTCGCCCTCGCTCTCGGCGTGTCGGTCATCGTGCGGCGGACGGAGGAGGAAGAACGGCAGTTGACCGACCGCTTCGGAGAGGCGTACAGCGAGTACTGCGAGCGAACCGGACGGTTCCTCCCACGCGTCTCTCGCTGATGCGATTCGAGCGGCCTCGGAGCGCAGAGGCGACTCAGAAGGGGGCGTCTGGACCTTCGTCCGCGTCCGAATCGGAGTCGGATTCGGCGTCGGTCGACTCCAACGGCCCGTCCCACGCCTCGAGGCCGCCGCGCATGCTCTCGACCGTCGCGTCGGCGGTTCCCTCGAAGGACTTGATGAGTCGGGCCGCCTGCACGCTCGCCTTCCCGTGCGGGCAGACGGTGACGATTCTGTCGGCACCCGAGAGCGACTCGACGCGGTTCGGCAACTCCGCGAACGGGACGTTCTCGCTCCCGGGGATGTGCGCGCGCGAGAACGCACCGGCGGACCGAATGTCGACCACGCGAGGGGCGTCGTCGCCGTCGAGCAACGACCGCACCGTCTCGGGGTCAATCTCGTCGTCCATACCCCGGGAAAGCGGACGCCGAGAGATAAGCGTGCGGGTGGCGGTGCGTCCTGCGACCGGCCGCCGACTCGCGCCGACTCGCGTCGGCGTCGGGTCGCGTGTCAGAGCACGCCGTCTTCGCGGGCGAGGAGGACGCCTTCGACGGTGGCGTCGTTCGTCGGACTCGCGCGCGCCACGTCGACGGCGTCTTCGACCGGCACCGTCCGAACCGAGAGGAACTCGTTGTCGTCTAACTCGGCGCCGACCGGTCTGAGTCCCTCGGCGAAGACGAACGCGCGGCGGTGCCGCAGGAGGCCCGTCGAACACCAGACGTCCTGTAGCAGGGAACTGCTCGACGCCTCGAACCCCGTCTCCTCTCTGAGTTCTCGCTCCGCTGCCTGCGTGTAGGACTCTCCCTCTTCGACGATTCCCGCCGGCAGTTCCAGTTGCGTCTCGCGAATCGTCGGACGGTACTGTTCGACCAGCACGAGTTGGTCGTCCTGCACCGCGACGACGACGACGGCGGTGGCGAGTTCCGCCCAGTAGTACCGTTTCGTACTGCCGTCGGGTTGCTCGACGAGGTCGTAGCCGCCGGTGAACCACCCCGTCTCGTACTCGACCGCGGATTCGAGGACGGGCCACTCGGGGTCGGGCAACGGTTCGTGTCGACGTCCGTCTCCGTTCATACGCCCTGTTCGGCGCATCGTGGTTTATACTGTCGCCCCGCGGCGACTCACTCGGTCTCGGTGCCGTCGTCTCCGGTGTCGCTTTCGCCCGGTCGGTCGTCGTCCGTGTCGCTCTCGTCCGCCTCGAACCGCGACCGGTACAGTCGGCTGAACGCCTGCCGTCTGAGGGTGCCGACGGCCGCCTCGCGTTCGTTCTCGTACGTCGCCGCGACGACTCGTTCGGCGAACGGCGCGGCGTGCCAGACGACGTTCGCGACGTTCCCGCTTCCCACCTCGGTCACCTCGTAGTCCGGGTGGTCGGCCGTCCACGCCTCGAACTCCGCGCGCGTGCCGACGTGGACGCGGAGGCGTTCGGCGAACAGCACGTTCCGGGCGGCTTCGACGACGTCGCTCGTGACGCGTTCTCGGTACTCCTCGCGGTCGAACGCCATCACTTTGGCCGTCTCGCGGACGACCTGCTGGGCGGTCGGTCCGGCCGCCTCGAACGCCTCGCGTGCCGCCGTCTCTGTCTCGGGGGCGAGTGTCCCTTCGGTCTCCATGTCGTCACCTGCCCGCCCCGAGCGTGAACCGCTTTCGGTCGCCCGCCGCGGGCGTCGCCGGTTCCGTGAGAATCAGTCGCCCGTGTCGTCCACGTCGTCTGCGCCGTCTGCGCCGTCTGCGCCGTCCGCGCTGTCTGCGTCTGCATCAACGTCGTCCGTGTCGTCCGCGCCGTCCGCGCCGTCCGCTGACCCGCCCAGCATCTCTCGCGTCATGGCTCGCGCCTCGTCGAGGACGGCCTGCGTCTCGTCGTCGACGGGTTCGCGTTGCGCCACCACCCCCGTCGAGGGCGTCTCGCCGCCCGCCTCCTCGTCGAACAGCGAGTCGTGGTCGTGGGGCGCGTGGTCGTGGACGGTGTCCTCGAAGACGGCGTCGTACTCGGTCTCTTCGGCCAGCTCGGTCACCTTCGGACCGAGTTCCGCCGGGCCGCCGGTGGACCAGTCGGGCACGTGTTCGTCCAGCCACGACTCGTGGTCGCCGCCGTGGGTCATCGCGGTGAACGCGAGGTGGTTCGCGAGGTGCTCTGCGTCCTGTTGCGGCACGTCGCAGACGGGACAAGCGTAGCCCATGTTCGTCGATTAGCTGTCGCAGTACAAGGCTCGTACGGTCGAACGGCGCGTTCTCGGTCCGCTTCAGAGGTCGTCCAGCGAGGACGGGTCCTCCACGACGACGACTCCGTTCTCCGAGATGGAGACGTTGTAGCCGACGTACGTGAATCGGACCCGTGAGGGGGATGCATCGTCGTGCGTGGTTGGCTGTCCGCCGTCCGTCGCCGGGCGGCCGCGGGCGCGGGCGGGTGCGAACAGATTCTCTAGCGCATCTGGGTCGACGACGGTACCGACTGGCGGGAGCGTCATCGCGTCGTCCGGGTCACCCGTCCACGCCTCGGCGGCGGCGCGAGCGATGGTGACCGCCAGACACTCCGGTCCGTCCCAGTCGTGTTGAACGACTATCTCCACTGCTTCGCTCGTTCCCAGTTCTTCCCCGTTCGTTGGTAGGTCGTTCATAGCTTCTGTCGCCGGCCCCCACGCCGACGTCCTGACTGTTACCGTCCGAGGTAATAGTATTCGTCTCTACTATGGTAGTGTCATACTTCCCACGGACACTATTCGAATAGTGTCTCACTCGCTCTCACTGCAACGTCCGCTCCAAGAGTTTCCGTTCTGCGACCCGGAGGTGGTACTGGAACGTCGGCGACGACACGTCGAAGGCGTCCGCAAGCGTCGACACCGACGTCTTACGCGGCCAGTCGTACAGTCCGCCGTGGAAGGCCGACGATATCGCCTCCCGTTGGCGTTCGGTCCACGCGTCGTCGAGTCGGGCCCTGAACCCCACCGCGGACTCCGTGGGTTCGCTGACCGTCCGCCGGGCGACGAGTTGGGTGTCGGAGTACACCGCGGCGAACGCCTCGACGATGGAGCGCACGCTCTCGTCGGAGGGAACCGTCAACGACAGCGTACACTCTTCGCCGTCCGCGCGCATCTCGTGCAGTCGTCCTCGCCCCGTGTACAAGCGGTCGAACAGCGACGTGTCGGGCGGGCGAACCTCGTAGAGATGCTCGTCGTCGTCCTCGTCGGTGAGTTCGCGAACGACCGTTCCCGCCGGGAGTGCCGCCGCCGCCGCCTCGTACGGTGCGACGGTCCGAACGAACGCGCGGTACTCGCCCTCCGTCGTCGGAACGATTCCCGTCACCGTCGCCGTCTCGTTCGTCGCCGCCGCCAGACGGACGAGGAAGTGGTGGTCGTCTCGAATCACCAACTCCACCTCGGTCTGCTGGTCGCCGAGCATCGGACGAGAGCGTCCGAGTCGGTCGATGGCGGCCCCGAGCGTCTCTCCTAACTCGACGAGGACGTCGCCGTCCTCCCCGACGAACATCTCCGGACGCGTGCCGTGGACGACGAGCACTCTGTTCTCGCCCGCGGGGACGACGATGAGAGAGCGGAACCCGCGAGAGAGCGCGTCCCGTCGGTGTGGCTGCCACGCCGGGTCGTTCAACACGTCGTCGACGACTGCGCGCCGACCGCTGGACGCGACGCGGGAGAGTAACGCGGGGAACGGCGGCGTCTGGGCCACCGCCGAGAGACGGGCCGCGTAGCCGTCGTCGACACCGGCCGTCGTCGTCGGCGTCGCCCCTTCGCCGTCGGCCGACCCGCCGTCGAACTCGCAGAGCCACGCGAAGCGGTACGGTTCCGCCTCGACGAGACGTTCGCACGCCCGGGCCATCGCCTCCTCCGTCGTCGCGGCGCGGACGACGGAGCGAGTCACGCCTCTGACCGTCCGGTTGATTCGGTTCAGCTTCGTCAGTCGGTCGTTCTGTCGTTCGAGTCGCTGGTCGCGTTCCTGTAGCGCCTCGTTCGCCTCGACGCTGGTCAACAACTCGCCCATCGTCGCCGCGAGCAGTCCGAGCACCTCGACGTCCGTCTCCCGACCGGTCTCGCCCGGCGGTTGTTCGACGACGAGGACGCCGTACTGACCGACCGGCGCGAAGTAGACGTGCTCGTCTCCCGACTCGTAGAGGACGGTCCGTTCGTCGGTGAAGGCAATCCAGCGGAGGTCGTCCTCGGATTCGGCCCCCGCCGCGTACTCCACGTCGTCCGAACGCTCGTGCGATTCGAGCGTTCGCTCGACGGCGTCGTAGCCGAAGAAGGCGGCCGAGCAGGGGTCGAACAGGTCGTGACAGCCCTCGATTGTCTGGTCGACGACGCTGTCGGTGTCCGTCGCCTGCGCCATCTCGCGCGTCCACTCGTGGAGGGCCGTGAGCGAGCGTTCGCGGTACCGCCGTTCGCTCACGTCGCGAACGACGCCGACGGTGCCGACGAACCGGTTCGTCTCCTCGTCGACGATGGCCGAGAACTGCGCCTCTATCCACGCCGTCTCGCCCCCCGGGAGGTCCGCCGGGAACTCCATCCGTCTCGACTCGCCCGTTTCGGTGGCCTCCGCCCGGAGACGGTCGCTCTCCGTGACGTACTCCTCGTCGATGAGTTCGGAGATGTGGACGCCGATGAGGTCGGCCTGCGTCCGGCCGAACATCTCCGCGAACGCCGCGTTGACCTGTACGAACTGCTGGTCGGCGTCCAGCGCGTAGACGCCGTCGTCTGCCGCCTCGACCATCCGTTCGTACCGGAGGAGTTCCATCTCGCGCTCTGCGCTCTCGGTCACGTCGGTGAGGTAGACCGAGAGGCCGGCTTGTGAGGGGTAGGCCTCCACCTCGTACCACCGGTCGTGCGGCGGGTAGTACGCCTCGAACGACGCTTTCTCGCCGGTTCGCGCGGCGTGTTCGAGTCGGTCACGAAACGGGTCGGCGTCCTCGAACAGGTCCCAGACGGACGTGCCGAGGAGTTCGCCGGACTCGGTGCTGAGGAGTCGTTCGGCCTCCGGATTCGCGTACGTGACGCGCCAGCCGTCGTCCAGTCCGACCAACCCCTGGTCGACGCGGCCGAACACCTCCTCTAACGTCGTGCGAAGCGTCTCCCGTTCGACCACGGCCGCGACGAGCGTCGCGACGTTCTCGACGAAACGCCTGTCCGCGTCGTCGAACGCGTACGGCTCCGAACCGTACACCGAGAGGACGCCCCACGGGTGGTTCGACCCGCTCACCACGACGCTCAGTTCGCTTCTGGCTCCGTCGAACCCCAACGGCGACGCCGCCGCGCCGAGGTCGTCCACCGCCACCGTCGTTCGCTCGACGAGCGCACGCCCCGCGTTCGTGTCGAGGCCGAGGGCGACACCCCCGACGTAGGCGTCCGGCCATCCGTCGGCGGCGACCATCGACAGGTCGCCCCGCTCTGGCCGTGCGCGGAAGACGCCGATTCGCTGGGCGTCGAGTCCCTCCGACAGACACCGAATCGTCTCGTCGAACAGTTCCTCTCGGGTCGGCCCGGACACCGAGAACGCGCCGAGGTCGGACAGCGCCCGTTGGTGTCGGTCCAGACGCGTCCGCATCCGCTCGCTTCGATACGACTCCGCCGCGGACTGGCAGCGTCGGGCCAACCACGTCGCCTCCGCCTCCGTCCCCTGCACGGTGAGGTAGTCGCTCGCGCCCACCGACAGCGCCGTCTCGGCGACGTCCGTCTTCTCGTCGCCGAGAACCACCACCGGAACCGAGACGTCTTCGCGGTCGAACGCGCCGGTCGAGACGGCCGTCGTCGTCGCGAGGGCGCAGCCGATACCGTCGAACGACGCCGTCTGCGGGTCCGTCTCCCAGCGGAACGTCGCCGCCGGGGACGCGCGCTCGAACTGCTCGGCGTCGAACCGTTCGGGAAGCGTCCCGACGACCCAGACGGTGTACGAGTCGGTCACTCGAAGAACTCCGGCGTGAGACGCCATCACGTTGTCGCCGTTCGGCGTCGGTTCGCCCGTCGTCGCCGCGGCGTCGCTCAGGCCTGCCACGCCGCGACGTCGAGGACCATGAGGAAGGCGTCCTCGCCGTCGGCGTAGTAGGAGGGGAGTCGGCGCATCGGCTCGAACCCGACGTCCCGGTAGAGCGAGAGCGCGGGTTCGTTGCTGGCGCGGACTTCGAGTTTGACGACGGCGGCCCCCGAAAAGGAGAGCGAGACCAGTCCGCGGCGGAGGAGACGCCGCCCCAGTCCCGTCCCGCGCGCCTCCGGCGCGACGGCGAGGTCCTTCACGTGGCCGATGTCGCGGCCGTGGTTCGGCATCACGTCGGCGACGACGTAGCCGAGGACGCTCCCCTGGCGGACGGCGACGAGGAAGCTCGGTTCGTCGAGGAACGACTCGAACGCCGTGTACGGCCACGGCTCGGTGAAACAGCGCTTCTCGATTCGAAGCACGTCCAGCAGGTCCGCGCGCTCGACGCGCCGAATCTCCACGCTCGCGGACGGGTCGCCCGCCGCCGCCTCGCCGTCGGACTCGGCCGACGACGGGTCTTCGTGCTCCGATTTCGGGGTCCCCTCGGTCACTCTCTCTTCGTACGCGTGGCGCGTGCAAAAGTTCGGTGGTCGCTCGCAGGCGGTGACGGCGTCGTCACTCGCCGGGTCGCGCGTCGAAAAAGAACGGGATGCGGTGTCTGCTCAGTCGTCTGCGGGCGTCGCGCCGCTTCCGCCTTCCTGCTCGTACTGCTCTTTCGTGAGGCGGAGTTTGCCGCCGGCCTTGAGGATACGACGTTCGCGCTCGGAGGCGTCGAGCGTCGCCGTCGCCTCCCAGTCGTCGTTCACGCGGACGGTGAACTCGGTCTCGCCGGCCTCGACGGCCTCCGCGACGTCCGTGACGACTTCGACGTCGTCACCCTGCTCGAACTTCGCGTACGTCTCCTCGTCGATTGCGAGGGGCAGGATACCGAAGTTGAACAGGTTCGCCTTGTGGATGCGGGCGAACGACTGCGCCAGCACGGCCTCGATGCCGAGGTACTGCGGGCACATGGCCGCGTGTTCGCGCGAGGAGCCCTGGCCGTAGTTCTCGCCGGCGACGAGGACGCCGGTACCGGAGTCCATCGCTCGCTGTGCGAACGTCTCGTCGACGCGCGAGAGCGTGAACTCGGAGAGCTTCTCGATGTTCGAGCGGTATTTGAGGATGTCCGACGTCGCCGGGATGATGTGGTCCGTCGTGATGTTGTCCTCCATCTTCAGGAGCACTTCGCCGGCGATGTCGGCACCGAGCGGTTCGCCGATGGGCGCGTTGCCGATGTTCGGCCCTTTGACGAGTTCGTCGTCGACGGCTTCCTCGGGCGTGATGAGGTCGGCTTTCGACCCGTCGTACGCGTCGGGGAGTTCGATACCGGGTGCCTCGAGGTCACCGAGTTCGTCGGCGAGGTCACGCGGGTCGATGATTTCGCCTTTGATGGCCGCCGCGGCGGCGACTTCCGGCGAGCAGAGGTAGACGTTGTCGTCCTCGATACCGGAGCGACCCTCGAAGTTGCGGTTGAACGTCCGCAGCGAGACGGAGTCGGAGGCGGGGACGTGACCGATGCCGATACAGGCACCGCACGTCGCCTCGGAGAAGTTGACACCGGCGGCCATCATCTCCGCGGTCCAGCCCTGACGGGCCAGAATCTCGGAGGCCTGCTTCGAACCGGGTGCGACGATCATCTCCGTCTTCTTGTTGATCTCTCGGCCTTTGACCATCTTCGCGGCCGGGAGGATGTCCTCGTAGCCGCCGTTGGTACAGGAACCGACGATGACCTGTTCGACGGACTCGCCCGCGACTTCGCGGACGGGCACGACGTTGTCGGGCATCGACGGCTTCGCGATGAGGGGTTCGAGGTCCGAGAGGTCGATGGTGATCTCGTCGGCGTACTCGGCGTCCTCGTCGGGGGCGAGTTCGACGTACTCGTCTTCGCGGCCCTGACGCGCGAGGTAGTCTCTCGTCTTCTCGTCCGTGCCGAAGATGGACGAGGTGGCACCGAGTTCGGTACCCATATTGGTGATGGTCGTCCGTTCGGGGACGGTGAGCGTCTCCGCGCCGGGACCGGTGTACTCGAACACCTTGCCGACGCCGCCCTTCACGGAGAGACGGCGGAGCATCTCGAGGATGACGTCCTTCGCCGTCGCCCACTCGGGCAGTTCGCCTTCGAGGCGGATGTTGACGACTTCCGGCATCTCGACGTAGTACGCGCCGCCGCCCATGGCGACGGAGATGTCGAGGCCGCCGGCACCGATGGCGAGTTGGCCGAGGCCACCCGGCGTCGGCGTGTGCGAGTCCGAACCGAGGAGCGTCTTGCCGGGCGCGGCGAAGTTCTCCTTGTGGACGTTGTGACAGATACCGTTACCGGGACGCGAGAAGTGTGCACCGTACGTGCCTGCGGCAGAGCGGAGGAAGCGGTGGTCGTCGGTGTTCTTGAAGTCGAACTGGTAGGTCTGGTGGTCGCAGTACTGCGCCGCCAGTTCCGTTTGGACTTCGTCGAGTTCCAGGGCCTCGAACTGCAGCCACACCATCGTACCGGTCGTGTCCTGTGTGAGCACCTGGTCGATCTCGATCCCGATCTCCTCTCCGGGGACGAGTTCCCCTTCGACGAGATGGTCGTCGAGAATTTTTTCCGTAAGCGTCTGTCCCATAACGTGCCGAAGTCGACTGTCTACGATTATAAATCCCGCGTGTTTGAGGTCGGAGGTATGTCAATAATATGCATATCTGTATCTACATAGACAATAGTGAACGTGGCCGGGGGCGAGCGATTCGTTCACGGAGGCGTGACTGACGGGCGCGGTTCGGCCGCCGAGACTACTCAAAAAATTGCCAGTATCGCACACTCACCGCGTCCGTGCGAACCCCGAGAGCGACAGTTCTTTGCACCGCCTCGAACGCTCTCGGGTATGTATCGTTCCGGGGCGTTCGTCGCCGAACACGTCGAACCGATAGCCGACGAGCAAGTACAACCGAACGGCGTCGACCTGACGCTCGATTCGCTCTTCGAGCAGGTGTCGCCGGGCCGACTCGGCGTCGAGGGCAAGACCATCGGGGACAGAGAGGCAATCGATGCGGGCGCGGACGGGACGTATCTCCTGCCGCCCGGCGGGTACGTCCTCCAGTACGCCGAGACGATTCGCATCCCCGACGGACACGTCGGCTTTCTCTACCCACGTTCGTCGCTCATGCGGAACTCCTGTATGCTCAACACGGCCGTCTGGGACGCCGGCTACGAGGGGCGCGGCGAGGGCCTGCTTCAGGTCCACCACGACGTCGAACTCGAAACCGGTGCCCGCGTCGCACAACTCGTCCTCGCGCGCGCTGACAACGAGGAGTTGTACGACGGGAGCTATCAGGGAGAGAGACTTTCGGAGGCGAAAAGTAAATCCCGGTAGCCTGTTTCGGTACGACTCACACGCTCTCGCGGCCGCGTTCCCCCCGCGACACTCCGCCCGATGACTACACCACCACCGGAGATATACCGGCTCATCCTCCACGAGACGCCGAATCCGACCGTCGTGACGGACGAGTCGTTCGCCATCGTCGACCTCAACGAGGCGTGCGTCGAGTTCACGGGCTACTCGCGCGAGGAGATGCTCGGAACGCTCCCGATGTTCCTCGTGAACGACCCCGACACGTACGAGGAGATGACGGACAGTCTCGCCGAGGGCGACTCCTGGGAGGGTGAACTAGAGGCGGTGACGAAGGCGGACGAACGAGTCTTCGGTCGCGGCGCGACGTTTCCGCTCCGCTCGGAGGGCGAACTCGTCGGCTACGCGGGCATCTTCGTCGACCTCTCGGAACGCCGTCGAAGCGAGCAGACGGTGAACGTGCTGAACCGCGTGCTCAGACACAACATCAGAAACGACGCCAACGTCGTCGGCGGCGTCCTCGACACGGTTCGCGACGCCCTCTCGGGGTCGGACCGCGACCTCGTCGATATGGCCGTCCAACGCGTCGAACGCCTCCTCGACAGGGCGGAGACGGCCCGTGACCTCCACGAACTGCTCGAACGGACGCCGGCCTCGCTGGTCCCGAGAGACCTCTGTTCCGTCGTCGAGGGCGCGGTGGCCGACGCCGACGACGCCGACGTGACGCTCCACGTCGACGTCCCGGACGGCCCAGTGTGGGTCCTCGCGGACGACGCCCTCGCCCGCGGCGTCGACGCCGTCGTCGAGAACGCCGTCGAACACAACGCGGGCGACGACCAGAACGTCTGGCTCACCGTCGAGACGACGCCCGAGGCCGTGGTGTTCACCGTCGAAGACGACGGCACCGGTATCGACCCGGCGCGCGTGGAGTACCTCTTCGGTCGGCGAGAGGACTCGCAACTCAGACACGGGCAGGGACTCAGCCTGTTCTTCGTGGACCGACTCCTCGACTTCTACGGCGGGGCGGTCGTCTACCATCCGCGCGACCCGAACGGATGCCGCTTCGAGTTGCGGTTTCGCCCGGTCGACCCGTCGAGTGACTCCTCGTAACGTCCCGGTTACTGACTCTCTGTTCGGAGAGCAACTTGCTTCATCGTCTCACCGCGCGTCTCTCCCCTGTCATGGCGAAGAAGACACTGCTCCGATTCGGTCACTGCGTTCCGAACGCCCCCGCGGTCGACGTGTGGGACGGGGACGAGACGGTGCTGTCCGGAGTGTCGTTCGGGACCGTCAGTGGCTATCTCGAACTCGCCAGCGGCATCCACTCGTTCGCGGTCACGCCCGTCGACGGCACCCGAGCGGACGCGCTCTCGACGGCCGAACTCGACCTTCGGGCGGACCGCGCGTACACGCTGACGGTGGCGGGGATGCTCGACACCCTCACACCGATGGTGTACGAGGACGCCCCTCCGGGCGAATCGATTCCCGCGGCGTCCTGCGACGTCCGACTGCTGCACTGTTCGCCGAACGCGCCGACGCTCTCTCTCGCGGTGAAGGGCGGGCCGACGGTCGTCGAAGGCGTCTCGTTCGAGGACGAGACGACCTACGAACGCGTCGACGCGGGGACGTACGACCTCGAACTACGCGCGGTCGACTCCGACGACGTGCTCGCGACGCTCTCGGGCGTCGACCTCGCCGGGGGAACGGCGCGTTCGATGGTCGTCATGGACCTGGTGGCCGGTCTCCGAGTCGAGGCGGTGACCGACGTGGGCACTCCCGCGTCGACCGTGGCCGACGGACGCGCCGCGGCGCGCTAACCGGGTCCGTCGTCGAGGAGGTCGCCCCTCGCGTCCCGCCTACCGACACTACGTACCTGTTTGGGCCGTTCTCGCCCGCTGTTACGGAGGCTTCCACAGACCCGGGCTACCCAAAGGCACATTTACGACCACCTCCAAACCCCGGTAGCAGATGTCCAGAAGTCCCTCGCTTCCAGAACGTCCTCGGCTCGACCTCGACCCCGAGATGTCGGATGCCGAGCGCTTGTCTGCACTTCGGCAGCATTTCGAGCGTCTCACAGAGGTCAACCAGGAACTCGACGACCGCCTCACCGAGGCGACCGACCGTCGCGACGACCTGCAGTCAGAAGTCGACCAACTCAAGCGTCGAAACGAGACGCTGAAGACGTCGTCGCTCTACATCGCGACGGTCGAGGAGGTCACCGACGACGGTGTCGTCATCAAGCAACACGGAAACAACCAAGAGGTGCTGACAGACACGTCGCCGCACCTCGAAACCGAAGTCGAAGCGGGCGACAGAGTCGCCATCAACGACTCGTTCGCCATCCAGGCCGTCCTCAACGACGAGACGGACGCCCGCGCGCAGGCGATGGAAGTCGACGCCTCGCCCGACGTCACGTACGACGACATCGGCGGCATCGACGACCAGGTGCGCGAGGTGCGCGAGGCCGTCGAAGACCCCCTCTCGAACCCCGAGATGTTCGAGAAGGTCGGCGTCGAACCGCCGTCCGGCGTGCTCCTTCACGGCCCGCCGGGCACCGGGAAGACGATGCTCGCGAAGGCCGTCGCCAACGAGACGGACGCGACGTTCATCAAGATGGCCGGCTCCGAACTCGTCCGCAAGTTCATCGGCGAGGGCTCCCGACTGGTTCGGGACCTCTTCGAACTCGCGGCCGACCGCGAACCCGCCGTCATCTTCATCGACGAGATAGACGCCGTCGCCTCGAAGCGCACGGACTCGAAGACGTCCGGCGACGCCGAGGTCCAGCGAACGATGATGCAACTACTCAGCGAGATGGACGGCTTCGACGAACGCGGCGAGATTCGCATCATCGCGGCGACGAACCGCTTCGACATGTTGGACGAGGCCATCCTGCGTCCCGGCCGGTTCGACCGCCTCATCGAGGTGCCGAACCCCGGCCCCGAGGGCCGCGTGAAAATCCTCGAAATCCACACGCGCGACATGAACGTCGCCGACGACGTGGACTTCGCGGAACTCGCCGAGGAACTCGACGGTCACTCCGGCGCGGACATCGCCTCGCTGACGACCGAGGCGGGGATGTACGCCATCCGCGACGACCGCACGCAGGTCCGCCGCGAGGACTTCGACGACGCCATCGAGAAGATGCGCGACACCGAGGCGCAGACGACGATTCCGGGACACACCGACTACCAGTACTGAGGGACACGCTGGGCCGTTCTCGGGTCGCTCTCCGACCGGCGTTCCGTAACCCCTTATTCTCCGCGGCGACGTTCTCCGACGATGAACACCATCTACGTCGTCCGCGGCGTGGGCACCGCCCCCACCGAGATGGCGTCGTACGACGCCGCACTCGCGGCCGCCAACGTCCACAACTACAACCTCGTCGCCGTCTCCTCTGTCGTCCCCGCCGACGCGACGGTCGAACAGGTCGACACCGCACCGGACCTCGGTCCGGCCGGGAACCGCCTCACGGTCGTTCAAGCGCGGGCGACGACGGGCGGCGTCGGCACCGTCTCGGCCGGACTCGGGTGGGCCACCGGCCCCGGGCCGGGCCTGTTCTACGAGGCGTCCGGGGAGGACCCCGAGGGCGTGCGCCGGGCGGTCGAACAGGGTCTCGAAGCGGGGCGCGGCCTCCGCGAGTGGACGTTCGACGACGAACGGGTCGCACTCACGACGGCGGAGGCGGACGGCGAAGGATACACGACGGCAGTCACGCTCGCCGCCTACGGACCCAGCGAGTCGATATTCTGAGTCACCTCACGCCTCGACGGACCGTCGTCGACGGCGGGTGTCTCCCCCTCCGACGGACTTAACTGCCGCGTTCCCGTAGGCATCACGACTCATCCTCATGAACGGAAACAACCCCTACGCGGGCGCGCCCGGTGTGGTAGACGCAGGTCGACCCGAGGAGTCCGAACTCACGCCTGCGCAGGTCCGACGGCTTCGCGAGGCCGTCGCGGGCATCGTCTCACGGACGCAGACGTACCTCCCGGACGGCTACGCCGTCGGGTCGGAACTCTCGTACGGGTCGAACGGACCGCAGGCCACCGTCGCGGTCCACCCGCCGGTCGGCAGACCCATCAGCGCCGGGTTCACGCCGGACCAAGACGACCTCGACACCGGTCTCACAGACGACGACAGAGACGAGGTCGCTCGCGGACTCGCCGCCTCCGCGGCGTTTCAGGTGATGAACGCCGTCGGCGACGACCTGACGCCGACGGCGCGGTAACGCGGTCGTCGCTCCTCTCGGGCCGTCGGCCGGCCCAGTCGCTCGCGTCTCTCCTGTCGTGCGATTATCTACCGCTGGCACCCGCAGGGTTGATACTGCTGTACCGAGTACGAACCGCCGTGTCTACTCCTCCTCCACCGCTAGCCGACGGCCTCCCGCTCGTGGGGCGAACGTTCGACCTCATGCGCGACCAACTCGGCCTGCACGACTCGGTCGTCGCCGAGTACGGGGACGTCGCTCGGCTCGAAACCCTCGGGCTCGGAGAGTACTGCCTGCTCGCACACCCGGACCACATCCGGCGGGCGCTCGTGGAGACGCCCGACGCGTTCGGCAAGACCGACGACTTCGGTATCGCGTTCGGGCAGAGCATCGGCGCGGCGGAAGGTTCCCAGTGGGAACGCCAGCGGGCGGCCATGGAGGAGTTCTTCTACCCCGGTCGGATTCGCTCGTACGCCGAGGAGATGGTTCGACTCACCGAACGGCGCGTCGCTCGGTGGCACGACGGGCAGCGAGTGTCGCTGCACCACGAGATGAGCCGTGTCGCGCTGGAGAACTTCTTCGGGACGGTGTTCGGCCGAACGCTCGACCCCGACGGCGACGAGGTCATCCATCGGGCGGCGAGCGACCTCAACCTCTGGTTCGAGCCGACGTCGTTCGCCCTTCCCAACTGGGTTCCGACGCCGGCCCATCGTCGATTCCACAGCGCGGTCGAGCGGTTAGAGGCGGAGGGAGAGGCGTTGCTGGCGGAGCGTAAGGCGGGAGACGGCGGTAACGACCTGCTCTCGACGCTGGTCGAACTGCGCTCCGACGGCGATGCCGCGCTCACGGACCAAGAGATCGTAGACCAGGTCACCGGACTGGTGTTCGCCGGCTACGAGACGACCTCGCTCCTGCTCTCGTACGCGCTCTCTCTCCTCGGGACGCACGAGGTGGTCAGAGAACGGTTCCACGCGGAACTGGACGACGTCCTCGGCGGCGACCCGCCGACGCTCTCGAACGTCGGCGACCTGCAGGTCACCGAGCGTATCGTTCACGAGACCCTGCGGCGGTATCCGCCGGTTTTCATGCTCCCTCGGGTCACGACGCGGCCCGTCGAACTCGGCGGCTACCGCCTTCCGGACGGGATGCGGACGCATCTGTCCATCTGGTCCGTCCACCGCGACGAGCGGTTCTGGGAGGACCCGGAGGAGTGGCGACCGGCGCGCTGGCAGGACACCTCGCCCGCCGACAAAGGATGTGCGTACGTTCCGTTCGGTGCCGGACCGCGCGCCTGTCTCGCTCGCCGGTTCGCACTGCTGGAGGCGACCATCGTGCTCGCGACGGTGGGCCAGCAGTACCGCGTCGAACCGATTCGAGAGCTAGAACTCGACCCGGTGATGACGCTCCAACCCGCTCACGAACTCCCCGCGAACCTCCACCGGCGGCGGTCGGAGACGACGTGAGAAATCAGTCCGTTCGTGCGGTCTGGCGCGGCCGCCCGACCACCGAACGCCTCCGACCGGCGACGCGAGTCGGCTACTTGCCCCAGAACGGGTCGCGCTGACGGTGTTTGTCGAGGTAGCCCGTGAGCGCTTCCAACTCGTCGGCGGGAATCTCGTCGGAGAGTTCCTGTTCGAGAATCTTCGCGTGTTTCTCGGGTAACTCCGTCCACAACTCGTCGCCCTCCTCTATCTGCCGGCCCACGGTGGGGCCGTCGATGGCGATGGAGACGCGGTTGCCGGCGCGAACCTCCGAGACGTCCTCGCCCTGTTCTTGGATGCCGGAGAGGTCACCGACGCGAGTGGGCTTGCTGCCGACCCACTTCACGACGTTCGTGTTGTTCTTGAGCGTGCCCGAGAGCACCTCGACGCCGACGACGGCGGGGCCGGACTGGCGGAACACGTGGTCTTCGAGGATGCGGAACCGGCACGGCCGGATAATCTTGTCCAGCACCGTCTCCTGCTGGGCGCGCTTTCGCTCCTCGACGAACTCGGTGTACTCCTCGACGAGTTGGTAGATGACGTCGTCGCGGAACAGGCGCACCTCGCCCGTCTTCTCCAGTTCGTCCTCGGCGTTCGAGAGGACGTCCACGTTGAAGCCGAGGATGACCTTGTTCTCGTCCTCGCGGGCGGTGGAGGCGACGGCGACGTCGCGCGGGGCGATGTCGCCGACTTCCGCGCGGAGGATGGGTATCTCGGCCTCTTTCAACGCGTTCGCCATCGCTTCCAGACTGCCGAGGGTGTCTGCCTTCACGACGACGCCCTCGTCGGCGGTTTCGACCTCTATCTCGGCGAGTTCGGAGGTCACTTCGTCGATGACTTCGTCCACGTTCTGGTCGCGAACGACGCGAATTGGCGCGCCGGCCATCGCGTCGTCCAAGTCGGGGGCGGCTATCTTCACCCCGGCCGCGGCGCGGACTTCCTCGACCTTCTCGAACCGCTTTTCGGTTCGAATCTCGGCGTTCGGTCGGGGTTGCAGGAGGGCGCGGACTTCGGTGACGATGGGGCCGTTGACGCCGCCGACGACGATGGTGTCGTCCTCGCGGACGCTGCCGTCGTAGAGGACGACGTCCGTCGTCGCCCCGAACCCGCGTTCCTCTTTCACTTCGAGGACGGTTCCCGCGCCGGGTCCGGAGACGTCGATGGCCATCTCCTCTTTCATGTAGCGCTGCGAGAGGCCCATGAGGACGGCGAGGAGGTCCGGAATCCCCTCGCTCGTGATGGCGGAGATGGGGACGACGCCGATGTTCTTCTGGAAGTTCTGGACGCGCCAGTACAGGTCGGCGGAGAACCCCTCGTCCGAGAGGTTCCCGATTATCTCGTAGAGCTTCTCGTCCAGTCGTTGGCGGGCGTTCTGCGACTGGTTCTCGTACGTCTGCTGGATGGGCGACCCCTCGTTGGGGTTCCATCCGGCCGTCGTGTCTATCTTGTTCGCGGCGACGACGAACGGCGTGCCCGTTCGCTTGAGGATGTCGAGGGCCTCGATGGTCTGCGGTTGGAACCCGTCGTTCACGTCGACGACGACGATGGCGATGTCGGCGAGTGCGCCGCCGCGCGACCGGAGCGTCGAGAACGAGTGGTGGCCGGGCGTGTCGATGAAGAGCAGACCGGGCAGGTCGAAGTCGTCGGGGTTGACGAGACTGCCCGCCATCTCCGAGACGGTGTCTAAGGGAACCGCCGTCGCACCGATGTGCTGGGTGATGGCTCCGGCTTCGTCGTCCGAGACCGCAGAGCCGCGAATCTTGTCGAGCAACGTCGTCTTTCCGTGGTCGACGTGCCCGAGAACTGCGACGATAGGGGTTCGGAGTGCGTTCGATTCGGTCGTCGAAGGGGCGTCGGCGTCGGTGTCAGACATGAAAATCACTCCGAGAAGTGCTGTACTGATAGGCGGGCGTCGCCGCAGTTAAGTCCATCGTCACGGGCTGGCGCGTGTGCACGCGAGACGGTGACACGCCCCGGATTTCGGTGAAATTACAGCTCCGGCCGACCCGTCAGACGGTCGTCGGACGGCCCCGTGGCACTTATGTGACCGTGGTCGAATACCTCTCGTCATGGCCGACGTACTCGCCGAGAATCTCTCGGGAAAAGCCGTCATGGGTTCTGACGGGACGGAACTCGGAATGCTGTACAACATCACGATGAACATGAAGACGGGCACGCTGCACGACCTGTTGGTGTCGCCGCACGAGGAGATTCGCCCCGAACAGTTCACCTTCGACAGAGACGAACAGGGCCGGTTCCAGGTCCCCGTCTCCCGCGTCCAAGCCGTAAAAGACTACATCGTCGTCCAACGATAGCTACGTACAGAAATCGCCGATGCAGGTTCTCGACTCTTCCGCGTTCATCCACGAGTACCACACGGACGACCAGACGGCCTCGATTCCTCTCGTCGGAGAGGAACTCGAAGGAGAGGCTTCCTTCCGCTTCGACGCGATGGAAGGGGCGGGGATGCACATCCACATCCCCGCGTCGGGCACCGTCGAGAAGATTCAACGGGCCGCCGAGGAGACGGGTGACCGAGAGACGCTCTCGGACACCGACATCCGTCTGCTCGCCGCCGCCTTCGAACTTGACGCCACCCTCGTCACCGACGACTACGCGATGCAGAACGTCGCCGAACGGGTCAACGTGCAGGTGAACGTCATCGCACAGGACGGTATCGACGAACAGCGTAACTGGCGGTTCCAGTGTCAGGGCTGTGGCCGCGAGTTCGACGAACACAAAGACCGCTGCCCCATCTGCGGCACCGACCTCTCCCGAAAGAACCCGGCGTAACCCACTTTTCGCACCGTGATTATCTCACCGCCGCGAGCGACGCCTACAGCTACAGCAGTCCGACTGCCAGCGCGTAACTGACGCCGAACTGCGCGGCGTTGTAGAGTCCGTGAGCGACGACGGGGACGACGATGCTCTCGCTCTTCTCGTAGACGACGCCCAACACCGCGCCGAGGACGAGGACGACGCCGAGCGAGACGAGTGCGCCCTCGCCGGTGAAGGAGGTGGCGTGGACAGCGGCGAACGTCGCACTCGACGCCGCGACGGCGAACGGAACGCCGTACTCTCTCCGAAAGAGCCCCTGCACGGCCCCCCGGAAGACGAGTTCCTCCGTCGGGGCGACGAGGAGTATCGTCACCGGGATGTAGTACAGAAACAGGACGGGTCGACCCTCCGCCGTCCCGGCGACGGCGCTGTCGCCGCTGTCGATTCCCAGCGCGGTGAGTCCGTAGCTGATGACGAGATAGAGTGCGAGGAGGACGCCCAGTCCGGCGGCGGCCCAGTAGGCGTCCCGCCCCGTCGGCCGCCGGAGGTGGACGAGGCTCCAGTTGTCCGTCGCCGTCAGGTAGCCCGCGGCGGCGACGCCGAATCCGACGAACTGGAGTGCGCTGACGAGTGCCGTACCGAGCGCACCCGAGGGGTCGACGCCGACGCCCCGCAGGAGTGCGGTTCCGAGCGAGACGAAGACGAGCGCACAGAGGATGACGAGGAGGACCACGACGGCCGCACCTCCGAACGCGCGGACGGGTGCCGAGAAGTTCGTCTGGGGGTCGGAGGACACGTCGGATGCCATGTCGTTCCCGACGCTACGCGACGACGGCGAATAGGGGTGCCGATTGCGGCTTACTCCACGAGCAGGCGCGTCTTGTCCGCGACGGCGTCGGCTTCCTCGAAGTCGCCGCCGCCGAGCAGTCCGCGCGCGGCCCGTTTACCCCACTCGACGGCCGGTTGGGTGAACGTCGAGACGCCCGCGAGTTCGCCGTAGAGGACGCAGGCGGCCTCCATCCCGTAGAGCAGTTCGCCGAGGCCGCGTTCGTCCACGCGGTCTATCTCCACGCGGAGGTTCGGGACGCCCGCCGCGGCCAGACTCGCTTCTGTCGCCTCGAACTCCGCGTCCAGGAGGTCACCGAGGGACGACCCGCCGAGATACGCGAGGCCGTCCAACTCCGTCTCCGGGATGGCTCGGTCCGCCCTCTCGGTCGGTCGGACGAGCGTCACGAGTTTGTCGCGCGGCCCCGCTCGGTAGAGTTGCAGTTGCGAGTGCTGGTCCGTCGCGCCGAGCGCGCGGGCGGGCGTCTGTCCCAATCCGTCTTTTCCGAGGCTCTCGGCCCACAGTTGCGCGAACCACTCGGCGAAGTACTCCAAGTCCTCGCTGTAGGGCATCATCGCGTTCGTCAGCGCGCCGCGGTTGGCGAGGGCGTACGACGTCGCTCCGTAGGCGTACGCGGGCGACTCGAACAGCGACCCCGAGAGGCGACTCGCCTCGTCCCGTGCCCCCGCGAGCAGTGCGTCCACGTCGTGGCCCTGAATCGCCGCGACGGCCAGTCCGACCGTCGAGAGCGCGGAGAACCGACCGGGGACGCCGTCCGGCACCGGAAGCGAGGGCAGGTCGTGTCTCTCCGCGAGGTCACGGAGGTTGCCGGACTCGCCCGTCGTCACGAACGTCCGCTCGGTCCAGTCGACGCCCGCGTCGGCCATCGCCTCGCGGACGACGAGGAAGTTCGCCAGCGTCTCCGCCGTCGTCCCCGACCGGGAGACGACGTTGACGACCGTCTCCGACAGGGGGAGCGTCGAGAGCAGGCGCGTGACGTGTTCGGGGTCGACGTTGTCGAGGTAGTACGCGTCGGGGTCCTCGGGGCCCGAGAGCGCCTCCGAGAGCGTCGCCGCGCCGAGTGCGCTCCCGCCGATGCCGACGGTGACGACCGCCTCGGGGGAGTCGAACGGGTCGACCGCGGTGCGAATCGCGTCGGGGTCGGCCGTGTCGGGGAGGTTCAACGCCGCGTAGCCGTGTTCGGCGTCCGCGCGGCCCGCTTCGATGGTCTCGTGTGCGACCGCGACCTGTTCGTCCAACCGTTCGAGCGACGACTCCGACACGCCGGGCGTCGAAGCGAGTACGTTACCGAGGTCAACTCGCATACGCAGAACGCCGACGGCGGCGGGGAAAAAGGTGGGCGTCCAAGCGACGAGCCCCGCTGCGTTCGCGAGACGAACGGACCGGTTCGCTCAAGCCCCGTCGTCCCCAACTCCGGACGATGGCAACGGGCTACAACGGCGTCTTCGGGGCCTTCCCGTACGCCTTTCGTCGCAGTCGCTCGCTCCTGTTCAAGTCGTACGTCGTGCTCAGCGGACTCGCCGTCGCGCTCATCTCGCTTTTCGTCGTCATCGCCCTCGTCGTCCTCCTCGGACAGACGGCGGCGGTGCAGGGCGGCTCGCTGACGCTCTCGCGGGCGTTCTACATCGTCGTCGGCCTCCTCGTCGTCTTCCCCGCCGTCGCGCCGACGCTCGTCGTCGCCCGCAGACACCGCCGCGACATCGAGTCCACGCCGCGATACGAGACGGCACTCGCCGTCGCGGGCTACCTGTTCTTGGCGTCGCTGTACCTCGGCGTCGTCGCCTCGATGCCCGAGACGTTCGTCCTGGACGGCGAGACGGTGACGCGGCCACCGCCCGCGGGGCTGTTCGCTCCGCTCGTCGCGTTCCTGTACGAGATTCCGCAGGCGCTCTCGTGGACGGTTCCGCTCGCGGGCGCACTCCTCATCGGCGTCGCGCACAAACTGTTCGGGTGAGAAGCGCCCGCTCCGAACGTCGAACTCCTCGGGAGGCGGACGAAACCGACAAGCGGCCGGACCGCCTACCGACGCCAATGACCGACGAAGAGCGAGTCGAAGGGACGTTTCTCGTGACCGCCGCGGACGAGGACTCTGCGGTGCTGAAGAACGTCGAGACCGGACAGGTGCACACGCTGTCTTCGAACCCCGGCGTCGAACGACACGACGCCGTGGCGGGCGTCGTCGCGCCCGACCCGCCGATGAACGTGTCGTACCAACTCGTCGACATCGAGTCGCGGTGGGGCGTCACCGTCGAGGTGTCAGACGAGTCGCCGACGGCGAACTCCCGAGAGATAGCCGACGGGCAACCGGTCGGCGAACTCACCCGGACCGAACGCGCGGGGACCGGCGAGATTCACGTCATCACCGTCCCCGAGGAAGAGACCGAACAGGCCGTCGCCGACGTGGCCAACGACGAGGAGAACACGCTCTCGCGCGCCGCGCGCCTCGGCGTGAACCGCGTCGAGATTCGCTCGCGTCCGGGCGTCGTCGTCGTCCGCTACATGCCCTGACTCTCTCCTCACTCCGCTTTACTCTACGACCCGCACGTCGAACTTCGCGGACCAGCGATAGCGTCGACCGCCCCAGACGAACGTCCGTCGGGCGATGCCGTAGGCGAACAGCGGAACCTGCAGGAGCATCACGGGGTACCCGAGGAGAAACGTCCACCGGCGGACGCCGAACGCGCGGTAGACGGCGAACGTGAGAAGCGTCGCGAACAGGAACATCGGGAGGGGGAACGCGACGCCGAGCACCGTGAGAATCGAGCCCAGAGCGAGCAACGCGGCGGTGTCCCGCGGTTCGTGTCGGTACACTATCTGCGTGAAGCGGACGTGTCGCTCGACGGACTCGCGGAGGCTCCCGCCGACGGGGACGAGTCGCGTCCGGCGGACCGGCGTCACGTCCAGGTGTTCCGAGAGGAGGCCGTCGTCGCTCACCGTCCGCCGGAGTTCCGCGAGGAACGCCGCCTCGTTCAGGTCGCTCCGTTCGAACACGACCGCTCCGCCCCACGCTTTCCGGTTCGCGTAGACGCCGAGCGTCCCGCCGAGGGCGTACAGCGGTTCTAAGAGCGTCGAGAGCGCGTCGCGCCCGACGAAGAACGGAACCTCCGTGACGGGTCCGTGCTGTTCGTAGTCGGCGTGGAGCGTCGAGAGCCAGTCCGAGGGCCGCGAGAAGTCGTCGTCGGTCCAGACGACTCGCTCGTGTCTCGCCGTTCGCATCCCGGTGGCGATGGCGTTGGCCTTCCCCGAACAGCCGTCCGGTTCGCCCGCGACGACGACGTCGACGCCGTCGGGGAGGGACGTCCGCGTGGCCACGGGGTCCGTCTCGGCGTCGCAAATCACGAGGAGTTCGTCGTCGGGGCCGAGTTGCGCGGCCACCTCGTCGCAGGCGTCGGTCCACCGCGTCGTGGGGAGGAGGACGCTCGTCGGTGGGGACATCGTGGTCGAGTCGTCTCGCGCCGATACTGTAAACCAATCGAAACTTGTGTGCGCGTCTCGACGGCCACGTATGAACCGCGAGCGCGTCGTCGTCCTCCTGTACTGCGCCTTCTTCGCGTCGGTGCTCGTCGAGAACGCCGTCTCCCTGTTCCTCGGCGACGGCGGGTGGCTACAGGTCGCTTTCGTCCTCCTCGTGGGCGTCGGACTGGTCGTCTTCGCCCGCGAGTACGCCGCGGACGCCTCCGACGAGAGCATCACCCGAATCACCGAGAACGACGCGTGGTTCTGGGCGATGGTGGTGGCCCTCTCGCTGTTCGTCGTCGCGAACCTGTACGACCTGTCTCGCGCCGTCTGACTCCGCCACCGACTCCCTACTCTCGTTCGTCCCGTCTCTTCCCCGACGTCGCCGCCGGCCCGCCCTTACTCTGGACGCGCCATCCGCCTTCGAGTTCGCCCGGTTCCGTCTCGCGCGTCGCGTACTCGATTTCGGTGTCCGACCCCATCCGCTCGGGGCCGTCCACCGACTCGATTCGGAGCGGGATGTCGAGCGAGTTCCCGCAACAGCCGACGTCGACGAACTCCTCCCAGGTGTGTCCGGGGGGCAGGTCGTCCAACACGCGCCGGAGGTACGTTCTGAACCGGTCGGTGTCGAGTTGGTCGCGCGCCCACGCGCTCAGTTCGTCCGGATAGGAGACGACGACGCGTCGGGCCGTCTCCGCCGCCGTCGCGTCCGTCTGTGTGTTCGGCATACTCGCTCCTACGCGCGCCACGTCATTATGTGGCACGGCCGTCGTCGAGACGCCGTCTCGTCGGAACCGACGGAGAGCCGTATAAGAAGGCTTATTCGGCGGCCCTGACGAACGCCACGCATGGTCGAGTTTACGGTACCGGAGGTAGATTACACCCGGTACACGAATCGCCAACTCGCCGCCGTCCCGTTGGCGGTGTTGGCGGTTGCGCTCCTCGTCGTCGCGGGTTGGTACGTCGCGACAGGCGCGCCGGTGAACCAAGGGATAGAGTTCACCGGTGGCACCGAGATACAGGTCGTCGTCGGCGACGGCGCGAACCCGGAAGAACAGATTCGACAGGCGTTTTCCGCCGAACCCGAGTCCATCCAGTCGGTTCCGGCCGAAGGCTCGCTCTACATCGTGACCTTCCAGTCGGGCGACGACTCGGGGCCGTCGGTGGGTGCTAACGAACTAGAGCAACAGGCCGAGAGCGCGGGCTTCGAGGTTCGCTCTATCTCCTCGGTCTCGGCGAGTTTCGGCGGTGACACGCAGACGCTCGCCCTCATCGGCGTCGGCATCGCGTTCCTCGGGATGAGTCTTCTCGTCTTCGCGATGTTCCGGTCGTTCGTCCCCTCCATCGCCGTCGTCATCTCGGCGTTCTCCGACATCGTCATCCCCGTCGCGTTGATGAACGTCCTCGGCATCGAACTCTCCCTCGGGACCGTCGCCGCACTGCTGATGCTCATCGGATACTCCGTCGACTCGGACATCCTGTTGAACAACCACATCCTCCGACGCTCCGGTGACTTCTACGAGTCCACCTACCGCGCGATGCGCACCGGTGTGACGATGACGCTCACCTCCATCGCGGCGATGATCGTCATGACCGTCACCGCGACGCTGTTCGGAATCCAGTTACTCGCGGCTATCGGGACCGTCCTCGTCTTCGGCCTCGCCGCCGACCTCATGAACACCTACCTACTCAACCTCAGTCTGCTTCGCTGGTACAAGTTCGAGGGGGTGAACCGATAATGGTGAGCCTGAGAGACAACTGGCGCGTCATCCTCCTGGTCGTGTTACTCCTCGTCTCGACGTTCGCGCTGTTCTCGCCCACGCTCGCCGACGGGGCGGGCGGCGGCGTGGCCCCCGGTAACGCCACCGCGGACGGCCCGACGAACCTCAAGTTCGGTCTCGAACTCTCCGGCGGGACGCGCATCCGCGCGCCGCTCGTCGGCCTGACCGCCGAGGAGGTTCAGTTCGGCGACGACCAACCGCGCGTGGTCGAACAGAACGTCGCCGAAAACATCGACGGTGCGACGTCTGCCGACGTCATCGCTCGGCAGTCGGCGAACGCCAGCACCGTCGAGGTGACCGCCGAGAACGTCACCCAACAGGAGTTCCGCACCGCACTCGAACGGGCCGACTACGAGTTCGAGACGATTCGCGACGGCGTCACAGAACAGACGCGGACGGAAGTCGTCGACATCCTCCGCGACAAGATCAACCAGGCCGGCCTCTCCGGCGGGTCCGTCCAGCAGGTGACGACGGCGACGGGCCAGCACTTCATCCGTATCGAAGTGCCGGACCGAGACACGAGCGAGGTTCAGCAACTCGTCTCCGAACGCGGGTCCGTCGTCGTCGAGGCGTACTACCCCGTCGAACAGAACGGCTCGCGGACGTACCAGTCCGACGTCGTCCTCGAACGCGACGACTTCCAGCGCATCGGAACCGCACAGGACACGCCGTCCGGTCCGGCCGTCCCCGTCACGGTGAAAGCCGCCGTCGCCGAGGAGTTCCAGCAGGCGATGGTCGACACCGGCGTCGCCCGTCCCGGCGGGTCGCGGTGCGACTACGAACGGAACCCCAACAGCACGGAGTCGTGCCTCCTCGTCGTCGTCGACGGCCAAGTGGTGAACTCCTTCGGGATGTCGCCCGGCCTCGCACAGAGCATGCGCAACGGCGAGTGGGCCGAGGACCCCGGCTTCCAACTCCAGACGCGTAACATCTCCGAGGCACAGCAGGTCGCCATCAACCTCCGCGCGGGTGCGCTCCCCGCGAAACTCGACTTCTCCGGCGACGACGGCGGGACCACGTCGTACATCTCGCCGAGTCAGGGGGCGAACTTCAAGACCGACTCGCTCATCACCGGCCTCGTCGCCGTCCTCGCGGTCAGCGGCGTCGTCTTCATCCGCTACAACGAGGTGAAGGTCGCCGCGCCGATGATCGTCACCGCACTCTCCGAGGTGGTCATCCTCCTCGGATTCGCCGCGGGTATCGGCTACCCCCTCGACCTCTCGGTCATCGCGGGGTTCATCGCCGTCATCGGGACGGGGGTGGACGACCTCATCATCATCGCCGACGAGGTGATGGCCGAAGGTGAGGTGTCCTCGCGCCGCGTCTTCCAGTCGCGCTTCCGCAAGGCGTTCTGGGTCATCGGCGCCGCCGCCGCGACGACCATCATCGCGATGTCGCCGCTGGCCGTCCTGTCGCTCGGTGACCTCCAAGGGTTCGCCATCTTCACTATCCTCGGCGTCCTGGTCGGCGTCCTCGTCACCCGACCGGCGTACGGTGACATCCTCCGCACGCTGACGACGACGGACCGCTGACGCCGCCGACGAACCCCGTTCGGGCGACATTCTTTCACCGCTTCGAAGCCCTAATCCTGTAGGCCCACGTTTAACCGTGGTACCGTGGCTACGATACGATGTACAGCGACGTGACCCAGTCGCCCGCTTCGCGCGGGAGACGACGCAGAAGACGAACACGTACACGATGTCCGCTGATGCCCCCCTGACGCAAGACGGAGTCGACGCCCCGTTCGCAGAACTCGCTACGGAAGCGCTGGTCGCGGCCGTCGTCGAGTACGACGACGAACCCGACGAGTGTACCATCTACCCCCTCCACGCCGACGAGGAAGAGCGCCTCACGACGTGGGTCTCTGCGAAGAGTGACACCTACGTCGACCTCGAAGCGATGCGCTGAATCCGCTCTCCGCCCCGTTCGTCACCCTCTCCTCCGACTCAAAACTCCGAGAGCGACGACTGCGACGCGGCCGCGAGGACGTCGTCGCACGTCGACCACGAGGTTCGCGCGCAGTCCGGGAGCGTTCCGGTCTCCTCGACGTACTGCCGCAGGAACTCGCGCGTCGTCGAGTCGCTCGGATATCCGCTTCCGACCGGGCCGTACGACTCGTACGCCGTGTCGATCCGTTCCATCCGCGCGTCGCGTTCGACCTTGGCGACGATGCTCGCCGCCCCCACGTGGACGTACGTCTCGTCCGCGCGGTGTTCCGAGGTGACGGAGACGTTCGCGCCCGCGTCGGCGACGCCGCGTCTGAGGCGTCTGCCGAACCGAGATTCGTCCACGTCGCCCGCGTCGGTCACCACGCTGTCGCCGTCCGCGGCGACGGCGGCGACGGCCTCGACGTGGGCGGCGACGGTCAGCCCGTTCATGTCCGTCTCGGGGTCGTCGATTCGCTCGGGTTCGACGAACGCGACGCCGACGGTGACGTCGTCGCTCTCGCGGAGCGTAGCCGCAATCTCCGCTCTGCGGGCGGGCGACAGACGCTTCGAATCGTCGATTCCCTCGGGGAGCGCCGCCGTCGGCGCGCGAATCGCGGCGGCGACCATCGGGCCGAGGACGGGTCCCTTGCCGGCCTCGTCGCTCCCGACGAGGACGGGCGACCGTTCGCTCATGCTCTCGCACTCGCCGGCGGAGACAAATCGGTTGTGGTGTCGCCGGTGGGAGACGGCGTCGGCGCTGTGGTGTTCGGCCGTCGGTGCTGTCGCGTTCGGCCGCCGGTACTCCTCAGTCGTCGGTGTTCGTCAGTATCCCGCCGTGGTCGTCATCCGCCTCCTCTGCGTCGTTCCGTAGTTCCTTCGCGGCGAGCGCTTCCCACTCGGGCATCGATTCGGAGTGATGGCACATGGTGTCTGTTCTCACACGAACCGTGCGACCCGAGCGTGGTAAGCGTTGTGACGCGTCGAAGAACGCGACGCCGTGAAGTCGGTTCAGTCCCGGAAGAACGACTCGTCTTCGAACTCCTCGCCGTCGCCGTAGACTCCCACCACGTCCAGCGCCGTCACGACGGCGTCGACGCCGAGGACGCCCGCGAGACTGGGTTTCGTCCGCCCCTCGTCGCCGGAGACGAGTTCCTTGATGTAGAGGCCGCCCGCGCCGTGAATCTCGACGACGGCGTGTCTGTCGTCCTCCCACTCGCCCGTCGCCTCGAACACCTCGCGGGTGCGCGTGAGGTTCGCACGCCGGTGGTCGACGCGGTTCGGCGTGTACTGTTCGATGGTCGCGCCGTCCAGTTCGTCGAGGGCGGCGGCGAGTTCGTCTTCGGATACGTCGTCGCCGAACTCCACGTCCGCGCGGTAGCGCTTCGAGGCGTTCAGTTCCTTCACGCGTTCGACCATGTCGTAGGCGGCGAGGCGGAGTCCCTCGACTTCGACTTTCCCCTCGGCGAAGGCGTTGATGTCGCCCTCCAGTCGCTCCACGTCCACGTTGCGGCGGCGGGGTTCCATTATCTCGATGACGAACGGACGGCCCGTCCCGAGCATCAGGGCGTCCACGTCCTCTCTGCCCGCGCCGTGGAACTTCGCGTCCGTGCCGTCCATCACGTCCATGACGACGGGTGCTGTCAGTCCCTCGACGCTCTCTTGGTACATGTAGCCCGTCCCGTCGCACTTGTCGCAGGGCTGTTTGCCGAGGTAGCCCGAACCGTGACACTTGTTACACGGCCACTCGGTCTGCGGGATGTCGCGTTCCAGTTTCCGGTAGCGGCCGTAGACGAACGTGGAGTTCACGTCGACTTCCACCTCGTCGGCGTCGATGTCGAGGAGGAACTGCACGTCCGGACGGCCGAACTCGACTTCGGTCTCGGTCAGCCGACCGAACCGTTTGCCGACTTCGCGGTTGAACTCCGATTTGAACAGTTCGCCGGCCTCGTCGTCCAGTCCGGCGCCCTCGCGCAGGAGGACTTCGTTCTCCTCGACGAGTGGCGGCGCACGCGTCCCGACCTGGTACGTGTCGAACTCGACGTCTTCGACGGCGGCGGCGCAGCGTTCAGCCCACTCGTCGAAGCGGGCACACTCGCCCTCGCACACCCAGCAGTCCTCGCGGGGCGTCTCTTCGATGTCCTCGTCGTCTTCGAGTGCGGCGGCGACTCGGAGGCTCCGCCCCCGTTCGGCGTTCGTCAGCCCGAAGCTCCGGTCGGCGAAGGGACGGCCCAGACAGGGGTCGCAGATGGGTCCCTGCGCGGCGAGCGCTCTGGCGTCCTCCAAGATACTCATACCGGGTGATGCGGGGGCGCGCGTTTCTGTCTTCCCCTTTCAGACGACGCCGGCGACGCCGAGGAGCCACCACGAGAGGACGACGACGCCCGCACCGAGTGCGAGGACGAAGAGAAAGAGGAGGACGCCCGCGACGGCGAGGACGCGCCCGTCGCGTTCCGCGCCCGAGGGGTCGACGCGTCGCGCTTCCAAGAGACGGACGTTCCGCCGGTTCGCCTTCCAGACGGCGTCGAACACGTCGCCGACCACTGGAATCGACCCGAACACGGCGTCGACGACGAGGTTGCCGACCATTCGCGCCACCGTCTCGCGGGGCGCGCCGAGGGCGGCGGCTTCGGCGACGATGTACGCCGAGACGGCGGCGGCGGGCACGTCGCCCGCGACGGGGAGCAGACCCAAGAGCGGGTCCAGTCCGATTCGGCGGTCGGTGCCGGGCACCCGAATCAGGTCGTCGAGGTAGTAGCTCAGGCGGCGGAGTCGCGCGAGGGCTTCCGCCTCCGGGTCGGCGGCGTCGGTCACGGGGCCGTAACGAACCACGCCGTCCACGGCGGTATCGGACGAACTCACGGGGGAACTGTCGCGACGCAGCGACTTAGCGCGTTCGTCGGATGGCGCGCCTCGGTGAGTCGGGGAGGGCCGAAACGGGAGCGACCTACTGCGGAGCCACGTCTCGCACCTCGCGGACGCCGAAACCGGCTTCGAGCGCGTCGCTCAGACCGCCGTCTGACGGGTCGCGGACGCGCATCGCGGCGTCCACCTCCACGCGCAAGTCGTTCAACGCGGGTCGTAAGCCGCTCACGTCGACGCGGTCCACGGCGACGACGCAGTCGACGGCGGCCAGACGGGCGCGGACGCCCTCCTGCAAGTCGCCGTCGGCGTCTCGCGTGACCAACACGGTCAGCGAGGCGCGAACGGGGTGGGTGTCGTGCTGTGCGTCGGGGGTTGGTTGGCTGATTGCCATAGGCTCCCGGCGCGAGTCGAACGCGCTCCCCGCGCCGCCGACGGCGACGCGAGACTGCCGACACGGGAGCGGTCCGGCGTGACCGACACGTCGGTCCGACGTGTCCGTGGCACTCAGGGCGTAGACGGGCCGCGCGAGAAGGGGCGGGCCGGTTCGTCTCGGGTGCGAGTCACACGAGGACGAAGCCGGTTTCCCGGACCCCGTCCGCGCGGCGCGACGTTACGCGCCGAGCGCGGACCGGACGCAGAGGGGGGACGTCTCGTCTCCGGAGACGCCCGCTCCGACGAATCCGATAGCCCACTCGTCGAGTGCGGCGGCCACTGCGGTGGCTACCGCGTGCGGCGGACGGCGAGTGGTGAGATATCGGGTCATCGGTGGCCTCTGCCCGCAGGGTCGCGGGACTCGATTCGAGCGACGGAGCGGGTCTACTTAACGTTTTTTCAGGCGTGTTTCGTGTTATCAGTACACGTCCGCCGCCTCCGCGCGGGCGACGAGTCGTCGCGCCATCTTGTTCGTCGCCTCGTCGACCATCTCGCCGTCGACGGAGACGGCGCCCTTCCCGTTGGCCGTCGCCTCCGCGTAGGCGTCGACGATGCGGCGGGCGCGTTCGGCCTCCTCGGGGTCGGGCGCGAACGTCTCGTTCGCGATTCGAATCTGACTCGGGTGGATGGCCCACTTGCCGTCACAGCCGAGCATGCTCGCGTTCCGGCAGGACTCGCGGAAGCCCTCGGGGTCGTCTATCTCCGCGTAGGGGCCGTCTATCACCTGCAACCCCTCGGCCTTCGCCGCGTGGGCGATGCGCGCGAGTTGGTAGTGCCAGTAGTGGCCGGGGTAGTCGCCGCCGGACCCGATGGTGAGACCCGCCGCGCCGACGCTCGCGGTGTAGTCGCCGGGACCGAACACGAGCGACTCCATCCGGTCGGAGGCGCGGGCTATCTCCGCGACGTTCGTCATCCCCGCGGCGGACTCTATCTGACACTGCAGGCCGATTCCGCCCTCGGGGAGGCCCTCGTTCGCCTCGACTTGGGTGAGGAGGTTGTCCACCGTCCGAACCGTCGCGGCGTCGTGACACATCGGGACCATGATGGTGTCGACGAAGCGTCCGGCCGCGCCGACGACTTCGATGACGTCGTCGTACCACCACTGCGTGTCCACGCCGTTCATGCGGTAGCACGCCCGCGTCTCCGACCAGTCGCCGGAGACCAGTCCGTCGATGACCGTCTCGCGGGCGTCGACTTTCTCGCCCGGAGCGACGGCGTCTTCGAGGTCTAAGAACGCCTCGTCCGCGCCGGACTGCGGTGCCTTCCGCACCATCTTCTCGTCGCTGCCGGGGGTCGCTAGCTGGCTTCGTCGTAACGTGGGGGTGATGTCGTCAGTCATCGCTCTCGATGGGTGTCTGTTGTTCTTCGGAGAACCCGTCGGAGTTCTCGATTCGCTCTCTGGCCTCGCGGTCGAACCGCATCTCGGTCTCCTGGTAGTCCGAGACGAACGCGAGTTCGTGGTGAGACTCGGTCGGGTGGCCGAGATATCGCTGTTCGAGGTCGAACTGCGCCTCCTCGTCCGTCTCCGCCAGCGCGCGGAAGTCCTCGAACACGCTGTGTGCGCCCGAGTGCAGGCCGAACAGCGTGATGAAGATGTACTCGTAGCCCAACTCGCCGAGTTCGGCGAACGTGAGCGGGTCGTCCTCCTTCGACCACGCGAACGACGAGGAGTAGTTGAACGCCAACTTCAGGTCCGGATGCGTCTCGTGGATGGTCTCGGCGTACGCGACGGCGTCCTCGCGGGAGGGGTCGGGCATCTCCGGCCAGACCATGTCCACGCCCGCGTCGGCGTACATCCGGCCTCGTTCGAGGTGTTCCTCCCAGTCACCGTTCGAAGAGCCGTAGGCGTCCGTGCGGGCGATGACGAACGTGTCCTCGGACTGCTTCGCGTCGACGGCCGCCTCGAAGCGCGCACGGGCCTTGTCGCGGGGGAGGATCTGCTTGCCCGCGATGTGACCGCACCGCTTCGGCGTCGTCTGGTCTTCGATGTGTATCGCGGCGACGCCCGCCTTCTCGTACTCGCGGACGGCGCGACGGACGTTGTGGACGCCGCCGTAGCCCGTGTCGCAGTCGGCGACGACCGGAAGCTCCGTCGCCTCGACGATGCGTTTTGCGTTCTCGACCATCTCGGTCATCGTCACCATCTCCAGGTCGGGGAAGCCGAACTGGCCCAACACCGTCGAGTATCCGCTCATGTAGGCGGCGTCGAGGCCGGCGAGTTCGGCCAGTCGCGCGTCGAGGGCGTGGAAGATACCCGGCGCGAAGACGAACGGTTGCTCGTCCAGCAGTCGGCGGAACTCGCGTCCGGCGGGGTTGTCGACGTCGCGGGTGAACACGTCCGCGCCCGTCGTCCGGTCGAACGGGTCGGAACTCATCGTCGCTCCTCCGTCTCCGGGTCCGTCGTCTCCTCGCGCATCCGCGTCTCCAGCCGGGTCAGTTGCGCGCGGAGCGCGGTGATGTCGCGTCGGAGACCACGCAGTTCCTCGTCGGGGTCCGGGCGCGTCGGGTCGGCGACGAACGGGACCAGTGGCGCTTCCATGTTCTCCTCGTTGTTCGGGTAGTCGCGCGTCGTCGGGCGACGGTCGGCCGGGTTCGTCGCGCGAGTCGGTCGTCGAGTCGATTCGGTCGTGTGGGTCGTCGGTGTCGTCATCTGGGGGGTCGTGTGGGTGGGTCGGGTCGGTCTGTCGGTCGATTCGGGCGGCGGTCAGTCGAACGGTGGGCGCGTACGGCGCCGGATACTGTCATGCTGTGTCACCTCGTCTGTCGACTCGACCATTCGGTAAATAAACATAATGATTGATAGTGTTAAAACTGAATAAGGGATATTAACGCCCTATATCGTCGTCGGAGGCGGTGCGTACTGTCGGCTTCACGTGCGCGCGCACGCGCGAAGCTCTCAAGTTCGTTCGACCCTGACCTCCGACTGCCTACATGACCGCAACAGACGTTCGTTCGGCGGACGGCGGCGAGACGCCCGACTACGAGGCGGTGTCGGTTCCAGTCCTCGTCGTCGGTGCCGGCGCCGCCGGGGCGCGGACGGCGATAGCACTGCGGGAACAGGGCGTCGAACCCCTCGTGGTCGGAAAACGCGACCACGGCGACGCTCACACGGTGTGGGCGGCGGGCGGTATCAACGCCGCCCTCGGGTCGCTGGACCCCGAGGACGACTGGGCGATTCACGCGGCCGACACGCTGAACGAGGGACACCACCTCAACGACCCCGAGGCGGTCGAACTCGTCACGAAGAACATGCCCGAACGCGTCCGCGAACTCGACGACTGGGGCGCGGACTTCGACCGGACCGACGACGGGAAGATAAACCAGCGCTACTTCGGCGCGCAGTCGTTCCGGCGGACGGTGTTCAACGGCGACCGGACGGGCGAAGCGGTCCTCGAAGCCCTCGTCTCGAAGGCCCGCGAGTTGGAGATTCCGTACCGAGAAAACGTGATGATAACGCGTCTCCTCTCGGACGGGGGCCGCGTCTACGGCGCGGCGGGCTACGACATGGCGGACGGGGACTTCGTCCAGTTCACCGCCGAACACGTCGTCCTCGCCGCGGGCGGGTTCTCGGGCGTCTACTCGCGGCACTCCTCGCGCGACGACGAGAACACCGGCGACGGCCCCGCACTCGCCTTCGAGGCCGGTGCGGACCTGATGGACGTGGAGTTCGTCCAGTTCCACCCGACGGGGATGGTCCAACTCGACGCGTACGAGGAGGACTGGTCGGGCGAACTCGTCACCGAGGCGGTCCGCGGCGAGGGCGGCCGTCTGTTCAACGCGGAGGGAGAGCGGTTCATGGAGCGCTACTCGCCGGACCAGATGGAACTGGACGCCCGCGACGTGGTCGCCAGAGCCATCGCCCAAGAGGTGCGCGAGGGCCGCGGCACCGAGAACGGCGGCGTCTTCCTCGACATCTCGCACCGCGAACGCGAGTTCATCGAGGACCGCCTGCCGAAGATGTACGAGCGGTTCCAGTCGCTCGGAATCGACATGGCCGAGGAACCGGTCGAAGTCGCGCCGACCGCCCACTACACCATGGGCGGCGTCGACGTCGACGTCCACACCGGCGAGACGAGCGTCGACCGCCTCCACGTCGTCGGCGAGACGATGGCGGGCGTCCACGGCGCGAACCGCCTCGGCGGTAACTCGCTGGCCGAAACCGTCGCCGTCGGCGAAGTCGTCGGGACGCACATCGGCGAACGGATGGCCGACGAGGAGACGACCGACCTCCCGAACGGCGTTCGCGCCCTCGCCGAACGCGAGTTCCGCGCGCTGTCGGACCTCGAAACCGCCGACGGCGACACGACGCCGCGCGAACTCTGGGCGGCACTCCGCGAGGTGATGTGGGAACACGCGGGCATCCTCCGCGACGAGGAGACGCTACAGGCGGGCATCGACCGCATCGCCGAGATTCGCGACCGGACCGGTGACCTGCGCGTCGACGGCGACCGGACGAGTCGGGAGTTCGAGTTCGCCGTCGACCTCTCGTTCATGCTGACGATGGCCGAGACGACGCTCCGGGCGGCGAAGTACCGAACCGAGTCACGCGGCGCACACTTCCGCGAGGACCACCCCGATACCGACGACGACTGGCGCGTGAACGTCCTCGCCAGTCGCGGTGACACCGGCTACGACCTCTTCACGCGAGGCGTCGGCGCGCCGAGCGAAGCGGTCCGCGAGGCCCTCGACGAGGGCCACGAACTCGACTACCACCACTTAGAGTGAAGTCGAGTCGAACGGGCGACCACCGAGCGACGCCGCGACGAGCGTGAGACGCCTTCGCACCCGATTCCGCGGTCGGAGCGCTTAATCCGCCGAATAACGGAGTAGCCCGTACCGAATGTCTTCTGCGATACGGATACGAGACCTACGCAAGTCGTACGGCGACGTGCAGGCGTTGGACGGCGTCGACCTCGACGTTCCCGAGGGCTCTTTCTTCGGTCTCCTCGGCCCGAACGGCGCGGGGAAGACCACGTTCATCAACGTCCTCGTCGGCCTCGTCCGCAAATCGGGCGGGACGGCCGAGGTGTTCGGCTACGACGTGGAGGACGACTACCGCGAGGCCCGCGACAGAATCGGCCTCGCCCCGCAGGAGTTCAACGTCGACCGCTTCTTCCCCATCCGCGAAGTGCTCCAGCACAAGGCGGGCTACCACGGCGTCTCCGAGTCCGAGGCCCGCGAACGCGCCGACGAGGTGCTGAAGCGCGTCGGCATCTACGACAAGCGCGACACGCGCTTCGACTGGCTCTCGGGCGGGATGAAGCGGCGGTTCGTGCTCGCGCGCGCCCTCATCACCGACCCGGACCTCCTCATCCTCGACGAACCGACGGCCGGGGTGGACGTGCAACTCCGCCACGAACTCTGGGAGACCATCACCGAACTGAACGACGGCGGCACGACCATCCTGCTCACCACCCACTACATCGAAGAGGCCGAACGCCTCTGCGACGAGGTGGCCATCCTGGACTCCGGGCGCGTCGTCGAGGTGGCGAGTCCGGAGGAACTGATGGACCGCGGCACCGACGATATCGTCGTCTCGCTCCGCGACGAACCGACCGCAGTCCCCGACTTCGCCGCCGAAGACGACAGAGTCGAAGCCGTCGAACTGGACGGGACGAAACTCGTCGTCACCGCTCGCGAGGGAGGACTCGTCGCTCCCGACGTGGTGAGGAAACTCGACGCGGCGGGCCACGAGATAGTCGATTTGGAGATATCGCGCACCTCGCTCGAAGAGGTGTTCGTCGAGATGACCCGAACGGACGAAGAGCGCGCGACCGAACGGTCGAGCGACGCGGACGACGCGCCGAGCGACGCGACGGACGATGGCGGTGCGGGCGACGCCGCGGCGATGGAGGCGGAACGATGAGCGTCGACCGAACGGGCTTCTACGCCCTGCTCAAACGCGAAGTGCTCCGGTTCGTTCGTCGCCCCCGCAACACGTTCGTCCCGCCGTTCATCACGAACGTGCTGTACTTCTCGGTGTTCGGCGTCATCCTCGGCGAGCGAATCAACGAGATATCGGGCGTACCGTACATCCTCTTTATCCTCCCCGGTCTCATCGTCCTCGGCGCGGTGTCGAACGCCTTCGAGAACGCCTCGTTCTCCATCTTCCACGGGCGGTGGAACCGCTACATCGAAGAAGTGCTCACCTCGCCGCTGTCGTACCGGTCGATGGTCGGCGCGTACGTCCTCTCCTCTGCGACGCGGGGCATCGTCGTCGGCGCACTCGTCGCCGTCATCGGCGCGTTCTTCACCAGCGTCGGCGTCGCTCGCCCGTTCTACCTCGTCGCGTTCATGGTCGTCGTCACCCTGCTGTTCGCCAGTTTCGGCATCGTCGGCGGCCTCTGGGCCGACGACTTCGACGACCTGACGATGATGAACCAGTTCATCCTCCGACCGCTGGTGTTCTTCGGCGGCGTGTTCTACTCGCTGAACGAACTGCCGACACTCCTCAGGCAGGTGTCGCTTCTGAACCCGATGATATATATGGTCAACGGCGTCCGCTACGGCTTCCTCGGCGTCAGCGAGGTGAACGCGAACCTCTCTCTGGCCATCCTGACCGCCCTCACCCTCGCCGTCACCGCCGTCAACGTCGTTCTCTTCCGGCGCGGCTACGGGCTGACGGACTGAGTCGGACGGCTCCTCGCTCCGACCTCGCACCGTAACGCTCAATCGACAGCCCTCGGCAGTTCGACCATGACCGACTCTCTCCGCGTTCTCGTCACCGGCGGCGCGTCCGGTATCGGCCGCGCGACGGTTCGACGCCTCCGCGCCTGCGGCCACGACGTGGCCGTTCTCGACTGCGACGACGACGCCCTCTCGGACCTGCCGAACGACGTCGAGACGCACGTCTGCGACGTGACCGACGAGGACGCCGTCCGCGACGCCGTCTCGCTCGTCGCCGAAGACGGCATCGACGTGCTCCTCCCCTGTGCGGCCTACTACGAACTCGGTGCGGTCGAAGACGTGCCCGGCGAACTCGTCGAAACACAGTTCGGCGTCAACGTCTTCGGCGTCCTCACCGTCGCCCGCGCCGCCCTGCCCGCCCTCCGCGAGTCGGGCGGTCGAATCGTCACCGTCGCCTCCGTCCTCGGACGCGTCACGCTCCCGTACCACGGCGTCTACTGCGCGACGAAACACGCCGTCGAGTCGCTCTCGGACGCCCTCCGCGTCGAACTCGCTCCGCACGGCGTCGACGTCGTAATCGTCGAACCCGGTCCGGTCAGGACGGGATTCAACGACCGCGCGAAGGCGCGACTCGACCGGTACGGCGAGACGCCGTACGCCGACGCCTACGACCGAGTCAGACGCAACTTCGACGCCGGTGGCGTGACGCCGGAACGCGTCGCCGACACCGTCGTCACGGCAGTCGAGACGGACGACCCGAAGGCCCGCTACCCGGTGACGTGGCAAGCGCGCGTCCTGCCCGTCCTCCGTCTCCTCCTGCCGACGTGGGCGTTCGACAGACTCGTCCGGGCGGAACTGGAGCGGCGAGGGGCGTTCGGGACGGTTCGGGAACTGCTCGGCTGGTAGCGGCTCCGAACGGGATGTCCGGCCGGACCGCCGATGTACCCACCCTCGCGTGCCTGTTGAGGTGGACTTTTTCTCTCGGCTTCGAAACGAGGGGGTATGAACGTAGACGGGAACGCGGACTTAGACCGCTTCACCTCCCGACGCTCGACCGTGTACGGACAGCGTGGCGTCGTCGCCACGAGCCAACCGCTCGCCGCCGAGGCGGGCATCCAGATGCTCAGAGAGGGCGGCAACGCCTTCGACGCGGCCGTCGCCACCGCGGCGGCCCTGAACGTCGTCGAACCCACCTCGACCGGACTGGGCGGCGACGTGTTCGCGCTCTACCGCACCGCCGACGGCGAGGTGGGAGCGATGCGCGCCTGCGGGGGCGCGCCCGCCGACGCGACCATCGAGAACGTCCGCGAGGCGGTTGCGGACGAGGAAGCTATCGACCCCGAGGACGCTTCGATGCCCGACACGGGCGCGCACACCGTCACCGTCCCCGGGACGGCCCGCGGGTGGGAAGTGACGTCCGAGGAGTTCGGCGATCTGACGCTCGCCGAGGCTCTCCAACCGGCGATTCGGTACGCCACCGAGGGCTACCCCGTGAGCGAGATTATCGCCGACGCGTGGACGCACGGTGAGGACCTGTTCGAGACGGACAACGCCCGCGACGCCTTCCTGTTCGACGGGGAGTCGCCCGACGTCGGCCAGAGAGTCACCTTACCGAACCTCGGCTCGACGATGGAACGAATCGCCGAGGAGGGCGCGGACGTCGTCTACGAGGGCGACATCGCCGAAGAGATAGCCGAAGAAGTGCAGTCGCAGGGCGGGTTCATGACCGTCGACGACCTCGCCGACTTCGAAGTCGAGTTCCCGACGCCCGTCTCCACGACGTACAACGGCGCGGAGGTGTACGAACTCCCGCCGAACAACCAGGGCCTCATCGCGCTGGAAGCGCTCAACATCGCCGAAGCAATCGGCGCACACGAGTACGAACTCGGTTCTCCGGAGCGTATCCACTACTTCGGCGAGGCGATGAAACTCGCGTTCCACGACGGCCACCGCTACATCACCGACCCCGAGTACGAGCAGATTCCACCGCTCGCCTCGAAGGAGTGGGCCGAGAGGCGCGCCGAGGAGATAGGCGAGGAGGCCAACGACGACGTGTCGTTCGGCGTCCCCGACGCGAACGCGGAGGACACCGGCGGACGTAGTCCGCCGAGCCCCCGGGAGCCTCCGGAGCCTCCCGAGGACGCGGACACCGTCCTCCTCACCGTCGCCGACGACGAGGGCAACGTCGTCTCCTACATCAACTCCCGGTTCGCCGGGTTCGGTTCCGGACTCGTCGCGGGCGACACCGGAATCGCCCTCCAGAACCGCGGCAGTTCGTTCTCGCTCGACCCCGACCACCCGAACCGCCTCGAACCCGAGAAGCGGCCGTTCCACACGCTCATCCCCGGCCTCGTGAAGTTCGACGAGGACGACTGGGCGGCGTTCGGCGTCATGGGCGGCTACATGCAACCGCAGGGGCACGTCCAACTCGTCTCGAACGTCGTCGACTACGGGATGCCGCTGCAAGCGGCGCTGGACTACCCCCGCTGGCGCTACCGAGAGGACGGGACGCTCGCCATCGAAGAGCGCACGAGCGACAGTCTCGGCACGAAGCTCACCCGCAAGGGTCACGACGTGCGCCTGCTCTACCCGAGTCTGTTCGGCGGCGCGCAGATAGCTCGAAACGACGGCGGCACGCTCTCGGCGGCGACTGAACCGCGAAAAGACGGTAACGCGCAGGGCTACTGACGCGCCCCCGTCGCCGACGTGGACGCGTCTCTCGTTCAGCGACCCGCCGCGGCGACGACGGCGAGTCCGCACAGGGAGACGACGCCGAACGCGACGGCCACCAGTCCGACCACGGCGCGTCCGAGCGCTGGGGGCGAGACCAGAGCCGACGTTCCATCAACTGATTTACCAGTACACCGCTCTCGGGAGACAATTCGGGAAACAGTCAAGTCTGTCCGCCGAACATAGCCGTTCGATGACGAAGCTGAACCGTCGCGGCTTTCTCGCTCGACTCGGTGCGGGTGCCGCGAGCGTCGCCGCGGTTCCGACCATCGCCGCCGGGCGGCCCGACGAGGGGTTCTCACCGGAGACGCACGGGTTCGGCTTCCGCAACTGGGCGGGGAACGAACGGGCGTACCCCGGCCACGAGCACCGCGCGGTGTCGCGCGAGCGAGTGCGAGAGTGCGTCGACGACGACTGGCGGGGGCCGTTCGCCGACCTGTTCGGCACGCCCGTCGGTGACCTCCCCGAGGCCCTCGTCGGACTGGTCTCCTCGCAGATTCGCGTCGCGGCCGCGCAGTTGTCCTCGACGGACGGTCACTGCTACGGCATGACGTTCTCCGCGCAGGAGTTCTTCGAGGACCCCGACACGCTCCCCGACGGCGTGGACAACGCCGCCGCGTTGCGGACGCCCGAGGTGCCCCGAGAGTCGGGCGGAACCATCGGCAACCGCATCGACGAGTACCAGTCGACGCAGTTGCTCGACGTTCACTCGTGGCTGGGACGGCACCGGATGCTCCGCCCGAAGCAGATAGACCACGCGGCCGAACTCGCGGCGCTGAGCGCGACTATCGACGCGTTCGGTACCGCGGGCGTGACCGTCGTGAACAGCGAGACCCGCCTTTCACACCAGATTCTCGTCTACGACTACGAGGAGACGACGAACGGGACGCGCCTCCTCGCGTACGACCCGAACGTCCCCGCGGGGCCGTATCGGCGAGGCTTCCGCCGTGCGCTGACCGTTCGCCCGAACCGCGCGCGCCCCATCGCGGACTACGACCCCTACGACAGTCTCGTGTTCAATCGCTGGGACCGCGCGATTCGCGCCGACAGCGACGTGACGACGCCGCGACGAACCGGCGACGGCGACGACTTCTCGCACCTCCTCGAACGCGCCGTCCGATTCACCACTACCTCGCCGAACGTGTCGCTCTCCGTCGTCGCTCCCGACGGAACGCCGGTAGGTCGGAACGTCGCCGAGAAGATGAACCGCAGTCACACCGACGTGTACGGGATGCGCTATCGCTACGACGCGCCGCCCGGCGATTACCGACTCTCCGTCGTCGGCCGGCGGAAAGCTACTTACGAGTTACGCGCCGAGGCGGCCGGGTTCGCCGGGTCGTTCCTCGACGACGCGGTCACGGCGACGGTCGGTCCGGGCGAAGTCCGCGAGTACGTCGCTCGGATTCCCGAGTCGGCCGACGAGACGGGGTCGCTTCGAGAACGGGGTCGCTACTCGCTCTCGGCGCTCCGGCGGGGTATCGACGTTCCGAACCTCGTCGCGGGCGCGGCGGGCGGGGCGGCCCTCTCGGCGTATCTCGCGCGCCGACTCTCCTGAACTCACTCCGCGCCGAGTTCGACGGTCGTCTCCGCGCGCGGCGACGCCCGGCCGGTGACGTTGTCGGTGACGCGCGCCCGAAGCGCGTACGCTCCCTCGTCGACGCCCGACACGTCGAGTTCCAGGGCGTTCTCCGCCAGCGTCTGGTCTCTGTCGAGAGTGAGACGGACGCGCGTCGTCGCCTCTCGGACGGTGGCGCCGTCGCGTGCCAGTTCGACGGTCACGTCCGCGTCCGCCTCGCCGGACCCGCCCGCGCCGGGATGGACGGGATAGTCGTAGTTGACGGCGGCCGTGAGCGTCTCGCCCGCCACTCGGTCGGTCTGTTCTGTCACCACGTCGCCCACGCGCGACCAGTCGGTGACGGCGCGGACGAGGTTCACCTCGGGGCCGGCGACGCGCGACCGGAGGGCGTCGACGTCGGCTTCTAACTCCGCTATCTGCTCCTCGCGCGCGGCCAGTTTCGCCTCCAACTCGGCGATACGGACGCGGCGGTCCGTCACCGCGTCCGCTTCGACGACGGTGTAGCCCAGACACCCGCTCGTCGCCCCGAGGCCGACGGCACCCGCGACTGCGAGGAGTTCACGACGGTTCATATCCGGTCGTCGTATTCGACGGAGATAATCCCTCGTGGGGACCGGTCGCGAGGCCGGCGACCGACGGAGGTAAACGCCGCCCGCGCGTACGACGCGCCGACAGATGCCTTCCGGGAACGGACCTGCGGCCGAACGGCAGGACCGCTACGGTTTCGACGACACGAAGAGCCCCATCGCCGAGGCACTCGGGAAGTTCGTCCCGCAACCGCTGGTCAGACGCGGCCTCTCGGTCACCGTCGAGACGGACCGCGAACGCTACGCCCTCGGCGACGCCGTCGAGTTCACCGTGACGGTGACGAACCACCTCCCGCTTCCCGTCGCCGTCGAGACGCCGACGCGACGCCTCTGGGGGTGGACGGTCGACGGCGAACTGGAGGCGAGCAACGAGCAGATATACCTCCCGCCGTCGCCGACGAAACTCTCCTTTCGCGCGAACGAGTCGAAGACGTTCACGCAGACGTGGAACGGCCTCCTCAAACGCGTCGGCGACGACGACACGCCGACGCGGTGGGTCGAACCCGCACCCGGAACGCACGAACTCGCGGCGTTTCTCGCCCTCGGAGACGACCGCCCCGAGGACGCCACGGAGATACGAATCGAGCGCTGACGACGTCGTTCTCGGCCGTTTTCGCGCGCTGTGACTCGGTCGAGAAGGTGTAAAACGCGAAAAACAGGTCGCGGCCGCGGTCAGTCGTCGGCGACGCTGCCGTCGATGCTGTCCCGGTGGAGGTGACACGCCGCGAAGTGGCGACTGGCTCCGTGTTCCGCCTCCACCTCGTACGACGGCACCTCCTTCGCGCAGATGCTCTGCTCTGCGAACGACTCGGCCATCCGCTCCTCGGCGGCGTCCCAGTCGTCGCTCAGGACGTCGTCGATGCTCGACTCGACGATGGAGCCCGCTTCGCCGGACGGCGTGCCGTCGGGGAAGAACTCCCCGCGGAGCGACGCCTCGCCGTCCGCCTCGAACGTGCGGCGTTCGGTCTCGCGCATGAACTCCTTTATCTGGTCCCACTGGGTGTCCGAGAGGTCGTACTCGTCGGGCGCGATGAGTCGCGGACACCGCGTCCGGAACCGGCACCCGGACGGCGGGTCGATGGGCGACGGCACGTCGCCTTCGAGGACGCCGCGTTGGCCGCCCGCCCGCGGGTCGGGAACCGGAATCGACTGCAGGAGCGCCCGCGTGTACGGGTGCTGTGGGTTCTCGAACAGCTCTTCGGTGTCCGAGAGTTCGACCAACTGTCCGAGGTACATCACGGCGACGCGGTCGGAGATGTGCCGGATGACGGAGAGGTCGTGACTGATGAACAGGTAGGTGAGACCGAACTCTTCCTGCAGGTCACGCATCGTGTTCAGCACCTGCGCCTGGATGGAGGCGTCGAGCGCCGAGGTGGGTTCGTCACAGACGATGAAGTCCGGGTTGACCGCGAGTGCGCGAGCGAGGTTGACGCGCTGTCGCTGCCCGCCGGAGAACTGGTGCGGATAGCGATTGTAGTGCTGGGGGTCGAGACCGACTTTCTCCAGGAGCATCCGCGCGCGCTGCTCGCGTTCGCCCTCGTAGAGGCCGTGGGCCTTCATCGGTTCCTCGACGATGGGGCCGACCTTCATCCGCGGGTCCAGCGAGGACTGCGGGTCCTGGAAGATCATCTGCATGTCCTCGCGCATCGAGCGGAGTTCCTCCCCGCTCATCTCCGCGAGGTTGTCGTCTTTGAACCACACCGCACCGTCGGTGGGTTCGAGGAGGCGAAGCACCGTTCGCGCGAGCGTGGACTTGCCACACCCGGACTCGCCGACCAGACCCAGCGTCTCGCCTTTGGCGATATCGAACGTCACGTCGTCGACGGCTTTCACTTCCTCGTCGTTGAACAGACTCGCGATGAGTCCGCTTCCCTGACTGAAGTACTTCGTCAGGCCTTCGACCCGGAGCAGCGTGTCCCCGAAGCCGATATCGTCGGTGCTCTCTGACATCATAGCCTTGCTCATTGTCCGTCACCTCGCGCTTCGACGAGTCCACCGCTGAACGCGTCCGTCGCCTCCGTGTCGAGGGATTCGGCGTCGTCGTACCCGACGTCCTCGTACTTCACGCACGAGACGAAGTGAGAGGACTCGTCGGGGTCGCTCACGTCTTGATACGTCGGGTGGACCTCTTTACAGACGGTCCGCGCCTCCGGACACCGAGTGTGGAACCGACACCCCGACGGCGGGTTGATGGCCTCGGGCATGACGCCCTTTATCGGATTGAGTTCGTCGACGCTCTGGTCCGGTCGCGGGATGGAGTTCAAGAGCGCCTCCGTATACGGGTGCCGCGTCGCGTGGAACAGGTCGTCCACGTCGGCCTGTTCGATGATTTCGCCGAGGTACATCACGTTCACGCGGTCGCATATCTCGGCGACGACGCCCAGGTCGTGCGTGACCCAGACGAACGACGTGTTGTACTTCTGCTGGAGGTCCTCGACCAGGTCGAGAATCTGCCCCTCGACGGTCACGTCGAGCGCCGTCGTCGGTTCGTCGGCGATGATGAGGTCGGGTTCGCAGGCGAGCGCCATCGCGATGATGACGCGCTGGCGCATCCCGCCCGAGAACTGGTGCGGGTAGCTCTCGTAGCGCTTCTCGGGTTCGGGGATGCCGACCTCCCGAAGCATGTCGACGGCGATCTCCTTCGCGCGCTTCGAGGAGACGTCGCGGTTTATCTCGATGAACTCGCGGAGCTGTGCGCCGACCTTGAACACGGGGTTCAGCGCCTCCATCGGGTCCTGGAAGATGATCGCTATCTCCCGACCGCGAATCTGCTTTCGCATCTCCTCGTTCGAGAGCATCTCGGGGGACCGGCGGAGTTCGCCGTCCGGTCCCTCCTCGAAGTCGACGATCTTCTTTCCTTTGTACGTCACCGTGCCGCCGACGATTTCGCCGGGGTCTTCGACCAGTCGCATTATCGAACTCGTCGCGACCGACTTACCGGCGCCGGACTCGCCCACGAGGCCGACGAGTTCCCCTTCGTTCACCTCGAAGGAGATGCCGTCCACCGCGCGGACGGTCCCCTCCTCGGTGAAGAACTGCGTCTTCAGGTTCTCGACTTTGAGTATTGGTTCGCTCATTAGTTGTTGATCCGTGGGTCGAGTGCGTCACGCAGGCCGTCACCGATGAGGTTGAAACCGACGACGGTAATCAGGATGGCGATGCCCGGCCAGATGCTGAACCACGGGTTCGGCAGCATGTACTGCCGGGAGTTAGACAGCATCTGTCCCCACGACGGCGTCGGCGGCTGCGCCCCGTAACCGAGGAACGACAGTCCGGCGATGATGAGGATGTTCACACCGACCTGCAGCGTCGCCTGCACGAGGATGGGTGCGAAACTGTTCGGGATGACGTGCCGAAGGATGATGTCGCGGTCGCGGACCCCGGCCGCGCGCGCGGCCTCGATGTAGTCCTCCTCGCGCACCGAGAGCACGCGCGAGCGGATGAGGCGGGCGAACGTCGGGATGGTCGCGATACCGACACCGATCATCGCGAACGTCAGATTCCGTCCGAATGCGGTCATGAACGCGATGACCAGGATGAGGAACGGGATGGCGTACAGCGTCTCGGAGCCGCGCATGAGGGCGTCGTCGATCCAGCCGCCGTAGTAGCCGGCGACCGCGCCGACGAGCATCCCGAGCACCATCGCGATACCGGTCGCGACGATGCCGACGGTGATGGCGATGCGCGTCCCGTAGAACAGTCGGATGAGGACGTCGCGCCCGCGGTGGTCGGTTCCGAGCGGGTGCGCCCACGTGCCGGGCTGGTCGGGGTAGAGCTGGTTCGTCATGTAGACGGGCGGGCGGAGAATCTGGCCGGTCCCGTCGACGACGGGGTTGACCCAGAACGTGTTCGCGAGCAGGTACTGCTCGATACCGAGGTTCGCGAAGAACGTGAAGTCCGAGAGGAAGTCGAACAAGACGCCGTCGACGAAGGCGATGAACGCCACGAGCGTCATGAACGCGATGACGGCCAGTCCGGCCAGCGCCGTCGGGTCGCGCTTGACCTGCGAGAGGGTGTACCGAAGACCGACTCGTGCCTCTGGCTGTTCGGGTCCGCTCTCGTCTGCGTCAGTTCTGTTTGTTGCGTTCGACATGTTCATTCACTCCCGTCGAAGGAGACGCGGGGGTCGACGTAGGCGTACGAGAGGTCCGTCAGGATGACACCGATGACGAACACGAGACCGAACACCAACGTCGTACCCATCACGAGCTGGAAATCTTGGTTCTGGATGGCGGTAATGATGAGCCTCCCCATCCCGTTGATGGAGAAGACCGTCTCCGTGAGGACTGCGCCGCCCAACGCGCCGGTCAGTTGGAGACCGACGAGCGTGATGAGGGGCAGTTGCGCGTTCCGGAAGGCGTGCTTGCGGACGATCTTCGTCTCGCTGACGCCGTAGGCGCGGGCGAGTTTCACGTACTCCTCACCGAGCACTTCGAGCATCGACGAGCGTTCGATGCGGGTGAACGCCGCCATCTGCAACGTGCCGAGGGTGATGGTCGGCAAGATGAGATGGTGTATCGACTTCGCGATGACGCCCAACTGGTTCGCGGCCCCGTCCACGTTCGCGGGCGACTCCCACGGGAGGATGAGGTTCGTCGCCGGGAAGATGTCGAGCCAGAACGAGAAGACGATGATGAGCATCAGACCGATCCAGAAGGAGGGCGTGCTCACGCCGAACAGCGCCACGACTCGCGAGATGTGGTCCGTCGGCTTGTTCCGGCGCTTCGCGGAGATGATGCCGAGCGGAACGGCGGTCAAGAGGGCGAAGGTGAAACTGGAGAGCAGCAGGTAGAGCGTCACCGGCAGGCGCTCTGCGATCTTCTGCGTGACGGGCACTCCGTAGTACAGACTCGTGCCGAGGTCCAGTCGGACCACGTCGAACAGGTAGTTGAAGTACCGAACGTGGAGGGGCTGGTCGAGTCCGAACTTTGCGCGGATGGCTTCGGCTTGTTGTGCGCTCGGCGACGGACCGAGCATGATCTGTACGGGGTCGCCCGGGATCGCATCAGTGAGGAGGAACGTGATCGTAATCACGCCCACGATCACCGGAATCGACTGCAAGAGCCGACTGATGGTATAGCGAAGGCGTCCCATTTGTCACACCACACACCGTGTCGCGGTCATGTATGTCTCTAAGCGTGGATTAGCGGTTGGTTTGTACATAAATATGGCGTCTCCGCCTCCGTGCGGGCAGTTTACTTGTTGCCGACGGAGACGTTGTTGTAATCGCTAGTGATCGAGAAGCTGCTCACCGGGTGCGAGCGGAAGTCCTCGACGTAGTCCTTCACACCGAAGCTGTTCTTCAGGTTGTAGGCGGGCAGGTGGACGCGGTCCTCGAGGAGCGTCGTCGTCGCCTCCTCGTAGAGCGCTTTGCGCTCTTCACGCTCGGGCGTGCGGCGCGCTTCGATGAACTTCTCGCTCACCTGTTTGCCGGCCTCGCTGTTGTTCCCGTAGAACGTCCCGTTCGTCACGCCGAGGGTGTTCTCGTCGCGACCGAAGAGGTAGTACGTGAACGCGTCGGGGTCGGGCGTACCGGACCATCCGAGCGTGTAGATGTTGTACTCGCTCTCGTCACCGGAGACGTACTTGTCGAGGAACGCACCCCAGTCGAGACGCTGGACGGTGGCGTCCCAACCGGCTTCCTTGATCCCGTTAGAGATCGTGATACCGATCTGTTCACGCTTGTCGTCCGGGGGCACGATGACCTTGAACGTGTAGTCGTCCGGCACACCGGCCTCCTCGAGCAGCGCCTTCGTCTGGTCGACGTCCTTGCCGTGCGGAATCTGCTTCCACTCGTCGAGCGGGAAGCCCCAGCTCTCGGCGATGGAGAGCGGGTACGGGCTGTACTGACGGACACCCGTCGGCTCGACGTAGGAGCTGACGGCCTGGTCCATGTCGAAGGCGTAGTCGATGGCCTCGCGGACCTTCGGGTCCGTCGTGGGACCCTCGTTGCAGTTGAACGCGGCGTAGAAGTAGCCGATGCCGGGTACTTCCTCGATGCTCGCGTCCTGGATGCTGCGGACGGTCGGGTACTGCTTTGGCGGAATCTCCTCGATGATGTCGTTCTCGCCGTTCTTGAGGGTCGTGACGCGCGTCGTCGCCTCTTCGACGGGGACGAACTCTATCTCGTCGAGGTTCGGCTTGGGGTCGCCCCAGTAGTCGGGGTTGGCGGCGAGGCGCGCGAAGTTGCCTTCCTGCCACTCCTCGAACGTGAACGGACCGGAGCCGACGAGGGAGTTACCGGTGTTGAACGCTTCCTTGTCCTCCTCGCGGACGGACTTGGGAACGACGTACCACGTGAGCGTCGTCTTGAACGGCGCGTACGGATACTTGAGGTTGAACTGAACGGTTCGCTCGTCGACGGCCTCGACGGTGTCGATCATGTTCAGTTCGGAGGCGTTCTCGGTGTTCTCCGCGACCGGCGCCTCGTACGAGTACTTCACGTCTTCCGCGGTGACGGGGTCACCGTTGGAGAACGTCGCGCCCTCCTTGATGGTGACCGTAAAGCGCTTCCCGTCGTTCTCGACGGTCGGGCTTCCCTCTGCGAGGAGGGGGACGATGCCCGTGTTCTCGTCGTACGTGTAGAGCCCTTCGACCACTCGGTCGACGACCTGCGACGACGGAACGTCGTTCAGGACGAGGGGGTCGAACTCGAGGGGGCTCTTGACGAGCGCGATGCGGAGTTTGCCACCGGAGCTCTGACCGCCCTCGGTACTCTCGCTCTCGGTGCTGTCGCCACCGGAGCTGTCGCCACCGGAGCTCGTACCGGTGCCTTCTGTCTCGTCACCGGAGCCGCCAGCACATCCGGCGAGACCTGCGATACCTGCGCCACCGATTCCTTGGAGGACACGGCGACGGTTCAGTTGACTGTGAAATGTCTTGTTTTCGTCTGGCATGGGTTAGTGCACCTTGTGTTGAGGGATACCGTGAATCAGCCACTGGTCGAATAAATACCTGACGAATGGTCTTTGATATCGGCAATTCTTGATTTTGGACGCGTGAGAGTCCGAATATCAGCTTATTTCAACAATTAGAATGTTGAAAACATGCATGTAAAAACACTTACTGGTACAGCCCTGTTTTAATACGAACAGACCTTCTTACGGCCTCAAATAGTCCGTGTGTCTCTTCTACCGCTGAAACAGTAAACGAACGTCCGGTCCTATACCGTATGATAGTTCGTTACCTTAATGTCTGGTAAGTGCTACCATATATGAATGTTGTGACTGACGCAAGTGAACAGAGCCATAGTGAGGGGGCCGGAACGCACTCGCATGCGACAGTTCGTCATCATCGGTCACGACGCTCCGACGACACCCGATTTCTCGCTCGACGATCTGGCGGGGGGCGCCGGACGTCTGGACGTCCTCTGTCGGTGCGTCAACTCCGCGTTCTTCCTCTCGCACGCGATACGCGAGGACGTCCGCGTCCACCTCGTCCTCGGCGACGAGTTCACCGTCCGCTTCGAGGGGAGCGAACTCCGTCGGCTCAATCCCGACGAACGAAGCACGGCGGCGCTGATTCGGGGCGCACTGGAGGTTCGAGAGGAGGCCATCGGTCACATGCCCGCGGAGGGGAGTCCCGGGGTGAGCATCCGTCGGATGGACTTCGAGGCGACGCTCGACGCCGCCGCCGCGGACGCGACCGTCGTCGAACTCCACGAGGAGGGTGACGCCGTCGTGGACGTCGAACCCCCGGAGAATCCGCTGTTCGTTCTCTCGGACCACCACGACTTCACGGACGACGAGGCAAGCGTCCTCGCCGATGCGGCGGACGAACGCGTCCGCCTCGGACCCGAGGTGTTGCACGCGGACCACTCCATCACCGTCGCGCACAACTACCTCGACACGGACGGGTTCACGACCTACTGAGAGCACGCGTGCGACACGCCGAATCACAACTGTTAAACACAGCGCAAGACTCAGTTCGTATGCGGGCCGGTGGGGTAGCTTGGTATCCTTCGGCCTTCGGGTGGCCGTAACCGCAGTTCGAATCTGCGCCGGCCCATTTTCACCCCACTCTCTGTTTTTGTGAGCGGTTGTGCTGTAACCGCAGTTCGAATCTGCGCCGCCGCCGTGAACGGAGTGAACGGCGGGTCGTGACGAGCGAAGCGAAGTCACGGTGGCCCATTTTCACCCCACTCTCTGTTTTTGTGAGCGGTTGTGCTGTAACCGCAGTTCGAATCTGCGCCGCCGCCGTGAACGGCGTGAACGGCGTGAACGGCGGGTCGTGACGTACTGCGTTCCACGACGGTCGCTAAACACAGTCATTGTTCATATTTTGAGTTAAATCCGAAGTAGAAATTCACGTTTCAGGACCCAGGACGAATTTGGGTGGAAGTTCGGCAAATACTCATTTAACCGACAGGCGGAGTTGTGAGTGCGCTTCGGCGCGTGATTTCAGATGACTGAAGACCACCAGACGGAAGACGAAACGAACGGCACACCGTTCGACGCGGCAGTACAGTCGGTTCAAGACGCAGTGAGTTCCCGGCGCGGATTCTTGGCGGGTTCGGCGGCGGCGGGCCTCGGCGCACTCACCTTCGGAACGTCGGGCGTGGCGGCCCAGCAGTCCAACGGGAACGGCGACCCGAAGGGCAACAGCGACGGAAAGGCGAACGAAAACGCCGTCTCGGACGTGGACGTGCTGAACTACGCGCTCACGCTCGAACACCTCGAAGACGCGTTCTACCAGCACAACCTGAAATCGCTTGGCGGCTACTACAGCCTGGAAACTATCGTCACTGCCGACATGCTCGACCACCTGCCGTACGTGGCACGGGAGCCCATCTACGGACACCTCACCGACATCGGCGAGCACGAGGCGGCCCACGTCGACACCATCGTGTCCGTCATCGAGCAACTCGGCGGGACGCCCGTCGAGAAGGCCGAGTACGAGTTCGGCACGATGAAGGCGAACAACCCGTCGGCGTTCTACAAGACGGCGATGGCGCTCGAGAACACGGGTGTACAGGCCTACCTCGGCGCACTGTCGCTCATCGACGACCCCGACCTCCAGACGGCGGCCGGGACCATCGCGACGGTCGAGGCGCGACACGCGTCCTACCTCAACCATCTCAACGGCGCGGACCCGTTCCCGAACGCCTTCGACGAACCGAAGAGCATGGACGAAGTCCTCGAAATCGCGAGCCAGTTCATCGTCTAGAGCGACGGCCGCTCGAACATCTCACCACGTCACCCCTTCTTTTTCGACAGCGAAGACACCCCCAGCGCCGTTGCTCGGGTCGCAGGTCACAGCCGTTATGCCCGCCGCACCCCTCCCCCGACACAGATGACCGACGGGATAGACTTCGACGTCACCGACGCCGCCGCCGTCGCCGAGAAACGCGACGAGGTGGTCGCGGCCGTCGAGTCGCACGCGGGCCGAATCGCACGGGAACTCGCCATCCTCCAGGGCGGCGACTACGGACGCCGAGCGCTCGACACCGACCGCGGCACGTGGACGGTCAAGTACGAGGGCGGAGCGCTCCAGTTCCTCCTGTTCGAGGGGTCGGGCGGCGAGGAGACGTACGTCGTCTCCACGAAGCGACCGCCGGACCCGGAGGACCTCGCGAGTGCGATGCGGGACTACGAGGCGTTCGTCGCCGCCTACAACGCGCACGTGGAGTCGCTCTCGGGCGTCCTCGACGACGTCTCCATCGACTTCCCCGAACCCCGCGACACGAGCGACGTCGTCGCCGAACGCGACCGCGTCCTCGACCGCATCCGCGAGGTCTGTAACGAGATTGCCGTCCAACTGTACCGCTACGACGGCACCGACTACGGCACGTTCGCGACCACCGTCTCGGGGACGCGGTGGGAACTGAAGCGAGAGCGTGACCGAGCGTCGTATCTCCGCGCCGGCGGCGAGGGGGGAACGTACCTCCTCTCGCAGTACGAACCGCCCGCGGCCCCCGACGTGCGCCGTCTCGTCGGCGAGTTCGGCGGGTTCGTCGACGCCTACAACGACTCGGTCGAGGAGTTGGAGTCCGACCTCGGCGGCGTCTCCTTCTCGTAGGGTCAGACGACCAGATACGCGAGGAGATACGCGCCCGCCGCCACCGTCAGCGTCGCCAACCCCGTCACGACGCCGCGGAGCACCCGTTCGCGTCGAGCGTCGAACGCCGGTTCGGCCCCGTCGCGCCACCCGTACGCGGTGACGCCGACGCCGACGGCGAGGGGGACGGCGGTGAACCCGAGGACGTGCGCGTCCACCATCGTCGGCCGCGGGAGGACGAAGACGGCCGGCGCGTAGCCGACGCCGAGGACGGCCCGACCGGCGAACGCGTCGCCGAGACGTCGACCGCTCAGTCGGAGGTAGGTCAGGAGACCGGCCCACACCGTCGCTACCTCGACGAACAGGACGGCGAGGAGGTTCACCGTCCCGTCGTCGGCGAACACCACGCGGTCGGTCAGCGGCGACGGCGCGAACGGGGAGAGAAGCGGCGGCGGCGACGCCATGAACACGTCGCCGAACGGGTGCGAGAGGAAGCCGACGCCGGCGGCGAGAGTGAGAACACCGACCGAGGCGTCGACGCGCCGGGCGAGAACCGCGGCGGCGACGCAGACGGTGAGGAGGTACGTCGCGGCGACGACCGACGCCGACTCGCCGACGACGCGGCCCATCTCGGTGACGACGGCGGCACTCGCGGCGAGAGCGAGAACGGCGAAGACGGCCGTCGCGGCGTCGGTGGCGACGGTCGGTTCGCGACTGCGGTCCCGACGTCGCACGACACCGACGACGGCCGCGACACAGAGCGTCGCCGCGACGCCGACCGGGAGGGTGTGCGTGACGACGCGGTGGACGCCGTTCGTCACGCCCCAGAACGCGTCCCACGAGAGCGCCGTCCCCTCGGAGACGGCGAGGACGTAGGTCGCGACCCCGTACGCCACGTCGAGGTCGGGCAACAGCGCGCAGACGGCGGCGACGCCCCCGGCGACGAGGGCGGTTCGCGCGTCGCGGCCGAGCAGTCGGGTCAGCGACCCGGCGAGGGCGAACGCGAGGAACTCGTGGCCGACGAACATCTATCGCGCCTCGACCCCGAGTGCCGTCGGGTCGGCGGCGTCGGACGGTCGGTACGCGAACGGGCGAACGGACATTTCGGATATCGTGACAGAACGCGGAGAGAGACATAATCTTTCTGTCGTCGTCCGCGCTCGCTCGACTCGCGGGGATGTCGCGGCCGCGGCACCTACGTCGCTTCGGCGTGTGTTCCACCCATGGACGTGACAGAGATAGACCACGTGAACCTCAAGATTCCAGACGACGGCGTCGAGACGGCAATCGAGTTCTATCGCGACCGACTGGGGTTCGAGATAGAGAACCTCGACCTGTACGAGACGGGCGACAAGCCGTTCTTCTCGGTCCGTCTCGCGCCGGGTGCGGTGTTCCACGTCCAACCCGACGCCGACTTCGAGGCGTCCGAGAAGCGCAACTTCGACCACGTCGCCCTCCGCGTCGACACCGACTACGAGGGTCTGCTGGCCGGGTTGGCCGACGCAGACGTCGAAATCGACCGCGAACTCGAACCGCTCGGCGCGACGGGCGTCGCCCCCGCCGTCTACGTCACCGACCCGTTCGGCTACCGTCTCGAACTGAAAGCCGAGACGGCCTGAGGGCGAACGTCCGGCGAGGGAACGACCGAAGCCGACCGAGGACCGAACGCTTTTCGTCGCCGTGGGTTCACTCACAGACAACCCATGACCGGACTACGCCCTGAGACGCCGCGACAGACGGGGACGGCCCTCGTCGTCCTCGGCGTTCTCCTCCTCGTCTCTTCGCTCGTCGTCAGCGCGGCGCTCGCACCGAACGTCGGCGCGACGGACGACACCGCCGACGGCGCACGACAGACACTCGTCGGGTCGCAAGGCGGCGGCCCCGGCCTCCACGAGAAAGGCTCCGTCTACCTCCTCGAAGGAAAAGAGACGCAGTGGCGGGCCGGAGAGACTGACAGCTACTTCGACGTGACGATGCTCGACAACGGGAGCGTCCTCGCGGGGTTCATGGACTCCGGATACGAGGAGTGCGGCCCGTACGAGTCGCCGTGTACCCACACCGGCTTTCGCGTCCTCGAACCGACCGACGACGGGGTCGAAATCGTCTCCGAGCACTCCTTCCCCGTTCGGACCCGCGTGAACAGCGAAGTTCACGACGTGGAACTGCTGGACTCGGGCGAGTTCCTCGTCACCGACATGGAGTACGAGCGCATCTACACCGTGAAGAACGGCGAGATAACGTGGCAGTGGAACGCGAGTTCGATGTACGAGGCGCCCGACGACCCGACGAAGACCGACTGGCTCCACATCAACGACGTGGACGTCATCTCGGAGGGTAGATACCTCGTCTCGGTGCGGAACGCCCACCAACTCGTCGTCGTCGAACGCGGCGAGGGCGTCGTCGAAGTGATAAACAAAGACGAGAACGGCGACGGGAGAGGTGACCCCGAACTGCTCCGACAACAGCACAACCCGCAGTGGCTCGGAGACGGGGCGGTGCTCGTCGCCGACAGCCACAACGACCGCATCGTCGAACTCCACCGCAACGAGTCGACGGGCGAGTGGGAGGCCGCGTGGGCCCTGTACGAGGCCGAGGGCGTCCAGTTCAGTTGGCCGCGCGACGCCGACCGGTTGGACAACGGCAACACCCTGATAACGGACTCGCTGAACCAACGCGTCGTCGAGGTGAACGAGTCCGGCGAGACGGTGTGGAGTTACAAGACGCCGCTCGTCCCCTACGAGGCGGAACGACTCCCCGAGGGTGAGCGGACGGGAGCCACCTCCTACGCCTTCGACGACGACGCCGCGGTGAACGAGGACCGGAACGTCCCCGTGCTCTCGCTCATCCTCGTCGGCCTCCAGACCGGACTGCAGGTTCCGTTCTGGTTCACCGAACTCCACGTCGCCATCTCGCTCGTCTCGCTCGGGATGGTGCTCGCAGGGGTCGTCCTCGTCGTCCGGGACCGATAGCGTCCCGCGTTCCACGCGGCTTTTTCTCGCGTCCGCCCCGAGCCCAGTTATGGCAGACGACGCCGACTCGACGGACGAACTCGCGTGGGAGACGACCGACTCGCGACTCGACTACTCCTGTCCGGGGTTCGACGTCCGGATGGACGACGTGGTCCTCCCGGACGGGACGGAGACGGACTTTCACTACGTGGACGAACCGCCAGCCGTCGTGATTCTCCCGTTCACTCCCGACGGCGACGTCGTCCTCGTCGAGGAGTGGCGACAGGCCGTCGGCCGGGTGAACCGAGGGCTTCCCGCGGGGTCGCTCGAACCCGACGACGACGACAGATCGGCCGCCGCCCGGCGCGAACTCGGAGAGGAGACGGGGTACGAGGCCGGGGAGATGGCGTATCTGGGGACGGTCGAACCCGCGAACGGCCTGTTGAACAGCGTTCACCACCACTTCGTCGCGCACAACTGCGAACCGACGGCCGAACAGGAACTCGACTTCAACGAGAGCATCCGCGTCGCCGTCGAGTCGTACGACGACGTCCTCGCGGCGGCACTCGACGGGACGTTACGCGACGGACGGGCCGTCCTCGGCCTTCTTCGCTACGAACTCGCCGAACGCTGGCGTTGAGACCGGTACGAACCGTTTTCAGGATGCGACCCCAACGGCGACTGTGACTTCCGAATCTGGTTCGGGAGCGATTGGCGGCAGTGCCGGGTCGACCGCCGACGCCGGCAGCGTCGCGCGCGCTCTCGCCGTCGCCGTCCTCCTCGCCGCACTCGGTATCGTCGCCGGAATCGCCCTCGTCGCCGCCGCGGGAATCGGTCTCAGACTCACGGGCGTCGACATCACGCCGCTTCTGAGCATCGTGCTCTCGCTGGTGCTCGCGACCGGTCTCGGCTTCGGCGGCGTCGCACTCCTCTATCTCAGATACCGCGACTTCGGCCTCTCGTACGTCGGCGTCCGCGTCCCCTCGGTTCGCGAGTTTCTCTACGCCGCCGTCGGCTACGTCGCCGCGTTGACGCTCGGACTCTCGGCGACCATCGTCGTCTCGCAGACGGGCGTCGAAGCCGGGACGAACAACGCCGCGCAGGTGGGGATGGAGAACCCCGAGATACTCCTCCTCCTCATCCCCGCGTCGTTGCTCCTCATCGGTCCCGGCGAAGAACTGCTCTACCGCGGCGTGGTGCAGAACCGCCTGCGCGAACGCCTGCCCGCCACCGTCGCGATTCCGCTGGCGAGTCTCATCTTCGCCGCCATCCACTACTTCTCGCTGTCCGGAGCGCCCTCCGCTAGACTGGTCAGCATCTCGCTTCTCGTCCTCCCGACGCTGGTCTTCGGCGTCGTCTACGAACTCTCGGACAACATCGTCGTCCCCGCACTGACCCACGGGGCGTACAACGCGACGCTGTTCTCGCTTCTGTACGTCGCGCTCCAGTTCTCCGGGATGCAACCGCCGAGCGGACTGCTGTTCTTCTGAGCGAGCGCGTTCCTCGGCCGCCGTTCACCTCGCACCGACCGAACGCAACCCTTAGCAACGCCCCGCAGAAACTCCGACCATGCGCGACCACTTCGAGATTCGCGACGGTGACGTCGCCGGACGAATCGGCGAACTCACCGTCCCTCGCGCGGGCGTGACGGTGGAGACGCCGGCGTTGTTGCCGGTGGTCAACCCCAACATCATCACCGTCGCACCCGACCGCCTCGAATCGGAGTTCGGGGCCCAGATTCTCATCACCAACTCGTACATCATCCACAAGAACGAGGACCTCCACGAGGAGGCGTTGGAGAAGGGCCTCCACGAGATGCTCGGCTTCGACGGCGCCATCATGACCGACTCGGGGTCCTTCCAACTCGCCGAGTACGGCGAGATAGAGGTGACCACCGAGGAGATACTGCAGTTCCAGTACGACATCGGGACGGACATCGGCACGCCCGTCGACATCCCGACGCCGCCGGACGTCTCCCGCGAACAGGCCGAGGAGGAACTCGCGGTCACCGAACGGGCGCTTCGCGACGCCGAGAACGTCGAGACGGGGGAGATGCTCGTCAACGCGCCCGTGCAGGGGTCGACCTATCCGGACCTCAGAGAGCGGGCGGGCCGAACCGCCTACGAGACGGACCTGGATGTGTTCCCCGTCGGTGCCGTCGTCCCCCTGATGAACGCCTACCGCTACGACGACATGGTGGACGCCGTCGCGGGAGCGAAGCGCGGACTCGGCCGCGACGCCCCGGTTCACCTGTTCGGCGCGGGTCACCCGATGATGTTCGCCCTGGCCGTCGCGATGGGCTGTGACCTGTTCGACTCCGCCGCGTACGCCCTCTACGCCCGCGACGACCGCTACCTCACGGTCCGCGGCACCGAACACCTCGACGAACTGGAGTACTTCCCGTGTTCGTGCGCCGTCTGTTCGGCGTACTCGCCCGCGGAGATTCGACAGGAGAACGCCCGCGAACGCGAACGCTTGCTGGCCGAACACAACCTCCACGTCTCCTTCGCGGAACTTCGTCGCGTGAAACAGGCGATTCGCTCGGGTAACCTCCTCGAACTGGTCGAAGAGCGCGCTCGGTCGCACCCGACGATGCTCGACGGCTACCGCGCGATGCTCGACCACGCCGACCAACTCGAACGCGAGGACCCCGTCTCGAAGGGGTCGTTCTTCTACGTCTCGAACGAGAGCGCGTCGCGGCCGGAGGTCCAGAGACACCACGACCGACTCTCGCGACTGGACGCCGAGGGGACGGTACTCCTCACGCAGGGCGGGACGCCGAAGAGCGACCGGTTCGACGCCACGTGGCGGGTCGTTCCCCCGTTCGGGCCGTTCCCGCGAGCGCTCTCGGAGACGTACCCGCTCACGGCCGAGGTGCCGGACCGAACCGACGACGACGCCTACGCGATGGCCGCCGAGGGCGTCGCCCGACTGGTCGCGGCGAACCCCGACACCGAGTTCGTCCTCGCGCACGACGGGTGGCCGGAGACGGCCCTCGCGCGCGTCCCCGACTCGGTGACGCTCGAACCCCTCCACGGACTGTCGCCGGATGAAGCGCCGGACGAACGAGTCGACAGCGAGGCTGACGACGCCGACGACGGCCACGGCGACGTCTGAACTCTCTCTTCGGTAGAGTCTCACCTCCTGCGACACGTTCGATGGGCTTAGGTGCCGGGCGCGAGTTGAGTGGTACGATGGAGGCCGTGTTGTGGTACGTGCTCACGGGGACGCGTGGCGGAGCGAACCGTGCGCGTATCTTGCGAGCGGTGGACTCGCGGCCCCGCAACGCGAACCAACTCGCCGAGCAACTCGACCTGGACTACAAGACGGTCAGACACCACCTCGACGTACTGATGGACAACGACGTCGTCCAGACGAGCGGCGACGATTACGGTGCCGTGTATCTCCCGTCACAACGGGCGCGCGCACACTGGGAAACGATCGAAGAGATACTGGACGGGATGCAATAATCATGGTTGAATTTGGGAAAGTGTATATAAGCGACTGTGGGCTAGAGCAGAGTAATGAGTCTCTGGGTTGACGTTGCACGCGTCGCGAGCGCTGCAAACGTCGTGCTACTCCTCGCTCTCGCGTCCGTCTGGGGGCGGAACTACCTCCAGTTCCGCTCGAAGCACCCGCTGGGTCTGCTCATCTTCGCGGTGTTCCTCCTCGCGCAGAACGCACTGGCGCTGTACATGTATCTGGTCGACCCGACGCTCTCCGGGTGGTTCAGCACCGCCGTCCCCGTCATCGTCTGGCGACTGATGATGCTGCTCCACGTCTTCGAGACGGTCGGACTGCTGTTCCTCGCGTGGATTACGTTCGACTGACCTCTCGTTCGGTCCGGTCTTTTTCGGCGCTGTTTCGTCTCTCCTCTCGTCCGTTCCTCTCGTTCGTCACGTTCGGCCGGTCTCGTCCACGATACCGACTACCGATACCGGCGTAAACGACCGCCAATCGTCAGACGTCGGTGGAATCAGGGGTGAATTTGGGTGAGAGTTCGGAAAATCCTCTTTTAAGTATCTTCCTACCTCCTCGATATGCAACGCGCACTAACCGTATTCATCACGTTGGTCGTGGTCGTCGGGATGGTCCCGGCGGGCGTGGCCGCGTCGTCCGCGACGCAACAGTCGTCGGACGCCTCAGTATCGTTCGCCGCACAAGCATCCGGTGGCAGCACCGTCGTCGTCGAGAACGTCACGCTCCCCGAGGGTGGCTTCGTCACCATCCACGACGCGAGCGTCGCCGACGGGAACGTCCTCGGCAGCGTCGTCGGTTCCTCGCAGTACCTCGAAGCCGGCACGCACGAGAGCGTGACCGTCACGCTCGACGAACCCCTGAGCGAGTCGGGCGCGTTCGTCGCGATGCCGCACTTCGACACCGACGGTGACCGCGTCTACGACTTCGTCGCGGACAACGGCGAGACCGACGGCCCGTACACGGCCGACGGCTCTGCGGTCGTCTCGCAGGCGAACGTCACCGTCTCCGCGACGGTGTCGATGTCCGACCAGCCCACCGACGGCGCGTCCGTCGTCGTGGACCGCGTCGAACTCGCAGAGGGCGGCTTCGTGACGGTTCACGACGCGTCCGTCACCGAGGGTGCCGTCTTCGAGAGCATCCGCGGCACCTCGGACTACCTCGAAGCAGGCGTCCACGAGAACGTCCGCATCACGCTCGACGCGCCCGTCGAGGAAGACACCACGCTCGTCCCGATGGCGCACAGAGACACCGACGACGACATGGAGTACACCTTCCCCGAGAGTGAAGGCGAGACCGACGGCCCGTACACGGCCGACGGTAGCGCCGTCGTCGACACCGCCGCCGTGACGCTGTCCGACACGGCGAACGTCACCTACAACGCACAGGCGACCGGCGGTCAGTCCGTCGTCGTCGAGAGCGCGTTCCTGCCCGAGGGCGGGTTCGTGACGATTCACGACGCGACGGTCACCGAGGGTGCCGTCTTCGAGAGCATCCGCGGCACCTCCGCGTACCTCGCACCCGGCCTGCACAAGAACGTCCGCGTCAGTCTCGACGCGCCCCTGAACAACTCCACGACGCTCGTCCCCATGGCGCACATGGACACCGACGACGACATGGAGTACACCTTCCCCGAGAGTGAAGGCGAGACCGACGGCCCGTACACGGCCGACGGTAGCGCCGTCGTCGCGCAGGCCGAGACCACCGTCTCCGCCAGCGTCCACATGATGCAGCAGTCCTCCGACGGCCACAGCGTCGTCGTGGACCGCGTCGAACTCTCCGAAGGCGGTTTCGTCACCGTTCACGACTCCTCGCTGTTCGCGGGTGAAGTCGAAGGCAGCATCCTCGGAACCTCGGAGTACCTCGAAGCGGGCGTCCACGAGAACGTCACCGTGACGTTCGAGGAACCTATCCGCGCCTCGCAGACGCTCGTCCCGATGGCGCACATGGACACCGACGGTGACGAGGAGTACACCTTCCCCGAAGCCGACGGACCGTACACCTACGACGGTAACGCCGTCGTCGACACCGCACAGGTGTCCGTGAACGCCGTCGTCACCGTCGCCGACCAGACGACCGACGGCCAGACGGTCACCGTCGAGTCCGTGACGCTCGCAGACGGCGGGTTCGTGACGATTCACGACGCGACGGTCACCGAGGGCGCCGTCTTCGAGAGCGTCCGCGGCACCTCCGAATACCTCGCTCCCGGCACGCACGAGAACGTCACCGTCGAACTCGACGCGCCGTTAGAGGAGACGACCACCATCGTCCCGATGGCGCACAAGGACACGAACGGCAACGAAGCGTACGACTTCGTCACCAGCGAGGGCGCGAGTGACGGCCCCTACGTCGCCGCCGGCGGCGCAGTCGTCGCCACCGCCGAAGCCACCGTCGAGTCCGAAGAGATGACCGAGACGGAGATGGAGACGGAAATGGAGACGGAGATGGCCACCGACACGGAGATGAGCACGGAGACGAGTGAGGAGACGGACGGGTCCGGCACCAGCACGCCCGGATTCGGCGTCGCAGTCGCACTCGTCGCACTCGTCGCCGCGGCACTCCTCGCCGTCCGCCGCGACTAACGCCGCTCACACCCCGACCCACCTCATGTTCTTTCGACCGCTACGCCGCGAGTGGCGACACTCGCGCAAGTGCGACACTACGACGCCGGCTGGCGACACCGCGACGCGCTCGCTCATTCGGGGTTCGCCGCGTCGCTCTCCGCGCCGACGTCGCGCATCCGTTCGGAGTAATCCCACGAGTGCAGGCGCGTCGGCGTGATTCGAATCCGGACCTCCTCGCGGTCGTCCGAGAGCAGGAACCCGCCCAGTTCGTTGTCGGTGCCGCCGAGGTACCGTTCGAGGAGCGTCCGCAGGAGCGCCTTCTCGTCGTCCGGTTCGATGGTCGCCGTCCCCCGCCCGCGGACGCCCCGGTAGGGCGGGTCGTTCGTCGACACCTCGAACGCGACGTCGTCGTTCGCGCGGAGGAAGCGGACCACGTCCGCGTTCGCACCCGTCGCACAGCACAGTTCCGGGCGCTCTCCGTCGGCGTCGCCGTCGACCCACACGTACCACAGCGACAGCATCCACAGGTCGTCCTTCGGCGTTCGACACGCGAGACGGACGGGCACCGTCGACTCGCGGAGGAACTCGTTCGCGTCGGCGGCCGACCACGGGCCGGTGCGTTTCATACCGCTCCTTCGGCCCGTACGCGCAAAGTACCGGGGGTCCGCGACGCGGGCGACGCCGGACGCCCCTGTCACCGAAACACGTCGAACCCGTCGCCCGTCGAGACGAGGACGCGCCCGCCGGCGACGATGGGCGCGCGGTACGGGAACGACGAGAGCGCGGTCCGGTCGACGACCGACCCGTCGCCGGCGTCGAGACGGAGGAGTTCGTGGTCGTCGCCGTCGACGGTCAGCGTGAGGTAGACGCGTCCGTCGCAGACCGTTGGGTTCGACAGCGACCCCTCACCGGCGTCCGCCGCGGCGACGGTCCACCGGTCCGCTCCGCTCTCGGCGTCGACGGCGTGCAGCACGTCCGGTCGGGCGTCGTAGAAGCGTTCGACGGTGAACAGGACTCCGTCGGCGTACGCCCCCGGTTCGAAGACGTGAGCGTACCGACCCGAGGCGTCGAGTCGACGCTCCCAGTCGACTTCGCCCGACGCGAAGTCGTAGGCTCGCAGGAGTCCCTCGTACGTCGCGACGAACGCTCTTCCGTCCGCGAGAAGCGGCCATCCGTACGGATTCGGATTCGCCCGGTCGTCGGGCGTCTGCTCGAACGTGTCGCGCCAGCGTCGTTCGCCGTCCGTCGTGTCGAACGCGGCGAGGCCGCGGAGCGTCTGGAGGACGACGGTACTCGCCCTGCGGTCGACGGCCGGCGGTCCGAGGAAACTCCCGTCGGTACTACGTCGCCACGCCGCCCGCCCGCCGCCGAGGCCGTGCGCTCCGAGGACGGCCGTCCGTCCCTGCGACCCGCCGACGTACGCGCGACTTCCGGCGACGACCGGGAGGCCGACCAACCCGCTGTCTCCGGGCTCGTCGCGCCGCCAGAGTAACGACCCGTCTGCGGCCGCCCGCGCGTCGAGAACCGTTCCCTCGACGGCGTCGTGGAGGTGGAGAACCCGGTCACCGACGGCGACGACTGCTCCGCTCGCGTCGTCCATCCGGACGGCCCACCGTTCGTCTCCACCGGTTCGGTCGACCGCGCGGAGTGCCGACGGACCCGCGTCCCTCGATTCGGCGACGAAGACGGTTCCGTTCGCGACGACCGGTCGGGTTCGCTCGGGACCGTGCGGGGAACGCTCGAACGACCACGCGCGGTCGAGACCGTCACCGGTTTCTCGCGCGTCGGGAGCGCTCTCGGGCGGCGCGTGTCGGGTGTGCGCCGCGTCGCGTGCGGGGTGCGGCCAGTCCGTCGGAGCGACGTCCGCCGGGAGGTTCGAGTCGTCGCCGAACCGGTCATCGAACTCGTCGCGGAGGAGGAAGCCGCCGCTTCCGCCGACGCAGAGCAGACCGGCGGCGGCGAGTGCCTCGCGACGCGAGAGCGTATCGAGGGAGGGCATCGACCGACCGGTTCGGTCGCTGATACATAGCTCACACGGTACCGAGAGAAGGGAAGATAGTTCACCCTCCGTGGCCGACTCCGAGTATGACCGACTACTTCGAGGTTCACGGGCGCGACGGGGCCGCCCGACTCGCCGAACTCAGACTCACAGACCCCGTGACGACGCCGGCACTCGTGGACAGCGTGGTGGAAGACGCGGGGAGTCTCTGGGCCGCAGAACAGGAGGTTCCGGAGGGTTCGGACGACGTGCTGACCGTACTGCCGCACCGGTCGTTCCCCGCCGGTACCGACGAACGCGTACAGGAGTCGTTCAGCGTCGACTCGCCGGAACTCGACGCGCCCACCGCGTCGGTGGTCACCTCCGAGACGGCCGCCGAAACGGGCGCGGACGCCTACATCCTCTCGAACGCGCAGGGGTTCGTCGGCCACGCCGCCGCGTTCCGCGAGGCGATTATCGAGGCGAAAGACCGGCTTCCGGCCGACACCGCGCTCTATCTCTCGGGTGTCGCGACGCCGCGAAACGTCTCCACGCTCGTCTACGCCGGCGTCGACCTGTTCGACGCCAAACTCGCCCGCGTGCGAGGACGAGAGGGGATGTACCTCACGACGGAGAGCGAGTACTTCCTCGAAGATTTAGAGGAACTCCCCTGCACCTGCGCGGCGTGTCAGACGCCTCGCTCGGAGTTCACCCGCGCGGACTGCGCCGAACACAACGTGAACGCCCTCCGCGCGGAACTCGCCACCGTCCGCCGCCGCGTCCGCGACGGCCGACTCCGCGACTACATCGAGGGGCAAGCGCGCCACGACCAGTGGCTCACCGCCGCGTTCCGCGAGTTCGACCAGCAGTACGGCTATCTCGAAGAGCGGACGCCCCTCGTTCGGAACTCGGAACTCGCCGCCGCGTCCTCCGACACCATCCGCCGCGTCGAGATTCAGCGCTTCGCCGACCGGGTGACGAGTCGGTACCGAAACCGCTTCGACAACCCACTCGTCCTCGTGCCGTGTTCGGCGACGAAACCGTACAGCGAGTCGCAGAGCCACGGACAGTTCCACGACGCCGTCCAGTTCCGCGCGCATCTCGCCTCGATGACCTCGCCCATCGGCGTCGTCCCGTCCGAGTTGGAACTCACCTACCCCGCCCAGCACTACGACTCCGTCGTCACGGGCCGGTGGTCCGAAGACGAGAAGGGGTTCGTCGCCAGCGTCCTCCAGCGATACCTCGAACGCAACGACTACCCGCGCGTCGTCGCGCACGTCCCCGAACACGGCTACCGCGACATCTGCGAACGGGTCGAGAAGGAGGTGGACGTGCCGTTCGAGTACACCGTCGAGGACCACCCGACGACGACGGACTCCATCGCGAACCTGATGTCGACGCTGCAGGGCGAACTGAAGTACTCGAAGCGCGAGCGTCAGCACAACACCATCGCCGCGCTGGCGGACTACCAGTTCGGCGACGGTGCCGGCGACCAGTTGTTCGCCGACGTCGACGTGGAGATGACGAGTCGCTACCCCAAACTGCAGGTCTGGAACGGCGAGGGCGAGCAGTTGGCGACGATGGTGCCGCAGTACGGCGTCCTCTCCTTCACGCTCGAAGGCGCGAGAGTGTGGAGCGAGTCGGACGCGCCGACGAAGCGCGTCGAGATAGACAACTTCGCGCCGCACGGCAGCGTCCTCGCGCCGGGCGTCGTGGACGCGGACGACGACATCCGCACCGGCGACGAAGTCGTCGTGGAGGGACCGAAGGCGTTCGCCGTCGGCCGCGCGGAGATGTTCGGGTCCGAGATGGCCGAGAGTACGCGCGGCGTGGCCGTCGAAGTGCGACACGTCGAAGAGAAGTAGTCCGGGTTCACTCCGAGACGCGTTCGACCACGGTTCCGTCTTCTCCGACACAGACCACACCCGACGCCCCGGAATCGACTCCCCGAAGCGACGCCACCGGCGGGAGCGACGCACGCTCCCACCCGTTCGAGGAACGTTCGTACGCCGCGTTCTCGCCGACGGCGATGCAGTCGTCGCCGTCGCAGGAGAGCGCAACTAACCGCTCGTCGGCGACTCGCGTCGGCGTCCAGTTCGTCCCGTCGTACCGGTGGACCACGCCGGCGTCGTCGCAGACGAGACAGTCCCCGCCGTCGACGGCGACGTCCGTCGGCGCTCCGTCGCCGTCGAACGCCAGCGACTCGAACGTTCGATCCCCGTCGGCCGTTCGAAACACGCCGCCACCGCTGTCGCAGACGTAGCCGTTCGTCCCGTCGAGTTCGACGCTCGCGATGCTCGACCCACTGCCGGGCTTGGTGGGGTCTTCGAACCTGAGTTCGCCGTCCCGGTACTGTCCGCGCCGGACCCGGCCGGAACTATCGGTCAACAGCACCGTCTCGTCCGTGCCGTCGGCCGACGCCGCGACGTCAGAAATCGCGCTCGTGTCGCCGTCGGGTGCGGAGTGGTCGACGTGGGTTCCATCCGCGCCGATTCGACCGACAGCGCCGCCGTCGCCGACGACCCACGTCCCGCCGTCGGTGCTGTCGACGCCGCGGAGCGTGTTCGCGTCGGCACCGGGACCGTCGGAGAAGACGGCTGTCCACTCCGCTCCGTCGCGGGCGACGACGATGCCGCCCTCGCCGACGGCGTACGCCGCCGAGTCGCCGACTACGGCGTCCAGTAGCGTCCCGTCCGTGGGGACGTCTGCGACGGTCCACTCGGGTTCGGTAGGTTCCTCGTCGGCCGTCTCTTTCTCACTCGCCGTCTCGTCCGCCTCCTCTCCGCCTATCGACTCGTCCGTCTCTCCTGTCTTTCCTCCGGTCGCCTGTGCCGTCTCCGTCGACTTCGTCGTCTCCGTCGTCTCCGCTGTCTCCGCGGTTCCTCCCGACGAGCCTCTGACGTACTGGACGATGGGCGGCAGGACGTACGCGGCGATGGCGACGACGGCGAACAGTTTGTTCACGAACGTCAGCATCCCGAACGCCGTAAGCGCGGCCGTCGCCACCGCGTGGACCCACGTCTGACTGTACCTGCGATAGAACGCGGCGAAGCCGTCGTCCGAGGAACTCATCGTCTCTCGATTGCGGACCCGGACGGTTGAGTCTGTCCGCCGGCCGGTCGAACCGCCGGCACGTCGAACCGAGTCGTTTCGACCGCCGGGATGCGAACGTTCAGGGGGATGTGTTCACTCACCGGACGTATGAGCGACACGCAACGCCGAGGCGGTTCTCGGTGACAGAGGAGACGCGCGTCGGCGTCGACATCGGCGGGACGTTCACGGACTTCGTGACCGTCTCCGAGGGTCGACTCGGCGTGACGAAGGTGCCCTCCACGCCGGACGCACCCGAACGAGCGGTGCTCGACGGCCTCGAATCAGTCGACGCCGACGGCGTCGACCCGGCCGCCGTCGACTTCTTCGGCCACGGAACGACGGTGGCGACGAACGCCGTCCTCGAAGGCGAGTGGGCCGACACCGCACTGGTCACCACCGAGGGCTTCCGCGACGCCCTCGAAATCGGCCGTCAGAACCGTCCCGACATCTACGACTTCCAGGCGGAGAAGCCGACGCCGGTGGTCGAACGCGACAGACGCTACGAAGTCGGCGGACGAGTCGACGAACGCGGCGCGGAACTCGAACCCCTCGCCGAGAGCGACGTGCGCGAACTCGCCGCGGAACTGCGGGAGACGGGCGTCGAGAGCGTCGCCGTCTCGCTCCTTTTTCCCTTCGAGAACGACGACCACGAGCGTCGCGTCCGAGAGATTCTCCGCGAGGAGGGCGTCGACGTGCCCGTCTCGCTCTCGTCGGCGGTCCTCCCCGAGATTCGCGAGTACGAGCGCACGCTGACGACGGCGCTCAACGCCGGACTGAAACCCGTGATGGACCGCTACCTCGGGCGTCTGACCGACGAAGTCGCGGACGCGGGCGTCGACGCGCCGGTGAAGATTATGCAGTCGAACGGCGGCATCATCACCGCGGACGCCGCCCGAGAGCGACCGGTCAACACGCTCCTCTCCGGCCCCGCGGCGGGGGTACAGGGAGCGACGCACGTCGCCGGAGCCTGCGGGTTCGACGACGTGGTGACGATGGACATGGGCGGCACCTCGACGGACGTCTCGCTCGTGACCGACGGAGAACCGTTCGTCACCACCGACACGAACGTCGGCGACTACCCCGTCTCGGTTCCCACCGTCGACATCCACACCGTCGGCGCGGGCGGCGGGTCCATCGCGTGGCTGGACTCCGGCGGCGCACTCCGCGTCGGTCCGCGCTCTGCGGGCGCGACTCCCGGACCCATCTGCTACGGGCGCGGCGGCACCGACCCGACCATCACCGACGCGCACCTCCTCCTCGGCCGCATCGACCCCGGCGCGTTCCTCGCGGACGACCTCTCGGAGACCCGCGAGGCGGTCGAATCCGCGTTCGCCGACCTCGCGGCCGAACTGGACACGACTCCGGAGGGGGCGGCGCAGGGCGTCCTCGACGTCGCGAACGCCAACATGGAACGCGCGCTCCGCGTCGTCAGCGTCGAACGCGGGCACGACCCCCGCGAGTTCGCCCTCGTCGCCTTCGGCGGTGCGGGTCCGCTCCACGCGACGGAGCTCGCCGCCGCGTTGGACGTCCCGCGCGTCGTCGTCCCGCGGACGGCGGGCGTCCTCTCCGCGCTCGGACTGCTCATCAGCGACGTCATCTACGACTACAGCACCTCCCGCGTTCGGCGTCTCGCCGACGTGGACGCCCGCGACGTCCGCGACACCTTCTCCGAATTCGTCGCGCAGGGGCGAGAGCGACTCGCCGCCGAGGGGCGAACCGACGAGACGGTGCAGTTCGAGGCGTCGATGGACCTCCGCTACGCCGGGCAGTCGTTCGAACTCTCCGTCCCCGTCGACCCCGACGTCGACGCGTCCACGCTCGACGAGGCGAGAGACCGATTCGACGCGGCGCACGAACGCCGATACGGCCACGCCTCGCCCGAGGAACCGGTCGAACTCGTCACGCTTCGCCTCCGCGCCCGCGGCCTCGTCTCGCCGCCGGACCTCACCGTCGAGGCTCGCGAGGGAGCGGTTTCCGACGCGGTTCGAGAGACGCGCCGGGTCGTCCTCTCCGGCGACGCGTACGACGCGCCGATTTACGACCGCTCGCTGCTCCCTCTCGGCGGCGAGTTCGACGGCCCCGCCGTCGTCGAAGGCGCGGAGAGCACCGTCGTCGTCCACTCCGACCAACGGGTGCGGATAGACGACTCCGCCGCCCTCGTCGTGGAGGTGGGCGAATGACGGCGCGCGACGAGGCGGGCGCGGCCGGCGACGGGGCCGGCGACGCGGCCGACGTCGACCCCGTCACCCTCGAAGTCGTCCGCAACGCCTGCGCCGCCATCGCAGAGGAGATGAACGCCAACCTCGTCCGCACGGGCTACTCGCCGAACATCAAGGAACGGCGCGACTGCTCGACGGCGCTGTTCGACGCCGAGGGCGAGATGATAGCCCAGGCGGAGACGATGCCCGTCCACCTCGGCGCGATGCCGTTCTCCGTGCGGGCGGCCGTCGACCGGTTCCCGAGAGAGACGCTGTCGCCCGGCGACGCCGTCCTCCTGAACGACCCGTTCCGCGGCGGTGCCCACCTCCCCGACCTGACCCTCGTCTCGCCCGTCTTCGTCGACGGCGAGGTGGTCGCCTACGCCGCCAACCGCGCGCACCACGCCGACATCGGCGGGGCCCGCGCGGGCAGCGTCGCCGCCGACTCCACCGAAATATACCAGGAGGGACTACGCATCCCGCCGGTGAAGTACGCCAGCGGAGACGAGGTGAACGAGGACGTCCTCGCGATGATTCTCGCGAACGTGCGAACCCCGGAAGAGCGACGCGGCGACCTGCGCGCGCAGGAGGCCGCCAACGCCACCGGACGGCGGCGGTTCGCGGACCTCGCGGAGCGACACGGCGACGAGTTACCGACCATCCTCGACGCCGTGAAAGACTACTCCGAACGGCGGATGCGGGCGGAGATTTCTGACCTTCCCGACGGCACGTACGAGTTCTCGGACCTGTTGGACGACGACGGCCGCGGGAACGAGGACCTCCCCGTGGAAGTCGCGGTCACCGTCGACGGCGACGAGGTGGTCGTCGACTTCGAGGGAACCGCCGCGCAGACCGAGGGACCGATAAACGCCGTCTTCGCCGTCACGGCGTCTGCGACGTACTACGCGGTGCGTTGCGTCACCGACCCCGATATCCCGCCGAATCACGGCTGTTACCGCCCCGTCACCATCGAAGCACCGGAGGGAACCATCGTGAACCCGACGCTCCCGGCGGCCGTCGTCGGCGGCAACTTAGAGACCTCACAGCGAGTGACCGACGCCGTCCTCGGCGCGTTCGGTTCCGTCGTCCCCGAACGCGTCGTCGCCGGGTCGCAGGGGACGATGAACAACGTCACCTTCGGCGGCACCGACCCCCGCACCGAGAGCCCGTACGCGTTCTACGAGACGCAGGGCGGCGGGTTCGGCGGGCGTGCAGGCAAGGACGGGATGGACGCCGTTCACGTCCACATGTCGAACACCATGAACACGCCCGCAGAGGTGTTGGAGACGGCGTACCCCCTCCGCGTCGAACGCTACGAACTCCGCGAGAACTCCGGCGGCGCGGGGCAGTTCCGGGGCGGTCTGGGACTGCGCCGCGACATCCGCGTCCGCGACCACGAGGCGACGTTCAGCCTCCTCGCGGACCGCCGGACGCACGCGCCGTACGGCCTCGCCGGCGGCGAAGACGGCGAACCCGGCGACGCCGCCCTCGTCGACGACGACGGTGCCGACGTCGACCGACTCCCGGGGAAGACGACGCGCGAACTCCCCCCGGGGTCGGTGGTCAGTATCCGAACCCCCGGTGCCGGCGGCTACGGGCCCGCATCCGACCGCGACCCCGCCGCCCTCGCCCGTGACCTCAGACTCGGCGTCGTGACAGAATCGGACGCGAAATCGACTTACGGCGACCGGTTGCTCGACGCCGCCCGCGAGTATCTATCCGAGTAACGTCGCCGTATTATTTTCACGTTTCGTGAACTCGGGTTGGACAACCCTTGACAAACTGGTGGTATATCCTATCGGACTTGATGAATTGACAACATGGTATGCATTTAGTATTTAACCGCGTAGCTGATAGCAAGGTCAACGCCATGAAACTGGCAGTCCCCACCGATTTCGACATCCTGAACGCCCTCTCGAACGACAAGCGGAACACCGCGGTGAACCTCTCGCACGAGTTGGACAAGAACCGGTCGTACATCAACACGCGACTGCCAGTCCTCGCCGACTACGGACTCGTCGACAGAGTCGGACCCGCGAAGAACTCCGGACTGTACGAGATAACCGAGAAGGGCCACGTCACCCTCGCGAAACGCGAACAGTACCGCACGGAGGGCGTCGACTTCGACCGTCTGGTCGCGAACCAGTTGGAACGAGCGAACGCCAGCGACTGAGCGGCGTCGGTCGGTGACGCCGCCTCCCACGACTTTTTCACCCGCGGCGTCCACCGTTCGGGTATGACAGACGACAGCACCGACCGACGCGTCTCTCTCGGCGTCCCCCAGCAGATTCTCGACTCGCTTCCGGACGACGGCGCGAACGCCGCCGCGGACCTGAAGCGGGCGGTTCGAGGTATCGAGTCGAGTCTGAACGACGCCTTCGAACGCGCCGAGTCGGACGCCGAGGCGGCGAGTTACGCCGTCGACGCCATCGAACATCTCGAAGACCGGATGGAGACGTACGACGCGTTCGTCCCCGAACTCCGCGCGTGGGGGCAGTCGCCCATCTACGCCATCGCGTGGCGCAACCTGCAAGCCGACCTCATCGCGCAGATTCGCGAGTACGAGTGGCTGGACGCGCACGTCGACAGAGAGCGGAACTACCGCCTCGTCGAGGACGGCATCCGATTCGGCAAGCGCTGACCGTGGACGCGCATTTTTAGTTCACTGCGACACAGTAGACGGTATGACTGTGCAGTTGCGGTTCTTCGCTAACTTCCGGGAGGCGGTGGGGTCGAAGACCATCGAACGCGACTACGAGATGTCGACGGTCGGCGACGTCCTCCGGGAACTCGAAGCCGAGTTCGACGGCCTCGCCGGAGAAATCCTCGAAGACGGACACGTCCGCCCGCAGGTGAACGTCCTGTTGAACGGCCGCGACGTCGAACACGAACAGGGCGTCGACACCGCGATAGACGAGGACGACACACTGAGTATCTTCCCGCCCGTCGCCGGAGGCGCGCGTGAGTGACTCAAAAGACGACTGGGTGACGCGCGAGAAAGCGTTCCGCGGCATCTCCGCCCGTCTCGCGGGCGAGTACTTAGAGAAGGTCGGCGGCGAACGCGTCGCCGACGACGCGGTCGAAGGCGACGGGTGGGACGCCACCTACTCGGCCGACACCGTCTCTATCGGCCCGACGGTTGAACTCACCGAGGTGACCATCGTGTTCGAGGGCGACCCCTCCGTGCTCGACGGCGTGGTCGAACGCTTCTCGCAGAAGGCGATGCGCGCGGGCGGGTAGACGGTGCCCGAGACGATTCCGCTCGACGGCGACGTCCTCCTCCTCGCCGGCGCACGCGCCAGCGTCACGCCCGACAGACTACCCGAACTCGTCCGTCTGGCGCAGGCGCACCTGCGGTCTCGGTTCGACGACTACGACCGGGAGTTCGAGTCCGTCCATCACGGGGACGACCGCACGCTCTTTCTCGTCCCCGAGGGTCACTGGACCGAACTCGGTTCGGACCTCGGACTCGAACCCCGCGAGGCGGACGCCCTTCGGCGTGCACACGAACAGCAACTACTCCGAATCGGCACGAAAGCCGGTCGCAGAGACGAGTTCGAGACCGCACTGGAGATTCGCGAAGCCGTCGTCGTCGGTCGCTGACGGCGTTCCGACCGCCGCTTTCGTTTGAGGGACGGTCGTTCTGCGACACGCGTTCGGTGCGAGACCACGGTCCGTCCCGCGAGTCGTTTCCGGTCCAGCGGAGACGGTCCGGCGAAGACGGTCCAGTGGAGGCAGTCGCCGGCGATTCGAAGTTCTGTATCGCAGAATGCGATGTATCGGGGGTCGCCTACGAGACCACTCGAAACGTTCGCTGAGGAGTCTTTCGGCGGTTTCTCGACGCCTGAGTCGTCGACAGCGTTCGGTGGCGACGCCGGCGACGGGCGCGGACGGATACGCGTCACCCCGGGGGAACTCCCCGCTCAGAACGTGAGTCGTTCGAGGAGTCGCCGGGTGAACCGCGGTTGACGCGACTTGTGCGGGTACACCGTCACCGTCGTACAACCGGGACTCGGGACGACCGGACTGCGGTCGAACAGGACGTTTCGGAGTCCCGCGTCGGTCCCGCGACGCACGACGACGTCGGGACGCGACGGCTGTCCCCCGTCGAACTGAACGGTTCTCGACCGAACCGGGACCGAGAGCATCGCCGAGAGTTCGGCCTCGTAGTCGTCTATCGTCCGCTCGTACTCGTCGGTCTCGGTCCGGTCGGCGGGGTGCCAAAGCGAGACGTCACCTCGGTTCGCGGTGGCGACCGCTCCGGCGACGTTCACCGCCGGCGGCGGGTACGGACCCCCGTCTCCCGAGAGGACGACGTGTTCCGGCCGGTCGTAGCCGAGGTTGTCCACCAACAGGACGTCGCACGGCGCGTGGCGAACGACCCAGTCGATGGGGTCGCCGAACAGTCGAGACCGGAGGCGAAGCGGTTCGTGCTCGGCCACTATCGTATCGACGCCCCGGTCGTCCGCGAAGTTGACGACCGCGTGCTTCGTGTCGTGGCTCACCACCTCGTCGGCTTCGATGTCGACGTCCAACTCGTCCGAGAGCGACTCGATTCGGGCCTCGTAGGAGAGGTCTGCGGAGGACTGTACCGTCACGTCGTCGGTGAGGGGGGCCTGGTCGGGCACTTCCTCGAACCGAACGACGACCACGCGGCCGTCGTCGGAGCGAACCAGGTCAGCGGCGAGCGCCACCAGCGACCGCTCTCGACTCTCGTCGAGGTTCTTGGTGAGGGCGACGAGCACCTCGCGGGAGGGATGCTCGACGGCGGACTCCGTCTCCGTGAGGACGTCTCTGCCGACGCGTCGGCGGACCGCATCCGTCGCCGCACCCTCTCGGCTCACCCGCGGGCGGACGTAGAACAGATACCAAAGGACGCTTCCGACGGTGATGACGACCGCGCCGAGAAGGGCGATGGCCCCCATCTGCGTGAGCAAGAGCACCCCGGTGATGGCACCGAATATCTGCATCCACGGGTACAACGGCGACGTGAACTCGGGCTCGTACTCCGCGCTTCCCTCGCGAAAGGCGACGACGGCCAGGTTGATGAGTGCAAACACCAGAATCTGGAACGCGCTCGCGAGTTTCGCTATCTCCAGAATCGGGACGAACGCTATCAGCACCAGCAACACTGCGCCGGTGAGCGTGATGGAAGCCACGGGCGTCCCGAATCGGTCGCTCACCGACGAGAACGCGGGCGGAACGAGACTGTCACGGCTCATGGCGAACGGGTACCGCGACGAGGAGAGAATCCCGGCGTTGGCCGTCGAAATCAGCGCGAGGATGGCCGCGAGGATGACGATGATGACACCGACCTGACCGAGAGTCTGTTCCGCGGCGACCGCGACCGGCGTCAGCGACCCGGCGACGCTCCCCGGGTCCGTGACGCCGACCAGAACCGCCACGATAGCGACGTACAGCACCGTCGTGAAGCCGAGCGACCCGAGGATACCGATCGGAATGTTACGACCCGGGTCTTCGACCTCTTCGGCGACGCTCGCCACCTTCGTGACGCCCGCGTACGAGACGAACACGAGGCCGGTGGCGGCGAGGAGGCCACCCAGACCGTCGGCGAAGAAGTTCGCGTAGTTGGCCGACTGAACGCTCGGCGCGCTTCCGGCGGCGAACCACCCGAGGGCGGCCAGCATGACGACGACGATGACGACTTGGAGACGACCGGTCTGTTTCGCGCCGACGACGTTGATGAGTATCAACACCGCCGCGAGCCCCAACGCGACCGGTTTCAGCGGCAGGTCGAACAGCAAGAGCAGATACGGTACGCCGCCGACGAGCGCGAGCGCCCCCTTGAACGACAGGGAGAACCAGGTACCGACGCCCGCAATCGTGCCGAGCAGCGGGCCCATGCCGCGCTCGATGTAGATGTACGTCCCGCCGGCCTCGGGCATCGCGGTCGCCATCTCGGACTTCGAGAGGGCCGCCGGAACGACGAGTAGTCCCGCCAGCGCGTACGCAACGATTACCGACGGTCCCGCGATTTCCAGCGCGAGCGCGGGCAGAATGAAGATACCACTGCCGATCATCGCGCCGATGCTTATCGCGAGGACCGACGGGAGGCCGAGGTCGCGTTCCAGTTCTTTCATACGGATTCACCAACCGCCGCAGAGACCGCAGACGTCACGCACAGCGGTTCGTGACCCGCGTCTGCGAAGAGCGACGTTCGCTCGGGTTTGTCGACGAGTGCGACGACTCGCGGAACGTCGAACCGGGCCCGGACGAGTTGTGCGATGAGCAAACTGCGACGGTCCGAGCGCGCCGCGACGACGACGACGTCCGCGTCGGCGACTCCCGACGCCGCGAGGACGTCGGGGATCGCTGGATCGCCCGCGAATCCGGGGACGTCGCTCGACTCGTACGACTCGTCGACGATGGCGACTCGGTGACCAGCAGCCTGCAACCGTTCGGCGACCGCGGTACCGAGGTGAGCACCGCCTAGTACGTAGTGCGTTGCCGCTCGAATCTCGTGAGACGAGGTGCCTCCGTTGGCTCGTGCTGGGGTCATTGCGTGCTCCGAGTGGGTCGATGGGACAGATCTCTCCACGATGTATACTCCGTCTTTGATGACGGAAGCTGATAAGTTAGGCGGTATATTTGACGACCCGTCAAAACGTGGGCGGATATTGTTCATTATCGTCTCCTCAAATGTGCGGTGGCTCACGCAAACGGGCGGCGAGAGAACAGGATGGCAGAGACGGAACAAGACTATACGCGTTCGGCGCGCCACCATCCATCATCGATGAAAAAGGGCGAACTGGACTCCGTCGATAGGCACATCTTGTACTACCTACAGCAGGACGCGAGGTCGACGTCGTCCACGGATATCGCGGAGAAACTCGGACTCTCGTCGAGTACGGTTCGGACTCGTCTCAACAAGTTAGAGGAGACCGGCGTCATCCGAGGCTACCACATCGACATCGACTACGACCTCGCCGGCTATCCGCTGTACACAAAGATAATCTGTACCGCGTCGGTGCCGGAACGAGGCGATCTCGCGAACGAAGCGCGAGGTATCCGGGGTGTGACGGCGGTGCGTGAGATCATGACCGGCGAGCGGAACGTCTACGTGAACGCCATCGGGAAAGACCACGACGACCTCAACCGCATCAGCACAGAGTTAGACGCACTCGGGCTTACCATCGTCGACGAACAACTGATTCGCGACGAGTACGCCTGTCCGTACCACGGCTTTTTGGACGACAAGGACTGCTGAGCGACTGCGGCCGTCCGCGCCGGAGACCGTAGCGGTCGCTCACTGCCCACGCGAGTTGTAAACCCGATGTAGCGATATCGAACGAGAGGAGACCCCGCCGTCTCGGGGGGCCGGGGTCGAACTGTCGGGAGTCAGTCCCGAGCGACCAGCGTCGAGACGGGTGCCGACTGCACAACTTCGTCCGTCGTGGTCCCGAAGAACCGCTCCGAGAGGGTCGAATCCTCGCTCTCCCCGACGACGACGAGGTCGATTCCGTGGTCGGTGCTGTACTGGCGTATCGCGTCTTCGGGGACGCCTTCGAGGACGACCCGTTCGGACGTCACGCCGGCCTCGTTGGCCTTCTTCTCGGCGCGGCCGACCGCCTCTTTCGTCTCCTCGTCCAGCGTCTCGGTGAGTTCGTCCGCGACGTCTCCGACGCCGGACGCGGACATCTCGATACCCACGCCGACGACGTGCAGGAGATGCACCGTCGCACCCGTACTCGACGTGATTGCTATCCTGTGGCTCAGTGCTGTGTCGCTCGCCTCGGACCCGTCCGTGAGGATCAAGACGTCGTCGTACACGCTCTCGTGTACTGGACGGACGGCAATGGACGTGACGCGGAGCGGACACGAGAGGCGCCTCCGAGTGACCACGGCCGCCCGTGCCGGAAACGGTAGCGGTTAGTGCGGGCATCGTCCACCCACGAGTGTGTCCAGTTCTCGTCTCCCGAGTGAGGTCCGTCGCGCCGTCCGCGACGTGAGTCCGATTCTCCTCGGTATCGTTCCGTTCGGCCTCGTCTCGGGGGTCGCCGCCGTGGAAGCGGGACTCTCGCCGTTGCAGGCCGTGGGTCTCTCCGTCGTCGTCTTCGCCGGCGCGTCGCAGTTGGCGATGGTCGACCTGTTGGGTCGAAACGCGGAACTCGTCGTCGTCTTCCTCACCGCCGTCGTCATCAATCTCCGGATGCTGATGTACTCGGCCTCCATCGCGCCGTACTTCCGCGACTTCCGCACTCGCTGGAAGACCGTCTCCTCGTACCTCTTGGTCGACCAGGCGTACGCGCTCGCCATCGCTCGCTACAACGAACCGGGCGACGGCGACGGTCCGACGAAGCGCGAGCGGCGCATCTACTACCTCACCGTCGCGTTCTCGCTGTGGAGCGTCTGGCAGGTGTGTGCGATAGTCGGTATCGCCCTCGGCGCGGGCGTCCCCCAGTCGTGGGGCCTGGAGTTCGCCGTCCCCCTCGTCTTCCTCGCGCTGTTGGTTCCGGCGGTGTCGAACCGCCCGAGTCTCGCGGCGGCCGTCGTCGGCGGCGGCGTCGCCGTCGCGGGCGAAGTCGTCCCCGTCGCCGGCGGGACGGGTCTCCCGTTCAACCTCGGCCTCGTCGCCGGTGCCGTCGCGGGGGTCCTCGCGGGCGTCGTCGTCTCCGCACTCGGTGACACCGCAGTCACGACGGAGGCGAGTCACTGATGCCGACCGACTACGGCCCAGTGGCCATCTGGGGTGTCGTCCTCGCCGTCGGCGTCGCGACGTTCGCCATCCGCGCGTCGTTCGTCTACCTGTTCGGCCGCGTCGACACGGTGCCGCCGCGACTGAACCACGCGCTCCGGTTCGTCCCGCCCGCCGTGTTCGCCGCCCTCGTCGTCCCGTCGCTCGTCGTCACCGACGGGTCCGCGACGTTCGCGCCGGTCACGCTGTCGCTCTCCGAGGGGTTCGCGCTCTCGGTCGGCAACGAACGACTCCTCGCCGGACTGGTCGCCGCCGCCGTCGCGTGGGTCGCAGAGGACGTGTTCGCCACCATCGCGGCCGGAATGGTGACGCTGTGGCTGCTTCGCTTCGTCGTCTGAACCCGAAAGCACTTGTTGGATAGCCGACGACTCCCGGCGTGTCCTCCGAGTACGACGCCCGACACGCCGACACCGGCGCTCGTTCGCTCGCCCGCCTCGCCGCCGCTCTCGGTGTGGCCGCTCTCGTCGTCGGCGTCGCGTTCGTCGCCCTCTGGGTCGCCGTCGCGACGGACGGTCCGTTCTCCACGCTCGACGCCGTGACGACGATGACCGGCGGAAAGCCCGCCCCGTGGCCGTTCGTTCCGCTCTGGACGTACGGCGGGAGTCTGGGTCTCGCGGTGTCGTTCGTCGAACCGACGGTGGTCGTCCGCCGCAACCTCGTCACGTCGCTCGACGGTTCCGCCGACGGCTGGTGGTGGCTCGGACTTCTCGCACCCGCGACGCTCGCCGGGGCGGGCCTCCTCTCGGCGCGACGCTCGAGCTGGGCGCGGAGTGCGAGAGGCGGACTCGCCGCGGGTGCGGCCGTCGCTCTCGGCTACGTTCCGCTGTTCGCTCTCTTCGTCCTCGTCGCCCGTGTCGGCGTCGGCGACGTCCCGCCGAACGCCGAGGGCTACGTCCGACTGGGGACGACGGGGTTCCCGCCCGAGACGCTGGACGGCGAGTCCGTGGGACTCAGAATCTGGCGGTCGATTCTCGCTTCCTTCGTCGCCGCTGTCGGCTTCGGCGGAGTCGGTGGCGTCGTCGCGTCCGCGCTGTGGAATCGCTGACGCTCGGCGTCTGGCGACGGCCGAAAAGATAGGGTTCGGTTCGCTCAGTCGTCCGCCGGTGCGGGACTGTCGCCGGAGGAGACGCCCGTGCCGGGGCCGACGTCGATGCCGAGTTCTTCGAGGCGTTCGTCGGGGACGACGCCGTCCACCCATCCGCGGCGGGCGTAGTACTCCTCTTTCATCTCGTCGAGTTCACAGAGCTGACCCTCCGAGGCGCCCTGTCCGGGCATCGCGCCCTCGCCCTCGACGAACCGGGCGGGCAGCGAGTCGTCCGCGCCGTCGAAGCCGGCGAGGTTGTTGTAGTAGCGTTCGAGCGTGTAGATTCGGTCGCCGGTCTCCATCAGTTCGTCCTCGGTCACGTCCAGCCCGGTCATGCCGTTGTACTGGAGGACGTACTCGTCGATACCCTCCGCGAAGGCGTTGAACTTGCAGATGTCGAACGAGTCGGAGATGGCGTGCATGTCCTGGAACAGCGCGCAGAGTTCGCCCTTGCCCTCCCAGTCTTGCGGGTCGACCTTCTCCGGGATACCGAGAATCTCCGCCGACGGCGTGTAACCGCGCAGGTGGCACGCGCCGCGGTTCGAGGTGGCGTAGCCGATACCCATGCCCTTCATCGCACGCGGGTCGTACGCGGGGATGGTCTGGCCTTTGACGGCCAGCGAGTTGCTCTCGGCGTCCATCTCTTCGGCGATGTGGCGCGCACCGCCCGCGAGGAGGTCACCGAGGTCGGAGTCGCGGTGAGCGATCTGTTCGAGGAGGTCCATCATGTGCTCGACGTCGCCCCACTCGATACCGTCACCGAGACCGTCGAGTTTGCCCTCTTCGGTCATCTCCATCGCCATGGCGATCATGTTCCCGGCCTCGATGGTGTCGATACCGAGGTAGTTGCACATATCGATCATGACGGCGATGCTGTCTCGGTCGTCGTTCATCGAGTTCGGACCGAGCGCGAACGCGGACTCGTACTCGTAGGACTCGCCGCGGACGTTCAGCTCCTCACCCTTGCGCTCGTAGGTGACTTCGACCTCCTTCTTGCAGGCGACGGGGCAGGAGTGACAGGTCGGCTCGTCGACGAGGATGTTCTCGCGGACGTTCTCACCGGACACCTTCTCGGCGTCGATGTTCGGTTCGTCGGGGCTCTCCTCGGCCTCTGCGCTCGTGGAGGTGTACTTCGCGTTGCGCGTCGGCAACCCGTCCATCTCCTCGGTGAGGTTCATGAGGACGTTCGTCCCGTACAGCGAGAGACCGCCCTCGTTCGGGCCGGTCACGTCGGACTCGCGGATGAGTTGCATCGCGTTCTGATAGCCCTCGGTGAACTGCTCGGGATTCGCCGGTTTCGGCATCTTCGTTCCGGACTTGACGACGACGGCCTTGAGCCCCTTCGAGCCCATGACACAGCCCGTGCCGCCGCGGCCCGAGGCTCTGTCGTCCTCGTTCATGATGCAGGCGTACCGGACTTCGTTCTCGCCGCCGGGGCCGACGGCCATCACGGAGAGGTTCTTGCCGAACGCGCCGTCGACCTCCGATTCGAGTGCGTCCATCGTCTCGTGGACGTCTTTCCCCCACAGGTGCGAGGCGTCGCGGAGTTCGACTTCGCCGTCCTCGACGTAGGCGTACACCGGGTCCTCGGACTTGCCCTCGAACAGGAGGCCGTCGAACCCGGACCACTTGAGTCGCGCACCCGACCAGCCACCCTGGTGGGAGTCCGTGACGGTTCCCGTCAGCGGCGACTTCGTCACGACGGCGATGCGTCCGCTCATCGGGGCCTGTGTGCCCGTGAGCGGGCCGTTCATGAACGCGAGGAGGTTGTCCGGCCCCATCGGGTCCACGTCCGGCCCTTGGTCGAAGACGTACTTCACGCCCAGTCCGCGCCCGCCGATGTACTTCCGCGCGTCGTCGTCGTCGATGCCTTCGTACTGCACCTCCCCCGAAGAGAGGTCCACCCGTGCTACGTGGTCTTGGAATCCGCCTTGGTCGGTCATAAGTAACTATCTACCCTTATAGACGGACGGAAGCGGGTTAGTCGTTCCCACGGAGACGTAACTGATACTGATTACGTCGTGGCGGGCTCTGCGACCCGAACGGCGGTACTGTCACCGAATATCGGCGGTTCCGGCCGGTAAATGTGGTTTCGCCCGACACCGCTCGGCGACTAGCGGTCACCACCGCATCTGGCTCAGCGACCCGCCGCCGGACGCGTCGACGACGACGGCGGCGGCGCCGCGGGGCGGACACGACCACCACACCGAGTAGAACGGGTCGGCGTCGTCTATCTGGACGCGGACGCCGTACCGTCCCGACGACGAGACGGGGACGACGCTCGTCGACTCGTCGGCCCCGAGCGTCCATCGCTCCGCGAACAGTTCCTCGTCTCCGGACTCGATTCGCACGTCGACGGCGTGCGTCTTGTCGTCGTAGTTCACCACGGTCAGTTCGGAGTTCGCCGGTCCGCACCCCGTCGTCGCGTCGCGTACGTCGACGAACAGACTCGGTTGTCCCGGCACCGTCCACGACTCGGCCACCACGCTCTCGTCGAGTTCGACGCGTACCCGGTACTCGCCGCTTCTGTACGTTATCGGGACCTCTACTTGCGTCCCCGCCGGCACCTCGTACGCGCCGTCGACCAGCGTCGCGTCGTCGAGTTCGACTTCGACGCGGGCCGTCCGCACCACCGTCTCGGGGTTCTCCAAGACGAGACTCGCCGGGGCGTACCACCGACCGCTCCCGTCGCCGGGGAGAGGCACGTCGTCGCTCGCGCCGCGGCCGAGCGCGCAGTCGCGACACCACGCGACCCGCCAGAAGTCGAAGCCGTCGGGCAGGACCGTCAGCGAGAACCCGTCGAGGCGTTCGTCGCTCGTCCACTCGAACGTCTCGCGCCGCCCGTCGCTCGTCTCGGCGAGGACGCGGTACGAGCCCGACTCGGGAATCGACGCGTCGAGCGGACGGCGCTCCCCGGGCGTCAACGCCGCGCTCTCGACGAACACCGTCCGGTCGGACTCGTCGGTGACGACGACGGTGACGTAGGCGTCCGTCGCGTTCGGGTTCCCGACCGACACCGTCTGTTCGAGCGCCTCCCCGCGCCCGTTCGGTCGACGCTTCGTCGTCGTCTCCGACCGCGCGGTGCCGTCGCGTCCCTTCGAGGTTTCCTCGCCGCCGGAACCGACGAGGGCGTTGCACCCCGCGAGTCCGACAGACCCGAGGGTCGCCACGGCCCCCAACAGACGCCGTCTGTTCGTCGCGTCGAGTCGTCGCACGGAGAACGTTCGCCGCGACGGCACAAATCGGTTCGCCCCGGTCACCGAACGAAGAACGCGTCGACGCCGTCGCGGGCGCGGACGAGGAGGAGGCCGTGACGCGTGACGACGACGCTTCGGGTGCTCGTCCGCGCGCCGCCGTCCCCGCCGTCGCCGAGCGTCATTACGACGCGGTACAGCCCCGGTCCGGGGACGAAGTCGTCCACCGTGGCGGTCCCGTTCTCGTCGAGTTCGCCGCTCCACTCGGCGACCCGGTTCCCGCTTCGGGTGAGCGTGACCGTCACCGTCCGGGGACCGCGTTCGTTCCGAACTCTCAGGTCCGCGCCCGCGTCGGGCCACGCGTCCACGCGCACGCCGTCGCCGTCGACGGCGAGTGGGAGGGCGACGCTTCGGTCCTCGTCAAGTCGGCCGCGCCAGCGGTCGCCGTTCGCCTCGACGGTCACCCGAAGCCGTCTGAGCGGCGGCACCGTCGGGAAACCGAGCACCGTTCCTCGCGGCGGTCGGTAGCGGTAGTCCAGCACCGTCTCGCCGTCCACGTCGAAGACGACGCGCACGTCGTGCGTGTTCTCGCCCGCGTTCGCCACGGTGACGGTGTAGCCCGCCCACGCGTCCACCTCCGGCCATCGCGGGTTGCCGAACGGTTTCGCGTCGCCGCCGCGAGAGATGGCCCCGCAGTCGGGCGCACAGCGGACGGTCTGGCGAACCCTGACCGCCGGCCCGAGTTCGACGACGGCGTCGTCGTGCACGTCGTCGACGCGGAGGACGCCGCGTCCGGTCGCGCCGTCGCCCGTCTCCACGTACACCTCGTACGTCCCGCGACGGGCGACGAGTTCGGGGTAGCGCCGGGTCCGACCCGTCCCCTGCGGCGCGTAGTCGGCGCTCTCGACGAACACCGTCTCGTCGCCGCGGGCCACGACGACCGTCGCGAAGCGCGACTCGACGCCGACGTTCCTGACGACGACGCCGCGCGGCCTGTCGACGTTCTCCGTCTCGTCGGCCGCGCGGTACGGGAGCGAGGACGAGGACGTCGCCTCGGCCGCCGCCGTCCCCGAGGACGTGGACGTCGCTCGCGACGCCGTCGTCTCGCGCTCCGGCGTCGACTCGGGCGACGTGCGACCGAGAGCGTCACACCCCGCGAGGGAGGTCGCCCCGACGACCGAGAGCGACGCGAGGACCGTGCGTCGTGTTGGCACGAGTGACGTTCGGAGGCGAGGTGGATAACGTTTCCTCGCACGCGCCGCAGGCGAAGCGGATTTACGGGCCCGTCGGATAGCTTCGGTAATGAGTCAGCCGAGCCCCGAAGTGTACGAACGGGGGAAGGGCATGGACGCCCACAACGAAGTGATGCGCGAGATTCGCTCGCGCAAAGACCGGACGTACGACCCGCACGAACCCACGCGCGTCTGGATGGACGAGGACAACACCCCGGACGGCGTGAAGCAGTCGCTCACCATCATTCTCAACACGGGCGGCTGTCGCTGGGCGCGGGCCGGTGGCTGTACGATGTGCGGCTACGTCGCCGAGTCCGTCGAGGGCGGCAGCGTCGCGCACGAGGCGCTGATGGACCAGATTCAGGTCTGTCTGGACCACGAGGCCGAGCAGTTAGACGACGGCGAAACGGCCGAACTCATCAAGATATACACCTCCGGTAGCTTCCTCGACGAACGCGAAGTCGGCGCGGAGACGCGCGCGGCCATCGGCGAGACGTTCTCGGACCGCGAGCGAATCGTTGTGGAGTCGCTCCCGGACTTCGTCGAACGGGAGAAACTGGAGGACTTCACCTCGCAGGGGCTGGAAACCGACGTGGCAATCGGGCTGGAGACGGCGACGGACCGCGTCCGCCACGACTGCGTGAACAAGTACTTCGACTTCTCGGACTTCGAGGACGCCTGCGCGGAGGCCGGTGCCGTCGGGGCGGGCGTGAAGGCGTACCTGCTGATGAAACCGCCGTTCCTCTCGGAATCGGAGGCCGTCGAAGACATGAAGTCGTCAATCCGACGCTGTGCCGACGTCGACCACTGTCACACCGTCTCGATGAACCCGACGAACGTCCAGCGGTACACGATGGTGGACGAACTCTACTTCAACGGCGGCTACCGCCCGCCGTGGCTCTGGTCGGTCGCGGACGTGCTCGAATCCACCGCCGACGTGGACGCCATCGTCGTCTCCGACCCCGTCGGTCACGGCTCCGACCGCGGCGCGCACAACTGCGGCGAGTGCGACGATTTGGTCCAGAAGGCCATCAAGGACTTCGACCTGCGACAGGACCCGACGGTGTTCTCGCAGGTGTCGTGTGAGTGCGAAGGCACGTGGGACGTCGTGATAGAAGAAGAGACGTCCTACTCGATGCCGCTGGCACGATAACCCGAATTAATCGGCGTCCAACGGGAGTAGGGAGCCACAACCCGCGTTCTAACGGCGGGTTACGGTTCTCGAAGGCTGTGAGTAGTGATGGGGGTTTCCGCCCACTGTTCATCCGGGTGTGACGTGACCGTGAAAGTCTGCGTACCCGCGCGCTCGAGCGGCGTCACACCTGTATAATGAAGGATACGTACAAGACGGTGTACTACGCGGACGGCTGGCTGGAAATCCGAGAATCGGACAACCCCGACGGGTGGATAGCCACCAGTTCGCCGTGCACGACCGAACAGTAGTCGGCCCCGGTCGCTCATCGGACCGCTTCGTGTTGCTCATGGAGGGCCGGTCACGAACGAGTCGCGCACCCGGGCCCCACACCCGAACCGTCTCACAGACCGCGACGGCGGCGGACCCCGTCGTCGCACTTTTCCGAGAGTTCGCTCGCCGAGTGCCGACTCAGGCGTGTTCGAACCCGCGGAGGACGCCCGCACCGTCGGTGCTCCCGTTCAGGTCGGGGAGACACGCGCGTTCCGGGTGCGGCATCAACACGCCGACGCCGTAGTCGCCGCAGATTCCGGCGACGTTCCCCCGCGAACCGTTCGGGTTCGCGTCGTCGGTGACGTTTCCGTCGGCGTCGCAGTAGCGAAACAGCACGCGATTCTCCTCGACCAACTGGTCGTATCGCTCCTCGCTTACCTCGAATCTCCCCTCGCCGTGCGCGATGGGGAGCGCTATCACGTCGCCCTCGTCGTAAGCGGCGGTCCACGGCGTGTCGGCGTTCTCCACGCGCAAGAAGACGCGTTCGCACTGGAAGCGCGCGCTCTCGTTCGTCGTGAACGCGCCGTCCGTGAGACCGGACTCACAGCCCACCTGCGCGCCGTTGCAGACGCCGAGGACGGGGACGCCGTCGGCGGCCGCCTCGCGAACCTCGGAGAGAATCGGCGACCGCGCGGCCATCGCGCCCGCGCGAAGGTAGTCTCCGTAGGAGAACCCGCCCGGGAGCATGATTCCGGTCACGTCCTCGGGGAGGCCGTCCTCGTGCCAGACGCGTTCGGCGTCGATACCGAGATGCGAGAGGGCGCGGACGGCGTCGCGGTCGCAGTTCGACCCGCCGAACTGGACCACTGCGACCGTCATCGGGACACGCCTCCGTGCGTGACCTCGACGTTCCCACGAGACCCGACGAGTGGGAAGCCGTCGGACGAGTGAGCGAGTCCGACGGAAGTCGCAGTGAGTGAAGCGACGGTCATCTACGCCTCGGCCACCTCGACGTCGTAGTCGTGGATGGTCGGGTTCGCGAGGAGTCGTTGGGCCATCTCGTCGGCGCGGTCCTCGGCCTCGCCGGCCGAATCCGCATCCACGTCGACTTCGAACTGGTCGGCCGACCGGAGCGACTCCAACTCGAACCCGAGGCGTTCGAGCGCGCGTTTGGTCGTCTCGGCTTCCGGGTCGAGAACCCCCCGCTTCAGGCGGACCGTCACCGTGGCGGTGTAAGTCGTCATCAGTTCGTGGTGCGCGGTCATGTGCAAAAGCAGTTTTGGACTGCGTTCGGTGTACACGAACGTGCGCACCGTCACCCGCGCCGGCGAGGCGTGTGCGCGTTCGGGGCGTCCCACGCGGGCCGGCGCGAATCAATCGTTGCATCGAAAGACATCCTTTTGGCCGCCCATCGTCTCCCTCCACCGATGACACCGTTCGACAGCAGACGGAGGTGGTACCGATGACAGCCCTCACCGAGATTACCGTCATCGGAGGAGACAAGACCGGACTCGTCGCGAACGTCACCACTCTGCTGTTCGAGCGCGGAATCAACGTCGAAGACATCGACCAGGCGGTCCGCGAGGGCGTCTTCCGGATGACGCTGCACGCGGACACCTCGGAGATGGTCTGCACCGAGGAGACGCTTCGCGACGCCCTCCACGAACTCGGCGACGAGTTGGGCGTCGACGTGCAGGTGCGGTTCCCTTCCGACAGAGAGACGAAGCAGATAGCAGTCCTCGTCACGAAGGAGAGCCACTGTCTCGAATCGCTATTCGAGGCGTGGGCGAACGACGAGTTGGACGCGGAGATATCGGTCGTCATCGGCAACCGCGACGACTTGCGACCGTTGGCCGAGCGATACGACGTCCCGTTCCACGACGTGGGCGACGAGAAGGGGTCGCCCGACGAGGACGAACTCGTCGACCTGTTGGACGAGTACGACGCCGACCTCATCGTCCTCGCGCGCTACATGCGCATCCTCGGGCCGAACGTGGTGTTCCGCTACGAGGACCGCATCATCAACGTCCACCCCTCCCTGCTCCCGGCGTTCCCCGGGGCGGCCGCCTACCGGCAGGCGAAGGAGGCGGGCGTCCGAATCGCGGGCGTCACCGCCCACTACGTGACGACCGACCTCGACCAAGGCCCCATCGTCACCCAACGGGCGTTCGACGTGCCCGACGACGCCTCGGTAGACGAGATTCGCTCGCGGGGCCAACCGCTCGAAGCCGACGCCCTCCTCGAAGCGATTCGCCTTCACCTCGACGACGCCGTGAGCGTCCACCGCGGGCGCACGAGCCTCCGCGAAGGCGTCGACGGCAGTCGCTATCAACTCGGGACGACCGACGAAGCGACCGCGGCGAACCCGGACCGCCCCGTCGACGGACTCGCGGCGACACTCGGCGAGAACGAGACGACGCCGGACGCGTCCGACGACTGACGGGCCGCGGTTTCCCCAGTTTCCCGCCGGCCGGCGAGTAATCCGTCGTTTAACGAGGCGTTACAGCTCTCTCACGCGGTCGACGGCGTCCGCTATCGGCGGCGCGTCGAACCACTCCGACTCGGTGTAGGCGTTCGTTCCGGCGGCGTACATCTCTGCGACAGCCGTGAGAACCGACGCGGGAAGCGGGTTCGGCGACGTCTCGCACAGCGACCGCCAGTCGGCGACGCCCTCCTCGCGGGCGCGGGTCTTCGCCTCGCCGACGCCGTCGACCCACTCGGGGTCGGTCCGCTTGTAGTACTGGCGGACGACCTCTTTCGACACCTCCTGGCCGTCGTAGGAGAAGCGATTCTCGTCGAACGTCCCGACGACGTCGGCGACTTTGATCGTGCCCTCGTGGTACAGACACTCTATCTTCCCGTCTTCGTGGGCGAACCCGGCGCGGGCGGCGCGTTCGGTCAGGATGTGGTTCACCGCGAGAGCGAGTTCCTCCAACCGGTCGAGTTCGGCCGCGCCCGCTATCTCCGCGGCCTTGTCCCGGCCGAGGTACCGGTCCTGTTCTTCGTACTTCGTCGAGAACTCCACGACCGGTGCGGGCAGGTCGACGGATTCGTCGGGCCACTCGTCGGCGTCGAGGCCGTAGTCGTCGGGCGACCCTCGGGTTCGGAGACTCGACCCGACGGGCACCGTGTTTCGGAAGACGATTTCGAGCGGAATCAGGTAGTTCTCGCCGGCGTCCTCGTGGTAGGCCTCGTAGTCGTACTCGCCCCCACCGACGTACGGGAGGTCGGGCACCTGCGTGAGTTCGATGACCATCTCCGTCGGCGGCGTCTCACAGTCGCCGAGGTCCTTCACCTCGCCGTCCGCTCGCACCCCGACGTAGTGCGTCGGGATGTGGTTGAGGTCCAACAGTTCGAAGTTGAACGCGCCCATCGTACAGAGCGACGCTCCCTTGCCCGGAACGTGGTCGGGCATCTCGCCCCAGTCGAACACGGAGTACTGGTCGGTGAAGACGAACCGGCCGCGACCGAGTTCGTCCGCCGTCGGTTCCGCTTCCACGCGGAACTCCTTCACGCTCGTCATACGAGAGGTGGCGTCCGCCTCTCACAAGAATCCTTCCACTCTCGTGCCTACTCTGAGCCCACACAACTCCACGATGCCCACGTTCATGTATCGTTAAGGTGGCCTTAGTATCAAAATAATATCGAACGGGAGATTTATGTCGGTTCGAGACACAGTCGTGAACATGGACGAACAGGTGGGTACACTGGCCGAGACGTTGGTCGAGGCCGACGGGGTAACCGTACTAACCGGCGCAGACGTGGGTGCCACGTCGGGCGTTCCGACACTCGGGGGAGACGGAAGCGCTCGATGCGACGAACTGGACCCGAAGATGTTCGGTATCGACCGATTCGAGACCGACCCGGCCGGATTCTGGGAGGACGGACTCGAACTCGACGCACTGTACGACGACTCGGCCGACCCGGCGGACGCACACCGGGCGCTGGCGCGACTCGAAGAACTCGACGTCGTCGACGCCGTCCTCACGGAGAACACCGACGGCCTCCACGCCGACGCCGGGACGCGGCGACTGGTCGAACTCCACGGTGACGCCTCGCAGTCCGCCTGCGTCGAGTGTGGACGGTCCGTCCCGACGGCCGACGCGTTGGACCGGGTTCGCTCGGGCGAGTCGCCGCCGCACTGCTCCGAACCGGGCTGTCACGGCCATCTCAAGCCCGACGCCGTCCTGAACGGCGAGGACCTCTCCGAATCCGCGTACGGCGCGGCCCGTCGGATGGCGTGGGAGAGCGACGTCCTCCTCGTCGTCGGGTCGTCGCTGTCGGTCGAACCGGTGGCGACGCTCCCCGAGGAGGCCGCAGAACGAGGGACGCTCGTCATCCTCGGCGAGGAACGGACGGAGAAAGACCACCTCGCGGAGTACGTCGTACGCGGCGACGCCGACGAACTCCTCCCCGAACTCGTCGAGGCGATGCAGGGTCGGATGCCGCGAAGAGAAGACAGGGGACAGGCGCGCGAAGCGACGCGCGTCAGATAGTCGGGTCGACGTCGGGTTCTTTCTCGCGGCGTCCGGCACCTTCGCGTCGAGCGTTGTCGCCGCCGCCGGACGTCTCCCGGACGTACGCGCCGAGATAGCCACCGAGAGCCGAGAGTCCGGCCACCAGTACGACGACGACTCCCGTGGCGACCAGGAACAGGCCGACGAAGAGCGCCGCCGCACCGGCCGCGTCTTCGACGATGGTGAAGAGGCTGAGGCCACCGAAGAGGAGTGCGACGACGACCACGACGGGTATCGCGGCGAGGACGCCGGAGGCGGCCCCGACTCGGAGTCCCTCGGTTCGGGACCGTCCGTAGAGGTAGCCCGCCACGCCGCCGCCGAGGACGGGAGACAACGGGACGAACGACGTGACGACACTCACGACGGCACCCAGGAGTGCGCTCGGCCAGAAACGCAACTCGGTCCGTGTCTTCGTCTCGCTCGATTCGGTATCCATGCGACTAGAGACGCGCGCTGAGGACATAATCGTAGACGAGTGGCGTGCTGTCTCGGCGCTTCCGGCCGTCACCGATACCGCCTCACTTTTGTGCGCCCGCGCGGTGTCACGTACCATGACTGACGCGTCGGTACCGGACGGGGAGTTCGAGTTCGAACACCGCCCCGACACCGACCAGTCGTTCGAGAACGCCCTCGTGAAGGCGCGGGCGGGCGACAGACTGAGCGTCGCCGACGGCATCGAGTTGATGACGACGGGGACGGACCGACCGGGCGTCGACCCGGTGCGGAAAGAACAGGTGCTGGAGGCGGCGGACCGCCGCCGGGCCGAGATGGTCGGCGACGACGTGACGTTCGTCGCGAACCTGAACAACAACGTCACGACGGCGTGCAACACGGGGTGTCTGTTCTGTAACTTCAAGAACACCGCCCACCAGTTCGAGACCGGGTACGACGACGACCACACCGGATTCACGAAGACGCCCGCCGAGTCGCGCGCCGTCGTCGAAGACGCCCTCGACACGGGCATCTACGAGGTCACCTCCGTCTCCGGACTCCACCCCGCGTTCGTCCTGAACGAGGAACACCGCGAGATTCTCGAATCGTACGACAACCCGTACGCCGAGGTGGACTACAAACCGCCCGCGGCGTACGACGACGACCCCGGAACCTACGTCGAACAGATGCGCGCGATGTCCGTCGGCGGCGTCCACCTCCACTCGATGACGCCCGAAGAGGCGTACCACGCCCGCCGCGGCACCGACTGGTCGTACGAAGACGTCTACCGAGAACTGAAAGACGCCGGCTTGCACTCCGCGCCCGGCACCGCCGCGGAGATTCTCGTCCCCGAGGTCCGAGACGTCATCTGTCCGGGGAAGATTTCGACCGACGAGTGGGTCGCGGGGATGGAAGGAGCCATCGCCGCCGGACTGGACGTGACGGCGACCATCATGTACGGCCACGTCGAGAACGCCGCCCACCGCGTCATGCATCTGCAGGTGATTCGCGACCTGCAGGACCGAACCGGGGGTATCACCGAGTTCGTCCCTCTCTCGTTCGTCCACCAGAACACCCCGTTGTACGACCGCGGCCTCGTCACCGAGGGGGCCTCCGACGCCGAGGACGAACTGATGATAGCCGTCTCGCGACTGTTCCTCGACAACGTCGAGAACCTCCAGTCGTCGTGGGTCAAGTTCGGTAACGCGAAGGGGCTGAAACTGCTCAACTGCGGCGCGAACGACTTCATGGGAACCATCCTCTCAGAAGAGATAACGAAACGCGCGGGCGGCGGCTACGGCGAGTACCGGTCGTTCGACGACTACGTCGAGATGATATCGGCCATCGGCCGCCCCGCCGTCGAACGCTCGACGGACTACCGCGAACGGCGGCGTCTCGACCCCGGCGACGGTCCGCACGGCCCGATGCTCGGCCCCCGCGCCGACGGGACACCGATGCTCTCGGACCGCGACGGCGGCGGAGAACCCGCCCACGCCGACGACTGAGACGCGCCGTCCGCCTCCGCGACCAATCGAGACTTGCGGCCAACGACGCCGACTGCCGCGGTCTGAAGTACGCTCGCGTCGTCTCTCCGCACGATGATGGTGACCACGCACGCGGCCGCCGCACTCCTCCTCTTGGCCGTGCCTGCGTCGGTTCTCGTTCCAGAGTTCACCGCCGCCGCCGTCGTCGCCGCCCTCCTCGGCGGCATCGCCCCCGACGTCGACCTGTTCGTCGGCGTCCACCGCAAGACGCTCCACTTTCCGATTTACGCCTCCGTCGCGGGCGTCGTCGCCGCCCTCGTCGCCGTCGCCGCCCCGTCCGCCGCGAGCGTCGCCGTCGCGGTGTTCCTCCTCGCGGCGGGTCTGCACGCCGTCTCGGACTGGTTCGGCGGCAGCGACGAACTCCGGCCGTGGGAGCGTACCTCGCCGCGCGCGGTGTACCTCCACCCGCGACGCCGGTGGCTCAGGCCACTCCACGTCGTCCGATACGACGGCGCGCCCGAGGACTTCCTGCTCACGGCCGTCTTCGCGCTTCCCGCGGCGCTCTTCTTCGTCGGTCCGGTCCGCCTCGTCGTCGCCGCGGGTCTCGTCGTCGCGGCGACGTACACCGTCTTTCGGCGGTACGTCCCGGACGTGCTCGGTATCTGAGTCGGTCGCGCGGCGTCCGGCCGAACGGCTTCTTCACCCACCGACACCGTCCCGACGACGACGTAGCGGTACGGCGGCAGTTCGTGCGTCTCGAACGCGTCGAACACCGACTGAAGGCGGTGACCCGTCACTCGGCCGCGTGCGTTCAGTCCGCCGACCCGACGGACAGCGGTCCCTCGCGTCGGGCGACGCCGCGGTAGCGTTCGCCGTGGACGTCGTCGGCGTCCATCGCCGCCAGCACTCGCTCGGAGAGCCACGACCGGTCGGTCTCGACGCCGTCGAACGCCGCACGGCGGAAGCGTTCGGGGAGGTAGCGTTCGTACACCGGGAGGCGTTCGTACAGGGGGACGCCCGCCTCGTCGGCGACGTCGCGCAGTTCCCGGAGGGCCGGCCACTCGTAGTCGGGGTTGACGTAGTCGTCGGTGACGGGCGAGACGCCGCCCAAGTCGTCGACGCCGCAGTCGAGGAGTTCTCGGGTCGGCGAGAGGTTCGGCGGCACCTGGACGGACACCTCCTCCGGGAGGGCCGCGCGGGCCATCGCGACGACGCGACGCATCGTCTCGACCGAAGGCGTCTCGAAACTCGACCGCTCGTTCGGGACGACGTTCTGCACGATGACCTCCTGGACGTGGTCGTAGCGTTCGTGGAGTTCGCAAATCGCGAGGAGGCTCTCCGCGCGGTCACGCCACGTCTCGCCGATGCCGACGAGGATGCCGGTGGTGAACGGAACGCCCACCTCGCCCGCGGCGCGGATGGTGTTCAGTCGCTGACCGGGAGTCTTGCGCCGCCCGCCCGAGTGCGCCTTCACGTCCGCCGTCGTCTCCAGCATGACGCCCATCGAGGCGTTGACGGGCGCGACTCGTTCGAACTGCGCTTCGGTGAGGTCGCCGGGGTTCGAGTGCGCGAGGAGGCCCTCGTCCATCGCCATCTCACAGCAGTCACGGAGGTACGCGAGGATGTCGTCGTACCCCCACGCCGCCAACTGGTCGTGGACGGCGGTGTAGCGGTCGTCCGGTTCGTCGCCGAACGTGAACAGCGCCTCGGTACACCCCGCGTCGGCCCCGCGTCGAAGCGTCTCGCGCACGTCGTCGGGGGACATGAGCGTCGCCTCGCCCGGCACGTCGTAGTAGGTGCAGTAGGTGCAGGTGTAGCGACACGCCGTCGTCAACGGGAGGAACACGTTGCGCGAGAAGGTGAGTTCGGGGGCGGCGCTCACGTCGTCCGGCGACACCGACAGCAATCGCTCGACTGCGCCGTCGTCGACGGTGACGTCCACGTCGTACTCGTCGGCCGCGGGAAACACGAGTCGGCGTCCGTCTCGGAGGCACAAAAACGTGCCACATCCCCGGGGGAACGGGTCGTTCCCGACCGAACCCGTCGCTCGGGACTCGATGAACGCCGCGGGGATGTCCCGCGGCAGACACGCGCGGACGCCGCGAGTTGGGAGCGGTGCGGCGTCGCTCGCGGTGTCGCGAGACACCGATACGGCACGACGCGCGTCTTCGTGCGGTACGCGGCCCGGCACACCCCGCGCGTCGTGCACCGTCCACGTTTCGCCTGTCGTAATTAGCTCTGCTGGCCGCCTCACTCGCGCGTGACCCCGACGCGGCCGTCCGCCACGTCGAGTTCGAATCCGGCGTCGACCAGCCAGTCTCTCGCCGCGCCCGTCCCGTGCAAGAGTACTTCCGCGAGGTCCGACGGTTCGTCCACGTCCGTCGACAGTCGCATCGAGTCGACGTCCGTCACCGAGAGGTCGGCGGCGGCGGCGAGTCGGCGGTGGTCGCGGTAGGACGCCCCGTGGTAGTCGACGCGGAAGTCGGGGTGGCGAACGACGAGGGCGTTCGTCCCGCCGCCGCGGCCGGGAGCGACGACGACGTCGCCCTCGCTCTCGAACAGTCGGGAGAGCGCGTCGGGCGTCGCGAGCGCCAGGTCGGCCATCACGACGGCCACCGACTCCGTCTCGGCGTGCGTTTCGAGTACCGCGTTCACCGCCGGCGTGAGCGGTCTGTCGTCGACGACGGCGGGCGCGTCCGCCCCGTCGGCGTCCGACTCGTCGGCCGTCAACAGCGTCGGCGTCTCGCCCGCCGCGCGGACGGCGTCGAGGACGTCGTCGCGCATCGCCCGCGCGAACGCGCGACGCTCCGCGAGCGAGAGCACGTCGGCGAGACGGCTCTTCGGGTCGCGCGTCGTGTACGGGACGACCACCTGCATGAGAAAAGTCGCGTGTCGGCGTTAGCCGAGTTTGTCGTAGCTGCTCTGTTGGGACCGCCAGTAGACGATTCCACCGACCACGACGGCGACGACGACGAGGCCGCCGACGGCGTAGATGAGCAGTTGTTGGGTCTGGCTCGACTGCTGCGCCTGTTGCGCTTCGGTCTGCGCCTGGTTCGCCAGTTCGGTGGCGAGTTCGAAGTTACCGTTCTCGAACGCGCTGACCGCGTTGTCGAACGTCTGCTGCGCTTGGTCGGACCCGCTGCTTCCGACGACGGCCTGCGCGTCGTCGAGTGCGGTCCGCGCACCCTGGCTCTCCTCGGTGAAGTGGTGCGCCGTCCACGTCTGGATGTCGTTCGAGGAGCCACCCTGTCGCGTCTGCTGGAGGCTCATCGCCTCGAACGCCTGCGCGGGGTCGTAGGTGAACGCGTCCACGCCCGGTGCGGTACCGGCGACGCGCACTTCGACTTCGCTCGTCCCGTCGTCGGCGGCTATCTCAGCGCCGCTGAAGTTCTGGCCGTCGAACGACTGCTGGTTTATCTTCGCACCGGTCTGGTCGTAGTAGGTGACGGTCCACGTCACGTCCTCTAGCTCGGTCGTTCCGGCGAGCGTCCACGACTCTAACTGCGGGTTCTTGTACAGTTCCGTCAGCGTCACCGTCGCGGTGATCTTCGAGTCGGCCTGCGCGTCGCTGGGCACGTCCTCCTCGGCGACCGAAATCGCGGCCACGGGGGCCGCGAACGCCGAGAGGCAGACGAGACAGGCGAGCGCCAGCTTAGAAAAGCGACTCCAACTCGTCTTCGTCATCGTTGACTAGGTTCTCCAAGTTTTGGTCGCTCTCTTGCCGAATCTCGTCGATGTTCTCCTGCGCCTCGATGGCCACCTGCTGGAGCTCTTTGATGCGGGGCACGTTCGTGACCCCGGAGAGCAGGATGACCGACGCGACTTTTCCGGAGTTCCGGATGGGGTAGTCCCCACCGCGAACCTCCATGCTGCCGGTCTGCTCTTCGATCCACTTCCGCCCGCGCTCTATGCCTTTCCGGTTCAGATGCTCCGGCGGTCCGGCCATCACGAGTAGTGCACGTTCGGTCCCTTCTACCTCACACGGGAGCGTGAGACGGCCGAGTGCGGCCTTGCGGACCAAGGACGTGATGCGGTTGGTCGTGTGTGCGGTGTCTATCTGGTCGTCCTCGCTCCCGCCCGTAATGCGCGAGAGGAGGCCGCTGCCCGAGTTCTTCTCCTCGACGGTCTCGGAGGCGTATCCGACCGTGGAGACGCCGCCGCCGGCGAGCGTGTTGATTATCTCGGAGGAGTCGACGACGCTCTCTGCGACCTCGCCCCCTTGCTCGACTTCTCCTGCCCCGAACAGGACGCCGAAGCGGGTGACGATCTCTTCGTTGATCTCGTCGTACCCTCCTTGCACCGACTCGCCGGTCTTTCGCCAGGAGTCGTTGTCGAACACCATGAGGTTGTCAACCTCGCGGACGAACGTCTGGAACGACCGCGCGGCGTTGAGCGTGTAGATTCCACCCTCGTCACCGCCCGGCAAGACGCCGAGTCCGTAGACTGGCTCTGTGTAGATTCGTTTCAAGTGTTTCGCTAATACGGGCGCGCCACCGCTTCCGGTGCCGCCACCGAGTCCCGAGACGACGAGGAACGCGTCCACTTCGTGGACGGGGATGCTGTCGACAGCACCCTGCACCTCGTCGATGTCTTCTTCGGCGATTTCGGCTCCGAGTTCGTTGTCGGCACCGACTCCGTGACCTTTCACACGCGACTGCCCGATCAGGACGCGCTTGTCCTGTGGGATGTGTTCGAGGCCCATCAAGTCGGCCTTCGCTGAGTTGACCGCGACGGCGGCGCGGACGATGCCCGAACCGTGTCGCTGGTCGTACTCGACGAATTTGTCGACGATCTTTCCCCCGGCCTGCCCGAATCCGATCATTGCGAGTTTCATCGTTTCTCCGGTCCCCTCGCCATTGCGTGTAAGCCAACACGAACGCAGACATAAACTTTGTGATGGGGAACTATCTCGAAAATGATACAATAATTTCGTCAATCGCAAGACAGCGTCGACCCATTAATCCATCATTATACGCTTTCGAGTATTTCACGAAACGGTGACTGTCAACTAACTCTGTATATTTTGGTGGTCTTAACGCCGAAAATTGGGCGGCTTCGTCGTCAGTTTCGGTCGTGCGCGTCGCGGAGGTAGGCACGCAACGTGGTGAGTTCACCAGTGCCGTAGCCGAACGCGCCGATGGCGTTGTCGTCGGTGACGTTGTCGAACTTGAGCGAGCGGTACTGGTCCGTTCCCATCGGGAACCCGGGGATGGCCCCGCCGATGGTGAGTCCGACCTTCGCCAGTCCCATCGGAACGGGAACGACGGTGGTCGAACGGCCGTCCGACTCGTGGATCAGCTTGGCGATCTCCGCGAGGGTGAGTTTGTCGGGGCCGCCTATCTCGTACGTCTGGCCGACGTGTTTCTCGTCCTCTACGGCGTCGGCCATCATCCGGGCGACGTCCGTCACGTGGATGGGCTGAAAGCGCGTCTTGCCGCCGCCGGGGAGTGCGCTGACGTACGGCGGGGCGAGGAGTTTCGTAAAGGAGACGAACTCGCCGCCGTCGCCGAAGATGACGGAGGGGCGGAAGATGGTCCAGTCGAGGACCGACTCCGTAACGATCTCCTCGGCGCGGCCCTTCGCCCGGATGTACGCGGTCGGTCCGTCCGGGTCGGCACCGAGCGCGCTCATCTGGACGAACCGGTCGACGTCGTTTTTCTCGGCCGCGCGGACGACGTTCTCGGTTCCCTGTCGGTGTATCTTGTCGTGCATCTCCTTGCCGCCGCTCGGTTTGAACAACGGCGAGAGCGCGACGAGGTTGTAGACGGCGTCCATCCCGTCGAACGCGTCTTTGATGGAGTCGTAGGCGGTGACGTTGCCCATCACCTTGTTGACGCCCTTCGGGAGGTCGTCGCTGTTCGGACTCCGGGACATCGCGGTCACCTCGTGACCCCGTTGTTTCAGTTCGCGGCACAGGTTCGTTCCGACGAAGCCGCTGCCGCCGACCACGAGAACTTTCATCGGTTCTACTTGTCTCGGAAGCGCCGTAAATCTACCCCCGCCGCGGCCGTCGTCTCCCGATTTCTCGTCGGATTCCTCGCGCGTACTATCCGGTGCGTCCGTCGAGTGAGACCCGAGTCGTTTTACTCCCCCGACGGTCCACGTCGAACTATGCTCATCACCTTAGAGGGACTCGACGGGAGCGGAAAGACCACCGCGTGGGAGGCGTTGCACGACGTCTACCCCGACGCGGTGTTCACCCGCGAACCCACCGAGTCGTGGTACGGCGACGCCGTCTACCGTTCGATGGGGGACGAAGACGCCGACGCCCTCGCCGAACTGTTCCTCTTTACGGCGGACCACGCCGACCACCTCTCTCGGGTCGTCCGGCCCGCACTCGCCGAGGGCGAACTCGTCGTCTCGGACCGCTACTCGGACTCGCGGTTCGCCTACCAGGCGGCGACGCTCGAAGAGTCGGAACTCCGTCGCCCCCTCGACTACATCCGCGGCATCCACGCCGCCTTCTCCCGGCCGCCGGACGCGACCATCTACTTAGACGTCGACCCGGAGACGGCCGCCGCCCGCGCGGGAGCGACGAACAAGTTCGAGCGAGCGTCGTATCTCCGGACAGTCCGCGAGAACTACGAACGTCTCATCGACGCCGAACCCCACCGATTCGTGCGCGTCGACGCGACGGAACCACCCGAGGACGTCGTCGAGATGGTCGAACGGAGCGTCGAGCGTCTGGTCCGCGAACACGACGACTGACCCGCTAGCTCCGCGACTCGGGCAGGTCGTACTCCTCCGGCGGCGGGACGTAGACGGTGTCGATGGTGAACCCGAGAGCGAGGGGCATCCCGACGCTGATTGCTAACAGGGTCACTCCGTCGAAGTTCAGCCCCGCACCGATTGGAAGGAGCCCGAAGAAGACGAGCGTTGTCACGACCAGAACGAGCGGAGTGAGCAGCAGCGAGTAGATGACGTACCCCCACTGGGTCTTCAAGCGGATGCGGAAGAACCGGGTCAGCACCGCGGCGACGAGGGTGTGGACGACGAGCACCACCCCGAACAGCGCGAGGTTGAGGACCGAGACCATACCCGAGGTAGGGAGTCTGGAGACTTTACACCAACGGGTCCGGCCGTCGACAGGCGGCCGACTCCGACATTGCTCACGAAAATCGTGGACGTTTATGACGGCCCCCGGTGACGTGCCCCGTATGCACCGACTCATCGGCAAGCGCTCTCTCGACGACTCGTGGCTGGACGAGGAGGACGCGCGCGCCGCCTTCCGCGACATGGTCCGGACGCGACGACTCGACGAACGCGCGCTCGCTCTCCAACGTCGCGGGTGGATGAGCGGCTATCCGCCGTATCAGGGACAGGAGGCCTCGCAGGTGGGCGCCGCGCACGCGATGCGCGAGGACGACGTGCTCTTTCCCACGTACCGGTCGAACGCGCTCCAGGTCGCACGCGGCGTCCCGATGAGCGACGTGCTCGCGTTCCGCCGCGGCCACCCCGAGTTCACCTCCGGTCACGACGTCCCCGTCTTCCCGCAGGCCGTCCCCATCGCCACGCAGATTCCGCTCGCGACGGGCGCGGGCATGGCGGCGACGTACCTCGAAGAGGAACACGCCATCCTCGTCTGCTTCGGCGACGGCGCGACGAGCGAGGGCGACTTCCACGAGGGGCTGAACTTCGCGGGCGTCTTCGACGCGCCGGTGGTGTTCTTCTGCGAGAACAACGCGTGGGCCATCTCGATGCCGCAAGAGCGCCAGACCGCGAGCGAATCTATCGCCGTCAAGGCCGAAGCGTACGGCTTCGAGGGCGTTCAGGTTGACGGCAACGACCCGCTCGCCGTCCGCGAGACGGTGACCGAAGCGCTCTCGGACGCCCGCGAGGGGTCGCCGGTGCTCGTCGAGAGCCTCACCTACCGACAGGGTGCGCACACGACGGCCGACGACCCGAGCGCGTACCGCGACGACGACCCGGACCTGCCGGAGTGGCGCGTCCGCGACCCGCTGGAGCGCTTCGAGGAGTTCCTTCGCGGGGAGGGCATCGTCGACGACGCGTTCGTGGAGTCGGTCCGCGAGGAGACCGAATCCGAGTTACGAGACGCCGTCGAGACGGTCGAGTCGCTCCCCGACCCCGACCCGGACGACGTCTTCGAACACGCGTACGAGACGCTCCCCCCGGAACTGCTTCGCCAACGCGAGGAGATGCGCGAGTTCCTCGCTACGCACGACCCCTACGAACTGGAGCGCTGAGTCGCTTAGGAGGCGAACACGGAGCCGTCGTCGCCGACGTACTCGACGCCGACGACCGAGTGGAGATACCAGTTCGTCGCCGCGGTTCCGACGAGGAACGACACCACGCCGAGACGGACCGGGGGCGACGCACGGAGGACGAGAAACACCGCCGCCAGCGTAAACGAGGCGATGAAGGCGAACCGGACGCCTCGGTGTCCGAGCGCTTCTGCGACCCGCGGCGAACTCCGCCCGAGAGAGAAGTAGCTACCTAACGGAACTCCGACGAGGACGACGGCGAGACTCGTCGAGGGCGAGAGGGCGGACACCACCGCGTGCACGTCTCCGAAGACGGCGAACGCGGCGGCGAACAGACTCGTCGCCGCGTCGGTCTTCAGCGACGAGCGGACGTCGTCGGGGAGAGCGGTCACGGAGACGCGTTCGTCTGACCGCTACTTCAACGTCCGTCGCGTTCGTCGCCCGTCGCCCGCTTCGCCTTCAGTCCTCCATCGAGATGTACGTCTTCGTGTCCGTCACGCCCTGAAGCCCCTGGATGTTGCTCGACGACGTCTTGAGGATGTCGTACACCTCGTCGGCCTCGACTTCGGTGATGATGTCGTACGCACCGGCGACGATGTGCGCCTCCGTCACCGTCTCGAACTCACGAATCGGCGTGAGCAGTTGCTCTGATTCGCCCGCCCCGGTCTTGACCATGATGAAGGCGTGTACCATGCTACACATGACCACGCGACGCGACATAGCGTTTGCGACACCTGCTACCGCGGGGCAAGCTTATTCATCTCAGACGGCGTACGTGTGTTCCATGCGGTTCGTTATCATTGGTGCAGGACGAGTGGGGCTTCGAACGGCCCGTGTCCTCCGCGAGGAGGGACACGAGGTGACTATCGTCGAACTGGACGACAACCGCGTCGAGCGGGCCCGTGAGGCGGGCTTCGAGGTGGTCGAAGGCGACGGCTCCAGAGAGGAGACGCTGGAACGCGCGGGCGTCGAAGACGCCGACGCGCTCGGCGCGCTCACGAGCGACTTGAACGTCAACTTCGCCGCGTGCTCTATCGCGAAGCACCACGGCCTCCGGACGGTCCTCCGCGTCGACGAGGACTACCGCGAGGAGGTGTACCACAAGTACGCCGACGAAGTCGACGAGGTGGTCTACCCCGAACGCCTCGGAGCCATCGGCGCGAAGAACGCCCTCCTCGGCGGGTCGATTCGCGCCATCGCCGACATCGCACAGAACCTTCAGGTCGTCCTCATGACGGTCACGGAGGAGTCGCCGATGCGAGGCTACTCCATCGAGGAAGTCGCGCTCCCCGCGCAGGCGCGTATCCTCGCGTTCGGGAAGTCCGACGAACCGATGGGTATCCCGCTGGCGGACGACTCGCTCGAAGTGGGTGACCGACTCGCTATCCTGGCCGACTTCGACGTGCTCGGCGAGGTCAGACAACTCCTCGTCGGCGAGGGAGTCGCCGCGGCCGTCGGGGGTGCCTGAGATGGTCACCGCTTACGTCATGGTGAAAGCGTCGACGGGCGACGTGGACCGCCTGAAAGAGACGATGCTGAACCTCCACGACGGCGTCGAGAGCGTCAGCATCGTCGCCGGCGACGTGGACTTCATCGTCAAAGCGCACGTCGAGACGCCGGCGGAAGTGAAGGACATCGCCGCCTCGATACACGAGATGACCGGTATCGAGGACACGCAGACGTACATCGCGATGGACTAAAGAGAGAACGAAAGAGAACGAGAGACGGACGAACGGCGGCTACAGCGGTGGGCCGTCTCCGTTCGCCGCGTCCGTCGCGCGGTTTATCAGACCGGAGACGGGCTCCGTGTACTCGTAGCCCGGGATGATTCCCTGTACGTACGTCCCCTCGACGTAGTCGATGACCGCTCCGGCGTCCTCGACGCCCCGCCGTTCGTTGATGTCGGAGAACGAGGTGCTGACGACGGCCGTCTCGCCCGCGCGGGTCACGTCGACCGCGAAGTCGTGTTCGGCCTTCGTGACGCCGCCGACGTCCGCCGCGCGCAGCTCGAACGTCTCGTACCACCCGTCTTCGACCACCGGAGCCACGTCGTCGGCGACGGTGGCGTCGAGCATCGGGACGCGAACCGTCACGTCGAACGTTATCTCGCCGCCGTCTTCGCCGACGGTGACCCGGCCGTCGAACACCGTCGCGGTCCACTCGAACGTCGCGTCGTCGATTCGGTCGAACGAGTCGTGGTCGCGGAAGGCGCGTCGCGCCCGGTCAGGTACCTCACTCATCGCTCGAAGGGAGGCGTCGGCGGGACAAAAGCCCCTCGTGTCGACCGACCCGCGAGTCGAGTCGTCGCCGAGAGCGTTGCGGGGTGCGGCACGTTTAAGTGGCTGCCCGGCATCATTGCAGATGACGCTTCGCTTTGGAGGGCCGAAGCGTCAGCGGGGACCAATTCAGGGCGGCAGCGTCCGTTCGGGATTTTCCCGACCGGGCGCTACCTTTTCCCACGAACTCACGAGACAGAGCGACTGCGTCGTCGCACGCGTCGATTACTCGCCGCCGAGTGTAGCGAATCGATAGTGGATAGGTTCGAAGTCGAACGCGAGTGACGACGCCGTCCCGAACGGCGCGCGAGGATTCGATTCGACGCTCACCGACGCGGCGGAGTTGAGGCCAGTCAGTCGTCGTCGGCCGCGGCGGTCGGCGCGGAGTCTGGCACCGGTTCGTCCGCGTCGGTGTCTCTCTCCTCTGTTCCCGTGGCGACGTCCACGTCTTCTGTATCCGCGCCGGTCTCTCCCGCTTCTGTATCCGCGTCGACGCCCACCTCTGCGTCTGCGTCCACATCGGCATCTTCCGCGCCTGCGCCGACGTCCGCGCTCGCGCCCGCGCCCGTATCCTCGTCGGCATCTGCGACCGGTTCCGCCACCGACTCGGCGTCCGCCGGACGCTCGCCGTCGTCTGCGTCCTCTCGGTCCGCCACCGCTTCGCTCACGTCGAACGCCTCGACGCGTTCCGCGAGGTCCGCCGTCTGGTCGGACAGTTCTTCCACCTCCCGCGCGACGGTCTCCAGCGAGGCGGTCTGTTGCTGGGCGGCGGCGGCGACGTCCTCGGCTTGACCGTCCGTCTGCGCGGCGATGGCCGCCGCGTCGTCGACGCTCTCGGCGACCTGTTGGGTCGACGTGGCCTGCGAGTCGGTCGCGTGGTCGATAGACTGGACGCTGTGGTCGACTTCTTCGACCAGGTCGACGGCGTCTCGGATGGCGTCGACGCCGTCCTCGATGGTGTCGGAACCGGATTCGACGGACGACTCCATCTCGTGCATCTGTTCGACCGCCTCCGTCGTCGCGCCGCGCACGGCGTCGATGGAGTCGGCGATGTCGTCCGTCGCGGCCGCCGTCTCTTCTGCGAGGTGTTTCACCTCGTCGGCGACGACGGCGAATCCGGCACCCGCCTCGCCCGCCCGCGACGCCTCGATGGACGCGTTCAGCGCGAGGATGTTCGTCTGCTCTGCGATGTCGTCGATGAGGTCGACGACCGACGCGATGTCCGTCACCTCCTCGTCGAGACGCGACACGCACGCCGTGACCGTCTCGGCTTGCGCGGCTATCTCTCGCATCTCGCGACCGACGGCCGTCGCCGCTTCTCGCCCGTCGTCGCCGCGTTCGGCCGCCCGCTTCGATAGGTCCGACAGTTCGTTCGCCTGCGCGGCTATCTCTTCGACCGTCGCCGAGAGGTCGGCCGTCTGGTCGGAGACGCTCTGGAGCGTGTCGAGTTGCTCGGCGGCACCGGCCGAAATCTCCTGCGTCGAGCGACTCACCTGTCGACTCGCCGTCGCGACCTCTTCGGTCCCGACGCCGACCCGTCCGGAGGAGGCGGCCACCCGGTCGGCGAACGCGCCGACTTCGGCCACCGTCTCCTCCCACTCGTCCATCATCCCGTTGAACCGCCGACCGACCTCGGCCATCGCCTCGGCGTCGCCGGCGGCGTCGGGGTCCATTCGAACCGTCAGGTCGCCCGCCGCGGCGGCGTCCATCGTCTCGCCGTAGTCGGTGGCGGCGCGTTCGAGCGTCGCGGCCGTCGCCTCGGACTCGCGTATCCGCGCGTCCAACGCGTCGCGCATCTCGGCGAACGACTCCGAGAGCGTGCCGAACTCGTCGACGCGGCGCGAGGAGAACTCCACGTCCATGTCGCCGTCGGCGAGTCGTTCCGCGCGGGACTGGAGGCGGCGGAGCGAGACGACGGTGCCGCGTCCGAGCGTCAGGCCGACGAGGACGAACCCGGCGACTGCGGTGCCGATGAGCACCGAGAGGTCGTTTCGGACCTGCGTGAGAAGCGCGAAGACGTTCTCTCTCGGGGCCTGCACGAGGACTATCCAGTCGGTGCCCTGCACCGGCGCGTAGGCGACGACGCTCGCGTCCGACTTTCCGTCGGCGGCGCGTTCGACGACGCCGCTCTCGTCGCCCGCCTCGACGGCGGCGGCCAGACCGGGCGTGTTCTCGCCGTCGCGGTACGCCGTCAGGACGTTCTTGCCGTAGCGGTCGAACAGCACCGTCCCGTCCGTTCGGACGACCTGCGTGTGAGAGCCCTCGACGGGTTCCGCAAAGGACTTCGCGTGCTGCGTCGCGTCGGTCACGACCAACACCGCGCGGTCGGTTCCGGGGACGGGACTGGCGAACGCGACGAGTTGGAGGCCGCCGTTGCGGTATACCTCGCTCACCGCGACGTCGGTCGATTGGCTGAACGAGAGTCCCCCGCCGGACCACTCGATGCCCGCGTCGTCCAGCGTCTTCGTCTCCATCGACCCCGAGGTACTGCGGACGACGTCTCCGGTCGCCGTGTCGACGTAGTGAAGCGCGTACACGTCGCTCGGCAACTGCCCGTGTTCGCGCAGGAGCGCCCGGTCAGCCTCGTCCGCGTCGGCCGACTGCAGACCGCGGTGCTCCGACAGCATCCGCGCTCGCTGTTCGTTCGTGTCCACCCACTCGTTGAGTCCGTCGGCTTCCAACTCTGCCATCGTCTGCAACTCCGCGTGCTTCTCTCTCGTCAGTTCCTCGTCGACCTGCGCTTGGGTGTACAGTCCGACGCCGACCATCACGCCGAGAAGTACGACGAGGACGAGAGCGTACTTGCGAAAGTAACTCCGCCGCAAGAACGCCGGGAGAACGTCCAGTCTCTTCATCGACTGGATGTGTCTACTCCGCTATTTAGTGGTACCCCAGAGAGTATCAAACGTGATATTGGGTGGCGACGCGACGACGGGTGAGATAGCGGACGAGCGAGCGATGCGAGAAGCGGCTCCGCCTACTGATACTCACCGAGCGTCCCGCCGACGAGGACGCCGGCGGCGAGAAGTGAGCCGACGCTCCCGGCGAGGTAGAGCGGAACCGAAGAGAGGACGCCGAGAATCGCCGCGCAAGCGAGACTCACTCCCATCACGCCGAGGAGGTAGTCGAAGCGCGTCGGTTCGTTGGCGGGCATCACTGACATGGCTGTAATTAGATGTAATTAGGGCCAGGCACGAATAAGTTGTGGCGCACCGCATTACTCGCGGAGCGACCGCGTCGACTGCGTGTCGCGGGCCTCCGTGGCCCGTTCTTCGACGTCCGCCGCCCGTTCGTACTCGCCGAGTCCCTCCAGCGCTCGAATCCGTTCGTCGTGGAGCCACGCGGTCCGCAGTCCGAGCGAGACGGCCACGTCGAGACACCGAAGCGCCTCCTCGTGTTGACCGCGTTCGTTCAGGAAGTACCCCCTGTTGTACCACGCCTCCGGCAGTCGCGGGTCGCGTTCGACGGCGGCTTCGGCGTGTTCCAGTGGGTTGCTGCTGTCGCCGCCCTCCCAGAGCGCCGTCGCGAGGTTCGTCTCCGCCGCCGCCGAGACGCCGCCGTCGGCGTCGATGCGCAGTGCCTCTCGGTGGGCGCTGACGGCGTCGTCCCATTCGCCGAGTTCGCCGTGGGCGATTCCCTTGTTCACCCACGCCTCCTGCGCTATCGCGGAGTCTTCGGGCGCGTAGAACGCCGCCCGCGCGAACGAGTCGACGGCCTGTTCGTACTGCTCGATGGCGACGTACTCCAGTCCCACGTCTATCAGCGCCGGGACGTCGACGCCGTCGGGCCGAACCTGCGACTCGTCGACGACGTCCGCGAGCACGTAGTCGTCGACCGGGTCTACGTCGGCGACGGGGCCGTAGCGGCCGTCTCCGAGGTCGAACCCCTCGTACGGGTCGTCGAATCCCTGTCCTTCCGAGTATCGGTGGGGTCGGTCACGTCGCGTTACCATCAGTACGTGTTGGCCGGACAGAGAGATAACCGCGTCGGCGGTCGGAGCGGCGAGCATCCACTCGCCCGGTGTCGTCGGACCTCCGCGACGGAAAGCTTATGTCCGACCTGTCGTCTCTTCGACCGTATGTCCTCCAGACGGGACGTTCTCTCTTCGAGCGGTGCCGTACTCGCCCTTCTCGCTGGCTGTCTCGGTGGTCCACCGACCGACTTGGCGGCGTCGCAGACGGAGACGAGGACGCCCACGAACACCGAGGCGTCCGCGACTCCTACGACGACCGAAGTCGAAGCGGACGTTCGCCTCCGGGACGTCACGGTCACGCCGTCGCTCGCCGCGCCGAACTCGCCGGACTCCATCGGCACGTACGGCGACGCGGAGGAGCAGTACGTCGTGGTCGAAGTCGGGACCCGCGGACCGCTTCCGCTGAACGCCGCGGAGTTCGCGGTTGCCGTCGACGAAACGACGTTCGGTCCGCGGAGCGTCCGGGACCTGACGGGGTACGGCTGGCTGTGGGGCTTCGACGGCGCGTACGAACGTGGTTCGGGTGGAACGCTCGTGTTCCCGCTTCCGAAACCGCTGGACGCCGACACCACGACGCTCCGCTGGCCCGGAGACGAACACCGACTCTCGGACGACGCCGTCGTACGACTCTCCCGCCCGCCGACAGCGTTCTCGGTGACCGAGTTCTCCGCGCCCGAAACCGTCGTGAACGGTCAGCAGATGACGCTCACAGTGACGGTGGAGAACACCGGCGACGCGGACGGGACGTTCGTCGGTGCGCTCAACCGTACCGGACCGGAAGTCGCCTACGCGCCCGTCGAAGCCGTCTCGCTGGACGTGGCCGCCGGCGAGTCGACGACGTGGACGCACTCGTTCACGCCGTCGACGTCCGTCCCCGACGACGGACGGTCGTTCGACTTCGTGATGCACTGGCGCGACGGAGAGACGGTACGGACGCGAACAGAAGTGGTCGAATCGGAATGACGGTCACGTGAGCGCGCAGGATGGGATTCGAACTTCCGAAACTCGCTACGCTCGTTTCGACGTTCGAATCCACCCGTAGAACGCCGCTGCTCGCTTCGCTCGCGGACGACGAATGCGGGGGATGGGATTCGAACCACGGTCGCTCCGGTCACTTCGTTCCCTTCGCTCCCTGATTCGAACCCATCCGTAGAACGCCGCTGCTCGCTTCGCTCGCAGACGACGAATGCGGGGGATGGGATTCGAACCCATGAACTCCTACGAGAGCGGATCTTAAGTCCGCCGCCTTTGGCCTGGCTCAGCCACCCCCGCTCGTCTTCCGATTCTGCGTACCCACCAATGATGGTTTCGCTTCGTCGGCATCGACTCGCCGCGGTCTCGCGGTACGCTCGACGCGCGACAACCGTCTCTGAGTAGACAGTTTTTCGTCGTAGATGCCGGAGAATTCTGCATCCGGGCGTCAGACATTTTGACCTGCATCCGCTACACCGCTCAGAGATGACTGACGAAAACGACAGTCCGTCCAGACGACGGGTGTTGCAAGCCATCGGTGCCGCGGGTGTCACGGGCCTCGCTGGCTGTTCCGGTGGGGGCGGCGACGAGGGGACGGCGACCGGCACAGACGCCGGTGGCGCGACGGGAACGGCGACGGAGACGTCCGAGTCGACGGGGACGGCCGAGTCGAGCGGGGCGACGCTCAACTTCGCGCAGTCGAAGTCGGCGCTCGACTTCGACCCCCTGAAGGCAAACGACGTGCCGTCGCTGCAGGTGACCGAGCGAATCTTCGACTCGCTGTACACGTACGAGGAGGGGACGACGCTCACGCCGCAACTCGCCGCCGGAGAACCGGAGATAAACGGCGACGGGACGCAGTACACCGTCACGCTGAAAGACGACATCACGTTCCACAACGGCGAACCCATCACCGCCGAGGACGTGAAGTACTCGTACCTCGCCCCGGCGCGCGAGGAGACGGAGAACGGGTCGGAGTTCACGATGATAGACGAGATAACCGTCGTGGACGAGAAGACGGTGCAGTTCGACCTGAAGTACCCGTTCGGGCCGTTCAAGCACAAACTCGCGTGGGCGCCCGTCCCGAAGGCCGCCCGCGAGGAGGACCGCGAGGGCTTCAACTCCGACCCCGTCGGGAGCGGTCCATACGAACTCGAAGACTGGCAGGAGGGTAGTTACGTCCGGATGACGCGTCACGAGGACTACTGGGGCGAGAAGCCCGAGATTCAGACGCTGAACTTCACGCCGGTCTCCGAACCGACGACGCGCGTGACGACGCTCCGAAACGGCGAGAACCACATCGTTCAGACCGTGCCGCCGAAGCTCTACTCCACCGTCGAGGGTATCTCGGAGGCGAGCGTGCAGGAACGCGGCGGCCTCGGCTACTACTACCTCGCGTTCAACTGCAACGAGGGACCGACGGCGGACAAGAAGGTCCGCGAGGCCATCGACTACGCCGTCTCGATGGACCAGGCGGTGCAGAACTACGTCGAACCCGCGGGGACGCGCATGACGAGTCCGCTGCCGCAGTCCATCATCGAGTCGTGGGGCTTCCCCGGCGAGGAGTGGGCGGACATCGCCCACGACAAGGACCTGACGAAGGCCGAGCAGTTGCTGGAGGAGGCCGGCGTCGACAAAGACTACGACTGGACCATCATCGTCCCGCCGGACGACAAGCGCGAACAGATTGGAATCACCGTCTCGAACGCCCTGCAGGAACTCGGGTTCTCGAACGCGTCCGTCCAGCGACTCGACTGGGGCGCGTTCCTCGACAAGTACGCCACCGGCGACGAGGACGACTACAACATGTACACCCTCGGCTGGGTGGACGAAGTCGACCCGGACGGCTTCCTCTACTTCCTGTTCCACGAGTCCGAAGAGGGCTCGACGAACGGCTGTTACTACGAGAACGACGAGGTCATGCGCCAACTCGACGAGGCGCGGAAGTCGCCGGACCGAGAGACGCGCAAGGAACTGTACACGAAGGCTGTCACCTCCATCTTGGAGGACCGCGCGCACCTGCCGGCGTACAACCTCAAGAACAGCTTCGGCGTCCGAAGCGAGGTGAAGGGCTTCCGGCCCCACACCATCTCGGGCATCAACCCGCGGATGACCGGTCCGCTCGGGTCGGTGACGCTGGACGACTGAGGACCGAGACTACCAGTCGACGCTGAGCGTTCCGTCCCCGTGCGGGTCGGGCGCTATCTCTTCGTCTTTTCTGCGGTCGATGACGTGGATGACGCCGCGGTCTTTCTTCGCCGGACACACCTCGGCCGCGCGGACGTTCTCCTCCAGTTCGTCCTCGCCGAAGAAGTACGACTTCGGTTTGGCCAGTCCGGAGGCCATGTCCATCTCCCAGTTGTCCGCGACTTCGGCGCACCGACCCGCGCCGAAGCACTTGTTCGCCTCGAAGATTATCTTGTAGGGTTTCTCGTCTATCGGCGGCGCGTTCGCCTCGTCACCCACCTCGCTCGGGCGGAGTGGACCGTCCGAGCCTTCGGTGTCGCTCATCGAAGGGAGGTAGCGACGCGGCGGACTTTGCGCTGTCGGTCGGGCGTCGAAAGAACGCGTGCGGTCTGCGTGCCGGTTCCGGAATCGCGTCGCCGTCGGCGACTACCGGTCGACGTCGATGGACTCGATTTCGACGTCCTTCATCGGCTTGTCGTTGCGGTCCGTCGGGAGGTTGCCGATCTCTTCGACGACGTCCATCCCGTCGACGACTTCGCCGAAGACGGCGTGGCGGCCGTCGAGGTGGGGTTGCGCGTCGAGCGTGATGAAGAACTGCGAGCCGTTCGTGTCGGGGCCGCGGTTCGCCATCGACAGTTTGCCCGCGCTGTCGTGGCGGAGTTCGTCGTGGAACTCGTCGTCGAAGGTGTAGCCGGGACCGCCGCGACCGGTTCCCTCGGGGTCGCCGCCCTGAATCATGAAGCCGTCGATGATGCGGTGGAAGATGGTTCCCTCGTACAGCGAGTCGGTGCGTTCGTCGCCCGTGTCGGGGTCCTTCCACGCCTTCTCGCCCGTCGCGAGACCGACGAAGTTCTCGACCGTTCGCGGCGCGCGGTCCTCGAACAGTTCGACGGTGATGTCGCCTCGGCTTGTGTGGAGCGTGGCAGTCGGGTTGCTCATACCTGCCCCGAAGCGGTGCGGAGTGAAAACGTTGGTGAGTCTCGTCGCCGGCCAGTACGTCCATATTCCCGCACGTCGCAGTCACGGGCATGACGCAGGAGACGACGTGGGAGTACCACACGCTTCGGCCGCCGAGAGGGTCGGCGAGAGCGGAGGCGGAGGACCCGATAGACGAGTTGAACGAACTCGGCGACGAGGGGTGGGAACTCGTCTGCGCCGTCGACTACACCGGGGGCGGGACGAAGTACCTCGTCTTCAAACGGCCGAAGGCGGACGCCGAGTCGGAATCGGGACCGGGCCGGGAGACGCATGCCTGACGACGAGAGCGACGTCGTCGAGCAGACGTACGACCCCGCCGAGGACGACGACGCGACGGTCGGCTCTGCGAACACGATGCGCGAACGCGCCGGCGAGTCCCGGCTGAAACTGTGGATTCTCCTCGAATCGAACCGCCTCGTCGCCACCGGCGTCCTCGCGGGGGCGGTGTTCGTCGTGCTCCTTCTCGTCGGCGTCGTCCTCGAACCGCCGTTCGCCACCAGCGTCGCCAGTGGGGACGTGCTGGACTCCATCTTCACGACGATGGCGAGCGGAACCATCACCGGCGTCACCCTCGTCGTCACCATCACGCAGGTGGTCATCTCCCAAGAACTCGGCCCGTTCGACGACCAGCGCGTACGGATGAGCGGGACGATGGACACCCGCGAGTACGTCCGGGAACTCACCGGCCTCGACGCCGCCCCGGCGGACCCGTCGGCGCTCATGTCCTCGCTCGTCGCCGCCGCGGCCATCGAAGCCGGCAACGTGAACGAGGCGACGTCGAAGATAGACGACGAAGACGCGACCGAGGAACTCGCCGAGTTCACGGACAGTCTGCGGCAGAACGCGGACGTCGTCCTCGACAGACTCGACGGGGCGCAGTTCGGGACGTTCGGTCTCCTCTCTTCGGCACTCGACTTCAACTACGGCCGGAAGGTGTTCGAGGTGGACCGACTCCTCGCCCGACACAACGACGCCATCGGCGACGAGACGCGCGAGGCACTCGGTGACCTCCGCGACGCGCTCGTGATGTTCGGCCCCGCCCGCGAACACATCAAGACGCTGTACTTCCAGTGGGCGCTGACGAGTCTGTCGCAGTCCGTCGCGTACGCCGCCGTCCCCGCGCTCCTCGTCTCGCTATCGATGGTCGCGTTCGTGGACGCCGCGACGTTCCCGGGGGCGTTCGTGGGTATCGACAGCATCCTCTGGGTGACATCGTTGGCGCTCGCTCTCTCGCTGCTTCCCTTCCTCCTCTTGCTGTCGTACGTCCTGCGCATCGCCACCGTCTCGAAGCGGACGCTCGCCATCGGGCCGTTCGTCCTCCGAGACAGCCAGCGCTGACCGGAGCCGTCTTCGCCGAACCGCCTCTCCGTCTCGCTCGCCGCCGACCGTAGCTACAAAACCCCCTCGCGACGAACCCCGGGTATGCACACCGCCGAGACGCTCACGCTCGCGACGCTCCCCTCGGGCGTCGAGTTGGAGACGACGGTTCACACCTACGGCGACGGCGACGGCCCCACCGTCTACGTCCAAGCCGCCCAGCACGGCAGAGAGATAAACGGGACCGAGACGCTCCGCCGCGTCCACGAACGTCTCGACGCCGACGAGGTGACCGGGACAGTCGTCGCCGTCCCCGTCGCCGACCCCCTGACGTTCGACCACGTCTCCTACACCACCCCGGAGTCGCTCGACTCGGTGAACTCCAACATGAACCGCGTCTGGCCGGGCGACGCGGAGGGGACGCTCCACGAGCGAATGGCCGCCGCCCTCTGGGAGTACGCGGGCGACGCGGACTACATCGTCGACTTACACACGGGGAGTCCGGAGATGCTGACGCACACCGTCTACCTCGACGGCGACGACGACTGCCGCCGACTGGCCGAGGCGTTCGGCACGGAACTCCTCCTCGCGGAGGCGGCGGGCGACGACGCCGACGTGGAGTGGTCCGAACGGAACTTCGGCGGGAAACTCCGAGTGGCGGCGACGCGGGCGGGCATCCCCTCCATCACGCCGGAACTCGCGTACAACAAGCAGCTGGTCGAACCCGCCATCGAGACGGGCGTCCGCGGCGTCTTCAACGTCCTGCGCGAACTCGACGTGCTCCCCGGTAATCCCGAGGTACCGGCCGAACAGACGACGGCGCGGAACCACCTCGGTCGCGTCAAAGCCGCCGAATCCGGGCTGTTCCATCCGGCTCCGGAGACGGAACTCGGCGCGAGCGTGGAGGAGGGCGACCACCTCGGGCGCGTCTATCACCCGACGACGTACGAGGTGCTTCAAGAGGCGACGGCCGACCGCTCCGGCGTCGTCTACTCCGTCTGCCGCGAGGCGACGGCGACGGCGGGGCAGACGCTCGTCGGCGTCGCGATGCCGGTAGAAGAGTAGTCCGTCACGGACGCGGACCCGACGTCGGACGTTTCGGCCGGCTACGTCCCGGCGGCCAACCGCCGAACCGTCTCGGTGACGACGCCGACGCCGATGTCGAGTGCGTCTTCGTCGATGTCGAAGTACGCCGTGTGGTGACCGGCGGGGTTGCTCGCGCCGATGCCGACGTAGGAGGCGACGCCGCCGTTCTCTTGAACGCGGCGGACGAGAAAGGAGGCGTCTTCGCTCCCGCCGAACGGACTCCGGCCGCAGACGTGGTCGACGCCGTCGACAGTCTCCGCGGCGCGCATCACCGTCTGCACGACGGACTCGTCGTTCTCGAACGTCGTCGTCATCCCGTACAGACTCGTCTCGTAGCCGACGTCGTGCATCTCGGCGGCGCTCTCGACGACGCGTTCTGCTCTGTCCATCATGTAGTCGTTCAGGTCCGCGTCCTCGCCGCGTACCTCCACGCGCATCCGCGCCTCCTCGCAGATGACGTTCTGCGCGTTGTCCGCGTGGACCTGTCCGACGTTGATTCTGGTCTTCCCCTCGGAGTGTCGAGGGATGGCGTAGAGGTTCTGCAGCGCCGTTCCGAGCGCTTGCAGGGCGTTTCTGCCCTCGTTCGGCGCGCCGCCCGCGTGGGCGGGTTCGCCCTCGAACGTCACGTCCACCTTCGCGTTCGAGAGCGGACGGTCGTAGCCGCCGACGACGGTGCCGGTCTCCTCGCCGAGGCCGAGGTGGAGGGCGACGAGAGCGTCCACGTCGTCCAAGTGTTCGGTCTCGCTCATCGGTTTCCCGCCGCGGCCGCCCTCCTCTGCGGGTTGGAAGAACAGCTTCAGCGTGCCGTCGAACCCCTCCTCGTCGAACGCGCGGGCGACGCCGATGCCGATGGCGGTGTGGCCGTCGTGGCCGCAGGCGTGCATCTCCGAGGGGTGGGTGCTGGCGAACCCCTCGCGGGCGGGGCGGTGGTCGTCGTCGGACGCCTCCGGGCGGGCGAGGGCGTCCACGTCGACGCGAACGCCGACGGTCGGCCCGTCGCCGTAGCGCTTCTTCGCGACGAGACCCGTCACGTCGCCCATCCAGTCGAGGTACTCTTCGGGCGCGCCCTCCCGGCGGGCGCGTTCGCGGGCGGCGGCTATCTCGTCGTCGGACGGGACGCCGAGTCGTTCCTCGACGTTCACCGCCTCGGCTCCGAGCCAGAGTTCGAAGCCGCGTTCGTCCAGTTCTTCGGCGACGAGCGCCGTGGTTCGGAACTCCTTCCACCCTTCCTCGGGATGTCGGTGGAGGTCACGACGGATCTCCGTGAGCGTGTGGTCTGTGAACGTGGTCATACCGAACGCTCGCCGTCGACGTAAAAAAGCACGAGGGAAGCGGACAGCGAGTCTCCGTCTCGGTCAGAACGCGCGCAGGTTGTCGAGGACCGCTTCGGCCGCACCGGAGTCGATGCTCTCTCTCGCCATCTCCAGTCCCTCGTCTAAGTCGTCGGCGTCCTCGCGGGCGTAGATGCGGAACGCGGCGTTGAGGGCGACGGCGTCGGCGAAGTGGTCGGTTCTGTCGCCGGTGACGACGGCTTCGGTGATGGCGGCGGAGTCGCCCGCCACGTCGTCGGGGTTCACCTCCAAGTCCTCGTTCGCGAAGTCCATCCCGTACTCGGCCGTCTCTATCTCGAAGTCGGTGAACTCGCCGTCGGTGGACTCGCCGACCTTCGTGTAACCGGGGCGGATGTCGTCGTAGCCCTCCATCCCCTGGAACATGACGACGCGACGCGGACCGAGCGTCTCGGACTGCTCGAACGTGTCGACGATTTTCTTCGCGAACGCGAGGTGGTAGAAGCTCCCGAGGTGGACGTCGGCGTTCGCGGGGTTCGCGATGGTCTCGATGGTGTTGACGAACGTGCGAACGCCCATCGCGTCGCGACGCTCGAACAGGGCGTGGATGGCCGGGTTGAACTCGGGTTGGTAGTAGAAGCCGAACCCCGTGTCGTCGACCTGGTCGGCGCTCTCCTGCGGCGAGAGTTCGGTGCGGACGCCGAGTTCGTCCAAGACGTGCTTGTACGCGTCCTGTTTCTGCGTCGGGACTCTGTCGCCCGAGTGGACGACGACGGGCGTGCCCGCACCGGCGGCGACGATGCCCGCGGCGGCGCCCAGGATGGCCGTCTTCCCCTTCCCGTCGTAGTTCGCCCCGCAGTCGACGGGGTCGGCGTCGGGTTCGGCGTACTCGACGTGTTCCGTCATCACGTCGGCGTAGGCGGCCAGTTCTTCGGCGACGTTGTGCTTCCAGCGGTTCGCCAGCCAGAACGCGCCCAGCGTCGTGTGGTCCGGTTCTCCGGCGAGGATGCGCCGCATCGCCTCGGTCGCCTGTTCGCGGGTCATGTCCTCTGCGGACTTCGTCCCCGTCCCCACCACTTCGGTCATGAGTCGCTTCAGCGGCCAGTCCCCGAACTCGGTGGTCTCCGGCGCTTGTGACATGGTTCGGCGTTGGGCGCGGCGCGGCAAAAGTGGTGCGTTGTCGGCGCACCGTTCCCCTCGCGGCGCGCCCGGCCGGACCCGAAATAGGTACCTTCGCTCGGTCCTGAGATGAGTCAATGAGTTCCCTCGCCGACGACTGGCGTGCCGACTTGGACGAGGTGGACGCGACGCTCATCGACGAGTACCAGAGCGGTTTCCCCGTCGTCGAACGTCCGTTCGGCGCCCTCGCAGACGAACTCGGCGTCTCCGAAGACGAAGCGCTGGACCGCGTCCGCAGACTTCGAGAACGCGGCGTCTTCCGCCGCTTCGGCGCGGTGTTGAACCCGCCGGTCATCGGCAGTTCGACGCTCGCGGCCGTCTCAGCGCCCGAGGAACGCTTCGAGGAGGTCGCCGAGGTGATAAACGGCTACCGACAGGTGAACCACAACTACCGCCGCGACCACGAGTGGAACATGTGGTTCGTCGTCACCGCCGGGTCCAGAGGGAAGCGCGACGAGATTCTGGCCGACATCGAGGACAGGACCGGCCTCTCGGTGCTGAACCTCCCGATGCTGACGGACTACTACATCGACCTGGAGTTTCCCGTGATGAACGACGACCGGTTCGCCCGCGAGAGTCTCGCCGCGACGGAGGTGAACGCGACGCGCATCTCCGAGGAGGCCACCGGAAACCTCTCTGCGCTCGACGCCGCCCTTCTCGTGGAGATTCAGGACGGCTTCCCGCTCTCGGCGACGCCGTACCGCGACGTCGCCGACGCCGTCGGCGCGGACGTAGACGACGTACTCTCGGCCATCGAACGACTCCGCGACGACGGTTGTATCAAGCGAATCGGTTGCGTCGTCAACCACGTCGTCACCGGCTTCGACGCCAACTGCATGGTCGTCTGGGACGTGCCCGACGACGAACTCGACGCGCGCGGCGAAGCGGTGGGGCGACTCCCGTACGTCACGCTCTGCTATCACCGTCCGCGCCGCCCGGAACAGGACTGGCCGTACAACCTGTTTACGATGATTCACGGCCGCGAGGCCGGCGCCGTCGACGAGAAGATAGACGAACTCGCCGCCGAACACCTCCCGTTCGACCACGAACGCCTGTACTCCACGGAGACGCTGAAACAGACGGGCGCGCAGTACGAGGAGTTAGTGAGTTCGGAGGAGTAGTCCGCGACCGAAGGGAGCGGCGTTTTTGGTCCACCGATGGACGTTTCACGCCCATCGAGCCTCACTTCACCTTGTTCAGCGAGACAGATTTTTGCGCCGAGTGGGCCGCTCTGCGGCCCCGAGGTGGAAAAAGGTGGTCGCAGGAGTTAGTGAGTTCGGAGGAGTAGTCCGCGACCGAAGGGAGCGGCGGTTTTCGAGTCACCTTTCACTCGGTCCGTCGTCACTCCGATAGATGCGCTCCGAAACGGACGACTTCGACACGATGGACGCCGACCGATGAACCGAGACGACGTCGACACGCAGTGGCTTCTCACGGGCGTCGTCGCCCTCGTCGGGTTCGCCCTCCTCGACAGACCGGCGACGCTCACCGAGTACGCTATCGCCGGAACCGTCCTCGCCGTCGTCTTCGCCGGGGCCGTCTACGCCGTCCGCGCGAACCGCCGGTTCCGCCTCGTCGCTCTCGTCACCTGCTTCGGTATCGCCACCGTCACCGGGTTCAGGGCGTTGGACGAACCGAACGTCGTCGTCGCGTGGGGGGTCGGCGGGATGTTCTCCGCACTCGTCGTCGTGGAGTTCGTCGGCGAGGCGTACCGTCACCGCAGCGACGACTGACCGCGGTTCGCCCGGACGAAACCTCCGTTTCGACTGGAATTTGTGCCTAACTCGTGCGTCTCTCGTGTCCGTTTCTCGCCCGTCTCGTGCCCGAGTTCGGCAAATCTCCTTTAGGCCCCTCGGCTTCGGACTCGTCGGGTACCACCCATGCGAAGCAAGACACTCCTCGGTGCGGTGCTCGCAGTCCTCGTGGTCTCCGGCGGCGTCGCCGGACTGGCCGCGGCGCAGGACGCGACGGCCACCGACACCGAGACGCAGACGGACGCGGCACAGACGACAGACCAGCAGACCGAGACGGACACCGACACCGACACCGACACCGACGCCGACGTGGCGACGGACCGACGGCAGACCGACCGGGAGTCCGACGTGAATCTCTCGGCGTACCTCGCCGAGTTGAGCCTCACCGACGACCAGCGTGCGGCCGTCGAGAACGAAGTCGAAGGGATGCGCGCCGACGGCGCGTCCGCCCACGCGATTCGCCTCGTCGTCCACGGCCGTCTGCACCAGTACGGCGTGACCGACGCGGAACTGCGCGAGGTTCGATTCGACGCGCGGGTCGACGCGAAACTCGACCGCCTGCAGGCGCACTACGACCTGAGGGACGATGAGGTCGAGACGGTCCGCGACGCCGTCGAACGCGCCCGCGCCGACGGAGCGAACCCCGGTGAACTCCGCGAAGTCGTCCTCGACACCCTCGAAACACTCGGCTACGACGTGACGGACCTGCGCGAACGCTGGAACGAGCAGTCGGCGGCGAACTGGCACCGCTGTCACGACCACCGGTACGGACACGACCACAGACACGGTCACGACCATAGACACGGTCACGACCACCGGCACTGAGGCGTCACGCGACACCTCGTCTTCCATCTCCCCCTACACCTGCTGACGCACCGGCTACACCCCGGTCCGCGTCGTTTTTGTACCCGTCCCGTGAGGTGAGGGTAGATGCGTCGGGTGCTCTGGTGGCTCGTCGGCGGTGCACGCGGCGGGAAGAACCGCCTGCGCGTCGTCAGAACGCTCTCGGAGACGCCGATGAACGCGAACCAACTCGCCGAAGCACTCGACCTGAACTACAAGACGGTGAGACACCACCTCGAACTCCTCGAAGAAAACGGAGTACTGACCACGATGGGTGACGGCTACGGGAAGACGTACTTCCTCTCGGACCGGATGGAACAGAACATGGACCTCCTCGACCGGATTGCGACGGAGGCCGACCTCGAATGAGTCACGCGGACCCCGACCCGACGACGCGAACGCTGTTCGTCACGCTCCTCGGCGTCCTCGTCGCCCTCGTCGCGACGGTGTTCACGCCCGTCCTCGCGGGGCGACCGGTGGACCTCAGACTCCCGATGTTGCTCCGAGTGAAACTGTTCGTGTCGACGTTCAACGTCGCGCTCTTGGTGGCACTCGCGTACAACTACGTCCGCGTCTACCGCGACCTGCCGAACCCCTTCACGATGAGTCTCGTCGTGTTCACGCTCGCATTGCTGTTGTACGCGCTCACGTCGAACCCCCTCGCGGCCGTGCTGTTCGGCTTCCGACCGACGGTGAGCATCGGGCCGTTCACGTTCCTTCCCGACCTGTTCGCGGCCGTCGCGGTGGTCGTGCTTCTCTATCAGAGCTATCGGTGAGAGGAGAGTCCGACCGCTACCGCGAGAACGGGAACGCGCGGTAGAGCGTTCGCGCGGCCTGCGCGACGCCCGTCTTCGCGAGCGAACCGCTCTTGACCGCGCCGCGCTTGGCGAAGTACCCGCTCTTTCTGACACCCGCACCGGCGTAGTGGCGCGCGCTCGTCGGGATGGGCGTCCGCCGCCCTTCGACGCGCGTAGAACCGCCGCGGATAGCGTCCAAGATGACGTCCTGGGAGAGGCCCGCGCGGGTCACGTCGGGGATGTCTATCTCGGTGTACGCGCGGCCGACGTACCCGACTTTGTGGGCGTCGCTCCCGGCGACGCCGGGGTAGCCGCCGCCGTCGGCGAAGCGGCGCGCGCGGCGGTTCTTCCACCCGGTGAACAGCCACGAGTTGTACACCTCGATGGCGTCCGGTTCGACGCCGCGGAGGCGTTTCTTCCGGACGCCGTGGCGACTCCGCTGGAACGGGTGCGGGACGATGGCGACGCCGCCTCGGTCGCGGACCCACTCCACCGTCTCCTTCATCGGGGCGCGGCGCGGCGGCATCTCCTCTATGCCGAGACAGAGGAGATGTCCGTCCGCCGTCGAGACTTCCACGCCGGGGATGCCGACGAGGCCGTACATCGGGGCCAGCTCCGCCGCGCGAATCGACTCGTGGATGACGTCGTGGTCGGTCACGACGACGGCGTCGAGGCCGATTTCGGCGGCCTGTTCCAAGATGAGCTCCACGGGGTCGTGCGCGTCGTACGACGCTTCCGAGTGAACGTGGGGGTCGATGCGGACGGTGAGGGACACACCCCCCTCTTCGTGTTCTCTGGCAAAAAACCGTCGGAGCGTATGACAACACGGGGCACGCGCGAACGCTCGACGTCGCAGCGCCTCTCTCGAACACTCTCAGGTGCTCTCGACGGCTTTCACGCCGAGCTGACAGTACCGTTTCGGATAACTAACAGTGAATTTACAACAATCCGCTTCAGCGAACGTTTACCCGCCCCGGTACGCTATCACTTCCCATGAGTTCGACAGACCGCTTCCGCGAAGTCGTCTCGCTCTCCGACCTCCGGCGCGAGGGTCGCCTCCAGCGAACCGTCGACGGCCGCGCACTCGCGCTCTTCCACCACGAAGACGAGATTCGCGTGGTGGACAACCGCTGTCCGCACATGGGATTTCCGCTCTCGAAGGGGAGCGTCGAAGACGGCGTGTTGACCTGCCACTGGCACCACGCCCGCTTCGAACTCTCCTGCGGCGACACGTTCGACCCCTGGGCCGACGACGTGCAGACGTTTCCCGTCGAGGTTCGCGACGGCACCGTCTTCGTCGACCCGCACCCCGACCCGGACGACCCGCCGGCGGTCCACTGGGCGAGTCGGTTGGAGGACGGCCTCGAACAGAACCTCAGACTCGTCGTCGCGAAGTCCGCCGTCGGCCTCGTCGACGCCGACGTCCCCGCCGAAGCGATTCTCGAACGGGGGGTCCTGTTCGGGTCGCGCTACCGCGAGTCCGGGTGGGGGCCGGGACTCACCATCCTCGCGGCGATGGCGAACGTCCTCTCCGATTTGGGGGCGGACGACCGCAAGCGCGCGCTGTATCAGGGTCTCGTCCACGTCGCCGGCGACTGCGCCGACGAACCCCCGCGGTTCGACCAGGACCCGTTCGACACGGACGACGTGTCGCTCGACCGACTGGAGACGTGGTTCCGCGAGAACGTCGAGGTTCGCGACGCCGACGGCGCGGAGCGAGTCCTGCGGACGGCGATAGCGAACGGCGCGGACGACGCGCAGGTGGCGACGATGCTGGCCGCGGCGGCGACGGACCACCGCTACCTGAACACGGGGCACACGCTCGACTTCATCAACAAGGCCTGCGAGGCACTCGACCACGTCGGCTGGGACCACGCCGACGCCGTCCTCCCGAGTCTCGTCCGCGACCTGGCGACGGCCGACCGGGCCGAAGAACGCTCCTCGTGGCGTCAGCCTATCGACCTCGCGGCGATGCTCGACGCGACGTTCTCGGACCTCGACTCGCTGGTCGCCGAGGGGTCGGAACTCCACTGGTCGGTCCCCGAGGACTTCACGCAGACGCTGCTCGCAGAGGACCCCGAAGTGGTCGTCTCGGCGCTCGAAGACGCGGTTCGTGCGGGGGCGACCGTCGAGGAACTCGCCCGCGAAGTCGCGTTCGCCGCGGCCACGCGCGTCGCGCAGTTCGCCACCGTCAACGAGTTCTCCGACTGGAACACCGTCCACCACACGTTCACCTACGCGAACGCCGTCCACCAGTTGGCCCGTCGAACCGAGTCGCGGGAACTCTACCGCGGCGTGTTCGACGCCGCTATCAACGTCTACCTCGACCGCTTCCTGAACACGCCGCCCGCGCCGATTCCCGACGCCGCGCCCGACGCCGACGCCGACCCGCAGTCGCATCTCGACGCGTTGGTCGAGTCGTTCGACGTGGAGGGTTCGGTGGACGAGGCGGGGAGGCGGGCGGCGCACTACCTCGACTGCGGCGGCGACGTGGCGCGCCTCCGCGAACGACTCGGCGAGGCGCTCCTCCGCGAGGACGCCGGATTCCACACGTACCAAGCGCTCGAAGCGGGGTTCACGCAGGCGTCGCTTCGCGAGGACCCCGACGAGGTCAGGACGCTCCTCGTCGCCGTCGCGCGCTACCTCGGCGCGCACTTCCCGACGCGCCGCGAACGCGAGCAGACGTTCACCATCGCGTCGCGTCTCCACCGCGGCGAGAAGATACACGAGGCGGCCGAGTAGTGCCGGTCGGTCCGGTTCGTCACTCGCCGTCGACCATCCGCGCGGCGGTGTCGTGACCGTTCCAGAGGGCGCGGTGCACCCGCCCCTCGCCGACGACCCAGTCGCCCGCGAAGAACAGTCCGGCGTCTTCCGCGACGCGAACCGACTCGGCGTCGACGCCGCCGTTCGGGAGAGCGTAGCGCCAGCCCTGGTCGTCCACCCAGTCGGGGTCCGCGTACCGGTCGTCCGAGAGGAGGTCGGAGACGAGCGACGCCGCCTCCGCGGACGCCTCGTCCAACGGGTCGTCGTAGTGCTTCGCGGACCAGTCGGGAGCCATCTGCACGACGAGCAGACTCTCGCCGTCGGGGACGTGGCCGTCCTTGCACTCCTCTCTGGAGACCCACCCGACGTCGTGGCCATCGTCGACGTTGACGAGGGCGTACCACGGGTGGTCCTCGCGGAACGGGTAGTGAAGCAGGATGCTCCGAATCGTCCGGTACTCAACGTCGGCGACGGCGTCTGTCACCGCCGCGAGTCGGTCGTCGCCCCACGCCGTCGACCGCAGGAGGTCGGCCGTCTGCGGCGCCGGCGGGGTCACGAGTAGTCGGTCGAAGGGGCCGTGCGTCGCCCCCTCGGTGTCGGTGAGCGTCCACGTCCCGGCGCCGTCGCCGCGTTCGACCGACTCGACTCTGGTGTCGCGGCGGACGTCGGCGTCGGTCCGCGCGAGGAGACGCTTCGCCAACTGCGTCAACCCCTCCGTCCACGTCCACTTGTGGTCGTCTCTGTCGTCTCCTTCCTCGATGTCGCCGTCGCCGTCGAACACCCACACGGGCGCTTCGACGTCGACGAGTCCGTCCTCGCCGAGGTCACGGAGGAGGCTCTCCGTCCGGTCGTCGGGGTCCTTGACGTAGTTCGCGCCGTGGTCGTAAGTGCAGTCGCGTCGCCGTCGCGTCGCGGCGCGACCGCAGACGCCGCGACTCTTCTCGACGATTGTCACCGCGGCGTCGACGTCGCGGAGGGCGTACGCCGCGCCGACGCCCGCCGCGCCCGCGCCGACGATACCGACGCGCAGCGTCATCTGACCGTCCCGCCGTCGTCCGCGTTCGTCCGTTCGTCCATAGCCGCGATTGGGACGCTCGCCGCTTTACCGTTCGGGCGACGGCGATTCGAGAGGCGGGTGAGACGAGGGTTCGCGGACCGGTCTCCCCCTCTCTTTCTCTCTCGACCCCCGCTACGGCCGGACCCCGGTGAACTATCGTCTCTCACCTCCCGAGGGTCGGTATGGAAGACCAGTCGACAGTCGGCGCGGCCGGCGTTCCGGCCGTCGGTCTCGGGACGATGGGACTCGACGGAGACGCGGGCGCCCGGTCGGTAACGGACGCTATCGAGATGGGGTACAGACACGTCGATACCGCGCAGATATACGAGAACGAAAGCGTCGTCGGCCGCGGCATCGCCGCCGCGGACGTCCCGCGCGAGGAACTGTTCGTCGCGACGAAGGTGTGGGCGGACAATCTCGCTTACGACGACGTCCTCGAAAGCACCGCAGAGAGCATGGCGAAGTTAGGGGTCGAATATCTCGACCTGTTGTACGTCCATCGACCCATCGACACCTACGACCCCGAGACGACGCTCGCGGCGTTCGACCATCTCCGCGAGGAGGGACAGATTCGCCACGTCGGCGTGAGCAACTTCGAGGCCGACGAACTCGACACCGCACGCGCGCACCTCGACGCCCCCATCGCCGCCCACCAGATGGAGTATCACCCCCTTTTCACCCGGCCGGAACTACTCGCCGACGCGCGCGACCACGACTACGCGCCCGTCGCGTACTCGCCGTTGGCGGGCGGACTCGTCACCGAGGTGGACGACGTCGTCGCCGTCGCGGAGCGACACGACGCGACGCCGCAGGCCGTCTCTCTGGCGTGGTTGCGCGCGAAGGGGTGTGCGGTCATCCCGAAGGCGAGTTCGGCGAAACACCTGCGCTCGAACTTCGAGGCGGCGCGGACGCTCGAACTCGACGCGGACGACGTAGCCCGTATCGACGGAATCGAGCGAGAACGAGAGCTGTTTCCCGAGTGACGTAACCCCCGGAACGATTATAAGTCAGAATGTGGAGAATATCTCTATGCGGATTCCGAGTGGGGTGAGTGGGTTCGACCACCTCATCCAAGGGGGGTTCATCCCCGAACGACTCTACGTGCTATCGGGCCCTCCAGGGAGCGGTAAGACGACGTTCACCGCCCAGTTCGTCGCAGAAGGGCTTCGAAACGGAGAGAACTGCATGTACATCACGATGCACGAGACGCGCGAGGAACTCGTCAACGACATGTCGAGCTACGACTTCGGCTTCGAGACGTTGACGAACTCCGACCAGTTCCGGTTCATCAACCTCGCGAGCCAGAAGGGCAAACACGTCCTCAACCAGTTCTCCGGAAGCGGGAGCACTTCGGGCGTACAGAGCCTGACCGACAAAGTCGTCGCCTTCGTGAACTCGCGACAGGTCGACCGGTTGGTCATCGACTCGACGATGCTCCTCCAACTGCTCTTCACGGGCGACGACCAGGAGATGACGCGCTTTCTGACGGCGCTCAAACAGGGCTCGGCGACGACGCTCCTCATCTCCGAGATGACCGACCCAAGTTCGTACTCCGACGAACACTTCCTCGCGCACGGCGTCATCTTCTTCCACAACTATCTGGAAGCGACGGGGATGACGCGCGGTATCCAGGTGGTGAAGATGCGCGGGACCGACATCGACTGCGACATCCGGTCGCTGAACTTCACCGACGAGGGCCTCGTGGTCGACCCGATGGACCACGTGGACTTTTGAGATGTACGAACGCGCCTTCGACCTCGATTGGGAGACGGTCGGCGCCGAGGAGGCGCTCCGCCGGATGTACGCGCTGGGCATCTCCACCGAGTTAGGCGACCGGTACGACGACGAACGGACGCGAATTCTCCGGCTGGCGAACACGGCCTACCAACGCAGCGTCCTGGAGTTGGCGTTCACCGAGGGTCGGAACGCGGTCCGCGACCACCGCGAGGAGTACGACTCCGACGAGGCGACGTGGGACGCACTCATCGAGGCGAAGGGCATCGTCGTCGACTCGAACGCCCCCGAACTCGACGAGGAGTCGCCCGCGACTCGCCCGACGGCCATCGAACGGGCGTCGATGCTCGAACTCGACGTGGACGATTTGGAGCGACTCAGGCTCCCGAAGTTCCTCCGCCGAGAGGACTGACGCGACGGTGCCGTGCACGACTGCCGTGGGTTCTTCGGTGTCGGGTACCTACGGTGACGCATGTCCGAACAGGGTTCCGACGCGGCGACGACCGACGAAGAGTGGCGCGAACGCCTCAGCGAAGACGAGTACGAGATTCTGAGAGAGAAGGGGACCGAACCGCGCTTCAGCGGCGAGCACGTCGACAGAGACGAGGACGGCGCGTATCTCTGCGCCGGGTGCGGCGCGGAACTGTTCGAGTCGGAGACGAAGTACGACTCGGGGTGCGGATGGCCGTCGTTCTTCGCCGCGCACGACGACGCTATCGAGACGAAGACGGACACCCGCCACGGGATGCGCCGCATCGAGGTTCTGTGTAAGAACTGCGGCGGGCACCTCGGTCACGTCTTCGACGACGGCCCGAACCCCACCGGGAAGCGCTACTGCATCAACTCGGTCGCGCTCGACTTCGACCCCGACGAGTAGAACGACGGTAACGGCCCGTAACGACCTGTTTCGCCCCGGCTACCCGGTACATACTGATTTCCCCAGTCCGGGTACTGAGGGTATGCTCCGACCGCCCGTTCACCGCAGACGAGGCAACTCGCTCCCGGTGTACGGTCTCTTCGTCCTCGGATTTCTCGCCATCGCCGGCGGCGTCGTCTACCCCACGGAGGCGCTTCTCGGCGGGTCGACTGCGACGTCGCTCGTCTCTTCGGCGAGCCCCGTCGACGGCCGACCGCTCGTCGTCGGCGCGACGGCGGTCGTTCTCGGGTCGTGCGCGCTCGTCCTCGCCGAACTCCTCTTTCTCGCGCGGGGGTGATTCGGCGACTCTCGGCCACCGCCGACTGCCGGTGACGACCGACTTTTCACCTCGGCTACTCGACACTACGCATGCACGTCCTCGTCGTCGGTGGAACCGGACTCATCAGCACGGGAATCACGCGGCAACTCGTCGACGCCGGTCACGAGGCGACCATCGTCACACGCGGCGAGACGACGGCCGACGTCCCGGACGTTCGGGAGGTGCGCGCCGACCGAACCGAGTACGAGGCGTTCGAGCGTCGGATGCGCGAACTCGACCCCGCGCCGGACGCCGTGATAGACATGGTGTGCTTCTCGGCCGAGGACGCCGAGAGCGCCGTCCGCGCGTTCGAGAACCGAGTCGACCGGTTCGTCTTCTGTTCGACCATCGACGTCTACCACCGGCCGCCGCCGAAGAACCCCGTCACCGAGGACGCGCCCCGAAACCCGCCCGTTAGCGACTACGCCGCGGGGAAGACTGCGGCCGAAGACGTCCTGTTCGGGGCGGACGGCGACGTCTTCGACGTGACCGTCCTCCGCCCGTGGAACACCTACGGCGAGGGCGGGACACTGGTCCACACGCTCGGGACGGACTCCTCGTACGTCTCGCGTATCCGCGAGGGTCGACCCATCGTCGTCCACGGTGACGGCACCTCGCTGTGGGGGCCGTGCCACCGCGACGACGTGGCGCGCGCGTTCGTTGGCGCGGTCGAGGCGGACGCCGAGACGGTCGCCGGCGAGGCGTACAACGTCACGAGCGAACAGACGATGACGTGGAACCAGTACCACGAACACGTCGCGAACGCGCTCGACGCGCCGGCACCCGACCTCGTCCACGTCCCGACGCACGTCCTCCGCAGCGTCGCTCCCGACCGGACGCGGATGCTCCGCGACCACTTCCGGTACAGCACCGTCTTCGACAACGAGAAGGCGAAACGCGACCTCGGATTCGAGTACACCGTCGACTTCGAGACGGGCGTCCGACGGACGGTCGAGTGGTTAGACGACCACGACGCGGTCGAGGAACCGGACGGACGAACGTTCTCGGACCGCCTCGCCGCGGCGTGGCGCGAGTCCACGGACTCGTTCGTCGCGTCGTTCGGACCGGTGCCGGAGTAACTTATCCGGAGTTCACGCGCTCGACGCCGCCGTCCGCTGACGCCGCGTCCGCGTGCGACTCGTCCTCGTTCGTCTCTCTGTCTGTCTCTGTCTCCGCCGACTCGTCGCCAGTCGCCTCGCCCGTCTCGAACTTCGACGACTCGTCGCCGCTCTCGCCGGCCGAACGCTCTTCCGCCGCCGTTACCCACCGCTCCGCTCTGCTCTCCGCGACGCTCGCGGCCGTCGCGACGGTGGACGGGTCCGCCCGACGAATCGCCGCGAGCGAGTCGATGCCGGCGTCGTGGAGTCGTCTGGCGTACGTTTCGCCGAGACCGCCGAGTACCGTCAGTTCGCTATTGAACTCGTCACCGCCGCCTTCGGCGTCCGTCGCGCCCGCGTCGGCCAGTTCTGCCCCTCCCGTCGTCACGTCGTCGGCGAGGACGTACCGAAGTTCGTCGTGCGGGAGGTAGCCGCAGACGTCTTTCCGCTTCGCGTCTCGAAAGAGGAGGACGCCTCCGTCTATCGCTTTGAAGTTCGCACACTCGACCGTCAGACCCGACTTCGTGACGGCGTGCATCGTCGATTCACTCGTTGTCTCCGTCGATTTCTTTCCCATGACACCACGCGCGGTTCGACCGCACGGGAGAGAGTACGCTCGCGGTGACGATGAATGAGACTCCGAGGGGAGCGTTTTGCCCCGGGAGCACCAAGCGCGAGTATGGCGTCGAGCGTCTCTCCCGAAGTCGAGCGTCTCCTGACGAGCGAACCGCTGATGGCGCACGTGGCGACGTGCCGCGAGGGCCGACCGCACGTCGCGCCCGTCTGGTACCGCTACGAAGACGGCGTCGTGGAACTGGTCACGACCGGAACGAAGCTTCGGAACCTCCGCGAGAACCCCCGCGTCGCCCTCTCGATACAGAAAGACGAGGGCGGCGACGCGAAGTGGATGGTGTCGCTTCTCGGCACGGCCACCGTCGTCGACGACGCGGACGAGACACGCGAAGCGACGCGGAAGATAAACCGGAAGTACGGCGCGGCCGAAGACGCGTGGTCTGAGAACACGCTCGTCCGGGTCCGCGTCGGAACCGCGAGTCACCGGACGTACGAGTGAGTGGCCGACGCGAGGCGAACCCTTTTGTCGGAGAGCGAGGCTACTCAGTGACGATGGACCGCAGCGCGGACCTCGACAGGCTGTACGCCCTCTTCGGCAGACTCGAAGAGCGGGTGGGCGGGGCGCGGCGACTCGCCGACTGTACCGGCTACATGGACTGGCCCGACAGGGGTCTGTACGTCTTCTTCGCCCCCGGAGAGTCCCGCGCGTCGAGCGGTCAGCGGCGGGTGACGCGCGTCGGCACGCACGCCGTCTCGGCCGGCAGTTCGACGACGCTCTGGGACCGCCTGAAACAGCACTACGGGACCGGTCCGGGGAGTTCGGCGCACCCGCACGGCGGCAACCATCGCGGGTCGGTCTATCGGCGGCGCGTCGGCGAGGCGTTCGTCGAGCGGTACGGACTCCACGAGCGATACCCCGACTGGGGAGCGACGAGCGTCCCCGACGACCGCGACCGAAGCGAGGTCCGCGACGAGGAGTACCCGCTGGAACGCCGCGTCAGCGCCTTCCTCCGCGACCAACCGTTCCTCTGGGTCGACCTCGACGACGAACCCGGACCCGACAGCGACCGCGCGTACGTCGAGCGCAACCTCGTCGCTCTCGTGAGTAACTACGACCGCCGTCCCCGCGACCCCCGCAGAAGCGATTGGCTCGGCGGCTACGCTCGCAGCGCGAAGATTCGCGCGTCCGGCCTGTGGAACGTAGAGCACGCAGACGAGTCGTACGACCCCGCATTCCTCGACACGCTGGCGGCGGCAGTCGAACGGACGACGCCGCCGTGAGCGGACTACCGGGGCCGAAACCGTCGTCTCTCCGCGGTCCTCCGAGACCGTATGGAGAACCACACCGACGCCGCGATTCTCGAACTCGCGCACGGCCGATACGCCGACGCGGGCGACGAGTACACGCTCGCCGCCTACGCCGACCTCTCGGGGACGGGTGGGAACCGACGGTCGTTGTTCGACCCTGACGGGGCCGAGTGGGCCGGCTACGCCGTGGAATCGTTCCTCCTCGCGGCCGTCTGCTACCGTCTCGCGGGCGACGACGAGAGAGCGCGAAACCGCGTCGGACAGGGTATCCTCGTCGTCGGTGACCTCCGCGACGACGTGCTCTCGGACGCGGTGCTCCGGGCGGCCTGCTTCGAGTGGGTCGGTCACCTGCGGACCGTCGTCGGCGACGCCGACCGGGCGGCGACGGCGTACGACCGCGCCGCGTCCGGATACGCCGACGCCGACCCCGAGGACGCGGTGTCGTGGACGACGAACCCACTGTTGCAGGCCGGGACGAACGCCGTCTGTCACCTCTCGCGACCCGACGACGTGCAGTGGGACGAGATTCACGGGTCGGACCCCTCGACGGCGCTCACCCGGCGCGTGCAGTTCGCTCGCTCTCGACTCCCGTCGATGGTGGCCGCCCGCATCGACGCCGGGACGCTCCACGCGCCGCGCGGGTCGACCGAGTACGGGACGGGTCAGTTCCGCTGTCCCGACTGCGGGTCCGACGACGTGAACTACGTCGCGGACACGGTGCTCTGCCTGCGGTGTGATACGCCCGTCGACCGGGTCTGAACCGACGTCTCGGCTCTGTTCGGGCGTCGCTTCCGCTCAGACTCCGTCGCCGTCGACCGGACCGTCTTCGGACAGGAGCGTCTCGGCGCGAACGAGGTATCGCTCCACTCGCTCGTGTGCGTCCACGGCCGCCGCGTCACCGGCCGCGCGTGCGTCGTCGAGGACGCGCCGAGCGTCTTCGAGCGTTTCGAGGGCGCGTTCGCGGCGTCGCTCTCGGTGGAAATCCGCCGTGGTGTCTTCGACGACGCCCAAGACGCCGCTCCGTCCCGTCGCGTCGAGCTCGAAGGGGACCTTTCGGACGCTCTCGACGACCAGTTCGCCGTCGTCGTCGCGCCGTCGCTGTTCCGGGAGATACGTCGATTCGCCGGACGCCAGAATCTCCTCGTCTTCCGCGCGGAACCGTTCTGCCGTCTCCTCGGAGAGCAGGTCCGCCTCGTACCGACCTTCCACCTCCGCGGGCGTCATGTCGTACGTCTCCGCCCCCGCCTCGTTCATCAGGACGTAGCGTCCCTCCTCGTCTTTCACGAACAGGCAGAGCGGAAGGAGGTCCACGACGCGGCGGAGACGCGTCTCGCTCAGTTCGAGTTCGCGTTCGGCGCGGTCACGTGCGACGGCGTTTCGGATTCGGTTGGCGAGCACGTCGAACCGGTCCGCGCCGCCGCCCTTCCGGAGGTAGTCGGTGACGCCCGCGGAGATGGCTCGACTGGCTATCTGTTCTGAGCCCTTGCCGGTGAACAGGACGAACGGCGCGTCGAACCCCTCGTCTCGAAGCGTATCGAGGAGTTCGAGACCGTTCATCTGAGGCATATCGTAGTCGCTGACGACGCAGTCGACGCCGTCCAGTCGCTCGGTGACGGCGGTGGGGTCCGAGACGCTCTCGACGCGTATCCACGGGCGTTCCGCGCCCGTCCGCTCCAGTCGCGCGCCGGTCAGTTCGCAGAACGCCGGGTCGTCGTCGACGTGGAGGACGCGAATCGGTCGCGGGTCGTCGTTCCCCCGACGCGTACTCGCGCCGCCGCCCCTTCGGTCCCCGTCCATACTCCCCTCTTGGAAGTCGCCGTAATAGCTATTCGGGACTCCGGTGGGTGTCAGTCGGCGTCCGCGAGGACGGCGACCCCCGTCAGAACGAACCACGCCATCCACGCCGAGAACGTGAGGAGGTACAGCGTGTACTGGGCCGTCACGCTCGTCCGACCGCCGAGCGTCGCGGGGACGACGAGTTCCGTCGTCACGAGGAGTACGGTCGCACACACCGCGCCGACGGCGACGTTGCGGCGGACGACCGGCGCGCCCGGGAGCGTCATCACCGGCGTTTCGACGGCGACGGCGAAACCGCTTCCGCCTCGTCTGCGGGGAACGACATATACTCGCGAACGACCTAGTTCGGTGGATGAGACACGACCTGACGGGCGGTGGTCGCTGACGTGTCCGGCACGGACTCCGTAGAGACGACGCTGCGCTCGGACGGAACGTCGATGTGGCGACTGTACGCGGAGTACGGACGAGACAACGTCGCGAACGCGGTGCTCGGCGCGGTGATGACGCTTCTCTCCCGGTTCGTTGGCCTCGCGCCGCCGTTGCTCTTGGGGCTGGCTATCGACGCCGCTCTCCTGCGGACGCGCCCGTTCTCGCTCCCGTTCGTCTCCGAGGCGTCGGTCCCGACGACACCCGCCGGGTTGGTGTGGCTCACCGTCTCGCTCCTCGTGGCGGCGACGCTCGTCGGCGCGGGCGCGTCGTGGCTCCAGAACTACGGCTGGAACCAGTTCGCACAGAACATCCAGCACGCGCTCCGCGTCGACGCCTACGAACGGTTACAACTGCAAGACCGGGCGTTCTTCGACCAGTCGCGCACCGGCGAACTGCTCTCGGTGCTGAACAACGACGTGAACCAGTTGGAGTCGTTTCTGACCGACGGCGTCAGTTCGATGCTCCGTCTCGTCGCACTCGTTCTCGGCGTCGGCGTCGTGCTGGCGGCGTTGAACGTCTGGCTCGCGCTCGTCACGATGGCCGCCGTCCCCGTGCTGGCCGTCTTCACGCTGCTTTTCGTCCGTCGCGTCCAGCCGAAGTACGCGCGGATGCGACGGCGGGTCGGCGAACTGAACGCCCGACTGGAGAACAACGTCGGCGGCATCGAGGTCATCAAGACCGAACACGCGGAGTCGTACGAAGTCGGCCGCGTCCGCGAGGCGTCGCGCGCGTACTACGACGCCAACTGGGACGCCATCCGCACCCGCATCACGTTCTTCCCCGGCCTCGCCGTCATCTCGGGGCTGAGCTTCGCCGCGACGTTCGCCGTCGGCGCGTTCTGGGTGCTGAACGGTCCGCCGACGCCGCTCTCGGGGACGCTCTCGCCCGGCGAATTCGTCACGTTCATGCTGTACACGCAGCAGTTCATCTGGCCGCTCGCGCAGTTCGGGCAGATAGTGAACAACTACCAGCGGGCGAAAGCCTCCAGCGAGCGCGTCTACGGGGTGCTCCGGTCGGAACGAACCGTCACCGAACGACCGGACGCGCTGACGCTCTCGGAGGTGGCCGGTCGCGTCGACTACGAGGACGTCACGTTCGGCTACGATGGCGGCGAGGACGCCGGCGCCGACGTCGGCACCGAGTGGCACGACGCCACCGACGGCCGGACTCGCTCGCCGGCGGTGCTCCGCGACGTGTCGTTCTCGGCCGCGCCCGGCCACACTGTCGGCGTCGTCGGGCCGACGGGGAGCGGGAAGTCGACGCTCGTGAAACTGCTCGTCCGCCTCTACGACCCCGACGAGGGGACGGTTCGGCTCGACGGTCACGACGTCCGGGACCTGTCGCTCTCGGACCTCAGACGGGCCGTCGGCTACGTCTCCCAAGAGCCGTTCCTGTTCTACGGCACCGTCCGCGAGAACGTCGCCTACGGGACGTTCGACGCGACGGACGAGGACGTCGAGACGGCCGCGCGCCGCGCCGCCGCCCACGAGTTCATCGAGAACCTCCCCGACGGCTACGACACGCTCGTCGGCGAACGCGGCGTGAAACTCTCGGGCGGCCAGCGCCAGCGTATCGCCCTCGCGCGGACGTTCCTGAAAGACCCCGACGTCTTGGTCTTGGACGAGGCGACGAGCCACGTCGACACCGAGACGGAGGCCATCATCCGCCGGAGTCTCGACCGGTTCGCCGCCGACCGGACGACGGTCGCCATCGCACACCGACTGTCGACGGTGAAAGACGCGGACGAGATTCTCGTGCTCGACGGGGGTCGAATCGTCGAACGCGGGACGCACGAGGAACTCCTCGTCGAGGACGGACTGTACGCCAACCTCTGGCGGGTGCAAGCGGGCGACATCGACGACCTCCCGGAGTCGTTCTTCGAGGAGGCTATCGCCCGACGGGCGACCGTCGAGAGCGACAGGAGCGAGTGACGGGGGTTTCGAGGGGACCCCGCACCGACGACACCCTCAGATGACGAACGTTCCCTCGGGGAGCAACTCGCGTGCGGTCCGCGCCGCCTCCGGCCCCGACGGGACGAGCGTCGGTTCGGTCGGCGTCTCGTCGAATCGGTCCGTGTCGGGTTCGACGCGTTCGAGCATCGAGGAGAACACCGTCTCCTGTCGCCCACCGCCGGAGACGATACCGCCCGTCTTTCGCTCCTCGAACGGCACCTCGCCCGGGTCGGGGAACTCTTCGCGGATGACGTCGGCCTTCGCTCCGATGAGTTTCGCCGCCTCCTTCTGCGTGTAGAGGCTCTCCTCGGCGTACGTCTCGGCGTGCTCTGGTTCCAGTTTCTCGGTGAGGTGCTCCGGCGATTCGTACAGCACCGACTCCGCCGTTCGGTAGCCGCTGGCGAACCGCACGTTCACCGTGAAACAGTCCGGGTAGCGGAGGATTATCGGGAAGAACAGCATCTCGGAGACGGTGAACCGCTGTTGCATCCGCCAGAGCGCGTCGAGGTAGTACGCCGAGATGGCCGCCGCCGCGTCGTCTCTGTCTCCTCGGGCGTACGCTATCGCGGCCGCCTCGTAGTCCTCGCCCGCGACGCTCCGCATCCGACTCCGGTAGCTCTTCTCTATCCCTTCGAGTTGCCGTTCGTACGCCTCCAGCAGCGTGACGTCCGGGTCGGCGAGCATCTTCGCCTTCCGTTCTTGGGCGTCGGCGACCCGCATCATGTTCTCGTGAAACGCTCGCTCGGCGTCCTCGTCGGGCAGTGGCGTCACCACCGCCCGCCCGTAGAGCACGTCCGGCACCCCGCTGACTCGTTCTCCCTGCTCCCTCATTGGGACGCTACTCCGTCTGGACGGAGTATTAAGCTCTCGGAAGTGTCATTACCCAACATTTTCTCGACGCTCGACCGCACGGCGGACGTTCGCCTCCGCCTCTCGGAGAGCGTCGACCGCTCGGTCTTCGGGCAGTTCGTACTCGACGACGAGGGGAACGGCCGCGTCGGCGTGTTCTTCGAACAGTCCGAGGAGACGGGAGAGGTCCAGTCGACCCGCTCCGGGGAGGTCCTCCAGTTCCGCGTCGGAGGTGTCCTTTAGGTGGACGGCGACGATGTCGTCGCCGAATTCGCGAATCACGCTCTCCGGGGCGACGTCTTCGACCAGGAAGTGGCCGGTGTCGACGCAGACGCCAAGTCGGGGGTGGTCGTGGGCGTCCAAGACGTCGCGGACGTCGGCGAGCGACGAGAAGACGGCCGAGAGGTCGTCGTGGTGGACCGACGAGTAGTTGTGGACGGCGACGTCGACGCCGAACGCCTCGGCGGCGGCGACGAGTGCGTCGGTGACGTCGTCGCGCGTGGGCGGGTAGTTGACGGAGACGTACGACGCGCCGAGGCGGTCGGCGAAGGCGACGTGGCGGCGGGCCTCCTCCGGTTCTGCCACGTCGACGACGCCGTATCCGCAGACGGAGACACCCGCCGCCTCGAACGCCCGTTCGGCCGCGGCGACGGTCGCTTCGTCGTCGTCCGGCGAGAGGTGTCGGCTCCACAGTTCGAGCGTGTCGAAACCGGTGTCTTCGAGGTCGGACACCAGTTCGGGGAGCGTCCGATGCCGGAAGACGACGCTCTGCACGCCGAGCGTGGGACTCGCGGTCATGGCTGCACTCGCGGCCGACGGGCGGAAAAGTGTTCCGTGGAGGGTCGTCCGTCGGCGTACCGTTGATTTAGTTCGGCACCCTCACACGAGTATGGCACGAACCCGCAGGTTCGACGCGTTCCGCCCGACGAAGCCCGAACTGGCGGTGTTCGTCTCCGGCGTCGCCAGCATGGGGCTGGAGATTCTCGCCGGGCGGATGGTCGCACCGCAGTTCGGGAGCAGCATCTACACGTGGGGGAGCATCATCGGCGTCTTCCTCGCGGCGCTCAGTTACGGCTACTACCGGGGCGGCAAACTGGCGGCGACGCGGGCGACGAACGAGCGGATGGCGCGCGTCTTCCTCCTCACGGCGGCGTACGTCGCCGGTCTCATCTTCCTCGGTGACCTCCTGCTTCGGTCGTCGTCGGGGTTTCCGCTGCCCAGTCGGTTCGCGTCGCTCCCGGCCATCACCGTCCTGTTCGGCCCGCCGACGTACCTCCTCGGCTACGTCAGTCCGTACGCCGCCGAACTCTCGGCGAAGGAGGGCCTCGGCGAGGCGTCGGGACACGTCTACGCGCTCGGAACCGTCGGCAGCATCGTCGGCGCGTTCGCCACGACGTTCCTCCTCATCCCCTCCCTGGGCGTCGAACAGATAGCGCTCCTCTTCGGCGTCCTCTCCGTCGCGACGGCCGTCGTCCTCTCGTGGCCGCGCCTCACGCGGGACGACGCGGTGGCGAACGGGTTCGTCGCGCTCCTCCTCGTCGTCGCGGCGGCCACCGGTGCCGTCGGCCTCTCCGTCGAAGGGCGCGTCGTCTACGAGACGCAGACGCCGTACCAACAGCTCAGGGTCGTCGACTTGGGCGACACCCGCACGCTCTATCTCGACGGCCAGCGTCACAGCGCGATGGACCTGTCGGACCCGGACCGCCACGTCTTCGACTACACGCGCTACTTTCATCTCCCCCTCCTCGTGACCGACGACGTGGACCGGGTGCTGTTCGTCGGCGGCGGCGGTTTCACCGGGCCGAAACGGTTCGCGAGCGACTACGACGTCACCGTCGACGTGGCGGAGATAGACCCCGAGGTCATCGCGACGGCGAAGGAGTACTTCGCCGTCGAGGAGTCGGACCGACTGAACATCTACAACGTCGACGGGCGGGAGTACCTCAGAGAGACGAACCGGACGTACGACCTCATCGTCCTCGACGCCTACCGCAAGGACAAGGTGCCGTTCGAGTTGACGACGCTGGAGTTCTTCGAACTCGCGGCGAGTCGCCTTTCCGAGGATGGCGTCCTCTTCGCGAACGTCATCTCCGCGCCGAGCGGTCCGGCCTCGCAGTTCTACAGAGCCGAGTACAAGACGCTGAACCGCGCGTTCCCGCAGGTGTACGCCTTTCCGACCGTCGGTGGAACGGTCGTGCAGAACGTCGAAGTCGTCGCCACGAAGAACGCCACCCGTCTCACCGAAGCCGAACTGCTCGCGCGAAACGCGCGACGCGACGTCGGCATCGACCTCGAACGCGAGATACGGAACTACCGGGACCCGCCCCGGACCGACGACGTCCCCCTCCTGCGCGACGACCGCGCGCCGGTCGACAGCCTCCTCGACCCGATGATGGGACAGCGATACGTGCTGCAGGAGAGCGAAACGAACGACTCCACGTCGACGGCGGAACCCGCCGCGACGGCGCGACCGACGCTCGAACCGGGCGCACGTCCGGCGGTAACGGTGGCCGTCTCGGCGGCCGCGTCGACGTCGCTCGGCTAGCGGACGTTCAACTGCTTGGCCGTCTCGGCGGCGTAGTCGGCCACCTGGTCGATGCTCGCGTCGGACTGTTCGGCGAGGACGCGCGTGAGCATCCCGAGTTGCTGGGCGGCCATCTCCTGCAGTTCGTCCTCGTCCACGTCGTTGGCGAAGTAGTACTCGTTCTGAACGTTCGGTCCGACGAGGCCGACGTACACCGACGCCGCGTCGGTGTCGCGGACGGCGTCAGCGGCCCGTTCTCGCACCTGTTCGAAGTCGGCGTCCTCGTCTCCGTCGCCTGCGTCACTCATGGCGGTCGGTACGACCTCCGCCCGTAAAACCGTCCTGCCGCCGTCTGGACCATCCGCCGTCCGGTCCGTCTGCCGTCCGGTTCGTCTGCCGCTCGGTTCGTCTCGTCTTCGCCCCGACCGTTACTCGGGCGACTCGTACTCCTGATAGATGACGTGCCCGCAGGCTTTGCAGTGCGAGGCGTCCGGGTCGTGCTTGGAGAGACCGCAGTTCGGGCAGGTGACGTCGACGTGTCCGCCGGCGGTCCACGCGCGCACTATCTTCCCCGCCTGCCACGGGACGAGGACGATGGCGGCGAGGACGGCGGCGACGGTGACCCACCGCCCGGCCTGCGTGACCGGCGTGATGTCGCCGAACCCCACCGTCGTGAGGGCGACGACCACGTAGTAGAACGCGTCGCCGAAGTTCCCTATCTGCGGGTTCGTCTGGTACTCCGCGCTGTAGAACAGGCCCGCGGAGACGAAGAACACGACGAGGACGGTCAACAGCAGTTTGAGGGCTCTGAGCGTGCCGGCCGAGACGGTTCCGAAGAAGAACTCTTCGTCCCTCGTGAACCGGTAGAAGCGGAGGACGCGGACGACCCGGACGACCCGGAGGAAGCCGATAGTGGTGATGAACGCCGGGGCCGAGAGGAGAACGAGAACCGTCGGGAGCACAGAGAGCAGGTCGGCCACGGTGTACGGGTTGACGAACTCGGAGAGGCGGTCCGACGCTCCGTACAGTCGGAGGGCGTACTCCACGACGAAGACGAGGGCGATACCCACCTCCACGCGCCAGAGCGTCGCTCGCATCGTCTCTGAGATGTTGTAGGTCTGCGCGACGAAGACGGCGACGAACGCGAGGTTCAACAGCAGAAGCGACACGTCGATAATCTTCCCGACCCGCGTCTCGTGGTCCAGTAGGTAGAAGCGGACCCGTCCTCGCGCGTCGGTCGGTACTCGCGACATCGGAGATATACGTCGCGTCGGCACCGAACGATAAAAGGCACTCGGCGGGTCGTCGCGGACGGATTTGCCGCCGGACCGTCGCGACTACACGCCGCCCGACATCGCGTGGTTCTCTTCGTCCGCGAGGTTGTGCAGACGGTCGGTTCGTCCGCTCTCGAACTGCCGCTGACACCGGTCGACCCACGACTCCGTGAACGCGGGATGTGACCGCGTCGTCGGGTCGCTAGTCGTCGAGTGGGTCGTCGCGTCCGGTGGTGCGGTGGTCGTCGCGTCCGCCGCATCGGCGGTCCCACTCGTCGGCGCTGGTCGGTCGTCGGTCGTCTGGGGCGGTTCGGTCGAGGGTCGCGTGTTCGTGCTCACGTCTGGATGTTGGGTGGTCGGTTGTCGGTCGAGAGACTGTGCTGGCGGGGAGGAAGCTACGTAGATACGGGTACGACCGACATGTTGGGTACCGACAACTGCGCAGCTATACATAATAAATGTTTGTGAGGTATGGTGTCGTGTCCGAGCGAAACCGCTCGGGCGACGACGTTCGTATCTGCACCGAGGCCGTGCGAGCGACGAGTCCACACCCGGCGCTACTTCGGAAGTGGGCCCAGAATCTCCAAACGGTAGTCCTTCGCGACGGCCGTCAGCATCGCCACGTCCGGTTCGGCGGGCGGCGGCGTCTCCATCCGTTCGGCGGGGACGCCCACCTCGGCGAAGAACTCCTCTAACCCCGACGGCGCGACCTGAATCAGCATCCGGCAGTCGTCGTCGCCGACGACGCGGAATCCGTGGGGAACGTCGCGCGGGAGGAACATCGTCTCACCCGGACCCGCGTGGAGTACCTCTTCGCCGTCGTCGCCGGAGTAACACTCCATCTCGCCCTCCAGGATGTAGAACATCTCGTCGACTCCCTCGTGGACGTGGTACGGCGACTCCCATCCGGCGGGGGCGGTGTGCTCCATGAACGAGAACGCGCCGTCGGTCTGCGTCCCGTCGACTTTGACGACGACGAGTGCGCCGACGGACCACAGCGCCTTTCCGCCGCTCTCGGTCGTAACCCCCTGACTTCCCTTGAACGCGCTGTCGTGTGACATCAACGGTATAAAACGACTGATAATGATATATAGGCAGTAGGTCGTGTGTTAGCACCGAGTGAGCGAGCGAGGTGGACCGACTAGCCGTTCTCGGTGGTGACGCCGTCGTTCGGTCCGCCGGGCGAGAGGAAGTCGAACTCGCCGGTCGGAATCGTCCCGTCGGCCCACGTCAGGCGGCCGTCCGTCTCCACGCCGAGTCCCTCGTACGGACCGAACCGTGCGGACTCGTCGTCCAGATGCGCCGCGAGGTCCGCCGCCGCCGTCGTCTCGGTGTCGGCGTACGTGTTCGCGAGGGTGAAGTGAGTCGTCTCGGCGTCGAACCGCCACGATTTCAGTTGGCCGGTCATGGCGTCCTTCCGGAACCCGCGCGAGGAGGACCCGTCCATCGCCTCCGGATAACACGTCAGCGCGTGTGCGCCGTGGACCAGTCCGAGCATCGCCTCGACGTACGCGTTGCCGTCGGGGTAGGGCGCCTCTTCGTCGCGCTTCGTGTCGATTATCGCCTTCGCACGTGCCAGAGTGTCGTCGTCGCGTCCCGACGACACCGCCAACACGGCGTCCTCCGAGACGGCGTAGGCGTAGTAGCCGTCGTAGAGCGCGAACCCCCGGTACCGCTCGGGGTCGCCGCGCGGCGTCCGCGTCGCCGTCGTCGGCGTCTCCATCGGCGTCGCCGTTCCACTCCCCGTCGTCGCCGTCCGGGAGTCGCCGGTGCGCCGGTCTCTCCGGAGTCGTTCGTCTATCGCGTCGGGGTCGAACGACCCGAGAGCGATGGTCGCGTGAAAGCCGACTCGGAGCGTCGCGTCGACGTCGGCCACGTCGACGAGTTCGTCGCTGGGCATCGCCCGGTACGCCTCCTGCCGAAGTCGCTCGAAGGCGTTCGGGTGGAGCGCCTCCCGATAGCGGCGTATCGCCGCCAGGTCGGAGTAGCGAACGCCGTACCCATCTCGGAGCGGTGTGCGTCGAGGGTCGGGAAGCCACTCGAACGCGGCGGTCGTTCGTTCGACTGCGTCGGCGCTTCCGCCTCGGCCGTCCGGGGACCGACTGTCCTTCGCCGCTGTTTCCGTGGTGGTTCCGGCGGGGACCGTCCCACCCGTCGAACCGCCGAGACACCCGGCGAGCGTCGCGAGAACGCCGCCGCCGAGAGCGAGGCCGGTCTGTCGGAGGAGGGTTCGTCGTGTGCGGGGCACGGGTCGAACTCGTCAGACCGCTGTGATAAGCTTTGTCGAGTGTGGCGTCGGGTCACCTCCGACACTCACCGGAGGCTGATGCGGACCGTTCCGACCCGGCAATCGGCGATGAGATATTTGTGGGTCCTGTCCGTATCCGGCCGCTATGAACGTCGTCGACACCGTGATGCAGGCCTATCCGTACCTGTTCCATCCGGCCGTCGTCCTCGGACTCGGCGCAGTCCTGACGATTCACTGGGAGTGGTCACGGCAGTCCGCGCCCGCGTCCGACCTGTGGCGTCGCGTCGCCGTGTTCCTCGCCGCGGGTGCGCTGTCACTGCTCCCGTCGGCGGTGTACATGGTCGTCACCGGGTCGGGCCCGATGGAGACGATGCAGGGGAACGGCGCGCAAGTCGACGCACTCGTCGCGGGCGGTATCGGCGTCGTCGCCGGGACGACGTGGTACCTCTGGCGACGGTTCGACTGGGGAGCGGCCGTCCCTCGTCTGATGGAGACGTACGCCATCGTCGCCGTCCCTTACGTCGCACTCTCGCCGGTGTGGAACGTCTCGGGACACGTCCTGCTGTCGCTGACCCCCGCGCTGTTCCTCACGCTCCTCGACAGGCGGTACTGGCCGACGCTCGCGGTGCCCGTCGTGATGGTCCCGAACCGCATCTACGTCGACGCACACACGTGGCCGCAGGCCATCGGCGCGTTCCTCCTCGGCACGGTCCTCGTCGTGGGGGTGTATCGGCTTCGGGTCGACGGCGACGACTCTCTCCCGGACGCGTCGGGAGCCAGTCGGACGCACTGAAATCTCTCGTCGGTAGAACGGCCTCGGCACTCATAGGGTTCGTCACCGTCGGGTGCCACCCCGACTCGGAACGGTGCCGTCGTCATCGGCCACGCGGAGGTACCGGAGCCACCGCTAAGAGGGTTGCGAGCGACGCCGCCCGTCCGGCGTCGGCCGGGCGGGAGTGGGTCCGGCGAGCGTCGTCAGTTCGCCACGAACCGCGCGATCCAGACGATGGGAATCACCGGAATCGCGAGTCCGGTGACGAGGAGGACGAGTGCGACGACCAGTTTCTCTCCGCGACTCGAATCGTGCCAGACGGACCGCCACATCTGGTCGATGGACTGCGCCGTCCGTTGTACGAGTCCTGCCATGACTGGTCGGTGAGGGCGTGAGGTACGTAACTCTCGTGGCCGTCCGGCCGTCCGGGCGTCGTTCGGGGCGGCCGTTCTCCGTGACGCCGCGGTGAAAAGGAGTGGTCGGCGGTGCGTCTCCTCACCCGAGAACGTATCTGAGCCAGGGGTTGTCCCGGACGAACTCGGTGGTCTCGAGGTAGGCGTCCACGCCGAGAATGCGGCCCGCGCCCCACGCTCCGAGGCCGAACAGGAGGAACGCGTAGACGAGGTGGTCGTCGATGACCCACCCGTGGGCGACAGGGAGTCCCTGCAGGAGGCCGCCGGTGAGCGACGCGAGCCAGTAGAACAGCATCATCACCGCTCCCCAGAACGCCGACCACCTGACGGCCACACCCAGCATCAGGGCCAGCCCGGTCAGCGTGAGTCCCCACGCGTTCAGGGGGTCGATGAGTCCGAGGTAGTTGTTCGCCAGCATCACCCAGAACCCGCCGAGGGGGTTCCCTTCGGGTATCGCGTTCGTGAGGAATCCGCCGGCACTCCACGTCGGGTCCAGCACTTTCACGATTCCTCCTTGGAACAGAACCCACCCCATCGAGACCCTGAGGATGAGGATAGAGTACGCCACCCATCCCTCAGCGTAGTCGAACGTTACGTCCCGTCCGAATATCTCCGCGTCGAGTGCGTGTCTAGTCGACATGACATTTAGTTAATATTTCGTCCGCCGTAAAAGATGTTGCTCACGCGATGGAACTGGTCGCGGGTCGACTCACCCGCAGAACCGCACCGCCGCGTCCGCCACGATGTCCGCCACCTCCACCACCTCGTCGGTGTAGACGAACTCGCCCGCGCCGTGGATGTTCTCGCCGTCGGGGCCGAGGATGACCGTCGGCAGGTCGGCGCGGTCACCGAGGTAGTTGAAGTCGCCGACGCTGGAGAAGTAGCCGTAGGCGGGGTCGGTTCCGGCGACGGCCCGCGTCGCGTCCGAGAGTGCGGTCACGAGCGGGTGGTCCTCGTCGGTGACGTACGGGCCGTAGACGATGTCGGGGTCGGGCGCTTCGCGGAACCCGACCTCCACGTCGCTCTCCAAGTCGAGTTCGTCGGCGATTCGCTCGGCGTCCGCCCGCGCGCCCGCCATCGTCTCGCCGACGACGACGTGCCGGTCGACCATCAGACGCGCCCGTTCGGGGACCGAGAGCGTCTGACTCCCGCCGTCTATCTTGAGCGGACAGACCGACCCCGACCCGAGTTTCGGGTGGTCGCCCGTCTCCATCTCGTCCATCGCGGCGGCCAGTCGCCCGGCGTCGACGACGGCGTTGACGCCCTTCTCGGGTTGTGACCCGTGGGCGGCGTGCCCGCGGACCTCGATGTCGTAGAAGAATCGCCCCCGCGCGCCGAGGAGGAGTGCGGGGTTCTCCAGGTCCGACTGCGCGAGGATGGGGCCGGGTTCGGTGACGACGGCGGCGTCGCAGTCGTCGGTGTAGCCGTCGCGAATCAGGCGGTCCGTGCCGAGGCCGTACGGCCCCTCCTCGTCGACGACGGCGGTGAGGAGGACGTCGCCGGCGAGTTCGACGTCCGCCAGCGCGTCGAACGCGGTCATCACGGCGGCGAGGCCGCCCTTCATGTCGCAGGCTCCCTGTCCGTACAGTTTGCCGTCTTCGATGCGGCCCGAGCAGGGGTCTTCCTCCCACGCGTCGACGAGTTTCACCGTGTCCACGTGCGCGTTGAGGAGGAGCGTCGGCGCGTCGTCGGCGTCGTCGGACCCCTCCAGTCGCGCGACGACGTTGTCCCCCTCGTACTCCGTGATGTCGGGTTCTGCGACGTGGTGGTAGTGCGGGTCGTGGCCGCGTTCGGCCAACCACTCGAAGACGAACTCGGATATCTCGGCCTCCTCGAAGTACGGACTCGGGATGCGGACGAGTTCCTGCAAAAGGGCGATGGTCTCGTCGGGGTCCACGGCGGGCGCGGACGCGGCGGCGTCAGTCATCGTTGACCCCCCGAACCGACGGGTCGTACTCGTCCGAGGGCACGCCCGGAAGCGTCGACAGGATGGCCTCGACGTCGACGTCTCGCTGTTCGCCGCGGTACCAGTAGACGGTGAAGACGGCGATTCCAACCAGAATCCACGGCACGTAGATGGAGAGCGACCCCTGGTACGCCTGCGTGAGGAGGCCGCCGGCACCCAGTACGCCGACGAGGCCGGTGACGCTCAGGAGGACGGGTCGCGTGAACCCCGCCCGTCCGGCGAGGTTCGACCCCGTCCAGAGGACGTACAGCACCGTCACCGAGACGGCGGCGTAGGCGATGAGGTAGCTGAACGTCGCGATGGCGATGGCCTGCGAGAGACCCGTACTCCAGAACGTGAGGCCGGAGGCGACGACGTACAGCGTGAGAAGCGACCAGTGCGGGGTGCCGAAGCGGTCCGACACCTCGGAGAACTTCTTCGGGAACACCTCGTCCCACGCCCACGAGTAGGGCATCTTGATGCCCGCGGCCATCACCGCGTGGACCGAGGAGGCGGTGGCGAGGATGCCGCCGACGGCGACGATGGTCGTCCCGAGGTCACCCATGAACGCCTCCGCCGCCGTCGCCAGCGGACGCGCCGAGTTCGCGAGCACGGTGTAGTCGGAGACGACGCCGTAGATGACCGCCGACGTGAGGACGTAGAGGACGATGAGGATGGCCGTCCCGCCCGCCATCGCGAGGGGGAGGTTGCGCGAGGGGTTCTTCACCTCCGCGCCCATCTGCCCCGCGACGGCGATACCGATGTAGGCGTAGAACAGGGGGACGGCAGCGGCGACGAAGCCGTCGAAGCCGCCCGTGAAGAACGGCTGGTAGTTCGCGGCGTCGACGTTCGCCAGTCCGGGGACGATGAGGACGAGGATAGAGAGGATGAGAAAGCCGAAGATGGCGTTCTGCGAGACGCTGTACCCCTTCGACCCGACGAGGTTGACGAGAAAGAGGACGGTCAGGAGGCCGAACCCGGCGAGAGCGGGGTCTATCGACGGGTAGAACACCTGTAGATAGCTCCCGAAGCCGATGGCCAACACGGCGTCGGCCGCCATGTAGCCGAGCCACTTCGACCACGTGACGAGAAAGCCGGGGAGACGGCTGTCGAACGTCCGCGAGACGTAGGCGTACGACCCCGCCGCCGCGGGGAATATCGTCGCCATCCAGCCGTAGTTGAGCGCGATGCACATCGCGAGGAGTCCCGAGAGGACGACGACGAGGATGACGCTCGGCCCCGTCGTCGAACTCGCGGTTCCGAGCGTGACGAACAGTCCGGCCCCGAGCGTCCCCGCGACGACCGTACTCACGGCCCCCAGCAGACCGATGTCACGCGACAGACTCCGCCCGTCGTTCACGTCGACCGATGACATACGTTCGCATATCTCAGTTTCGGATATAGCCCCCCTCCCTCACATGAGAGGGAACGGGCCGGACGCCGTGCGCGTCAGTCGTCGCCGAGGAGTTTCGACTCGGCCTTCCGGAGGTGTTCTAGAAGGGTCGCCTTCGAGACGTCGAGTTCCGCCGCGAGTTCGGCGGCCGTCGTCTCGCGAGGCCACGTGTAGTAGTCGCGCCGTCGAGCCAACTCGAACACCTCGCGTTGGCGTTCCGAGAGGCCGTCCAGCCGAAAGACGCCGGACCCGCTCTCGGGCGCGGTGATGAGTTCGACGCGCACGTCGGCGTCCATCTCGTCGCGCACCTCCTCTAAGCGTTCGTGGACCGTGTTTCGGGTCTCCTGTACGAGGACGGTCCACCGCTCTCTGCCGTCCTGCATCCGCACGGGTTCGTCGGGGATGAACCCGCGCGAGACGAGGGCGTCGTTGATGGAGTTGCCGAGGTCGTAGCGGACGACGATACCTCTCGTCGCGTTTCCCGGCACCGTCTCGTCGTCGACGTCGCCTGTCTCCCACACAGACTCGGTCAACGGGGAGTCTCGAATCGCCTCGACCAACCGGTCGAGTTCCGTCGCGGTGTCGGCGTAGGCGGTGAACCGCCCGTTCGCCAGGCCGTCAATCTCGTGGACGCCGTGACCGAGGAGTCCCCCGGACGTCTCCGCCGTCACCTCCAGCGTCCAGCAGTCGGGGTGCCAGATATCCAGACACACCCGCACGCCCTGAGTCCCCTCGTACGTCATCCGTGAAACAGGGCGGCGCACGCGGAAAAAGATGCGTTCTGCGACCGTCGCAACCCTCTCGTCGATACGACTCGCGGGGTTAGACCTTCCGCGCGAACGCCAGCGTCCCGCTCGTCCGCTCGATGAGCGCGCGGACGGTGTCGCCCTCGCGTGCGCCGGTGACGAAGATGGTGTACTTGCCCTTCTCCGCGACGCCGTCGCCTTTGCGGCCCGTGCCGGTAATCTCCAGTTCGTACGTCTTGCCCTCTTCGACGGCGGGGCCGGTCTGCGTCTGCGTCTTCGCGGCGCGCTTCTGGACGGGGCGGAACGCACCACACGCCTCACAGCGGAGCATGTCGACGCCGTCCTCGGTGACGAGGCGGGTGTCCGGCAGGCCACACTCCGTACAGGTGACGTACTCGGCGACGTACTCGTCGATGGCCGCCTCGAAGTCGGCGACGCTGAACGACCCGTTGTAGCGGGCGCGGTCACCGTCGAACTGCCCGTTCGTCCCCAGTTCGCGCTGGATGTTTCGGTGCAGGTGGCTCGCCTCGCGGCCGAGGGCGTCGGCTATCTGGCCGAGGTTCGTCAGACGGGTGAACGCGCCGTCAGTCTCGCCCTCCGGGTCCGGGACGGAGAGTCGTGATTCTTCGTAGTTTCGCTCCGGGAGCGTGTCGAACGCTCTGTCGAGAGAGTCTGCGTAGTCCATACGCATCGGAGTGCATCCGGACCTAAAGCCGTTCCGTGTCTCGTGGTGAACGGTGTCGCGTCGCCGCCGGACTACTCGTGACCGGAGACGGGAACGGGTTCGTACGGCGCTTCGAGGTACTCCACGTCAGACTCCGAGAGGTCGATGTCGAGCGCTTCGACGGCGTCTTCGAGGTGTTCGACGCTCGACGTGCCGATGATGGGCGTCGTCACCCACGACTTCTCGAACTGCCACGCCATCGCTATCTGCGCCATCTTCACGCCCTTCTCCTCGGCGAGTTCCTGGACGCGTTCGTTTATCTCCGGGCCGCCGCCCCGCGTGTATCCCCGGTCGTGCGACGACTCGTGTTCGCCGCGCGTCGTCGCGTCGAACTCCTCGTGCGGGCGGGTGAGATAGCCCGCGCCCAGCGGCGACCACGGCATGACGGCGACGTCCTCCTTCTCGCAGAGCGGGAGCATCTCGCGCTCTTCCTCGCGGTAGGCGAGGTTGTAGAGGTTCTGCATGGAGACGAACCGGTCCAGACCGAGTCGGTCCGAGGTGTGGAGGGCGTCGGCGAACTGGTGTGCCCACATCGACGACGCGCCGAGGTAGCGCGTCTTCCCGCGCCGGACGGCGTCGTCCAGCGCACGCATCGTCGTCTCGACGGGCGTGTCGTCGTCCCAGCGGTGTATCTGGTAGAGGTCGACCGTGTCCATCCCGAGTCGCTCCAAGGAGGCGTCTAACTCCTGCTCGATGGTCTTGCGCGAGAGGCCGCCCGAGTTCGGGTCCTCCTCGTCCATCTGTCCGTACACCTTCGTCGCGACGACGAACTCGTCGCGGTCGTAGTCCGCGAGGACGTCGCCGAGAATCTCCTCTGACTCCCCGTAGGAGTAGACGTTCGCGGTGTCGAAGAAGTTGATTCCGAGGTCGATGGCGCGCTCGATGAGTTCGCGGCTCTCTTCTCTGTCGAGCGTCCAGTCGTCCCAGTTCGTCCCGAAACTCATACAGCCGAGACAGAGTTCCGAGACGGTGACGCCGGTCGAACCGAACGTGGTGTACTCCATACGCCAACCGACGGCCAGCGGGTGCAAAAGTGTACGTGAGAGCGACAGGCTTTCCCGTACTTTGCTCGCCGGTGAACGCTCTCAGTACCGCTCGTCGGCGCGTTCGCGCGCCGCGGCGACGACGAGTGGGAGCGTGATGGTCGCGTCGCCGACGACGGTGACGTTCTTCGCGGACTTCTCCAGTTTCCCCCACGACCGCGCCTCGTCCAGCGTCGCACCCGACAGGCCGCCGGTGTGGTCGGGGTCCATCGTCAACTGGACGGCGTAGTCGTACGCGTCGGGGATGGTGAGCATCGTCTGCAGGACGTAGTTCTTCGGGACGCCGCCGCCGACGACCATCGCGCCCGCTTTCTCCGCCTCGAACGCGAGGTCCGAGAGGTGGGTCATGTCTTTCAGCGCGTCCAGCGCGAACTCCGAGGTCTGCGAGTATATCCACGCCTGAATTCCGAGGACGGAGTCCTGAATCGCGGGGCAGTAGATGGGGACGTCGTGTTCGTACGCCGCCGCCGCGATGCCCGCGTCCTCCTCGACTCCCTCCTCGCGGTTGCGTTCGAGGTTCGCGCGTCCCAACTCGGCGGTGAACTCCTGAATCGACACCGTGCGCTCGACTTCGGGGAAGACGTTCTCGCGGAGGTGGCCCTCGAACAGCGCGAAGTGCTCCTGCGGGAGGTAGACGTTGTAGATGCGGTCGACCTGTTCGTCACGGAGGTGTTCGTCGTGGTCGCGCGTCGTCTCGCCCGTCGACTTGGCCGCGTCGTCCGTCGGGTGCGGGTCGTCCGGTTCGGCGCGGCCGTGGTGGTGCTTACCGCCGATGGCCTCGATGGCGTCGTGCGTCAGGTTCGCGCCCGTCGTGACGAGGGCGTCGATGTGACCGTCGCGAATCATGTCGACGACTATCTGACGCATTCCCGTTGGCACCATCGCGCCCGCGAGACCGAACAGGTTCGTCACGTCGTCGCGGCCGAGCATCTCCGCGTACACGTCGACGGCGCGTTGGACGCTCGCCGCGCCGATGCCCGCCTTTCCGTACTCCGTGGCGAGTTCGCCGACGCTCATCCCCGCGCGGACCCGCGCGTGGCCGATGGGGTTCTCGTGGAACTCCTCGCGGTGCGGTGGCTGGTAGTCGTGGTCGTCGCCCTCGTCGGCGTCGTGGTGGTCCTCGTCGTGACCGTCGTCGCTCATATCTGCCGGTGCGCGTCGGGGGCGTTTAGTGGTCGCGGTCCGCCTCCGGTGAGCGAGCGGCGGGGAAACGCCTCAGTCCGCGGTCGTCGTCCGCGCTGTGCCGTGCGAGGTGATGCCGTCGAGGCCGCGGACGGCGACGACGACGAATCCGACCTTCGACACCAAGTCGAGGTACGTCATCACCAACACCTGCGTCTCCGGGAGGAGGAGACCGACGCCCGTCGGGGCGAGAAGCCACACGACGGGGTAGAGACTCCAGACCACCACGGTGAGGTTCCGAACCGTCGTGAACGTCGCGACGTGGTCGCCGGACTGGAACGACGCGCGGCGCGGCAGCGTCCGGAGCAACAGATACGACAGGACGAGGTAGGCGACGGCACCGACGCCGAACGCGACGTACCGCGTCGGTCCCGACAGCGCCGCCGCGACGACACCGCTCGTGACGACGACGACGTCGGCGGCGACGAGCGCCGCGTAGACGCGCGGACCCGACCGCGAGAGCAGTCCGAGGTAGAGCACCATGAGCGGCGTCGTGAGTAGCCAGTCGACGTACCGGACGAGTTCGACGCCTTCCAGACCGGGGAGCGAGACGGCGTAGCCCTGCGCCATCAGCGCGTAGGCGACGGCCGCGATAGCCGTCACGCCGGTGAGTACCGCCGTGTAGACCCGGCTCTCTTCGTCTCGCACGAACCGACCGAGCGGAACGAGCGTTCCGAGCGCCATTCCGACGGCACCGACCCACAGCCAGAGTGTGACGGTGAGTTCCATCTAATCGTCCCCCGTGACCGTCAGTTCGGGCTTCGGTGGCGTCGCCGAGGCTTCCGCGACGGAGAACTCGCGGAGGACCGTCCGAAGGTCGCGGGCTCTGTCGGCTAGTCGCTCGGCGGAGTCGCTCACGGTGGTCATCGTCGCCGTCTGTTCTTCGGCCGCCGCGGCCACGTCAACCGCCTCGTCGGCGGTCTGTTCGCTGATGGTCGCCACCTCGTCGACGCGTTCTACGACCGCCGTGGCGGACCGCGCCTGCGTCTCGGTCGCGTCGCGTATCTCCTGAATCGAGCCGTCCGTCTCGTCGACGGCGACGGCGATTCGTTCGAGGGCGTCGATGGCCGACTCGACCGTCTCGGCCCCCGTGTGGATGCGCGTCCGCGTCTCGTCCATCGCCGCGGTCGTCTCGTCTGCCCGCGACTGGATGCGTTCGAGTCGCTGTTCGATCTCTGCCGCCGACTCGGCCGTCTCCTCGGCGAGCGACTTCACCTCGTCAGCGACGACGGCGAACCCGGACCCGGCCTCGCCGGTCCGCGCCGCCTCGATGGAGGCGTTGAGCGCGAGGAGGTTCGTCTCGTCCGCGATGCTGCGGATGACCTCCACGATGTCACCGACCGCCTCCAGTTCCTCGGCGAGGGCGGCCACCTCTCTCGCGGTCTCCTCGGTGGCGTGTTCGACGGCGTCCATCTCGTCGAGCGCCCGTTCGGCGTCCGCCCTCCCGGAGTCGCCGATGGCCGCGGCGCGCTCCGACGCTTCGGCCACGCCGCTCACGGTGGCGGCGACCTCCTCTGCGGACGAGGAGAGCTGGTCCATCTCGTCGGAGACCGCCCGGAGGTTCTCGGTCTGCTGTTCTGCACCCGCGGATATCTCCGTCGTCGCCGTCGTCACGCCCGCGGAGGCGTCCATCACCTCGTTCGCGCCGGCGTCGACCTGCGCTGCCGCGTCGGCGACGTGGTCGGCGAACCGCGTCACCTCCCCTATCGTCTCCGATATCTCGTCGAGCATCTCGTTGAACGACACGGCCACGTGGGCCATCGCCTCGTTTTCCCCGTCGGGTTCCATCCGACGGGTGAGGTCGCCCGCCGCGACGGCGTCCATCACGTCGCCGTACGACGTCGCCTTTCGTTCGAGTCGCTCGTTGACGCGCTCGGTCCGGCGAATCTCCGCGCGGAGCGTGTCGCGCATGTCGGCGAACGACTGATAGAGCGTCCCGAACTCGTCGGTTCGAGTCGTTCGCAGATCGACGTCGAGGTCGCCGCCGGCCATCGCGTCGGCTCGCTGCGCCAGTCGCCGCAGCGAGACGACCGTGTTCGACCCGACCAGGACGCCGACGAGCGCGAGGCTCACGAGGACGAGCAGGATGAGACCGAGTATCGCTGACGTCACCTGCTGACCGAGCGCGAACGCCTCCGCCTTCTCTTGTCGGACGAGTACGGTCCAGTCCACCGTCGACATCGACGCCCCGGCGACCAGCGTCTCCTCGGCTTCGACGAACCCGCCGTCCGTGAGAGCGGCGGCGTCTCCGTCGTACGCGTCGAGCAGTCTCGTGCCGTCGGGGTGCGCGACGTACCGCCCCTCCCCGTCGACGACGGCCGTCGACCCGCCGCCGGCCGTCGTGGCGAACGACGCGGCGTGCGCCTCCAGATTTATCATGTAGATGAGCGCGCGGTCGTCCGCCCCGCTGACGGGCGAGATGACGGAGACGACCGGGAACTCGACGACCGGAACGGTGAACGGCGCGGTCACGTGCGAGTCGTCCGCTCCGTCGAACGACGGCGGACTCTTCGCGAACGGTGCGCCCTGTTCTGCGGGGCTCACGCCCTCCATCTTCGGCGTCGAACTCGCGAGGATGGTCTTCTCCTCGGTGTCGTAGTAGTGGACGGCGACGACGCCTCGCGGTACCTGACCCGACTCGACCGTCTCGGTCAGGTGGTCGCTGATGGCCGATTCGTCGCCCGACTGAAGGATGGGATATGACGAGTGCAGGCGCGTCTGCTTCTCGATACCCCCCAGCCACGTGTCTAGCTCCGCGGCTCGTACCTCCGCCGAAGTGACGAGGTCACCTCGCTGCTCGGCTTCGAGCGTATTCGAGGTCTGCTCGTGGACCACGAACCCGAAGCCGACGACGAGTGCGACGATGGCGACGAGTGCGACGGCGAGTTTCGTCCCGAAACTCGGTCGGAGTCGATTCCACGGAAAATTTGACATAGATACTGCAACTCAGCGGTTGTGACCAGAAAAAGACACCCTGCCGAATATCGGGTTTGATACTCCCGTCGGGGCGCGAACCGTCGCCTCAGAGTCCCGTCGGGTGGTCGACGTACGTCACCTCGAGTCCCCACTCCTGTGCGAGCGCGGCGAGGTTGCGCACGCCGAACGTCTCCGTCGCGTAGTGGCCCGCGAGGAAGACGTTCATCTCCGCCTCGCGCGCCTCGTGGTACACCTGCTGTTTGCCTTCGCCGGTCACGAACGCGTCGACGCCCGCGGCTTCCGCCTCCGAGAGCCAGTCCGCGGCCGACCCGGTGGCGACGGCTATCTCCGATATCTCGCCGGGGCCGAAGTCGAGCACCTGCGTCGACCGGTCGCCGTTGTCGAACTCGTCGAGCGTCTCCCGCAGTTCCTCGACGGTGAACGACCGAGACGCCCGGCCGCGCTGGCCGATGTGGGCCGGCCCCATCTCGCCGAACGGTTCGCGGGCTTCCAGTTCGAGACGGTCCGCGACGCCCGCGGCGTTGCCCAGCGACTGGTGGCCGTCGAGGGGGAGGTGCGAGACGTACAGTCCGACGTCGTTCTCGACGAGGGGTGCGATGCGGTCGTAGTCGCGGCCGGTCACGCGGTCCAGTCCGCCCCAGACGAGGCCGTGGTGGGTCACGAGGAGGTCCGCGCCCGCGTCGACGGCCGCCTCGATGGTCGCCTCGGCGGCGTCGACGGCGAAGGCGACGTGGTCGACCGTTCCGTCGGCCGACCCGACCTGTAGGCCGTTCGGACTCGCGTCCACGTCGGCGTACGCCTCGGTGTCGAGTTCGTCGTCGTAGCGTTCGACCAGTTCCGCACGAGAGAGCGTCATGCACGGTGGGTCGACCGCCCGACGCTTGTATCTCGTGGTCTCTCGGACGAACCGTTCGTCGGCGACGCTCAGGCGGCCTCGCGGCGTTCCGAGACGGGCACGCGGACGGTCATCACCGTGCCGGACTCCTTTGTCTCACACGCGAGCGTGCCGCCGAGGAGGCTCACGCCCCACCGAACCATCCAGAGACCGAGGCCGCTGCCGTGTTCGAGCGGACTCTCCCGTTCCTGCGTCAGGACGGCGCGTTCCATCGGGGGCAGTCCCGGGCCGTCGTCTTCGACCCGGACGCAGAGCATCCCCTCGCGGGCCGAGAGTCGGACGTCGACGGTCGGCGAGGAGTGCTCCGCGTGTCTGACCGCGTTCTCGACGAGTTCGTGGAGTATCTCTCGGACGCCGACGGCACAGGCGAGCGGTTCGGTAACCGCCGTCTCGACGGAAATCGATGCCTCGGGATAGCTCCCGCGGAGGGGTTCGACGGCCCGTCTCCCGAGTGACTCGACGGCGACGGCTCTGTTTTCGGGCGAGACGTGTTCGAGGAACCGCTGGACGCGGACCGCTTTGTTTCCGAGCGCGGTTACCTGTCGCGCGTTCTCGACGACGAGGTCGGCCTCCGGGCCGTCGAGTTGGTGACCGTAGCCCATGACGAGCGTCATCCGGTTGCGGAGGTTGTGTCTGATAACCCGGTTGAGAACCGACAGATGCTGCGTTCGGACGCGACGCTCGGTGACGTCGCGGAGCACGACGATTCGACCGGACAGCCGACTCCCGGTGTCCGAAAGCGGTGTCACGCTGACGTCGAGCAGTCGCCCGCCCTGTGCCGTGTCCAGACGGACGGTTCGGCGCCCCGCCGAGAGGTCGGCGTCCGCCGGAAACACCGTCTGGACCGACTCGACGTCGCCCGACATCGACAGCAGGGACCGCGCGCTCGCGTTCGCGTCGACGATTCGGTCCGCGTCGTCCACGACGACGACGGCGTCGTCCATCTGGTCGACCGCCATCTCTCTGACGACGCGACTCCGGAGCGGTTCCGCGTCGAGGAGGCTGTACTGCTGGACCGCGATCAGACAGACGACTCCCGAAACCGGGAGCACGTACGGCGTCGCGTCGACCGTCGTCACCCCGAGCACGTAGGGGAGACTCGCCATCGTCGGGAGGACGGCCGCGAGCAACAACGCGACGGCCTGCCGCCGGTAGTGCGACTGAATCGCGATGGTCGAATGCGCGAGGACGGCCACGCCGGCGGCGATGAGGCCGTAGACGTAGCTTATCGCCACCCAGTACAGCGGACCGGGCGTCGAATCGAACAGTCTGAGCGGTCCCGACTCGACGATGGACGTACTCGTGCGAAACAGTCCGTGGACCCCGTTGGACAGCGCGGTGAGGACGACGAGAACGACGACGGCACAGAGTGCGACCACCCGACCGCGCGAGAGGAGGTGTCGCCGTCCCGTGTACGTGAGCGCGAACGAGAACCACGCGATCGACGTCGCGCCGATGGCCAGCCACTCGACGTCCACGAGCAGATACGTGGTCGCCGAGGTGGACGCGAACATCCGAGCCAGCCGAAGGACGATCCAGACGTCCACCGAGACCATCATCGCCGCCAGCGCGAACGCCCCCTCCGTCCGTCGCCGACGCCACGCGAGGACGGCCACGGCCGAACTCACGCCGACGCCGAACAGTCCCCCGACGACAAGCAACGGCGACAGCGGTATCACCGCCGCTCACCCGTCCGAATCTCGAATCGCGCGCCGCCGTCCTCTCCGTTGGTCACCGACACCGACCACCCGTGACCCTCGGCGACCGCACGGACGATGGCGAGTCCGACGCCCGTTCCCCCATCGGCCGTCGAGAACCCCGACTCGAAGACGTCTTCTCTGGACCCGGGCGGAACGCCGGGGCCGTCGTCTTCGACGTAGAAGCCGTCGTCGGTGGGACCGACGCGCACGTTCGTCGGCGTCGTTCCGCGTTCGTCTCGGCGGTTCGCCGTCGCCGACTCGCCCGTCGAACCGTGTTCGATACTGTTCCGGAACAGGTTCTCGAGTAGCTGTTGGAGTCGCTGCGGGTCCGCCTCGATGCGTCCCGTCTCGCAAACGTCGAGCGTCGCATCGTCCGTCACGACCTGCGCCCACGCCCGCTTGGCGACGTCTTCGACGGTGACCGATTCGGGGTCGTCGACCGACTGCCCGCTCCGGGTCAGCGTCAGGAGGTCCGCGATTATCTCGCTCATCCGGTCGTGCGCGCTGTGGACGCGCTCGAAGTGCTCTGCGCGCGGGTCGTCCTCGGCGAGTTCGGCGAACCCGGTCGCCACCGACAACGGGTTTCTGAGGTCGTGCGAGACGACGCCGGCGAACGCGTCTAACCGTTCGTTCTGGCGTTCGAGCTCACGCTTTCGGGTCTGCTTCTCGGTGATGTCCCGAGTCGTCACGACGATGCCCTCGACGACGGGGTCCGAGAGCCGGTTCTTGCTCCGCGATTCGAGGGTGTGCCACGACCCGTCCGCCGCCCGAGCGCGGTAGGTGACCTGCGCCGGGTCGGCTTCCTCCCGAGAGAGCGCGTCGCGGACCTCGCTGACGTCGTCCGGGTGGACGAACGCGAGGAAGCTCTCGCCTTCGACCCCCTCGGCCTCGTATCCGAGCGTCGGTTCGACGGAGGGGCTGACGTAGGTGACGCGCAGGTCGGCGTCGACGACGGTGACGACGTCCGACAAGTGCTCCGTGAGCGAGACGAACCACCGTTCGCGGGTCCGCCGAGCCGTCACGTCGCGCAGGACGTACAGCGTCGCGTTACCGACGCCGTCAGCGTCGGTGAGCGCCGAGGCCCGGACCTCGAAGAACCGAACGCCCCCCTCCGTCTCGACCGTGAGTTCGGTGGTCGACCCCGTCTCGGTGGCGGCCACCGTCGCCGCTCGTTCGGACGCCAGCGCCGTCAACGGCCTGCCGATGGCCCCGTCCACGTCGAGTACCGCCTCGGCGGCGGGGTTCATATCGACCACTCGGTCGTCGATGCCGGTGACGACGACGCCGTCGTCGAGCTGTTTGATGATTCTGTCCCGTGCGATGGGAAGGACGTCGAGGAGCCGAAACCGGGTCAACGCGAGGCTGAACGTCACGCCGAACGCCGAGAGCGCTATCGGAGTCAGGTCGAGGACCGTGAGGCCGAGCACGTACGAGACGACGCTCCCGGCGATGGGGACGACGGCTCCGAGCGTGATGAGAAGCGCCTGTCTGCGGTACAGCGACGGCGTCCGAAGCGTCGTCACGAAGAGGAGGCCGAGTCCAACCGCGACGAGCGCGTAACTGTACGCGAGCACGAGTAAGAACAGCGGACCGGGAGCCGGCAACAGGACGACGAACGGACCGACGAGTTCGAGCGTCTCGCCGGACCGGACGAGCGGTCGAAGCGACGGCACCCAGACCGCGGCCGACGCGACGAGCGGCAGCGCGACGGCGACGGCGAGTCGACGCCGGGTCACGAACCGACTCCGGCCGGTGTAGTGGAGGACGAACACGAAGAACACGACGGGCGTGAGCAGGCCGGCGGGGTACTGGACGTTGTCCCAGAAAATCTGCGCGCCGAGCGACGTGAACAGCAGTTGAATCCCGTACGCCGCGGACCACACCGCGACGAGCGCCATCAACACGACGAACGCGACCGACCCGGGTACGTCCCGGTGCCGCCACGCGATGACCGCGGAACTCACCGCGAGACCGGCCGAAGCGAAGAGGACTGCCGAGAACGCCGACAGTTGAAACTCCATCACACTGACGACTGACCGTTCTCGCCTTAATTCTTCGTCTTAGGAAACTATTGGTGTGTGATATTAGGACGCGACTCGGACGCTCCGAATCGGCCACGACAGCTTTGTACCTCCCGTGACTCTGCACGTGTACCCGTCATCTGACGGGGCGAACGAACGACGCGGCTCTGCCGCGTGTGATTGTCATGGGCAAGTTCCGCAAGGCACTTCGAACGTGGCGACGTCTGCCGCGCCGAACGCGACGAAGCATCGTCAGTAAGGTACGGCGACTGGCTCGGAGCGTCTCCAGTCGGTGACGCTCCGGCCGTTCGTTCCGCTTCTCACTACTCGGGAGCGACGCCGTTCGCCGCGGCGTGCGCGAGCACGAACTCCCGAAGCAACTTCCCGCCGAGCGACGCCGCCTGCCCGTCGTCTCGGTCGTTCACCTCCACCACGTCGAAGCCGTCGGCGCGAGGAGCGACCGTTCGGACGACGTCGCGCATCTCTCTGGGCGCGAGACCGAACGGTTCGGGCGTCCCCGTCCCCGGCGCGAACCCGGGGTCCGCGCCGTCGATGTCGACGCTGAGGTAGACCGAGCGGTCTTCGAGACGGTCGCCGAAGTCGAACTCGGCGACGTCCTCGGGGGCGACGACGGTCACGTCCTCGGCCTCGGCGCGGGTCCACTCCTCGGGGGACCCGGTCCGCGCGCCGAGGATAATCGCCTCTTCGGCTCCGAGTTCGTCGAGGATTCGGCGCGTGACCGTGGCGTGACTCCACTCGTTGCCGTCGTAGTCCGCGCGGAGGTCCAAGTGCGCGTCCAGACAGACGAACACGTCGGGCGAGACGGCGTCGACGCCCGCGGCGGTGACGGTGTGCTCGCCGCCGAGGAGGAGAGGGACGGCGTCGTCCCGAACGACGTCGCGAAGCGTCCCCGCGACCCACTCGACGTACTCCTCGGCGTCGTCCCACGGGTGGACGTCGCCCTCGTCGTGAACGAGACAGTCGGAAAAGTGCAGGTCGGTCCGCCGGTCGTAGTCGTCGAACGTCCGGGCGAACCGCCGGATTCTCTCGGGACCGAACCGGGTCCCGGGTCGGAACGTGGTCGAGATATCCAGCGGGGCGCCCACGACGACGTACGCGGCGTCGTCACGCGATGCGGTTGCCCCGGGGTACATCCCGATCAGACGATCTTCCGCTGGCCCTCGTACTCGAGGTACTCTATCTCGTCTTCCGGCGAGAGACTCTCGTCGTCGGGGATGCGCATCGTGAACGTCTCGTACGTCGCGAGGTCCATAATCTGGGCGTCCGCACCGGTGACGGAGACGACCTGACCCTGTTTCCGTTCGATGATGGGCACCCACACCTTTGCGTCGACAGGCTGGCTGAGCGAACGCTTCTTCGAGTCGAACACGCCCTTGCCCTCGATACGGGCCTTCGCGCTGCCGTGTTTCCCGGGTTTCGCCGTACTGTAGGCGTTTATCTTACACGGGGACTCTTCCATCATCACGTAGCTGCCTTCCTGAAGTTCGCGGACCTGCTTCTGTTCTTTGGGCATATCTGCGCGTTATCGTCAGACCGGTATAAACGGTTTGGAAACGGTCTCTCACCGCCTCTCCCTCGTGAACCACTCACGCACCGGAGCGGCGGACGTTCGGCGAGTCGCGCGTCGAGTGAAGCGACTCGGACGGGAGCGAAAACGCGTGAACGTGTGTCTGCGAGACCGCCGCTCAGGCTTCGTCCGCGCCTAACCAGCCGTCTGCTCGCTCCTCGCGGTTCGCGCTCTCGTCGCTCCGTCTCTCGCCCACGCGGTCCTCGTCCGGGTGCTCTTCGCCGTCGTCCCCGTCGTGTTTCGCCCGCGCGATGTCGCGGCCGCGAGAGAGACTGCCGACGGCGCCCGCCGCGACGTTCGGGAGCGTCACCGAGAGCAACACGCCCGTCGTCGCCTCCCCGGCGGTGTCGAACCACGGAACCAGATACTCGAACGGGAACGGGAGGGGGCCGTCGCCGACGACTGCGAGGGCGACGAGGGCGGGGATGAGGACGATGCCCCACGAGAGCGCCGACAGCAGGCCATGCCACGCCCCGTCGGCGACGTCCGGACCGACGAGGTAGCCGGCGACGGCGCTCCCGGCGAGGCCGCCGACCAGCGTGACTCGCCCGGTCAACGCGAAGACGAGGGCTTCGCTGCAGGCGGCGAGTGCGAACCCGGCGACGACGGCCCGCCAACGCGTCATTGGCGAGAGGGTGCGTCGGCTTCCGCAATAAACGTCCGCTTCAAAAATTCACATCTGATACTCTGTTCTTCGGTTCGACCGCGAGGGACCACGGGAGGCCCCGGCGGGGAAGTCGTCGCTCGACTCAGACGTTTCCGGGCGGAAGACGCCGGGAGACGCTCGTCGGTTCTTCGTCGCTCGTCGCCGTCCCGTCAGAGGACGACTTCGACGGCGCGATTCGCTTCGCCGCCCACTTGCGGGCGTCTTCGAGGAAGAGTGTCAGTTGCACGGTTCGGTCACCGCGAGTCCGAAAGCCGGTCGAGTAGATAAAAGTACCGCTAGATGGTGTTCGTATTGTTTCTATCGAGGAGTATCGTTCGATATACGTCTCAAAACACTGCGAAAGAGCGGACGAACGGACGATGTCTTCCCCTCTCTCGCCGAACCGGACGCCGCTTTCCGTGGTCGGCCGGCGAGACGGCCCGCGTCAGTCCTCGCCGCGCCGGTCGCGCATGTTCTGGCGGGTGAACTGCGGCGTCGCGCGCAGGCCGCGTTTCTTGCGGAACGAGCGGTAGAGTTGGACGAGAATCGGGACGGTCAAAAGCGCCGCGACGACGGCGGGGAAGACGCTCGACTGGTCGAACGCGTAGAGGATGGCCGTCGAGAGTGCGCCGACGGCGAGGAGGATGCCGTAGACGATTCGTCGCGCCAGTTTGTCCAACACGCCGTTCTTGTCCTCCAGTCGGACGTTCACCGTCAGGTTCTCGCGTTCGACCCTGTCGAGGACGCGGTCCAGTTTCGGCGGGACCGTAAAGAGCGCCTCCGTCGTCTTCTGGACTTGTCTGCCGGCGTCGGCGACGAGTTCCTTCGCCGTCTCCTCGTAGTACCCCTCCTCTCTGAGGTAGTCGGTCGCCACCGAGATGAAGTCGAAGTCCGAGTCGAGGGTGACGCAGACGCCCTCTACGACCGTCGCCACGCGGAGGACGAGCGCGAGATTTCGGGGCAGACGGAGGGGGAACTCGTAGATGGTGGACTCCACTTGTTCGATTATCTGCTGGACGCGGTACTGTTCGATGTCCTCGCCGCGGGCGTCGGCGATGGCCAGTTCCATCACGTCGCCCATCACCTGTCTGTCCGCCTCCGGCGAGAGCGTCCCCATCTCTATCAGGGCGTCGAGGATGGCGTCGATGTTCTGGTTGGCGACGGCGACGTAGAAGTCGACGATTTTGTCCTGGATGAACGGGTCGACGCGCCCGGACATCCCGAAGTCGTAGAAGATGATGGAGCCGTCCTCGTCGACGGCGAGGTTCCCGGGGTGGGGGTCGGCGTGGAAGACGCCGTCGTCGATTATCATCTGCAGGTAGATTCGCTGGAGTCTGGTCGCCAACTCCGTCCGGTCGACGCCCATCGCGTCCAGCGCTTCGATATCGTTTATCTTCGTCCCCGGGAGGTACTCCATCGTCAGCACGCGCGGCCCGGAGCGTTCCTCGATGGGTTCGGGAATCTGGATGGTGTCGTCCTCGGCGAAGTTCGACTGAATCCGGTCGAGGATGCGTCGCTCCCTGCTGTAGTCCATCTCTTGTCGGATGGTCTTGGCGAACTCGTCAGCGAGATTCTCCAGTGAGAACGCCCGCCCCTGTCCGATAAAGCGCATGATGAGCGGGAGAGACCACCGAATCACCCGCAGGTCCGCCTCGACGAGCGACTCGATTCCGGGGCGGCGGACCTTCACGGCGACGTCCTCGCCGTCGTACCGGGCGGTGTACACCTGCCCGAGACTCGCGCCGCTTATCGGTTCCTCGTCGAACGAGACGAACGCCTCGTCTAACGGTCCGAGTTCCTCTTCGAGCACCTGCTTGGACTCCGCCCACGGCGCGGGCGGCACGTCGTCTTGCAGACTCGACAGCACCTCGATGTACGCCGGCGGGAGGATGTCCGGGCGCGTCGACAGCAGTTGACCGAGTTTGATGAACGTCGGACCGAGCGTCAGGAGCGAGTCGAGGAGAATCTCCGCTCGTCTCGCTTGCTCTTCGGGGCCGACGCTCCGCGTTCCACCGAACAGGACGTACTTGCGACGGTCTCTCGTGTAGGCGACTATCAGCGGGAAGAACTGGTAGACGACGACGAGGAATCGCCAGTACGAACGGAAGTTGGCCAGCGTCACCACCTCACCGCGTGGTCAGGCCTCTGTGTCGTCGTCGGCACCAGCGATGGGGATGGTTCGTTCGGGCGCGGACTCGCGTTTCGGCAGGCGGATGGTGAGGACGCCGCGGTCCATCTCGCTGTCGGCGCCGGCGCCCGTCGCGTCCGGCGGCAGCGGAATCTCGGCGTCTAAGAACAGCGAGCGGTCCTCGCGGACGTAGCGAAACTCCGGCGGCAGTTGCTTGTCGCGGCGCGCCTCGATGACGAGGCGACCCTTCTCGACGCGTAGTTCCGTCGTGTCGGGCGTCACGCCGGGGAGGTCCAGGACGAGGAGGTACGCCTCGTCGGATTCCAACAGGTCGGCGAACACCGCGTCGGGGAGTTCCTGAAGCGCGTCCCGCAGTGCAGACATACTCTCCGGTTAGGGTGCCGGGTCGAAAAAGGCCGCGGTCGGGGAAGCGCTCGCTGCCGAAGCGTTCCGGCCGACGGCGGTCGAATCTGTCGTTCGGCACACAGCCGAACCGCCGGCGCGCGGAGCCTTTTACGGCCCGCCGCCCAACCGTACGATATGACCCACACGCACGACCGGCAGACGGCCGGGTTCAAAGAGCGAACGCGCGTCGCCGAGGCGCGCGAGACGCTCCTCACGGCGGCGACACCGCACGACCGAACGGAGACACTTCCCGTCGGACGCGTCGACGGCCGCCCCCTCGCCGAGACCGTCTCCGCACCGAATCCCGTCCCGAACTACGACCGCGCCGCGATGGACGGGTGGGCCGTCCGCGCCGCGGACACCTTCGGCGCGTCGGGTCGGTCGCCGGCGGTCCTTCGCGTCGCCGTGAGCGAAGCTGAGTCCGACCCCGACGCGGCCGTCGAACCCGGGTCCGCCGTCCGCGTCCATACGGGCAGCGAACTCCCGCCCGGCGCGGACGCCGTCGTCATGATAGAACAGACCGAGGAAGTCGGCGGCGAACTGGAGGTGTTCGACGCCGTCACCGACGGGGAGAACGTCGGCGAGACGGGCGAAGACGTGGCCGACGGGCAGGCCCTGTTCGACGCGGACCACGAACTCCGCCCCTCCGACCTCGGCCTCCTGAAGTCGGTCGGCATCGACGAGGTGTCCGTCTACGACCGACCCACCGTCGGCGTGATTCCGACGGGCGAAGAACTCGTCCAATCCGACCCCGCCCCCGGCGAGATAGTCGAGACGAACGGCCTCACCGTCTCCCGACTGGTCGAACGCTGGGGCGGCGTCGCGACGTACCGGAACGTCGTCACCGACGACGCCGCCGCCCTGCGCGCGGCCGTCCAACGCGACCTGACGAAAGACGTCGTGGTGACTACCGGCGGGTCCTCCGTTGGAACGCGCGATTTGGTCCCCGACGTCGTCGCGGAGTTGGGCGAGGTACTCGTCCACGGCGTCGCCCTCAAGCCGGGACACCCCGTCGCTCTCGGCGTGGTCGAGGACACGCCCGTCGTGATGCTACCGGGCTACCCCGTCGCCTGCATCGTCAACGCCGTCCAGTTCCTCCGTCCCCTCCTGAAACGCGTCGGCCACCTCGCCGACCGCCCGACGCCGACCGAGGAGGCGCGTCTCGTGCGAAAGATTCCGAGCGAACCCGGCGTCCGGACGTTCGCCCGCGTCCGACTCGGCGACGAGGACGGCGACCGAATCGCAGAACCGACCCGCGCGTCCGGGTCCGGCGTCCTCTCGTCGGTCGCTCTCGCGGACGGGTGGGTGGTCGTCCCCGAGGAGAAAGAGGGATACGGCGAAGGCGAAACCGTCACCGTCGAGGGCTGGGAGTGGTCCGCATGAGCCGAAAGGAGTTCCGCGACCTCGCCGAACCGGTCGCGGCGCACGACGCCATCGCGAGTCTGGACCTGACGCCCGAGACGGAAACCGTCCCGCTCCGAGAGTCGCGCGGCCGCGTCCTCGCGGAGCGAATCGACGCCGAGATGGACGTCCCCGGGTTCGACAGAGCGAGCATGGACGGCTACGCCGTCCGCGGCCGCGACACGTTCGGCGCGGGCGAGGCCTCGCCCGTCGAACTCGAACTCGTCGGCGCGGTCCACGCGGGCGCGGAACCCGATGTCACCGTCGGCGAGGGCGAGGCCGCGGAGATTTCGACGGGTGCCGTGATGCCCGACGGCGCCGACGCCGTCGTCATCGTCGAACGGACCGAAGAGCGAGACGAGAGCGTCCTCGTCCGCGACGCCGTCGCCCCCGGCGACAGCGTGATGCTCGCGGGGGCCGACGTCGCCGCCGGCGCGCGCGCACTCGGTCCGGGGACGCGACTCACCCCCCGCGAGATAGGACTGCTCTCGGCACTCGGCGTCGACGAGGTGCCTGTCCGCGGACGGCCGACGGTCGGCATCATCTCGACCGGCGACGAACTCGTGCGGCCGGGCGACCCCCTGAACAGCGACGCCGGACAGATTTACGACGTCAACAGCTACACCGTCGCCACCGGCGTCGAGGAGGCGGGCGGCGAGGTTCGACTCTACCCCCACGCCGGCGACGACTACGACGAGATGGAACGCCTCCTGCTCGAAGCGGCCGACGAGTGCGACCTGGTGCTCTCCTCGGGGTCCACCTCCGCGTCCGCCGTCGACGTCATCTACCGCGTCATCGAGTCGCGCGGCGAACTCCTCCTCCACGGCGTCGCCGTCAAACCCGGCAAGCCGATGCTCGTCGGAACCCTCGGCGAGGCTGACGACGGCCACGCGTCCGCCTACGTCGGCCTGCCGGGCTACCCCGTCTCGGCGCTCACCATCTTCCAGACGTTCGTCGCGCCCGCGATTCGACGGGCCGCGGGCGTGCCCGAACCCCGAACCGCGACGGTCGAAGGAACGATGGCCGTCCGCGAACGCTACGGCGAGGGCCGTCTCCGCCTGATGCCGGTCGGACTCGTCGAAGACGCGGACGGCGAGACGCTCGTCTACCCCGTCGACAAGGGCAGCGGTGCGACCACGTCGCTCGTCGAGGCGGACGGCGTCGTCGAAGTCCACCCGGACACCGAGTACCTCGCCGCGGGCGAGTCCGTGGACGTGCGCCTGTTCTCGCCCGACGTCCGCGCGCCGACGCTCCTCGGCGTCGGCGAGGACGACCCGGCGCTCTCGCGTCTCTTGGACCGCCTCGACGCGCCGCGCTACCTCGCCGTCGGGAGTCGAGAGGGACTGCGTCGCCTCCGCGACGACGTGCCGGACGTGGCCGTCGTCGCCGGGGAGACCGGTCGGGACGTCGACAGCGTCGAGATAGGCGGGTGGACCCGCGAGTGGGGACTCGTCGTCCCCGCGGACGACCCGAACGACGTCTCGGGGCTCTCGGACCTCGTCGACCGCGACCTGCGGTTCGTCAACCGCGACACGAACTCGGGGCTTCGGACGACGCTGAGTAACGCGCTGGCGGACCTCGCCGCAGAGCGTGAAACCGAGCGACACGAACTCGTCGAGGCCATCGACGGCTTCGAGTTGACGACGAAAGCGACGGAGAGTCCGGCCCGGGCCGTCCTCCGGGGGAAGGCGGACGTCGGCCTCGGACTCCGCGCGACGGCCGAGTCGCTCGGGATGGGGTTCGTCTCAGTCGGAACGGAGACGGTCCGCGTCCACGCGAACCCGAACCGCACGGCGAAGGGGAGCGTCGAGGCGTTCTCCGCGCTCCTCGAATCCGCGGACGACGTGTTCGATACGCTCGCGGGCTACGACTCCGACTGACGAGAGCGACCTTCACTTCGCTTCGGATGAGACGAGATATTTTGTGGGAGGAGTGTGATTTCCGGATATGTCCTCGAAACAGACTGTTCTCCACGTGGACGACGACCCCGACACGTTGGAGCTCTCCGCACTGACGCTCGAACGACTCGGCGGCGACGACGTCGACGTCGAGACGGCGACCGACGCGACGGAAGCCCTCGAACTGCTGGACTCGGCCGCCGTCGACTGTCTCGTCACCGACTCGCTCCGTCTCGCAGACGGTCAGGCGTTCGTCGTCGCCGCGCGCGAACGCGACGCGTCGCTCCCGATAGTGTTCTACACCGGGAAAGCGTGGGACGAAGTCGCGGCCGACGCACTCGAAGCCCGCATCTCTCAGTACGTCAGGAAGGGCGATTTGGACGGTGTCGAGGCGGTCGCAGAACGGGCGTTAGAGCTCTCCTCGAGGGACCGCACCCCGAAAGTCGAAGCGGCTGACTTCTGCTCCGAAGCGGTCGACGACGCGGACGCAGGCGAGGTGCCCGAGGACCCGTCCGAGTCGTTCCCCGCCGAGGTGGCCGACAGTCGGTGGACGGTCGCCGGCGTCCACGACTGGGACGCCGACGACGAACTGGTGACGACCGTCGCGAACGTCGTCGAGGCGTACACGGGCGTCGACGTGGCGAACGCCGAACCGTTGTTCACCGCCGTCGACTTGGAGGCGGTCGAGACGGTCCTCCAACCGCGGGCCGACGACACGCCGCGCTACGACGTACAGGTGCGATTCCCGTACCGGTCGTGGGAAGTCGCCATCTCCAGCGACGGCTACGTGGCGGTTCGTGACCTCCCGGAGACGGGCGACGAGTAGTCAGCCTCAGTCCGACGCGAACCCGCCGTCGACGGCGACCCCGCGGTCGAACAGGTCGTCGAACGTCTCGATTCGGACGTCGGCGAGGACGCACCGTCCGCGGCGTTCCGTGGTGTGGCGTTCGACGTGCATCCCGTCGAGACCGGCGTTCCACGCCGCGCCGATGTCCGAGGAGCCATCGCCCGCGAGGACGCCGCGTCCGGCGCTCTCGGGGTCGAGACCGAGTCCGCGCATCGTGCGGTAGACGGGAGCGGGGTCGGGTTTCCATCCGAGTTCTTCGGTGCAGCAGACGACGGTGTCGAACCAGTCGCGAACGTCGAGATGGTCGAGGACGGGGTCGGCGAGGAACTGCTGGCAGTGCGTGACGACGCCCACCGGAACGCCCTCGGGGATGGCCGAGAGGAGGCGGGCGGCGTCGTCGTGGAGGTAGGTCGCCTCCGCGCGGGCCTGCGGGTCCTCGACGGCGTGGAAGGCGGGCCAGAACTCTGCGGGGTCGATACCCCACTCGCGCAGTTGCGGGTCGCGCGCGCCGCCGAGTCCGTGCCAGACGACTTCGGCCTCGCGGTCGGTGAACGTCCGGCCGAGTCGGTCGCCGACCCGGTCGAACACCTCGCGGGTGTACGACCACTCGGCGTCGACGAGTGTGCCGTCGAGGTCGAACAGCCAGAAATCGTACGCGTCGGCAACCATCGGAACGCCGACTAAGCGTCCGGACGTAATGTGCTTTTCGCCAATACTGTCAGCGGCGCTAGCCCGTTCGTTCAGTCGCTCTCGTCCCGTCACTCGGTCTCTTCGACGCGGATACTCGACCCGAGATACTTGTGCCGAACCTCGTAGACGGCGTCGGCGTTGAACAGGTCCAACTGCTCGGCTATCTCGGCGTCCATGGCCTCGACGTACGCCTCGTCGGCCCGCAACTCGCTGAACGACACCGAGTCGACGGGCACCGAGAGCCAGTCTTCTGCGAGTTCTCTGGCGTGTCGCTCGTCGTTCACGTCGCCGCGCCAGAGCGTGTCGCGGAAGAACAGCCACCCGTCTTCGCCCGGTTCGGCGGCGGGCACCTCCACCACCGTCTCGAACGTCCGGGGAGCGGTGCGGACGCCGCGCTGGGTGTCGAGTCGAAAGCGCACGCGGAAGACGTAGGCGGCGTCCACGGCCTATCGCTCGTCGTCGAACAGGCCGGCCAGTCGGACGTCTTTCTCCGTGATTCCGCCCTCTTCGTGGCTCGTGAGCCGAACTTCGACCTCTTTGTAGCCGACGATAATCTCGGGGTGGTGGAACTCCTCTTCGGCGACTTCGCCCACCTTCGTGACGAACTCGATTCCCTTCAGGTAGTCGTCGAACTCGTACGTCCGCGTTATCTCGTCGCCGTCCTGTTCCCAACCGTCCGGGATGCGAGTCTGAATCTCGTCGTCGTCGAGTAGTTCGGCCATGCCCGAGGAGTCGGCCGCCGAATGAATAACGTTTCTCCCCGTTCGGGAGGCGAAAACGACCTCCGCTCAGTCGTCGGCGAGGCTCTCGACGACGTGTCGGGGCACGTCGGCGTCCTCGGGAATCTCGTCGGGGAGGTTCTCCGGCATCCCCTCGCGCGGCCCGGACGGTGCGTCGGTCGACGCGTCCGCGCCGCCGAAGTCGGGGTCGAACAGCGTCATCGCCGTCTGGATGGTGTCCCAGTCGTCTTCGACGGCGGCCTCGCGGAGGCTCTTCGTCGGCGCGGAGAGCAGTTGTCCGACGAGGGCGTCCGCCAACGCGGAGACGGTCTCTCGCTGTTCGTCGGTCAACTCTCCCTGCGCGTCGAGTTTCGAGAGCGCCGTGTCGACTTCGCGCTGTTTGACCCGCTCTGCGGCCTCGTACATCCCGCTGATGGCCCGGTCGGCGCGCTTTCGTTTGAACGCGTCGAGCAGTCTCTCGAACTCGTCGTCTATCATGGATTCGACGCGGTCTGCGGCTTCTCGACGGCGTGCTCGCGTCTCTTCTGTCACCGACTCCAACCCGTCGATGTCGTGGAGGGAGACGCCCGGAACCTCGGCGACGGCGGGGTCGACGTCGCGCGGTTGTGCGAGGTCGATGAGCGTCGTCTCGCTTCCGGTGTCGAGGTGCGCGGGCGAGAGGACGTAGTCGGGACTCCCGGTGGCCGAGACGACCACCGACGCGTCGGCGACGGCGTCGGAAACGGCCGCGAGCGGAACCGCCCGCGCCGACAGTTCGGGGGTCGACTCTTCGATTTCGGCGGCGACGTGTTCCGCGTGGGGGACGGTCCGGTTGGCGACGAGGAGTTCGTCGACGCCGGCGGCGGCGAGCGACTTCGCCGCCAACGTTCCCATCTCGCCCGCGCCGACGACCAGCGCCGTCTGGCCGGCGACGGCCGTCTCCGACTCGGCGAGTCTGACCGCCGCCGACCCGAGCGAGACGGCGCCTTCGTTGATGGCGGTCTCCGTCCGGGCGCGTTCGCCGACGTGAATCGCCTTCGTGACGGCGTCGTCCAGCATCCGGCCGATACCGCCGACGCTGCGGGCCTCCTCGAACGCGCGCTTGAGTTGGCCGAGAATCTGGTCCTCGCCGAGGACGAGCGATTCGAGTCCGGCCGCGACGCGCATCAGGTGACGGAGACTCTGTTCGTGGTTCGTGTCGACGACTGCGGCGTCGCGGACGTCCGGGGCGAAGTCGTCGAGTGCCCGGCGGCCGACGGCCTGTGCGTCGGTGACGACGTAGGCCTCGGCACGGTTGCACGTCTGGAGTGCGAACGCCTCGGAGACTCCGTCCCGTGCAAGGAGGCTCTCGACGGCGGAGCGGACGTCGTCGGTCGACGCGGACGCAATCTCGTCGACGGTCGCGCGGTCGTGCGCCACGCGGACGCCCGAGATGACGCCTCCGTTCCTCATCGTTCACCTCCCACTGTGTTGCGTATCACGCGGTCTGCCTCTTCGCGGGCCTTAGTTTCCCCCGTACGTAAAGCCTTCCAAACGCGGTCCGACCGCACGACGGCGCGCACCGCGTCGCGTCGCTCCGCGGCGGTGTACGGTCCCGCTCTGAGTTCCTCGCGCAACGCGCCGGTCAACTCGGCCATCGCTCCCGCACCGTCGAGTTCGGCCTCGATTCGCTCGCGCAGGTGTTTCGAGAGCGCCGGACTCGCCCCGCCCGTCGAGATGGCGACGCGAACGTCGCCGTCTTCGACCGTCGCGGGCACGACGACGCTCTTCGTCAACCCGTCGACGCTCCGACTCCGGTCCGCCCGGTTCACGAGTGCGCCCACCTCGTCGGCGGCGTCGCCGACGGCGTCGTTCACCGCTTCGTCGTCCGTCGCGGCGACGACCAGCGCGGGGTCCACCCGCCGGACCCAGTCCGCCGCGTCCTCCGGCGTCGGCGCGGCCCGGACGAGTTCGGCGTCGCCGTAGTCGTTCGCATCGAACGTCGGACTCACGACGGTCACCGCGGCCTCAGCGGCGAAGCGCCTGGCTTTCCGCGCTCCGACGGGGCCGCCGCCGAAGACGAGCACTCGTTCGTCCGTGAAGTCGTGATAGAGTGGTATCACTGGTGTCGTATCTCCGTCGCCCGTGTCTCACTCGGTGTTCGCGTCGGCGCGTTCGGCCATCCGGATGCCCGTCTTCTTCAGGATGCGCGTGGAGAACAGCGTGTCCCAGTCGCCCTGCGTCTCGTCCGTGGTCCGGTCGCCCACGTCCCAGTACTCGTTCATCACGTCGCGCACCTGTTCGATTCGGGCCTCGCTCTCTGCTTCGGACCGGCCGTGCGTCATCGCGAAGAAGTTGTACGGCCAGACGCCCTCGTGTCGCGGCCGGCGGTAACAGTGCGTCACGAAGTCGAGGGAGGCGACGGCCGGACCGACTTCCTGGACCACCTCGTCGGGCACGTCCCAGACGGTCATCCCGTTCTCGGTGTAGCCGAGGGCGTAGTGGTTCGGGATGACGCCCACGCGTCGGACCTTCCCCTCCAACTCGAACCGCTTGATAGTCCGGACGACCCAGTCGGTGTCTTTGCCTATCGCGTCGGCGACGTCCGCGTACGGCGTGCGCGAGACGGGGAGACCGCCCTGAATCTCCAGCACCAGGTCGCGTTCGTCCGGCGTCAGCGTCCGGCGGTCCTCGGGTTCGACCGCCGGCCCGAGATGCGAGAGGTCGAGGTCGCCGTCCGGAATCGGCCCGTCCAGCATGAACTTCGCCTCGACGCGGAACTCGTCGCGCTTGGGGAGGTTGTACGTCGGTTGGCCCGTCTCGTCTTCGATTTCGTCCAGCACCTCCTCGACGCGGTCCTCGTCGGCGACGCTGACGACGAACCACATGTTGAGGTGCGGGTGTTCGCGTTCGTAGTTGTGCGCTACCTCTCTGTGGGCGTTCACTTGCTCGGCCACCTCGTCGAACCGGTCGGGCGGCGCGTGCATCGCGACCAGCGTGGCCGTTCCGCCTATCTCCTCGGCGTTGACGAGTGCGCCGAACCGCGTGAGGACGCCCGTCTCGTCGAGGTGACGGACGCGTTCGACCAACGCCGACTCGGTCACGTCGACGCCGCGTTCTCGGAGCGCTTCTGCGGCCGGTTCGAACGGCCGTTCGACCACCGGAAACCCGCCCTGAAACCCGTTGACGATGGCCCGATCGAGGTCCGTCAACTCGGCTCTATCGACGTCGGCCCTGCTCATATCTCCCCCTCGGGAGTGCGCGAGGATAAGTATCTCGAACGAGGCGGTCCGTGGAGTCGGCGGGGGTAGTGGGAGCGGGTGGAGTCGGTGGGGCCGGCGGGGTTAGTGGGGTCGGGCGGAGTCGTCGGAGTCGACGGGGTCGGCGACGGTGTCCCCGCGAGTGCCGGAGTCAGGGAACCTGCGTCACGCGGTCGACGTGGTCGAGCGATTCGAGGTCGGCGACCAGTTCGTCCTGGTCGACGCCGGCTTCGTAGTAGAACACGAGGTCGAAGGTGCCGTTTCTGAGGAGTTGCTGGCACTCCCAGACGAACTCGTCGTCCTCCAGCGTGAGGCCTTGAAACTGGTTCGAGGAGAAGTTCGTGTCGTCGTTCCCGGCGTAGATGTACGTCTCGCCCTTCTCGGCGCGCCCGGCGATGACCTCGTTGACGTCGACGGTGAGTTCGTGCATCTCGAGGTCCTCCTGCCCGGAGAGGTCCGTGTGGACGATGGCGCCGAGAAGTTCGATGTCGCCCGGTTCTAACAGCGCCATCGTACGTTTGTAGAGGTCGTCGTCTACGGTCTCACTCATGGGTAGACGTAGACCACGGGGGATAAACGAATGGCGGTTCGTCTCCGCCCTCGACCCGAACACAGCCGAATTGGCCGAAATCTTGATAGGCCATCTTTCTGTACAGATATGCAGACTCTCGGAGATAACTGAACGTGATGCGAGAACGAAAAGAATCATACGTCTCGGAAGGGTTTCCCCTCCAATGAGACAGTGGCTTCGTCGGCAGTTCGACGGCGCATACGAGCGGATGCTCCGCCGCGAACTCGGCGACGGACCGGCACACGTCGCCATCATCCAAGACGGCAACCGCCGGTACGCCCGCAGTCGCGGCGACGACGCGCCCGACGGACACAGAGAAGGGGCGAAGACGACCGAACGCGTCCTCGACTGGTGTGACGAATCCGGCGTCGAGGAACTGACGCTGTACGCCTTCTCGACCGAGAACTTCGACCGTCCGCAGGAGGAACTCGACCCCCTGTTCGACCTCATCGAGGGGAAACTGTACGAGTTCGCCGACGCCGAACGCGTCCACGACGCCGAGGTGAGAATCTCCGCTATCGGCGAGGTGGAACGGCTCCCTGACCGACTCCGCCAGGCCGTCGACTACGCCGAGGGGCGGACGAGCGACTACGACAATTTCCGTCTGAACATCGCGCTGGCGTACGGCGGGCGCGCGGAACTCCTCGGCGCCGTCCGCAACGTCGCCGAAGACGTCGAGTCGGGCGAACTCGCCGCCGAAGACGTCTCCGTCGAGGAGATAGACGACCGCCTCTGCCGGCAACCCGCCCGCGACGTCGACCTCATCATCCGAACCGGCGGCGACGAACGGACCTCGAACTTCCTGCCGTGGCACGCCAACGGGAACGAAGCGGCCGTCTACTTCTGTGCGCCGTACTGGCCGGAGTTCTCGAAGGTGGACTTCCTCCGCGGCCTGCGAACGTACGAGTCGCGCGAGAAGTCGTGGCAGCGCACCCGAACCGAACGTGCCGTCGCTCTCGTCCGGTCCGCGGCGGAGACGGAACTCGCCGAGGCGAAAGCCGTCGCCGGCCGCCTCCGCAAACAGTTGCCCACCGCGGGTGCCGAAGAGGTGTCCGCGGAGTTGGAGCGACAGGGGCGCGAGGCGGAGTTAGTCGAGTAGACCCGTCCCGACCGACCGTCCCGCCCTCCCGGCGCGACGAGCGTCGAGTCACCGACCGAACTTCCGTTTCTCACTTCGTTCGCAACGGCGTCGGACGCTTCCTTCGTCAGCGTCCGAACCGACGCTGTCGATTCTGGTAGTCCAGCACCGCTCGCAGGTAGTCTCGCTTCCTGAAGTCGCGCCAGTTCACGTCGGTGAAGTACAGTTCAGAGTAGACGGACTGCCAGATCATGAAGTCCGACAGACGCTCCGCGCCCGTCTTGATGAGCAGGTCGGGTTCGTCCGGGAAGACCAGTTGCCGTTCGACGTGTTCGGGGCCCACGTCGTCGGCCGACAGTTCGCCCTCCTCGACGTCTTCGGCGATGGCGCGCACCACGTCGGCGAACTCGCGCTTGCCGCCGAGTCCGATGCTCACCTGTACGGGTTCGTCGGCGCGTTCCCTGTCGCCGGGGCCGCGGACGGCGACGGGACGGGGCGACTCCACCTCGCGGAGTTCGCGTTCGAGCGTCGGCACGACGGCTTCGTCGAGGACGCTCACGGAGATGGTGACGCGGTCGGCGCCGAACTCGAAGGCCCAACTCAGGAACTGTTCGAGCGTCTCGTAGGCCCCCTGTTCTAACAGGTCACGCTCTGTGATGACCACCGCGACGTGTTCCGGGGGGTCGGCGCCGTGGCGTCGGAGGCGAAGCGCGAGATAGCCGTCGTACAGTCCCACGTGACGCGGTGCGTCTTCCCTCCGCTAAACGTCTCCGGTTCGGGTCGTCGCCGGTGGCCCCTCGCGTCGGCGGACCGCGGCGGAGCGACATACTCTATGTCGGGAGGGTTAAGTGCGCGTCGGGGATATCCGATGGTGTGCAATCGACGCTCCGGCGTGCGGGCGCGTTCGCCGCTGTGGGGACGCTAGCGCTCGCCGCGCCGGTGTTGGACGTGGCGGCGTTCGCGCCGTTCGCGGCCGTCGCCCTCGTCGCCGCGTTCCTCGTCACGGAGGGCCCCCTGTTCGAGGTGTTCGCCCGACCGGGCGACCATCAGGACGGCCGACTCAACGGCCTCGCGGGGTTCGCCCTCGCCGCCGCCGCCCTCGCCATCCTCGTCGCCGCCGTCGACATGCCCGTCTCGCTGTTCGTCACGACGGTGCTCGTCCTCTCGTACGGCAACCTCGGAAAACAGTTGGTCGCCACCGTCTCCGACGACCCGTTCCTGGGCACCGCGGGGTTCGTCCTCGGCGGCTCTCTCGGCGGCCTCGCCGGGCAACTCGGCGTCGTCGCGGTGACGGAACTCGCACCGGCGTACCCGCTGTTCGTCTTTCTCGCCTCCGCCGCCGCCCTCGTCGCCGCCCTCTTCCGCGAGGTGTTGTTCGAGCGCGACGACCCGCTCGTGATGCTCTCGACGGGACTGCTCCTCTGGCTGTTCGACGCGCTCTCCGGACCGGTCGGAGCCGTCGAAATCGGGGCCGCACTCGCGCTCACCGTCGCCCTCGGCTACGTCTCCTACGCGCTGAAGACGGCGTCCGTCGCGGGGATGCTCTCGGGGGTCCTCCTCAGCCTCCTCGTCATCATCTTCGGCGGGTTCGGCTGGTTCGCCGTCCTCATGTCCTTTTTCGCCATCGGCGCGCTCTCGACGAAGTTCAAGTACGACGACAAACTGAACCGCGGCGTCGCAGAGGAGAACGAGGGGGCCAGAGGGACGAGCAACGTCCTCGGGAACGCCGCCGTCGCCGTCGTGAGCGTCGTCGGCTTCGCCGCCAGCGGGTGGTTCTCCGTCGACGCCGTCGTCTTCCAGTACGCCTTCGCGGGCTCTATGGCCGCCGCACTCAGCGACACGCTCTCGTCTGAAATCGGCGGCCTCTACGACAACCCGCGACTCATCACGACGTTCCGGCGCGTCGAACCCGGGACGGACGGCGGCGTGACGTGGCAGGGCGAACTCGCCGGCCTCGTCGGCGCGGGTATCGTCGCCGTCATCGCGATGCTCCTCCTCTCGGACGTGACCACCCCGTTGGGCGGGGTCGTCGTCTTCTTCGGCGGCCTCGCCGGCATGACCGCCGACAGCCTCCTCGGTGCGACCATCGAGGGCGACCGAATCGGCAACGAGGCGGTCAACTTCACCGCGACGCTCGTCGGGGCCGTCGTCAGCACGGGCGTGGCGCTCTTCGTCCTCGGCTGATGGACGGCACCGTCCGCCGCGGCCGACCCGCCGACTTCGACCGACTCGAAACGCTCCAGTCGCACCTCGCGGAACCCGCTCCCGAACTGCTCGCGGCCGGCAACCTCGTCGGAACGGTGTTCGTGTCGGTCGACGCGCGGAATCGCCCCGTCGGCTACCTCCTCGCCGTCGACGGCGACGACGCCTGTTACGTCGCGGAGTTGGTCGTCGACCCCGCCCACCGGCGGGAGGGCCGGGGGCGCGGACTCCTCGGCACCCTGTTCGAGACGCGCCCGTCCGGCACCGCCGTCACCGTCACCGTCGCTCCGGAGAACGGGGCGGCGCGGTCGCTCTACGAGTCGGTCGGCTTCGAGGAAGACGGCCGCAGACCGGACTACTTCGAGTCGGGCGACGCCGTCGCGTACCGTCGCGTCTGCGACTGAGTCCGCGCCCGCCGACCCGGCGTCGTGCGGTCGAGGGGACGCGCGGTCACTCTCGGGTGTCCAGCAGTTGGTCGGCCGTGCGGAGGCGGACGCTCACGGGCTTTTTGACGAACTCGCCGGTGCGTTCGGCGACGGCGTGGTCGACGCCGCGTTGCGCCGAGATGTCGGCGAGGCGTTGGTCGAACGCGCCGTCCAACACGACGGCGTAGGGCGGCGTCTCCGCGTCGCGGAGCGCGTCGAACGCCTCGTCGGCGGCCCGTTCGTCGAGGGTGACGAGGTCGGCGTCGAGAAAGCGGACGTCTCCGGTCTCGGCGACGATGACCTCGCGGACGTGTTCGCGGAGCGACTTCGGTTGGGTGGTCTCCTCCGTGTCCGCCGTGTCGTCGTCGGACTCGACTTCGGCGACGACGCTCGCGACGCCGTTCGCCGCCCCGTTGCCGCCGGTGTCGGACGGGACGGCCGGCGACCCGTCGGCCTCGCCGTCGCGTCGTTCCGGAACCGTCTCCGTCTCCGCCTCTGCGGACGCGTCGACCGTCTCGGTGACCGTCCCGCCGAGTCGTTCGACGGTGACCTCGGCGTGTGAATCGCCGCCGTCGCCGTCGCTGTCGTCGCCGCCGCCGTCGTGGGTCCCCGTCTCGGAGGGTGGAGTCGCCGCCTCAGTCGTCGGCGACTCCGGACGAGGGTCCGACGCGTCACCTCCGGGGTCGGAGGCGGCGTCGGTCGTCGCCACGTCGCGGACGCTCCCCTCCGCCGGGAGCATCTCGGTCGCGACTTTGTTCCGGAGCGCGGACATGACCTCGGGACGCTGCAAGTCCTCGACGGACCGCCCGTCGGGGGCGAACGCGACGTAGTCGACGTCGCCGACCTGGACGAGTTCCCGGAGGATGAGTTCGCCGCCGCGGTCACCGTCTAAGAACGCGGTGACCGTGCGGTCCTGCGTCAGTCCGGCGACGGCGTCGGGGACGTTCGTTCCCTCGACGGCGATGGCGTTCTTGATTCCGAACCGAAGGAGCGTGAGCACGTCCGCGCGTCCCTCGACGACGATGATGGCGTCGGAGTCGAGGACGCGCGGGCCGGCCGGGAGGCCCTCGTACTCGGTGATGTCTTCGACCCGGACGCTCTCTTTGACCTCTTCGAGAATCTCCGTGGAGGTCATGACGCTCTCGTCGAACGAGGAGGCGAGCAGTTCTTTGGCTCTGTCGACCACTTCGCGGCGCTTCGCCTCGCGGACGTCTTCGATGTCCGTGACGCGAACGTCGGACTGGCACGGACCGACGCGAGTGATGGTCTCCAAGGAGGCGGCGAGGATGGCCGTCTTCACCTTGTCGAGGCTACTGGCGATGGTGACGTTGCCGAACGACTGGCCGTTCTCGCTCTCTATCTGTACGTCGATGCGGCCCACTTTCGACGACTGCTGGAGGTCCCGAAGGTCCAGGTCGTCGCCGAGCAGACCTTCCGTCTGCCCGAAGATAGCGCCGACGACGTCCGACCGTTCGACGACGCCGTCCGCAGTAATCGCGGCGTGAATGAGATATTTTGCTGTATCGTCCATTGATGAAGCACCCCTACTGGGGGATGAGATGATGATGGGTGATGGTGTCCCGAACCGAACCGGTGACGGCCTTATATAAGGGCCGCTGCAGGCAAATAACTATCGTACTGGAGACTGGTTTCGAACCTCGTCGCGTCGTTCCGCGTTTCGCTCCCCCGTTCGGCCGCCTCGCGTCACTGCTTTGGCCCCTCTCCGTCGACTCGAAGTGACCGGATTCGACTGACGAAGAAAATAATTCTCCGATTCGAATCATCGAACGAGAAACAGCAATGTTTACTTATTTCGAGTAACTAACACCAACTAATGACGAGACAGAAGCGCGACTATCTCTGGGTCGGCGTGTTCGCCGTCTTGGTGACGTTCGCCATCCCGTGGTTCCTGTGGCGCGACGCGACGACGTGGGCGGGACTGCCGGTGTGGTTGTGGTGGCACGTCGGGTGGATGTTCCTCGCCTCGGGGGCGTTCTACCTGTTCACGAGGGGCGCGTGGGACCGTGGGATGAGCGTCGACGCCGAGGAGGTGTGAGATGGCGAGCACGGACCTCCTCGTCCAGATGGGCGTCGTCGGCGTCTACCTCGTCGTCGCACTCGTCGTCGGCCTCTTGGGATACCGACTGACCAGTCGGGAGGCCGAGGACTACTACCTCGCGAGTCGCTCGCTGGGCACCGTCGTCCTCCTCTTTACGACGTTCGCGACGCTCCTCTCAGCGTTCACGTTCTTCGGCGGCCCCAACCTCGCGTTCTCGGCCGGTCCCGAGTGGATTCTGGTGATGGGTCTCATGGACGGCGTCCTGTTCGCCATCCTCTGGTACGCCGTCGGCTACCGCCAGTGGCTCATCGGCCGCGCGCACGGCTACGTCACCCTCGGCGAGATGCTCGGCGACCGCTTCGGGTCGAAACGGCTCCGCGCCGTCGTCGCCGTGTTCAGCCTGTTCTGGTTGTTCCCGTACGTGATGCTCCAGCAGATGGGGGCCGGCGAGGCCATCGTCGGCCTGACCGAAGGCGCGATTCCGTACTGGGGCGGCGCGGCGCTCATCACGCTGTTCATGATTCTGTACGTCGTCCTCGCGGGCCTGCGCGGCGTCGCGTGGACCGACACCATCCAGGGGCTGTTCATGCTCTCCATCGTCTGGGTCGCCGTCGCGTGGGTCGTCTCCGCGGCGGGCGGCCTGACGGACCTCTCCGCCTCGATGGCCGAGACGAACCCCGAGTTCCTCGCTCTGGGCGGGGGGCTCTACTCGCCGGAGTGGATGATATCGACGGCCGTCACCATCGCCTTCGGCGTCGTGATGTTCCCGCAGATAAACCAGCGGTTCTTCATGGCGAAGGACGCCCGCGTGCTGAAGCGGTCGTTCACGCTCTGGCCGATTCTCGTCGTCCTGTTGTTCGTCCCCGCGTTCCTGCTCGGGTCGTGGGCGGCGGGCCTCGGCGTCGAAGTCGCCGAGGGGTCGAACGTCGTTCCCGCCCTCCTGAACGAGTACACGCCCGTCTGGTTCGCGGCCCTCGTGGTCGCGGGCGCGATGGCGGCGATGATGTCCTCGTCGGATTCGATGCTCCTCTCGGGGTCGTCGTACCTCACGCGCGACCTGTACCGACCGTTCGTCAACCCCACCGCCTCCGACGACAGGGAGGGCTGGGTCGCCCGCCTCGGCGTCGCCGCGTTCGCCACCGTCTCGTTCGTCGCGAGTCTGTTCCGCCCCGGAACGCTCGTCGAAGTCGGCGACACCGCGTTCGGCGGCTTCGCCCAGATGGCGCTTCCCGTCATCGTGGCGCTGTACTGGCCGAAAACGACCCGTTCGGGGATGTTCGCCGGTATCGTCGGCGGACAGGTGTTCTACCTGCTCCACGTGTTCGCCCCCGCGGTGACCGTCGAGGGGACGACGCTTCTCGGCGCGACGTACTTCGGGTGGGACTTCGCGCTCTGGGGGATGCTCCTCTCTCTCGTCCTCACCGTGGGCGTCTCGCTTCTGACCCCGGCCGCCGCCGACGAGGACGCGGGCACGTTCGCCGTCGGCAACCGCGCCGACTGACCGCGACGGACTCTCCCATCCGAAGCGCTCATATCCGCTCGGTCGAACGTTCGGACATGAACGAACCGGGCGTGCAGTCACTCGTCGACCAGGAGACGATGGCGGCGCGCGTCGCTTCTGGAATCCTTCCGGAGTGGGCGGTCCGACACTTCGAGACGTTCACCGACGCACTCACCGGTGAGCACGACGGGACGCCGTTCCCCTGTCACTTCGGCGCGCAGTCGGTCCGAAGCGGCGAACCGCTCTACACGCTCGTCCCCTCGATGGTCGAGAAAGACGCCCTCATCGGCTTCCGCGACGCCCTCTTGGAGTATCTCGACGTCTACCGTGACCGTCCCGGCCAGACGTCGTTCGTGGTGTTCTTCCGCCCGCCGGACCGGGAGTTCTCCGAGGGCGATTACCACGAGACGCTGTGGCACCTCCTCCAGTTCCTCCACGTCCACGACCCGGACCCGTGGCCCGAAGACATCCCGACGGACCCCGACGACCCCCACTGGGAGTTCTGCTTCGGCGGCGAACCGATGTTCCCCACCTGTCGCGCCCCGTTCTACGACGAACGGCGAAGCCGGTACTGCCCCGTCGGCCTCGAAATCACGTTCCAACCCCGGTCGCTGTTCGAGGGAATCACCCACGACACCGAGGCGGGCAGACAGGCCAGAGAGCGCATCCAGCGCAAGATGGAAGAGTACGACGGCGTCTGCCCGCACGCCGACTTGGGCGACTGGGGCGTCGACACCGACCGCGAGTGGCCGCAGTATCTCTTCCGCGAGGACCCGGAGGACTCGCCCGACGAGTGCCCCATCGTCGTGACGCGCGACCATCCGAAGGCCGTACCGCCGCGAGAGACGCCGACGCCGAGGGTCGCAGATGACTGAGGCGGACGGACCGCCGGTGCTCGTCCTCGTCGACATCCAGCAGGGGATGGACGACCCGTCCTACGGCGACAGAAGCACGCCCGACGCGGAGGCGAACATGGCTCGACTGCTCGACGCGTGGCGCGACGCGGACCTCCCGCGCGTGCACGTGCAACACGACTCGACGGAACCGGACTCCCCGCTCAGGGGGGACGCGCCGGGGTTCGCGCTGAAACCCGAGACGGCACCGAAGGGAGACGAACCGCTGTTCGTCAAGCGGGTGAACTCGGCGTTCGTCGGGACCGAGTTGGAGTCGTGGCTCCGCGAGAGCGGGTACGAGAAACTGGTCGTCGTCGGCCTCACCACCGACCACTGCGTCTCCACGACGACGCGGATGGCCGAGAACCTCGGCTTCTCGCCGACCGTCGTCTCCGACGCGACGGCGACGTTCGAACGCGAGGGACCCGACGGCGAACACTACTCGGCGGACGAGATGCACCGAACCGCGCTGACGCATCTCCACCGGGAGTTCGCGGACGTCGCGACGACCGACGAGGTTCTCGCGCGACTCTGAGAACACATCGCTGGGTTTACACGACCGGTCGGAGAGCGTCAGTCATGCACCGTCGTCTGTTCCTCTTCGCCGGGGCCGTCGTCAGTCTCGGCGTCGTCGCCCTGTTCGTCGGGTTCGGACCGCCGCACGAACCGTCGGCCGTCGCTCTCACGCTCTCGTTTCTCCTCGCCGGTCTGTGCTTTCTCGTCGCCGGCGCGTCCGCGTCGGTGTCTCTGGGTGGCCGCGACGTGCCGTGGTATCTCTTCGCGGGCGTCGGCGACGTCGCACTCGCTCTCGGGATGGCGGCGAACGGCGCGCGAATCGCCGCCGGCGGGGGCACCGACGACCTATAGTAGCGTCTGCAACTGATTGCTCATCCGACCGCTCGCTGTCGTGCGGTTGAGTGAGTGAAGGCTTGCAGACGCTACTATCTTTCTCGGCGTCGTCGTCGCTCTCAACGCGGTGTTCTTCGCGTTCGTCGGCGTCGACTATCTCCGCGGAGGACGGTATTTCGACCCGAGCGCCTTCGAGTGAACAGTCAGTAGGGGGCGTCGGGGTCCGAATCGCGCGAGAGGCCGACCTCACGGCGACGCCGGTCCGACACGTCGCCCGCGTCCGACGGTGGGTCCGGCACCGTCGCGTTCTCGTCCCGGAACCGAGCGAGCGCCGCCGCGTCGACGTCGTACTCGCCGTCTTCCTCCCGGACGAGTCCCTCGCGTTCGAGTCGTTCGAGGATGACTCCCGTCGCGTCCGGCGTCACGTCGGCGAGCGTCGCGACGTACTCGACGCCGCGAGGCTCGCGGAGCACCTCGACGGCCGAGAGGACGCGCTCACGGGGGGTGAACACGTGGACCCACGACCCGGGTGAGTCGTCGCCTCCGGTCATGTACGTGCTGTTCTCGTGGCTATTAATGAGTGTAGTGGCCAAACGCGCCGGCTTGCGTTCATTTAAATAATATCTCCGCTTGAGACAAGCGGCTCGCGTCCGAAAACGTCGCCTCGGGAGGTGAGTCATCTGTGTACTTTTATAAGCACCAGGGCGACGTACCACGTATGCAGACGCACATCGTCCCGGTCGGGTTCGACTACGACCGACTCATCGCGCCACTCATCCGCGACCAGTTGGACGTAGACCGCGTCATCCTCTTGGAGGGGGCAGTGGGGAGCGAAGCGAACGTCGAGTACTCGCAGAACCTCTCGAAGAAACTGGAGAAGGACTTCCGCAACCTCCTCGGTGCCGACACCGAACGCGTCGTCGTCGCGGACGTGTACGACTACGACACCGCCTTCGAACAGGCGTACGACCTCATCGACACGGAGTTAGACCGGAGCGACGACGGCGAGGTGTGGGTGAACGTCTCCGCGATGCCCCGGCCCGTCTCGTTCGCGTTCGCCACGGCCGCGCACTCGCTGATGGTCGAACGGCAGGCGGACAGAGACCGCGTCCACACGTACTACACGGCGCCGGAGAAGTATCTGGAGACCGAGTTGGCCGAGGAAGTTCGGGCGGCCAGAGACCTGTTGGGCGACATCCTCGCGGGCGAGGCGTTGGACGACGAACGCGTCCGCGAACGCTTCGAGACGGCGTCGGACCTCCTCGAAGAGTTCGACGAACGCGGGACGACCATCGGCGCAAAGCGCATCGGCGACGAGCACATCGTCGAACTCCCCGTCGCCTCGTTCTCCAACGTGAAACCGTTCGAGGAGGTCATCCTCTTCGAGTTGGGCGAGTACGGCGAGTTCGAGTCCGTCTCCGAGTTGGCCGAGACGCTCGCTCGCGACATGAACGAGGAGTACACCGACTCCTTCCGGTCGAAGGTCATCTACAACGTCGACAGACTCGGCCCCGGCGGGAAGGGCTACGTCGAACAGGAGGAACACGGGAAGTCGTACCGGACGCGACTCTCGCGCATCGGCGAACTGTGGGTCCGGTCGCACGCCGGAACCGACGCGGACGAACTCTCGCGGACCGTCGACTGACGTCGCCGGGCGCTTTCAGGTTCGACGCGCTCGCCGGGAGCGACACTCTGCGACCGCAGACGGCGCTCGTTCCGGGTACAGTATCACGTCGACGCCACGAGAGAACAAGTCCGGTTCGTCGGTCGTCGACCGAGAACCCCTCATCGGTAGTCGGTCCGACGGCGGTTTGCCGGAGTACGCCGACACGCGCGCGGGGTCGACCACCACGGGCGGTCGCCTCGGACCCGACTACGCGTCACCGACGAGGCGAACAATCGGCTCGAACGTCGTGAACGCCTTCCCCCGTCGCACCACCTCTTCTTCTCTGTCCCACTGAACGATGCCCGCCTCGTCGAGTTTCGGCAGGTGTGCATGAACCAGTTGGAGTCGATGGTTGGACGAGTTACCCGTCGTGAACAAACTGGTCGTCTCGTCGAGTCGCAGTTGCTCTGCTTCGAGGAGTGCGACGAGGATTCGCCGTCGATACGCGTTCGACAGCGCCGCGAATCCTCTGTCGACCACCCCTTGCTCGTACGTCGCGTCTGAGTCGTCTAGTTCCGACATTAGTGTCTCGCGTCCTCGGAGTCGGCCGAAGCACTGGCACCCACCAGTACCCCCACGCCTGACTCCCGTATCGGAACACGGTTTTATTCATTCTCAAAATACTGCTTGTTCAGTCATGGGGTTCAAGTAGTGGCTCTGTGTCTCTACTCCGATGGCCGTTGTCGCACACTTTCTCATCGACGCGGAGTCGTTCGACCTCGGACGGGTCACCCAAGTAGCCTCCGGCGTCCACATCGAACTCGAACGAGTCGTGCCGACGACGGGGAGCGTGATGCCGTTCTTCTGGGCCTCGGGGACCGACTTCGAGACGTTCGAGCGCTCGGTTCGAGAGGATAAGTTAGTCGAGGAGTTGAACGCGCTCACCCGCATCGGCGACAAGGTGCTCTACCACGTCATCTGGGGCGAGACGGCGTCGAGTCTCACCGAAATCATCGCCGCCAGCGACGCGACGATTCTCGAAGCGTCGGGCAACCACCAGTGGTCGTTCCGCATCCGGTTTCAAGACCACCGGGGGCTCCGCGACTTCCACAACAGCTGCCGCGAGTACGGCATCGACTTCCACGTCGAGCGAATCTACACCCTCGAAGAGGAGTACGACTCGAAGTACAACTTCGACGTCACCCCAGAGCAACTCGAAGCGCTCGTCTCGGCCGTCGAAGGAGGGTACTTCGAGGTCCCGCGCGGCGTGACGCTCACCGAGGTTGCGGAGGACCTCGGCATCAGCCAGCAGGCCGCCTCCGAACGCGTCCGCCGCGCCGCCGACACCGTCCTCAGACGGGTGTTGCTGTCGCGTTCTGCAGACGACTTCTAGCGCCGAACGCGCGTCACCGAAGACTCGCCCGCGACTCCAACTTCTTCACCCGCGTCGCCAGCGCGAAGAACGTCGCGACGAGCGTCAGAACGACGGCACCGGCGGCGGCTATCTGTAGGACCGTCGTCCCCCAGACCACCGTCCCGTCCGCGAGGGGAAGCGACGTGTGGTGGGGGTCGCCGACGATGGGGACGAAGTAGTCCACGACGTCGTTGAAGCCGTACCAGACGACGGCGACGGCGACGGCGCGAACGGGGAAGTCCGAGATGCGGTGGAGGACGAACGCCTCAACGACCATCGCGAGGTGGCTGAAGAACAAGAAGAGGTACATCAGAAGCGGCGTCCCGGCGAGGAACGCCTCGGAGAACGTCGCGAGGACGAACGGGGTCCACAGCCCCAACTTCCAGCACCCGAAGAAGGCGAGGGCGGTGACGTACTCGTTCGGTCTGTCGAGTTTCCAGAGGGCGAACGCGAGGGCGATGAACAGCGTCGCGACGGGACTGTCGGGGACGAACGGCCACATGACGACGGGTTCGCTCGCGAACTGCCACGTTATCAGGGGGTCCGAGAGCGGAAGCGGGTGGAAGCCGTAGTACCAGAAGCCGAACGCCGTCCCGAGGAGGTTGATAGCGACGACGACCCAGACGAGGCGGAGACCGGCGTTCTCCACCCACGTCGGGAGCGGTGAGAGCCACCACGGGAGTCGGTCTGCGTCGGGGAGTCCGTCGCCGTCGAACAGGCGGCGGAGTCCGGTGGACGTGGCCATGGATGAGGCAGGGACGAGCGATACAAAGCCGTGGCGATTGGCCCGACTGCAACCGATTGCTCATCCGACCGCCCGACTGCGTGCGGTCGAGTGAGTGAAAAACTGCAGACGGTACGATAGACCGACGGCGATATACGCCAGTCTCGTGGACCCCGAACCGGGCAGCGCTGCCGTACCGGTTGGCCTTAAGTACGTCCGTCCGTAACCTTCGGATATGCCCGAAGAGACCGACTTGGAGGAACTCCGCCGCGGGACGGAACTCGTCAAGCGCGGATTCGCGCAGATGCAGAAGGGCGGCGTCATCATGGACGTGGTGAACGCCGAACAGGCCAAGATAGCCGAGGAGGCCGGTGCGGTGGCCGTCATGGCGCTCGAAGCGGTTCCCGCCGACATCCGAAAGCGCGGCGGCGTCTCTCGGATGCCGGACCCGGAGAAAGTCTCCGAGATAATCGACGCCGTCTCCATCCCGGTGATGGGGAAGGCGCGTATCGGCCACTACACCGAGGCGCAGATTCTCGAATCGCTCGGCGTCGACATGGTCGACGAGAGCGAGGTGCTGACGCCCGCCGACGACGAGTACCACATCGACAAGCGCGAGTTCACGGCCCCGTTCGTCTGCGGCGCGCGGAACCTCCCCGAGGCCCTCCGCCGCATCGACGAGGGCGCCGCGATGATTCGCACGAAAGGCGAGGCCGGCACGGGCGACGTGAACCAGGCCGTCACCCACCAGCGCACCATCAAAAACCAGATTCGCACGCTGACGGGTCTGTACCACGACGAGCGCGAGAAGTGGGCCCGCGAGCACGAAGCGCCCGCCGAACTCGTCCACGAGACGGCCGAGATGGGCCGTCTCCCCGTCGTCAACTTCGCCGCCGGCGGCATCGCGACGCCCGCCGACGCGGCGCTCATGATGTACCACGAGTGCGACGGTATCTTCGTGGGGTCCGGTATCTTCGGCGCGGAGGACCCAGAACGCATGGGCAAGGCCATCGTCGAGGCGGTCAACAACTGGGACGACCCCGAGGAACTCGCCTCCATCGCCTCCGGTATCGGCAAGGGGATGAAGGGCCAGTCGAACCAGGACATGCCCGAAGAAGAGAAACTGCAGGGCCGCGGCGTCTAAGCCGACCGTTCTTCTCTCGAACTCTCGATTTCGCTGTCTGCGCTCGGTGGTGAGCGTCGTCTACGCCGGCGTGTTCGCGTTCGACGCCGCCTTCGACTCCGACTCGACGGTGTCTTCGCCCATCACGAGTGTCACCGGGCCGTCGAAGCTCAGAAGAACCTTCTGGGCCACGTCGCCGAACAGTGCCTTCCCGGTCGGGGAGCGACGGCGGCCGCCGAGGAAGACGTGGTCGACGCCCTCCTGTTCGGCCACGTCGAGGATGGTGTCGGCTTCGCGCCCGACGGTCCAGATGGGTCGGTAGTTCACGTCGACGTCGCCGAGGACGTCGTCCGCTATCTCCATCGCTTCGCGCTCTCCGGCCTCCGCGGCCTGTTCGAGCGAGTAGATGGCGTCCGACGACCCGATGCTCGCGACGGCGCGCCGACGCTCCTCGAACTCGTCTTCGGGGACGACGGTCAGGAGGACGAGTTCCGTGTCTGTGCCTTCTGCGTACGCTCCCGCTTCGCGGACGAGACGACGGCCGCGTTCACCGGGAGTGACGACGACGAGTGCCTGTTTCATCGACTACACGTAGGTTGTCGGACGTGAAGTATCTGCTCGAAGACGTGTTCACTCTCCGCACGCTAGCGGTCAACACAGGACTCCTCGGCGTCGATTTCGGAGACGGCGGTATCCCGTCGCCTCGCTTCAGAACAGGACGGAACCCTCGCCGACGCTCGTCTGGTAGGCGCGGGCCTGCACGCCGGCGTCGTCGAAGCCGTCGAGCATCGCGGCGGCGACGCGGCGGCGGTCACGGCGGTAACAGACGGCCAGGACGGACGGACCCGCACCGGAGACGGTGACGCCCGTCGCGCCGGCGTCGAGTGCGGCCGACCGGACGCCGCCGTACCCGGTGATGAGTTCCGAGCGTGCGGGCGTGACGAGTCGTTCGTCCATCCCGCGGCCGACGAGTTCGGGGTCGGAGCGACACATGCCGACGGTGAGCGTCGCCGCCGACCCGACGGTGTGGACCACGTCGTCCATCTCCGCGCGGGAGGGGACGACGCGGCGGGCGTCGCGCGTCGAGACGGCTATCTCTGGCAGGCAGGCGACGAGCGAGATGTCCGTCTCGACGGTGGTGACCGCACCCTCGCGGGCGACGGTGAACCCGCCGAGAAGCGCCGGAGCGACGTTGTCGGCGTGCGCCTCGCCCGAGACGACGGCCTCTCCCTCGGCGGCGATGGGGACGAGTTCCGAACGCGAGTAGCCCCGGTCGTACAGGGCGTTCAGCGCGAGGGCGGCACCGGCCGAACTGGCCGCGGACGAACCGAGACCCGAAGAAGGCCTGACGCCCTTGTCGATGCGGATACGCGCCGGGGCGTCGAGTGCCTCGGCGACGGCACCGACGACGTTCTTGTCCGGGTCCTCGGGGATGTACTGGCTCCCGACGCCCGTCACCTCGATAGTCGTCTCCGACGCACGTTCGACGCGAATCACGTCCGCAGGACGGTCGAGGGCCACGCCGAACACGTCGAACCCGCTTCCGAGATTCGCGCTCGTCGCGGGTGCCTTGACCGTCTCCATGGAGCGTTTCTTCCCCAACGGCGGGTAAAAAGGTAGCGAAGCGAAGAATTACGGAAAATTCGAGGCGAAAGCCTCGCCCTTCAGGGCGGGGATGAAGCCGACCAACAGTATTCAACCGCCGACGATGGCATAGACGAGGTTCCAACGCAGTCTTTAAGCCGTCCGACCGTGATAGTATGCATAGATGGTAAAGAGTACCCGTCACGCGAAATACGAACTCTATTACCACATAGTGTTCGTGCCGAAATGTCGGCGTTCTCACCTGACGGGGAAGACGAAGGAACGTCTCGAAACCATCTTCGCGGAAATCTGTGAGGACAAGGGCCTCGAACTGGCTGAGTCCGAGGTCATGCCCGACCACGTACACCTGTTTATCGGGAGTCCACCCAAGAACGCCCCATCCCTCATTGTCAACTGGGTCAAGGGTATCTCCGCCCGCAAGTACAACCAACGCTACGACGACCGCGTGAAGTGGACTCGTTCCTACTACGTCGGAACAGCGGGAAGTGCCTCGAAGGGCGCTGTCGAACGCTACATCGCTGAACAGGAGGGTGACGGCGGATGAAGCGCGTCAACACCTTCGAGATTGTCCCACAGACCAAGAACGACAAAGAGTGCCTTCTACGGCTACTCGACGCCTCCGCCTCGCTGTGGAACGAATTGACCTACGAACGTCGTCAGAACTACTTCGGGGACGGCGACGTGTGGGATACCTCCGAGTACCGAGGACGCTACAACGGCGTTGTCGGAAGCGCGACCGTCCAACAGGTCACGCGCAAGAACAGCGAAGCGTGGCGGTCGTTCTTCGCTCTCAAGGAGAAAGGCGAGTACGCCAATCCACCGTCGTACTGGGGCAACGAGAAGGACGGACGCGAACTCCGCACCTGCATCCGATGCAACCAGTACACGATTGTATGGGGCAAGCGTAGCCGTCTCGAAATCCCAGTCGGGCAAGAACTGAAAGACGAATACGGACTCGGCTACCACGAACGTCTCCGCCTCGAAGTCCGAGGCAACCCGAAATGGGATGGCAAACAGGGCCGTCTGGAACTTGAGTACGACGAGGTGAGCGACACGTTCAGGGCTTTTCAACCAGTCACCGAACCTGATTCTCGACTGGATTCACCACTGGCTTCCGAAGAAGCCGCCCTCGACGTTGGCGCGAACAACCTCGTCGCCTGTGCCACGACTACTGGGAACCAATACCTCTACGATGGTCGAGCGTTGTTCGGACGGTTCCGCGAGACGACCGACGAAATCGCCCGTCTACAGTCGAAACTCCGAGAGGGACGCTACAGTTCCAAACGGATTCGACGGCTGTACCGACAGCGGACGAAACGCCGTGACCACGCACAGAACGCGCTAGTACGCAACCTCGTTGAACGACTGCACGACGAGGGCGTGGCGACGGTGTACGTGGGTGATTTGACCGACGTGCTGGAAACGCATTGGTCGGTCAGGGCGAACGAGAAGACGCACAACTTCTGGGCGTTCAAGAAGTTCATCCACCGTCTCGCGTGCGTCTGTGAGGAGTACGGCATCTCTCTCGAAGCCGAGTCGGAAGCGTGGACGAGTCAGACGTGTCCTGAGTGTGGCGACCACAAGGAGACGGTTCGCCATGAGGATACACTGACGTGTCCATGTGGCTTTGAGGGGCACGCCGACCTCACGGCGTCAGAGACGTTCCTTCGGGAAAATAGCGATAGGGAAATCAGGCCGATGGCACGGCCCGTGCGATTCGAGTGGGACGACCACGATTGGTCGGGGAAACCACACCCTCACGAAAGTCCCAAAGAAGTGCGCACGAACCCGCAAGTTGCCTCCGTGGGTCGGTAGCCGAACCCCCAACGGAGGAATCCTCGCGCTTTAATGCGGGGAGGATGTCAATCCGCGGGCGAGAACTCGAAGCGCGCGCCGCCGTTCGTCGCCGCACCGACGCGTACCTCCCACCCGTGTGCGGCGGCTATCTGCTCGACGATGGCCAACCCGAGGCCGGTTCCGTCCTCGCCGGTGCTGAACCCTCGCTCGAAGACTCTCTCGTGGGTCTCCGGGGGGATTCCCCGGCCGTCGTCCTCGACGTAGAATCCGCCCTCCGGAAGCGCGCCGACTTCGACGGTCAGGTCCGTCGTCCGACCGTCCGCCGAACCGTGTTCCACGCAGTTCCGAAACAGGTTCTCGAACAGATGTCGGAGTTGTCCGGCGTCCGCTTCGAGCGTCGTCTCGTCGGCGACGACGAGTGAGGCGGTCACCCCGTCACCCGTCTCCCCGGCCGTGGTGTCGACGGACTGCCACGCCGTCCTCGCGGCCGTCGACAGCGACACCGACTCGACCGTTCCGAGCGCGTCCCCCTCGCGGGCGAGGACGAGGAGGTCCGTGACGATGCGTTCGATGCGTTCGTGCGCCTCTTCGACCCGGTCGAAGTGTCCCCCCTCGCGCGTCTCTCGCGCCAACTCGGTGTAGCCGCGGGCGACGTTGAGCGGGTTCCTGAGGTCGTGGCTGACGACGCTCGCGAACTGGTCGAGACGCTCGTTCTGCGCCTGCAGACGCATCTCGCGGCGGTGGCGAGACGTCACGTCTCTGACGAGGACGAGCGACCCGACCCGCCGACCGCCGCTCTCCAGCGGCGAGCGCTCGATCTCCAGGTGGCGCACGTCGCCGTCGGGTCGTTCGAGCGTCCGCGTGAGGACCGGGTCGCCGTCCCGAACCGACGAGGCGGGCGTCGCGGCCCCCGAATCGTCTGCCGTTCCCGGCCCGTTCGCCGTCCCCAATCCGCTCGTCGTCCGCAATCCGTCCGCCGTTCTCGATTCATCCTCCGTCCGCAACTCGCCCGCTTTCGCCCGGAGACCACCGTCTCCGCGCGTCCACGCCGCGGTGGCGATGGTCGGGTGGAGCACGTCGCGTCCGTCCCGGCCGTGCGCGTCGGCGGGGTCCGACAGGTACGCCTCGGCCGCGGGATTGAACTCCAGTACGCAGCCGTTGGTGTCGAGCACGATGGCCGCTTCGTCCAGTTGGTCGACGACGGCCTGCCACCCGATGGGGACCAGCGTGAACAGGCCGTGCCGAACGACGCTCCACGCCACCGTGCCCGCCGCCGCGGCGAACGCGATGGCCGGGAGGTTCAGCGACGGGAACGGGTTCCACGGCGCGACGTACACGGCACCACCGACGGTGGGGAGCGCCGCGCCCAAGAGGAGCGACAACTCCTGTGTCTGCCGCGCGCCGGTCGTCGTGCGAACGACGCCCACCAGACGAGCCATCCCGGCGAAGATGAGCGCGTACGCGAAGAGGATGAAGCCGTAGAACGCCGGGCCGTGGTCGTTGATGAGCGAGACGAAGCCGCCGGTGTCGTCGAGGTAGACGGCCTCCCAGACGAGCGAGTGCATCCCGCCGTTCGTGAACACCAACGCGAGCGTCACGGCGGGAACCGTCCAGAGGGCGACGGTCCGCCACCGAGGCGACTCGCGGTCACCGCCGGCGTGGAGACGCACGTACTCGTACCACAGGACGGGCAGGGTCGCGCTTCCGAGGTACGCGACGCGGTTCAACAGCACCTTCGTCCCGTAGTCGGTCCGAAGCGTCTCGAAGCCGTACGCCCCGATCCAGATTCCCGCGGCCAGCAGAATCAACACCGCGACGTTGGCCTCTGGCAGTCGCTCGCGGACGTCGTGGCGTCCCGTCAGGTACACCGCGAGTCCCACGAAGACCAGCGACGCGAGGACCAGCGGCGGTCCGTGCGCCACGAATTGCCAGTTCTGTGACCAGTCCATCTTCCTATATCTGTTCTGTTCTCCCGTCCGGGATAAAACCTCCCTCGATTCGACCGGAACCGATTTTCCACGGCGTCTCGAAGCGAGAGCATGATTGGCGTCGTCGGCGGCGGTATCGCGGGTCTCGCTGCAGCGTATCGCTTGCGACAACACGGGCACGAGGTGCAGGTGTTCGAGGCCACGGAGGACGTCGGCGGCCTCGCGGCCGTCTACGAGACGGCGGGTGACGACATCGAGAAGTTCTATCACCACCTCTCGAAGTCCGAAGAGACCATCGTCGAACTCGCCGAGGAGTTGGGCCTCGGCGACAGCCTCGACTGGCGCATCGGCAAGAACGCCTACTACGTCGACGGCGTGGTCCACCCCCTCGACACCGCGTGGCAGATAGCCGCCTACCCGCACATGAGCGTCTACGACAAGTTCCGACTCGGGATGCTCACGCAGGGAATCGACGTACGCGGCGGTATCCCCGACTTCGACGCCTACGACGACCTGAGCGAGTACGAACACGTCACCATCCGCGACTTCGTCGTCGAACACACGACGCAGGGCGTCTACGACAACTTCGTCGACCCCCTCCTCGACGGCAAGTTCGGCGACAGGAAAGGCGACATCTCGGCGGCGTGGTTCCTCGGACGCGTCCGTTTCCGCGGCGAACGCGACTTGCTACGCGGCGAGATTCTCGGCTACTTCGACGGCGGGTTTCGGCCCCTGTTGGACGCTCTCGTCGACGCCGTCGGCCGCGAGAACATCACCACCGGCGCGCGCGTCACCGAGTTGGAGACGGACGGCGACGCGGTGGGTTCGATGACCGTCGAGACGGAGACAGGTCGCGAGACGCACGACGTGGACGCCGCCGTCGTCGCCGCGATGCCGAACGTCCTCGAAGACCTGACCGGCTACGAGTGCGACATCGAGTTCCAGGGGGCCGTCTGCGGCCTCGCGACGATGTCGGAGTCGCTGATGGACACCTACTGGCTCAACGTCGCCCACGACGCCCCGTTCGGCTCTCTCATCGAGCACACGAACTTCGTCCCGAAAGAGCGCTACGGCGGCCAACACCTGCTCTACGTCGCCAGTTACGTCCAAGGACCGCACGAAGACCTCTGGCAGATGTCCGACGAGGAGGTCGAGGACGTCTGGTTCGACGAGATAGCGTCGATGTTCCCGCAGTTCGACCGCTCCGCCGTCGAGGAGTTCCGCATCGCGCGCAACCCCCGCGCCGGTCCCATCTACGAACGCGGCTACCTCGACATGGTCGTGCCCTACGACCTGAGCGACGAGGTTGCGGACGGCGTCTACTACGCCGGGATGGCCTCGGCGGCGCAGTACCCCGAGCGGTCGCTGAACGGCGGTATCGTCGCGGGCTACGAGTGTGCGGACCGCATCGTAGAGTCGACGCGAGCAGACACGCAGGTAGCGTCCCCGAGCACCGACGACTGACCGTCTCGCCGTTCTCGAAAAACTCCGGGTCGCGACTCGACTACGCTTCCGTCTCGTCGGTGTCGGCGTCTCGCATCCCGGGCGCGGCGCTCACGTCCACGTCGTCGGGTTCGTCCTGCCCGCCGACGCGCACCTCACCGTCCTGGCCTTGGACGTAGACGTCGTCGGCGAACCCGCCCTCCGCGTGGGGGTGGACCGGGTCGTCGAGTTTCTCCGGCGTCGACGGCGCGTCCGGAATCTCCCGCGTGCGGAAGTCGCCGAGTGGGTCCGCGATGGTGATGTCGTAGCGGGTGAAGAAGTCCTCGTAGCGGTCGTAGTGCGCCTCCAGTTCGTCGGCCGGGAACTCCATCATCTCGGTCCAGCCGTGGTTGTAGAAGTCGAAGTTGGCCTGCACGTGCGTTATCTCCCGCGCCTCCGCCTCGGAAAAGCCCGCCTCCAACGCGGCGACGTACGTGTCGAAGGTGCAGTCGAAGAACGCCTCCATGTGGGGTTCGCGCTCTTCTCTGTGGGCCGGGTCGGCCTTCTCCCCGAACACCCGCACGTGGAGGTCCACCAGTTTCTGCGTGGCGATGTCGCCGACGACGGGCATCGTCAGCGCCTTCTTGGCGGCGAAGTGCCGGATGTTCTGTCGAATCTTCATCTCACTCGCGCTTGGGACCGAGCGGACTTCAAGGGTACGCGTCGCGGACGTTTTCGGGGGCCTCTCCGACCGTCCGTGCGCTGATTATTTGGCTCCTCGGAGTGATGACACCACGTATGAGCGAGACCGACGCGACGGAGGACCGTCTCCTCACCGACTGTACGGACTGTCTCGCCCCCGCCGAGGCGTTCGCCGCAGTCGGCAACGAGACGCGTCTGGCCATCCTCGAAGCCCTCTGGCAGTCGCCGGACCGCCCGGTGACGTTCTCGGAGTTGCGACGCCGTGTCGGCATGCGAGACAGCGCCCAGTTCAACTACCACCTCGGCCAACTGACGGGACAGTTCGTCCGGAAGACCGACTCGGGGTACGACTTCCGGCACGCGGGCGAGAAAGTCGTCCGCGCCGTCCTCTCGGGGAGTTTCACCGAGAACCCCACCGTCGAACCGTTCGCCGTCCCCGGCGACTGCGCCGACTGCGGCGGGTCGCTCTCGGCGTCGTACCGGGACGAACATCTCTCGGTCGGATGCGTCGACTGCGAGCGACTCCACGCGCACGCGCCGTTTCCGCCGGGCGGACTCACCGACCGGTCCGACGAGGAAGTCGCGCACGCGTTCGACCAGCGCATCCGCCACCTCCACTGCCTCGCCGCGGACGGCGTGTGCCCCGAGTGCGGCGGTCGGATGGAGACGACGCTGTCGCGGGAGACGACACCGCTGGACGTGGCGGTCTGTTCGGTCCACCGCTGCGCGCAGTGTGACCACCGAATCCGCTCGCCCGTCGGGTTGAGTCTCCTCGACCAGTCGGACGTCGTCGGGTTCCACACGACGCACGGCGTCGACTTGCGCGGGCGTCCGCACTGGACGTTCCAGTGGTGCGTCGGCGACCGTACGACGGTGCTGGACGACGACCCGTGGCGCGTCCGCGTCGACGTTCCGCTGGACGGCGAAGAACTCCGCGTGACGCTCGACGAACGGTTGGACGTCGTCGCCGTCGAACGCCGACGCCTCGACTGAGTTACTGAACTCGATTTCAGTAACTTCGTCAACAAAAATATAATTCAGATTACACTTTTTACGTCCTCGCCCGTCTCTCTATCCGTGAGAGAACGATGACGAAACAGCTCCCTCCGGTCGACTGCACCGCTTCCCGACTCGGCCTCGACGCCGCCCGCCCCCGCCCCCGAACGAGGGCGCTCGACACCGTCGTCGACGTGGTGGCGACGCTCGCGGCGTTCACCGCGTTCGCAGTCGTCGCCGGACTGTTCGCACCGACCGTCTCGCCCCCCGTGACGTTTCTCGCGCTCTGGGTCGTGGGACTCCCCGTCGCGTTCGCCGTCCCGGCAGTCGCCGTCGGCGTCGTGAGTCGTGTAGACCACAGACTCCGCCTGTTCGCCTGCGCCCGGTGGCACGTCGGGTGTGAACGCGACGACGTAACTCGCCGGTTCGCCTGAACGCCGAAACACAAAACATAACACGATTATCATCTCTGGGCGCGTCGGGACGTGGCGATGACGTCCCCTCGACCACAGACCATCCGCGAGCAACTCGACGCGGCGGGCGCACCGACCCACCGCGACCCGGTGGTCTTGCTCGTCTGCTACTGCATCCTCTCAGTCGCCTGTCTACTCGCGTTCGGCGCTGTCGCCAGCCTCGTCGCCCCGTCGATACAAAGTCCGGCGGTGTTCGCCGGTCTGTTTCTCGTCGGTCTTCCCGTGACGTTCGCCCTTCCGGGTATCTTCTTCCGCCGAATCGTCGCCGCCCTCGGCGGGCGATGAACACGGCTCGGGAGCGTCGGCCCGGAGCGTGAGGCGCGGACCTCTCGATGGTGTGAGACGAATGACGAGGATAGCAATTCACATTAACCCCGACGTCAAAGCTTCCGGATATGACTCAGTCGTACGTCATCATCGGCGACGGTATCGCGGGGAGTTCCGCCGCCGAAACCCTCCGCGAGGAGGAACCCGACGCCGACATCACCGTCGTCACGGACGAGGGTGAAGCGCTGTACAACCGCATCCTGATCAAAGAGTTCGCGAAGGGGAAACTCCCGGAAGCGCCCATCTCCATCCACGACCCCTCGTGGTACGACGAGCGAGACATCGACCTGAAGCTCAACACCCTCGTCACGGACGTCGACCCCGACGGCCACACCATCGAGACGCACGAGGGCGAAGTGCTCTCGTGGGACAAACTGCTCGTCTCCGTCGGCGGCACGCCGACGCAACTGCCCGTCGACAACTCCGACGCCGAGGGAGTCCACCACTTCTGGACGTTCCAAGACGCGCGCAAGATTCGCTCGCACATGGAAGAGGCGGACAGTTCCGTCGTCGTCGGTGCTGGCCTCCTCGGCATCGACCTCGCGGCCATCACGGCCGCCCAAGGCGTCGAAGGCAAGTACCTCATGCGCGGTAACTGCTGGTGGCGCTACGCGCTCTCGCCGGAGGGCGGCGAGATAATCCACGACGCACTCCGCGAGCGAAACGTCGAGCCCGTCTTCGAGTCCGGCGTCGACCACTTCGAGGTGGACGACGACGGCAAGGTCACCACCGCAGTCGACCCCAACGGCGACGAGTACGACGCCGACTTTGTCGGCATCGCCATCGGCCTCGACTTCAACACGGAGATTCTGCAGGGCACCGACATCGAGTGCGACGACGGTATCATCGTCGACGAGTACATGCGCACGAACCACGAGGACGTGTTCGCCGCGGGCGACATCACCCAGTTCCACGACGTCATCCTCGGCGAACGCGCCCAGAACGGCGCGTGGGGCTCCGCGAAGGAACAGGGGACCATCGCCGCGAAGAACATGGTCGACTACGAGTCCGAGGAGTTCCGCTGGGTCTCCTCGTACTCCATCACGCACTTCGACTTCCCGTTCCTCTCGTTCGGTCACCCGACGCTCGGCGACGACGAAGCGGAGATCAAACACTCCGACACCGAGTGGCGTCGTCTCGCGTTCAAAGACGGGAAAATCGTCGGCGGCGTCCTCATCGGCGACCTCTCGCCGCAGTCGAAGTACAAGAAGCTCATGCGCGAAGAACGCGTCGTCGCCGACCAGAAGGACGTGCTGATGCAAGAGCAGTTCGACATCGAGGACCTCGACCTCGAAGAAGAAGCCCCCGCGGAGTAGCGCCGCCCCGCCCGAACGGCGGTTCTCGATTTTCGTCTCGTCTCTGTCCCGACAGCGTCGCCCAAATCTTTATGGACGACCATGGTATTTGTCACCACATGTCACGAACGGCGCGCGGCAGCAGGCACGACGAGTCGACGGCGGACGTCACCGTCGTTCGAACCGGTGCGGCGGACATCGACCCGGACGCGACGGTTCGGCACTACGACCAACTGTCCGAACGCGGTCAGCGGGCCGTCGCTGCGGCCGCCGAGAGCGAACGTGGTCGAGTCCGAGACGCCGAGTTGAGCGTCGGAGAGGTCGTCCGATTCACCGACTACTACGTCGTCCGCTGACGCCCGCCGACGCGACGCGGTGCGGACGACCGCCCGTCCGCTGGAACCGAAGCGACTTTGCCTCCCACACGACCACGTCTGTGTATGGACGGAGGCGGTTCTACCAACATGACGCTCGCGTTCGAGTTGTCGGCGCTGAAGGCGCTCGCCGACCCGAACGCGGTGTTCAACGACGCGCGACAGTGGACGGAGTACGTCGGGGTCGTAAGCGACAAGCCGACGTACGTGGTCACGAACTTCACCCGGAAGCACCGCGTCCGTCAGGACTTTTTCTCGGGGCCGCGCGGCGTCAAGGAGAGTCTCGAGAACGTCAAACAGCAGTTCGACACCGACCGACACGTGTTCGTCGGGACGACGGAAGAGGACCGCGAACTCGCAGCAGAGACCGACTGGGAGTTCCTCCCCCTCGAACAGGCCGCGGAAGCGGCCAACTGGGAACTCGCGGGCGAGGAGACGGAGGAAGACCCCTTCGAGTCCGGCGGCCGAGACGACTGGCCCTGACCGCATCGGGTCCGAGACGCGGCGAGACGCCCGAATCTCCGCACGTGTGACCTTCCCGTAGCGAAAGCATTAATCGAACTCACACCTACCGTCTCTACAATGAGTCACCAGTTGCCTGACGTTCAGGCAAGTCGACCCGACGTGACTGTCGGACTGAGTCAAGTCGGTGTGACGGGCGTCGACAAACTCGTGAAGATCGCTCGCGACGGGAAGCGCCCGCTGATTCTGATGGCGGAGTTCGAGGTGTTCGTCGACCTCCCGGGCGGCCGGAAAGGCATCGACATGAGCCGCAACATGCAGGTTATCGACGAGACCCTCGAAGACGCCGTCGCCGAACCGACGTACCGGGTCGAGGACATGTGCGGTGACGCCGCGGAACGACTCCTCGCGAAGCACGACTACACCTCGAAGGCCGAGGTTCGGATGACCGCCGAACTCATCGTCCGCGAGGACACGCCCGCCTCGAACCTCCAGACGCAGAGCACCATCGACATCATCGCGAGCGCCGTCGCGACGGACGAGGGGACCCGCGAAGAGATCGGTGCGAAAGTCGTCGGGATGACGGTCTGTCCGTGCTCGCAGGGGATGTCCGCCTCCCGCGCCCGCGACGTGATGCGTGACCTCGGCGTCGACGACGACACCGTCGAAGAGTTCTTAGAGAAAGTCCCGCAACCGGGCCACTCACAGCGCGGACACGCCACGCTGACGATAGAGACGGAGGGGTCGCCCGACGTCGACCTCATGGACCTCGTGGACGTCGCGCGCGACTCGATGTCCGCGCGCATCTACAACCTCGCGAAGCGCCCGGACGAAGACCACATGACCTACGAGGCCCACGCCGACGCGAAGTTCGTCGAGGACTGCGTGCGGTCGATGGCCGATGGCGTCCTCGCGGAGTTCGACCACCTCGAAGACGACGCCGTCGTGCACATGAAGCAGTCGAACGACGAGTCCATCCACCAACACAACGCGCACGCCGAACGCGAAGTCACCTTCGGACAACTCCGCGACGAGATGCACGAACGGTAGCGAGACGCCCGCTCACGGACCTTCGGTTCGTCTCTCTCGACCGCGGTGCGCACTGCCTTCTTCCGTCCCCGGACCGTCGAAGAGACGTCTAGTCGGCGTCGACGCTCGACAGCGAGAGCGGTTCGGCCCGTTCCCACCGGGGGTCGAACATCTCGCGGACGTCGGCGGCGAAGTCGGCGTCCTTCAGGTCTATCATCGCGAACGCCTCGCCGGGGTCGAGCGGGTTCGGAACCTCGATGCACACCTCGACGTCGTCGATGAGGTTGAACGTCCCCGACAGTTGCGGCGTGGTCCGGACGGTGAACTGCGGGTGGTTCTCTAGTCGGTCGACGTAGCGTTCGCCGACGCTCCGCGGGAGCGACGTGACGAGGTCCGGCGACATCAACACCGACACGTCGACGCCGCGGTCCAGTGCGGCCTCCAGTTCCTCGGTGACGAGTTCGCCGACGTTTCCGAGGTCGAACTGTGGCGAGAGCGTTCCGGCGACGATGACGAGCGACTCGTCCGCCGCAGAGAGGCGCTCGAGGAGTAAGTCGACCGATTCGTCCATTCCGACGGCCGCGGTCCAGAACTGCCCTTGGACGGGTTCTGCGGTCTCCAACTCGTCGGTGAGTTCGTCGACGACGCTCTGGTACTGTTCGGCTTTCTCGTCTAACTCGCGGCGCTTCGTCTCCAACAGGCGGTCTAACGCCGTGTCGGGTTCGACGGCCACGTACTTCTTCGGGCGACTCGCGGCTTGACTGCGAACGAGGCTGTGTTGTTCGAGGCTGTTCAGGACGTCGTAGATACGCCCCATCGGGACGTCGCTGGCGCGCGACAACTCCTTCGCGGTTGTCGCGCCCGTCCGCAGCAACGACCGATACGCTCGCGCCTCGTACTCCGACAATCCGAGGTCCCGCAGGCTGGCCATACCCCTTCGTCTCACCCCACGCGTAAAAACTCGCGGGGGTTTACACGTCCTGCCGGTTCACTGGCTTCGGCGTCTCGCCGCTTCGTCAGACGTCGTCGGTGAGTGCCGAGACGGCCGTCATCAACTGGTCCGGTGTGTCCGCGGTCCGCTGGCGGTCGCCGAGGCGGACGGTCGCCTCGCCGTCGTCGACGCCGTCCGCCGCGGGGAGGACGACCTTCTCGTGGTCGGCGACGCGGAGTGCGGCGCGGTGGAGGTCCGACCCCGCTTCGGAGCCGACGGCGACGACGAGCGTGGGCCGGGTCAGGCGGGCGGCGACGGAGCCGTATCCCGCGACTTGCACGCCGATGCGGTCCCACGCGCCGGCGAACGCGCCGACGGCGTCGCGGGCGGCGGTGTCGTACCGGTCGTCGTCGGTGGCCGCCGCGAGGTCACAGAGCGCGTCGGCCATCTCGACGTTCGCGTCGAGGGGGCGGAGCGGTCGGTCCAACAGTCCCTCGCCCGAGGCCGGGCCGTCCCTGAACGCGCCGCCCGCCGTCCCGAGTTCCGCGATGGCCGCGTCGGCGACGGCCCGCGCCACGTCGAGGTAGTCGTCGTCGCCGACGACCTGTCGCGCGCGGACGAACGCGGCGACGGTTCGCGCGTGGTCCTCCAACAGGAGACGCTCGCCCGTCGTCTCCGCCGCCTCGAAGTGCGTCACGACGCCGTCGTCGACGAGTCGGCTGTCGAGGTAGTCGAGCGTCCTGACCGCGTAGTCGCGCGCCGTTTCGTCGTCGGTGTACGCCGTCAGCGTCAGGAGTGCGTCGGCCGTGAGCGCGTTCGCACCGGCGTAGGCAGTCAGGTCGCGACGCGGTCCGGCGTGGTCCGCACGGCCCTCCGCGTCCATGCCGTAGTAGTCCGCGCCGTCGCCCGGCCCGACGCTCCCGCCGAACGCCCCGCCGTTCCAGAGTCGGTCGACGAGGAAGTCGCGCGTCCGCGTCGCCGGCGCGAGGAGGCCGTCGTCGCCGGTGTAGAGGTAGCCGTTGGCGAACGCGCGGACGAGGGCGGCGTTCGCGTCCAGCAGTTTCTCGTGGTGCGGGTCGGTCCAGTCGCGGCCGTCGGCGTAGCGGTAGAACCCGCCCTCGACGCCGTCGAACAGCGTCTCGCGAATCGTCGCGAGCGTCTCGGTGGCCTGCCGACGCGAGCGTTTGAGAGCGAACTCTATCGTCCGCGGGAGGGGAAACTTCGTCCCGTCGCCCCACCCGGCGAACCGTTCGTCGTACTTCTCGTCGAGTTGCCCGGCGAGATGTTCTTCGATGTGGGTGTCGACCGGTCCCTCGGGCGTGTCGTTCCCGGCGAGGGCGCGCGGCACTCGCCCGGCACTCGCTCCCTTCTCGGCCCACGTCTCGCGCACCCGTTCGAGCACCTGTCGCATCCCGTCGGGGCCGAGGTACATCGCACCGGTGACGAGTTCTCCCGACGGCGTACAGAACACCGTCGAGGGGAACCCGCCCATGTTGTAGCGCTCGCGGACGCGCGGGTGTCGGTCCACGTCGACGCGCACGGGGACGAAGTCGTCGTTCACGTTCGCGGCGATTCGCGGTTCGGCGTACGTCTCTACGTCCATCTCGTGACAGCCGTCGCACCACGTCGCCGTCAGCGAGAGCAACAGCGGTTTCTCGGCCGCGGCGGCCGCCTCGAACGCCTCCGGGCCCCACTCGCGCCACTCGACGCGCGTCTCGTCGTCCGTCATGCCTCGGAGTCGGTGGCCGCGGCGGGTAAGCCCTTCGAGGTGTGTGGCCGCGCGCTGCCGACGTCGACCGTACCGGAGTCGTCAACGCCGCGACACCACGACGAAACGACGAGTTAAGCCGGCTGGGAGGGGTTTTATGGACTCACCTACTACGTAGCTGTATTCACGACTGGAAGTGTGCTTCGTACAACATGACGCAGACAACCAACGAGGACGCGAGCGAGGAGCAGAGAGAACAGACCGTCCGTCCCTTCGCCGACGGGGGAACGCTCTCGTTGGACGACGTCTTTCGGATTCTCAGCAACCGTCGTCGCCGACTCGCGCTCTATCTGCTGTTCGACGCGTCGGGGAGCGTCGACCGAGACGAACTCGCGTCGCAACTGGTGGCGTGGGAGCGCGGCGTCGACGTGGACGACGTCCCACGAGACGCGGTCACGACGCTCAACGTCGAGTTAGAGCACGTGCACCTCCCGCGACTTCGGGAGGCGAACGTCGTCTCGTACGGCCGCGACGAACGGACGCTGACGCTCACCGAGACGGCGACTCGACTGAAGCCGTATCTCGACGTCTCTCGCGACGAGGACTTCGAGGCGCTCGACTGACGTCCTGAGCGTTCGCGCCGCGCGGTGGCTCTCCGCGCTCCGCGCTCCGCACTCGGAGCGGCGACGTCTCGGGTCGCTGTCACGCTCGCGCGGGACAAAAGGGCTATCAACGACGACCGAAAAGGGACGCCCATGCAGACGCGCTGGGTCATCGCGGCACTCCTCGCGATTCCACTCCTCGATACGCTCCTATTGGTTCCGCTGGCCGGAGCCATCGGGTTCCCCGCCACGGTGATGCTCGTCGTCCTGACGGGTCTCGTCGGGATGCTCCTCGTCCGCGCCGAAGGCCGGCACACGCTCTCGAAACTCCAGCGGAAGGTGGCGACGGGCGGACTGCCGACGAACGAACTGCTCGACGGCGGCCTGCTCATCGCCGCGGGTGCGTTCCTCCTCACGCCCGGCGTCGTCACGGACCTCCTCGGGTTCCTCTTCGCCATCCCGGTGACGCGCTACCCGATTCGCGAGGCCCTGAAGCGGTTCGTCGTCCGTCCCTACTTAGAGAAGCAGACGAACGGCTTCGCCAGCGGGAACGTCTGGGTCGGTGGGTTCCCCGACGACGACGTCGTCAACCTCGACCCGGAAGACTACGGCCGCGCGAACGACGACAACTCCTAATCGAGCGCCTGCGCGGGGTCGTCGGGTCGCCGTGACGCACTCTACCACCCGACGGAGTCGTGCCGAAAAGAAACCCTTAAACGAATCCTCGAACAACGACTGAATGCGCTCACCTGGGCCAATAGCTCAGTCAGGTTGAGCGCTCGGCTGATAACCGGGAGGTCCGCGGTTCAAATCCGCGTTGGCCCATGCCCAGGACAGTCGGTCTCTGACCGACACTGTCTGGGGGGCACAACTCCCCAGCCATCTAACTTCGTTGTACCACAGTTCCGAGCGGTCGCTCCGTCGCGTTCGCGCGTTCTCCGCCGGTCACTCGACGACGAACCCGAGCCTCCGGCTCCGGCGTCCGAAAGGAGTGAACCAGAGAGGGTAGCCAAAAGAGAGCAGTTCGGAGGTCCCGAGACGCCGCCGCGACGCTACTTTCGGAACCGGCTCTGGGTGAGTCGACTGACGAGGTAGTACCCCTCGCTCACCGCGTACCGCGCCGCCTTCGTGGAGAACCCGATGGGGTTGTCGGAGAGTCGCGTCAGGTACTCGGTTCCCTTGTCGTACGCCCGGTCGATGTGTCCGGGGCTGAGCATCTCGTTGGCCTCGTAGCAGTGGACGGGCTTCTTCGAGCGCTCGCATATCTCGGCCGCCTGCGACATCGAACTCTCGATGAACAGGTCCGCGCCGGTCTGCTTGTACACCTCCGCTTTGTACTCCGCGTGGTCGCCCTGTTGCTGACGCGCCGCCTTCGAGGGCACGTCCATCATGACGAGGTTCTCGTACTCGATGCCGTGTTCGTCCAGCCACGCTTCGGTCTCGTCGCGGTACTTCTCGAGTCGGCACGTGACCAGCCACCCGATCTTCTCGCTCGGGACGACGCGGGGTTCGACCGTCTGCAGGAACTCCCGGTAGCGCGGACCGTCGTCGTTCTCTTCGCGCGTCGGGTCGCGGCAGAGGACGCCGTCGATGTCGACGCAGAAGTACTTGAGCATCGGGTGATGCATCATGTTCCACTCGAACACGCGCGGTTTGCTCACGACGTCGACCCAGTGGTCGACGTGCTGGTGTCCCTTCGAGGAGATGTATATCGCCCCGAACTCTAAGTCGAAGTCGAAGTCCTCTTGCGCGAGTCTCGCCTTCGTCTCTTTCATCTGTCTGCCCGTGTCGACCGAGTCGTCGACGACCAGCACCGTCTCCAGATTGTCGAACGAGACCTCGCCGTCGTAGCGGTGGCCCGTCTGGAGGACGCGCCCCTCGCACAGTCCGTCCACGTCGGTCATCGGCACGTCGAGGTTCAAACAGAGGAGGTTCGCGGCGAGAAGACCGCTTCGAGGAATACCAACCACCAGATCGATTCGATCCGGAAGCTCACGAGCTAGTTGGCGTGCATCTCTGTTCAGCTCGGATACACTTCTGTAGTTCACTATATCACATTCACACGGATGTGCACTATTACTCTACCTACGATAACACGAGTTAAGACGAACAAAACTCCAGAATTATGGACTCTCTTCCGTGGAACAATGACTTCGCTTGACGTTCCTTCGGCGTGTTAATTCCCGCACATCGTTCCTGTCCGCCCGACCTCGACACGTCGTCTATCTCCGCGACGGCGTCTGATTCTCCCCGCGCGCCGCCCGTCTCGACGGCTTCGCACGGGACAATTTACTCGATTCCGTCTCACAGTACTATTAAATCCTCGACCATCGTACTCGGTGTCGATGCCCGAAATAACCGTCTCTGACAGCCTGTACCGCCAACTCGTCTCCGTTTCGGAGGACGGAGACCTCGACAAGACGATGTGGCGAATGGTGGCGCACTACGGGCGCGGCAACCATCCGGGCGACTGAGTCGGCTTTTTCGGGCCGTCCCGTCCTCCGTACCGTCCGACTGGACAGTGACCTCGGTCGGTCGCCCACGGCCCGCACACGCGGGGCGAACGGGTATATCCTCTCGGCGTCTACAGTGGTCGTGGCCAAGAAGGACGACCTCTCGTCGATAGCCGGTCTCCCGGACGAACTCGGTATCGACCAGGACCTCGCGAAGTCCCAGCAACGACTCAGCATCCACGTCGACACCCGCCGGTACGGGAAGGCCGTCACCGTCGTGTCGGGGTTCGACCGCACGGGGAGCGAACTTCGCGACGTGGCATCCCAGTTGAAGCGGAAACTCGCCTGCGGCGGAACGGTCGAAGACGACGCCGTCGAGTTACAGGGAGACCACACGAACCGCGTCGGAGACGTACTGCGCGAGATGGGATACGAGATTCGGACCTGACCACGTCGGCCCGCGAGACGTGCCGTCCGCCGACCGGTACGCCCCGCGACCCGAACACGACAGCGAAACGACTATTCTTCTCGACGTGACATCTCGACTGTGGTCTCCGATTCGATTCCCTTCACCGACCGACTCGCCGACGGGTGGCGACGCTCCGCCGACGCGGTCTGGTTGGCGTTCGTCCCCGTCCTCACCGCACTGTTCTCCGTCGACAAACTCGCCAGCGTGGCCGAGATGGACGGCTTCCACGTCGGTGTCAACTTCCTCGGGTTCCCCTCGCCCGCGGAGAACGTCTGGCAGTTCGTCAGCACCCCGCAGTCGGGTGTCGTCGTCGACCTCACGTCCTCGCTGAGCGTCCTCTTCGTCTCGTTCGTCGTGACGACGCCGCTTCTCGGTGGCTACCTCGGAAGCGTTCGCAGACTCCTCGACGACGGGGAGACGGACCTGCGTTTCGTCGACGACGCCCTCGCGTATCTCGCCCCGATGGCGGTCTGGGTGGGCGTGCCGACGGCCGCCACCGGCGCACTCGCCGTCACCACCGGCGGATTCCGGACGGTCCCGGGGTCCGGTGGCCTCCTTCCGCTCGTTCTCCTCCTCTTCGTCGCGTACGTCGTTCTGGGTTACCTGTTCTACGCCGCCCCGTTCCTCGTCGCCCTCCGCGAGACGGGCCTCGTCGACGCCCTCCGCGCGAGTTACGGACTCGCGGTCGACGGCGGCCCCTACGCCGCCTACACGCTCGGTTACGTCCTGTTCGTCGTGGTGGTCTCCCCGTTCGCGACGCTCCTCGTGGTCAACCTCGGCGTCCTCGGACTCGCTCTGGGCGTCCCGCTCGGTGCTCGACTCGGCCTCGCCGCCACGACGGCGACGATGCGGTTTCTCGCCGACGTCGACGACCGGTCGCCGACGCTCCGGTCGTGGTCCAACGACCGAGACGACGGCAACCGAGACGACGGAGACCGTCCGCTATCCGACGAACGACGTGAAGCCGACGCTCTCGGCGACCAACCAACAGAGGAAGCCGGCGTAGAGGGCGATTAGGAGGTACGCTTCGTTCCGCGTGAGGCGCATCTCCGTCCGCAGGACGGCGAAGAACGCGACGGACGCGACGACGAGAAAGCCCATCATCGGGACGACGGTGCCGAGCGAGATAGTCGCCTGCCCGGCCGCGAGGATGCCCGCGGGAAGGACGACCAACAGCGCGAAGATGTTGCTCCCGAGGACGTTCGCGAGGCTCACGTCGGCGTTGCCGCGGCGTGCGGCGACGACGCTCACGAACGTGTCGGGGAGGCTCGTCCCCGCGGCGACGACGGTGAGACCCCAGAGAAACGTCGAGGTACCGAAGGCGTCGCCGAACCCGACGGCGGCGCGGACGAGCAACTCCGCGGAGACGACGATGACGGCGAGCGAGACGACGAGGCGTATCCACTCGCGTTCGACGTTCACCGTCGCGGGGTCGACGCCGAACGGCGACTCGAAGCGGTAGTCGAGCGTGTCGTGGTACTGGATGAAGATGTACAGTCCGTACAGGAGAAGCGGTGCGACGGCGAGTCCGGCCGTCACCGTCCCGGAGAGCGCGTCGCCGTCGGGCGCGCCGTCGTAGACGACGGCCAACGTGAAGGTCAGAAAGATTACGGCGATGGAGAGCAGGTAGAACTGCGCCTCTTTGAACACGATGTCGCGGTTCGACGCCAGCGAACCGCCGCCGGCGAGCGCCGAGATGGCGGGGATGACGAGGATGTTGAACACCGCCGACCCGACGACGGCACCGACGCCGATGTCGAACGCGCCGTACCGCACCGCGGCGATGACGGTACTCGACAGTTCGGGAAAACTCGACCCGACGGCGGCGACGACGGCCCCCTGCACGACGGCCGGGAGGCCGTAGTACGCGCCGAGACTGTCCGCCGCCTCCACCAATAGCTCGCCACCGCGAAACGCGAGTGCCGCACCGACGACGGCCGCGACGAGGTAGAGCGTCAGTGTGAACGCCGTCGCGCTCATCGGCGCTCAGAACCCCTCCCTGAGGAACGTCCGTTCCCGGGGGAACAGACCGTCGAGCGTCGACCGAACCGGCGCGTCCGAGACGGTCAGGTTCCCGACGCGTTCCAGCGCCGCCGCGTCGCGCGCGCCGACGGCCAACTGCGACAACGCGCCGACGTCGAGTTCCGCGTCGGGCGTCTCGCTCTCGACGCGGTTCACGCGCGCTCCCGCCGCGTCCACGCGGAGTTCGAACGTGCCGTCGTTCCACGCGCACCGGTCGTCGTCGACGGCGAGGACGACGCTGTCCCGTCGCTCGTACGAGAGCGACGAGAGGGCCGCCTCCACGTCGACGATGCGGACCATCGGTCCGGGCTTCACCTCCAGCGTCGCCGCGCGCGGGTCGGGTAACTCGTCGATGGGTCGGGCCCACTCGGGGAGCGAGGTGAAGGTGACGTTCGCCACCTGCGAGTCGTGGTCACGACAGAACCGAAGCAGGTGTGACCGGGCCTCCTCGTCGGCGTACGCGCACTCCCAGACGCGCATCTCTCGGTCGTCGCCGTCCTCGGAGACGGTGTAGACGAGGTAGCCGCAGAGCGTCTCCTCGTCGTCGAACCAGCCGTAGACGTACGGGTCCTTCTTCCACCCGCGGAAGACGCGTTCGCGCCACCAGCCGTCGGTCCTGCGGACGGCCAGTTCCTCCGTCGCCCACGCCTCGTGCACTGCGCGAATCGCCGCCAGGTCCTCGTCCGCGTCGAGCGTTCGAAAGAACCCGGCGGGGTCGGGGACGACGTCGGCGAGTTCCTCGGGCGGGAGCGTCGCCGTCGCGTAGTTACTGCCGGTGGCCCAGCCGAATCGACGGTAGAATCCGTACTCGAACGGCCAGAGCGCGGAGAACGCCGCTCCCTCCGCGCGGTACCGTTCGAGGAGTGCGTCCAGCATCCCGCCGACCGTTCCCCGTCGCCGGTGCTCCGGCGGGGACGCGACGGCGGAGACGCCGGGCATCGCGTGCCAGTCGCCGCGGACGCGAGCCGTGAAGTCGTAGCTCCCGCAGACGGTCACGATGTCGTCCGGCGAGAGGGTCTCTGTCGGCGCGTCGGCGTCGGCGTCGGTGTCGTAGTAGCCGAACGCGGTGAACAGGTCGGGCCAGTCTCTGTCTCTGTCGTCCCAGTCGGGCCCCTCGGCCGGTCGGAAGGCGTAGTCGACCATCGCGCGGAAGGCGTCGCGATGGTCCTCGGGGAGCGTCCGGAGGTGCATACCTCTCCGTCTCCGTCTCGGGACAAAAACCTCCTCCCGCCGGACGGCGCCGACGCGCGAACCGTGCGATTCAGGGTCGTGTGGTCCCGAGTGTGCGCTATGAGTCACGACGAGACGGGGACGGGCGACGACGGGGACGGCAGTCTGTTCACGCTCACGCGCGACAAACTGCTCCTGTTGGTCGTCCTCTTCGTGGGCGTCGCCGGAACCGGACTCCTGCGGCGGTTCCTCGGCGAACTCGGCTACAACGGAATCGGGCGTCTCGTGTTCATCCTCGGCTACGGCGGGATGGTGTTCATCATCTGGTACGGCTGGGTCCGGCCCATCGATATCTCCGGTCCCGACGGCCGCGACGGACGCGAGTGATTCTCCCGAGGAGAACGGAACTTTAATACTCGATTCGCGCCGATTCTCGCGGTAAGGATGCTCCCCTTACAGATCATCGACAGCTTCCTGCTCAACTACAACGTCGGGCAGGTGCTGTTGCTCGTCTTCATCTTGGCGACGGTGGGTTCGCTCCCACTGAAGTCCGCGAAGATAATCGCGCTCAACACCATGGCGTTCGGCGTCATCTTCATCTTGACGCCGCAGTCTCTCGTCCCCACGCACTACCTCTTCCTCGGTATCGCACTCCTCGTCGTCGGTCCGCTTCTGTGGACCACGTCGCGGAACTGACCCGACCGTCGCTCGCGCCCGCATCCTTTCTGCTCCCGTTGGACGGCCCCCGCACAGCGTCGCCGAAGCGTCCGCCGACGGGCGGACGACCGAGAACGCGACGTTTAACCCACCACGACGACAACGACCGGCCATGGCACAACCGCGCGTCCCGGGCGGCCGTGGTGAGGAACTCGACCTCCCGTGCGGGGAGACGAAACGGGTCCGAAGCCTCGACCTCGGTCTCCGCGAGTTCGACTGTCCCTGCGGCGAGGCGCACGCCGTCGTCATGGACGTGCACCCGCCGGAGCGGTTCTTACCCGAGTTCCTCGTCGCCGTCCTCCGCGAGGCGATAGAGACGACGAGCGAGGACATGCCCGAGTTCGGCACGCCGCACCTGATGGGCATCGTCTTAGAGGAGTTCCCGAAGCGCGTCGTCTCCGCGGACGTGAGCGACGACGGCGAAATCGGGACGGGAATCGTCTGGGTGACCGACTTCGACTCGCGCAGACTCCACGAGATAATCGTCGAACTCGTCGTCGAACTGATGGAACACGCCGTCTCGCACGCCGAGGACGACTCGGCCGTCTCGCAGTTCGAGACGCAGATGCTCGACTTCGACGTGAGCGAGTTCGTCGAACAGTACCGCGCGGAACGCGACCTGTCCGAAGACGACGTGTACGCGTAGGTCGCTTCGCTCCGTTCTCCGTTCGTTCCGCGATTCGTAGCCGTTGTCCGCGGACAGGCGTCTCTCGGTCGTGACTCACGGCTTCCACCCACCGCCAGCGACGGCGCTCGACGCCCGAGACCCGTAGATTCGACACACTCCCGCCCCACCTACGATATTCGAAACTGTGTTTCGTATCTCGTAGCCTTTCGCCGGGCTTATTACGATGTGCTGATTTTCTACCCACGATGACCGACGAGGACACCTCGACTGGCTCTCCCCAAGAGGGCGAGAACAGGACCATTCTGCTCATCGGAAGCGGGCCCATACAGATCGGACAGGCGGCAGAGTTCGACTACTCCGGCGCGCAGGCGTGCCGAGCACTACAGGAAGAAGGGGCACGAGTCGTCCTCGTCAACTCGAATCCGGCGACGATAATGACCGACCCCGAGATGGCCGACAAAGTCTACATCGAACCCATCACGACCGAGGCCATCTCCGAAGTAATCGCCACGGAGAACCCCGACGGCGTCATCGCCGGACTCGGGGGTCAGACCGGACTGAACGTCACCGCCGAACTCGCCGAAGAGGGCGTGTTAGACGAGTACGACGTGGACATCATGGGGACGCCCTTAGACACCATCTACGCGACGGAGGACCGCGACCTGTTCCGTCAGCGCATGGAGGACATCGGCCAACCGGTTCCGCGTTCGACCACTATCTCCTTAGAGGAAGACGAGGCGGTGTCGGGAATCACGGAGGACGATTTGGCCGAACGCGTCGAGGCGTCCGTCGACGCCGTCGGCGGCCTCCCCGTCATCTCCCGGACGACGTACACGCTCGGCGGGTCCGGGTCGGGCGTCGTCCACGAGATGGAGGAACTGAAAGAACGCGTGCGCAAGGGCCTCCGCCTCTCGCGCAACAGCGAAGTGCTCATCACCGAGTCCATCGCGGGCTGGGTCGAACTGGAGTACGAGGTGATGCGCGACGCCGACGACTCCTGTATCATCATCTGCAACATGGAGAACATCGACCCGATGGGCATCCACACCGGCGAGTCGATGGTCGTCACGCCGTCGCAGGTGATTCCCGACGAGGGCCACCAGGAGATGCGCGACGCGGCACTCGAAGTCATCCGTGACCTCGGGATTCAGGGCGGGTGTAACATCCAGTTCGCGTGGCACGACGACGGCACCCCCGGCGGCGAGTACCGCGTCGTCGAGGTGAACCCGCGCGTCTCGCGTTCGTCCGCGCTGGCCTCGAAGGCGACGGGCTACCCCATCGCCCGCGTGACGGCGAAGGTCGCACTCGGCAAGCGCCTCCACGAGATTGAGAACGAGATTACGGGCGAGACCACCGCCGCCTTCGAACCCGCCATCGACTACGTGGTGACGAAGATTCCGCGGTGGCCCAAGGACAAGTTCGACGACGTGGACTTCGAACTCTCGACGGCGATGAAGTCCACCGGCGAGGCGATGGCCATCGGACGGACGTTCGAGGAGTCGATGCTGAAGTGCCTCCGCTCGACGGAGTACGAACCGGCCGCCGACTGGGCGGACGTCGGCGACGACGAACTCGAATCGGCGTTCCTCGAATCGCCGACGCCGGACCGTCCGTACGCCATCTTCGAGGCGTTCGACCGCGGCTACTCCGTCGAAGACGTGGTGGAGATGACCGGCATGAAGACGTGGTACGTCGAACGCTTCAAGCGCATCACCGACTCCGTCGCCGCCGCGCAGGAGGGCGACTTCACCGCCGCCGCCACCGCGGGGCACACGAACGCCGAGATAGCCACCGCGACGGGGTCGGACGTCGGCACCGTCGAGACGCAGGTGCCCGGCCGCACGTACAAACAGGTCGACACCTGCGCCGGCGAGTTCGCCGCGCAGACGCCGTACTACTACTCCTCGCGCAAGCCGGAGTTCTTCACCGGTCCGTACGAGGGCGACGCCGCGGCGGGCGAACTCCGCGTCGACCGCGACGTCGAGAGCGTCGTCGTCGTCGGCGGCGGTCCCATCCGCATCGGGCAGGGCGTGGAGTTCGACTACTGTTCGGTCCACGCCGTCCGCGCCCTCCGCGAGATGGGCATCGACGCGCACGTCGTCAACAACAACCCCGAGACGGTGTCGACGGACTACGACACCTCCGACGGCCTGTTCTTCGAGCCAATCACGGCCGAGGAAGTCGCCGACGTGATAGAGGCCGTCGACGCCGACGGCGTGATGGTCCAGTTCGGCGGTCAGACCTCCGTCAACATCGGCGAGAAACTGGAGGACGAACTCGTCCGTCGCGGCGTCGACTGCGAGATTCTCGGAACGACGGTGGAGGCGATGGACCTCGCGGAAGACCGCGACCGGTTCAACCGCCTGATGGACGAGTTGGAGATTCTCCAGCCCGAAGGTGGCTCCGCGACGAGTGAGGAAGAGGCGCTCGAACTCGCGAGCGACATCGGCTACCCCGTCCTCGTCCGCCCGTCGTACGTCCTCGGCGGCCGCGCGATGGACGTCGTTCACTCCGACGAGGAACTGAAGACGTACATCGAGGAAGCCGTCCGCGTCTCGCCGGACAAGCCCATCCTCGTGGACGAGTTCCTCGCCGACGCCGTCGAACTCGACGTGGACGCCGTCAGCGACGGCCGCCGCACGCTCATCGGCGGCGTGATGGAACACGTCGAGAGCGCGGGCGTCCACTCCGGCGACTCCGCCTGCATGATTCCGCCGCGGTCGCTCGACGCCGAGACGATGGCGCGCGTCCGCGAGGTGACCGAAGACATCGCCGACGCCCTCGACACCGTCGGCTTGCTCAACGTCCAACTCGCGGTCAAGGACGGCGACGTGTACGTCCTCGAAGCGAATCCGCGCTCCTCGCGCACGGTGCCGTTCGTCTCGAAGGCGACGGGCGTCCCCATCGCCAAACTCGCCGCACAGGTGATGGCGGGCGAGACGCTGGCGACGATGGGCGTCGACGAGCAGATTCCCGAACACGTCTCCGTGAAGGAAGTCGTCCTCCCGTTCGACCGTCTCCCGGGGTCGGACCCGCGTCTCGGCCCGGAGATGAAGTCGACGGGCGAGGTGATGGGAACGGCAACCTCGTTCGCGAAAGCGTACGACAAGGCCCAAGACGCGACGAACAAGTCCGTCCCCGCCGCGGGGACGGCCATCGTCGACCTCACCGCAGAGGAGTTCCCGGACGCCGACACCGACGAGGGTGAGGCCCTCCGCGAGGGCTTCGCCGACTACTTCGACCTCGTCTCGTTCGACGACGCGGAGGCGCGCCACGACGCCATCCGCGCGGGCGAGATAGACCTCGTGGTGTCGCGTGACCGCGACACCCTCGAACTGTGCGTCGAAGAGGAGATTACGTACTTCTCCACGCACGCCTCCGCGTCTGCGGCCCTCGAAGCCCTCGGCGCGAAGGACGACCCACTCGACGTCCTCGCCGTCTCCGAACGACCGAAACGGACGGCCGACTGGGGCGCCGAGTAACCGCCGTCGGCGGTGACCGGCGGGACGTCTCCCCCGTTCGCCACCCGCGCCGACGCGTTCTTGTCTCCGTGCGACGTAGTACCAGACGGAGGAAACGCCGTCCACGAGGTTGGTGACCTGGTCACCGTTCTGTATCGCCGTGGGCGGACGCCCTCACTCGGATTCTCGCGGCCGCAAATTTCGTCGTCCGAACGAACCGTTATGTGTGTTCGGGAGCCACGGTACCGCATGACGTTCACGAGCGGGCGCGTGTTGGTCGCCGGTGCGACCGGCGGCACCGGACGACGCGTCCTCGACGTACTCCGCCGGACCGACGCCGAGGTGGTCGTCCGCGCGATGACCCGTTCGACCGACGACGAGCGTCGACTCCGGGACGGCGGGGCCGACGAAGTCGTCGTCGCGGACGCGATGGACAGAGACGCCGTCTCGACGGCGCTCGAAGGCGTCGACGCCGTCGTCTGCACCCTCGGCTCTTCGCCCGGACTCGACGTACTCACGTCCGACCGCGTCGACGGTACCGGCGTCCAGAACGTCGTCGACGCCGCCCGCGCGGCCGACGTCGACCAGTTCGTCCTCGTCTCCTCTATCGGCGTCGGCGACTCGGGACCCGGGATGTCGCTCGGTCTCCGCCTGCTACTCCTCGGCCTCGGTATCCTCTCGGCGAAGCGACGCGCGGAGGACCACCTCCGCGAGTCGGGACTCTCGTACACGATTCTTCGGCCGGGCGGGCTGACGAACGCCGACCCGACGGGCGACGTCGTGGTCGGAGAGGGCGGCGACACCGTCTCGGGGAGCGTCCCGCGCGCCGACGTGGCCGGCCTCTGCGTCGCCGCGTTGTTCACGCCCGAGGCGGCGAACCGCACGTTCGAAGTCGTCGCCAGACGCGGCCTCCGAGGGCCGCCCGAGGGCGTCGTCGAACTCGACTGGCGGACCACCCCGCGGTCCGCGGCGGCCGACCCGACCGGCGACGCCGCAGAGGAGAGCGAGTCGGCGGACTGAGTCAGGGAGACCGGCGACCGAGGCCGAAGTCAGTCCAGTTTACCGAGCGCCTCGAAGAAGTCGGGTGCCGGTCCGGCGAGGCGGACGGGTTCGTCGGTCTGCGCTATCGTCACTTCTGCCGGCGGCGTGACGTACCGACGACGACGGCCGTCGCTGACGACGACGGCCTCTTCGGCGTCGGTCAGCGTGATGCTCACCTCCGCGTCCGGAGCGACGACCAGCGGCGGCATCCCGCTGTCGGGTGCCATCTCGTTGACGACGAGGCCGTCGACGCTCGGGTGGACGAGCGGACCGCGTTCGCTCAGGTTGTACGCCGTGCTCCCCGTCGGTGTCGCGACGAGGACGCCGTCGGCGTGGCCGCCGGTGTACAGCGACCCGTCGACGCGGACTTCGAGGCCGACGCCGCCGCCGTGCCCGCGTCTCGGCCCCTGGACGACGACTTCGTTCATCGCCGGTCGCTCGGTCCATCCGTCGCCGCGGGCGGCGATACGCGGGACTTCGCGGACGGCCAGCGACTCGCCGTCGTCGAAGCGTCTCACCTCGGCCATCACGGCTTCGACGGCCCCGTCCGGGCCGACGGCGTTCAGGAAGCCGACTTCGCCGAGGTTGACCCCGAGGATGGGCGTCCCGTTCGCGCCGCGTGCGGCGAACAGGAAGGTGCCGTCGCCGCCGATGCTCACCACGAGGTCGGCCGTCCCGAACGTCTCGACCGGGTGGCCCGCGACGCCGAGCGTCTCCGCCGTCTCCGCGTCGACCCGAACCTCGACACCCTCCCTGACGAGTCGCTCGCGGAGGTCGTCGGTCAGGTACGCGGCCCGACTGTTCCCCCGTTGTGCGACGATGGCCACCTGCATGCTCGTCTCCGGGGTTGGCCCCCACCCGGCAAAAGCCCACCGTCACCCGGTCCGACCCGTCAGCACGATCCGTGTTCAGACGGGCAACATTCATCAAGTTTGACTCCTACGTGTACACGACTGCGATGGAATCGACCGCTTGGGGGGGTCGTCGGACCGAACCCGACGATACGGAGGGGAGAGAGGGACCGTGAGCGACGACGACTGGTTCGAGCGTGCGTTCGCGGACGACACCGACGGAGCGACGGCGTCGGAGACCGAGGATGGGGCGACCGACGAGAACTCGGCGGCCGACAGGCGGTCGGAGACCGACGCGGGCGGCGACGACGGGGCCGGACCGCCCGGTGACGCTGACGCCTCGGTCGTAGACGACGCCTCGTCCTCGTCCGCAGACGCCGTCTCGGAGTCGGGGGGCTTCGAGAACGCGTTCGACTTCGACACGGACGGGTCCGAGGAGTCGCTCGGCTTCGACGCCGCCGAGAGCGCCTCCGACCCGTTCGGCGGGGTTCGCGGTGAGGCGGCCGGACAGTCTCGAAGCGGCCAGTCGCCGAACGGTCAGTCTGACCAGTACGACCCGTTCCCCGACGACTTCGCCGCCGCGATGAAAGACGCTCCGGCGTTCGGTGCCGGTGGAACGATGGAAGGCCCGGAACCCGCCGGCCCGAGCGCAGAAACCTTCGGCGACGAGGAGTTCGACTCCGACATCGACCGTCTCGACATCGGTATCGAAGGGTTAGACGAGATGATTCTCGGCGGCGTTCCCGAACGTTCGCTCATGGTCGCCATCGGGTCGGCCGGGACGGGGAAGACGACGTTCGGTCTGCAGTTCCTCAACGAAGCGCTACAGAACGGCGAGAAGGCCGTCTACATCACCTTAGAGGAGAGTCGCCAGCGCATCTTCGACACCGCCGAAGAGAAGGGATGGGCGTTCGAGTCGTACGCCGACGAGGACCGCCTCGTCGTCATCGACTTAGACCCCGTCGAGATGGCGAACAGCCTCTCGAACATCCAGAACGACCTCCCGCGTCTCGTCGCCGACTTCGACGCCGAACGCCTCGTCTTGGACTCCGTCTCGCTGTTGGAGATGATGTACGACCACCCCGCGGAACGCCGGAGTCAGGTGTTCGACTTCGCTCGCTCGTTGAAGGAGGCCGGTGTGACGACGCTTCTCACCTCCGAAGCCAAAGAGGGCAACGCCTACTCCTCGCGACACGGACTGGTCGAGTACCTCGCCGACGCCGTGTTCGTCCTGCAGTACGTCCGCCCGAGCGACTTCCGCGAGACGCGACTCGCCATCGAGATTCAGAAGATACGCGACGCGAGTCACTCTCGCGAGACGAAGCCGTACGAACTCACGAACGGCGGTATCAGCGTCTATCGGCAGGCGAACATCTTCTAGAACCTCCAGCTTTTTGCGGACTCGGGGGCGCTCCGCGACCCGCTCGTTGCAAAAAGCTGTCTCACCGAGCATCGCGAGGTGAGGCTCGATGGGCGCGAAGCGCCCATCGGTGCACCAAAAAGTGTCGTGACTCGCTTCGCTCGTCGCCAGCGTCGAACTACGTCCGAGACGCCCCGGAGTCTAGGAGAGCGGTGAATCGGACCAGAAAGAGGAGGACCATCGAAAGACCGAGAACGGGATACTCGACCGCGACCACAGCCCACTTCGCCGACTGCGTGGCGTTCATCAGGCCGATGAGAACGGTGGGATAGCCATCGGGGTCGGTGTATATCAGGATGACCCAGAGGTTTTCCAGCGAATCGAGAAGCCGCGAACAGACGGTCAGCACCATCCCGACTTTCGGAACCAACACCAGTCGCTCGTCGGGCGACAGTCGCTTCATCGCGAGCGAGTGAAGCGAGAAGAAGAGGAAGAACCCGGCGACGATGAAGAGGTAATCGAGCGCGGAGAGGAGGACGACGGACTCCATAACCGGCTCGAAGGCTCGTAAGATGGTGTCCACCTCGCTTCGGGTCGTCGCCTCCTGTAGGTCTGCGGTGGAGTAGCCGGACGTCTCGATGTCTCTCGTGACCGGGACGAATCCGAAGACGATGGTGCCGACGAAGACACAGAACGAGACGAGAGCGACGACGCCGTGCGCTCTGGGAGACATCGAATCCGCGTACGCTTCGACCGGCCGGAAGACGCTCCGTTCTCTTCGCATGGTTGCAACTGGTTCTGCACGCTGTTGGGCGGCCGCTACCATAAAGCGGTGAGCTGTCGCCGGCGGAGTCGCGAAGCGACCCCGAGTCCGAAGAAAGCTGGGAGTTAGTCGTCCGAGGGAGCCGCTTCGGCGACGTCCTCGGGCAGTTCCGTCGACTCGACGGGGTCGAACTCGTCGTAGTGGACGATTTCGTCGACGGGACGGCGGAACTTCCCTTCGTTCTGCATCTCGGGGGCGTCCTCCGCGGCGTAGCCCATCGTGACGAGCATCACGGGTTCGTACTGGTCGCCGTCGATGTCGAACGCGTCCACGACGCCCTCGGGGTCGAACCCACCCATCGGACAGGTGGCGACGCCCTCCTCCCACGCGGCGTCCATGAGCGTCGTCGCGGCGATGGTCGTCGACCGAACCGTCCAGACGCGACGCTCCTGTTCGGGCAAGTCGGCCATGCCCTCGATGTTGCCCATGACGGCTTCGCGGGCGTCCTCGTTCGGCAGGTAGCCCTTCGCCACCCAGTCGTCGAGGACGGCCTCGGCGTGCGCCGAGGGGTCCTTGTTGCCGAGGACGACGACGGCGACGGGCGCGTCCGTGACGTGCGCTTGGTCGTACGCCACCTCGCGGAGTTGCTGGCGCTTCTCGTCGTCGGTGAGGACGAGGAACTCCCACGGTTGGAGGTTGTAACTGGACGGCGACTGCCGGACGTTCTCGAATATCGATTCGACGACTTCGTTCGAGAGGTCTTCGTCGGTGTACTGGTGGACCGACCGTCGAGACGCGACGACTTCGGAGTACTCCATCACCGACGACTACGCGGGTGAGAGAGAAAGGGTCGGGCGACACCGGCGGGGCCCGCCGGGAGTCCGGTCGTGTTCTCACGCCTCGTTGGTGACGCGCCACCCGGTTACGTCGACGACACCGACGCGCGGACGCCATCGTCGGCACCGACCTCTCGCTCAGTGGACGATAGTCACCGGCACGGGCGACCGCCTGACGACGGCTTCGGCGACGCTTCCGAGGAGGATGCGCGAGATGCCCTCGCGGCCGTGACTCCCGACGACGAGGTGGTCTACGTCGCCCTCGCCCGCCACGTCGAGGATGGTCGCCGCCGGTCTGCCCACCTCGATGCGCGTGTGGACGGTCATCTCCGACGAGAGGACGGCCTTCGCCTCCTCGAACATCTCGCGTGCACGCTCGCGGGCGGTCTGATACCACTCCTCGGACCCCGCGGGCAGTCCGCTCCGGTAACTCGCCTCCGTCGGGTCGATGACGTGGAGGAGGGTGACGTCCGCGTCGCGCCACTCGCCGGCGGCGAACCGGAGCGCTTCGACCGACTGCGGCGACCCGTCGACCGGAAGAAGGAGGTGATGTACCATAGCAGGTAGTATGTCACACACTCACAAAAAGAGTCGCGCCGTTCGCCCGCCGTCGCCGACTTCCCGTCGTCACTCGCCGTGTCTCGTCACGCACGTCGGGAGGCCGACGAGTTCGACGGGTTCGGAGTTGTCGGGCGAGTAGACGACCATCTGTCCCTTCTCCATGTACGGCACCTTGTGTTCGAGGTTCGACGGGATGTTCACGCTCTTGATGGCGTCGTCGTCGCCGAGGTTGAGCACGAGTTTCGTGTTCACCTGTTTGAACACGGGTTCGGCGATATCCTGGGGGTCCTGCGTGATGAGGAACAGACCGAGTCGCTCCTTTCGACCCTGTTTCGCCGCCTCGGTGAACTTCGAGACGACCTTTCTCGCCTGCACGTTGTCGGCGTCGGTGAGGAAGTTGTGCGCTTCGTCCATCCCGAGGACGAGCGGAGTCTCCTTGATTCGCCGGGAGTCGGGCGTGTTCGACAGTTTGTCGTCGATGAGCAGGCTCGACACCGCGAGGACGAACATCTCTTTCGCGCGCGTCGTCGACAGGTGGTAGGTGGGGATGACGGTCAGGCCGCCGGGGCGGACGAGTTCGTGGTCCAGTTCCGTGATGGGGCGCGCGGACTGGTCGAACACGCCGCTCGGAACGCCGCGGACGCGACGCTTGACGGCGTCGTACGTCGCCTCGTGGACGCGTCCGGCCTCGTGGAGTTCCTCTTTCAGCGCCGGGTCGTCCAGGAACGTCAGGAACTCGCGGTACTCGCCGTCGTCGCCGTACTGCCGGAAGAAGCGACGCAGGAGTTCTTTGAGGGCGGGGAACTGGTTCTCGTTGAGGCTACTGCCCGCGACCAACCACGGTCGGTCCCGCGCCATCGAGAACGGGATGGTGAACTCCAGTTGCTCGGCGCGGTGGTTGTCGCCCCCGTAGGGGACGCCGTCCTCCTTCGGGACGAGACAGAGCGTGTCGTCGTGGCCGCCGTGGGCGACGCCTTCGCGTTCGTACCGCCGGGACACCGAGTCGGTCATCCCGGGGTTGTCGTCGTGCATCTGGGCGTACTCGTCCTGCGGGTCGAACTGTACGACGGCCATCCGGGCGTCGCGGCCGTCGTCCATCCGGTACGTTCGGTCGCCGTCCAGCAGTTGCCGAAGCAGGTTCTTCGAGGCGTGCGTCTTCCCGGACCCCGTCCCCCCGGCGACGAGTGTGTGCCGGAAGACGAGTGGGTCGCCGTCGGCGTAGTCGTCTTTCAGGCGGTAGTCGATGGTGGGCGGTTCCGCCGCCGTCCGGACCTTCTCGCCGCCGACGGAGAGATGCCCGAGGAAGACGCCGTCGCCCGGAATCTTCAGTCCCGTCTTTATCTGTTCGGGGTCGGTCGCTTCGGCGACGACGGACCCGGGTTTCGGCACCCGGTCGACCATCCGGCGCTTCAGTTCGCCGCCCTGTTCGAAGAGGACGGCGACGGGGTCGAGCGCGGCGACGAACTTGTAGTCGCGCTCTTCGAAGCCCTGCCGTCGCATCGCCCGCCGGGCGTGAATCTCCGTCGCGTCGTCGGTCTGGAACTCCTGGGCGTACTCCAGGGCGGTGATACGGCAGAACAGGAGTTCGTCGTCCGGGTAGGGGACGAGGAGGTACTTCCCGAGGCGCACGTCGTCTCGGTTGCCGGTGGTGACGAACGCGCGGAGTGTGGTGTCGTCGCCGTCTTCGGCCACGCGAAGGCCCTGCGAGACGGAGACGGCCCCGAGGCCGCGGTCGTCGCCCGCGGGCGACACGTCGAGCGTCTCGAATGACACCTCGTCGCGGCCCGTCGAACCGTTTGCGTCGGAGTCGCCGGCGCGTCCGGTGGAAGACGCACCGTCGGTCGGCTGTGCTGTCGCGTCCGCGCGCGTCTCCTCGGTCGCTGACGCGTCGGTCGGACGCGAGGAGGGGTCGCCGTCGGACTCCACCTCGAAGTCGTCGGTGAAGTCACCGAGGTCGGACATGTTCTCCGACAGGGCGGCGCGTGACTAAAAAGACCACCTTCGGCCGGCCGGGGCTTCCAAAAGCGTTAGAACCGCCTCGGTCGAAGCGGAGACGATGCGTGACGACCATGCGTGAGGAAACCGTCGGCGCACTCCTCGTCGCCGGGTCCGCCGTCGGATTCGGCACGCTCGCGATATTCGGCAAACTCGCGGAGTCCGCGGGGTTGGGCCGGCCCTCCCTCCTGTTCTTTCGCTTCCTGGTCGGCGGCGTCCTCGTCTGGGCGTTCCTCGCGGTTCGCGGCGACGTGCGGGTGCTCTCGGGGCGGTCGGCGTGGTCCGCCGCCGGTCTCGGGACGATGTACGCGGTGTTGACTATCGCCTATTTCGCCGGTCTCGCACACCTCACGGCCGGGTTGGCGGCCGTCGTCTTCTTCACCTACCCGGTGTACGTGTTGCTGCTCTCGGCGACGTTCCTCGACGAACCGCTCACGCCGCGTCTCGTCGTCTCGCTGGCTCTCGCGCTCTCGGGACTCGGTCTCGTCCTCGGCGGCGACACCGCCGGTGCGACCCCACTCGGCGTCGTCCTCCTCGTCGCCGCGGCGGTGGGCTACGCGGTGTACATCGTCGGCGGCCGCGTTCTGACGGCCGACACGCAGGGGAGCGTCCTCACGGCCCACGTGCTGACCGTGGTGACGGCGCTTCTCGGCGTCCGCTGGGTCGCACTCGGCGCACCGCTTCCCGCCGGTCCGACGCAGTGGGGTGTCGTCCTCGGCATCGGCTTTCTCGGGACGGGCGTCCCACTCGTCCTCCTGTACGAGGGTCTCGGCTCGCTGCAGGCCAACCGGGCGAGCGTCCTCGGCACCGCCGAACCCGTCACGACCGTCGCACTCGGCGTGTTGCTCCTCGGAGAACCGCTGACGGCCGAGACGGCCGCCGGCGGCGGTCTCGTCCTCGTCGGCGTCCTCCTCTCGCAGGTCGACGACCCGTGGGGGACGGTCAGGCGGTCCATCCAGCGCGGATGACGCGGCCCGTCGCGACGTCGCTGCCGGAACGCGTCACCGCGTCCACCCGAGACGCCTCCGCGCGTCTTTTCACGTTCCGGACCGTACCGCTACGATATGCTTTTAGTTCGCGGTCACGGCGGGGGCACGACGCTCACCGGCACGGTGTTCGAACGGGGTGAGGAGGCACCCACGTACAAGGGAGCACCCGACGAAGGCGCGCCGTACGTCTGGGTCTGCGACGAGTTCTACGAGGTCGAGAGCGGCGGGTCGGAGACGGAGATAGACGGCCGGACCATCAACGTCGCGTTCGACTCGCCGATGCCCCGCGGGTTCGACACGCGCGAACAGGCGGTCGCGGCGGCGAAAGAGCACGTCCGGACGCAGTTCGCCCGCGTCGGCGTCGCCGCCGAGGACGTGCGAATCGAAGTCGTGAAGTCCGAACCCGGCGCGACCTGAGACCGTTCTCTCTACTCTTCTGGGGCCCACCGCACGTCGTCGTACTGGCGGACCGCGTCCGAATCGAGGTTCTCTTCGAGCTTTCGTCTGAGTGCTATCTTCTCGCGCGCGCTGATTCGGGCCAACTCGTCGGCCTTCTCCACGGCTTCCGGCGGCCCGCGCGTCGCCGCGACGCTACTGAGTATCTGCGTCGTGAGACGACGGCGGACGTCGTCGTCGCGGACGAACGCCGTCGGCGACTCGACGCGGTACAACACGTCCGTTCGGGGGTCGTAGAGGACGAAGAACGCGACTTCGTACTGCTCGTCGTCGAGTTCGCGTTCGACGCCGTAGGCGTCGCCGTCCGTCGAGAACGCGCGGTCGGACCCGCCGCGGGAGACGAACCAGTTGGTGAACGTCAGTTCGGACGTGTCTCGGCCTTCGGTCCCCCGATTTCCGACGGCGCGGCGTTCGAGCAGTCGGGTGAAGAAGGCGGTGTCGTCGGTCCACGGCGCGTCCATCCCCCTGTCGCGGACGGCGTTCACGAGGTGTTTCGACGCGGGATTTTTCACGAACCCGCAGAGCGGGACGTCGCGTTCGACGAACGACTCGACCAGTCGCACGTAGTTGCCGACGATGTCCTTCGGTTTCGCCTCGCGCGAGAGTTCGCTGAGTTCGCTGTCGCGGTTGCGCCAGTTCAGGAGTTCCTTCGGATACACCGGCCCGTCGAGGACGAGGAGGTCATCCACCGCCTCGGCGTGTTCCAGCGCGTGCGTGCTCTCGGAGAGGTACAGCGAGAGGGCGTGGACGACGCCCTCCGCGTAGCGACTCACGCGCGGGGCGTGGATGATTCGCCACCGGCAGTAGCCCTCGTCGCGCCTGCGCCACGGTTCGTCCAGTTTGAGCGTCGTATCGTTCGCGTGCGTCGTCGCGACGATGCTCCGGTGGCGATGCAGGTCCAAGTCCGAGGGCACCGACGCCATCGCCGCCTGCGCCACGTCGAGGACGATGCCGTTCTTGAACGTCGTCGGGTTGATGGTGCCGGAGTCGAGGCCGTGAACCGTCTCGAACGGTCGCTCGACGAGAGCCACGTCGTCGATGTCGACCGACCGGAGTCGTCTCTCGCCGAGGGGTTCGAGGACGACGTCGCCGCCCGGACCGTACAACGGGTCGAGATACTGTTCCCAGACGGTCCGCGCGAGGTCGACGTGTTCGTCGTCGTCGACGTGTTTCGCGAGGTAGGTGGCGAGGTCCGCGATTCCGTCCACGTGGACGGGGTCGAGCGTCATGAGGCATCCGTGGACGTGCGAACGCAAAAACCCCGCCGACATCGAGACTGTGACGAGACACGTCGTTACAGGAACGGGAACGGTCTTGAGGCTCGGCCCCGTAGCCCCGAGCGTGACTATCCGGGCGGTCGGCTTCGACCTCGACTACACACTCGCGGTACCGACGCGTGACCGAGCGACGATACTGCAGGACGCCGCGACGGCCGCCGGTGCGCCGCCGCTCTCCAGAGAGGCGTATCTCGACGCGCACCAGCGCAACCTCACGCGCGAGACGCGGACGCCCATCTTCGAGGACCTCCTCGACGCGCGGGACTCCGACGCCGACGCCGCCGCCGTGGCGACGGCGTACCGCGAGCACATCGCGGACGCACTCGTCCCACTGGCCGGCGCGGAGACGTTCCTCTCGGACCTCAGAGAGCGGTACCGCGTCGGTCTCCTCACGAACGGTCCGCGCGTCGCCCAGCGAGACAAACTCGACACGCTCGGCTGGCAGCACGTCTTCGACGTGGCGCTCGTGACGGGCGAACTCCCCGCGGGAAAGCCTGACGCGGCGGCGTTCGAGGCGCTCTTGGACGGACTCGGAACCGACGCCGGGGAGACGGCGTACGTCGGCGACGACGTGGACGCGGACATCGGCGGCGCGGCCAACGCCGGACTCGTCCCGATTCAGGTCGTGTTCGACGGCGGACCGGACCCCGACCCGCGCGCGGCCGAACACGTCGAACGGGACGACCTCTTCTCGCGACTCCCCGAGGTCCTCGACGACCTCTGAGACGGCTGTTTTCGTCGTCACTCGCCGCTCGACGGGGGTCGGGTGCGGCCGGAAAAAGACGAGACGGGATTCGAACGTTACGCACGGAACGCCTTCGAGACGCCGCGGCGAGCCACGCTGATGAGGAACAGCGCGAACACCGCCACGACGAGCCATCGGCCCGTCTGCGAACTGATCGCGTCCGCGAACAGTCCCAACAGGTCGAACCCGACGGCTTGTCCGAGGGCGAACAGGAACAGAACGAACCCAGCGATACCGATTCCCCAGCGCATCGCGGCGCTGGCGAAGAGCGCACCGAGCCCCGAACCGGGACCGGAACCGGACCGCGTGGTGTTCCCCTGCTGCCCGTCAGCGCGTTCGTTCGCGGCTGTCTGGGTCTGATTTCGGGGTTGCCCCTGGGACTGGCCCTGAGGCGGTTCGTTTCGTCCCTGCGGATTCTGGGCGTCAGTTGCCTGTGTCTCGCTCTGTGCGCGCCGTGAGTCCGCGTTTTCGCCTTTACGGGTCATCGTGATGACCCCAAGGGGGAATCGTCACCGACCCATTTGGTTAGGAGGTGCTTAGCCGGCCGTTACGATGCCCTTCGGCCGAGAGCGTCACTCGCTGGCGACGACGCGAAGCGCGGGTAAGAGCCACTTCACCTGCGCGCCGTCTTCGACGAAGACGAGCGTTCGCGGCGGGCGGACGGCCTTCGGGCGGACGCGCAGTCCCTCGCTCTCGGCCGCCTCGGCGACGGCGTCCATCCGGGCGACGAACTCGACGCGCGCGCGGTCCGGGTGGACGAACACGTCGGCGACGCGTTCGCCGTCGCGTTCGATGGCGAAGGCGAACGCGCCGTCTTCCGTCGGTTCGACGTCTCGGTCGGCGTCGACCACCGAGAGCGACGCGAACGCGCGTTCGTGGCCCGTCACCTCGCTGGCGAGGAGTTGGGCGATGCGCTTTCCGTCCGTGAGTCGGTCCTCGACCATACGCCCCGTTCGCCGCGTTCCGGTTTAGCCGGCGTGGTTCGTCACCGGCCGAGTTCGTCTCTGGCCGTCCGGGCGGCGTCGCCGACGTCGACGCCGCGTCGTCGCGCGTACAGGGCGGCGGCCGCCTCGACGCTCACGCCGAGTCGCCGTTGCAGGTCGTTCACGCCCGCGACGGCGGACTGCTTGTCGTGGCCGGCGGCGACGAGTGCGTCCAGCATCCGCTCGAAGGAGGACTGCTCGCGGAGGATAGACTGGTCGGGTTCGTAGTCCTCGGGAACCGAGACGGCCGCCGGGTCGAACGCGGCGACGACGTGGTCGTCCTCGCGCGAGAGCAACCCGCGGCCGGTGGCCACGTCGATGAGTCGCTTCGCTTGGTCCGGCGAGAACCAATCGCGGTCCAACGAGAGTGCGACGACAAACTCGCCCTCGCCCATGCGGTCGGTCCCGCGTTGCTTGAACGGTACCGCCACCGCGACGTCGAGGCTCATGTCTCCGTGTCGGGCGGGCGCGGCACAAGGAGTTCCCGGTTTCGGTCCTCGCGCGCGGGGGTCTCCACGCGACGGGAGTGTGAGTCCGGAACACGCACACCTCGCGGGCCGATTCGAGCGATTGAAGTACTTTCCGGGATTTCCAACCCGTATGAAGGACCAAGGACGCTCGAAGCGAAAGCGTACCGGCGGGCGACTTCGACCCTCGCACAAGAAGAAGCGACACCAACTCGGCCGTCAACCGACCGAGACCACCGTCGCAGAGCCTCGATTCCGCGTCGTCGACTCCCGCGGGAACCAGAAGAAGGTCCGCGCGCTCTCGACCAACGTCGCACAGGTCGCAGACGGCGGCGAGGTCAGCGAAGCCGAGATAGAGAACGTCGTGGACAACCCCTCGAACGTCAACTACATCCGCCGAAACATCATCACGAAGGGCGCTATCATCGAGACCAGCGCCGGCACGGCCCGCGTCACGTCGCGTCCCGGTCAGGACGGACAGGTCAACGCCGTCCTCGTCGACGACGAGTAATCTCTCCGGATTCTCTCGTTTCTCTCACGCGCCAGCGACGGCGCTCGGCGTCTGTTCTGGACAGTCGCCGGACGGTCGAGTTCGAGAAGAGCGGTGCGAAGCGAGCCGCTGTTTTCAGGGCGTCGGCGCGGCCTTCTGAAGCGCCGTCTCGGCGATGTTCCCGCCGTAGTCCGCGCTTCGGGAGACGGAGTCGACGATGAGGCCGAGCAGTTGCGCGCGTGCGGGGTCCAGTTCTCGCAGGAGTTCGTCTATCTTCCGGGCGCGTTCGTCTATCTCCTGGACGGCCTCGCGGGCGTCGTTCGCGAGTCGCGACGCCTCGTCGGGGTCGTCGGTGAACAACGCGTCCATCCCGTCGTCGACCACTTTCCGGGCTTCGACGTACAGTTCTTCGAGCGCCTCGGCGACTTCCTCGGAGACGGGTTCCTCGAAGTTGAGCGTCAGGTGGGCTATCTTCGTCGCGTGGTCCCCGATGCGCTCTAACTGCCGGGCGGCGGACTGGTAGTCGAAGCACACCTCGCGCGGCAGGCCGAGTTCTTCGGCGGCCTTCGGCGTCCGGAGCGTCGCGCGGAAGATACGCGAGACGACCATCCAGAGTCGGTCCACGTCGTCGTCGCGTTGGATGACGTCGCGGGCCATGTCGTCGTCCAGTTCCGCGATGGCGGCGATGGCGTCTTCGAGCATCGAGAGGGCGATGAGCCGCATCCGCGTGACGGCGTTGTGGATAGAGAGTTCCGAGGAGTCCAACAGGTCGCGGATGACGACTCTGTCGCGCGTCTCTTCGAGGACTTCCAGTCCGACGAGACTCTGCGTCGCCTCGCGGATGGTGCGCCGTTGTTCGGTCGTGATGCGCCCGCTCTCTAAGGCGATGATGTCGAACCCGCTGACGTACATCGTCATCACCGCGCGCGTGAGCTCGTCACCCTCCAGATTCGCGATGTCGAGGGTCCCCTCCGTGCGTTCGTCCCCGGTTCGGGGCGTCAGGAACAGCGAGTCGCCCTCGGGGTAGAACTCGACTTCGCTCCCCGCAGAGACGTCGTTCTCCGTCGCCCAGTCTTTGGGAATCGAGACGGTGTACGTCGACCCGCCAGTGACCTGCACCTTTCGCGTTTCGACCATACCGTTGTTCGGACAGTGGCCGACATAAATCTGCCCATGTCTATATACTCTGCAATTTCACTCCGGATTTTTGTGGGCCGAACGGCTGAGTCGCCCGCTTTCGACGGCTCTCGGCGACAAATTACACACGTCCGCTCGACGACTCTCTCGAACCTGTGAACGTGTGGTCGTCTCGTGCGGCCGTTCGCGAAGAAGTATATACTCATATATCTTCCTCTGGTGGACGTGCGACTCCGGCGCATTCGACGACCGGTTGACAGACTCTCGGGAGACCAGTGCGACCGTTCGAACCGCGACCGTCTCTCTCCTCAACCCCGAATACGTCATTTTGAGCGGTTTCAGAGGAGATTCAGCGTTCACCTGCCGACCGATAGACCCCGGACACACTATCTCTCTGGAGCCACATTTTTTCTATATAGTCGTAATAGCAGGGGTTTTACAGCGTCTTCGGATATCAACAGGTGATGACGCGCGACAACTCCACGGGAGCGGACTACACGCGGCGTAAATTCATCGTTGCATCGGGCGCGGCCGGCGTCGCCGGTCTCGCTGGCTGTTCCGGCGACAGTGGTGCCGGAGCGGAAGCCGAAGCAGGTGGCGAAGCGTCGGGCTCCGGTGGCGAGGGAACCGGAACGCAGGGGTCCAGCGGCAGTCAGTCGGACGGGAGCCCGCTGACGGCCGACGGCTCCTCGACGGTCTACCCCATCACGTCCGACGGGGCGGCGGTCTGGAACTCCAACCCGCCCGCGGACGACGAGGAGTACTGGGGTCCGGGTCAGTACGACATCGACACGAGCGAGAACATGGCCGACTACTGGGGCGGCCTCTACGGCTTCAGCAGTTCCGAGGAGGGCCAGCCCCCGTTCCTCGTGAACGTCGGTCTCTCGCACTCCGGCACCGGTGTCGAGAAGGTCAAGAACGGACAGGTCGACATCGGTGACTCCTCGGCGCCCGTCGAGGACGAACTCCCCGACGCCGACCAGTCCACCATCGACAAGTTCGTCGACCACGTCGTCGGTGTCGACGGCCAGCCTATCGTCGTCTCCAACGAGATATACGAGGCGGGCGTCACGAAACTCACCGGCGACGAGCTTCGCGCGATATACAAAAAGGAAATCACCAACTGGAGCGAAGTCGGCGGCCCGGACCGCGAGATTCAGGCGGTCGGCCGCGCAGAGGGGTCCGGGACGGACACCGCGTTCCGCGCGAACCTCTACGGCGACGCTCAGGCCGAGATGAGTCCCGACATCCGCAAGGGACAGAACCAGCAGGTCGCGACGCTCGTCCGCAACTCCGACAACGCCATCGCGTACATGGCACTCGCGTTCGTCGGCGACGGCGTCAGCGCTATCTCGCTCGAACTCGACGGCAAGACGTACACGCCGGGCGAGAACCTCTCGGACAAGGGGTACCCGCTCAGCCGTGACCTCCACTGCTACACGTACGACGGAACCTCCGAGAAGGAGTCCGCGTTCCTCCGAATGCTCATCAGCGACTACGGCCAGACGATGTTCGTCGAGCCGAACAACTACTTCGTCCTGTCCGACGCGCGCCAGGAAGAAGAGATGGGCAAGCTGGCCGAACCCTCGAACTGAGGTCGGTCCGCCTCCGACGCATCGTCAGGAATTAAAGCGAGCACATCCCTCTCTTTCCGTACATACAGAACTCAAAGATGGCAGAATCAAGTTTAAAACAGTCGTTCGACACGTTCCGAGCGGCCGAAGATATCGACGCGAGCGCGCTCCTCGCGGGCGCGGTGGGAGTCGTGTTCCTCCTGACGGCGCTGACGTCGTTCGTGCTTCGGCTCGGCCTCGAAGTCCCGGCCATCGTCGGGTTCGTCGTGGTCCTCGGATACGGATGGTACGCCCACCAGGGTCTCACGGCGAAGGCGGTCACGTTCTTGATGACGGTGTCGACGGTGCTCATCCTCGGGATGATAACCGTCTTCCTCGTCTTAGAGTCGCTTCACGCCTTCAGACTCATGGGTGTGAATATGCTGGTCGGAATGGACGAACCCGTCACCGTCTTCGGTGTCACCGTCCTCCCCGGTCTCGGCAACTTCTGGCAGCCGAGTTCGGCGACGTACTCGCTCGTCCCCGCGATGTGGGGGACGTTCGTGACGACGCTCATCGCGACGGCGGTGGCGGCACCGCTCGGCGTCGCCTGCGCGTTGTTCCTCGCCGAAATCGCGCCCAACTGGGCGCGCGAGATAGTGAAGCCCGGCATCGAGATTCTGGCCGGCATCCCCTCTATCGTTTACGGGTTCATCGGGTTCACCGTGCTGAACACGTACGTGTTCCAGAACTTCCAGACGCCCTCGCAGGGGAGCTTCTTCCTCGTCGGCGGCGTCATCGGCGTGATGGCGCTTCCGACCGTCGTCTCCGTCGCCGAGGACTCGCTGGACACAGTCCCGGACTCGATGAAAGACGGCGCGCTCGCGCTGGGGTCGACCGACTGGCAGACGATGACCAGTATCACGCTCCCGGCGGCGTTCTCGGGCGTCTCGGCGGCCGTCTTGCTCGGCGTCGGCCGTGCCATCGGCGAGACGATGGCCGCGACGGTCATCCTCGGCAACACCGTCGGCCTCCCGCAACCGCTGTACGACGTGTTCGGGAACAACGTGACGCTCACGACGCTCATCGCCAGCCAGTACGGCGACGCCGGCGAGACGCAGTTGAGCGCGCTGTTCGCGGCAGGTGTCGTCCTGTTCGTGACGGTGTTGTTCCTCTCTCTCACGTCGCTTCGCATCGAAGCCAAACTGAAACAGGAGCTGAGTGGTGACTAACGATGAGTGACGCATACGACCGAAATCTCGTCGAAAGCGAGTCGTCGACGTACCAACGGCTTGCCGCGAGCATCGTCGGCGTCGGCATCCTCGCGTTCGCCTTCGCGTTGGCGGCGCTGTTCGACCTGACCGCCATCGACGCGACGTTCGTGGGACTGTCGCTGTCGAACCTCCTCGGCGTCGGGACGACGCTCGTCGGCCTCGGCGTCGTCGGCCTCGGTGCCGTCTCCTACGTCGGCTACGTCGAGACGACGCCCGACCGGAGCGCCGGACTCGTTCCCGCGGTGCTGTTCGGTCTCCTGTGGTTCTGCGTCGCAGGACTCGTCGTCTCGCAGACGTTCGGCTTCGGTGCGCTCGTCTGGCTTCCGGCCGCACTCCTCGTCGGCGCCGGTGCCGCGGGGGTCGCCATCTTCCCCCGCGAGGACATCGGCTCGACGCTCCCTGCGGGCGCGTTCGCGCTCCTCGTCGGCCTCGTCTTCCTGACGAACGTCATCGGGCCGGACTGGGCGTGGTCGCCGACCGACTTCTCGGCGACGTTCACGCCGAAAATCGTCGTCCCGTTCCTCACGGTTCTCGCCGTCCTCGTGGCCAGTTGGGCCGCCGGCAAGGCGTACGACGACTTCGGCGCACGCGGCCGACAGACGGGCGCGTACATGCTCATCGCGCTGAACGCGCTGGGCATCCTCTCGGTGCTCGTCATCCTCGTGGCCTTCGTCGTCAGCAAGGGTATCGGCCCGCTGTTCGAGGGCTTCTCTGTCGGCGCGTCGGGCATCGACTGGCCGTTCGTACAGAACGGGAACCAACTGACCAACGACGTCAACGGGGTGTTCCCCGCCATCGTCGGGACGTTCTGGCTCGTCGTCGGGTCCGTCATCATGGCGGTTCCCTTGGCCGTCGGCGCGGCGGTGTTCCTCACCGAGTACGCCGAAGAGGGCCGATTCACGCAGGTGGTCGAACTCGCGACGAACGGGCTGTGGTCGACGCCCTCCATCGTCTTCGGACTGTTCGGCTACGCGTTCCTCGTCCCCCGCCTCGGTAACAGCACGTCGCTTCTGTCGGGGATATTCGTGCTCGGCTTTATGCTGATACCGCTGGTACTCATCACCAGCCGAGAGGCGATCAACGCCGTGCCAGACGAATACCGCGACGCGAGTGCCGCCCTCGGGGTCAGTCAGTGGCAAACCATCAAGAGCGTCGTCGTTCCCGCGGCGATGCCGGGCGTCATCACCGGCGTCATCCTCGGTGTCGGACGTATCGCGGGCGAGACGGCACCCATCCTTCTCGTCATGAGTGGGTCGCCGTTCCCCTCGAAGCGACAGGCTCCGAACGTTCTCGACATCAGTTTCTCCTTTACGAGTTCGTTCCCGTTCGTGGACGCCAGCCTCATCAGTCAAGAGGCACTGCTGAACTCTGCAAGCGCCCTTCCCTACCAGCTCTACGCCATCATCACGGCCGGCGTCGGTCAGAGCGAGGCGTTCGGGTGGGGGACGACGCTCGTTCTCCTCCTCGTCGTTCTGTCCTTCTACGCGGTCGGTATCGCATCACGAGCGTACTTCCGTAACAAACTCCGATCATGAGCGAGACAACATCCAAAGCACAGACGCAGGCGGACGCACAGACCGGTCAACAGAGCGGTGGCACGACCGTCGAAGGCGAGACCCAAGAAGAACTCCGCGAGGAGTGGGTCCAGTACGAGTTCGACGGCCAACCCGCCATCAGCACGAGAGACGTCAACGTCCACTACGGCGACGACCACGCGCTTCACGACATCTCCATCGACATCCCGAAAAACAGCGTCACCGCGCTCATCGGGCCGTCCGGGTGCGGGAAGTCGACGTTCCTCCGGTGTCTCAACCGGATGAACGACCGCATCAAGGCCGCAGACGTCTCCGGCGAAGTCGAGTTCAACGGGAAGAACATCTACGACAAGGGGACGAACCTCGTCGAACTCAGAAAGCGCATCGGACAGGTGTTCCAGTCGCCGAACCCGTTCCCGAAGTCCATCCGCAAGAACATCTCCTACGGCCCGCGCAAGCACGGCGACATCGACGTGAGTCTGCTCTCGCGACTGCTCGGCCGCGACGACAGCGACGAAGAGGACGAACTCGTCGAGCGCTGTCTCCGGCAGGCCGCGCTGTGGGACGAGGTGAAAGACCGCCTGGACGACAACGCACTCGGCCTCTCCGGCGGCCAACAACAGCGTCTCTGCATCGCGCGTGCGCTGGCGACGGACCCCGAGGTGCTCCTGATGGACGAACCCGCTTCTGCGCTCGACCCCATCGCCACCTCGCGCATCGAGGACCTCATCAGCGACCTCGCGGAGGACTACACCGTCGTCATCGTCACCCACAGCATGCAGCAGGCCGCGCGTATCTCCGACCAGACGGCCGTCTTCCTCACCGGCGGCTATCTCGTCGAGTACGACGACACCGACAAGATATTCGAGAACCCCGAGAGTCAACGCGTCGAAGACTACATCACGGGCAAGTTCGGATAACGTCGCTCGCGGTCGGACGACGGCCCGGCGCGCCGTCCGCTCTGTCTGCGTCTCGCGCCGACGCGTTCTCTCTGTCTCTCTCGGGTCAGGTCGCTCTGACCGACACCTGAACCCCCGCCTCGTCGACGACCACCCACACCGGTCCGCGCGGTGGGCAGACCTCCCAGACGTAGCTGGCTTCGTCTCCGCGCTCCGAGCGAATCCGGAACTCGTACGAACCGGCGTTCTCCACCACCTTCGGGTCCAGTACGGTCTCTCCGGGGCCGAGGTCGTACGTCTCCTCGAACAGCGTGTCGCCGTCGGTCAGAACGCTCACCGTGAGGCGGTGAGCCGTCTCGTCCTCGTTGACGACTCGGAGGTCACGATTCCGCCAGCCGCATCGAAAGCGCGCGTCCGTCTCCGTCACGTCGACGTAGAGTCTGTCTCCGCCACCGACGCCCCAGTCGAACGACGCGGACTCGCCGCCGCGTTCGACGACGACGCGGTAGCCCGACCCGCGACCGTACGCCGGTATCGCGAGCGTCGTGTTGGCGGGCACGGCGTACTCGTACTCGGCCAGCGTCTCGTCACCGTCGAGGAGACGGACTCCGACCGTCCGTGCCGCGCTCCCCTCGTTCCGCAACTCGACGGTCCCTCGTGCCGGGGGCCGTTCGCTCCACGCCGTCCGTCCGCCCCGCGAGACGGGTGGACAGTCGAGTTCGCAGTACACCTGTTGGACGACGGTCACGCCGTCGGGTTCGACGCGCGCGGCGAGTCCCGTGTCGTCGTCGGTGACCGCCCACGTCTGACTCTGTCTCCGGCCGTCCGCCGTCTCGACGACCACGTCGTACGTTCCCGCTTCGAGGGGGAACTCACCGAACGACCGCGTCTCGCCCGGCGGGACCTCGGCGCTCTCGATGAACCGCGTCGTGCCGCCGTCCGCGACGACGACGGAGACGTACGCCGCGTCCGTCGTGTCGTTCGAGACGCGAACCGCACGCGACGGTGGGCCTTCGGGCGTCTCCGATGCGGTCCGCCCGCCCGTCGTCGGGTTCGACGTTCGAGTTCGAGTCCCTGTCTCTCTCTTCTCTCGGCGGCCACCGCACCCGGCCACCGCCACCGAGAGCACAGAGAGCAGCGTCCGGCGATACACGACGTACCGTTGGTTCGACGCCGCAAAGAGTCACCGACCGCACGGGGATACGTAGCTCGGTCGTCGTTTCGTGAGTCCTCCAGATTCGTCTATAGCCGTTCCCTCCCGAACGTTCGTGTCTGTACCGCCGCGCACGACACGTTTATTCGGGGCCACCGTGTGAACGGAACTATGCCCCGACAGAAGTACCAAGACGCCCTCGAAGAACTTCGGGACGACGTCCTCTACATGAGCGAAGTCGTCGCCGAGCGACTTCGGATGGGTCTGGACGCGCTCGAACAGAAAGACGACGCCCTCGCAGAGGAGGTCATCGAAGGCGACGGCGAGGTCAACCGGATGTATCTCGACCTCGAACAGGACTGTATCGACCTCGTCGCCCTCCAGCAACCGGTCGCCTCCGACCTGCGCTTCATCGCCGCGTCGTTCAAGATCATCACCGACCTCGAACGCATCGGCGACCTGGCGACGAACCTCGCGGGCTACGCCACGGAGGCGGACCGCGACGTGTTCCCCGAGGTCGACATCCAACAGATCGGTGAGGAGACGCTGTCGATGCTGGAGATGGCGATGGACGCCTACGCCGAGGAGGACCCCGACCGGTGTCGCGAGGTGGCGACCCGCGACGACGAGATAGACGCGATGTGCGAGGCGGCCAGCGAGATGGTCGTCCGCGACCTCATCAAAGCCGACCCGTTCGGCGAGTCGGACCTCGACGAGGAGGCGTACATGTCCGACGTGTCGCGACTCCTCCTCACGATTCGCGACCTCGAACGCGTCGGCGACCACGGCGTCAACATCGCCGCGCGTGCGCTCTACATGGTCGAAGACGACGACGAACTGTTGTACTAGGACCACGAGCTTTTTGAGGACTCGGGTTTCCTCGTGTCGCCTTCGGCGACACTGCGGGAACCGCTCGTTGCAAAAAGCTCGACCAAAAATCTGCTGTGACTCGCTTCGCTCGTCACAGTACAGTTGCTCGACACCGACTTGTCAGTTCGACGCAGTCGGGCCGAAGGTCGTACCTCCGTCGAGTGTTGTTTACCCGGGTGCGAACGAGGCGACCGCTCGGAAAGTGTTGCGGCACGTGCCACTCCGTGACCGTTGTCGCTACGTCAGTACCGGTCCGCGGAACACAAAAAGCGCGTCGCTATCTCTGCTAACGCTGAGATAATCACACGTGCATAGTTTTACCAGACGAGTATGTACTCAAAATCACATGAAGATGCGCGGCTGCATCGTCGTCCTTCTCCTTCTATCTACGTCTGGATGTATCGGGCTGTTCGGCCAAGAGAGCAGTTCGTCCGCAGTGTTCGTAGGCACGAATCAAGGCAACGATACCGTCACGTTCGAAGTGTTCGTAGTTAACAGTTCAGCGGAGTACAGAGTGGTAATCTCTGATGGAAGGACATACGTGGACCAACTGTACGGGAGAGTGAGAACTTCTAACCCAGGGGATGGAAGACATTTCACCTCAGTCGACCCGGTAGAGAGCTATCACTCCGAGAACCTCTCGGTGACTCCCGGAAACTCGACGGAGATATCCGTTCCAATCACGGCAGAGGGGTCGGCTTTACTCGTCGCCGTGCACAACGAGAGCGGAGAAATCGTCACTATCGTCTCTCTGAACTGTAGCCGAGGGACACCCGAGCTAGAGGCGACGTATTACGGACACTCGGCAGCGGGAACCTCGTACTGTCTGTGACGCTACTACGGAACCATATTTTCACCGTACTGGACGCTCGCTGATTCTGCTTCTCGAACGTCGACTACTCCAACCCCTCTGCGAGCAATCGTACCGCGACGAGCGAAGCGAGTCGCGGCATGTTTTTGGTGAAGCTTTTTGCGATGAGTGGTCGCGCTACGCGCGACCCGAATCTGCAAAAAGCTTCATTGGAACCCAATCCGACCGTCGCGCCGGTCGGTGAGTTGGTCGCGCGCGCCGCCTTTGAACTGGTCCTGCATCTGTTCGTAGTAGTCCATCAGGTCGTCCGTGATGGTCGGCCGGACGGACTCCATCGCCTTGCGGAAGTGACGCATCTCTATCTCTTCTGCGTCGTCGTCCTCGCGAAGCGCCTCGATGGCGGCCTCGCGCGCGATGGATTCGAGGTCCGACCCGACGTAGCCGCCCGTGATTTCGGCTATCTCGCGGAGGCTCACGTCGGGCGCGAGCGGACTCGACTTCGTGTGAATCTTCAGAATCTGTTCGCGCCCCTCCTCGCCGGGTTCGCCGATGAGGACGAGGCGGTCGAACCGACCCGAGCGGATGAGCGCGGGGTCGATCATATCCGGGCGGTTGGTCGCGCCGATGACCATCACGTCGCCGTTCTCTTCGAGGCCGTCCAACTCCGTCAGGAGTTGGTTGACGACCCGTTCGGAGACGTTGTTGCCCATGTCCTGTCCGCGCGAGGGGGCGAGGCTGTCCAACTCGTCGAAGAAGATGATGGTCGGACTGACCTGCCGCGCCTTGCGGAACGTCTGCCGAATCGCCTTCTCGGACTCGCCGACCCACTTCGACAGCAGTTGCGGGCCGCGCACCGAGATGAAGTTCGCGTTCGTCTCGTTGGCGACGGCCTTCGCGATGAGCGTCTTCCCCGTGCCGGGCGGCCCGTACAGGAGGACGCCCTTCGGCGGTTCGATGCCCATGCGCTCGAACTTCCCACGGGAGGTCAGGGGCCACTCGACGCTCTCTTTGACCTTCTGTTTGGGCCCTTCGAGGCCGCCGACGTCGTCCCACGACACCTTCGGTAGTTCGACGAGAACTTCGCGCATCGCCGAGGGTTCCACCTCGGTCAGCGCACCCTCGAAGTCGCCGCGCTTGACGATCATCCGGTCGATGAGACTCGGCGGGATGTCCTCTTCGTCTAAGTCTATCTCGGGGAGGTACCGCCGGAGCGCCTTCATCGCGGCCTCTTTCGTCAGCGACTCGATGTCCGCGCCGACGAAGCCGTGCGTCTCGTCGGCGAGGTGGTCCAAGGAGACGTCGTCCGACAGCGGCATCCCGCGCGTGTGAATCTGGAGAATCTCCTTTCTGCCACCTTCGTCGGGGACGCCGATTTCTATCTCGCGGTCGAACCGACCGGGGCGACGCAGTGCGGGGTCGACGGAGTCGACGCGGTTCGTCGCGGCGATGACGATGACCTGCCCGCGAGTCTCCAGTCCGTCCATCATCGTCAGGAGTTGGGCGACGACGCGGCGTTCGACTTCGCCGGTCACGTCCTCGCGTTTGGGCGCGATGGAGTCCAGTTCGTCGATGAAGATGATGGACGGCGACTCCTCTTTGGCGTCCTCGAATATCTCTCTGAGTTGCTGTTCGGACTCGCCGTAGTACTTCGAGATGATTTCGGGACCCGCGATAGAGAAGAAACTCGCGGACGTCTCGTTGGCGACGGCTTTCGCCAAGAGCGTCTTCCCGGTGCCGGGCGGGCCGTGAAGCAGCACCCCTTGCGGGGGTTCGATACCCAACTTCTTGAATATCTGCGGGTGCTTCATCGGGAGTTCGACCATCTCCCGGACGCGCTGAATCTCGCCTTGAAGCCCACCGATGTCTTCGTACGTGATTCCACCACCCGTCTTCTCGAAGCCGGAGATGGGCTCCTCGCGGAGTTCCACCTCGGTGTCCTCGGTGACGAGGACGACGCCTTCGGGGTCGGTTTCGACGGCGATGAGCGGTATCGCCTGTCCGGGCGACCGCATGAACGGGTGGTTCGTCGAGGACATCACGGGGACGATGTCGCGTTCGACGACGGGCCGTTTGAGAATCTGCCGTTTCACCATCCCGGCGGCGTCGGAACCGAACTGGACGCTCGCCTCTTCGGGGGGTGCGAGCACCAGTTTCTCGGCTTTCGTCGCTTCTGCTTTTCGGATCGTCACTCGTTCGCCGATTCCCACGTCGGCGTTCTGACGAGTGAAGCCGTCGATACGAACGGTGTCCGTGTTCCAGTCCTGCCGGTCCGCACGCCACACCTTCGCTGCCGTCGTCTCACCACCCTCGATCTCGATGATGTCGCCCGGTGAGAGTTTGAGATGGAGCAACGTGTCCGGGTCAAGACGGGCGATACCGCGCCCCGAGTCGTTCGGGTACGCTTTCGCCACTTCGAGTTGCACTTCGTTCATGATTGTCTCGCGGGGATATGTCTGATTCCTCGGTCTCGATGCGGGTTAAGTGCTTCCCCAGCAGGGAAATCTTGCACCCGCCTCGCTAAGAGTGACACTCCATAGCACAGTACGGTTCGGAGATACAAATCCCTACCGACTCCGTCCATCGATGCCGTGGAATTTTCACGTGGCACGGCCTCCGAGCAGACATGCGTACACTCGCGTTCGACGGACGGATGGGTGCAAGCGGCGATATGGTTCTCGCCGCGCTTCTCGCGGCCGGTGCTGACCGGGGCGCACTCTCCCCCGTCGAAGACGCACTCGACGTTCACTACGACGTGTCGACGGTGGAGAAGAACGGCATCGCGGCGACGACGGTTCGTGTGCTCTTAGACGAAGACGGCGATTCGGACTCGCACGACCACGGCCACTCGCACGACCATAACCACTCGCACGACGACCACGGCCACTCGCACGGCCACGACGGCGACGACACCCTCGCGGAGGGTCACGGCCCGCACCGAACATACGCGGAAGTCGTCGATATCGTCGAGTCGATGGGGCTTCCCAGCGCCGTCGAGACCGACGCGAAGGCTATCTTCCGCGTCCTCGGAGAGGCGGAGGCGGCGGTCCACGGAACCGACCTCTCGGAGACGCACTTTCACGAAGTCGGCGCGGACGACGCCATCGCGGACGTGGTCGGCGCGTGTCTCCTCCTCTCGGACCTCGACGTCGAACGCGTCGTCACCACGCCACTCGCCACCGGCGGCGGCGAGCAGTCGATGGCGCACGGCACCTATCCCGTGCCGACGCCCGCCGTCGTCGAAATCGCACAGCGCGCGGATTGGTCGCTGAAGGGCGGTCCCGTCGAAGCCGAACTGCTGACACCGACGGGCGCGGCCATCCTCGCGCACGTCGCCGAGGGCGTCGAGACGCTCCCCGCACTGAAGATAACCGACTCGGGCTACGGCGCGGGCGGATACGACTTTCCCGACCACCCGAACGTCCTCCGCGTCCTCGTCGGCGACGGCGCGGGACGTCTCTCTCGCGACGAGATAACCGTCTTAGAGACGAACCTCGACGACGCCGCGCCCGAACTCCTCGGGAGTCTCCAGACGACGCTGAAGGAGGCGGGTGCGCGCGACGTGACCGTTCTCCCGGCGACGATGAAGAAGTCCCGTCCGGGTCACCTCGTGAAGGTCATCGTCAAACCGGAGGACGCCGAACGCGTGGCGCACCGACTCGCCGTCGAGACCGGAACCTTGGGCATCAGAGAGCACGGCGCGGGTCACCGCTGGGTCGCGTCCAGGCGCTTCGAGACGGCCGAAATCGACCACGAGGGTGAGACGTTCGAGGTGACGGTCAAGGTGGCCGCGGACGCCGGCGGCGCGGTGTACGACTACAGCGCCGAGTTCGATGACGCGCTCGCCGTCGCCGAGGCCACGGGACTCCCCGTCAGAGTAGTCATGCGGCGGGCCGAAGCACTCGTTCGAGACTCGTAGTCGCTCCGACTCAGTCGGCGTAGCCCGTCTCGTCCTCGCTCCCCAACGATTCGAGGAACTCCCGGACGTACGGCACGAGGTCCTCGCCCATCTCTTCTTGCACGTAGTGGCCGACGCCGCGGAGACGGACGACGCTGGCCTCCTCGAACCACCCCTCGAACGTCCGCAGTTCGCTCGCCCGGAACGCGGCGTCGTTCATCCCCCAGACGATTCTCGTCGGGAGGTGCGCGATTCGCTCGCGTCTGTTCCACAGCGACGCCAACCACCCGGAGGACCCGACGACACGGCGGGGGAACATCCACGTGCCCGTCCGGTCGCGTCCCCGGTGGGCCGCGACGTACTGCTCGCGGACGGACGCCGGGAATCTCCGCCGGTCGCCGAACGCGAGGGGCATCACGACCCGGGTGAACAGGTCGTAGCGCTCGCAGAGCACCCGGCCGAGTGCGCCGCCGAAGAGCGCCGAGAACCGTCGGAAGTGCGCGTCGTCGTCGACGGGCCACGCGAACGTGTTCATCACGACGAGCGCGCGGACGTTCTCGGGGTGGTCGACGGCGTACGAGAGACCGATGGGGCCGCCCCAGTCCTGCACGACGAGAATCACGTCTTCGAGGCCCAACGCCTCGACGAACTCCTCGACGACGACGGCGTGGTCCTCGGGCCGGTAGGAGAACTCCTCCGGTCGCTCCGAGAGGCCGAACCCGAGGTAGTCGAGAGCGACGCAGCGATACCGGTCCGAGAGTCCACGGACCAGATGTCGGTAGAGGAACGACCACGTCGGGTTCCCGTGGAGCATCAGGAGCGTCCCGGCGGGGTCGCTCGGCCCTTCGTCGACGTAGTTCACCGCGCCTTCGGTGAGGCGTAGACAGTCGGTCTCGAACGGATAGGCGTCTCTATCCACCCACGACGTGTCGGTGTGCGCGTCCTCGGGCGACTCGCTCCGCTCGGAAGCGACGGATTCGGACTCCATGAGGGAGGTACGCGCCGAACGCGGATAAGCCGGTGCGCCGTCAGGAGTCGCCCGCGTCCTCGGCGTCCTCGGTCTCTCCGTCGCGACTCTCGCCGCGGTGTTCGGTCAGGGCCTCCGAGACGGTGAGTTCCCCGGCGGCGACGCGCCGCGCGAGGCGTTCGTCGATGGTGCGGTTGTCCTCGCTCACGCGTCGCGAGTGGTCTTTGATTCGCTGGAGTTCGCCCTGCGTCGGTTCGATGTCGCGCGAGTCGACGACGTCGCCGGGCATCCGAGCGATGTTGACCGCGGCGAGGACGTCGCCCATCCCGCGCGCGCCGGTGCCGAGGTACGGCGTCGTCCCCGTCTCGTCGACGAGTTCGACGGTCACGCCGTCCAGTTCGTTCACGATGGTCGCCCCCTGCAACCGCGCCCCGTCGCCGATTCGGACGATGGCGTCGGGGCTGTCCTCGACTTCGTCCCGGATGGTCTCGACCGTATCCGCGAGGGGGACGTGGAACGCGGCGACGACGGTGTCCCCCACGAGGACGGCGACGCCCGGGCGCGTGCCGGGGTCGACGCCGACGACGACGCGTCCGCCGCCACCGCGGAGGAGCGACACGGCCTCTTCGACGGCGCGCCGGGATTCGTCAGCGGTCGCGACGACGGTTTCGACGCCCGCAGGCGCGTCCACGTCGTCCGTCGGCGAGACGACGACCACCTTCGCGCGGTCGGGAATCTCGTCTCCGGGTTCGACCGTCGTGAACGACACCCCCCGGTCTCTGAGGTCACTCACGACGTCGTGGTAGAGTTCGAAGTCCGCGGTGGCGACGACTATCACGTCACGGAACTTCGCGAGGCGGGGAATAAAACGTGTCGCGAGCGTGCCGACCCGTCGCACCACCCCCGCGCTCTCCGTCCCTCGCTCGGGCCGGACCGGGGGGTTTTTCGGCGAATACGACTCACCTCCTCTCGTGTCCGACGCAGTCACTACCGGGTGTCGTCCGCTGGACGACCTCTTGGGCGGCGGGTTCGAGCGGGGGACCGTCACGCAGGTGTACGGGCCGCCGGCGGCCGGAAAGACGAACGTCGCACTGTCGGCGGCGGTGCGCGTCGCCGCCGCGGGCGGCACCGTCGTCTACATCGACACCGAGGGGCTCTCGGTGGACCGCTTCCGGCAACTCGCAGAACACGTCGCCGGACCGGACCAGTCCATCGAGGACGTGACCTCTCGACTCATCGTCTCGGAGGCGCACGACTTCGAAGAACAGGAGGAGGCCGTCCGCGACGCGAGCGAGTTCGCCGAGATGGCGGACCTCGTCGTCCTCGACAGTGCGACGGGGTTCTACCGCCTCGAACGCACCCTCGGAAACGACGGTGGCGAGTCGCTCAGGCGGGTCGCCCGGCAGGTGACGCACCTGCTCTCTCTCGCACGCAAACACGACCTCGCGGTGGTCATCACGAACCAGGTGTTCTCGGACCCCGACAGCGACGCCATCCGCGCGCTCGGCGGTCACACCTTAGAGCACTGGACCGGCGCGGTCCTCCGCATCGACCGCTTCCGCGGCGGCAACCGGCGGGCGACGCTGGAGAAACACCGCGCGAAACCCGCCGGCGAGACGGTGACGTTCGAGATTACCGACGGCGGTCTGTCGGCGACGACTCTGTAGCGCAGTCGGCCGGGTTTCCCGGTCTTTATGCCGGTCGTTCGGCGAGTGGCACTCGATGTCACTGCGCCGAAACGACGGCGTCGGCACGCTCGCGTTCGCGCCGACGCTCCTCTCGAACCTCCTCCCCCTCGTCGGCGTCGTCGCCCTCGACTGGCGCGTCGTCGAAGTGCTGACGATTTACTGGTTGGAACTCGGAACGACGTTTCTCGTCTACGGCGTCGCCGCCCTGTTCGCCCGACGTCCGGTCGTCCTCGACGGCCGCAATCTCCATCTGCCGGGCGTGAGCAGAGACACCGACCGTCGTGGGAAGTGGGAGCGCGACCCCTCGTCAGTCGCACTGCCGGGGCCGCTTCCGCCCGTCTACCCGCGGAACCTCCGACTGGTCAGGATGTCCCTGATATGGGGATTCGGCTTCCTCGCGCTTCCGCTGTTCGGAAACTGGGGTCTCGTCGGGGACGTCCTCTCGCCGGCGCTGGCGCTCACCGCACTCGCGATGGTCGCCTCCCACCTCGACCAACTCCGGCGCGAGTACTTCGGCGAGAAGCAGTACGAGGAGATGTCCGCGCACATGGTGCTCGAGATTCCCGGCCGACTCCTGTTCTTCGCGGCCTGCTATCTCGCGTTGGTCGGGTCCGCCGGAATCGTGCTCGCGTTGTTCGCCGTCGGCGTCGACGACTCGAACACGGTCCTCCTCACCGCGTTCGAGGCTGAACTGGCGGTCGTGACCGTCGTCGTGTTCGGCATGCTCTTCGTCGAGTGGTCGCGGTTTCGGGCCGAACACGACCCCGACCCGAGCGGACTCGCGACGTGGTTCCTGCCGGAGAACCCGCGGGAGTAGCGTGCGGCTCGACGCCCCGCGGGACGACGTCGACACGTCCCCGTCTGTGGGACACGCCTGTAGAGCTACGACCCCGTCTGCGGGCGTTCGCGAGAAGAGAAGAGGGAGACGTCTCCCGGTGTGTCCGTACGCTACAGGTCGCCGAGTTTCCGCATGACCTGTCCTTGGTACTTCTCGTCGGCGTTGACGCCTTTCACTTCGAGCACGTTGCGTTCGAGTTTGTCGAGCGCGACGTGGAAGGCGTGCTCGGAGCCGTAGCCCTCACCGCTGCCGGCGATCTGTCCGTGACTGGTGCGGAGTCGAATCTGCGACTGGATGAGGGGCGTCCCGCGGAGTTTCTCCTTGTGCTCGTGGAAGCGGACGTGCGCGTGGTGCACCTGCATCTGCTGGTACTTGTCCACGACCTGCGTGATGGACTCGACGATGTCCTCGCGCGTCAGCGTCTCCAGCAGGCTGACGTTGGTAATCTGTACGTCCATCTGCTCCTCTTCGGTGAACGTCAGCGCGCGGAGCACGTCGGTCTTGGTGACGACGCCGAGCACTTCCGTGTCGCTCTCCGTCGGCGTCACGACGAGACCGTCGATGTCGTTCTCGAACATCCGAGAGACGGCCGCTTTGACCGTCTCGCCGGGCGTCGCCGTGATGACGGGCGAGGACATCAGGTCGTACACCGGCAGGTCGAGCATCCGGTCGATGTCGCCCCGTCGGTCGCCGCGGCCCTGTCTATCGGCGTTGCGGACCGAGAAGTCGATGATGTCGTGGGTGGTCAGCACGCCGGTGAGTTTGCCGTCGTCGCCCACGACGGGGAGTCGAGAGATGCCGTTTTCGCGCAGGTGATTGATGGCCTGCCCGAGGTGCGATTTCTCGCCGACGGTGACGACGTCCTCGGTGACGATGTCCTGGACGGTGATGGCGTCGAGGTTCTCCAACACCGCTTCGAGGATGGCGTCGCCCGTGATGATGCCGTAGAGTTTCTCGCCCTCGTAGACGGGTGCGATACGCGTGTCGCCTTCGACGAGCATCCGCGCCGCCTCGCGGACGTTCTCGTCGCGGTCTATCTTCGGGGCGGACTTCATCACCGCAGACGCCTTCGTGTCGTCTTCCATCCGCGAACGAACGAGCTGTTTCTGCCCGATGACGCCCGCGTACGCTCCGTCCTCGGTCACGATGATACCGCGAGAGTTCTCGCGTTCGAAGATGGATCGGACTTTACCCAGTCGTTTGCTTGCATCAACCTCGACGAAATCGGGAGTGGCAATATCTACAATATCCATAGTCCGAATAACCTCACCGGGAACGTACTCCGCCCTCGGTCTTGAAACTTCGCGCCGTTCGCAACCCGTAGGAGTATCTTTTGGCCGTCTTCGGGAGGTAGATGTACCTATCTGGGGATTGTGTGACAATTTCACGCATTGACTGGTCGTCGCGAGTGCGGTATCGTCTTCAGACTCCGTCCGAGATGTCGACTCTGCGAACCGCTCGGCCCGCCGGTGTGCCATGACCGGCGAGGACCGCTGGACGTTGTTCGTCATCGTCGTCTGTGTCACGCTCGTCACCGCCAGCATCGGCCGTCCCCGTCTCGGTCCCGAACCGTCGCGGTGTCTTCCGCCGCGGCGACGCCGACGGGTCCGACGGCGGCGCAGAGGACGCACGCCAAGAGCACGAGGCCGAATCGGCTCATCGTTCACCTCTGTCGATACGGGTCTGTGTGCGGATGCTGGAGGGCATCGTACCCGAGAGATGGACGGTCGAACGGTTAGTAAAACCGATAGCTCAAAGCGCGGATTGAGGAACGCCGCGACCGACTACCAAAAAGAAGATAACGGTACGAGGGAGCCAATCGGTATGTCCAGCGGACTACTCGCGATGCTCCCGGAAGTCCTCGAACTCCTGTTCTTCGGAGTCGGAACCGTCGCACTCTCCGGCGTCGGCCTCTACGCCGAGCGCTTCGCCCTCTCGTTGCTCGAAAGCGGACAGGTGAAACTGAGCGCGTGGGCCGCGCTGATGGGCGCCGTGGCGTTCGGCTTCGCGTACCTCCTCGCGACGGACCAGTTCCGCCCCCGCCTCCGACGTCTGCTCGGTGCCGACGCGAAGCGCCAGTAGCGCCGCCGGGGTCCTCCTTATCCCGGTAGCGAGCCACTACTGCGTATGTCACGCTACGAGGCGTCGTTCGAAGTCGAGTCTCCCGCGGACCTGTCGGCGGTCAGGCGCATCTTCGACCAGGCGTACGACGCGGTTCGAGAGGAGTCGCGGACGCTCGGGGAGGACGCCGAGGACGCGACGGCGTTGCTCGAATCGTTCGAGACGCTCCGTGCGGCCACCGAACGGCCCTCGGCGGGGAAACTGACCATTTCGTACGAACGGTACGACGACCGATTCGACAACTAGCCGGGGTCGCTCGTTACTCGGAACCGCGTCGGCGGCCCACGGTACTCTCAGAGCGTTGACGACCGTATAGCGACTCCGCTCGGCGTTGCGAGGAATCAGAAAATGGGTTGGGGCAGATTTGAACTGCCGGCCTCCTCCATGTCAAGGAGGTGTCATAACCAGACTAGACCACCAACCCGGTGTGCTGCGTACATCGCGCCCGTCTGAGCGCATCTCTTCGTATTCCGGGGATACAATTAAGGGTTGCGAATTGAAACGCCGTCGTTCGATTCGCCCGACGGAACGGCGCTTCGTCGAAGCCGACCCCGACGCCCTCCGCTTCGGAGACGAGAGGTACTCGCGTGGCGAGCGGAACCCCGACAGGCTTAAGCCGATGTACTTGTTTGTACATTATAACCCGAACACGTACATCGGTGTCTCTACCATGACGCTTCAAACCTACATCGAACGAGCGACGGAGGGCGAGGACCTGACGCTGGACGAGGCCCGCGAGGCCGCGCGACTCGTCTTCGAGGAAGCGACCGACGCGCAGATCGGCGCGCTGTTGACCGCTCTCCGCGCCAAGGGCGAGACGGAGACCGAAATCGCGGGGTTCGCGCGGGGGATGCGCGACGCCGCGCTCACCATCGAACCCGACCGACGACCGCTCGTCGACACCTGCGGCACCGGCGGCGACGACTACGACACCATCAACGTCTCGACGACCAGCGCCATCGTCGCCGCGGGCGCGGGCGCGGCCGTCGCCAAACATGGCAACTACTCCGTCTCCTCCTCGTCGGGGAGCGCGGACGTGCTGGAAGTCGCTGGCGCGGACGTGGCCGCGGAACCGCCGGCCGTCGAGGAGGCCATCGAACGCGACGGCATCGGCTTCATGCTCGCGCCGGTGTTCCACCCCGCGATGAAGGCCGTCATCGGCCCGCGCAAGGAACTCGGCATGCGGACCATCTTCAACGTCCTCGGCCCGCTTACGAACCCCGCGGGCGCGCAGGCGCAGGTCGTCGGCGTCTACGACCCCGACCTCGTCCCCGTCCTCGCCCGCGCGCTCACGCAGATGCCCGTCGAACGCGCACTCGTCGTCCACGGTTCCGGGATGGACGAGATAGCCCTGCACGACGAGACGGTCGTCGCCGAAGTCCGCGGCGACGAGATAGAGGAGTACACCATCTCGCCCGCGGACCTCGGCCTCGATTCGGCACCCGTCTCCGAGGTGGCGGGCGGCACGCCCGAGGAGAACGCGGCGGACCTGCGCGGCATCGTCACCGGCGAGGTGACCGGCCCGAAGCGCGACATCATCCTCGCGAACGCGGGCGCGGCAATCTACGTCGCCGGACTGGCCGACTCGCTCGCCGAGGGGGTCGAGGCGGCCGCCGAGGCCATCGACTCCGGCGCGGCCGCGGAGACGTTCGCGGACCTCTGCGGCACCGACGCCGAGACGACGACCGAGTCGGCGGAGGCCTGAGATGGTCCGCGTCAAGATCTGCGGCGTGACCTCCGAGGCGGACCTCGACGCGGTGGAGGCGGCCGGTGCGGACGCCGTCGGCCTCATCGCGGACGTCCCGGTCGACACGCCGCGCGAACTGTCGCTCGTCCGGGCGGGCGAACTGGCCGCCGCGGCCCCGCCGTTCCTGACGACGACGCTCGTGACGATGCCGGAGACGGTCGGCGACGCCATCGACGCCGGGACCGCGGTGAACCCCGACGTGCTCCAGATTCACGGCGACTTCGACGGCGAGGACTTCCGCGCGATTCGCGCCGGTGCCGACGCGCGCGTGTTCGCCGTCGTCGACGCCGAAGCCCCCCAGCGCGCGCGAGCGCTCGACGGCGCGGTTGACGGCGTCGTCGTCGACTCCGTCACCGCGGGCGGCGCGGGCGGGACGGGAGAGACGCACGACTGGAAGCAGACGGCGGACGTCGTCTCGACGCTCGACTCGCCGGTCGTCCTCGCCGGCGGACTCACGCCCGAGAACGTCGCCGAGGCCGTCGAGACCGTCGCTCCTTACGCCGTCGACGTTGCCAGCGGTGTCGAGTCCAGCGGCGGCGTGAAAGACCACGACGCGGTCCGGCGATTCGTCCGCGAAGCGAAGGCGGTCGAGACGCGGGAGGCGACGGCGTGAGTCGTTCCGACGGCGCGGAGACGCCGCTCTCGCTCACGCGCGAGGCGTTCCGCTCGCTCGTCGCGGACGAGGACGAGGCCGTCGTCGCGCACCTCACCGCCGACCTGCCGACGACGACGCCGCTCACCGCCTACGCCGCACTCGCAGACCGGAGCGACTACGGCTTCCTCTTAGAGAGCGCGGAGAAGACGGCGTCCAGTGACCCCGCTGGCGCGTTCGCTCCGGACCACGCGACGGCCGACAGACACGCGCGCTACTCGTTCGTCGGCTACGACCCCGACGCCGTCGTCACCGTCGGCCCCGACGGGTCGACCGTCGAATCGCTCGGTGGGCGCGCCGCCGACTACGTCGTCCCGGACGACGGCGACGTGTTGGACAGTCTCCGCGGCGCGTTGCCGAACCTCTCGCGCGTCGGCTTCCCCGACGACGACAGACAGCGACTGCGCGGCGGCCTCGTCGGCTTCCTCGCGTACGAGGCCGTCTACGACCTCTGGCTGAACGAGGTGGGCGTCGAACGCCCCGAGACTGACACGCCCGACGCGCAGTTCGTCCTCACCACGAAGACGCTCTCGTTCGACCACGCCGAGGAGACGGCGACGCTCGTCTTCACGCCCGTCGTCGGCCCCGAAGACGACCCCGACGAGGTGTACGACGAACTCCGCGCCGAGGCCGAACGGGTCCGAGCGACGCTCCGCGACGCCGAACGTCCCGAGACGGGCGGGTTCGTCCGCACGGACGAGACGGCCGGACCGCAGGCGGAGTACGAAGCCGCCGTCAGGACGACGAAAGAGCACGTCTTGGACGGCGACATCTATCAGGGCGTGATATCCCGCGTCCGCGAACTCCGCGGGCAGGTGGACCCGATGGGGCTGTACGAGGCGCTCCGCGAGGTGAACCCCTCGCCGTACATGTACCTGCTCCGCCACGACGACAGACACGTCGTCGGCGCGAGTCCGGAGACGCTCGTCTCCGTCCACGGCGACAGAGTCGTCTCGAACCCCATCGCGGGCACCTGCGAACGCGGAACCAGTCCGGTGGAGGACCGCCGACTCGCCGGAGAGATGCTCGCCGACGGCAAAGAGCGTGCGGAGCACACGATGCTCGTGGACCTCGCGCGGAACGACGTGCGGCGCGTCAGCGAGGCCGGGAGCGTCCGCGTCGAGGAGTTCATGAACGTGCTGAAGTACAGCCACGTCCAGCACATCGAGTCCACCGTGACGGGGACGCTCGCGCCCGAGTACGACTCGTTCGACGCGACGCGGGCGACGTTCCCGGCGGGGACGCTCACCGGTGCGCCGAAAGTGCGCGCGATGGAGATAATCGACGACCTCGAACTGACGCCGCGCGGCGTCTACGGCGGCGGCGTCGGCTACTACTCGTGGTCCGGCGACGCCGACTTCGCCATCGTCATCCGGACGGCGACGGTCGAACGCAGAGACGACGAAGACGTGATATCCGTCCGCGCGGGCGCGGGACTCGTCGCCGACAGCGACCCGACCGCCGAGTACGAGGAGACCGAACAGAAGATGGGCGGCGTCCTCGCGGCCGTCGAGCGCATCGAATGCGAAACTGCCCCCGAAACGGTCGAAGACGGGCCGGAGGCGGTGAGTCGATGAGTCTCCGCGTCGTCGTCGTCGACAACTTCGACTCGTTCACGTACAACCTCGTGGAGTATCTCTCCGAGCAACGCGTCGACGGCGAGGCGGTCGAGGTCCTCGTCAGGAAGAACACGGCCTCGCTCGACGAGATTCGCGAGTTGGACCCGGACGCACTCGTTCTCAGTCCGGGGCCGGGACACCCGAAGAACGACCGCGACGTCGGCGTGACGAACGAGGTGCTCACGACGCTCTCCCAGTCGGTTCCGACGCTGGGCGTCTGCCTCGGCCTCGAAGCGGCGGTGTACGCCTACGGCGGCGAGATAGGCCACGCGCCCGAACCGATTCACGGCAAGGCGTTCCCCGTCGACCACGACGGCCGCGGCGTGTTCGCCGGACTCGAACAGGGCTTTCAGGCCGGGCGTTACCACTCGCTCGTCGCCACGAGCGTTCCCGACTGCTACGAGGTGTCGGCGACGACGGACCACTTCGGCGAGGAACTCGTGATGGGCGTCCGCCACCGCGAGTTCCCCATCGAGGCGGTGCAGTTCCACCCCGAGAGCGTCCTCACGGCCGTCGGTCACGACGTCGTCCGGAACTTCCTGGACGTCGTCGTCGCCGACGAACGCGCGGTCGTCTGACGGCGACGGAAGCGGAGTCCGCGGACGCGACGAGACCGCTTCTCCGCGTCTACGACGCGTTCGGCGTGACCCGGTGGACCAGTATCGGAGCCACCAACACCCCGGCGAGGACGACGGCCACCACCGGAGCGACGACGAGTAGCGGCGGGTCGAGTTCGGTCGCGAAGTAGGCTAACACGCCGAGGACGGGCAGGACGACGGCGGTGAGGAGGGCTCTGCTGAGGTTCGTCTCGATGACGGGAACGGAGTCGAACGCCCGCCACGCGAGGAGGGCACCGACTGCACCGCCGAAGACGGCGAGGCCCGACTGGTTCGCACCCGTGACCGCGAGGGCGGCCAGCGAGAACGCGCCCGCCAGCCAGAACGCCGTGCTGGGTTCGTCGTCCGTGACGTACAACGCGCCGGCGACGAACAGGAGGGCGACGATAACGCCCGCGGTGACGTCCCTGACGTAGTGGACGCCGATGACGACGCGGGACAGCGAGACGAGCGTGATGAGGACGGCGGCGACGGCGTACCGGAGGCGGCGCGTCCCGACGTCGAGCGTGTACGCGAGGAGCGAGTAGCCGATGGTCGACTGCATCGCGTGGCCACTCGGGAAACTGTAGCCGTCGATGGTGACGGCCGCGATGGAGTCGGACGGCCGCGGGAGGGCGAAACCGTTCTTCAGCGTGTAGATGAGGCCCATTCCGGCGAGGAGGACGCCGAGTCCGTGCGCGCCCCGCCGCCTGTCGCCGAACCAGTAGTCGGCGATGAACAGCGCGAACAACACGCCCGCGTCGCCGAGATACGTTACCGCGACGAAGACGGGGACGAGTTCCGGCGGAATCAGTTCTCGAATCGCGGTTCCGAGTTCCTGTCCGACGACCTGTGTCTGCATTCCCCGAATAGTCGGGCTTCGGCGTAATTGTATGTGGTGGCCGGAAGAAGGCTACATCGACCGCTTCGGTCCTCTCAGATGCCGAGCCCGAAGAACGAGAGCACGAGGAGGATACCGATAATCAGCGCCGCGATGGTGACGAGACGCCACGCGACGTTCAGCACGATGCGCCCGAGGAGGACGACGACGGCGAGTGCGACGACGACGACGAACGCCTGTCCGAGCGTCGTGTCGAGCAGGCCACCCAACTGCAGTGCGAGTGCCGAGAACGCGGCGGGGACGGCGAGGAGTGACGGGTGCATAGTGCACGTATCACCGCGAGAACGATTAAGTATGTGGTGGTGCCCGCGCCTCGGTGGACCGTTTCGAGCGTGGCATCATCGTGTAGATACTAATTCTGATAGCTTCTGGCGTGAGAGATAGTATTTGAAGTTCAAATACCCACGGCGGGCGACGCCGAACCGTCGTTTCACCCGCCAATCCGCTAGCCGAACCCCCCTTCGGTTCGGCTGGATATCGCGCCGTAGTCGTGCGATTCCGGCTCCGAGCAGTTCACTTTCGCTCCGCTACGGCCAGCGTTAATGAGCGGCGGACCGTACGTACAGTCAGTGCTGTGCGATTGGTTGGGTGCCGAGCAAACTTCGTATCGAAAATCCGATAATTCGGTGAGCGAGATACCGATACCGAAGCCTTAACGGACGCACCCAACTTCACAAGCCATCGTTACAATGACTGGAACTGAGTTAGCGACCCGATTCGAAAACGCCCGGTGTGGGGTCACTGGGCGGGAGGAATAGTAGATGAGTCACGCGGACCTTTCGGCGGACGAACTCGTCCTGCCCATCAAACGCACGGAGGGGGACACGCTCGAAGAACGTCTGACCTCGAACGCCTACAACAACATCCTGCCGGCGCGGTACCTGCGCAAGGACGCCAACGGCGACCTGACCGAGACGCAAGAGGAACTGTTCGTTCGCGTCGCGAAGAACATCTCGCTGGCGGAGGCGGTGTACGAGGCGGAGAAACGCGACGTCGAGATACCCGTCACGCCCGAGCAGTTGAAGCCGGGCCATCCGCGGCGCGACGAACTCGCCGCCGAGGTGTTCGGGAAGGGCGTCACCGCGGAGGACACCGCGGAGGCGACGCTCTCGGTGTACAACGTCAACAAGTTCGCCTACGACACCGTCGTCCCGGAACTCCCCGAGGAGATTCGCTCCGTCGTCGAGGAGAAGCGCGACACGTTCCAAGAGATGATGGAGTCGCTGTCGTTCATGCCGAACTCGCCGACGCTGATGAACGCGGGCGACGAACTCCAACAGCTCTCGGCCTGTTTCGTCGACTCGCCCGACGACGACATCACGGACATCCACCAGACCGCAAAAGAGGCCGCCGAAGTGTTCCAGTCCGGCGGCGGGATGGGGTACGCCTTCTGGCGACTCCGGCCGTACGGTGACGCCGTGGGTTCGACGGGCGGCATCGCCTCCGGTCCCATCACGTTCATGCGGACGTACGACCAGATGTGCGAGACCATCGCGCAGGGCGGGGCGCGACGCGGGGCCCAGATGGGCGTCATGCGCGTCAGCCACCCCGACGTCATCCAGTTCATCCACGCGAAGAACAAGGACGTCTCGCTCGCGCACTCGCTTCGCCTGAACGACCCGGACGACTACACGCACAACTCCTTTGCGGACGCACTCGACGAGGCCCGCGAACTCATCGACGACGAGGGCCGCGTCCCCAAGCACCTCCGCAACGCCGTGGAGGGCCACCTCTCGAACTTCAACATCTCCGTCGGCGTCACCGACGACTTCATGGAGGCGCTGTACGACGACGAGGAGTTCGTCTTCACGAACCCCCGCACGGAGGAACCCCACGTCGCCACGCCCGAGACGAAGGAAGTGTACGACATGTTCGGTCTCGGCGAACACGTCGAAGTCGGCGAGGTTCTGTCGATTCCCGCGAAGAAGCTCTGGGACCAGATCGTCGACGGCGCCCACGAGAACGGCGAACCCGGTATCATCTACCTCGAACGCGTCAACAAAGAGCACTCGTTCGACGTGGAGAAACACCCCGAACACCGTATTCTCGCGACGAACCCCTGCGGCGAACAGCCGCTCGAAGAGTACGAGGCGTGCAACCTCGGTCACATCAACCTCTCGACGCTCGCAGACCTCGACACGCCCGACTGGCGCGTCTGGTACGACGAGAACGGCGACGACTACGACGACTTCGCGGACGCCGTGGACGCCTTCCTCGAAGACGCCATCGACTGGGAGGAGTTCGACCACCGTATCGACAACGGGACGCGCTTCTTAGAGAACGTCGTCACGATGTCGGACTTCCCCGTCGAGAAGATAGAGGAGAAGGTCCGCGCGATGCGGAAAATCGGTCTCGGCGTCATGGGACTCGCCCAACTGTACATCCAACTGGGCATCCGCTACGGCAGCGAGGAGGGCAACGAAGTCGCCCGCCAACTGATGACCCACATCAACCACCAGTCGAAGTGGGCCAGCCACGAACTCGCGGAGGCGCGCGGAAGCTTCGAGGACTGGGGCGACTCGAAGTACGCGAACCCGACGGAGTACCGCGAGTGGTTCGAACACCACACCGGTCTGGACGCCGACGAGTGGGCGGACGGCTTCTCCGTCCGCAACCACAACACGACGACCATCGCCCCGACGGGCACGACGTCGATGGTCGGCAACACCACGGGTGGCTGTGAACCCATCTACAACGTCGCCTACTACAAGAACGTCTCCGACGACGTGCAGGGCGACGAGATGCTCGTCGAGTTCGACGACTACTTCCTCCGCGTGTTGGAGGCCAACGACATCGACGTCGAGGAGGTCAAACGCGAAGCACAGGAGCAGATGTCGAACAACGAGTTCGACGGCGTCGATTCGCTGTCGACGGTGCCGGACGCCATCTCGGAACTGTTCGTCGTCACCGCCGACCTCACCGGCAAACAGCACGCGGCGGTCCAGTGCGCCTGTCAGGAGGGCGTCGACTCCGCCATCTCGAAGACCTGCAACTTCCCGAACAGCGCGTCGAAGGAGGACATGGACGAGGTCTACCGCTACATCTACGACAACGGCGGAAAGGGCGTCACCGTCTACCGCGACGGCACGCGCTCGAAACAGGTCCTCACGACGCGCGCGAAGAACGCCGACTTCGCCGACGAGGGCGAGGCCGCAGAGACGCTCGTCGAACAGATAGAGGAGGTGTTCGGCGGCATCGGCGGCTTCTTAGAGAACGAGGACGTCCGAACGGCGCTCGACGGCGAAGTCGAACGCCTCCTCGCCGCCGCGGACGGCGAGGTAAATCTCGGCAAGAAACAGCCCCGGCCGGACGTGCTGTACGGCGTCACCCAGCGCATCGACACCGGCTACGGGAAACTGTACGTCAACATCAACGAGGACGCGAGCGGTCGGCCGTTCGAGTTGTTCGCCAACATCGGCAACTCCGGCGGCTTCACCGCCTCCTTCACCGAGGCGCTGGCGAAGACCATCTCGACGGCGCTTCGTTCCGGCGTCGACCCCGAGGAGATAGCCAGCGAACTGCAGGGCATCCGAAGCCCGAAAGTCGCCTGGGACAAAGGCGAGCAGATAAACAGCATCCCGGACGCCATCGGCACCGCGATGCGTCGCTACCTCGACGGCGAAATCGACAAGGGCTACCCGCGACAGAAGAACCTCACCGAAGTCACAGAGGAGGCCGGTGTCGGCGCGGAGAGCGTCGATGCGCCCGAACCCGACGGAGGCGCGACGGTAGCGGACGACCCGAACGGCGAACCCGGTCAGCCGGCGCAGACGGACGCGGATGCGGTCGACGACCTGTTGGCCGCGGGCGAGAGCCCCGAGTGTCCCGACTGCGGTAACATGACGCTGTACTACTCCGAAGGCTGCAAGACGTGCGAGTCCTGCGGTTGGTCGGAGTGCTGAGTCGGTAACCGTCCGCGACGGCCCGTTCTCACTTCTTACTCGACTCGCTCCACCTGAATGATAGCCACGGGGTCGTCCCAGTCGAACGCCTCCGGCACGTCGCCGATGCCGGTGATTCCCGGATGCGGCGTGACGACGCCGTCTTCCGCGATGTCGGGATTACTCTGTCCCGTTCCGTCGATGCCCTCCCGGTTCTCCCCGGTCAGCGACTGCGCCGGCGGGACCATGTCGGCGAACATCTCGGTGTTCCGCTCCGTGCCGGCGTCGTAACTCGCCGCGTAGTACGTCCGCGACTCGTTCGTCGCCCTCGGGAGCGGAACGGTGTCGAGTCCGGCGAAGCCGTCGTTCGTCGCGACGAGCATACTGACGAAACTCAGATAGCGCGCGCTGGCGTCGGCGTCGAGGTGGAGTTCGGCGAAGTACGGCAGGCCCGTCTCGCCGGGGTCCGTTCGGGGGACGAGTGGCCCCTCACCGACGGCCACCCCGCGGACGGCGTTCGTCGACTCCGCGAGTTCGGCGAGTGGACCGAGGTTCCCGTTCTCTGCGACCTGCCGAATCGCGTCGTTCGCGGCGTCGCCGACGGCGAACAGTTCCACGCTCGGACGGTGCGCGACGACGGCGGGCGGCGTGAACGGCTGGTAGTCCGTCAGGTTCGTGACGGTCACGCGGTAGCGCCGGGCGGCGTTTCCGTTCCCGTTTCCGTCCTGCTGTGCGACCGCCGACCCGCCGAGTGCGAGTCCGCCGACGACGGCCACGCCGGCCGCGCCGAGGAACGCTCGCCGACTCGTCGAGAGCTGTTTGTTGGACATCTGTTTCCTCCACTCCGACGGAGGGCGACCGACGGAAAAGCCGTTTTTCGACATTCCTACGCGGTCTCTACGAGGTCAGGGTCGAATCTCACCCACATTTCGGTCGGCCGCCGAGAACGTCGCCGCGCCGGACCTCACTGCACCGTCACGTAGGTGAGGAAGGCGAGGGCGACCAGTTGAAGCGCTCGGAGGGCCAACACGGCCTGTTGGACGTGTGGGTCGCCGGAGTACAGACTCTGCATGGTGAAGAAGAAGTACACCGCGAGGGCGTTCTCCGCGAGCATGACGACGCTGAACGCGACGAGGCCCAGGAGGAGGGGGGTTCTGAACGTCCGGTAGTTGTTCACCCACACCGCCGTCAACGCCGCGAGAAAGAGGATGTTCACTCCCGCCAGCGCACTCGCCGCCTGAATCGTCGTTTCCATTGCCATCAGTCTACGTGCTCGGTGATCCGTTCGAAGGTGTCTCTGTGTCTCTCGAAGCGGTCCGTGAGGAAGTACAGCTTCGCGTAGTCGCTGTCGCCGCTTTCGACCACGTCGTGTTCCTCCAACAGGTCGAGGTGGTGGCGAATCGTCCGGTACCCCACGTCGAGTTCCGTCGCCAGTCGGTTCGCGTTCATCGGCCGATTCGAGAGGGCAAGCACGATGCGGACGCGGTTCTCACCGCCTCGTGTCCCCGCGAACAAGTACCAGAGCGCCTTCTTCATCGGCTATCGTCGTCTGTTGTTCGGCGAGCGAGACGATATGTTCTCCGTCCGTGAGGACGTGGGCGACGACGGAACAAGAGCGTTGTTCGAAGTTCGGGTCGAGTCGGTGCCGAGTCGGCGGCGAACGTCAACCTACTTGACCGAGGCGTCCTTCGTCTCTCTCGTGAGCGATACCGAGACGTCGGAGGGAGAGACCGAAGTCGTCCGCGGGCGTCCGTGCCCGTTCTGCGGCGCGTCGATGGCCCACCGACACTGCAAGTACGTCTGTCCCGAACACGGCGTCGTCTACGACTGCAGCGACACGTTCTGGTGAGTCACCGTCCCGTTTCTCACCCGACGGAACTGTCGGCCGGTCGTCCGATTTCGGCCGAGAACCTTTTGTACTACTACGGTGACGGCATGGGGTTCAGCACGAACGGTTATGTCACTACAATCACTAGGTAGTAGTGGCAGATGTGCGGTCCCCTCGTAGCCACTCAACGCGTGCCGTCACTCGATATCTCACAATGGTAAAACAGGACCAGGTCCAGCGGAGTAAGGCGATTCAGCGACAGACGGGGAAGACGTTCCACCTCGCGACGAGAGTGCTCCCCGAACGAGTCCGGCATCCGACGTACGTCCTCTACGCGTTCTTTCGCGTCGCGGACGAAGTCGTCGACGCCGAAGAGACGGCCGAACCGGACGTTCAGCGCGAACAGTTAGAACGGCTCCGTCTGGAGGCACTCGGCGAACGAGACACCGACGACCCGGTGCTCTCGGCGTTCGCCGAACTCCGCGCGGAGTACGGTATCGCAGACGAGGACGTGAACACTTTCGTCGAGGCGATGCTGTCGGACATCGAGAAGAGTCGCTACGAGACGTACGAGGAGTTAGAGACGTACATGAACGGCTCTGCGGCCGCCGTCGGCCGGATGATGACGTGTATCATGCAGTCGCCGGAGGCCGAGAAGGCGCTCCCGCACGCGACGGCGCTCGGAGAGGCGTTCCAGATGTCGAACTTCCTCCGAGACGTGCGCGAGGACATCGTCGACCGCGACCGAATCTACCTCCCGCAGGAGACGCTCCGAAAGCACGGCGTCACCGAAGAACAACTCACCTCGTTCCGCTGTGACCGCCGGTTCCGCGCGGCGATGCGCGAGGAGATTCGACGAACGGAAGCGCTCTACCGAGAGGGCGTGCGCGGCATCGAGTACCTCCCCGAGGACTGCCAGTTCGCCGTCCTCCTCTCGGCCGTCCTGTACGCCGACCACCACCGCTCGATTCGAAAGCTGGACTACGACGTGCTTTCCGTGACGCCTTCGCTGTCCACGGCGCGGAAACTGACGCTCCTCGCGAAGACGCGCGCCTACTGGGCGATAGAGAGAGACCCCGAGACGGTGTTTCGCAAGGTGAGCGTCGTTCCGTACCCCTCGGACGCAGAGCGAGACGAGCGTTCGCACCACGGCCACTCCGGGACGTCGCACTCGCAGTCTCAGTCCGCGGGTGTCTTCGGCGGCCGTCTCTCGAACTGGACCCGACTCTTCTCTCGCAGCGACTGACGCGACCCGTCTTTCTCACCGACCGAATCGGAGTACCCGGGCGTCGAATCGCTCCGTCTTCAGGAGGCCGACGCCGAAGACGGCCGCGACGGCGACGGGAATCCAGTTCCCGAACCACGCGTTGATACCGCCCCAGAGAATGACGAACGACACCAGGTCGTCGAGCATGAACTCGCACTCTTCCAGACGGGCGAGGAGGACGCGCCTGTCGTAGCCCCAGTCGAGGAGGACGACGGCCACCGTCGCGCTCACGACCCATCCCGCGTAGTTCGACGGGGGAACGCCGTAGAACCCACCGGGCGGGTCGTACGCCCAGAATCCGAGTGCGACGGCGCCGGGGTCCAACACCACGTCCATCGCGAGGACGGCGGCCACGACGGTGCAGAGCCTGACGGCGGTGTGCTCGGCGCGGTCACCGAGGAGGAGCAGACAGAGCAGGTAGGCGTTCATCACGAGGGGGACGAAAAACACCGGGAGGCCGAGGGGGATTCCGCCCAGCGTCGGCCCGAGGTCGACGCCGTACGAGAAGTTCCCGTACGGGAGTCCCGTGTGGACGCCGGTGTACTCGATGGCGTACGCGTAGAGCGTCAACAGGCCGACGCCCGTGGCCGCCCGGCGCGTCGTGTGCGGGAGGACGCCGACGATGAGCGGCGAGCGCATCACGAACGTCCCGAACAGGATGAGAGAGCCGTGGAAGGCGAGCGGTTCGAGAAGCGTTCCGTCCAGCCACCCCATCGCGCTGGCCAGGAGGAGGACGACGCCGTTCAACGGGAAGAACACCGAGATGGTGAACCGGTTCTCTCTGACCAGTCGCTCCAGTCGGCGCTCCCACTCGGTCCGCGTGGTTGGGAGTCGGTCGGCGAACGGGAACTCCGCTTCACTCATACAGCATCACCCACAGTGCGCCCATCGTGAGGGCCATCCCGACGAGCGTGTTCAAGGCGGGATACCACCAGTACGCGCGTTCGACGGCCACGCCGGACCGAGCGATGCCGAAGACGGCGACGGGGTACGCGAGGAGGAGTGCGCCGAACCGCCAGTCGACGAGGAAGAACGCCCCCGAGGCGACCAGCCAACACGTCGCGCAGTACAGGTACGTCCGCGACTCGCCGAGGAACGTCGCCGTCGTGCGGATACCCGCCTCTCGGTCCGGTTCGATGTCGGGGATGGCCGAGAACGTGTGCATCCCCATCGCCCACGTCCACGCGCCGACGATGGCGACGGCCGGCGGGTGGCGACCCGAGACGGCCGCGAACGCCGCCACCCCGGGGAGGACGTAGAGCCCGTTCGATACCGAGTCGAGAAACGGAGTCGTCTTGAACCGGAACGGCGGTGCGCTGTACTCGACGCCGAGGAGGAAAAAGCCCGCGAGGTACGGCCACGTGCGGGCCGGGAGGACGGCGAACAGGCCGAGTCCGAGGAGAAACGAGAGCGCGATGGCCGCGACGACGACAGCGTCGCCCCGCCACCGCGCTTCCCTGTCGTCTTTCTTCGGGTTCTCCTCGTCGACGTCGGCGTCGAACACGTCGTTGACGCCGTAGAGGAGCACGTTCCCGGGGACGAGAAAGTACGCGAAGAGCAGCACCGCCGGGAGCGAGAACAACTCGCTCGTCGTCTCCGCGGCGAAGGCGACACCGACGACGACGGGACCCGCGAGGTAGAGCCAAAAGCGGGGCCGCGAGAGCGTGAACAGGTAGCCGAGTCGGCCGCGCGCGAACATCAGTCGGCTCGCTCGGCCATCTCTTCGGCCGTCAACTGACCGCTGATGAGACACATCGGGACGCCGATACCGGGCGTGGTGAAAGAGCCAGTGAAGTACAGTCCCGGCATCTTCTCGGAGTGGTGCGGCGGGCGGAGCAGCGCCGTCTGGCGGAGCGTGTGTGCGAGGCCGAGTGCCGTCCCCTGCGTGCTGTTGTACCGGTCCGCGAAGTCGTTCACGCAGAAGGACTCTTCGAGGACGATGCGGTCGCGCAGGTCCTCGCCGGTGTGTTCTGCGATGTCGTCCAAGACGAGGTTACGGTAGCGTTCTCGCTGTTCGGGCGTGTCTTCGAGTCCGGCGGCGATGGGGACGAGGACGAACAGGTTCGAGTGACCTTCGGGCGCGACGGTGTCGTCCGTCTTCGAGGGGACACAGAGGTAGTACGCGGGGTCGCCGGGCCACGCCGGGTCGTCGAATATCGTCTCGAAGTGGTCGTCCCAGTCCGTCGGGAGGACGAGCGTGTGGTGTTCCAGCGAGGGAACGTCGCCCTCGACGCCGAGATACAGCAGGTACGCGGAGGGAGCGTACGTCCGCGAGTCCCAGTAGTTCTCGTCGTACTGGCGCTTGTGCTCGGGGAGCAGTTCCATCTCGGTGTGGCGGTAGTCGGCGTCGCTGACGACGTAGTCCGAGTAGAACTCGCTTCCGCCCTCCGTCCGGGTGACGAACGCGCCCTCGCGGCCGCGAATCTCGCTCACGGGGCTGTCCACGTGGAACTCCACGCCGAGTTCCTCCGCGACGGCGACGATGCCGTCGACGACGCCCCCGAGGCCGCCCTCGGGGTAGTAGACGCCCATGTTGAAGTCGACGTGACTCATCAGGTTGTAGAGCGCCGGGGTGTTGTTCGGCGCGCCCCCGAGGAAAACGAGCGTGTACTGCATTATCTGCTGGAGTTTCGGGTGCTGGAAGTAGCGCTCGACGTGGTCCTGCATCGACCCGACGAGCGACAGTCCCCGGGCGTTCTTCATCACGTTCCAGTCGGCGAAGTCCGAGAGCGTCGTCCGGTCGGTGTAGACGAAGTGCTCCATCCCGATTTCGTAGTTCTTCTCGGACTTCCGCAGGTAGTCGTCGAACTTCTCGCCCGCGCCGGGTTCGTAGGACTCGAACGTCTCGCGGTTCCGTTCGAGGTCCGGAACCATGTCGACCCGGTCACCGTCTTTGAAGAAGATGCGGTAGTGCGGGTCCAGGCGGGTGAGTTCGTAGTAGTCGGAGGGCGTGCGGTCGAACTGACCGAAGAAGTCCTCGAACACGTCGGGCATCAGATACCACGACGGCCCCATGTCGAACCGGAAGCCGTCGCGTTCGAGTCTGCTCGCCCGCCCGCCCAACTGCTCGTTCTTCTCTAAGAGTGTCACGTCGGCCCCGGCGTCGGCGAGGTAACACGCCGTAGAGAGGCCGCCGAATCCACCACCGACGACGACGACAGAAGACCCCGCGAGCGAAGAGAGGTCCGAGACAGAGTTCATACCGCGACTTAGGGCGAGGAAACTATAAATTGACTGACTGTGCAGCGGTCAGAGGTCTCGGTGAGGTTCCGAGAACTGTAGTTTTACCTCCGGTCCGACCCTAGCGAGTTCATGGACGTCGCAGGGAGAACCGTCGTCGTGACGGGCGCGAGTCGCGGAATCGGGGCGGCACTCGTCGGTGCGTTCGCCGCCGAAGGTGCGCACGTCGTCGCGTGCGCCAGAGACGAAGAGTCGCTGTCGGACGTCGTCGCCGGCGTCGAAGACGCCGAGGGGTCCGCGGAGGCCGTTCGTGCGGACGTGCGCGACGAGTTCGACGCGGAGCGACTGATGGAGACGGCCGCCCGCGCCGGGGACGACGGTATCGCCGTCGTCGTCGCGAACGCCGCCGTCAACCACGGCGCGCCCGGCGAGATGCCGATGGGCGAGGAGTCGTACACCCGCTTCGACGACACCCTCCGCACGAACGTCAGAGGCGTCTTCTCCACGATTCGCGAGGCACTGCCCCACGCCACCGACGAGACGCGCGTCCTCGTGCCGTCGGGGAGCATCGCGAACGACCCGAAACCCGGGATGGGCGCGTACGCCGTCTCGAAAGCCGCCGTCGAAGGACTCGCCCGACAGTTCGCCGCGGACACCGACGTCGCCGTCGGCGTCGTCGACCCCGGGTTCGTGTCGACTGACCTCTCGGGCGGACAGGGACGCGACCCCGCGGACGTCGCCCCGATGTACGTCTGGGCCGCCACCGACGCCGACCGAGAGGCCGTAGACGGCGGCCGACTCGGGTTGAAAGACTGGAAGAAGGCCACGAGATAGCGGGCCGACGCTCTCCTCACCGGTCGCGTCCGAGCCACGCCTCGCCGACGCCGTTATTAAGATACCTGATGGAGTTATTATCGTGAGCGCTATTAACCCCGGGGAAGAAATTAACAGCGTGACACGACTCTCGCGCGTCGGCGTCGCCGCTACCGCCATCTTCGTCGCTCTCTCGGCGTACGCGGCGAGTACGGGCGCGTGGAAGCTCCTCGGCATCACCTGGGTGGCGTTCGCCGCGATGGCGCTTGCGGCGCCGCTCGGTGCCCGCCACCGAGACGAGGGAGCGAACGCGCTCGTCTGGGGGTACGGCCTCGCAAGTGGCGCGATGGTGACCAGTGCCGCCGTCTTCTTGGTCCCGCAGGCGATGGGTCACCACCCGCAGTACGGCGGGTTCGGTATCGCCGCCGGACTCCTCGCCGGGTTCGGTTCCCACACCGTCGGGCACCGCCTCGCGCACATGGACCTGCCCATCGACCGAACCGTCGCCGAACTGACGGCGCACGCCTTCTCGGCGGGTCTCATCATCGGCATCGTCTACGGTAACATGCCCGGCCTCGGCCCCACGCTCGGACTGGCTATCGTCTCGCACAAAGGTCCGGCCGGTTACGCCGCGGCGCGTCGCCTCGCCTCGAAGAACCGCTCGGCGTCGGCGTTGCTGCTCCCCGCCGCGGCACTCGGTATCGGGGCCATCCTCTCTAGCATCGTCGTCCTCCCCGAGTCCGCGCCGTTCCGCGGTATCGTCTTCGGGTTCGCGGCGGGCGTGTTCCTGCACGTCGCGATGGACTTCCTCCCGCGATGTGAAATCGGCTCGGAGATTCACGAACACCTCTCCGCCGAGGGCGACGCGCACGCCCTCCTCGACAGACTCCGGAACCACGCCGTCGCCAGCACCACTCTCGGCGGTGCGGCCGTCTTCGTGGCGTGGCTGTTCGTGGTTTAGTCGCGCTCTGCGTCTGCTCTCGTTCGGCTACGCCTCGCGTAAGTTCCGAAACTCTCCGACTTTCGACCCTCCGTTCAGCTACGCTTCACAGAGGTACCGATTGCTCGCTCTGCTCGCAACGACCGTACGCTCGGCTACGCCTCGCGTAAGTACCCCCACGTGTGCAGTTTGTCGCCCTCGCCGTCTATCCATCGCTCGCCGATGTCGTCGCGGTAGTACATGTTCGGGAGGATGACGTCGTCGACGCGGCGGTACGCGCGCGTCCGCGCCTCGGCCATCGTCTGTCCCTTCCCGGTGACGACGAGGACGACGCCCGACGTGCCGGCGACGCGCCACTGGTCGTCCTCGCACTTCACGTCCTCTATGTGGACGCCCGGCGGCGCGTTCTCCAGTTCGTGGCGGTCAGTCCACTCGTCGAGTGGCTTCGACTCGAATCCGATTGCGGCGTTTCGCGCGAACTCCGAGAACGTCTGCTCGTCGGTGAAGGGAAACGGCGGGAGGCAGACGCGGACGGCTATCTGAAAGCCCGAGTGGACCCGGAGCGTCGGCGGGTCCGCGCGTGCGAGTCCCTCGAAGAAGTCGCCGATGGGGGTGTCCATCGCCTCCTCCATGAGGAAGATGGTGGGGTAGCCGAACCGCGGCGTGAACTCCAGCGGATAGATGCCGCGTCCGTTGACGATGCAGTTGATGTCCATGTAGCCGACGTAGCCCTCCGCGCGGAGCTTCGGTTCGAGCGGTTTCAGCGTCCGGTTGAACAGTTCCGTCTCGCCCGTCCACGTCATGCTCGTCCCCATCTCGCCCGTCGAGGGGCCGACGTTCCCCGGAAACAGCTTCTTGTGCTCGTATTTCCGAGATCTATAGTAGTTAGACACTCATCACAGTAGGAAAAATATTGAGTATGGGGTCAGTTTGAGAACATAATATGGATCCATCGTCCGCTGTTTTTCAGGAAGATGCCACGGTCACCATCGAAGGAAAAGATGTCCCTATCAAGATCTCCCTATCTGAGTCTGGGAATATCATAGTGGATGTCGTCAGTAGCCCCAAATATGGGATATTTGGCGATACAGGATTCCATAGAAAGAGCGTTCAAGGAGTGACAGCGTCGGGGGATACTGTAGTGTGTTCAAACGTCTCGATTTCATTAGGGATGAAAGCCGAAAGTGGAAAGAAATCCTACAACTATATAAACGAAATCAATGCTGCTTCAGAGATTACGATTGATGGTACTAACAATTATGTCTCGTATTCCGGTGAAGAAGTTACCATCTCTTTCGATGTACTGGGTCTGAGACATTATGTCCCCCATTCAGCGGTCGATGAATTTGAGCTAATAAATAAACCAGATCTGAAGGTCGTTGCTACCCCAGTCAACGACATTGATGAACGAATTGAGTATATCAAATCACACAAAAGTCTGATTCGGACAGCAGAAGTGAATGTCACACTCGATATAGCTGGAGACATCGCTCACCAGGTGGCTACGGCAGCAGATAGGCTGTCTGACGTGTTATCACTATGTGGTTTCGTACAAGGGATTGGCCCCAACTACGTAAAAGCAGAATTAGACTCAATTGACAATCAGTCTGCTCACTCATACCAGGGTGGTCTTCGGTTTACACAACTGTACTCTACTCAGGGCGATATTGGTGGGTCGCTTGCTTCCGGACGCCTAGCCTGGGGTAACGATTTATCCACTTATCTCGATGAAGCATTCGACAATTATGACAATACGGTGAAAAACAATCTCCGTGTCCGGCAGGTGTTGGGGTACTATTGGGATGCAATGAACGCAACACGTCCCGTTGAAGGACGTCTACTTAGTGTTTGTAGTGGAATTGAATTATTAGCCAAGAGATATTCCGATCTGTATAATCAGCAGGCCAGAACCCAGGACCGAATTGAGTACTTGATTGATGAGTTGGACGTCGAAACAGATGATCTCGCAAGTTTCGCAGGGACAACCAATAAATCTGCATCTAAAAAATATTTCTACAGCTATTCAAGACACTACGTTGTTCACGGGGATAATAACCCGAGTTCCGGTGAACTTATTTCGGACTTCCAGGCAGCTCTGACCCTTTTACAGCGAATCATCCGTAATCAGTTGGTTGGCTCTATGGATATGTCTCAGTTCAGTAGCCTAAACGATATCACCCCCTCAGAGACAATTAGTTTCGTGTAGAAGAATCTGATATCGGGTCGAGTAATTGATAGCTGGCTGACCCTCTAACATTTCACTGTTCCTCCGTATTGATACGGATGCGGGAGCAGTTTGGAATGTGTTGAAAGTAATTTGAAATGGCGTCTCCGCACCATTCACAGGTCTGGTCTCGCTGGATTGCTGTTTCCTTGTCTATCGTCTGGCGGCAGTGGATGCAGTGGTCCATCTCTCGTGGGGTCTGTTGGTGACACCGAGGGCATTCGACCGGAGCAGTAGCGTCTGGTTCTTCTTCCTCGTCGATCTCTAAGCCGTGAACACGAGCGACTTCCCGGCTGGTATCGTCTGCGAACACTGAGACGTATCGGGAGGCGACGTCGCTTCCGCGAGTCCACCCGTGGTGATCCTCAATGTGTGCCTGATTCAGTCCGCGTGAGGCTAAGTGAGACGCGCTGGATTTGCGGAGGTTCGTGAACGTGACTGGTTTGTCTACTCCGGCTCGGTCGGCAGCGTCTTTCATGGCTGTACGGAGCGCGTTATAACTGGGAGCCTCCGACTCGGTCAGTTTACTCCAGAGCGGTGCCTCAGGGTCGTTGCTCGGATGGGCGGCAAGCCATCGTTGGAGGAACGGGACGCTTGGAATGAGTGGGACGGTTCGCTTCCCCATCTTCCCCTGAACGGTGATCTGGTAACCGTGTTCGTAGTCGGTGACGTCCCCAACCTTGAGAGCGCGTAGCTCACCGGAGCGCGCACCTGCATCCCATCCAACCGCGATGAGAGCTGCGTCACGAGGGTTGCGGGTAGCTTGTATTAGTGGAAGCACGTCCTCTTTCCACTGAAGCATATTGCTTGGTTCCGGAGCCGGGTCGTACGTACTCGGAGTGTTCGACGGGATCCACTCCATCGATTCGGGTGGATCGTCTCCGTTTTCGTCAGTTGCTCGTCGCCCAAACTGCTTCAACGCGACTCGATAGTCACGATTGGTCTCAGCATTATCGTAGGTGCGGTGAATCCAGCGGACGATCTCTTTTGCAGCATCCTCACTCTCAAGCGCCTCTACCGGACTGCCACCGTGCTCGCCCATTCTCACGTTATGCCGGAGGAGTTTGAGATGCCGTTGATCCCCGACTTGACTGGGTATGAGGAAGAGTTCGTTACTGAACTCCAGGAGTGCCTCCTGATTGGGTTCATCCAGCTCACGTTCCCCATTTCGAATCTTTTTACGAAGCGTTTCGATTTGCTCGTCAGCGTTCGTCGTCATAAACGAACCATTAGAGACTCACAGGAGTCAACGGGCGAATCTTCTGAAATCCGCATATGGTGGTTGAGAATTAGTCACGCGAACACTATTGATAGTGGAGTGACTCTTGTGGAGTAATGGCTCAGATCTGGGTGACCAACGGCACTCCTACTATGCCCGGAATTCTGAATCCGGTGACTGCGGCTTGTGACCGAGGGTACGTCCCGGACGAGGTTTGGGTGCTGTCGAATCCTGGTGTCGCTGAGTATGTCGCTGAGGCCACTGACCGGTTCGAAGTAATCGTTGATGCGTATGGTGGTGATGCTGATGTCTCTGTTCACGACTTAGACGACGAGACTGATTTCCCCGACATCATCGAGTTCTACCGGTCTACTATCGAAGCTGCTCGGGAGACTGGTGATACGATTGCTGTTGATGTCACTCCCGGTCGGAAATTCATGTCTGCCATCGCGTTTCAGGCGGGTTTCAAATTCGACGCTGACCACGTCTTCTATTTCCACCGGAAAGCGGGGGGCTACTACGGGCAGTTTTACGCCGAAATCCCGCGAACGGCCACTGACCTGATCGATTTCAAGGAGGTGCTGTAATGCAGATCGAACGCCAACGGCTGATGGTTCTCCTCAACGCCCTCTACGACCAGGGTGTTGAATCAATTTCCGTCAAACATCCCTGCGAGGATATTGGCGAACTCGTCCAGATCAACCTGGGGGACGATGGGCAAGCACCGGTTCGGTTCACGCAGGGCACGATGACGTACCAAGACAACCGTGAAACGATTCCTGCAAAACACGGAGAACCCGCGTACAACGATCTTCCAGACGCTGAGACGTACACTCGGACGATGGTCGCCAGCGGTCACGTCCCACTCAACAACCACGACGCCGTCGAGGAGTTCATTCAACGACACGGGTACGCAGATCTCGAAGCCGGTCACGACCCTGTCGTCCTCGGCTTAGACGCGAACATCATCGCGTGGCGACTTCCAGAAGTTCTCGGGATCGACAGTAAAACAGGGAACACCGACGAGCGTGATCGACGACCGACCAACGGATACGCACTCGCAACCGGCGTCAAAGAAGAATTAGACTGGCACTTCAAGCAGTACAACACGCACGAGTTGACGCAAGCCTTCGGGGAGGAATTCGCACGCTTGGACAACCAGCCAGCTGGCGCGAACCGAGAAGGATTACTCGGTCTGTACGAATACCGTCGCCTCCGGACCAACCGGACCGTCGATATCGTTGAGTGTGACACTGGGGATGAAGCCATCGTTGAGGCCTACAACGAGTACAATCAGAACAGTCGGAAGCAGGCCATACTCCTCAGCAACGATTACGGGTTCGTCGACAGGAGCCTCGACACCGGCGTTCCAGCACAACACATTGACTACCCGGTGGACGTCCCACGGAAAGTCACGGGCTCGTGGACACAAGCAGCTGAATTACTGTACTACCTTGCGGTACTGTTCGGCGTCATTCAACTCCCGAAGGTCACTATTTACGGAGTTTGGAACGGGAAGGATGGTCGCCACTGGCAACACGAACAGATTGATGTCGACTGCCGGAGTCCCAAAGTCGAACCGCACCTGAAACGAGACCTCACCATCCTCGACGCAACGAACTGAGTATGCCGGAAGCGCTGGTCAAGGGTGAAACCCACCTCTCGAAGAAAGACAAACAGGCTCTACTTGACCTGGACCTGTCAGAGTACGACGCCGTCTTCCGTGAGGGCCACGACAAGAATTACTTCCAGCGAGATATCGACTCCCTCTACGCATTGTTTGCCATCGGGCACGTTGTCTATGGTGCGACGTACAGCCGATTGTACCGTTCCAGCAACGAGTTCAAGCAACAAGCCAAGCGACAGGGTCTCCCAGTCCATGATCGCATCGACGCGGCGGTCTACGAAACCTACGAAATGGTGCCACGATGGCAACGTAGCGGACTCTTCCTCATCTCTCCACTGTTCGCCGGACTCATGCTGGGCTTGGTTGCCCAGCCTACAGAGTGGGTGCTGTCCCGAGTAGCGCCGGGACTACTCCGAGAACTGGCTTTCGCTGGTGTAATCCTCACACTCCTGTGTTTCGGGTTTGTGTGGGCACTCGCGTACTTCCTCCTTATCGAGGGCCGAGCGATGTATGACCGAGACGCGGCGATGGCGAGAGAACTCGTGCAGATCACAGAAGCAAACGGGTATCACTCGGTTCTCATCTCGTGCGGTGGAAATCACCGCCCAGGAATCGCTTCGTACCTGCGCGACGAAGGATGGGAAGTAACAGAAGAGTCCACTGATAGTCTCCTCGGAAGGGTGCTGAATTTCTTGTCAATCAAAGGCTTCCATCGGAAGTGGACGGAGCGGTGAGTCTCACTCCTCAGGATCGACGTGATCCAAAAGCAGGAATCCGTCCTCAACACGAACCAATACTTCATCGGTCTTTTCTGGGTCGATTCCTTGCCGCTCAAGCTCTTCCGCGGTCAGGAAGACAGGAACCCCGACGGCACCTTGCTCGTCGGTCCGATTAATCTTCGCTCGCCGCAGCTCATCGACGCTTTTTGAGTCATCGATGAACGTGTCCATATGACGCGTCATCTGGGGACACCTGCGGAGGGGCAGTTACCTGTCTCTATTTCTTTACGAGTGTTCAGCTTCATGGTTATCATCCTGCAATCCGGGGTAACCTGTATCCACTTTTAAAACCTCGTGCTGGGTGAACCGGGGCCGGTTCACTGTTCAAGCCGAATCCTCGATTTCCGCGGGTAGGAGGTGTCCGTTGCGGAATTGAGCGAGCGCCAAGAATCCTGCTCGCTGGCGCGTCATTGCTTGTGATCAGCCAACATCAGAAGCAGGCCTCAATGAAAGTTTAAGAATCGCTATACAGCGGAAACATATGCGACACAGTGGAGTTCACAGCTCAAGCATCTTGGAAACCGTGCGTAATCCAAATAATGTCTTGGAACTGATTAGAAACCCGCTCTCACAGACTAGACGGTGCGTAGTAGCGTGCAAGACGGCATGGGTCTCGCTTTTGAGACTGTGTCACCAGTCGATCTAACTGGCAGTGGATTTATATTTAGGGTGGGGGGCCCTGCAGAAACTGTCGAAGAGAGGCTATTAGAGCTGTTCGAGTGCGTGTGTCATTGTAGGTTGGAAAATGGCTCACAGACAAAACTCGACAACACGAGGGGCCAGTCACAGGGCAATCCCTTATCCGTAAATGCAGACTAGTTCCATGCAGCATTCATGCCAGACGGCTCGCCAGTTTCGCACACCGACCAGTTCAGTTCCTTACTGCCAAGCGGGACAGGAGAGTACACCGCTCCGACGAAGTACAAAGACCACCCTGAGAAGTCAGAGTTTGGATCGGTCACAACTCGATTCGACGGTGATATTGAACTCATCCATCCCGCGCCGGACATCGAGACACTACTGCAGACCACACATCTGACAGCACAACTTCATCACTACAACCGCGATCAACAGGATGACGACTGGCCGTTCTCAAACGATGGTACAGTACTGTACGACCTCGCCATTCTCGCGGTTATGGACAAGGCCCTCAGTGTCGAGGATCTCTCGCCAGCCTCATTCGACGTACCGATACGACGATTCAAAATCGTCTTCCTCAAGAAAGCACGGCAACCCGCGACACATCAAGGGTTCTACGACTACATCTCAGACTCAGACCGAGTGCTAACCGAACTCGGCTACTCTAGCGCATCAGACCTCCCGGGCTATGAAACGCTCCGGTTAGCGTCTGAAGAACGCGTGCCTGACGAACTGGACGATGAAGAACAGAACGCGCTTGATGCAGGTGTAATTCGTGCGGTCTATGCGGTGTTCCGCAACGGAATCAAAGTGCCCGCAACAGTGAGCGACACGTACGGATTCGGTGCCGTCGCTCCACCTCTGTCTGAGCGAGCAGTCCCCCGGACAGACAAGCAGACCGCGCTTCGAAATTGGGTTCAATTTCTTTTCAACGAAACCATTTCTCCCCTTTCGTTCCACCGATCCCAACCACGCACTGACTTCCAGCAGTATATGGGGCTCTTCGCTGCATCTGCACTATATGACTGCGGTGTACAGACCGTCGCAAACGTTTCAGACTACAATTACGAGCGAGACATCATCCCAAAAGGCAGCGGGATTGGGAAGTACATTAGAGACGACGATCTCCCACTGAATGACGCCCAAGCGGTCTTAGCAAACACAGAGAAGCAAGCCATAACAGAACAGTTCGACGCTGTTCACCGTGAAACATTCAAGCTTGCAGACCGGCTCGAATTCTTCGCGGAGCCGCGCTCCTTAGCAGTCGATCTGTATCGTATCGAGTGGAACGGTGCCGAGAATGATGTCACGATCAACCGCCCTCCGAAGTCGGAGAATGACAACCGGTCAGAGTGGACGTATGCAGTTCTCGGGATTATTGATACGGAAGCTCGATTCACACTCGGTACACGGTGGCTGCCAGATAAATCGAAGTATCCCAGAGTGGTCACTGAGCTCGCACCGATAGCAGAGGAATTCCTTGAGGTTGAAGCGTTGTACGCCGACAGTGAGATGATCTCAGGGGCATTGATCGACGCGTTCCGTGAGATTGCAGGCCCCGACTGGGCGGTTCGAGCGCCGAACCGAACCGTGATTAAACAGCTGAAGGGATATACGCCACAAAATCACGTCGGGTACGTTCCGGCGGTGTCGTGGAAGACGTCATCGAAACCAGCCGCCGTTTCCTACCCGTACGATAGTAGCAATCCTTCGCTCATCGAGTTCACGGCCCAGGAATTGAAGCGAGCCGACCCTTCAGATACCGAGGACCAAACGAACCTCTCGGACTTCACGGAGGTTGAAGCGTCGGCTGCGTCTCTCCCGTCTACACTGACAGAGCAGTTTGATGAGCCCGACTTGGTACCTGGGGTCGGTAATGCATCGACACACGCGGCATACTTGACTGACCGTTCGTTACCTCCGCATTCGGGCGGTGGTATCCACTTCCCATACTATCAACGCTGGGCGCTTGAAGAGTCAATAAACCAGATCTCGAATGATTTCATGCCAGTCATCAACAGCAGCAACGAGAAGCTTCGCGTCTACGGCGTGAACATCGCCATCCTCTTCCAAAACTGGCACACTATGATCAACCGCGCACCGTCCCCAGAACTCGGGCTTCGCCTCACCGTTACCAACCAGGAACTCCTGAGAGCCATTGAGGATGTCGCGTTCGGTTAGACCAATCAACCAGAATGGGAATTGTTGAAATCCTTAGTCTCTAACAGTACAACTTGCCATCATCTCATGAAAGGACTTGATCAACTACTTTTGCTAACTTATCTTGATATTCATTCGTTCCTTCTACTCCATCCACATGGCGAACATTCCGTCCGATCCCGCTCCAATGATATGATAAAATAATCTGCGTATCATCTGTTTCGCTCTGGTATTCAACCAGAACACGGTTGGACATCTTGCTCGGCCAATCCTTAACTTCGTAATGTGCAAAGACAGATTCGGCTGCTGGCTTTCCGAACACAAGCACAATCTCCGGGTCGAGAGCGGTCAACTCTTCTTCAAGATACTGCCGACACCAGTAATCTGCGTGATTATTACCCCATTTGTTCTCACCAGTAATCTTTCTACACTTTCTGGCGTTCGTAAAGTAGGCAGGATACTCTGAATCTTTGGTGAACCAAAGGTCAGAACTTAGAGAGTCGAAAAATCTCCGAAGACGATTCCCGTCCTTGATCCAGTCCATACCGTTTCGGTTATCATTTCGCTCTCGGTGTGTTTCCTCAACATGGGCCGGTGGCGGTCCGTCCACTCGTCCAGATTGTGTTCCCCCTGGCTTTTCGGCAACGAAGGCGATATCAGCCGTGCCAACTCCATCACCATAATACGGTGGATGCTGTGTATTCCGAGCAGGACAATGTGAACAGCGTCCTTCTTCCTCCCGCCAGTTACTCCAGATATTCTCCAAAGTTTCTTCAATTGATTCCTGACTCACATCCAATAAAGTTTGACCACTAACCCATATAGTCAAGGGCGAGATAATACGGATCAGTGGGTTCAGACACTACCATTACCATCGTCGGCCGAGTCAGGCGAACAATCTTGGCCGCTAAATCCCAGACCTAACGACTTTTCAGCTGGAATCGAGTAGCGTGTATCACGCAGGCATTTATTGACTGACAGACGTAATGCCGTGGTATCATGCAACACGCGTTTCGGGTCGGGCAGCAATACCGCGACACTGGGAGTTACCGAAACTCGGACGACCAGTTCCTGCGGTGGATCCGCGGCCCACTCGACAGCGGCATCAAGAATACCGGCGGCATCCGTGATCTCGGCGCGGACCGGTCAGAGACGCCCGCGGCGCTCGTGCTCGTCTCGAACGATAGCGGCATCTCCCAGCACGATGACCCGTGGGAGGACACGCTCGCTGTCAACGCCGGGTACATCAGCTACTGGGGCGACGCCAAGGCCTCGAACCCCTACGACGAGTCCACCCAGAACCAGAAAATCAAGGCTGCCTTCGACAACGCTGCGGCCGGGCGGCGCGAGGACGTCCCGCCCGTCCTCGTGTTCCGCAAGCCTGAATCAGGCGTCGTTGAGTTCTGCGGGCTCTGCGTTCCCGACCACTTCGAAGTCCGCGCGTACCAGGCCGATGACGGGACACAGGTTCCGAACTACCAGTTCCACTTCTCGATCCTCAACACCAACGCTGTCCCCGTCACGTGGCTGCACGACCGCGCCCAACAAAACGACGACAGCGAGGCACCGGACGTCTGGCAGCAGTGGGTCCAGACCGGAGAGGTTGCCCAGTGGCCGACCGGCGAACCCCTCGATTCGAGTGGCCGGATTCGCCGCTACGAAACATCCGAGATCACCGTGAGTGACGCCTTCCGGGTAGACATACTCGACCGCTACGACCACGCGTGCACCCTGACTGGTATTCGAGAAGATGAACTGCTGGATCTCGCACACATCCTTCCGCGGAGTCAACGCCCCGAACTCGCCGAACATCCGGAGAACGTTCTCGTATTGAACTCGCTGCACCACCGGGCATTCGACGCCGCGCTGTTCACCATCGACAGCGACTACCGCATCCAAGCAAGCCCCTCATTCGACCCAGCCCATCCATTCCTCCGCGAAACGATCCTTGACCGGGAAGGCGAACAACTATCGTTCCCACCCACTGTTCAGATCCGGCCATCCTTCCTCGAAGAACTCAACACCGGCCTCTCGTGGCTATAGTTCACGCAGACAACATGGGGCGGTTAGACTCGGTTTGTATGGAGTCTCGACCCGTCGTCAATATCTAACTCGACCCACGTACGTCTCAGTCAAGACGTGAAATCGCCCATCTCGCTCGGTCGCGCACTGTCTCGTCAAGATCGTTCTCTTTCACTTCTGCAAGCGTTTCGATAGGCACGCTCACGTACGCGTTCCCGATCAACGAGCACACGTTCGCCCGGACTTCCGGACTCGGATCCTCCAACGCAGCCGCTAACCGATCCTGTTGTGCTCGAATTGCAGCAGGATCTGCCTCACCTGCTCGCTGGAGCGCAATCGACGCGTTCACCCGCGCCTGAATATTGTTATCCTCCAACCGCGCAGCGATCTGATCAGCGTACTCAATCACGACCGCCGGATGTTCCTGCGCGAGGTCACCGAGCAACCCGACCGCATTATTCCGAACGCGCTTCGCATCAGCGTCCAGTACCGCCACTAACTCAGTCACGATTGGTTCTGCGGCGTCCGGATAGTTCGACGCAATCTTTCCAAGCGCCGCTAACGCATTCGTCTGCGTCGTCTCATCCTCACTCTGCATTGCCCCAACCAAGGCAGCAATCGCAGGGAACACCTCCTCAGGATGCGCTTCCGCGACACAGGAGAGTGCGTACACCGCGTAACTCTGTGTTGCCTCCGTCTCTGCGGTCGCCGCTGCTTCTAGAGCGGGAACTGCGTCGAGAACGCTCGCCGGGTCAGCTTCCGCCAACTCCATCAAGCAGTGCGTCGCAGCCTGCTGGTACATCGAGTCCTGACTCGCGTAGGCCGCCAAGTCACCAACGTGATCTTTCAGCCCCGTTCGGTCGTCCGTCGCGGCTTCGTGAAGTGCTTGGAGCGCTGCTCGGTCGAGCGCCGACGGCTCGTCAGCAAGGAGGGCAAACGTAGCATCGATAGCGACCTCACGAGACTCGTCACAGTATTTCACTGCAGCCACGGCCAGGCGGAGTGCTTCACGGCGATCCACGCTCGTCCCATCCGCTGCCGCATCAGACAGCATCGTTTGGAGCGTGTCTTTGTCCACCGACGCAGGGTCATCTTCGAGTTGCTTTCGCACTGCCGCGAACGCAACCCCCGCGAATGGATCAGCGAGGCGGTCATACGGGACAGGATGCAACGCCTCAATCTCGGGGAGTCGAACGGAGAACCGCTCGTCGTTCCCGACCGTCTCGAACCAGAACGCTGGCGGGCCTTTCAACGGCGTCATCGACGGGCGGTCCGGCTCGAAATGCGTGACGAGATGCGTCTTCTGTTCACCGTCCGTCCGGTGTGTGAGTTCAAACACGTACCCGTCAGCAAGGACCTCTCGAACTGCGTCACCGGATTCAAACCCGCCGTCCGGACTCAGATCAGTTGAGGGCGGTGCTGACAGCCCGAGGTCCCCTTGCCGGACAGACTCCACGAAGTCCCACGCGTGGTAATGCTCCCAGCCATCAACGTGCCCCAAATCGAGATCATCAACAGCGATGTACCCCTCGGCATCCGGGAACAACTCCGCAAGAATCCGGAGACGCTCCTCGCGTTCAGGCCACCACTCGTAGTACCCGTACTCGTCCTGCTCACCAAGCGCATCGACGTGTCCGTCACGCCTCCGAATCGACTCCACCGTGCCCGGAATGTCTGCTTCCTCTACGAGGTCCTGATTCCCGATAGCCCAGACTTCGTGACCGGCCACGTGTGCCCAGTATCGCACCCACTCCAACGGTACCGCCTCCCGTCGAGGATGCGGATTCACGTCCACCGTCCAGTCTCGGTCAAACGCCAACACGTACATCACGCCACCTCCACGAGTCGCTCGGCCAGCGTTTCGAGTTCGTTGGTCTCGTCGATACCACTCAGCCATCGATCCGGAAGCTGGGACGCCCCAAACCGCGCCCCAGCGACTGCACCCGCAATCGCCCCAATCGTATCCGTATCACCGCCACGATTCACCGCCGTCACAATCGCATCCTCGGCACTGTCCACGAATAACCCGTCGTGAAGTGTCGTCTGCAGCGAATGCACGACGTACCCTGACGTTTCCAGCGTGCCAGGTGAGTTACCACGAGCGAGTGGTTCGAGCGCCGTCACAAGCTCGCCAGGCGCGTCCCCACCGATGAAATCGAGCGCATCCTGCAACGGCGCGTCCGCGTCGTCGAGGAGGCCAGCCACTGTGAGATTCAGGACAGCGCAGCCTTCCGTACATCGCGGGTCAGCGTGCGTAATCTGCGAGGACTGCCGGCTCACTTCGGCGAGTCGATCCCACTCCGTCGCGTACGGGATGGCGAGCGGCGCGCACCGCATCACACTCCCGTTCCCCGCGTTCTGCCCTTCCGGACTGTTCTCCCACACGTGCTGGCCCGCATCGTCCCACGCGTCGCCGCGCTTGAGACGACTCAACGCCCGCCGCGTCATCCCTCCAATGTCGAACGGCCCGCTGTCGTACCACGCGACGAACCGCTCTGCGATATCCGTCGGATCGAACGTTTGGTGTTCTACCAGACTTCGGGCGATGCACAGCGCTTGTTCGGTGTCGTCTGTGATCGTCCCTGCGGGCTGGTTCCACGTGCCGTGCCCGACCATCTCGTCAAGCCGGCCGTGCTCAGCACTGATCTCCGACGCAGACGCGAACTCGACTGGCCGGCCAAGCGCATCTCCACACGCTAGCCCAAGGAGGACACCACGCGCCCGGTCCAAATCCATACGTCACTCAAGAACTACCGCTGAGAAAAATGTAGGGTGGGAGTCACTCGCCAGGTTTCGTTCCGGTACGGAGGTTTTCTCGATACTCGGCCCACGCTTGATACATTTCGAGCCGTTCCTCCTCCGTCATCGTGTCGTGCTTGTCCGCGTCGTAGAACGGGAGTTCGTCCTTTTCGGGCATCTTCATGAGTCTCCCAAGCGGGTAGAGTTGCTGGTAGTAATTCTCCAGCACCCAGTCTTCGCCGTGTTCGTCGACAGCTTGCTGGATATACGGGGCGGCTTCCGGGTACTCATCGGCGAGTGTCTCAGTCATTGGTAGTCATGTGGTGGGGCTTGTTGGGTTCTGTGAGTCTGCAGATCGGGTTCAGGCGGTTGTGAATTCAGTGAGCGAGTGGTTTGGACTGTCTCGGTTCCGCTTGCCGATCTGGATGAGCTCGAACGTATCTAAGGGATCGTCAAGCTCGTTGGAGAGCTGGGTCTGGACTGCAGTGGAGAAGCTGTCGACAGGAATCGCGGTGAGCGCGTGCTGGGTGAGGGAGTAACTGGTTGCAAGGCTCGTCGGGGCGACGACGATGACATTCGACCCATCGACGTCGTCAAGCGCAAGTTGGGCATCTCGATACTGGAGTACAGTCGCATCTAGTTCATCGACGGGAAAGAGACAGCCAGCAGCACCGTATTCGATACTCTCCCCCGCCGACTCAAAATGCCCAATAGGCATAATCAAATAGAAAACTATGTGTCTAGAGCATTAATCTTGTGGTGGATTGGCGACTTGATCTGCTGCTCACGGGTGTCCTGTTCCCTAGTTACACCATCCTTGACTTCCTAACCAGATGCTAGCCACCGCGATCTCTATGAATACTTAGAGCGGAGAGGTTCGCATCAAACAAAGCTGATGGATAGTAGTCAGTAGTCTATCCGGAGCTCACCATTATTTTGAATAGTGATTTCACCCCTGTCCGACATAGCGGCTAAGTTCGTGAATCGCTGGTCGATGTACACATGTGGTGTCCCAACCTGACAGACTGTGACGATACAGTAGTCATCTTGCTGCTCTCGTGCCCGGCCATACTCTGGGATTGTTAAATTGAAACTATCCATAGTGCCGACTGACGACTTTACTTCAATCCATATTTCGTCATTTTCAGAAGGCTGAATTTGAGCCAATAAGCTGTCCGCCTCGTTTGACATCCTGAAGTCTGCGCCCTCAACCAAAATATCGGAACCAAGGCTAGTGTCTCGTATATGCAGAACACGAACTGTCCAGTCAGGGCCTGTAATTTCGACTCCGGGCACGGCAGTCCCATAACGATCCATTGACAACTGTGATTGCGGTTCAAGACCGTCGGAGTCGTGCGCATGCTCGGGAAGTTCCAGAAACGCGGGATTCCAGAACCACGTCACGGTACACGGCTCCTCAGCGAGTGCAGTCCGAAGCTCATCAACCAGCGACGTTAGCACAAACTCCTCTCCCCATAGCCCAGCTTTCCAAGCGGCAGATCCACCACCGCCGCCTCCACCTCCGCTCCCAGTGCCTCGCCGGGATTTGCTCCCTTCACCTTGGGAACGATCCCGTGAATCGGGTTTGTTTTCAATAGCGGTCCTACTGCCTATCGAAGACGGCGAAACCTGCGATTCGAATGTAGATGACTGCGCGTCCGTATTCCGAGCCCCACTATTATGTCTGTTCTCCGATTCCTGATTTGAGGAGATTGCTTCGGGAGAGTTGGAATTCGAGTCTGCTGTCGAGCGCCTACCAGAGGAACTGTCTTCCACAGGAGACTTGGAAGAAGTGTCTGAGCCCATCGGCGGTGACTGGCCCGCCGTTTCAGGCTCGGCCGATGCTGGCTCCGAATTTGAAGACGGGTCCGAGGTTTCTGCGGATCCATCCGATGAGTTAGCCTCCTGAGGCCCCTCGATGGTGGTTGTTTTCGCGTCTCTCTCGTTCGGTTCGTTGGTAGTGGTAGTTATCTCGTCAGACTCAGACTTCGCAACGGACTCAATTGATTCTGGACCAGTGGGTTCCGTCTTGGCGTCTGACTTTTTTTCTTGTGTGTCCGTTTCGAATTTCTCAATCGAATGGTCCGTGAACCAAACGAGATTGATGTCGTGATCGTCGAGATAGGCCTCAAGAAAGTCTGATTCTGCCCCGACTGCTCCAGATAATAACGATCTGAGTTCTCGATATTGGTCCAGAGGGAGTTGCAGTTCATCTGCAAGCTTCGTTGCTATGTCGTAGTACGACTCGGCCCCGGATGCTCTGAGAATCCGCGTGTTGGTGTGGTCTATGTAGGATTGCAAGGGAAGGCGCTCGGAGATCTTCTGATTGTTTAACGTATAGTATCCCTGTAGCGCATCATGCTGTTCGACGTGATACCGGCTAAGTGTCGTAAGCTCGTTTAGTTCGTCGTCTCGATTCCTGGGACTCGTCTCTATAAAACTTTGAGAGACTGTCAATAGCTTCCGGAGTCGGTCATCGTCAACGACCCTGTTCCATTCATCCGCTGGTTCCAAATTAGTGGCATCGGCAAGATCAAGCTCCACGGCAGCTCGAAGGTTTTCCAGCCCAAGGACTTCCCACAAAGGGATCAGCCGCTTCTGTGTCAGGTTTTGTGACTCGGGTTGTTGAATTACTCGGTGACCGATCTCTTGTTCTGTCGCCTCCAGAACACCCTCGTCGTAGCAATAGAAATCGATCTCGGTGAGTGGCACTGTTGTTCCCGAGTGGGTAGGTACGACAGCCTCTTGGCTAAGCCGTTTTAGTGCAGCTAAGTCGCGGAATTCATGCTCACTCAACTCATCAAGTTCATTCAATAGTTCTCGAAGAGTCTGGTTCCACGCTTTCGATGTCTCGTCGGTGAACTCCGTACCGGAGTGGCTGGCTAGGAAGTCTAGGCAGTCATCTATTTCTACCCGCTTCTGTACGCCGACCCTCTCTTGCAGGAATTGGTGGTGACGGGTGTAGAGTGTTGATATTGAGACAAATTGGTCATCGAGACTGATTCCTTCAAGCACCACTTGTGGTGGCGTTCGGAATTGTGTCTCGGCTGCCTGAACGTACAGAAACGGAGCTTTCCGGAGTTCCGAAAGCAACCGTTCAGCCTCGTCGTCCGAACAATCGGCCAGACCAGCCTTGAACTGATCGAGCTGATCGTTAACCGCAGTTCGAATTTCACTCGGCTCACCATCACTCCAGACCGTGGGGGCCTGTGTGAGTAATTTCAGGACAGACGACGGATCTAACCGAGTGTTGATATTCAGACCATCATAGATCGCGTCTGAAAACGGGAGGTCATTGTTGAGGTACCGCACGTCAGGCTGTCCCTGTGTTCGAGGGATGTCAAGCAGCAACACTGATGGGGGGCTTTTCGTTCCTGTTTTTGTTGGACACCATGCTGTGTTTCGAATCCGATAAGCGAATTTGGACGGACATTGTGTCTCCTGCGATTTCTTGCGGAACGGATTTCCTTTCCCGTACTGGGCTGTGTAGTAGAGTTTCTTATACAGACGATCTTCGTAGTAGTCCCAGCACGATGCAAGCATCGTTGCCAGCTCCCAGGACTGTGCCCCCGATTCTCTCCCTTTATCCGGAATGATGTCCAGCAACTCTTCGAATGTGTCGCTGATTTCGTGATCAGAGAGCGCGTACCGATACCCCCTCAGCCATGTATCGTAGCTATCTCCCGAGTGTTTCGGTGCTTGCGGAATATTAGTCGATGTGTCACCACACGAATCAAGTTCCGCCTCTAACTCGTCCTTATTACGGAATTTTTCACGTGTTTTCGTACCCTCCTCCGTTACTTCGAGTTTGTCTCTCACCCCCGCCTTCGTTAAGAAACTCGACCATGGTGATAGTGAGTCTCCTAACTCACGGTATGATGGCGTCACGAACTGCGCAGAGTCGATATCCTCAAGAAGTATTTCCAGATCATAGTCCAAGCCATACGCCTTTGGGAGATAGAGCTCTGATGGCTTTTTATACACAGACTCGTCGCTGCTGGATGATTTAACCCTCAGCCGGATAGCATTCTTCTTACGCGCAACGCTCCGTCGGTGTTTGTTACTGATAACAAACTCCAGAAATGCATCCAACGTCGAATCAGCCTCGGCGCTTGGATTCTTAAAAGCATCCGCGATTATCTTGGTGATGATGTATTCATCTGCAACGACCGAGAGCCCTAATGCGTTCTCGAAAAAGGAACGAGCATCAGCTGCGACTGCTTTGTGATCCTCCGCCTTGCCATTGCCATCCGGCTCGTCAAAAGTAAGGTCTACAAGCGTGATCCGATCAGTGAAAATCTCGTACTCATCTCCCCCGCTATCGGGCGGAAGAACCGGATCCGAATCCGTGTCATTGCTGCTGACTACAGCACCGGTTTGGAGTGGAACCAGCGGAATTTGCTTAACTGCACTAAGGAACTCTCTCCGCTCATCATTGTAGGATCGTTTATCCCGATATGTGTCTTCCCACAATTCGTTGAAAAGGGCAGCCAAACGTAACAACTCGGAAGTTGACTTTTTGCGGTAAACATTACTATCCTGCCCAGCTTGGGCAAGACTATCAATCGTAAGCTCCTCAAGCAACCCCAACCCGACGAGATCATTGAGACACCGCTGCGTCAGCGAGTCTGCAGGATAATTAGTGTCCTCTCCGAGCAATTCTTGAACATCTGACTCAGAGAGCAGCTCTTCCAGTCGGGAGTCAGGCACAATGATCTGCTCAGGAAGGTAGTATTCCCCATCCTGACCTGGAATGCATTCGTGCTCCCTCAGAACATCCAAGATATCTTCCTGAATGCGCTGAAGATGGGAATCAAGTGTTCTTCGAGTTGGCACAAGTTCCAGGAACGTGGTTGTGGATGAATCCCACTCTAAATAATACTCGACTGCCCTTTCAAAGACTGCACTCACGAGGCCGAAAATCCACTGGTTGTACGGGCTCTTGGTATTATGCAGGCTGGAACGGTCAGAGTCAAGAAGAAAATCGGCTTGAATATCGAACGGAATATCCAGTTCCGTTTCTGTGGGGAAAAAATTGAACAGCCGACTGGGATCGTCTCCAGAGATTGGATTACCATCCTTATCCACGGGGAACGAAATCTTGATCGGCACCGGTTCATCTCGGAACTCCTCTTCGTTTTCTAAAGCGCGATGCTTGACTAACTCGGAAAATTCAGCCTCCGGTGGGACCTCCTCAATACCGAAAATATGACGTCTCTCATGGAGGGTTTCATTCTCGTAAATCTCAACCTCAGTGAGCGCTCCCCTGGCCGTTTCTTCCCGTCGATAGGTTGTCCGCTCGCCGTGATCAACGACACTGATTTTCGAGACGTTCCGGAGATACGGCATCAATCGAGGGAGAGACTCAATCTGCCCCATGAGCTGTGACCGATCATACTCCGTAAGGTCGGTGAAAGGCAACCTGACCTCGGTCGCAGGTGCGTACTTAATCTCATCAACGGCCGTCTCATCTACGAGATGTAGAGGTAGAACGCATCGGTCCCGCTTGAAGCCAAAGCGGAGGAATCCCGAACGAATCTGCGGGTGATCCGAGACGCTGAAAACAGACTTGAACCCACGGCCGAAGTGGCCAATATACCCCGGCTCTTGCTTTGTACTCTGTCCGATATGACATATGGCTTCGAACTCTTCTTCCAGAAGTGGTCGGCCATCATTCCGAACAACGAGTTCATCTTCTGAAATTAAGATCTCGACTGTCTCACACTCCTTTACGTCATCAGCATTCTGCAACAGCTCAGGAATCACCTGTGCTGGAGTGTCAAGGTCCCGCTTGACATCCCGGTCGTAGTTATGAAACAGATCCTGAATGACATCATTGTCACTCTCATATCCCTCTAGGAGAGTCTGCCGGCTTTGCTCTACGAGCTCTCTTGCTTCATGTGGCGTTTGTGGGTGTTTTGGCGGGATTTCGGGCATTTGTCTCTGAGTCAGTCGCTTAGTTGTGACGTGTCAACAATGCGAGAAGCGGGCCCATCAACAATCGGTTCGCTATTAGGCGTGGTTCCTGTGAATTTCCCTGGATATGGAATCGGGAGTTGACGTACAGTAGAATGACTCAAATGAGTGCCACCAACCATCTGTCGAGAGACGAGATTGAGAACGAAGGAACGGATTGAGCCCATTAATAGCAGGTTATCCTCAGCAGATACATTTAGATTTGGTGGAGTTTGTCAATTTGAAAGAACTCCTCGAACGCCCTCTGCATTCCAGAATCCTAATGCCTCTACAACGCGGAATTCACCTCCTGTAGCGCGTCGATTGCGTGCTGCAGATGCATACGCAGTTCATCGTCGGCACCGCTCTCGGTCACAGCCTGACTTGCATCTTCACCGTTCTCATCCGAGGGCCGCGTTTCAGAGTCCGGCTCTGGCGTCCCCCACGTTTCCGTGCGGCCCAGCGAGTCAGGGTCTTGTTCGGTCACCGCATCAAGCCGCTGCTGTTCATCGCTCTCTCCCGCCGTTTTGTCGGTCGCTGTGGTGCTGCGTTCCGACCGGTCGCTGTCGGTCGGTCGCCCGCCGCGACTGAATGCTGACAGTGGGAAGTCGTACGCACAGGCGCGCTTGTGCTTGTTGAACGTCGTCCGGCGCGACACGTCGAGCACGTCAATGATGTCGCTACGGTCACACCCGCGGTCGAGCGCCTGCCGAACCTGCTCGTCCTCCATCCGCTGGAGCAACAGCTGCGGGTCGTCCGGGATGTGGCCGCGAGCCGAGTTCTCGATTTGTTCGACGAGCCCCCATTCCCCGGTTTCGACGTCCTTATCCACGATCTGCCGGTCGCGTGTCTTGACGAGGTTGTCGAGGCCCATCAGCACCCACAGGCGCTCGCGGATAGCTGACACCGACAGGTCCGTCGGGAGTCCGGACGCGATATCGCCCGTTCGCGCCGGACCGTGATCCGCGACGTACCGCAGGATCTCGATGTCCTGCGGAAGCAGCACGGTCTGATCCGCCTCCGTGATTTCGACCGGTGCGTCGTCTGGTGTTGCTTTCTGATGGAACCAGCTGTGACACGAGCGGCACAGCAACGTCAGATTCTCTAAGTCGTGCTCGTCCATCCCGTCCGGATTCCGTTCGATGTGGTGGACGTGCAGCGTCGCTAATCCGCCTTTCTGCGGCCCGTACCGCCCGCACACTTGGCATCGGTGCCCGTAGTCCGACAACACGGTTGCTCGCGTCTCCGGGTCCACCGTTTCGTGGCACTCTTCAGGCGTCAATCGCTCCGCCGGTTCACCGCTCAATTCGCTCGTCTCCGGTCTCGTCGCGTCGTGATCGTGTGACTGTGTTTCTGTCATTCCTTGATTGCGAGTGGTCAGTTCTGCAGCTATTCACACCGCGCGGACGGGAAGTCGTGGAGTATCGCTTCAATCCGCAGCCCGTCGCCCCGCATCACCGCCCCCTACCACTTACCGGGAATCCGGCGGCACCACCCAGTCCCCCCGAACACCACAGTCAGTTCGACTCACCGGCATCTCACATCGACCTCGTTGGTGTGAGCGATTTCACCTTGAACTCAGACTTCGAACAGTACCGTTCGGCGACGCGACCAAGCGCCCGTGTCCGCAGCACATCCGCCACGTTATGCAGCACAAGCTCCGCGAACCGTCCGTCCTCGAACGCGGCGACGGCCTCTTTGCTGTCCGCGAACGGGTCCAGTTCACCGTACGACCCGTCGCACAGCACGTCGTACGCCGTCACGAGATCACCGTTCTCGTCACCATCCACCGTCGTGTTGAAGCGATCCGTGACGACCGGCATCACATCAGCGTACGGCACGTCCACGAACGGCCATCTTAAATCAGCCGCCGCGAACCGCGTCCGCAGGAACGGCAAGTCGAACCCGCCGTTCCACCGCTCACCATTGTACGCCACGAGCAACACGTCACTATCACTGAACCGCTCCGCAACGAACTCCGACACCGCGACCAGCAACTGCTGCTCAGACGCGTGCGTAGACACACGCACGAGCGTCTCCGACACCTCGGACTCAACCACCGACTCAATCCCCGGCGCGTCCCGCTCGCCAGTCTGCACGAACACGCGCACACCCATCGGCACCGCGAACCCAACCGTCGTCACCTCGTCAGCAACGTTGAAGCCAGTCGTTTCGATGTCAAACGCGACTTGCTCCAACACCATCACGCATCACCGCCCGAAGCGGCAGCCGTACGCTCCGGCACCCGATCCGCACCGCACGGGCGCAGCCGGAACTCGCCGAACCCGAACCGTGAATGCGTCCCGACACGCGTTACACCGTTCTTCGCCGTCCGCACCGCGTCGCCCCCGTCGTACTCGACGACCTGCCCGTGATCAACCGTCGCCACAGCGTGCGACTCGTCACCATTCACGAGGCGTGTCTCCCGACGACGCAACCCGTCAGCCGGCACGCCCCACCACCACGGTACCGACTGCGAATCCGCGTCCGGAGCCTCACTCGCCAGGACGTACGGCGTCACAAGCTCTAACTGCAACCCGTCAGCCTCTCGCACCCCAGAGTAATCCAACGCATCGAGATCCACGAGCTGCGTCTCCACCACAGACACCTCCCCGAACCCGTAGTTCCGCGCCCCACCGAGCTGCAATCCATCGAGCACGTCCTCGGACACCGGCACGACACCGTCCACGTCACTGTGCACGTAACAGTGCACGTACCACGACACCGAACGGCGTTGCTTCCGCTGGCCTTCCGGTCGCCCAAACCACGTCTCCGGCGCGAATGCCACACGCCCACCATGCGACTGCACCGGCAGCACGTTATGCGCATCCCGCGGCCGCGACGACAGTAACCACCGCTGCGCCGCATCCCTGAACACGAACAAATCCTCATACGCATTCACCTCAGGCAGCGACTTCCCGAGCTTCCCCGCGTACCCATCCTGCGAGGCATCCTCCGGGAACTCACCGTACTCACCCGGCACGAACACGCCGTGACTCACGTGCAGCGACCGTCGCGTCCGCTCATCAACACGCGACGCAACCGCATTGAACACCGCGTTCCCCGACACGAAGTACGGATGCCCGAAGTACGGCGACTCCACCTCGAACAACACCTGCTGTACCACCGTCACACCACCACCCCCGCGAATCCACTGCCACACCCACCTGGACACACCCCGTTTCCAGTGTCATCTACGCAGCGACCACCCACTCCCAGACACACCCTGTTTCCAGTGCCATCGCCGAAATCACGCGAACCAGGCTCGCTGCCGCCTGTCCAGTCACACGCCACGCGACTCACCTCCCAGGACAGCACCACTCGTCGCCGGCGTCGACGACGTGAACGCCGCCACGAACTCCTCGATGTACTGGAGCGCCGTCGACCACGACCGAATCCTTCTGAGCTGCGCATCCAACACGCGCCACTCCCTCGACTCACCCACATCAAACGGTAGCGCCGGGAGCCGCGACCACACATCCGCAAACGACCGCGCCGGCACATCACCAAGCCGCGCCGCCACCCGGTCACCCGGCTCACCCGTCACCGTCAACGCGAACGAGTCCGTCGCCAGCACCGTTCGATGCGGCGTTACTGCATCCGCGTCCGCAACCGCCAGGTACACGTCGCCGAACTCGAACCCAGCCCGGTAACTATCCAGCAACGCCGCTACGAGCAACGTGTGGTACTTCAGCGACGTGTACGGGTAATACGGCGACTCATTGACGCCAGCCGGCACCGACGACGCCAACCACGCCGCATGCGCCGCCTCAGCATCCGCAATCCCAACCAGTTCCCGCAACGACTCCCCAGCACCCCCAGACACGCTCGTCGACACAACCTCACCAGTCAACAACGACACTCGCCGCCACGACGCCTGCGCGTCCAGCGTCTGCTCCGGCGACCCGCGCGGCCGACTCAACAACGCCGCATCCCCATCCGCACCCAACGGTACGTCCTCGTTCACCTGGACCTCGTTGAACCACAACGCCGCGGCCTCATGTCCCCGCGACCGAGCCTTATGCACGTCGTGCCTGTACACCGCCACCATCGGCTCGACTCCCGACTCAGTCATCCTCGCTACCCCGCTGATCCTCGTCACCAGCACGCTCCTGCACTGACCGAAGCTCCGACACCGGCGAACACAACTCATCCAACCCATCACCACCCGGAACCTCTTCGTCCGGAGCGCTCTCAGACGCACACCGGTCCTGCGCCGACCGCAGCGACGACTCCACTGGCTGCAACTCATCGAGACCCGCATCCTCACCCGCACCATCATCTTCCTCACACGGCGGTTCACGCTCGTCACTCACGCCGACTCACCTCCAGACTCATCATCACCAGTCGGCATCGGCACATCACCATCACGAGCCGCCACACGCGCCTGCAACGTCCTGACGAACTCCGGGCGGCACTCCGACGCCCACACCTCATCTTTCTCTTCCATCGCTTGTGTCGTCGCCTGTGCGCGATTGAACACGCGGCGCACTTCTGACTCCGTGTACAGCGGATTAATCACCCACACATCACCGATCCCCGCCCCGAAATTCCGCGCACCACCCAGCTGGAACTCGAACTGGTCACTATGCGCGTCAAGGAACGACACGGCCTCCAACAGCAACCCGACGAACTCTGGCTTCAACTCCCGGAGCGTCAACTTCCACGTCCCCTCAACGTTCCCGAGCACGCCACGATCCGCTTGCCGCAGCGGCTGCCCACCATCCTCCTCGTTCCGCGACCGCACCTGATTCGAGATCTGTCGGAAGTGCGCCTCCGCCTCACCGTCCAAGACATCCACCTGCCGCCGGATCGGCGAAAACGACACCGGGCGACGCAACAACTTCCCCGGCTTGTCACCGAACCCGCCGAACAAATCATAGAGGACACACCCATCCTCGTGTCCGTCAAGGCATGCGCCCTTTTCATGGTACCCCGAGTCGAGATCACGCTCGTACACGCTCGCACGCATGTAATCCGCATTCGGCTCACCCGGATGGCACGCCGTCGCTCCAGCTGTCTGGACAACATACTCACACCCGTGCCGCAACCACCCGCTCAGAGTGAACGGTGAAATTTGTCCTCCGATCTGGTTCATCGGATCGTCCGCTTCGTACCTGTCTGCCGACGCATGATGCCGATCCGTAACGATGCCGTCTCCCGGGGACAGCAGGTCGATTTCGAGCCCAACGTACACGTGCGGCAGCAACATCTCCTCCACTGACCGCGGCATGTCCAACTCGACACCGAGATGCGAATCCTCAAATCCCGAATCGCTCGACGTCATCGCTCACCACCCCAGAACAACCCGCGGACCACATCGTCACCTGGCCGACCTGCACGACGCTGCGCCTCGCCAAAAGACACCTTGGTCAGCGACCCGGGCGTATCCGGTTTCTCAACGTCAGCCGCAACGTTCTCGGGCGAACTACCGCCGTCAGGAACCAGCCTGATCGACTTCATCGACGCCGCACTCACCGCCAGAACATCCGGTTCTAGCAGCACCGGCCACGCCGACTGCGTCGCCCCATCAGAACACCACCCTACTCGGCCCCCAACAATCAACTCCCGCACACCAACCGTGAACACGCCAGGACGCTCATGCCGACCATCACCACACACCACATGGCCGACCTCGTACCGAACCGACCCCGCCGGCCGGAACACGTACACAACAACCGCAGCACCCTCGTGAAGAGAGGAACCGCACACTTGACACGTCGCGGCCCCCTCCCCGAGCGAAATATACTCTATTTGATGTATGTCTTCAATAAGTGGTCTGTCGCTGCCTTCTTGTGTTTCCGAATTTGATTTTCTCATGGGTTCTCGGAGTGTATTCGGAACCCAGCCTGGGTGCTGCAACACCCGGGCACTTCTGTCGATCAGTGCCCAACGGCTGAGTTCGTGTCCATTAGTCACTCGTCTATTGGCATAAGCCTTTGGACAACCGACTAATGGAAATCCATCCAGCAGTCATATGTGAAATGGCACTCACGTCATTACTATGGGCGACCGGGATCGGGACGAAGAAAGTGGAAAATTTACTGAGGAATACCCTGCCCAAGAGTTTCTGGAAGCCTTAGTCAATCTCGGTCCCAGTGGAACGACGGACATTGCCGATTATGTCGGCTGTGACCGTCGAACCGCCTACTTGAAATTGAAAACACTCGAAGAAGATGGAGAAGTTAGAAGCAGAAAAGTAGGGAATTCGCTCCTCTGGGAGCGCGATGAATAGTTACCTGCCCATTCTGTGGAATTACTCTAGTTCGATTGCTTTACTGGCTGCATCGAGCGGATCGGTGTAGAATACGAGCTGGAGCTGATCCAGCAGTTCATCCGGAATCTTTGCCAGATCTTCTTTGTTCTTCGCCGGGAGTAACACTGTCTTTGCCCCCGAATCTGCAGCCAACTGCAGCTTATCGATCAAGGAACTCACCGCAACTAATTCACCCATGAGACTCATCGCGCCAAGGACAACGGCTTGTGATCGAACTGGTCTATCGAGTATCCCTGAGACTATGCCGACAAGAAGTCCAACGCTCGTTTCGCCGCCTTCGTTCGCGTCGGATGGATTGAGCACCTGGACGTTGATGTTGTACTCATCCAGCGTTTCATCACGGCGGAGCTCGCGCATATTCGCTTGGAGGTAGTCGCACGCAGTCTCGAACGACTCTTTCATCTTCTTCCCTGGCGTCCCCGAGATGTTCGTCTTCCCAGAACCGGGGAGTGTCTGGGTTTCGATGCGGAACGGTGCGTGACGTCCTTCACTTTCGCCGATAGTGTAGACAGTACCTGCTTGTTGCGTCCCGGGGGGAATGAGCGCCTCATCGGCCTCCTCGGGGACCGGAACGTAGAGTTCTTCCTTCGTGGCTAAGTCCAAATACGAGAACTCGACCGCCCGATACTCCATTCCACCCATCCGCTTCAGCTGTTCTTTGACGCGGCGACGTCCCTCCATAGCGAATTCGAGGTATTCGCGGAGCTCTTCTTTCGTGTATTCTCCGTGAGGGTGGAGTAATTTGAGCAGACCAGAAACAGTCTTCCGGACGGCCCTTTCGTCACGTTGGTTCAGGTGGTCTCCGAATGCGAACTCCTCGTTGATCGCATCGCCGTAGGATTCTTTCCGGAGCTCACGGACGAACTCGGCGAAGTAATCCACGATAAATCCGAACTGATCGCCGAAGAACTCGGAGCGCATCTTCGGGACTTCCCAGCCCGGAAGGTAGTAGTGGAAGCGGTCGATGAGGGCGAGGTCCTGCATATCATCCGGGAACGGCTCGAAGAGGTGAGAGCTCTTGAGGACACCTTCGACGTCCAAGTCGATGTTTCCAACGTAGACCATCGAGGCCTGGGCAGTGAGTTCCTCAGTTCCGCGTGAGAAGCTCCCAGACTCCATGTAGTCTTTCAGCATCTGGACTGCTTCCGAGTCGCTGAACTGGAGGCCACCAACCTCGTCGAAGGCAACAACGTCCCAGCGGCCGACGAGTCCGATGCGTCCCGTGTTGAGGTTCAGAAAGAGCTTCGCAACGGTGGTTTTTCCACCGGAGATGAGAATCGAGTGGGGACTGATTTCACGGTAGAGATAGCTCTTCCCCGTTCCGCGGGGCCCTAACTCGACGTAGTTGTAGTTGGACTCCACGAGAGGGAGACACCGAGTCAGGAAGAGTAGCTTTTCCCGGTCGCTGAACGCGGATGGGTCGTACCCGACACTCTGGAGGAGAAGGTCCATCCACTCGTCGCGTGTGAATTCTCGACGACGATCCTTCAACTGGTCGAGGTCGAGGTTCGACACCTGGATTGGTTTGAACGACTCGATGCCGAACAGGCTCTTCGGGCTGTTCGCGTTGTCAGGAAGGTACTCCAGATCGATGATGGCCCAGACACCCCCACCCAGGAGCTTCGGGTGTTTGCTGACGAGATGTTCGTGGACCTCGACATCGTTGAGTCCGAGGTTGACGAAGGATCCGATGTAGGCGTCTTGCTGCTCGTCGAGTCTGACGGTTACTTTGTCGATGACACGGTACCGCCCTCGCTCGCGTACTTCGCTTTTGACGTACTCGGCCTCATCAGGGCGAACGTAGTGCTTCGACAGAATCTGTTTGACTTTTTCGAGCCCCTCCTCCAGTGATTCCTCATCGTCGGTGGCGCAGTATTGTCCGATGAGATATTCCAGAACATAGGTGGGGACGTTCACTCCCGACTTGATATCTTGAACGAGATCCTTCCGGACGACGCGTCCGGGAAAGACGTCGAGAGCTTTCTGATCGACGTCCTCAGTAGTCATTATCTACGAGGAACAGAGCCGGGGGCATATTGGTGTCGGTCATGCTAAGTGGAACACCGATACGAATAACCAATATCCGCTTCTGGGCTATTCACTCACGCCAATTACTGTGATTCACTGCTGCTTAGACGTCGAATCCCATATCGTCGTCTCCGAAGAGTAGATCGAGCTCTACTGTTTTCCGCGTGATCGTTTCTCGGGTGTCGGTGTCGATGACTTCGAACTGGACGGAACTCTCGCCGGAGATCGCTCCCTGTTTGAGCCGAACACGCTCTCTGTTGGTTCCTGGTGAGATCTCCATCGTTACGGGGTCTGCAACCGGTTCGTCGTCGATGTTCGCGCGGATTTCCAGTATCGGAGCTGGGTCGAAGGCCACTTGTCCGCTCTTGGCTTCGATCTCGACAGAGATTATCGAGTTCGTGATCGGGTCTGGGATCGAGACGTCGTAACTGATCGACGCGCTTTCTTCGATCTCGCCAGTGGTCACAGTGAGACACGGGACGAGGAGTTCTTGGAGTGAAATCCCGCCGTGGAAGTACTGCATATTCCCTCCCTGGGCCTTGAAGCAGGCGACACTCCGTGGGAAGAGCAACTTAAGTTCCGGGGCGTTGATGCCGAGATCGGCCAGCGCATCGGAATCGACCTCGATGAATTCGTCCGTATCGACGAGTGGAGCATCACTGTCGGCGGCTGCGAATCGTCGTTTGACAACTGGTGCGAGGTCGGGTGATTCGACTTTGAGGTCGTCGGACAACCGATCCGTGTAGAGGAACCCGTGGTCGCTCGTGATGACGAACCGAGTGTATCCGGCCTGTTTCAGTCGCTGGACTGTCCGTTCGACGTCGTCGACGTGGGAAGCGACCTGGCTGAAGGCCGCGTCGTCGTCGAGGCTCTCGCCGAGTTTGTCTATCGTTCCAGAGTAGACGACTCGGGGGACAGGATCGGACTCCGTCAAGTCCTCCAACGAGATGTTGCTCACCTCGTCCATATCGACCACTTCGAAGCCCGCGGCGCTGAGTCGTTCGACACGGTCTGCTTTCCCTGCCATCTCTTCACCGCCGCTGGTCACGACGAGGTCATCATCTTCGAGTGAGAGGCCGAGTTCCCCGGGGAGGTGTGCGGCCATCCCAACCTCGGTGATCGAGGGCAGTGCCGCGCTGACTGCGCTCAGATCTTGCTCGAAGTCAGTTCGCCGCCCGAGATTCTGTTTGATCGCTTCCGCGAGTTCGTAGCGAAGCCCGTCACAGATGATGATCGCGGTTCCGTCCTCAAGATCCGCGAACTCATCATAGAACGAGGTCTGGGGTGTCCCGAGGGTCGGATCATCACTCAGGATGTCCGCCAGCGGGCGGTTTACCCCTTGGAGGAAGGACATGTAGTGTTGCGTGACCCGCTGTTTGACTGTGGTTTCGTTCGGATAGGGGAACGTGGCTTTCTGCGTGGCGTTGATGTACTGCCGATAGGCCGCATCGATTTGCCACCACCCGTTGTCACTCGTGTACTTCTGGGCGAGTTCCGAGGAGGAGAGCGTCTTGGCTTCGTCGGCGTCGATGGTTCCGATTCGCTGGAGGGTTTCGACCGCCAAGACTGGTACCGACCAATCGACGAGGTCCTCGTTGCTCCAGAAGCTATCCTGGCGCTCAGTAACTGTCTGCTGGAGGTCTGCCGCGATATCGGGGAGGTCGGCGTAGGTCTCCTCAGCGAGTCGTTGCATCACGAGCCGGATGAGACCCATGTCGATACCCTTGAACGCCGTCGTGTCCCAGTGAATCCGGTCGGAGTCGATGACCGCCTTCGCAAGGTCGTAGTCCTCCGCGATCCGCTGTGCGTAGCGCGTGAACTCGGCAGGAGCGTACTGCTGCCACTCGTCGCAGAACGCCGCAGCAGCGCGGGTGTCGTCAGCCGCGAGTTCGTCGTACCGTGACGTCGGTGCTCGGCTGGCCACCTCGCCGAAGAGGAGCTGTGTCGCTAGCTCTTTCGGATCGAGTCCTGCGGTGACACCGTACTCCTCGCGGAGCTGGGCGTCCCAGGCGTCGGCCATCGCGTTGTCCTCGATTGTCTCGCGGTACTCTTCCGGGTTCGAAAGGTAGGTTCGAACCCAGTCGTCGGCCGCCGGGCCAGCAGTGTCGAAGAGAACGCAGAAGAACGCCAAGCGTTGAACCTCGCGGTTCTGTCCCCAGTCCTCGTACGCGTCGGGAATCTCTTCGTCGTGTTCGACGAGGAACTGCGTCACGGGCGTGTCGTCGATGTCCTGGCCGACGCGGTACTGTCGTCCGAGTGCGTGGACGTCGCGGAACCACTCGGCGTCGTTGCGTGACTCGGGGATGTAGAACAGCCAGTTCCGCTCGTAGTTCGGATCCTCCTCGTGGAGGCGGCGCTTCAGTTCGAAGTAGCTGCCATCGTAGCGTGCAAGCGTGATACCGTCAAGTGCAGCTTCGACCTCGTCGAGGACGCCCTTGTACTTCTCCTGGGCATCGTACCACACCCAGACTGGGTGTCGGTCGAACTTCTGCTGGAGTTCAGTGATAATGCTATCCGCGAGATCTCCCATTAAAACTCCTTTCCTAGGTTAGGCTGAAGGTTGTTTCGGGTAGTCTTCCGGTCACCTATGGACGACAACCATTCCGTCACATTATACTAGAGCATCTAAATCTTCCTTCAAGCTCTGAAATGCTTCCTCTGCCATATCAATGTCCTTTGCTCCAGTGACCACCACTTTACCGGATGAAAATATCAAAATCACTACAGGGGTGTCGTCAGGTCGAAAAACAAGACCGGGGAACTGTTCAGGCTCATACTCCGTATACTCTAATCCAAGACCAATTGCGAGCGCGTTTAGGTTCTGGACCTGGTCTAATTCTCCCGTACACACGTAATTCTGCATAGAGAACCATTCATCCTCGGGTTCACCGAGAACCCCCTCATCAGTAAGGAGTTTCAGGAATTGCTTTCTACAGCTATATGCTTCTTCATCGGATTTTGACCCAGTGATAATGTACTTCCCCGTCCTGTATACCGTTATTAGTGGCTCCACTCCTTCGAGCCTTACATACGCTCCTGGATACTTATCTGGGTCAAACTCAACTTCCTTGACATCAGTTGCTAGGCGATTTAGATCAATCTCTATCCCTAAATCACCCGACCCTACTGCATTAACTACTTCAAGATTCATGATTGAAAAGACACTATCTCATCGGGAATAGCTGGATTTCAATTTCGGAAGACCTGTTTCGAGCACTTTGTACTGATCCCACTCTTTGATGTTCTCCCAGATTCCATTTTCCTCGTCAACTTTGACACCGTTATCGATCATTTCGTCGATGGTGGCCCGGAATTGCCTGATATCGTCAAGACTATTCTGGACTTCCTCCTTTCGGTTTAGTAGCTGTTTATCCGGGTTGGTATCGTTGGTTTGAGCATTCAGCGTATCAAGTTCGTTTTCGAGTCTTTCTATACGAGTATCGAGATATCGCCCCCGAAGTTTTGGAAGAGTATTTCCGTCAATATTGTGATAATAAAGGAAGCAGCTAAACGCACCATTAGGGCTCTCTAACTGCCAGTAAATCGGAATGCGCTGTCCTCGTCGTCGGTATTCCTTGCAATGATGGTACCGGAAGAAGCGGTCCCTCAGCCACGCAACCGGATCCTTTCCTAGGTCGTCGGCTATTCTTCTAGCAATAGATTCCGGATTATTGAATGCGAGATCAATACATTTGTTCAGCAGCTCTGGGATGTTGTTGTCGAATTCATCGTCAAACACAAGAATGCCATCGCTTACGGGTGACAAGCCGTTCAATTCCCACCGACCCATCATACAGCCGAGGAACCCAGATAATAGGTTTGCTGTTCTTTCGGTCTTTTCATCACTTGTATATAGGTCGTTATTTTTCCTAATATGCGCAATAGTATATGGGGAGATGCCGGTCTTTTCGGATATGTCTCGTATTTCCTCACCGCTATTATTCTCTACTTGAGAGATAACTTCTCGAAATTCAGCTTCGGGTACTACCTCCGATTTGACCTCGGCCTCGTTAGAAACCAGATCTCCTGCATTCGATAGGTGGGGATATTGATACAAATTGTCAGGCAGCTCGTCGTAGGCTCGTTCTTTTGTTACCTCGCTCATTCCATAGCTCTCGAATACGATCTCATCTATTCGTCCATGAATAACATCTGTCTGAGCATCTAAATAGTCAATTTTGAATAGAATATTCGTATATTCTTTTATATATGAATTAAAATCGAATTCTTTCTTCGTTTCTTTGTACGTGTACCTTTCTTTTCGCGCTGCTATGGCTGCTTTGACCAGCTCTTCCGTATCTGTTCCCTGTAATGCAATTGGTCGAATCGGTAACCTCGCACCATCGCCACTCTTGAAATTCAATCCTGGATTCAGTCCGTTCATGATAAACCTTGAGAGAGAAGAGTTCAGATAGCCGAGTACCCGGTAGTCGCGGTCTCGGTCACCGGTAAACACGAAGTGTGCCTTATTACTAAATAGATGGTCCGACGAGTGCAGACGGGCAGTGAAATGTTTGGCAAAATCGCGGAAGGTTATTCCATTTTCCCAATAGAAGTCTTCGTTTCTGATATGGCTTCCGTCATGGTCTCTTATCTTCTTTCCATTTGATTCCCAGAGAGCTACCTGTTCGTAAGATTCACAATAAAGTTCTCCGTCGCCGCTTTTTGCGATCCACTCGTACTGGTCACCAATCTTGTCAAGATCAATTTCCCACCAGTTTCGAAGGAAAAGGTCGTCATCCCCTGTAGTTAGCCCCTCCATCACATCTGCCTCGTCTCCTAAGGTCGGTTCGTCAATGAAGAGCTGAAGAACTTCTTGACCAAACCAATAGATAAAGGGGGTTCGGTCGATCTCTCTGAAGGAGCTCTGGTCCAAAGCATAGATGTCTGTCGATTCGACACCAGAGCGCTGATTTCGTGTAACTCTGTTTAAGCTCTCAATCTTGTCGTCGGAATCCGTTAAACGGGCGAACTTAGATTTGACTCTCAGATTGTTAGTAATGCGCATTGAGAAGGCGACATTCATGTGGCCTTCATCACGGTGTTCGAGATGAGCAACATCGGTTATATTCGCTTCATCAAGGATGTAAGGACGAAGTTTCCGGAAGCTATAAAGAAACATAAAACTTTCCATGGTGATCATGGAAACATACCCATCATCACCTGCAAAGTCCATACATCGTTCAATAAATGCCGCATAAATATCTCGACTTCCGATATAGTTTTCTTTTATAAAATTCTTTAAAGAGTCCGACATTTTGTCCCGGTAGAGGTACGGAGGATTACTTAGTACAACATCATACTCGTCTCGAAGGACGTCTAGGAGCTCAACGGTTTTCCCGACTTCGTTGGCGAACATCTCCTCTACGGGATCATCCTGCTCTAAAGCGGCCGAGGCAATTTCTTGGACGTTCTCAACAAGTCTGTTTTTCAGTTCTTCCCAAGTTTGCTCTTCTCCGCCAGATACGAACGTCGATTGAGTCGTCAGATTGCCATCGTCAGTGAACTGTGCTTGCCCTTTGGATTCAAACGTATCTCGATAGTCCTCTAGAAGCTCATCAACTTGGTTCTCAATCCGAACGAGGCTTCCCCATTCGCGGATGTTATCGAAACTACGCCAAATCTGTTCTAAGATCTCTTCTTCTAGCTCAGAATTCGCTTTATCTAAGACTTCTTTCTTCCTTTCCCCGTTAATCAATACTGCGTCCGCTGAGACGATGTTCAACTGCGGGATTGTAATATCGGGCGACTTATCTTTTGCCTTCAGATAAAGTGATAATGCGGCTATTTGGGCTGCACCAGAATCAATGTCGATTCCGTAGAGGTTGTTACGGAGGATTTCACGTGGGATGTACTCTTTCGGAATTTCCCCTTCTTCTAAATACATCTGATAGAAAACGTCGAATGCGTAGAACAGCATATGACCGCTTCCGCATGCCGGGTCAAGTACTGTGATATCTTCGACCTCTTTCTCTTCTCGGTCAATCAATGATTCTTGCAGTGGAGCGAGATAGAAGCAGTTCTCCTCAGCATCGATATTCGTCCGTTCACCTTGCATTTCGAGCCATGTTCGACCAAGTGAATTATCGACCATCCACTCAACGATATAACGCGGCGTGAATAGCTGGGTCTTTGTGGCGATATCCGTTCCACCGATCTTGTAGTTCTCTTCATCGACGCGCTGGTCAATGTCTTCACGTTCTTCTTCACCGAAGTACTGGTACACCCAACCCAAGGCTTCGTCGCTCTCCCAAGCTTCATCGTCGATAGCGTCTAATTTATCGAGAATATCCCCGCGTACGTGCGGGTCGAGATCTATAGCGGTGTGGTCGGACTCCTCGAAGATCATCCGGATTTCCGCACCAATCTCCAGATACGCAAGGTCAAGTGCGGCACCGAAGCCGTCATCAGGTGCGTTTGTGAGTTCGCCAGCGATTTCGGCCACGGTGTGGTGCATGTACGACCGGTTGCCGTACTCTGCTCGCTCGGTGATGGTTTCCTCAACGAGGCCGCGAACTTCGATTGTCTTCAGTGCGACAAACCGGTTGAGGTAGGTCTTCGTAGCTTCGCGGACGTAGTTGGTGATCGACCGCTCCAAATCGCCTTCCGTGGATTCAAGTTCCCGTTCGATGGCGGCATCCAGCGTTCGTCGAGTGTGGCGGTCTTCTGCTGAGAGATGGGACAGGTCTTCGAGTGGGAGACGCTTGTTCTCGTAGATGCCGTACTTTTCGAGCTGGCGTCTAAGTTCGTCTTCGAGCGTGTGGCGCGTGCTGAGGATGGTGCTTCGAATAGTCGAGCGCTGATCCGATGAGAGACCGGGTTGACCGTGTGTCGTGGACATGGATATCAGAGGGTTGCGCACTGCCACGAAACGGGCGGGACGGCAGTACGCTGTGTCGGGATTCCCGCCCTCGATGACATACCAGCGACAAGCAGTTGGCGTGTCTTATATTGTGGGGGTCAGTATCCGTCCCATTGCGTTATCAATACAAACGCGTAATTCTTGGCCGCTCTGTCGAAGAGGTAGAGTCAGATATTGACGAGTACGTTCACACCTACGGTTAAACGGAAATTACGCTCTTGACACCGCTGACTACGCGGTTCAGTATATTTCTATTTTCACGGGTTTGTGGCTGGACGGTAATCCCCCCTTCATCAAGATACCGTTCGTACCTTTGGATATGGTTCCCTCTGGGACCGTCAATCCTCTTGTTGTAGTTGACAATCTGACCGAGTTTATTCTCATCCTGAGTGATTGTCAGATCCGAAACGGTTGGTAGAGGAATGAAAACTCGCGTTTCATCTGCTTGTATGATGGTCTTTTTATCGATCAGACTCGATCTGTGATAGATGTAGAGAGACCGACGGTACGCTGTGGAGTTGGAATAATTATGAACCCAAGGCTCGTCGAAATCCATCCTTGACTGATAATCCTCATCTTCGAGTCGGACATCTGTATTTTTCTTGTATGTGTATATCCCTTCAGAGTCCTTGTACTCCCATTCATCTGGACTGGAGGAATAAACCGTCTCTAAGATCTCATCTTTCCTCGGGCTCCTGCCCGAAGCCAACGACCAGAGTGCAACCAGCAATGCAGAGGCCGGGATGACGGTTAGTAATGTTCCGAGATTTATTCCGTAGCGTGCTCCCGCCACTAGAGCGATAGCTATTACAATTCCAATTGGGATGACCCGGAGGAGAAACCGACGGATTTTCCGCTTAGTAGATTTTTGCATTGTCAGTCAATCGTTTCCAGTCTACCGGAACCGAATCTCTACGTCTCCGTCTTGATCGAGGAGCGACTCGATCTCTCCCCGAAGTTCGCTGATTGGTGCGTCGATGTCTTCGGGGTCAGTCACGACGACGCTCCCGAAGATGTCGTCGATGTCGACGCTCTCGCGGACCGTTCCATCGTCGTCGTCATCGTCCAGGTCGTCGATTTGGGTTTTCGCCCCACTCTCGTACGCGTCGACGGTCTGGATGTGTTCGATGAGGCGAGTGAGCGAGGGATCCGGGTTGATGTGGTCCTTGTTCGAGATGTCAAGATCGACCGAGCCGTCGCCCTGCCGCTCCGTCAGATCCGACAGGGCCGAATCGAGATCGGTCTCGTCGATGTCGGAGCCGGCGTATGCTTTCACCGAGTCAATGGAGCTGGTGTAGGTTTCGTGCCGTTTCTCGTACAGTGCTTCGTAGGTCGCGGTGAAGGCTTCTGCTGCGGCTCGGTAGTCCGTCTTGACGTTGTTCCACTGGCTGATGACGCCCTCGGTGTCCAGCGTGTTCTTGACGCGGTCGGCGGCGTCACGCGCGTCGTCGCTGATGTCCACGAGTGCAGCGTGATCATCCGCCTCGTCGACGAGTGATTCCCACTCGGTCGTGATGAATCGCTGAATCGTCTCGTACTCTTTCAGGCGGTTTTCGCCCCCGTTCTCACCGCAGAACTCGGCGACGTCTTTCGCGGTTTTGGTGAGGCTTTCAAGTTCGTTCTCGAACTCAACGAACTGCTTGATGCGCTTGGCCGACGTGGGCTGCTGGAGTAGGTTCTTCAGTCTGGTTTGGAACTGCTCGACGTCGTCCGCGAGTGGGAAGTCTACCCGACGGAGCTGCGAGAGGAGGGTGCTGGTGGTCGAGACCCAATTGTTGGCTTCCTCTCGAATGCCTTCATCGACGGCTTGGTCCGTGGATTTGACCTTGCGGTCGAACAGGCGGTCGAGGAGCTGCTTGGCATCCGTGCGCGTGTCGATATCGACGGTCTCGCGCTCGTCGAAGGAGGTGGACTTGAACTTCGTGACCTGGGTGAACAGCTCCTGTGCGCCGTCTTCCGTGTACGTCCCGTAGGTTCGTTCCTTGTACGTCGGGATGATCGAGCCGTTGCGGAAGAGCACGGCCGCGGCGAGCCTGACGACTTCGCGGCTCCAGCCGTACGGCGGTTCGGCGAAGTGGTCGATTAGGTCGCTTCCGGTGCGGGACTCGCCTGCTTTCTCACGGCGTTGGATCTCGTCTTCGACTTCGGAGGAGATGCGGGCTTCGGCGATGAGCTCGCCGTCCTGGACCACACCTAGGTCGGAGAAGACCGACGGGTTCGACGAGCCGTCGAGGTCACCGAAGATCTGCTCGATGTGCCGGTCTTTGACCGTCGCGGAGCCGTGTTTGAAGCTGGTGAAGACCTTCGGGATGGCGTTGTCCGTCTTCCGGGCGACGAGCGAGGTAAGCGAGGTGCTCGTGGTGTCGAACTCCTCGGTATCGCCGTTATAGATGAGGACGCCGCGCTGGAAGCTGCGTTTGAATTCCCGTTCGACCTCGTTGCGGAGGCGCTGGAGGTCTTCCTGCTTCTGGCCGAGGGCTTCCTGTTCCTCCTGGCTGAGTTCGTTGCCGCGCTTTTCTTTGACGACGGTGTTGATCTGGAAGATCGACTTCAGCTTCTCGTAGATGTCGTGCTGTTTCTCGTTGTCAGCGATCCAGTACAGCGTGCCGTCCTCGCTGAAGCTTTGCGTTTTCAGGCCGTCCGGGTCGAGGTCCTCGTATCGCTGGTAGATCGGCGAGTACGTTTTGAGGTCGATGTGGCCCTTCGACGTGATTTCCTCGCCGTCGATGCTCAGGTTCACCTGGAACGTCTTCCCCTGGTAGTTGACGCGGGACGTTTCGTCGAGGATGTCGTTCAGGAAGCGTTTGGACGAGCGCCGGATGTCACCTGGGCCGACTTCGATGCCTTTGATCTCGTTTTCGAGTTCCCGCTCGGTCTCACGGAGGAACCGGTAGCCTTCTTCGCTCCGACCGACGTAGCCGGCGTTGACGAGAGCGTCGAGCGTCTCTTCGACGTCACCTTCTAGTTGCTGCGTGGGGCCGAGCTCCGTCTGGAGTGACGTCGCAATGTTGTCGGCCGTGTTCGGAATCCACGGAAGCTGCTGGAGGAGGTACAGGGACTTGAGGACGCGTCGTGCGATTTCCGGGTCGGCGTCTTTCGGTCGAGCTTCGCGGATCGACTTGACGTCACTGCTGGGGATGTCGTTGCTGATCTCATCGAAGATCATGTCCAGCGTGACGAGCGCCCCGAGTTCGTCGTTGTAGAGGTGGTCCTCGTCTTTGAGAACGCTCTGGGTGACGTCGATCAGTGTGCGTTCACTCCCTGCGAGCTGGTCGTCCGAGCCCTTCCCCAGAGCCTTGAACATCTCCGGAAGGATATCGAGTTGGTAGGGAAGGAACGGGTAGCAGTCGATGAAGTTCTCCTCGGTAATCGGCTTCAGGCTCTGACTAGAGTCGAGTTTGTATCTCGCGGACAGAATCCCCTCGTGCTGGTCGTACAGATCGCCGAGGATACCTCTGAACTCGCCTTTCTTGCTGAGGACACGGTCACGGACGACCTTGTCGAGGTTCTCGGAGGTGAGGTCAAATCGATGTGGGAACCGGTCGATGACTTTCGACTCCTCGGCTTCTTTCTCCAAGACACCGGGGATGAGTTGCTGGAGTTGTTCCTGTGAGGTAACTCCGAGGAAGACCTTGCCTTTGCCTTTCTGTCCGAACTCCTCGACGATACTCTGCAGTTCCAAGAGCAATTGCCCGTCGTCCCCGATGAACTGCGAAATCTCGTCGATGAACACGAAGTACCGACAGTTGTCGCCGGTATCGGCTTCCCGCTGTTCGACGTAATCCACGATGTCTTCGGCGAGCGTGGACGCGTTGATCAGAACGTTGTCCTGAACGTCGTCGATTGCGCGGGCCGCATCATCTTCATCATCGAACTCATCGGTGGCCTCGACTAATGCGGTCTCCATGTCGGACCGGACGAACATGGCGTCCTTGCGGGCTTCCGTCCAGTCTTTCCCGGTGTTCGCTTCGATGGCGTCGACGAACTCGTCGTACACGCCACGTGATTCGAGTTCCTGCTCCATTTGCGCGACCCAGGGCATCGAGGCGTAGCCACGGGAGATGTTGAATTCGCGGTGGATAATCTCCGTGATGGACTCGCTCCCGGATGCGTCGGCTTTCGCGCCGATCTGGAACATCAGCACCTCGGAATCGAACTTCTGGGTGACAGACGAGACCGCTCCGTCGAGCATCTCGTTGCCCTCGATTCGATCCCGGAACATCTCGGCAGCGTGTGTATCCTCGAACTCACGGTTTTCGAGGATGTGCCCGAGGATTTTCATGTAGTGGCTTTTCCCCGAGCCGAAGAAGCCGGACACCCACATCCCGACGTCTTCGGTCTGTGCGTGTTCCGTATCGATGACGGCCTCTAACGCGTCCGAGAAGTGCCGTTCGAGCTGTGGCGTAAGGATGTACTCTTCGAGTTCTTTCTTGACGACGCTCGGATCGTCGTTATCGACTTTGACGACCCGGTCGATCTTCCGGTTGATCGGCCGGTAGAAGATCTCGTGAATCTGGTGTGATGTGGTAGTGTCACTCATGTCCGATCACCCTTGCGCGGTAATATGTTCCTTCAGATTCATCGAGGAATCTTAAGCTCTTGTCATCGACTTTCGCCGGGTAGCAGAACACGATGGGCGTGTCGTCCGGTGTATTCGTCTCTAATTGACCCATGAGTGTGGAGGCACTGGCGAACGGGTACAGAATACCCATCCGGTAGATAATCACCGTGTCAGCGTCTTCTGCAGCCGTTGCGATGGCGGACGCTAACTGCCCCATCTCGCCATCATCAAGAAGCGACGATTTCAGTCCGTCGAGTAAACGGTCTCGATCCCGACGTTCGAGATCGATCACGTTCTCCAAGATACCGCGGTCTTCGAGGATGCTGAAGACCAGTTCGCGCATATCGATTCCTGCGACGGTTTGGTCGTGGTACTCCAGTTTCTCGATGAGGTTTCGAACCTCTTCGTCGACTTCGAGTTCGTCACCAGGGTCGTAGGTGAAGACGATGAAGGGGACCCCAGCGCGCTTTCCGACTTCGTCTCGATCATCTCTGACGAGTCGTTCTACTTCTTCGAGCCGTGCCTGAAAGTCAGAAAGCATCTATTAGGTCCTCGATGCTGTCATGCTTTGTAATTAGTCGTTCTGTCGAGCCGCGCTTCTCGTAGCTCACATACTGCGGTGAGATGTCTCGAACCCGGCGCTGGACTTCCGATTCGTTCATAAGGAATAACTTCCAGTCGTCGTGTTCGATGACGTCTGATGCGGACTTCGCTCCCTTCTGAAAGAGCCGGTAGACGACGTACGCGACAGTCTCGTCGGGGACATAGGTGACGGCGAATTCCTTGCGTTGGGTGCCTTCTAGAAGCCCGTAGTTCCGGAGTGCGGTGAGGTACTTCGTGGCGGCTTCGTTGATCGTCGATTCGGACCGGTCACGCAGGTCGGCGTAGTCCTCTTGAATCGATTCGATGAACGTGACGATGTCCGTAGCTTGAACGGAGAGGGTTCCCCGTTCGAATTCAGGGTACAGGAAATCGAGGGTGACGAGGTGGATGAATGGATCTTGCGCGAATTCGTAGTAGAGACACCAGTCGGTTACGTCGCTCTGGACATCAGCCGACATGATCTTCATCAGCGGTGTCTCTGTGTACTCCTCTTTATCAGGGATGTGGCGACGTGTAACCTCGCGGAGAATGTTTGTTCGATACTCGTCCGTATTCTTGTTCAGGATGTTCTCTTCGACGACCCGTCGCTCCAGTTCTTCGTACGACTCGCAATCGACGTACGTGCGAAGGATGCGTTTCGTCTCGTCAATGTACGTACTGTGATGGGCGATTTTCGGATCGAGACTCGCCGCCGCGTCTGTTTCTTCGTCATCCTTGGGCTCGATATGCTCGTTACTCATATGGATGTCTCACACGCTTTCCGATTTAATTTCTGACTTCAGGGGGTAGTACGGTACGCAGAGGCGGTCGGTGTTCTGCCCGTACCCCTGCAAGAGGGTGGCCAGCAGCCGCCATTTCTCGGGTTCAATCTCGGACTGGGTGTACCCATCTTCCCCGACACAGAATGAATCACCGCTTCCTGGGTCGTTAAGCGTAGTAGATGCTGCTGTGATGTTTGATCCAGTTTGCTCGATGATTCGGTCTGTCCACCCTTCACTCAGTGATTGAACTGAGATGCTCTCAAGGGCTTCTAGGGGCTGGTCATCCGAAGCATCGATGTCTTCAATGGCTGCAGAGATGCGTGATTCCACTTGCGGGCCGAACGAGAACAGAGAGATAGTATCTGCAGGGAGGTGGTCTGATTCTGCTTTGCGACCGACTTTCGATGCGAGGGTGATTCGAGATTGGAGTTGCGTTTTCGGTGTTACTTCGTCGAGTCGTGCCCGGCCCGTCTCAGACAGGACACGTGAGTCCCACCAGCCCTGGTTGTTCGACTCACCCACACGCTCTATCAACAGACGTGAGGCGATCAAGTCAAGAAAGAACTCGTCATCAATACCCGCCTCGTGGAGGGCCTCTTTAGTCGAGACAAACGCATCGGCGAAATCAGTTGAAGTCATATTTACATCCACAAGAGGTGGTGGCTTAGAACCAACGCCTCCCGTTTTCTGTAGGGGAAACTGTGCATCCAGCACATCGCGGGTTTAATATCGCCCGACAGAGGTTGGATAGTGTATACGATGGGTTCCGGGAATGAGCTGACTGAACTCTACGATTCTCTCTCTGTTCTGTATGGGTCGCTGCCTTCTGGAGTTGATTCGGAGTGGAGGGTTGCGTTGCGGTCTGTGTTGTACGGGGGCGACCTGCTTGCAAGTGAGGCGTCGTGTTACGGGGCGCAGCAGAAAGAGCGGAATTTGGGGAAACGGAAGGACTACGCGCGGCGTCATGGGAATGGGGATCGGGTAACAGAGTTTTCGGCAATCACGGTGGCAGAGACGCGAGAGGAGGATCACCGGTATGTCCCGGCAGGTGCGAAGTTACCGCTTGCGCCGGAGTCGGGGGAAGTGCTTCCGGTAAACGTCTCCCCAGAGGAGGTCGATTGGGCAATCTCGCTGCTGGCTGAATTCCCAGCGGAACCCGCGGCTGATCGGCCTGGTGACGGCGGTGACGTGTTGCTTGATCGAGAGCGAGTTCATCGAGCGCGTCAAGCGACAGGAGCAGGAGATCGTGGTGATGAGACGACAGTGCTGTTTGTGAGTGATACGCATCTCGGGTACGAGAATCGTGCGGAGACGGGCAGTGGGAAGACCGTGTCATGGATTGGTGAGATTGATAGTCGGGATACGATTCGGCGGATTCGAACGATTGCAATGGAGCGTGACGTTGATGCGGTGATTCACACCGGGGATGTGCTGGATCACGAAGTGGATGCGGTGACGCTCGACGCTGCTGAGTCGAGTTTGCGTGACTTGGCTCTCAGTGGTATCCCAGTGTACTGTATTCTCGGGACGCACGATCACAACGCTGCGATTCCGTACTATTCGAACTCTGTAGATGGGGTTGCATGGCTGAAAGACCAAGTGCGGAACGAGTATCTTATCGAGTTATCGTCCAGCCCGATGTCGGTTGCTGGCGGGCCGCTTGACGCATACGGGGTCTCAGCGGAGAACGTTGGGCTCGATGATGTTGGGAAGTACGAGTCGCTTGGCTGGCGTCCATCGGAGATCGCGTTCGGCGCGGCGTCGCCGGGGCCAAATGTGCTGTGTCTCCACGACGGGGTGACGCCGTACCGGAATCGTTCGAACGCGGATGTCGATCTCGACGAGTTACTCGCGCAGTCACGCGTCTCGTTCGACTGTGTGCTAGTGGGTGATGAGCATCGGCCCAAGTACGATGACTTCGATACCGGGTACTCATTCGAGACTGAGGATGGAACGCCGGTGTTGTACACAGGACCGGCCGCACGCGTCGGACCGGCATACCGTGATAACGACGCGTTCGTGACAGAACTCTCGATTTCTGATGCAGGAGTAACAACGACGCGGCACTCGATATGACTGGGCAGTCGTAGATACCCCAGTGCTGATAAGCACCACTGCCGTCTCATCTGATAATGCAGCGCTTCTCTGAGGGGGATCGGGTCCGGGTCGATATTCCTGATGAGAGAGATCCTGATCATCAGGTGTATCACGGCGAGCACGGCCGAGTCGTTGCAGTGTTGAGTGATGATGCGGATTCGCTCACCGCTGACGAGCGGGATGCGCAACTCTACCGGGTTGCGTTTGATTCTGGTGAGATGTCTGATTTCCGGTGGCGTGACTTGCGGCCACCAATCGACGACTCCTCACAAACGTAGTTTCAGGCAGCTCTTGACCAGCTTCAGATCTGCTCTCTCGGGGAAAGGATCATCATCCGGCTCTGTCACTGTTTCTTCATGCCTCCGGATCGGCTCCGTAGTATCGTTCCGATGTTTGGCGGTGGGTCCCGGTACGTTGAGACGCTGGATGCGATTCTTGAGTTCGTCGAAGCGCATCAGCCGACGTCTGATGAACTCGTCGGGTGGCACCGTGGGTCGTTCCAGAACGTGTCCAGTCGGGATTCGATTATGCGACGGGTGAGTTATCTCCAACAGGTCGGATTCCTCCGCCAGGTGAACGACCATTGGGAACTCGGTGGTGCTGGTCGGGAGTACGTTGAGCAGGGTGATGTGGCGACGCTGCTGCGGATTATGTGTGATCGGAACGTCGGGCTTCGGAGTCTCATGTATGCGTTGGCTGCTGGGCCGATGACGCTCGCAGAGGTGAGTGAACAGCAGCTCGACACACATCCAGAGTTAGGGTGGAGCCGTGGAGAAACAGACATGGCGAAGCAGCGGGTGAATTGGCTGAGGAGCATGGGCCTCGTCGAGAAGCGCGGCGACGAGTACGCGTTGACGGATGATGGCCTACAGTTCGTTGAGAGCGCGGTGGCGGAGTGGGCTGATTCGGACTGGACACCGTCGGTGAGCGATGCCGAGGTGCGTGCTGGGACGTACGAAACGACTGTCCATGCACGGTCGGTCGATCCGGAGTTCCGTGCGGCAGTACTGTCCCGGCACGACCGTACGTGCCCGGTTTCTGGGGTGGATCATCCTGGCCTGTTGGACGTGGCGCACGTCCTGTCGTGGAGTGACTATCCGGAGTACAGGGCAGATCTCTCGAACGTGTTGGCACTCAGTAAGACGCATCACGCGGCGTTCGACCGGGAGCTATTCACTATCGACCAGGATTACCGGCTGTGCGTGAATCCGAGGTTCGAGACCCAAAGTGATGTGCTCCAAAGCACGATTATCGACCGTGCAGGAGAACGGATCTCGATTCCAGAGGAGAGTTTGAAGCCGCAGTATGTTGCGCAGCACAACGCGGCGCTTGAGTGGGTGTGAGTCTGTTTACAGCTGAACGGAATCTCGCTCGTACGAAGCGAGTCGTTGTCAAGACGATGGCGTTTACCGAAATTCCTCGACTGCTCTCAATTTGAGCGCTGGGCTTATGTTAATCTCTTCTGATGTGATTAGCAGATGGCATCAGTAGAGGTTCTTTGTGTAGCTGATATTCATATCGGGCGTCGTCCAAGCCGGCTCCCTGACCGATTCGATCCGGCCGATTTTTCTCCCCGTACAATCTGGGCTGATCTCGCGGAGTCGGCTGTTACTCAGGGGGTTGATGCGGTCGTCGTTGCGGGTGACCTGGTTGACCAGGAGAACAGGTATGCGGAAGCGTTCGGTGCCGTTGAGTCCGTGGCGACCAGACTTGCAGAGGCTGGTATTCCCCTCATTGCTGTCGCTGGGAACCACGACGCCGACGTGCTCCCGGACTTGGCTGAGGCAATCGATAATCTCCAGTTGCTTGGCCGGGATGGGTCCTGGGAGCGAACAGCTTTGACCGACGTCGAGGGTGAACCGAATCTTCACGTGGACGGGTGGTCGTTCCCCGGTCGGTACTACCACGAGAATCCGTTGGATGCGTATGACCTGGCTGATGAGGGCGTTCCACGTCTTGGAGTCGTCCACGCAGATGTTAGTGGTGAGGATCGGTACGCCCCGGTCGCCGTGGATGACTTGGCGACGAGTGGGCATTCGGCGTGGGTTCTTGGCCACCTCCACGTTCCAGGGCTCCGTCACGAGAACCCGCCAGTCCTCTATCCAGGGTCGCTCCAACCGTTGGATCCGAGCGAGACTGGCGGTCACGGTGCGTGGCTCGTCTCGGTCGAGACTGACGGGACAATAGAGACAGAGCCGCTCAGGTCAGCGACACTGCAGTACAAGGAGGTCGTCGTCTCAACGGACCCCGATCAGGGGTTCCACGACATCGTCGATGCTACCCACGAGCAGTTACGTGAGACAGCCACGAAGTGCGGCTCCGAAACCGAGCTCCTTGCGGTCACAGTAACGGTTTCTGGACGAACGGACGCAGATACTGATCTCCGAAGTCGACGCGGGGAGCTTGAACAGATCGAGCTCACGGACGGCGGGACGGCGGTGCGTGTTATCGACGTGACTGTCGATACGAAACCGTCGATTGATCTCGCTGCTCGCGCTGGCGACGATGACCCTGTCGGGTACTTGGCCGGATTGCTGCGTGCCCTCGATGATGACGAACCGTTGGACCCGTATCGGGATGTCATAGAGGCTGCTCACACGAGTGTCCGCGAGACCCACGACTCGAACGCGTATCGGGAGCTCAAGAGCCACGACGAGACGTACACTCGCCCTACGGAAGCTGAAACGAAGGAAGTACTCCGCCGACAAGCTCGGCAGCTCGTCGACGCGTTCGTCGAGCAGCAGGGGGTGCCTGCAGATGAGTGAGCCGATCCCGACTGACGCTGACCAGACCGGTTCAGGCCGTGACACAGGGGAAGGCCGAGAGACCCCGGTCGCAATTAACGCTGTTACCCTCGACCGTGCGCCCGGGTTTGAGACGGCTGGATTCTCGCTTGACGGGTTTTCGCCGGGAGTCAACGTTGTGTACGGCGCGAATGCGGCTGGTAAATCGACGCTGGCGGAGGCGATCCGCTGGTCGTTGTGGCCCGATGAGGCCCCGTCGTCGGCGACTGTTCGGACTGACCTGACCTACGATGGTGAGTCGCGGCGGATTGAACTGCACGGTGGCGTCAGTGAGCACTTTCGTGATGGCGAACCCGCTGACGCGATTCCGGTGCCGTCGCTGGATGGTGGTCGTCGGTACGCATTGTCGTTGCACGATATGCTGCAAGAGGAAACGGACGACGGCGAGTTTGCGAGCGTCATTCAGCGCGAATCAACTGGCGGGTTCAATATCGACGCTGTCCGTAGCGATTTTGGCCTGACTGACGGGGCTAGCCCGGCCACACGAGGCATTAGTGCCACGAAAGAGGCGGCGGCAGCCATCGACAAGGTCGAGGAACTGCGGCGAAACGCGCCGAATTTGGAAGCCGAACGGACCCGTCTCAGTCAACTCAAAGAAGAGCTTGCGGCGGCCGCCGATGCGAGTGAGCGCGTTGATCTGCTTGAGACGGCGATTGAGTTCCGGAAGGCGCAGGACGCCTACGACCAGCGGGCGGATGAAGTAGCATCGTACCCGGAGGAGCTGGCGTCGTTCGATGGTGATGAATTGGGCCGGCTCGACGATCTTGACGAGCAGATAGCGCAACAGAAACGCGTTGAGCAGGAGGCCGCGGTGAAATACCGCGAGGCCGCTGACAAACTGGCCGGCACGGAACTCCCGGAGGACGGCGTTACCGATGAGGTGTTGCAGACGCTTCGAGAGTACCGGGATGACCTCGATGATGCTGAAGATGATCGTGACCGATTGCAACGTGAAGTAGCTGATGCAGAAGCTAAGCGCAGTGAGGTACGGGAGAAGATTCCCCTGGACCTTGACGGTGAGACGCTCCGTGAGGTCGATACGGATGATCTTGCCGAGCTTCGGTCGTTCGTTTCGAAGGTAGCGGAAGTCGACGGGAAGGGGCAGGTTGAGGCTGCTATTGATGAGTGGCTCGCTGGGGAGTCGAATGAATCTGCAGATCGTGGAACGCTGGAAAGCGGGCGGAATGCGCTTGAGAACTGGCTCGCAGCCCCGCCAGAACAAGCTACTGACGAGCCGAGTAGCCGAGGCCCTGTTGCAGCGGCCATCACGGCGGGGCTCTTGACGGCGCTGTCAGGTGTCGTGATCGCGCTGACAGTAAATCCTGCTGGGGGCCTGCTGACGATCCTCGGGCTCGCCCTCGCTGGCTACGCAGCTTTCTCTGCGAGGAGTGACGATACTGGAACGGACAATACTGCCAGAGCAACCCATGCGGAGACGTTCCGGCAGACTGGACTTCCAGAGCCAGATTCGTGGGAACCTGACGCTGTCAGGGACCGGGTAGCTGACCTTCGTGACCGACTGCGTGTCATCGAAGTGGACGAGCAGGAGGCTCAGAAGCACGATGAGCTCCGTGCGCAGTTCGATATCGACGACGTCAGGGATGAACTGGAGACGGCGCGTGAGCGCCTTCGGGACCGGTTCGATACTGAGATCGACGACGACATTGAACTGGCGGTGACAGTCGAGCGTGTTGAGCGGTGGCAGGCTGCTGATGAAACCGTCGCTGGGAAACAGGCGGCGCTACAGGAAGCCAGCGATCAGGTCGAGACGTATCGGGAGCAGTTCTGCGCGACGATCAAGCCCTACACGACCGGCGCGTACTCCTACGTGGTCGAAACGAGTGCCGATGCGACGGCTGCTGTTGAGAGTCTCGAACAGCGACAGCGCGACTACGAGAGTGCGACTCAGCGACTCGCAGAGGTAGACGGGAGTGTCGCTGCGGCCCACAAGGAACTCGACCGGTACAGGGCCGACCGAGAGGTATTATTCACCGAGCGTGGCTTGGAGCCTGGCGACCGGGAGCGGCTCGCAGCGCTGTGTGAGCAATACTCGGAGTACGAATCAGCCGTTGAGGCGAAAGGTACTGCGGAGACCACACTTGAGAATCGCCGTTCAGACCTTCGTGACCACGATGCTTACGAGGAAGAGATCGAAGAACGAGACAGGGGCGACTTAGAACAAGAGGTAGACGAAAAACGGGAGATTGCGAACCGGTACGACGAGCTCTTACAGGACAAAACGACGCTGGAAAAGGAAATCGAGGATGCGAAGGCGTCGACGGAGATTGCTGACGCTGTTCAAGAACGACGTGAAGCGTTGCGAGGTCTTGAAGAAGCGCTCGACGCGGACGTGGCCGACGCAGTCACGGATACACTCCTTGAGTTCGTCGAGGCGGAGACAGTTACCAGCAACCAGGAGCCGGTGTTTCAGCGGGCGGACGATCTCTTGCGGCGGATTACTGACGGGCAGTTCGAGCTCAGACTCGATGACGGTACGTTCAGGGCATTCGATACGGGAGAACAGCGACGCGTTGACCTAAACGATTTGTCGAGTGGGACGCGCGTGCAGGTCCTGCTCGCGGTTCGGGTCGCTTTCGTCGAACACAGAGAGCAGGAGACTGCGCCCCCGTTGTTACTTGACGAGACGCTGGCACCGTTCGATGACCAACGAGCTGAAACGGTCCTTGACACCGTGATTGACCTGGCCCGGGCAGGGAGGCAGGTATTCTACTTCACGGCCCGGCACGACGAACGCGCACGGTGGGAGACGCGGCTTGAAGAGTCGGACGTCGAGTACAGTCTCCAGCAGTTGACGGCGAGCGACGGGCACGACCCGATTGCGGAACCACCGACACTCGAAACACGTGGTGTAGTCGACGTACCGGCCCCGGACGGCGACGACCACCAGTCGTACCGTGAGCAACTGGGTGTACCGACGTTCGACCCGCGACAAGGAGCGGCGTCGGCACCGCTCTGGTACGTGACTGAGGACCCGGAAGTATTGTACCGACTGCGTACCGCAGGTATCGAACGCTGGGGGCATCTCCGATCGTTACTGGAGATCGGTGCCGTTGATGGCCTCCTGTCGGACACGTCCCGAGAGCAGGTCCGCCGACACGGTGCGGCACTAGAATCGTTCGTCGAGGCGTACACAGTTGGGCGCGGGAAGGCGGTTGACCGTGATGTCTTGGAAGCCAGTGGAGCCGTTAGTAATACGTTCATCGACAAGGTGAGCGAGCTGGCAGACAGTGTCGATGGGGATCCAGAAGAGATTCTTGATGCGCTGCCGGATGTCAGCCACTTCCGCCATGATAAAATTGAGGAACTCCGGGAGTACTTCCGCCAAGAGAACTACCTTGATCCGCGCCCGAAGCGACCAGACGAACAGATCCGGTCAACAGTGGTCGACACGTACTGTCAGCACGGACTCGAACCATCCACGGCAGCAACGGCTGCAGATAGGCTCCTTGATCGGATTTCAGCAGGCCCCGACCCGAGTGAGAAAGCGGACTGAGAGCACCCTCGATTCATGACTATCCGATTATCCTAAGCATCGGGATAACGGGTAGAATAAGCGTCAGACGATGTCGGTGGCGGGCCGGCGGTAGGTATCGTCGAGGCTGGGACCACCAAGGGCGGTGTAAAGGTTGATGAGGTCCGCGACGTCGCTGATGCAGTAGTCTCTGAGGAGTTGTGTGAGTTCGCGGTGGACGCTGGTATGTTCGATGCCGGCTTCGACGTTTTGCACGTATTTCTCGCCGAGGACTTGCCCGATGTGCTTGCCTTGGACAGCTTTCCCGTCTATTCCAGAGAGATAGTTGTCGGGGAAGTCGTAGTCGTCGTACCAGACGCTGTCGTTGTCAATCCCAGTAAGGTCGTAGGCCTTCCAGTCAGGAAGGATTTGCTGGTCGTCCCAGAGCTCGGCTTCGTACTCGTTGGCAGCCGCGAGCGCGACATCAACGTGGTTCTCGAACAAGGTCTCTGTGCGTGTCAAGAAGTCTCGGTCAGCACTACCATCGATGTCGCGGGCCCAGTTCAGCAAGTGCGTGCCGTCGAACCAGGTACCATTGTACGTCAGGAGACGATCTACGCTGCGGTCAGCACACCACGCGAAGAGCCGCTCGTAGAGGTCAATCGTATACTGGTCGTCCCAATCGCCGCTCCGAAACAGCACTTCGGTTTCTGGTGTGTCGTTCGGGTCGTCAGCGTACGCAAGGCTGACAGCGAAGAGTTCGAAGTACTGGGTGTCGTTCGAGTTGTCGGGCGGCTCTTCGAACGGGCTCGCGGTTTCGATGTCAATGACAAGTGTGCCCACCTAAGCAGACCTCCTGATGTGATGCGCGTCGGACAGTACCATGTTTGTTGTGGATGCCGATCTGGAGTCCGGCAGTTCAGTGGTGAACACTCCACTAAATTTCAGAAGCACTAGCTGAAAGTTCGGGGAGCCAGTTGAGGTATTGCGGATACTGTTTGTCTGATGTGAAGAGATGAGTCCCGGTGAGATGAGTGACAGTGTTGCTTGTGCCAGATGTTGTGACACCGTTCGTGAGGAGAAGGCTGGTGACTGTGACGTCTGGGTTGTCAACCGGGGGCGTGACTTACGACCCCCGCTCGATGACTCGCAGCAGGCGTAGTCGGTTATTCCTCCCACTCGATGGGGCGTTCGATGATCGGGTCGTCGTCGAAGTCGAAGCTGCGGAGGTCTACCTGGACGTTCCGTTCGCGTGTTTCGCGTTGCCGGTTCCGTAGCCGGCCGAATGGTTGTGGTATTTCGAGGAGCTCTGCGTCACCGCTGTTGCCGAGTCGAATGTTTCGGGCGACGTAGAGGTAGTAGTACTCGCTGAGTGGGCCGCCTGCCGCTTTCCATTCGTTCCACGAGAGGGACGGTTTGCGTGTGTTCAGGCCGGAGGTTTTGAGCTCGATGCAACGGTCGATCACTGCGTCACCGTTGTCGTCGGTTCGGATCGTTAGGACGTCGAACCCGGGCCAGTCGCGGTCGAGCGGGTTTTCTGCGGCGGATAGGCCGCGTTGGTCTGCGAACCGATAAATCGCGGATTCGAGGAGCTCGGAGTGTTCGCGGTGCTTCAGGTATTCTTCTGGTGTGTGAACGTCGAAGACTTTCGATTCCGGGTTGGGTTCGTCGGCATCCGCGAGCCGCGTTCGTTCTGCATCAATCGTAATTGCCATACCGAACGCGTCGATCTCGTCACGATACTCTTGTGACGCAGCTCCACCCCCACCGCTATGATTACTGGACGTGGACTGCTCGTTCCCCGAGTCCTGGCGACCACCGTTATCGGGTGAGTTTGTGGAGACGTCGGCGTTCCGGAGTGATTCGGCGATTCGCCGGTCGCCGATTCGAGTGACGGCGTCGATACTGGGGATGCGCGAGGAGTGTGTGCTGGTTCCAGCTGTGCCGGTGGATGATTCCGATCCGCCGTTAGCTGCTGCGGTATGTGTGTTGGTGGTGGAATCGAATGCGCCGTCATTGTCTGGTTCAGGGCCGGGTGGGTGATCTGCATCGCCGTCGCCTGTTGGCGAGTCCTCATGGTCACTTTCGAAGAGTGCTTTCCGAGTCGCTTCGATTTGGCCGTTCGGGACTTCGCTCCCGACGGTTCGGAGTCGCTCGTGTAACGCGATAGCTGGCGTGTCGTTCTCGAACGCGTAGTCCACGAGGTTGTTGACCGCTTCGTAGTACTGTGGAACATCAAGCCGGTCAGTATACGCACCGGTGAGTGCATCGACGAACGCCTCTCGGTTGAGTGTCGCGTCGATGAGGATCGTGGTAATCGTGTCGCCGTCGCGTTCAATGTGGTACGGTTGCGGTTTCGGGTCGAGATTACGGTTCCAGCTGCCGTCGGTGAGCGTGATGTTGAGATCGAGGTCGGTGACGAACACGATGTTCTCGAAGAATGACTTGGTTCGGGTCGTGTCTTGGTCGACGAGCGCGGATGATGGTCGGTTCGTTCGGAGCCGTAGGACGAGCGCGGCAAGGACGGTCTGGAGCCACGTGGTGTCGATTTCGAAGCCAGAGACAGATGTCGGGAGAGGGCGTTCATCGCCGTATCCGGGTTGTTTCTCGACAGCGGCTCGCAAGTCGGTTGCGCCGCAGTATTCGCCGAGACTGACGGCTTCTGGTTTGAACATAGCGAGGAGTGGAACGCCGAGGTTTCCGTAGCGGTCACGATTGCTTCGTGACCGGACGAAGTAGGTGTCACCCGCGGGTTTGAGGGCGTACTTATCGTCAACCCGGCAGAGGACAAGTGCGTCCGAGAGCCCGCTTTGTTCGGGGTCCCACTCGCCACTGATCTGGTTGCCACGCGTTAGTCTCGGGAGGAGTTCAGATACGCGTGTGTAGAGGAGTTCGACAGCACTGCTGTACTGAGCGAGGTCGTCATCGGTCCACGCGAGTAACTCCCCGATACGACCGATCACGCGCTCAGCATCCTGTGGTGAGAACCTGCCTTGCTCCAGCCGTATCCCGATACCGAGTGTGTCGGCGAGTTCTTCGAAGCTGACGGGCGTTTCACTTTCTCTCGTTGGGAAGTCCCCGTCTACGAATGGTAGCAAGGGCTGTAGCCCGTTCACGTCGAGGCTGAAGCGCTCACGGTCGCTGCGTGGAAGACTCCACGCGGCCGTTGGGCGGACGGTATCGAACGAGGTTGGCACCCAGGATGCCTGTCGGAGTTGCCACACCCACAGGTTCCAGCCGAGCGCCAATTGTTCATCGTGCGTGAACACATAGCTCACGTTACTGCCGCGCCACCGTTCGTTGGTGAACTCCGCGACAGTCGTGTGTCGTCGCTTGGAGAGACCGTGGTCCCACCAGCGCGTGAGGTGCGTGAGGAGACGACTCCCAACCTCGTCCGATTGTTTTGCGGCCGAGAGGATTTCCGACGCGTACTCTAGAGAATTCACTTGGAACAGGTACTGCTCGTCTGGGTCGGGGATTTCCGAGGTTACCGCATCCACGAGGTGGTCGCGGTACGACTGCCATTCGGCGTCAGTGAGTCCCGTGTATCGGTGATCGACGGAGTAGACACCGTCTCCTTGGAGGTCTTCGGACGCTGTAATCGTCGAATTCGACGGTTGACTGAGACCCTGTGTCTGACGATACGTCTGCTGTTCACCGGGCGCGAATAGCGGCAGCGGGCGGAGATGTTCGAACACGCCGAGCCACGAAAAGAACGCTGCCCAGGCTTCGAGCGTCTCTGAGCGCTCTTCGCCTTCGTCAGTAGTGAACCACGTAGGTGAAGCTAGGAACTTCGGATCGAATCGTTCAGAATCAGTTTGGGTGGCGACGGCGTTGAGGAATGGTTCGATATGGGCGTCTTCGGGGCGGTCGAGGGCGGTTTGCCAAGCCGAACTGAAGTACACGCGGTGTGCGGGATGCCACTCGACTGTGCCGTCATCTGTTGGCTGTGTCGGGACGGGGAGTTGTGCGAGGGCCGAGTATGGCTTCTTCGCAGATTGGTAGAGTAGTGGGGATTCTGGGCTGCGGTCGTTTTCAGGTGACTGGACGTCCGTCATCTCACGGATCGTTCGTAACACTCCGTCGGACGCGAGGATAGACGGGTCCGCGTTCGGTGAGTTTGGTCCAGGGAGGTGGGGACTGATTGCGGTGTCGAACACTTGTGAGAACAGGTAGTCGTTGATGTCCCAGATCGTCTGAACGTCGGCGTCGAAGTTCGCTGGGAGTGCGTCTTCTCGAAGCGGTGCCGCGCGGTCGGCGTTCGTGCCGTGGTACAGTTCACGCGGAAGAAATTCGAGCGTCGGTAAGGCGTCCGCTGTAATGTCGCCCTCTGGGGGCATGAAGATCGTGCCGGCCTCGTTCGAATCGCGTATCGCGTGCTTCGTCCCTTCTGGGTCGGTTTTGATCTCAACTGGGAACACGTCGTGTCGGCGGCACGCTTCGTCGAAGGCTGAACGGTCCTCGTCGCTCTCCATCGTTTTGCGCAGACGAACGAGATAGACAAGTACCGGATCGACCGTGAGGCGGCACGGCTCGTCGTCATCTGGGGGGGTTCGGCCGAATTCACGCTCGTCGACGATGCGGAGGGGAGGATCCACAGAAACAGCAGCGAGGGCTTCAGGTATCGATGGCGCGTCGTACTGTGACGCACCGTACGCAACTAGCGTCTGGGCGTGGTGGTGGGTGGATAATTCCGCTGAAGGGACGTACGGCTGGTCGTCGGCTTGACTGTCCCCGGACTGGAGGAGAGACACGAAGTCGGTGCCTAAGTCCGAGAGTTGGGCGGACGTTGGGGGTATTGTGATGTCATCGATGGCAACTCGTTGGTTAGCACGCGCACTCGGAAGGAATTCAACGGACGTGAGTCGGGTCTTGATCGCGTCAAAGAGACAGTCCTCAACAGTCCCTTGGGTGAACGACCAGTCCCGACCTTGCCCCAACGACGGGTCCAGCGTGGTGAGGAAGTCCCCCGCCGATGTTGCGGACTGGTCAACGAACGAAATGACACCATCCGCGAGTAGTTCGCCGACAGCAGTGAACAGGAAGGCGTTGAACTGGCCGTCGTACCCGCGCGAGTCATCGTAGTTGAGTGTGAGGTTTCGGCGAGACGTGTCTGACTGGAAAGTCCCAGTCACGAGCGCTGGGATTGGACTGCGTTCTTTCGTCGGGAGGAAAACGTGGAGGTACGGTGGTCGGTCGTGAGTCTCGCCGTACACGGGTTTGAGTTTCCAATCCCTAGGTCGAAGAGAGGGAGGGGAGTCCACAGGGGTCGCGGTGAATGCGATGCCAACGCTTAATTCTCCCATCGCATCCACCTCTGGCTGGGTCAGATCTGCACGGTCCGCTATCTGTTCTTGGTCAAGGTCGGTTTGTTCGAACAGGCAGAACCAGTCGGTACGTGTACCCTCTGGGCCGTCCGCTGTGTCTGTGCTGAGCCCTATGAGCGTTGCGTCACAGCCGGTCATATCGTGTCGGGCAATCTCCCATTCCCAGTCTTGCCCGAGACTGCTGATTTCGATCTCTTGAAGCTGTGGCAGCAGTGCGACCGTGTTTGCGTCTAGGCCTTCGAGCTTGGTATGGATTGATTCCCGATGCCGCGCGGGGTCTCGGAGTGGGAGTTTGAACACGGTCGTAAATCTATCATTCAGAAGTGCTCGCACTCGGGGCGGAGTTGTTGTCTCGTGTGGAAGACAGAGCAAGGGAACTTGTTCAGCAGCGAGCGTGTCGTCCCGCTCAGCAGATATCTTATCGTTGTCATTCAGGAGATCTGCTGTCGTCTTTCGATTGAATTGCGCCTGAACGTTCTCTGAGTATACACTCGGATTATCTGTGACGCCCAGAACGGACGTGAACCCCCGGCCCTTGTGGCCAATAGTCGTCTCGCCAGCTTTTGTCGTCCGGGTCGTGAGCGTCAGTGCGTAAAGATCTTCGAAGGAGAACGCCGCACCGTTGTTCGCAACGAGGAGGGAGTCTCCCGTGAGTTCGAACCGTACCCGTGGTTCGTCGGTGTCGTCCATCTCGTCGACGGCGTTCTGTAGCAACTCGAAGACGAACCGACCCTCGTAGTCAGCGCGGTCCTGACGTTCAGTCCCCGCGTCAGCCTCAATTCGATCCGGATTACTCTCGTAGGTGTCGACGTGCCGGCCTTGAATGTCCGAAATCGAGGCTGGCCCGGAACCGTTCATACACACTGGTGTCGAGTCAGAGATATATACCCTAGGGGAAGTGATGCTGGGAGAATGGCACAAGATCAGAACTCCCCGAATTCAATAATCCTGAGATCTGCTTAGCAAATCAGGAGAAACAGCCAGAATGGAAGATAACAGATTCTTGTTTCGCCTCTCTGAGTAACGAGTGACTCGCTTTCGGCGACGCTCTTTGGGAGACTGTCGGTGATGACGAACCGGTACGGCGCTTGGTAGTCTAATTCTCGGAGATCTTCGCTGTCGGATTGGGTATGTTGGCCGGAGTCGGGATCAAAGTCTTCGGCGATTGTTTCGGCATTGCCAGTGTGCGGGTGGTACGAGAGGATGAAGGGGAGAAGGTTTCCGTTGCGGTGAAGGATGTAGTCAACGAGGCCGGATTCGGTTTCTGTGTATTCGACATCGTATGCTCCGACGGTGTATGCGAGGCGTTTGGCGTGGTCGAAGGCGACAGTGCGGGCGAGTTTGTACTCGAACTCGTGGTTGAGCGTGTCTTGCTGTTCGTAGCCTTCGAAGCCGTGGTGTTCCTGTCGTTGGGAGAGGAGGACGAGGTGGCGTGGGTTGCGAAGGTACAATCGGGTGCGGCGGTAGCGTCGCAGGGAGTAGTCCTGAGATTCGGTGACGGCGATCCCTTCGTCAAGCACGTCGAGATAGCTATCAACGGTTCGTCTGTCGACACCGATCTGGTCACTTAGGGCTGTGTACTTGAGTTCCTCACCGGCGTTAGTTGCTGCGATGGAACTGAGCCGGTGGAGATTTTCGGGTTGTTGGATGGATCGGTACTTGGCGAGCTCTTTGTAGAGGAAGAGGAGGAAGTGTGATTTGGAGAGTTCGTTTCGGATCGTTGGGTCGTCTGTCTGGTGGAGAGTGCCGCCTGTGCGCAGGTATGCGCGCGCGGCGTCGTGTAGGTTGTCGCGGTCGTCCGCGTCGAAAATGTCGAAGCAGAGTTCTGAAAGTGTCTCAACTGCAGTGTCGAGACTGGTTTCGGAATCTCTTCCGGAGAGCCCCGTTCGAATCGTCTTGATCGGCGAGGGTCCGTCTAAGTCGGGTGATTGGTACTGTTCGAGTCTGGTTCGGAATTCGTCATCGAAATCGACGCCGAGTCCCTCGCCGATTTGAACGGTGTCGATGAATTTCATCGGGAGAATCGGCCATAATTCGAATTCTTCGATGATGTCGGCGGATTCTGTAGCGGAGAGATCGACTTGAGATGCGACGATGCCGGTCAGGATTAGGTACGTATCCTCGTCGACGGCGTCGAGTAGCTGTGCTTTCCGATCCTCGTCGAGGTCAAGGGCTTGGACATCGTCGAGCAGGATGAACTTTTGTCCTTGACGAGGTGCGACGTGCGTCTGGAAGTAGTCGATGACCTGGTTGAGGCGTTTGATGTCGTCGCCTTCGCGTTCGAGTTGGTATAGGGAGTCCTCTAAGGGGATGTAGAGTATTTGTCGCGGTCCGATTGCGGAGGTGAGTTCGAGTTCTGTGTTTTGGTTCGGGAAGTCTGTCGTGTTGAGGAGCGCTGCGACGAGTTGGTGGAGAAGAGTAGTTTTGCCGATGCCGGTCTGGCCGTGAATTGCGTAGACGAGGCTGTCGACGCCGTCAGTGTAGTGGGTGTTCGCCGTTTTGAGAACGCGGTGGAAATCAGATCGGGGGGTAAGGTCTGTGGCTTGCGATAGTTCTGGAGAGGTACCGTCACCCCACCACTGGTTATGCTGCTCGGCGTCGTCGATGAACTCTTCTGCACTCCCTGTCCCAAGCATAGAGACGATTACTAGGGGCTAGTACAAATATTCACGCATCTCGATGTCCCTATTCAGAGTATACTGACGTCTTGCTGTCTATCGGGCTATGATTGGCAAATTTCCGACGCTCGGTGTCGTTCGGTACTTCCTCATGAATGCCTCATTTGTGGGGAAGAGATGCTTTCTTAGAGTGAGTTGAATCTAAATCTGATTTATCGTGTTTGAAATTCTCCTAGTGAAAACTTATTTATTCTGAGCGTACGTTGGTCGGCGTAGATGGCAGTCAAGGCCGATATCGAGGATGGGGAAGAGATCGACATCGAGCTGCGCGTCACGGGGATTGACGAGTGGGAGCATGATGCCATCGCTCGGAAAATCCAGCTGGAGGACATCGACGGCGCGGCGGTAGATCTGACAGTGTTTCACAACAACGACGTCGCGGACTTCGAATGGCAGATCGGGGAGTGGTGTCTCCTAGAGAACGTCGTCGGGAACGAGTTTCGGGGCGAGATGCAACTCAACCCGGGGTACGACCTTACCGTCACGCTACTAGACGACCCTCCGGCCGCTGCCAGGAGCAATAATTCGACCGGTAGTGAACTCTCGGAAAAGCCAGTCGACCAGTCAGGGGAGAGTGGTGCTGCCGCGTCGGCATCGGATGAACCCAGTGACGAAGAGTTCGTTCGCGGAAGCGAGGTCGATGGTAGTTCGCGGCCGACGGCTGATGGTGGCGGCGAGCTCCTGCATCAACAGCCGCTCTCGGACGGGAACTACTTGCTGCAGTTCGAACTCGGGTCGTTGCCGGAGCTACCGGTTCACGAGTACGAACTCCGGGCGACCGGGAGCGGCGGAATCGACCCTGATGATTTCACGAACGGGATTGAGGGGTTCACGGCGAAAGCGGCGAACTACTACCAGTCACGAATCCAGAGTCCCGTGACGACGGCTGACGCGTCCCGTCGGCGTATCTACGCGACCGAGAAGCTCCACGGTACGATCTCGATTCACGGGTACACTGTCAAGCCGGTCCATCAGGGCGAGAAGACGCTGGAAGCGCGCTCGTACACGAACGACGGCCCGCTTCAGGAGTTCGTCAAGCAAGACGTGAAACGAGCCGTTACTGGTCGCTTCGAGGTGTCCGGGATCGACTCGATCATCGAGCCCACCCCGCAGCGGACCGCGAACAGCGGGTTGTTCGAAGCCTATCGGAAGTACAAGTGCCGGATTCGCGTCGATGCTGACGGGACCGTGATTTGCGGTGTAAACGTCGCATACCATCTCGAATCGACGTTCTCCGCTGCCGACTGGGTGCAACGCGGATACGACATCGCCGGTGTGACCGTCGAGCACGACACGGACCTGTACGACAGTGCGCGCACGGCGACGGTCACGGAGATCATCGACATGGACTACGATGATATGCTGGACGGGCCAGGCGTCCCGATGTCGGAGTACCACGAGAAACACGTCGAACAGGACGTCATCGACTCGATGCGGGCCGGGGATCCAGTCATTGCTAACCTAAAGTACGGGAGCGGCGAGGATTCGATCTTCCCGCAGCTCCTGGAGTACTGTAAGGTCATCCCGACGTTCGACCAGTTGGGCCGCGTCGATGAAACGTTCCTGAACGTCATCCACAACGAGAGCCGGATGAAACCCGAGGAGCGGTTCAACGTCGTCACGTCGTTCGTCGACCTGCTCGGCCCGACGCCGTACTTCGGCTTCGACCCGGTCCCGCAGCCAACAAACGCTGGGTACCGAGAACACAAGACACCGAATATCCCGAACCTGCGGTTCGGTGATGGTCGAACAGGGTACTACGGAGCTGGCGGGCTGGAACGGAAGGGCTACGGCGTGTACAAGGCTCCAGAGTCGTTCGACATCATCGCGCTGTATCCGGACAGCGAACAAGCCGCAGCACGACCGTACGTCCTTTCAATTCTCGGCAAGCTCGCGGACTACGACGGAAAGCCGACGAAGTTCGACCAGGAGACCTACGAACTGGGTTCGGAGTTCCACTACTCCCAGCATGCACAGAAGACGAGCGACTACGACGCGGCGCTAATCGTCGTCCCTGCTAAGGACAAAGCCGCGGCAGCAGACTACGACGACCCGTATCCCGAGTTTAAGCGCCGACTTGGACAACTCGGGGTGCCGAGTCAGATGATCACCATCGACAATCTCGGCAACGACAGCTATCTCGGGAACATCAGCTCGTCTCTAATCGGGAAAGCGGGTGGCGTGCCATGGCGGATCGACGACGTCCCAGGGGACGTTGACGCGTTCGTCGGCCTCGACGTGACCTACGACCACGCGACAAAGCAACACCTCGGCGCGGCCGCGAACGTCATCATGGCCGACGGAACCATCCTCGCGTCCGAGGCCGTCACGAAGCAAGCTGGCGAGACGTTCGACGAGGACGACGTAGCGAACGTCATCAAGCACATTCTAGAAATCTTCGCCGAAGAGGAAGGCCGACCACCGCGGCACGTAGTCATCCATCGTGACGGGAAATTCTACCTCGACATCGAGAGCCTGATCAAGCGTCTCGACAAGGCTAGGGATCTCATCCAGCGGTTCGACCTCGTCGAGATTCGAAAATCCGGGAACCCCCGCATCGCCGAGTACGACGAATCGAAATCACGGTTCGATATCGCGGACAAAGGCGTCGCCTTCCACGTCCACAACGGCAACCACTCCTACCTGACCACGACCGGCGGGAAGGAGGGTAGTCCTGGCACGCCGCGGCCGCTACAGATCGTGAAACGCCACGGATCGACAGATCTCGACACGCTCGCGGAGCAAACCTACTGGCTGTCGGAGGCACACGTAGGGTCGCTGAGCCGGTCCACCCGGCTTCCAATCACCACGTACTACGCCGACAAATGCGCCGACTTCGCCATGAAGGGCTACCTCACCAAGGGTAGCGTCATCCGCGGTGTCCCATACATCTGACCATGCGCCAGTACTGCCACACGCAACCACTCACGCACTCATCGCCACACCGGTAACCCTCGCATGACCAAGACGGAATTCCAAGCAACAGTTGAGTTCGATGATGGCAGCACCGCTGAACTGGAGATGGCTGCCGACAAATCATGGGACAGTTTCCTGAACTACTTCGGTGACGCCCAGCACGTCTACTGCGTCACGTACAGTCAGTCCCCGGCGTTCATCTACAAGATGTTTCAGAACCGGGACCTCGCAGTGGACTCATTGGAAGTCATCGTCGGGGACAACCAGCACGACGACTACCGGCGGTCGCTGAAGAACACGAACAACGCGAAGAAAATCGCCGCGCAACTGGAGTCACTGCGACGAGACGGTGATCTCCGCATCCACACCGTCGATTCTGCGCGCGTCCTCCTCCACACGAAGCTCTACATCGTCGAGAATCAGGACGGGTCTCGCACACTCATCTGTGGGTCGGCGAACCTCTCGAAGCAGGCATGGCAGGGGAGCAAACAAACCAACGTCAACATGGCCTGGCGTACCGACGGGGACACGCCCGTCGACGAGTGGTTCGAACGGCTCTACGCGTTCCACAAGGACTACGCGACGCCGTTCATGGAGGACCTCACGGAGGAGATCGAAGACGCCGAAACGGCAGAAGAAGAGGCGAAGATCTACGACATCTGGCTGGGCGGGGACGAGTTCAGTGACGACCCGGTCGCCGAGCTGAACGCCCGACTCGACGAAGCGGTTGACGACGACCAAGTCAACACGTACAACGTCGTCACCGATGCCGAAGAAGCAGAAAAGGCGGTGTTCGCCGCCGAAGATACGGACACCGACCCAACAGAGATTAGTCCGGACAAACGTGTACGCCTCTCCCCGCAGGGTCTCGAAGACGCCATCTCGAATCTGGACGATACGCTGTCCGCCAATAACATCCGTATCAACGACGGTGAAATCGTAGCGACACCGGCCGGTATCGCACGGTACAAAGAGACCTTCACCGGATACCCCGACCTCAACGTCGACAAGGACGAGAACACAGTCGGGCTGCGAGTTGATGACTCCGTCCTCGAATTAACGGCTCCCCTCCCGGATGATCCGCAGGAAGTCGCTGACGCGCTCGACCTGATCGAGCAGTACGTCGAAACGGTCGGTGAGTTCGGTGAAACGCGAACGACGAAGGAAACGCGGGCACACTTCTACGAGGGAGTTATCTACTTCTGCTGGGCTCCGTTCGCAAACTACTGCGCCCATCACTACGCGGAATACGAATCCGCAGAGCTCGACAAGGATCTACCGTTCCTGTTCCTTCACGGCGACAACGACAGCGGGAAAGGCATGTTCCTCCGATTCGGGGCGCGACTCATCTCGAACGGGTACGTACAGGAAGTCACGACCGGCGACGACTTCATCAAAAACAACATCGAGCGTGCTCGTGCGTCGGACACTGTTTTCCCGTACATCGTTGACGACGTGGCGAAGTCGAAGATTGACCGGGACATCATCAAATCGTACTGGGAGGGGAAGTGGGACGGCTCCATCCAGATGCCGACGTTCATCTTCTCCTCGAACGACTCGACGAAACCGAAATCCGAACTTCGGACCCGCATGAAAACGTTGGATTTCAACGTCAACTTCTCCGAACTGGAGAAGGACGAACGGGAAGCCGCCGCGCAAATCGCTGGCCAGGCGGACAGCTGTAATCTATTCCCGTGGTTCGCCCACCTGTTCTTGCAGCGGGATATCTCGCTGCCAGACCAGTCGGATCGGCTCGCGGATGCTCGGGACGTGTTCGCGGAGCTGTACGCGTATGCCGAGAAGGAACCGCCGGAGTACGTGCCGCTGAAGAAACCCGCCGAACAGGAACACGACCCAGGACGACGGAAGTGGATCAGCGCGCTGTCCGACGGGCTGTGTGAACTCGATTTCAAGGACGACGGGCGTGTTATCGCTGATTTCTCAGCGAACCTGGACCAGCAGCAGTGTTGGCAGTTCCAGAAGGCTACGCCAGCCCATATTCGGGCGAGTATTTACGGGCCGGCAGTCCAGTTTGAAAGCGCAAACAGATTCAAGAATTGGATAGATGAGCCCAGTATCATCGAAGATGCACGACGCGACACCGAAACGGCGGCTGACAACACCGGTGTTCTGTCTCGGGTCACGCGGCTCGTCCGAGGGTAACAACCATGTCTGACCACTCATCTCACCGGCGATTCGACGGGACGCTAGTCACGGCACCGTTCGGGGGCGAAAACGTCGAGCGGACAGCCCGGGACGAATACCGAACGCTACTCAACGAGTACGATTCTGAGGATGTGCTCGTCATCACGGGTGCGCCGACGAGTACGGACACGTTCCGGGAGACGTTAGGTGAGGAACTTCCGGGTGCGGCGACACCGTACGTGACGTCGCTCGTCGTGCACGCGACCGATGTCCTCAATCAGACCGATGACCGAGTCATTCTCTCCGACGCGCTACGCCGAGAACTCCTCCACCGATTCCTCGCCGACTACGAGTGGGACACAGAGTACCTCCAGCGAGCGTCTGAACAACCTTCGTTCATTGAAGATGTGGACGCCGTGATGGGAACGATCTCCTGGCAGACGGTCATGCCCGAGGAAACCCCGGAACTCCGTGATATAACGGCTGCGCTCGACGCGTTCCACGAGTGGCTGGCCGAGTACGGCCACATGGAACGCGGCCAACTCATCTCGGAAGCACTCGATGTCCTCACCGGGGATGCCCGTGACGACGTCGTCGATTTCGAGGCGGTGCTCGCAGTCGAGTTTGAGGAGTTCTTTCCGCTCGACCGCGCGTATCTCGACGCGCTCGCAGGGGACTGTGAGCTCGTCTGTATCGCCGAAAAGAATGCGAGTGTGCGCCGCACGTGGGTCGAAACAGGGCCCGTTACGGACTATGTCACGTTCAGCGAGGCTCGCCGCGGGGCGTCAGAGACGCCGTCAACGCGACCAGCTGCCACAGCAACGTATTTTGCCAAAGAAACGGTCCCGGCAGACCCAGAAACGGGATCGGTGTCCGTCCTCGCTGCAGACTCCAGTGACGAACAACTCGCCGAGATTGCAAACGAGATTGAGGAACTCGTCGCGCAGCCGGATTGGAACTACGACGACATCGCTGTCGCCACGAAACAAAGTGGGAGTTCGGTTACGGACGCAATTGAGGCGTTCGAGCGTGCCGGCATCCCGACGGAATCGACAACAGTCACTGGTTTCGGAGACGATCCTGCGATCCGGGAACTCCTCGCTGCCGTGCGGTATCTCGCTGCCGACGACAAGGACGAGCTGCCTGAACACGGCCCGGATCTTGATACGGAGCGCTTAGACCGCGTCCGGGAGATGGACAGCCTCGAAGATGGGATTCGCTGGTGGGCGACAGACGCAGGGTTGAAAGAGCGGATTGCGGAGCGCGCGACCCCGCTGAACGCACGGGCACAGTTCGGAAATGTCAAGCGGGCGTTCCGGATGACCGCGTTTCTCGAAGAGACTGAGTTTGTGGATGCGACGTGGAGGTCCTTCGAGGAGATGCTCGAACGCGCCCACGAGTACGCACCGCAACAAAACCAGACCAGTGCAACGAACCTTGACGGCGGTGTTCGCGTGGACCACCTGCAGGCGATCAAGAACGAGTCGTTCCGCGCGGTGTTTCTCGTGAATCTCGTCGATAGTGAGTACCCTGGTGACCCGTTCCTGACTCGATTGTTCCCGACCGAGCGGGTCGCATCGATGCGGGACTACCCTGGTGTCACGGACCTCGACGAGCCGGACGTGGATGCGACGTTCCCGACGCTGTCCACGGCGTCGAGTCGGCCGTTCGCTCGGTATCACACGGAGCACGCCCGGCGACGCCTGGCGATTGGGGCTGGCGCTGCTGACGAGCACCTGTACTGTTGTCTCTACGAGTACGAGGACACCGCACTGGAAGAGCGTGCGCAGGCATCGCGGTTCCTCACAGACGCGTACGACACCCTGCCGTGGGTCACTGAATCCGACGATCCACACATCACGAGCGAGCAAGCGGCGGAGGATTTCCTGTTATCGCGGGTTGACGACGCGCTCGCCGCGGTGCGCCGCGCGAACAGTCAGGACGTGACGGTGTCGCTCGACGAGGTAGAAGCGGAACTCGGCGAGATTCAGGACCTGCTCGACAAGAGCGGTACGCGTGGCGAGGAGCTCCGGAAGGCGTTGCGTGCACGTGTCGAGTTTGCTACCGGGGAGGTGCGACGATGAGCCAAGAGTCGCTCTCACCGTCGCGGCTGGCGAACTACGCGACGTGCCCGCGGCTGTACGATTATCGGTACGTACAGGACGTGAACGCGCCGGATCGCACCGAACTCTACCTCAACCAAGGGACGATCTACCACGAGACTATTGAGGACGTGTGTGAGGCGACCAACCGTGGCGACGCTCCGGAGGTGATTCACGAGCGGGCGATGCGGATCTTCGATGCGAAATGGGGCGAACACAGTACTCCGGACGACTACGAATCTGCTGCGCATCAAGAGTACCAGCGTGCTGAGAATCGGGCTGCCATCGAGTCGTTCTTCGCTCCCGATGGCGGCGTCGGTATCGACCACGCCCGCCGCTCAATCGCCACCGAGTGCTGGGTAGAGTGCGAGGTAGACGGGCGGGGGCTTCACGGGAAAGCAGACAACGTCATCCGAACGGACGACGGCCTCCACATCTTCGACTACAAACGGAAAACACACGGAATGCTCTCCGACGGGACAGCCGAATACCTTGGCGACCACCTCGACGGGGAGGCGCACGAGCCGAAGCGCGTGCGGAACGCGTTCCAGACAGCGGCGTACATCGAGGGCGTGAAGAACGAACCGTTCTACGAGGACGGAATGGAGGTCCGGTTCAGTTTCTACGGCCTCCTCAATAGCACGTCGTTCGAGAGCACGGCTGACGGCTACGACGTATCTGCACGTGGATGGGGGCGGGAAACCACTGAGATCTACGAAGACCACTATGACACGATATGGGCGCTCATTCGCGCCGCACACGACGGCATTACGGGCGAGAACTACGGACCGGAACCGTTTGAGCTCATCAGCGAGAAAGCGTGCCCGGACTGTGACTATCGAGAGATGTGTGCTGACCGGCTGTCGACGGAGGTGCGACGATGAGCGGTGACAGTGACGCCTACCCGTCTTGGTTCCCGGTTCCGGAGGAAGATGTGTCACCGGAGCCCCAGCAAGAGACGATCATCGACGCCGACGCGTACCCGATGCGGGTGCTCGCTGGAGCAGGGACGGGGAAGACGTTCACGATGGTCCGGAAGGTGGAGCACCTCATCGACGAGGAGAACGTGTCCCCGGACCGGATTCTTGCGTTGACGTTCACGAACAACGCTGCGGACTCGATGCGTGAGAAACTCAACGCAAAGCTCGGCGCGGCCGGGTACGACATCGACGCGTACACGTACCACTCGATCTGTAACGAGATTCTCACCGACTACGCGTACGACGCCGGAATCGATCCGGACTTCGAGGTTGCCACGGACGCCGAAAAGTACGCCATCGTACTGGACGTCCTGGACGACATCAAGTACCGGTCGGTGAAACCCAACGTGTACGGGGGCGACGGGTACGCGTCAGGAGCCGCATCGAAGTTGCTCAACTTCATCGGGTCGATGAAGCGCAGCGGCATCACGCCCGACGACATCGACGCCTTCCTCGGCTCTGCGGACCGCGTCTACGAACTCGCTGACCTTTCGGAGCGTGTCGAGGCGATTGCAAGCGATCATCTGGGCGGCCGGTCCGTGTCGAGCGTACTGAACTCGCTTCCAGACGTGCGTGCCGACCTCGTTGAGGAACGTGACGCGCTGGGGACGGACGGAATGGAGGCCAGTGCACGCGACTTCCTCGACCGCTTGGTGGATCTTTGCGATGCGCTGGAAGCGGCGTTCGAAGCCCACGAGGCAGGCGAGCGAGAGCTGCCGGACAACGCGTACAAGCTCCCGAAGTACCTACTCGGCGGGTACGCGAGCGGTGCGCCGAAGGGCATCCCGGATAGTCTCGACCTCGAACTCACGGATCATCTCGACTCGTTCCTCTCGGACTGTCTCACGGCCCGTGACCTGACGGCCGGATACGCCGCGTACGAGCGTGAACTCGACGGGCGGAATCTCATCGACTTCGACGGCCTCGTTGTGGAGACAGCCGCGCTGATGGAGTCGCCGGTCGGTGAAGAAATCGCTGCCCGATGGGACTACGTGTTCTGTGACGAGTTTCAGGACACCGACCGCCTGCAGTTCGACCTCGTCACGTCACTCGTCACTGACGACAACCTGTTCGTCGTGGGTGACGACGATCAGGCGATCTACGAGTGGCGCGGCGCGCACGTCGCCAACATCACTGATGAACTCGACCGCGCATTCGCGGCACTCACTGACGAACCCTTAGAGGAGAATTTCCGCTCCCGGCAGCCGATCCTCGACCTGGCGAACGAGGCGATCCAGAAACTCGACCACCGTGAACGTCACAAGACACTGAAGCGCGTCGACGAACCCGAGTACGACGGGGATACTATCGCTACCGTCGAACTGCCGGACGAGGACGATGCAGACGGTGCTGCCCAGCTTCGCACCGTCGTCCAGAATCTGCTGAGCGGTGCCGCTGAGAGTCTCGATGAGGCGTACGACCCGGGCGACATCGCGTTACTCGTCCGGAAGAACGACCACGCGACACCCGTCATCGAGGAATTCGAAGACGCCGGGATTCCGTACCAGGTTGCTGGCGATCTGGCCACGGAATCCGTCGGCGTCGGTACCGTAACAGCCTACCTGAAGGCACTCGCGCGGCCGGACGACGAGGTCAGTTGGAATCGTGTCCTCCTGATGCGGTACCGTTTGTGCGACAAAGACCTCCGCACGCTCAACGCGGGCGATGACTCGCTCGTGGACACGCTCCGCGAGACACCGCTCGACGAGTTCGAGGAGCCTGACCGCGTCGCGGAGGCCCGTAAGCACGTCACGGAACTCCTCGACATCCGGGATTCAGCGTCGCTCAGTCACCTGTACCGCGAGCTCACAGACGTCACGAATATCGAGTGGTATCTCAGCGAGCAGGAACGCCGGGACCTCGCCCAGCTGGAGGACATCATCGAACAGTACGGAGATAGCACTGTTCAACCACCGCTCACCCCGGAGTTCATCGACTCGCTCGAACACTACGACTCCCTGTTCGACGAGAGCGGTTCTTCCCCGACGAGTCAGCCGGATGTTGCCGATGACGCGGTCAACGTGATGACCGTCCACAAGAGTAAGGGCCTGGACTTCCCGGTCGTCCTCATCCCGCAAGTTACGGCCGACGAGTGGTCACCGAGCTCACGAACCTACGATGCGCTCGAAACCAGCCTCTCGGACGGCGCAGAAGCGGCGTTCGCCGAGGACTTCGTCGAGCGTGACGCCCGTGAAACACGTCGTGTGTTCCACGTCGGGATCACGCGCGCCGAAGACGTCCTCGTCCTCCAAGGCGGCACCGAGGGCGACGACGATACTGCGGACGTACACCCGGTTTCAGAGGCGGTTGACGAGATACTGCCATCTCGAATCCCGTGGCAGCCAGAGCGAGGACAACTCCCGATCTGGACCGACGTGCTGGAATGCCTCCCGGATAACGCCGTAGACTGGACAGACACGCTTGCCAGCGGGACCGTCGGGAACATTGGTGGGACCGTCAATCACGACGGCGAAGAACTCACCGTCGAGGCAGCGCGCGACCGCGTGTTAGCCCTCGCAACAGCCAGCCTCAGCGGCGATCTCTCTCCGAGAACCGAGCGGGGGACACTCCAAGTTGCGTCGCTGACCGGCCCGTCAACGCCGTCACCGTCGCTCTCGCACAGCTACACTTCCCTGGCAGCCTACGAGGAATGCCCGCGGAGTCACTACCTGGACTACGTGGTCAACGCGTTCCCTGACTATCAGGACACCATAGGCACGAGCGGTGCTGGGGACGGTGTCTCACAACGCGAAATCGGGTTGTTGTTCCACGACACTGCAGAGCAAGCCGCAAAGCAAGATGCGGAACGCCGTGAGCAGTGGTACGGAATCTGCGAGCGACTCGCCAGTCACCGCCGCGCTGCGGACGCGCTCCCAGGGGCGATACAGTGCATCGACCGGTACTTCGAGTTAGATCTTCCCAGCTACGAGATTGTTGACGCGGAGCGGGAGTTCGAACTCGACATCGATGGACACGAACTCGTCGGCTACATTGACGCTGTCTACCGGACGCCAGACGATGAGCTGGTCGTCATTGACTACAAGGCGACCGAACGCCACCGCGATTTGGAGGACGACAAGCAACTCCCAATCTACTTGTTAGCATGTCGTGACCTGTACGACGACCCAGTGATGCGTGCTGGGTACGCGTACGTCGGCGAAATCGGGCCGAAGGTTGAAACGCGAACGTTCAGTGGCAGTGATCTGCAAGCGGTCAGGGACGACGTGACGACGTCGATGACTCGCATTGCCGAGTTCTCGTTCGGACGGTACACTGCTGGTGAGCACTGTCAGTGGTGCCAACACAACCAACTAGCCTGCGCGCCGGACTCGTTCACTGTCGGTCCAGGGTTCGAGGAGTGACCAGTCGAAACCGGGGAATTGGACGGACGGTAGTCCCGGCTCTCCGGCCTTGTTTTTCCCGAATCTTTCACCGGGCTTGATTCGGTACTCTGTTCACAGTCCAAGCAACTCTCGGTTGGGTCTGGTTGAGTCGTTTTGAGTTCGTGTCGTCTGCCAAGTTCCGCGCATCCTCGGCGGTGTGGTGGCATTACAAAGATTTCATCGAGGAAAGGAGGGATTCCCGGTGGTGCGCGCAGTGTGTTGATCGATTCACTGTCTTTCCGTGGGTGAAGTTACAGATAAATTGACATTATTGGCGATATGGTCGTGCTGTCAGTCGGGCAGGCATGCTGTCAGTCCGGATTTTGCCTTTTAACGGGCTGTGACGTTAGAAATGACGGTATCTCAGGGCTAACCCTTTAATACGACCAGATAATTTCCCGGTTTGCGATGAAACGCGTCATCGACCGGAAACTGTACGACACGGACCGAGCCGAAGAAATTGCCCAGCATACCCCAAACAGGGATCGAGGTGACTTCTACTACCTCATCGAAACGCTATACAAGACCTCAAGCGGGGAGTATTTCCTCCACGGTGAGGGCGGTGCGGCGACCAAATACGCCAAGGCGTGTAGCGGGGGCGGCACGACTGGCGGTGCGGAGATCGAAGCTCTCGACGAGGAAACAGCGCTGGACTGGTGCGAAGAACACAGCATCGACGGTGAGATCGTCGTCGATGAATTCGATCATCTGATCGAAACGTAGCTCCAGCGGCTGCCTCGGAAATCCACTCCTCTCTGAGTGGCGGCGCACTGTGGATCGTTCCCGCAGCGAGGTGTATGATAGACCCAGAAGTCAACAGACTCCACCGTCGAGGAGCGAGTTCCAACGCTCGTGCCTATACGTCGACACCCAGCCCGTCCCTGGTTACGAGCGGCGGGACAGATCACTCACCGGTCACCCCAGTGGGAGTAGAAGCGCGTCACAACGAACAGATCAACGCCGTCATCCGGCAACTCACGACTGACGGCCACGACATTCCGTCGCCGTTCTCGAAGAGGGAACTGTACCGTACTGCTGCCAGCGAAGGGTTTGAAGTGTGGAAGCCAGCGGTGAAGGACCGGTTCACCGACCGTGTGCTTGACCGACTCAACTACAAGTGGGATTCAGTCTCCCAAACATTCACTCCCGTCGTCACGCAGGAACTCACCGAGGATATTCGAAATGCGGCGGGGACAATCACTCCTGCGTTCGACACTGGCCTGTCGGCATCACTTCGCAAGCAAGTTGACAAGTGGTGTGATTTGCATGCTTTCGATTCGTTCGCAACTGGTGCGGCACAGCGAACTGTTGCGCGCCACGGCGTCCTAAGTGTACTCTTGAAGGCGGTGCTCTACGAATGGTATCAGCGTCGCGGCGTCGTTGACCCCCTCTCAGATGCAGAACCACAAGCGTTCCAAAACGCGCATGAACGGACAAATGACGTAGCGTTCGATACGTTTGTTCTCGATCACATTGCAGAGCTAGCTGATAGGGACGAACTGGCATCCGTGGTTGCTCACCGGGACCGGTTGCTCTACTCCACCCGACCAGCTGAAGACATTGGGCGAATCTACGCAGCACTCACGCCAAACGAGTACCGACAGTCACTCGGCCAGTTCCGGACCCCACCCGAAATCGCAGAGACGATGCATTCCTGGGCTGGCCGGGATGGGGGTCATCTCCTTGATCCGGGGATGGGGGCAGGTGTCCTGTCGAGCCCGTACCATCCACGTTGGGAGCTGAACACTGGTCCAGCGCACGTCGATGGGGTTGATCGCAGTTACCTCTCACGGCTCATGGGTGCTACCGCGTTAACCCTCTCCGGGCAGTCAAATACACCACACGCACGTGACTTCCTCAATCTTGAGCCGGACGACCTGCAACGTGACATCGGGGGGATCGTCTGCAATCCGCCTTACACGAGTGGCGATGCGCTGCCCAAAGAATACAAAGACCAGATGAACGCGAGGCTGGAGGAAACGACTGGGATTGACATCAGCGCTCGATCAGCGCTCTATACGTACTTCCTGTACCACTCTCGGTCGTTTTTGTCTTCAGGTGACCATGCAGCATACCTCACACCGGATAGCTTCCTCACGACTGAGTATGGAACACAGCTCAAGCAGTTCCTGCTGGATGAGTTCGCACTCAACGCGCTCGTGCAATTCGATCCTGAAGGAGAATCGGTCTTTGAGGACGCTCAGGTCACTGCCCTCATCAGCTTCGTAGAAGCGACCACTGACGATCCGGACGGAGTCACGCGCTTCATTCGCGTGGACGAGTCTATTGATTCGAGTGCGCTTCGTGAAGCAGTTCAACATGGTGACGAGGGCGAGACAGACTGGGGATTCATCAATCACGTCCAGCAACAAGCGCTCTCACCGGACCGGAATTGGGCTTCGCTGTTCAATCCATGTGACGTCGATACATCCGGACTGACGCCGCTTGATGAACTCGTTACCATCCACCGCGGGAAGTCAACCGGGGACGTAGACCTCTTCTGCCTGACCCAGGATGATGTTGATGAGTACGGCATCCCCGAGCAAGACCTCGCCCGGCTCATCCGCCAGCCAAAACTCGTCAACGGATATGACTTCCGCGACGAGGACTGGGAGAGCTTACGAACTGCTGGAGAGGAAGTGTGGCTCTTAGACCCCGATGAACTACCTGCTGTCCGAGAGTCACAGTGGGAATTCAATAAGCAATTCCACTACGACGCAGATTCGTTGCCACGGAACAGCGCCGGTGAGGTCACAAGCACCGTGTCATATCTGCGGGACGGCGTACGCAAATGCGGAACAGCGGGGGCGAACGTACTCAAAACCCGTCCCTACTGGTATCGCCCCCGTCGACAAGCCTCGCCTCGGGTGTTGGTCCAAGACGCAGGCAGGGACGAATTCACCTTCGTGCTCAACGAGACGACAGCGAGGAACATCCACAACTTCCGCGGATTCTACGACGTGCCCCTCGACGAAACTGAACTGAAAGCGTTGCTCGCATACTTGAATAGTCCCATTGGACAGCAAGTGATTCAAACACAGACCCAGACGCAGCAGGGCGGCTACGAGAAGCTCAGCATCAGCGCGCTCAAAACACTCCCCGTTATCGACCCGAGATCAATCGATGGGTCACTCGTAGAGACTCTCGCAGGACTGTTTGACGAACTACGTGAAACTGCCAGAGAGAGCGGAGACCGTGAGGTGGTCTTGAATCGTCTCAACAGTGTGGTTCGGCAGGTGCTGTGAATTCAACTAATTACGCTTTGTCGACAAGACCTATATTTGTTGCCGGGGAAGTCGTTCTTAGAAAATAGTTCCATGCCAAACCACGTTGCGACGTACCCGACCGACGATCAGTTGGAGCGCTGGAAGCGTGAGGCCAACAAGATGGATATGTCGTTCTCCGAATGGGTACAGGGAATGGTCGAAGCGGGGATGAAGAACTTCACCCCCACGGTCGAACGTGACGAGGGCGTTCACGAACTCCGGGAACAACGGAACGACCTCCGTAAGGAATTAGAAACCACGCGGACGCGCGTCCGGGAGTTAGAAACCGCGCTCTACCAAGGAGAACGAGAAGCGATAGCCGAGTACGTCGAAAACAATCCAGGTGTCGAGTACAGCGAGATCGTCCAGCACATCATGAATTCGACTCCCGAACGGGTGAGTCGTCAATTGGACGTTCTTGACGGTGAACGTGTACAGCGCGATGGGGAGACATTCTATCCGACTGAGGGTGGAGAGTAGTGGTTTCAACAAAGATTGAGGAGCGGTTAGGAGTGTACAAGTCGATTTCAGAGGTGCCGACTGAGTACCGTCTGGAGTCGTTTGCCGCCGGCATCGAAGGCCAAGACGTCTGGTCGGAGTGGAACGAGATCCATTCTGATTCCAAGTGGAAGCGTGCGGAGGCACGTCGCGTCAAGGACCGGTGGAACGACCATCTCGAAAGTACGGGGAGGCACTACGCATTGGCAACGCCGGAAGACGTGGAGTCGTTCGTCGCTGGACTCCTCGACGAGGTTCAGCTTGAACGGGCGTACAAGCCGTACTGGTTGTTCCTTAAGCGGTTCTATCACTGGCTTGTTTGGCACACCGAGTACCCGCACAGATATAATCCAGTACTGATGGCTTCGGCCAACTATCCGGCGTGCGGTGAAGTCTGGGACTACGTTATGTCATTCGACAGAGATTCATTCAAATGACAAACGAAAAACGAAGAGAGATCGCTGACGCCTTCGGGAAAGACTTAGATCCTCTCTCGAAGTTAGAGCAGACCTTCGTCGAACACGAACTCAAACCATTCGACGCGGCACTGGACGATCTCATCGATTACGAAACAACGCCACAAGGAACCATCAACAACTATACGACGCCAATCAGACAGTGGAAGACCTTTATGGAACGCCATAATCGGCACCCAGCATGCCCGGCTGAACGCCACGTCGTCGAGTTCATCACCTACCTCCGGAACGAACGCGAAAATTCGGACAACACGATCAAACCGAAGATTCGGCATTTGAATAGCGTGTTCAAATACTGGCAGTCCGACTCGGCGTTCCCACACGACGACGCGTTCAACCCGTTCGAGAAGGAGTTGCAGAAAGGGTACCTGTCACCCGAAGAGGCGAAAGAACCGCCGCGAGTCTCAGTACCTGACCTCCGCGAGAAACTGCAAGACGTGAACCACTGGCGAGACCGGACCGTCATCGTGACGCAGCTGAAGCTCGGTCTCCGCGCAAGCGAACTGTGTAACATCAAGCTGTCAGAAATTAATATCCGGCATCAAGAACTGCGGGACCACTACGATGAGATGGGGACACACAGGCGAGTACGCGACCGACCAAACTCGGTCTACATCCCCCCAGATCGAGAGCTGAACAAATCGAGTGTCCCCCGAGTGCTCCCGTTAGACGACGAGCTACGACTCCTCCTCATCGAATATCTACTAGTGAGGCCCGACAACGGGAAACCATGGGTGTTCCTCTCCCCGACCCGTCACAACCAGATGAACAACTCGAAGGTCAACGAAATCTGGAAAAATCACTTCCACCCGGAATACCAATTTGACGAGGACGACCCATACCGAAGTATCACCTCCCACTTTGGCCGGCACCGGTTCTCGACCTTCTTCCGGAACGAACGGGGTTGGCAGGAAGAAAAAGTCCAGTACATGACGGGGCACAAAGGCAGCTACGACAGCGACGAACACGACTCGCTCTCCACGTACGTCCACACGTACTACGAAGACATCAAAGATCGATACCTCGACGAGGTGTATAAGTTCGGACTCGGTGTCTAACTCTCAGACGGCCCGAGGTATCCCCACGCCAGAAGGCGGTCGCCGTCCCCCTCGACCCATCGCTCACCGATATCGTCACGGTAGTACATATTCGGCATCACGATGTCATCGATCCGGTCGTACGCCTGCTCACGCGCCGCCTGCATCGTCTCTCCTTTGCCCGTCACGACGATTGGCATCCCGTTATCCCCCGCAGCGCGCCACTGCCCGTCGATCTTCTTCGCGTCTTCAAGATGGATTCCCTCCCGACTCTCAGTCTGAAAGACCACGGCCGCATTCCGGGAGTTCTCATCGTACGTCTTCTCGTCATCGAACGGGAAGGGTGGCAGGACGACGCGGACGCCGATCTGGTACCCATTGTGGACTTCCAATTCTGGGTCATTTCCATGCGCGAGGTCGTAGAAGAACTCCCCCGTCGACGACTCAATAGACTCTTCCTGGAGTGCGATTGTCGGGTACCCGAACCGCGGGGTGAACTCCAACGGATAAATGCCGTTCTCGTTCACGATGCAGTTGATGTCGATGCTCCCAACGTAGCCTTCGTTAGCCAGCCAACCTTCGAGCTTGCCGAAGGTCTCTTGGAACAATTTGTTCTGAGAAGCCCAGAACATCGAGGTTCCCATCTCTCCGGTGGATGGTCCGATGTTTCCTGGGAATAATTTCTTATGCTCAAAATTGAAATTGACCTGATCAATGAACTCCTCACCGTTGAAGAACCCACAAATAGCGATCTCGACGCCCTCGACTTTCCGCTGTAACTGGAACCCTTTCATCCGATGCCCCCACGCCTTCTTGTAGGCCTTCAAGACGTCAACAACGTCACTACCATCGTCTTCGTTGCCGACATAGAGGAGCCGTTTGACGTTCTGGACTTCTCCGAGTGGTTTGATGACGTAGGGGGCTGGGTTCTCCTGGACATGCTGGATACCCGCATCGAAGTCGTGGAAGATGTGGTGCTCGATGGTATTGACACCGTGATCTTCGAGGATCTCCATCGCGTAGCCACGGTCTTCTTCGAGGTGGTCAGTGTTCGGCGTTCCTCCAACGACGGCCTTCCCTTGCTCACGGAGTTCGTTCGCAAGTTGACCTGTGCCGACATCCGAGCCAACCCAGATGTCGTCGAAAATGATGACATCAGCCCACTCAACATCTGCCCGCCAGTCATCCGTTTTCGGCACGAAACCATCGCCGATCTCCTTGTCGCTCTCGGCTTCGATGTGGTACTTCACGTCATGGCCCTCGCGGTGAACCTGCCACGCGAGGTCGGTGATCAGTGCGGCGTCGGCGGAAATGAACAGGAAGTGCTTGGATTCCATTGTTGAGGTTTAAGCAGCGGTAATTTCGGTTTGTGTAGCGACACTCTGCGGCGAATTATATAATAGATCCCGGAAATGGTGTTCGAAGTTGACGCAGACCGGCGTGACGAACCGTCTCCCGTCGAAGAACGCACCCACCGCGACTTCGACGCCGTCGGCACGACGCTGGAGTTCGAACCGCTCTATCTTCTCGCCCCACGAGCGTTCGTACGCCTGCAGGACGCGAATCACGTCCGACCCGTCGTCCTCCTCGCCGACGAACACCAGTCGCTTCACGTTCTGGACCGTCCCGCTCGGTTTCACGACGTACGGCGCGGGGTTCTCGCGAACGAATTCGACGGCGTCGCCGAAGTCGGTGAACTCGCGGTGCGGCAGCGTCTTCACCCCCACCTCGCGCAGTTGCTCCTGTCCGAAACTCCGGTCGTCCTCCAACCGGTCTGTGTACGCCGTCCCCCCGACGACGTGGTGGCCCTCCTCTCGCAACCGCTCTGCGGCCTCTCCGTGACCGAACACGTCGTCGAAGACGACGGTGTCGGCCCAGTCGACGTGCGCCTCCCAGTCGGCGACTTTCTCGACGAAGCCGTCGGCGATGGACGCCTCGTCGTCGTTCTCGATGAAGTACCGGACGTCGTGACCCGCTCCCCGAACCCGCCACGCGATATCGCCGATGAGTCCGTCGATGGAGACGAACAAGAAGTTGGACATGGACGGAGCCACGAGCCGTGTGCGCAAAAATACATACGTCCGGTGGCGAGCGAACGATAGCCGCGTCTGCACCCGATTTCTCGTCCGACCGCACGAGGCCGTACGGTCGAGTGAGTGACGACTTGCAGATGCGACGATACCCTCAACGGCCCGTCTCGACGGTCTCATCGCCGGTGAGACGACGTAGTTGCAGCGAGATTCCGAGGGCGGCGACGAGGAGAACCGCGAGGTTGAACGCCGCCATCACCGGCGCGCGATACTCGGGCACGACGAACGTCGTGACGGTGCGTCCAATCGCGGCGTACAACTGCACCGCAGACACCGCCGCGAGGAGGAGCAGTCCGCCGAGAACGGCGTAGTTCAACGCCGTCGTCAGTCGCTGGACGGTCGAGGGGGCCTCACCGCTGCCGCCCGCGTCCGAACTGGTCTGTTCGCGGTTGGCGTCGTCCGTCTCGTCGTCTGCTGTCTCGGTCGTCATGGCTGGTGTCTCCGTGCGAGTAGCGCGGCCGCGAGGAGGGCGACGAACGCGGCGACGACGCCGAATCCGGGTTGGGACGTGCTCGTCTCCGCGGCGTACGCGGTTCCCGCTTCCGTCGCGGTCCGACCGGCGGCCCCGCCGGACTCGAAGTCCTCCACGCGGAACTCGACTGCCTCTTCGGTCTCGTTCACCGAGATACGTTTCGTCGGGTCGAGGTTCGCGGCGGTGCGGGCGGTTCCGAGGACGACGCCGTCTCGCATCAGCACGGCGTCGAGGTAGTAGTTGTACTCCGCGGGCACCGTCGCCGTCGCCGTCGTCGTCGCGGTTCGGCCCGGTCGAATCGCCTCCACGTCGGTCGTCGTCCGCGCGGCGACGACGTTCGAGTCCGCCTGTCGGAGGACGAACGTGACCGAGAGGTCCTCGGAGGGCGAGTCGCCCGCGTTCGTCAGCGACGCCGACAGTTCGAGCGTCGTCCTGTTCTCGCCGGCGTCGGCGACGGAGAACGCCAGCGGCGGGAGCGCCTCGCGGTCGCTGAACGAGACGGTACTCCGCGCGTACGTCGGCGTCAACGCCTCTAACCCGCGGACGGTTCTCGCGCCTTCGTCGATGCGTTCGTCGTCGCGAAACAGCACCGTCTCGATGCGGTAGCCACCGCTCCGCTCGACGGTGACGTTCGCCGTAACGGGCGTCTCGCCGTCGCCGCGGAGCGTCCCCACGTCGACGGTCTCCGTCGTCTCGACCAGCCCCGACTCGGCGTCGACGACACGGACGAAGAGCGTCACGTTCTCCGTCGGGTTCCCCCAGTGTCGAATCCGCGTCTCGACGCCGAGGGTGACCGTCTCCCCGCGGACGGCCGACTCGTCGTACCCGATACTCGTCTCGCGGAGTTCCGCGGCCCCGGGGCGAACCGGCCCGTTCTCCGTGGGGTCTGCGAGGACACCGGGGACCGTGAGGACTCCGAGGAGGGCGACCACGACGACCCCGACGGCGGCCCCTGCGAGGGCGGCGTCGCGGTTCATGTCTCGATAGAGACGAGAATCCGGCATAGGTTTTGTGCCGCTGACACGTTCTCGTTTCCGCTCTCGCCGAACCGGTCGCGGAAGCGAGGATTTTTGTCGTCTGCCGACGCGTCGTGCGATATGACAACGTACGTGCTGGCGACGAACCACGTCGACACGAGCGCCGTGCTCTGTGACTACCTCCTCCCGCGCCTCTCCGAAGACGACGCGGTCCACGCCGTGAACTCCCACCCGGGCGGTGACGACACGACGAGCGAGGACGTGCGCGACGGCGAGGACGCGCTGAACGTCGTCACCTCGCGACTCGGCGGGTTCGCGACGGTGGAGACGCACCAGTTCGTCCGGGGCAACGAGGTGGTCGAAGACGTCCTCGGCTACGTCGAGGACGTCGACGCCGACGAACTCGTCCTCGGAATCAGAAAGCGGAACCCGACGTCGAAAGTCGTCTTCGGCAGTACGGCCCAGAAACTCCTCTTGAACTCGAACGTTCCGATGGCCGTCGTCCCCCTCGAACAGGTGGAGTGAGAGCGTCGGCCGTCGGCGGCGGGGTCGCTACGCGTCGTTCGCGCCGTCTGCTCCGGCCGTGCCGTCCGCACCGGCCGCGTCGTCGACGCCGCCGTCGGTGACGGAACTCTCGCCCTCCAGCACTTCGTCGGCCAGCGTCGGGACGAACGTCCCGATGTCGGTCACCATCCCGATAGCCTGCGAACTGCCACGGTCCAGCAACTGCGTCACCGTCGCGGGGTTGATGTCCACGCAGACGACTTTCGTCGTGGACGGGAGGCAGTTGCCGACGGCGACGGAGTGCAACAGCGTCGAGAGCATCAACACCATGTCGGCCTCGTGGGCCTGCTTACGGATGGCGTTCTGCGCCTCGACGGCGTCGGTGATGGTGTCGGGGAGGGGACCGTCGTCGCGAATCGACCCCGCGAGGACGTAGGGGACGTCGTTCTGCACGCACTCGTACATGATTCCGTTCTGGACGAGGCCGTCCTCGACGGCGGCCTCGATGCCGCCCGCGCGGATGACCTCGCTGATGGTGTAGATGTGGTGTTTGTGACCTTTCCGCGGGTGTTCCATCGTCTCCATGTCCATCCCCAGCGACGTGCCGTAGAGGCCGCGTTCGATGTCGTGGGTGGCGAAGCCGTTCCCGGCCGATATCATGTCGACGTAGCCCTCGCGGACGAGTCGGGCCAGGTCGTCGGCCGCCCCGGCGTGGATGAGGGCGGGCCCGGCGACGACGAGTATCTTCCCACCGTTCGCCTTCGTCTCGACCATCGCGTCGGCGACCTGTCTGATGAGCGACTCGGAGGGTCGTTCCGAGGAGACGCCGCCCTGCATGAAGCCGAACGGGCCGGAGGAGTCGCGGGGACGTTCGGGGGGGTCGACGCGCACGCCCGCGTCGTCGGTGACCACGAGGTCGCCCGCTTCGATGGCGTTCAGCACTTTCGTGTACGCGCGGACGCCATCGTCCGTCTCCTCGATGACTATCGCGCAGTCCATCTCGATGTCGTGCACGTCGATCCACTCCCCGTCGTAGCGGACGGTCGTCGGGTGGTTCGTCGTCGAGTAGAACCCGTGCGGGACGACCTGGTCCGCGGGCGCGGGTTCGACCCGCGCGTCGACGGGGTCGGTGAGGTTCGCTCCGATCTGGTGGAGTTCGTGCAGAATCTCTCGCAGGTCGTCGGTGCTGTCGGCGACGACGGCCATCCGGCAGTACGACGTCTCGTCTTTGTGCTTGCCGACGGTGAACTCCTCGACTTCGAAGTCGCCGTCGAGGTCCATCACCAGTCCGAACGCTCGTTGCATCATCCCCGAGTCGATGATGTGCCCCTCCAGTTCGACAGTTCGTGTCGCGGTCATCGTCGAAGGTGCGCGCGGGCGTCCTAAGAAGGTCACGCACCGGGAGTCGGTCCGCCCTACAGTTCGGCGTCTAAGAACGCCCGAGCGTGGCCGAAGACGTGGTCCAGCCCGGACCCCTCGTACGCGTCGAAGTGTCCGATGGGGAGGCGGACGAACGTCGCGTTCGCGAAGTCGTTCGCGGCCGACTCCACGGCGTCGACCGGCACGACGTCGTCGCGCGTCCCGCCGAGGAGGAGAACGGGGCAGGTGACCGCGTCCGCGTCGTCGCCGGCGGAGAACCGGAGGAGGTTCGAGAGCGACCGCGCGGGCGTCTCGTTCGTCCACGCGCTGTCGGCGGGGACGGTGTCGAGGTAGCCCCGCCGGGCACCCGGTGCCGAGACGAGGGCGAACTCGTCGGAGTCGCCGACGACGGGGACGGTGTGCGGCGAGAAGACGAGCGATTGGAGTCGGTCGCGGACCCCCGCGAGGAGCGACTTCACGAGGAAGCCTTTCCCGCGCGTGCCGAGGAAGGCGCGGCCCGAGAGGACGGGCGTCTGCGCGACGACGGCGCGGACGCTCGGGTCGTCGGCGGCCACGTCGAGGGCGTGGCCCCCGCCGACGTCGACGCCCCAGAGGACGAGTCGAGAACCGTCGACGCCGTCGGCGTCGCGGGCGCCTGCTATCGCGGCCTCCCAGTCGGTTCGCTGTCGAGACGGCGAGACGAGGTTCCGCGGTTCGCCCTCGCTGTCGCCGTGGTTTCGATAGTCGAACAGGAAGACGGCGTAGCCCGCCTCGGCGAGGCGTTCGGCGTAGGCGGGCAGTCCGAACGACCGTTCGCCCGCGAGGCCGCCGGCCATGACGACGACGGGTGCGTCGGCGGGCCTGTCCGGGCGGTAGAGCCAGCCCGTACAGTCGCCGTCGCCGCTCTCGAACTCCATCGTCACCTTCGAGAACGACTCTCTGGAGGGTCTGTCGGACCCCTTCGTCGTCTCCCCGTCGTTCTCGTATCGCTTCGCGCGCTCCCACTCGCGACTCGCCGTCGGTCGGGTCACGCCGACACCTCCTCGTCCAGCGTCGACAGCACCAACTCGGAGAGGTCCTCGTCGCTCAGCGAGTAGTCGAGGTACCGGCGGAGCCAGTCGGCCTCCGCGTGCCACGTCCCCTGTACGTCGTTCTCGTGTCTGAGCACCGTCGCCTCGACACGCGCGGGGTCCCACTCGCCCGCCTCGGCGCGGTCGATGAAGGTCGTGAGGACGCGACCCATCTCGGTGTGGTTCACGTGCACGTCGGGAAACGTCGTCAGATACGACAGCGTCACCCGGTCCGCGTCGACGTGGAGTGACTCCACGCTGATTCCGTTGCTCCGGAGGTCGCCTTCCACGCCCGTGATGGCGTCGTTCATACACTCCCCTTCTGGGGGGAGCGGCTAAACGTTTACCGCGAGACACGTCTCGCCGGGCGGTTTCGAAGAGAGAAACCAGCGCCGTCGCACCGAGAGTGGTGGACTCATCGGGGGTGGGTCTCACCGGGGTGCGAGCGCTATCGGTCGACTCGGTGACTCGACCAGGTGGGCGTCGGCCGGGGGGTAGGCAGGCCCCGGCTGACACCCGTTCTGACCTCGTACGGGGGTAGGCAGTCCCGCGTGAGCGCTGTCGAGCGCCGACGAGGCCCTCGGGGGGAGCCCCGCCGAATGTAGCCGTCGTCGGACGGCCCACCGTCGGTGCCGATAGTGGCGTGGTGGATAGTGTGTGCGGGGCCCGCGTAGACGGGACGCCCCCACACGTCGGCCCGCGAGGCGGGCTTCGGGAGACCGCGCCCTCGCGCCGACGATATCCGATTAGATAACGCGTGATATAAGTTTTCCTACGAGAGTATCAATAGTGATAGCTGTCCTCTCACCGCTCTAGATACGGCTTTCCAGACGCCTCTGGGGCGCTATCGACTGTCTCGGCGTCGGCGTTCTCGCTCTCCCGTACGATAGACACGAGTTACCAGTTCGCAATCCGAGTCCTCACGGTCGATACCGTCGTCAGGGGTGAACTATACTTACTCGAAGCACGACGACTCGCCTATGACGCCGATAGAGTTCGACGACGTACGCGTCGACGCCTACATGACGACGGACGTCGACACCGCTCGCCCCGACGAGTGGGTCACCGACGTCGTCGACAGACTCAAAGACGGCGTGGAGTACGGCGGACTCCCGGTCTGCGACGACGACGGACGCCTCCTCGGGTTCGTTGGCGCGATAGACCTCTTGGAAGTGCCGGGCGACGACCCCGTCGAGGCGGTGATGAGTCGCGACGTCGTCGTCGTCCGCCCGGAGATGAAAGTGAAGAACGCGGCGCGCGTCATCCTCCGGAGCGGTCACCAGTTCCTCCCCGTCGTCGACGACGACCACGAACTCCTCGGCCTCTTCTCGAACGGTGACGCCGTCAGAAGCGGGATAGAGCGGACGACGCCCTCGAAAGTCGAGAGCACGAGAGAGATGCTCGAACGAACCCACGGCGCCTCCGTCGGCGTCTCCGAGCGGTCGGTCGTCGTCTCCTCTCTGATTCCGACGCAACGGGAGGTGTACGCCGACGAACTCGAAGGGCGGAAGTACGAACTCCAACACGGACTTGCCGAACCGCTCATCGTCCTCTCGTACGGGTGCGAGACGCTCCTCGTCGACGGCCACCACCGCGCCCTCGCCGCCAACGAACTCGACGTCGAGCGGATGCAGGCGTACGTACTCACCGTCTCGCCCGACGAAGTCGGCGAACTCGGCCTCCGTCGGATGGCCCGCATCGGTGGGCTCGTCTCTCTCGCGGACGTGACAGTCAACGATTACCTCACTCACCCGCTCGTAGAGAAGACCGAACCCAGTCGGTGACGACGCTCGACTCGTTCGCCGACTACCGTCTCCGGTCGAGGGTGTCGGTGACGGCGTCTGCGGGGTAGTGGTACGTCTCGTCCAGTTGCGCGCCCCCCAACGACTCGTACAGTCTGAAGAGGTCGACGACGTCGCTGAGACTGTAGTCGGTCAGGAGTCGCCGGAGTTCTCGGTGCGTCCGCGTCTCGTGCAGTCCGGCGGCGACGCCGTCGACGTACCGTTCCCCGAGAACTCGCCCGACGTGCGCGCCCTTGACCATCCGGTCGTCGATGCCCAACTGCTCGAAGAAGTCCGGGTTGAAATCGTAGTCGCGGTACCAGACGGTGTCGTTGTCGATTCCCTCCAACTGGTACGCCTTCCAGTCGGGCAAGACGACCTGTTCGTCCCACAGTTCCGCTTCGTGGACGTCCGCGGCCGCCTTCGCGACGTCGACGTGGTGTGGGAAACAGGTGAGCAGGTCCGAGACGGCGTCCCGCCGGACGTTCTTCGCCTCCAGCGACGCCGCCCAGTTCACGAGGTGCTTCACGTCGAACCGCGCGCCGTTGTACGTCAGCGTCCGGTCGATATCCCGTTCGGCGCACCACAGCACGAGACGGTCTAACAGGTCCGCGGTGTGCTCGTCGCGCCAGTCGCCCCGTCGAAACAACACCTCGGTGTCCGTCTCGCCGTCGTCGCCGACGAACGCGACGGCGACGGAGAGCCACTCGAAGTACTCCGTCTCGTTCTCCTTCGGCTCTTCGAACGGACTCGCGGTTTCGATGTCGAGGACGAGCGTGCCCATCTCACCGGGAGGTGACGACGGAGTGCTATACGTCGTTCGGTGTCTCGACGCCGGTACGGCGGGTACGACGGACGCTCGCCTCGTCGTGTCCGCTTACCGCAGAAACGTTCTGATGCGGTCTCGCGTGGTCGTCCCACACTACGACGGTGGCTCGAACAACCCCAGAACCACGCGTCTCGGCCCTTCCGGCCGTTCGGAACGACCTCCTCACCCGTCGAGACCGCTCCCGAAATCGCTTGGTATGACTTAACTCGGTCCGAAGTCGTATCTCTAGCATGGCTAGCTCTCCACTGAGCGAAATAGCTCCGTTCGGCAGAGACCGTGACGGAATCTCGGTGCTCCTCGTCGACGACGACGAGGCGATGGTCGAGATGTCCGCGGCGTTTCTGAAACGAGAGCTACCCAGCGTCGAGACGACCGCCGTCACCGACCCCGAGGTCGCCTTAGAGCGACTCTCGGAGGGGGAGTACGACTGTATCATCAGCGACTTCGACATGCCGGGGATGGACGGCTTAGAACTCCTCGTCAGGGTGCGCGAACTGGACAGCGAACTGCCGTTCGTGCTCTTCACGGGCAAGGGAAGCGAGGAGATCGCCAGTCAGGCGATCACCGCCGGCGTCGACGAGTACCTCCAGAAGGGCGGTCCCGAGGAGTACCCGGTACTCGCGAACAAAGTCGAGATTCTCGTCGAGAAGTACTGGGCCGAAGAACAGGTCCGGCGCGGGTTCTCGGCCATCGAATCCGCCGAGGAGGGAATCGGCATCATCGACCAAGACGGTGTGTACCGGTACATGAACCGGGCGTACGCCACCGTGTACAACCGCGACCGTTCGGAACTAATCGGAGAGCACTGGGAGGTGCTGTACTCGACCGAGGAGGCAACGCGATTCCACGACGAGATTCTCCCGCAACTCGAAGCCGAGGGGACGTGGCGCGGCGTCTCGACCGGACTCACGAGCGAGGGCGACCCGATTCGGGAACGACTCGTCCTGACGCAGATGGACGACGGTGGACACGTCTGCATCGTCCAAGCCATCGAAGAGACAGACGAGATCGAAGCCGAACTGGCGCTCAAGAACCGCGCGCTGGACGCGGCCCACGCGGGGGTCATCATCACCGGTCCGGCGCGAGACGACACCCCCATCGTCTACCTGAACGAGCGATTCGAGGAACTGACGGGCTACGACGGCGCGGACGTGTTGGGACGGAACTGTCGCTTCCTCCAGGGGGAGGACACCGACACGGAGACGGTCGCCGAGATACGCGATGCCGTGCGCCGCGGCGTCCCCATCTCGACGGAAATTCTCAACTACGACGCGGAGGGGACGCCGTTCTGGAACCGTCTCGAAATCGCACCGATTCGCGACGTCGACGGCCGCGTGACGAACTTCGTGGGGTTCCAACGCGAGATTCCCGGTCCGGACGCCGCCGATTCGGCCGAAGCGCAGTTCGACTGGCTCGGCGACTTCGGGAGCGTCCTCTCTCACGACCTCAAGACGCCACTGGCCGTCCTCAAGGGCAACCTCGACCTCATCGAAGAGACGGGCGACCTGGACTACCTCGACGCCGCTATCGACGCGACGAACCGAATCGAGTCGCTCGTCGACGACCTCGCGAACGTGATGACCCAGCGGAACTTGGTCTGCGACGTGACGACGGTCGAACTCGCGGACGCCTTCCGGTCGTGGGACGTACTCGGGGGTGACCGGGCGTCGTTCGAGGTTGTCGACTCCAAACCGATCCTCGCCGACGAACGGGCACTCGCTCGACTCGCGGACAACCTCGTCAAGAACACCGTCGAACACGCCGGGCCGGACGTGCCGATGCGAATCGGGACGCTCCCGGACGGGTTCTACTACGAGGACGCCGGCCCCGGAATCCCGCCCGAGAACCGAGCGGACGCGTTCGAACCCGGATTCTCGACGAAAGCCGACGGCACCGGGTTCGGGATGGTGAGCGTCGAACAGATCGCCGCGGCACACGGCTGGGACGTTTCAATCGCCGAGAGTCCCGAGGGCGGGGCGCGGTTCGAGTTCACCGGCGTCGAAGACCCGACCGAGGAGAGCGTCCGTCGGTAGCCACCTGTCTCGGAGGTGTGGCGTGGCCGTCGCTACGGCACTCGAACCCGATAAAAGATAGTCGACGGTGGTTAGTTGCCGAACATCTGGCGCATCATCGGATGCATCTCCATCAACTGCTCTTCTGCGATCTCCTCGTACAGTTTGTACGTGATGGAGACCGTCAGCAGCAGTCCCGTTCCGGAGACCTGACCGATGGTGCCGAGCATGTTCGCCGCGACCGCGAGCAGTCCGACGAGCGCGCCGCCGATGATGGTCACTTGCGGGATGTACCGCTCCATCACCTTCTCTATGACCTGCGGGTTGCGTCGGAAGCCGGGAATCTGCATCCCGGAGTTCTGAATCTGCTGGGCCGTGGACTCGGGACCCATCCCGGTCGTCTCCACCCAGAAGACGGCGAAGATGGCGCCGCCGACGACCATGAACGTCAGGTCGACGAGCACGCGCACTAAGATCTGCGCCGGTTCCTGCGAGGTCAGCCCGAGGAACCACATCCAGTCACCGCGCGACTGGATGGGTGCGAGGTAGTAGAACAGGCCACCGGTGACCTGTCCCTGCGAGTACTGCCCCAGCCACGCCGGGAGGCCGGTCCAGTTGTTCAGGATCTGCCCGAGGAACTGGATGTTGGCCTGCAGGGCGCGGACGAGGATCATCGGCAGGACGCTCGCGTAGATGAGCTTCACGGGGAAGCGACCGCGGGCGCCCTTCACGCGGGCGTGCGAGAGGGGAATCTCGACGCGGACGCTCTCGGCGTACACGACGATGCCGAAGATCAGAAGCGTCGTGAACAGCGCGAGCAGTTGGCCCTGTCCGAGGAAGATGTCGGACAGACCACCCGGTGAGAGCGGCGAGCCGATGTCGACGGCACCGGTGATGATGCCGATCCACGTCGGGAAGAACCCGGACGCGCCACCGAGGGAGCTCCAGCTGAACAGCCCGGCGACGAGCTGCTGGCTGACGCCCGCGATGATGAACAGGCCGACACCGGACCCGACGCCCCACTTGCTCACGATCTCGTCCATGAACAGGATGAGGATGCCGCCGACGAACATCTGCGCGAAGATGATGGTCTTCACGCCACCGACGCCGACGCCGAGCGACTGCGCGACCTGCTGGTCCGCGGGCAGGAAGCCCCCGGCGAACACCATCGGGAGCCCGGTGAGACAGATCATCACGACCACCAGGAGCTTCTGGAGCCCCTGATAGAGGATCTGGTCACGCGGGTCGTTGGTGTCTAAGCCGAGCAGGTCGGCACCACCAAGCAGCTGTAAGACAATGCTCGCCGTGACGATGGGCCCGATACCCAGTTGGAGTATCGAACCCGCGGACCCGGCGAGGATACTACGGAACTGACCGTAGAAGTCGCCGGACGCGGTCTGTGTCTCCAGACCGAACATCGTCACGTTCGTCAAGAAGAAATACATCACGAGGATGCCTGCGGTCCACGCGAGCTTGCGGCGGAACGGGACGTGTCCCTCCGGTCTCGCGACTGCGGGCATCCGCGTCAGCACCGGTTCGGCGGCCTCCTTCCATCCCATAGGTTACTCGTCCGAGCCTTCCTCGTCGTCCGTGTTATCTTCTTCGGCTTGCGCTTCTTCGGCGCGCTCGGAGAGGTCGGCGCTGCCGCCGGCCTCTTCGATGAGTTCGACGGCACCGGCCGTGAACGCGTCCGCGACGACGTGCAGTTCCTGTCGGACCTGCCCGCCGCCGAGCACCTTCACCACGTCCGCCTCGTAGCCGTCCTCGGCCACGTCGCGGGCGTCGATGTGGTAGGCGTCGCCGTCCTTCTCTGCGAGGTCGTCGGCCGCGAGGAGTGCGGCGTCCTCGTCGAGCTTCTGGACCTTCACTTCGACGACGGTGTCCTGCGCCGCTTCGGGGCGCGTGAAGCCGTGTTTACCGAGCGGTTCGTAGTTGTGGAACTCGTGCTTCGCGCGACCCGCGCGACCACGGCCACCACGGTGTCCGGCACCGCGCCGGTTCTTGTGGGTGCCGCCGCCGTGCGTGCGGGAACCGCGCTGTCGTCGTTTCTTCGAGGTCATCGCATGTCCTCCAGGAGTTCGTCTATCTGGTCGGTCGTGTGCTTACCGAGCTGACCGCCCTCTTTCGTGACGTGTTTCTGGCCCTTGTGACCGCCGCGGGCCGGGTGGAGTCGGAGCACCGGGGAGAGACCCTGCTCGCGCAGCGTCGTCTCCTCGTCGACGAGTGCCTCCGCGAGCGCGGAGACGTCGGCGTAGTCGGTGTGCTCCGACAGCCAGTCGTCGTCGACCGTCGCCGAGCCCTCGTCGGGCTCTGCGCGGGTCCGAAGCAGCGTCTCGACCACGTCGACGCTCGGCTCGCCGTGCGCGACGTAGTCGTTGACCTTCGTGATCATCCCGCGGTAGGTGTCCGTCTCGGGGACGAACGTACAGTGGTTGACGCTGTGGATGTTGAGCATCTTGAGCGTGTCGTGGACGCTCTGGCTCATGTTCACGTCGCCGCGGAGTTGAACGACTGCTTGCATCAGTCACTCGCCTCCTGCTGTTTCTCGCGTGCGCGACGCGGGGTACGCGACTGCGACGCGTTCTTCAGCGCGTTGTACGTCGCCTTCGCGAGGTTGACCGTCGTGCGCGTGTTCCCGTTCGAGCGGGTCCACGCGTCCTGCACGCCGGCCAGTTCGAGGATGTTCCGAACCGTCTCTGCCGCCGCGAGGCCGAGGCCCTGCGGTGCGGGCATGATCTCGACCGTCACGGAGCCAGCTTTCCCTTCCGCCTTGCGCGTGAGGGAGTTGACGCCGCCGGCGGAGTCTTCCCACGAACCGGAGCCGCGGTCGACCTTGATGATGTTCAGTTTCGCCACGTCGATGGCCTTCTGGATGGCCGAACCGACCTGGTCGTCTCGGGCCTCGGCGTAGCCGAGGAACCCGTCGCGGTTCCCGATGGCGACGACACAGCGGAACTTCACACGCCGACCGGAGTCGGTCATGCGCTGAACCATGTTGATGTCGAGCACCTCGTCTTCGAGACCGGGCAGCAGTTGGTCGACGATCTGGGGTTCCTTGAGCGGAAGTCCCGTGTCGAGCGCCTGCTGCATCGAGGTGACGTCGCCTTCCTGTACCATTCGGCCGAGCCGCGTGCGCGGTTCCCAGCCGTTGCTGTTGCGTTGGCTCATGCGTCCTCCTGAAGTCGCTCGAGCACTTCGTCGAAGTGCTCGGGCAGGTTCGTGGCGTCGAAGTCACCGCTGTAGAGCGGTTCGTCGAGCTGTGCTGCGTACTCGGCGATGTGCTCGCCGCGGTTACGCGACCAGTCGGCCAGCACACTCTCGTTGTGCGGGATTTCGAGGCCAGCGTCTATTGCTCCTTCCTGAACTGCGAACGCCTTACTACCGGGCGTCGCCGTGTTCAGGCCGATGTCGAGGACGGCCTCTTCGAGGCCGGCATCGAGCGCCCGCACACCCGCGAGGTAGCCCGTCAGGTACGCGCTGGGGAGGTTGCCCGTGGGGGCTTCCCAGCCGTACTCTGCGAGGTCCTCCGAGGAGGCGGCCGCGTGAGTGTTGTCTCCGTCAGGTCCGGGGGTGACCAGCTGCGCCCTGATGTGCTTGTTGCTCAGGCGAGCAACGAGGCGGGGCTTGCCCGATTTCAGCAGGCGCAACCTCTGGTGGTAATCCGTCCGAACTTCACGGCGACGTCGCATCGGCACCTTGTAGCGTGGTCCTGTCGCCATTATTCTATCTCCACGTCGTAGTTGTTCTTGATGAACGCTTCGAGCCTGTCCACGCTGTCGAACTCGCCACCGGACGCCTTGTTGTACAGTTCGCGGTACTGCGTGGGCGTCAGGGGGCCGTCGTCGCGAAGCTCTTTCAGGCGACGACGCTGTGCGCGGATTCGGCTGATCCATTCGTCCTTCGACTTCTTCCGACCGCCGGACTTCCCTTTGCGGGTGCCGGGGCCCTTTCGGTGACCGTAGGAACGCTTCGCGGCGCGTTCGCGGGCACGGCCCTTCGAGTTGGCCTTGGCGTCTTTGACACGAATCGTGCCGTCGTCAACGAGTTCGCGGATGTCTTCGCGCGTGATGGCTTCCGCGATGTCGGACTGTGCCTCTGGGTCGAACCAGACACGGCTCTTCCCGACGTCCAAGACGTCGGAGGCCATGCGGCGCTGGGCTTTCAGGTCGGTCATTCGTCGTCCACCTCGACTTCGACGTAGGTGGGGTTGAGAACGCGAATCTCACGGTCCTCGGCCTCTTCCTCGATACGCTCGCGCTTGCGAGCGCCGACGGACGAAGCGATGCGGACGGCCTCCGTGTCGCCGTCGACGCCTTCGAGGTCGTTCACGTTGTGCACGTGCACTTCCTCGAAGCCGGACGGGTGGAGTCCGCGGGCGGCCTTCGGCGAGCGGTACCCCGACTCGACCATGTCGCCCTTGCCCTTGATGCCGCGTCGCTGCTTCGAGAGATTCCCTCGAGGCTTGCGCCACGACGTGGGCGTCCGCTTCTTCTTGTGGTAATCCTGCCGGTTGAACTGCGGCTTACCCTCTCGGTGCTTCTGTTTCAGGGCTTTCTCGGTGCCCTCGTCGAGTTCCGGCGTCTTGTCCGCGTGACCGCGGGGTCGGAGTTCGGTCTCGACGGCCTCTTCGGCCTCCTCCTCGGCGTCTTCGGTCTCGTCTTCGACCTCGGCCTCGGTGTCTTCGGACACTTCGAGTCCGCCGACGTCGGCTTTGATACGCGCCGCGAGGGCGTTCCCGATACCGGAGACTTCGGCGAGTTCAGACTGACTCGCGGCCTTCACGTCTTCGACCGTCTCGTAGCCGGCCTCGCGGAGGGAGTCGGCCTTCGACGGGCCGACACCGCTTATGTCTTCCAGTTCCTGAATCTCGTCGTCGGACATTTAGGCACCTCCTGCCGTCGGTTTCTGCGTGATGTAGACACCGTCTTGGAAGACGCGCGTGTCTTTGTCCTTCACGCGAGTGAGTTGTTCGATGTCGGCGGCGGTCTGGCCCACGTCCTCTTTGTTGGGACCCGAGAGGACCAGTTCCTCGCCGTCTATCTGTACGTCGGTGTCGCCGCGAATCGTCGCGTGTCGCGGCGACTTCTCGCCGAGGAAGTTCTCGATGACAACTTCGTCGCCCTGCACGTTCACCTGCATCGGGAAGTGAGCGTAGAAGACTTCCATCTTGTACTCCCACCCCTCGGTGACGCCGTGGAGCATGTTCTCCACGTGGCTCTCGAAGGTGCCTATCGTCGCGTTCGTCTTCGCGTCCGTCTCGTCGGACTCGATGACGACCTGTCCGTCTTCGACCGTCACGCTGACGGCGGGGAACCAGAGGCGCTTCGTGACGCTCCCGTTCGGCCCTTCGACGGTCAGGTCGAGGTTCTTGACCTCGGCAGAGACGTCGTCCGGAATGTCGATTTCTACTCGGTTCATTTTCAGTACACGTAGGCGATTACTTGGCCACCGATGCCCTGTTCGCGGGCGTCGTAGTGGCTCATGACGCCGTGACTCGTCGTGACGATGAGCGTCCCGTAGTCACGGGCGGGGAGGTATCGCTTCTCCCACTTCTCGAACTCGTCTGCGCCCGCGGAGTAGCGGGGCTTGACGACGCCACATTCGTTGATAGCGCCATTCAGTTCGACCTCGAACGTTCCGGCCTTGCCGTCGTCGACGAACTCGAAGCCGTCGACGTACCCGCGGTCGTAGAAGACCTCGAGGACGGAGCCGATGACGTTGGAGGCGGGCTGTATCTCGTGCGACAGATGCCCCACGCTCTCGGCGTTGTTCACACCGGCGAGCGCGTTGGCGAGTGGATCGTTTCCTGCCATTATCGGTACTTCTTGAATCCCATGTCGCGGGCGACTTCGCGGAAGCACTGACGGCACAGGTTGATGTCGTACTTACCGACGAGGCCTTGCTTTCGACCGCAGCGACGGCACTCGTTCTCCTGTCCCGTCCGTCGGGTCGCGTGCTCGCCCGTCTGTTCTGTCTCTGATTCGCTCATTGTTCAGCAACCTCCACGTCGAAGTTCGCTTCGAGGAAGGGAATCGCGTCCTCGGCGTTCATGCGGTGACCCGAGGGGATGCTGCGCGACACTTTGTCGCGCTTTTTCACTCGGTAGCCGGGGCGGACGAGGTTGACCGTCACGTCCAGTCCGTAGATACCGATCTGCGGGTCGTACTCCTGCGAGGGGAACTCGGTGTGCTCTTCGACACCGAAGCTGAAGTTCCCCGTCTCGTCGAACTGCTTCGCCGAGATCTCTGCGAGGGGGAGTGCCGTGTCGAGGAACTCGACCGCGCTATCGCCGCGAAGGGTGACCTTCGCGCCGATGGGGTCGCCTTTGCGTGCGCCGAACTGCGTCGCCGCGCGCGTGGCGATAGTCTGGACGGACTTCTGGCCCGTGATCTCCTCTAAGATCTCTTCTGCGTTCGCGAGTTCGCGACCGCCTTCGCCGACGCCCATGTGGACGACGACCTTCTCGATCTGCGGTTCGCGCATCTCGTGGAAGTCAGCGCTCTCGCTCATTCGTCATCACCCACGAAGTTCTCGTCGATGACGACGACGTACTGTTCGACGGTCTCGAACGTACGGTCGTCCTCGGTCTCGACGGTGACGGAGTTGTTCCCGCTGCCGGGCGTGACGGTGATCTCGGTGACCGTTCCGACTTCGCCGGCGTGCGTGCCGTCGACTGCGGTGACCAGCGCGCCTTCCTCGTACGGGAAGTGCGCGACGATCTCCTTCGTCTCGTTGTCGATAACGAGCGAGTCTTTGCCGTGGTACTGTTCAGGGTCTTCGTCCGCTTCGACGCGGACGTTCGCGCCGTCGTGCAGCGTGAGCTGCGTGGCGCCGCCTTTGACGCTCTGCTTACCGACGATCTTGCCGAGTCGGCTGTCCGCCGACGAGGCGTCGATAGGCGTGAGCGAGAGGCGTCCACCCTCGTCGGGGAAGACGCGGAAGAACTCGTCTCGCTGCTCGAACGCGAGGATGTCGAACATCCCGATGGGGCGCTGCTCGTCGGAGATAGCGTCTCCGTTGACGAGAACGGACCCCTCGTTGAGCGCGTAGCGAGCTTCCTTCTTCGAGTCGACGTAGCCGAGCACGTCCCGAAGCAGGATGACGAGGGGGACCCCCGCCTTCCCGTGCGGACCGGCGTCGGCTTTGACCGTGAACGTTCCTTCTTTGCGTTCTATCGGCCACGAGTTCGGTGCCGAGAGTCGCTTCTGGTGCTTCGTCATTCGTTGTCCTCCGCTTCGAGACGCTCCTCGCGACGCTCGTCTTCGAGGTCGAGTTCGGTCACGCGGACGTTGCTCGAGTCGAGGGGGCGAGGCACTTCCTCGCCGTCGGCCTTCGCGACCGTGACGTCCTCGACGTAGATGACCGCGTCCTTGAGGTCGACGTTGGTGACTTCCGCTTCGGTGCCCGCGAAGTCGCCGCGGAGCACTTCCACCGTGTCGCCGACGTTGACGCGGACGTTACGCTGTCCGTACTCCTCGCGGAGGTCGCCGGACAGCGTCGCGCGAACCTGCTTCTGTCGCTCGTGAAGCGGCGCGTTCTGCGTCTCGTTTCGCTGTTTGCGTGGTTGTTTCGTCATTGCTGTTCAGACGATCATCGTCGCCGTGGAGGCGATGCTCCCGAAGCGCTCTGCGACCTCACGCGCGACGGGACCCTTGATTTCGGTCCCTCGAGGCTCTTCCATCTCGTCGATGATGACGGCGGCGTTGTCCTCGAACTTCACGCGCGTCCCGTCCGGTCGGCGGATCGACTTCCGCTGACGGACGATGACGGCCTGCAGCACTTGGCGGCGCATCTCCGGCGTACCCTTCGTCACCGAGACGGTGACCTGGTCGCCGATGCCCGCCTTCGGGTGTCGGTTCTTGGTTCCTGAGTAGCCCTTCACGCTGATGACTTTCAGCTGGCGCGCGCCAGTGTTGTCAGCGCAGTTGATGAGCGAGCCTCGTGCGAGGCCCTTCGTGACGTCGGCCTTCAGCGCCTCCATCACTCCTCACCTCCGAGTATCTCGACGACGACGTGCGCCTTCGTCTTCGACAGCGGTCGGGTCTCTGCGATACGTACCGTGTCGCCTTCCTCTAAGTCCAGGCACGGGGGTGCGTGGGCCGGAATGCGACTACGCCGCTTCATGTAGCGGTCGTACTTGGGGACGCGAACGTCGTATTCGCGTTCCACAACGACGGTTTTGTCCATGTCTGTGGAGGCGACCGTTCCTTCGAGCGTCTGTCCGCGGACTCCAAGGGAGCCGTGGAACGGACAGTTCTCGTCGGAGCAGGTCTCCTCCGGTTCTTCTACGTTCAGTCCTATCGCCATGTTGTGTCACCTGCCTTCTCTGTTCGCAAGGCGGGTCGTGAGAGCAGACGTGCGCCATCCACCGTAACGTAGGCCACGCCCTCGCAATTCCCGGACGACATCCGGGAAGCGGCCGAGGGTTCCTCGGCCAGCCGACCAGACTGACTGGCTTCCAATCCGCCAGCAGTTTCCGACCGAAGTTTGGACGCGGTCCCCGACGCCTTCTCGACGTCGGCGGCTTCATCTGTACGCTGTGCGGGAGTCTCGTCCCGCGACGGAATCTCGAACTGCAGGGTCGAGCCCTGCTTCGGCACCTGACACACCCGTGTCTCACCGTCGGACGTGTCGCTCACGTCGACGTGGAGCGTCTGCATCGTCTCGACGACGACACGGCCCGCTATCCCGACCAGGTCGGGGTTGGGGGCGTCGACGACCTCCACGTGGAGGCCGTTGAGTTCGTGTCGCGTGAGGGTCTCGGGTGTCAGTGCCATCGTGATTCGTTATTCGTCGTCTTCGAAGTCGTCAGACTTCGTCTGGCGGCCCGACGAGCTACTGCTCGTCGAAGTCGCCTTCTTCGCCCTGAATCGTCTTGATTCGGGCGATGGTTCGCTTCAGTTCGCCGACGCGACCCGGGTTCTCCGGTGCGCCACCCGCGGCCTGGACGGCTTTGGCGTTGAGGAGCTCGGTTTCGAGCTCTTCGACTTCCGCCTCACGCTCTGCGGGGGTCATGTCGCGAATCTCTTCGGCGTAGAGGATTGCCATGTATTACTCCTCCGTTTCCTCGTCGGCTTCGTCTTCGTCGGCTTCTTCCATCTCGGCGACGAGGTCTTCGGCTTCCGCCTCGACCTCCTCGTCGAGTTCGGTCTCTTCTGCGTCGGCCTCGTCGTCGTCCGGCGAGACGTCTTCGTCTTCGACGTCGCCCGTCTCGACGGCCTCTTCGTCGGAGGCGTCGACGACTTCCTCGACGATCTCCTCGTCGATGACCTCGGTCGGGTCCTCGTCGGGGACCTCGACGTCCTCTTGGTCTTTCGAGACGTCCGGAATCTCCTCGGGTTCGTCCTCGAGGAGTTCCTCGACGCCCTCGCTTTCGACGGCCTGCTCGACCGGTTCGACGTCGGCGTCCTCTTCGATCTCGAAGTCGTCGGGAAGCTTGGCTCCCGGCGGGATGATCTTGACGGTCACGCCGATGGTGCCGAGTTTCATGACGGCGACGCCCTGGCCCTCGTCGACGATCTCCTGGGCGGGTTCGCCGTTGTGCTTGATGTAGCCGCGGTTGAACTTCTCAACGCGCGAGCGAGCGCCCGTGACCTTCCCGGAGAGGACGATTTCGGCGCCGAGTGCGCCGGCGTCCATGATCCGGTCGATGGTCGTGTGGCCCGCTTTGCGGAAGTACCAACCGCGTTCGAGCGCGTTCGCCAGACGGTCCGCGACGATGCGTGCGTTGAGGTCGGGTTCGTCGACCTCCTGCACGTCGATCTGCGGGTCGTCCAGGTCGAAGCGCGTCTGCAGTTCCTTGGTCACCTTGCGGATGTTCTTCCCGCCTTTCCCGATGACCATCCCGGGCTTCTCCGCCTTCAGCACGATCTGCGTGCCCATCGGCGTCTTGGCGACGTCCATGCCGCCGTAGCCCGCGCGACCGAGTTCGTCCGCGAAGAACTCGTCTATCTGCGAGCGCTGGAGCCCGTTCTCGATGAACTGGTGTTCGTCAGCCATTACTCCTCGACCTCCTCGATGATGAGTTCGACGTCACAGAGTGTGGTGTTGAATGGGTCTGCACTCCCGAACGCTCGGGGTTTACGACCGGGTCGTTCTCCGACCTTGTGCGCGGCGACGTGCATGATCTCCATCGAACGACCGTCGAAGCCAGCCTCGTCGGCGTTGGCGGCGACGTTCTGCAGGAGTTCGAGGAACGCCTTCGACGCCTTCTCGGGGTAGCGGCCCGCGTCCCAGCCGTCGATGTCGGAACGGTGTCCGACACCGGTGTTGTGCTGGCGGAACGGAACGGAGCGCTCGCCCTCGATGACGGCATCGAGGTAGTCCTCGGCGTCTGCGACGGTCATGCCCTTGATTTCGCGCGAGATGGCCTTGCTGTGCTTCAGGCTGATGGGCCGGTCACGGAGCATCCCCTTGGCGGTGGTGTCCGGGTCGGCCTCGACGCTGTAGTTGATTCCCATGGGTTATTTGAGCGGTACGAACTTCGAGGACCGGGTCGCACCGATACCGGCCTGACCGTGTTCGACCGAGTTACGGGTCAACTGGAACTCGCCGAGATAGTGACCGATCATCTCGGGCTGGATGCGGACGCGCTGGAACTCCTGCCCGTTGTAGACGGCGAACGTCTTGTCGACGAACACCGGCAGGATGGGCATGTCGCGGAGGTGCGTCCGAATCGGGTCGTTCGCAGTCTCCTCTGGGTCCGCGTCGCGGACCGCTTCGAGGAGCTTCTCCTTCTGGAGCGTCAGTCCTCGGTTGATGCTTCGCCGCTGTCGTGCGGGCAGCAGTTCGACTACCTCGTCGAGCTCCATCGACTGGAGTTCGTCGAGCGTGTGACCGCGGTAGGTGAACTCCTCACCGTCACGGCCGGTTCGGTATTCCGAGCTCATGGTTTCAGTTCCCTCCCTTGCCACCGCGACCGGTGCGCTTGGAGGCGATGTCGCCGACCTTGCGGCCCGGCGGTGCGTTGCGCGAGACGGACTTCGGGCGACCGGGGTGCTGACGGCCACCGCCACCGAACGGGTGGTCGACCGCGTTCATGGCGACGCCGCGAACCCGCGGCCACTTGATACCGCGTGCGCGCATCTTGTGGTGTTTCTTTCCTGCCTTGACGAACGGCTTCTCCGTTCGGCCACCGCCAGCGACCACGCCGATGGTGGCGCGGCACTGCGGGTTGAGGCGCTTGACTTCCCCGGAGGGGAGCTTCACGACGGCGACGTGGCGGTCGTGGGTGAGCAGTTGCGCGCTCGTACCCGACGCACGAGCGAACTTGCCACCGTCACCGACCTGCCGTTCGACGTTGCACACCGGGACCCCTTCCGGGATCTCGGCGAGCGGAAGCGTGTTACCGGGCTTGATCTCCGCGGAGACACCGACCTGAATCTGGTCGCCGACCGCGACGCCCTCGGGCGCGAGGACGAGTCGCTGGTCGTCGTCTTCGAACTCGACGGCCGCGACGGGCGCGCTGCGGGCCGGGTCGTGTTCGATGTCGACGATGGTTCCGGAGATCGTGTCCTTCGATTCTGCCTTCTTGTGCGAGAGTTCGGCCTTGTAGCGGTGCGACGGCGCCCGGAACGTGGGCGTACCGCGACCACGACGCTGGCCTTGAATTCGACGTCCCATTATCAGAACACCCCGATGCGCGAGGCGACTTCCTGCGCGTCGTCGTCCTCTGCGAGTCGGACGGTTGCTTTCTTCGTGCCCTTCGGCGTGACCTGCGTGTTCACTTTCACGATGGACACCTCGTAGCGCGATTCGATCTCCTCGACGATCTCGGGTTTCGAGGCGTCGAGGTCGACGACGAACTGGAGCTTGTTGTCGAAGTCCATCTCGTTCATCGCCTTCTCGGTGACGAGGGGGTGGCGAACGACGCTCATCGGTCGGCCACCTCCTCGACTGCGCTCTCGGTGAAGATGGTGAGGCGACCGGCGTGCGTACCGGGCGCGAGGTCCTCGGCGTTGACGTTCGCCGCGGTGACGACGTCGACGCCGGCGAGGTTGCGAGCCGCCTTCGAGGGCTCGCCCGCGGTCACGAAGAGGATGGACTTGGGACGCTTGTACTTGCGTCCGCGCGCCTTCCCCTGACCGGCACGGACCTTCTTGCCGTCTTCGGAGCGCTCGATGTCGGCGTAGAGGCCGAGCGCTTCGAGCAGCGAGACGACTTCCTTCGTCTTCACCAGGTCCTCGAAGTCGTCGGAGACGACGAGCGGAAGTTCGAGGTCCTCGTCGAAGCGGTGGCCGCGTTCGGCGACCAGTTCGGCGTCCGTCGTGGCGGCGAGCGCCGAGCGGACGGCGAGTTGCCGCTCCTTCTTGTTGATGTTCTTACCCTGGTCCTTCTCGGCCTTCGGCGGGTGCGCTTTGCGCCCGCTGACGGCGTGAGGGACACGTCGGGCGCGGCCGTTCTCACGCGGGTCGTGAGACATACCGCGACCGCTGCCGAGCGATTCCGCGGGGGTTCGCATCCCCGCGTAGGGGTCGGCTCCGTACGCCTGTTTTCGGTTTGCCTGCGCGGCGAGGACGGCACGCTTGATGAGGTCCGGACGGTACGTCGTCTCGAACACCTCGGGGAGGTCGAGCGTACCCGCGTCGTCGCCGTTCAGGTCTCGGATTGTTGCCTGCATGGTTTATCCTTGGTTCGATGCGGTGGAGACGAAGCGCACCTCGGGGTCGAGGCGCGGTTGGTCGTTCGGCCGGATGGCCGGGCGGAAGCGGAGGAGGCGCTTGTCGGGGCCCGGGAGCGAGCCCTTGACGAGCGCGTACGGACCGTCGACCTCGCCGTAGCCGACGAAGCCGCCGTCGACCGACGCGTCGGCACCGTCGCCGAGGTCGATGAGACGCTTGTTGAGTTCGGTCCGCTGGTGGTAGCCCATCTGTCCGAGTTGCGGAACGGTCGAGCGAACGCGCGAGGGGTTCCACGGGCCGAGGTTACCGATACGGCGCCGCCATCCCTGGCGTGCGTGCTTACCCTTCCGCTTCTGGACGCCCCATCGCTTGACGGGGCCCTGGGTCCCTTTCCCCTTCGTGACGCCGGCGACGTCCATGTACTCGCCTGCGCGGAAGACGTCGGACATCGCGTGTTCGCCGCCGTCGCCGACGAGTTCGAGCGCGAAGTCGACGCGGTCCTGAACGGACCCGCCGCCGACGCGCGTCTCCATGATGTCGGGCTTCTTCTTGGGGATGTTCTTCATCCCGGACGGGACGGTGTGGGTGATGACGCGGACGTCGTCGACCTCGCCAGCCTCGAGGGCGTCGCGGAGGTCGTCGGCGTCTTCGTCGAAGGTGTCTTCGTTCGGAAGGTCGAGAGCGCGGTCGAGGTGCTCTGCGAACTCCGAGGCCCACACTTCCGTCAGGGGCTTCATACCGTACGGCGTGTCTTCGTAGGCTCGAAGGGCGACGGCGCGCATCGGTGGCGTCTCGACGACGGTCACCGGGACGGCCTCCTCCATCCCTTCGCGGGGGGAGTTGGCTTCGTCGTTGACCATCATCACTTGGGTCATTCCGGCCTTGTAACCGGCGAACCCTTGCAACGCTGGTGACCCGTCGTCGTCGGGCCACGACTTGATGCGTGGGACCTCTTTGGCCGCACGCTTGCGCGGGCCGAAACCCATCGAACCCTTTCGTGGTCTGCTTGGTTGTGGCATGTTTACTCCGTGAGTGTCAGGGACGCGAGGGAGGCGAACATCGCTTCTTCAGTTCGCACCACCTCGCTGCCCTGTCGCGGAATCGTATTGAGCCAGAGGTCGAACCCCGGACCGTCGGAGGGTTCGACTGTGACTTCCTCGGCGTCGATGCCGAAGATGTCCGGAAGGCCACGGCCGGGTGACCCGAAGACGACGGTGGCTCCCTCCCGCTCGATTCGCGGGGAGAGTTCCGCCAACTTCGGCACCGTCAGCGACTCGCCGAAGCGGGACGTCGCGATTGTGACGCCCGCGTCGGCGCGGCCGAGTGCTTCCTCGAGGCCCGTGCAGGAGACGGAGAACCCCGGAACGGGTTCGTCCACGATCCGTGCACGGACCGGTTCTCGCGAAGAGATCCTGATAGCGACGCGCTCTCCCTCTTCTGCCTCCATCTCCGGAGGCGTGTAGAGGGAGATCGGGTGTTGCAGTCCGCAATTGACCCGAACGCGGCCGTCAGGTCCGACCTCGGTCACGATTCCCTGTTGTAACGACCCCGAATCGTCTGATTCGGAGCCGGTCGTAGACGAGACGAGGAGGGGCGGTAAGATACCGGCGTACTGCAGTTCGTCGCGATGGCCCCAGACCTCCTTTCGGAGGTAGGGCGGCGTGGCGGTGTACCGCAACACCGTTTCGACGAACTCGCCTCCCCATCGAGTCTCGCCTTCCCGGTCGGGGAAGACGACGAGTCGGTCCGCCCGAAACACCGTCGCCGCGCGGGCGACGTAGCCGAGTTTGCGAGTGGCCTCGCGTTTGTCCTCGGCTTCTCGGACGACGGAAGACGGTACGAGTACGCTGAGTGTCATACCGGTCCCTTCATCGTCACGTCTAGACTGTATCGCTTGTACCAGATGCCTCCCTAAAAGGGTAGCGAATGATGGGCGGCGTTGTGAAGGCGTAACACCCTCGTAGACGGGAGTTTCGCAGGTTTTGAAACTGTGCGTATCGTCACCACGAACCGGGACCGACTGACTATGTGTTCGCCACTCGGTCGCCGACCGGTCGCTCGTCGTCGACGCTGGGGGACCGAGCGTCGGGGTCCGTGCCGGCGGAGTTCTCGGCGTGCGCCCGACCGTACTGCACCGCCTTCGAGTTCATCGCCTCCAGTTCGACGTCCAGACTCCCGTCTTTGCCCTCGAAGTGATACGTCCCGCGGGCGACGACGCGGACGCCGTACGGGCGACGCCGAATCGCGTGCGTCCCCGTGTAGGCGGGATGCGAGACGCGCACCTGTCCGTCCTCGACTCGGTACTCCGCCTCGCCGCCGGAACTGATGGCCGCCTGAATCAACTGCGTCATCGCCTCTCGGTCGCCGTCCCGGTACAGTTCGTGGATTCGCGTCTCCAAGTTCATGTCCCGAGGGAGGGGTGCAGTCTGGATAGGGGTTAGCCCGTCGTAGTTAGGGTAGGCGTCGCCGTCTGTCGTTCCGTTTCTCCGACGGATTCGACCCCGTTCGGACGTCCCGAAGTCCGCCGCTATCGTTCGATTTGCGCCGATTCGCAAGTCTTATCAATCGACCTCGCATTACGAAGTAATGCAGCAAGACACGCGCTGGTAGTGTAGTGGTATCACGTGACCTTGCCATGGTCACAACCTGGGTTCAAATCCCAGCCAGCGCACTTCTCCGAACTCCACGCCACGAGCGACCGCTTTGCGTGTCGCTCGGTACCTCCGAAGTTCGGTGTACTCTCTCGGCGCGCGCCGCCGAAACCTCGTTCCTGTGCTCTGAACCCGTGTCACTCGTCGCCGCCACAACGTAGTTTACGCTCCCGCAAGACACGACTCGACGGAGGGTACTGACGTGTTCAAAGACGCCTTACGCGTGTTCTTCGACGACTACGAGTGGATACACACCAGTCTCGGCATTATCGGGAACTTCCTCTTCTTCGTGGGCAGTATCATGTTCTTGTACGAGTCGCTGAAACGGCTGGGTATCTGGCTGTTCATCGTGGGGTCGTTCCTCATGCTCGTCGGTGCAGTCGGGCAGGGGTTGGTCAGATACGCGCGAGACTAACCTTTGGTTCTTCGCGCGCACGCGAGGCGGCCAAGTCGTGTGTTATTTGTACCGGCGTCGCCTCGGCTTGAATGTAGACGAACGCGCTGGTAGTGTAGTGGTATCACGTGACCTTGCCATGGTCACAACCTGGGTTCAAATCCCAGCCAGCGCATTTTTCTGTCGAACGAAGTGAGACGAAAATCGCGACTGGGAGTTGAAGCAGGGAGCGAACGGAGTGAGCGAGTGAGGTTCAAATCCCGAGGAGTCGGAGACTCCTCGTCGTGTCTTTCGTTCCACTCACGACCCGCACCTCGGAACGCGGAGAGACGAGCGTCTCCCTACTCGCCGCTGTCGATACCCAGTCCCAGCGTATCCGCCGTCTCCACTCGCTTCAACCCGCCCGTCTCGCAGAAGGCGTCGACGCTCGTCTCGGGCATCGAGACGAGGACCGACCCCAGTTGGAGTTCGCGTTCGACCGCACCGTCCACGTCGTCGAGGGCCGCCTCGAGGTCCGACCGGTCGGCGTCGGCGAGTTCGACCACCAGCGTCGCCGTCTCGTCTTCGAACGGGTCGTCGCGCATCCGTCGGACGGGGTGTGAGAGGTACATACCTCGCGTTCGTCGCTTCCTCCGAAAAGTCGTTCGAGGTCTCGTCCGGAATCACGTTGGAAGAGGGACAGTTCTCGCGGCGAACACCGTCTCCAGAGCCGTAATTCTATTTAACTGTATCCTGTTCCAGCCGTACCTATGGCGCTCTCTCGCCGCGGGTCCGGTGCCGCACACGCCGCGAAGGCGTTCGCATCGCAGGTCCATCCGGTGTTCATGTTGCCGCCGCTCGCGTCGTCGCTGTTCGGTGCCGTCGTGGCCGGTGCGCCCTCGCTCGACGTCGCGTTCGTCCACGCGGCGGCCATGTTCTCCGCCGTCTACACCGCGCACGTGAAAGACGGCTACGTCGACTTCTACCTCCGCGGGGAGGACGACGACCACCCGATGACCAGACGAGGCTGTCGGGTCGGACTCGTCGGAGCGACCCTGGGCTTTCTCGTCTGCGTGGGTATCCTCTGGACTACCGTCGGCGTCGGTGCCGCCCTCATCACTCTGCCGACGTGGTTCGTCGGCTACTTTCACGCCCCGCAACTGGACACGAACCCGGTCACGGTCACCGTCGGCTACCCCCTCGGTATCGCCCTCGCCATCGTCGGTGGGTACTACGTCCAGGCGAACGCGCTCGCAGCGGAACCGCTGGCGTACGCCGCCGTCTTCTTCGTCCTCCTCACCGGCGTGAAGGTGATAGACGACGCGAAAGACTACGACTACGACGCCGGCATCGACAAACGAACCGTCGCCGTCGTCCTCGGGCGACGACGCGCCCATCGCTTCGCGCACGCGCTCCTCGGCGTCGGCATGGTCGCCGTCCTCTTCGGGACCGTCGACGGCTTCTTCCCGCCGTTCGCCGTCGCTGCCGCCGTCGCCTTCGGTACCGTCGCCGTCGTCGCTCGACGGGCACCGCCGACGCTGGCGACGATGTTGCTCGTGCGGGGGACGTACCTCTTTCTCGCGGGACTTCTCGTCGCTGTCTGGTTCCGCCCCCTCGCGTCCGTCCCGCTACCCGACATCGGCGTCCTCGGACCGTTCACCTACCTCGCGACGGAGGTGGTGTTCGGGGCCGTCGCCCTCGCACTCCTCGTCCGCGCGGACGCACTCGGACGCGCCGCGACGACCATCGCCGTCGTCTACCCCGTCGCCTATCTGTGGGACTGGTACACGCTCGAAGTCGGCGTCTTCGCCATCCCGCTCCGAACCGGCGTCGAACTGTTCGGCATCCCCGTCGAAGAACACCTGTTCATGTTCGTCGTCCCCGCGTTCGTCCTCGGCGTTCACGAGACGTTGCGGTCTCAGTCCTCCAGCCAGTAGAACAGCGCCTCCCGGTCGGCGTTGCAGTCGGGGCAGTAGACGGGGAACTGCGCTAACGACCCCGTCTCACCGCAGTCCGCACAGCGCCAGACGAGGTACGACTCGCCGAAGTACTGGTTCGCGATTCGCTTGTTCGGGAGCGTGACGCCCGGGAGGACGGCCCGCGAGGTGGTCTCCGCGCTGGTCTCCGGCGGTCGAGGAGTCAACTGAGCGTCCGGTTCGGCGGGACGTACCGGTGTTTCCGTCCGAGCGGTCTTCGTCGATTGCTGCGTGATTTCGGCGGCCATGCGAGAGATACGCTCGCATTTGACTTAACTTCGACAGCGACGCCCGCCGTCGCCGCTTCCCACTCTCATACCTCGGTCTCACTCCTCTGCGGGCGACCAGCGGAGTTCGATGCTCACGGCGCCGCCCGGGAGGAATCGGAGCGTCTCGGTGTCGGAGACGACTCGGTCGGGAACCGGAACCGACACCTCCTCGCCGTCGACGACGACGACGACTTCGTCTGCGTCTCTGAGGTTCCGTTCGAGGCTCTCGACGGCGGCGACGAGTTCGCGTCTGGAAGCGGTGCCGTGGGTCTTCTCGTCCAGTGGAATCCCGCCGACGAGGGGTTCGACGTTCACGTCGCGACTGCGATTCGAGAGGACGGCGTTGACGGCGGCGCCGAGGAGGATGACGAGGCCGCTGAAGTAGAGCCACGTCAGGAGGACGAGGATACCGGCGACGGCGCTACTGTCCGGCGAACTACCGGACGTCGAGGTGTACACCTGAAACAGCGACTCGAACAGCGTGAGACCGACGGCGGCGGTGAGCGTCCCCGGGACGACTTCGAGAACGCCCACGTCGGTGTCGGGGAAGACGTAGTACATCGGGTAGAACGCGAGGGCGAGGCCGAGAATCAAGAACAGGCGGCCGACGACCCACGCGGCGGGACCGGTGGCGACGACGCCGACGACGTCGTCGACGAACGACCCGAACACGAGGACGACGGCGAACGTCCCGAGGACGAGGAGGCTGTCGCCGAGTTGGTCGCCGAACGTGTTGGACGCCTCGGACTCGTAGATGTCGGAGAACGCCGTGTCGAGGCCGCGGAAGATGCGCAGCGTCCCCCAGAGGAGGACGGCCCCGCCGAACAGCGACACGCCCGTGGACTGACTCGCGCGCGTCGCCTCCTCGAAGAACTGGTCGCGCGTCCCCTCGGTGAGGACGACGCCCGCCAGCGTCCGGACGCTGTCGTCTAACGTCTGGTTGCCGACGGCGGCGGCGACGGCGAGGAGGAGCAAGAACAGCGGGAGCAACGAGACGAACGCGTGGTAGGCGATGCTCCCGGCCATGAAGGTGAGCTTCTCCGTTCGGACTTCGTGGACGAGTGCGCGGAGGAGCGAGACGCCGCGTTCGACGCGGGGCGTCGAAGCGACCGACGGGACGTTCATGCCGCAGAGACGACAGCGAGAGAGAAAAACCCGGAGGGCGACTGACACGTACCGTTTTCCTCCGTGCGTGCGTTGGTTCGAGTGACCATGACAGTCATCGCGATGTTGAGCGTCGCGCCCGTCGTCGAGGGCAGCATGTCCGGTGAGGTGGCCAAGGCCGTCGCCGCGTTGGACGACTTCGACGTCTCCTACGAGACGAACCCGATGGGAACCGTGATAGAGGCCGACGATATCGACGAACTGCTGGACGCCGTCGCCGCCGCCCACAAAGCGGTCGACGGCGACCGGGTGAGCACGTTCCTGAAGATAGACGACAAGCGCGCGAGCGACCAGCGCGCGCGGGACAAAGTCGACGCCGTGGAGGAGCATCTGGGGCGGGAAGCGAGGAGAGAACGCGAGGAGTAGTCACACGGTCGCTCCCGGACTACCAACGTCTTTAGGAAGTGACGACCAATCCGCGGGTATGGACTCTATCAATCGGATGGCCATCGAACTCGTCGACGAGGCACTCGACTTCGCCGACGAACTTCGCGTGGTCCCGTACGAACTCGACTCGGGCGCGACGGTCGTCGACTTCGGCGTCGAAGCGGAGGGCGGAATCGAGGCGGGACTCCTCCTCGCGGAGATTCAGACCGCCGGTCTGGCCACCGTCCAGACGCGGATGGACGAAGTCGCCGGCGCGCCGATGCCGCACGTCGAACTCCAGACGGACCACCCCGCGCTCGCGCTTCTCTGCTCGCAGAAGGCCGGGTGGGAACTCGCCTTCGACGACCCGGCGTTCGAGGGACTCGGCTCCGGCCCGGCCCGCGCCCTCGTCGCCGAGGAGGACGAGTTCCACGAGGTGGAGTACTTCGACGAGTTCGACCTGACCGTCCTCGGCGTCGAGAGCATCGAACTCCCCACCGACGCCGTCGCCGAACACGTCGCGGAGATGGCGGGCGTCGAACCCAGCGGCGTCTTCCTCCCGACGTACGCCACCGGGTCGCCCGTCGGGAGCGTCACGATGGCCGCGCGCGCGCCCGAACTCGCGATGTTCCGCCTCTTCGAACTCGGCTACGACCCGCTGAACGTCCTCTCGGCGTTCGGTTCCGCCCCCGTCGCTCCCGTCAGTTACGACGAGGGCGTCGCGATGGGCCGAACGAACGACGCCCTCGCTTACGGCGGCACCGTCCACCTCACCGTCGCCGAGGACTCCGACCTGTTCTCCGAAGTTCCCTCCACGGCCGCCGACGAGTACGGCACGCCGTTCGAGCAGATATTCGAGGAGTCGGGCTGGGACTTCTACGACATCCCCGAGACGGTGTTCGCGCCCGCGAAGGTGACCATCGACGTGGTGGACGGCCCGACGTACGTCTACGGTGAGACCGACGAGGAACTCCTCGCGGAGTCGTTCGATATCCAGTCGTGAAGTTCAAACTCGTCCCCGAGGCCCCCGAGACGCTGGCGTTCGTCGCCGACGCCCAGCGTGCGGTCCCGCTGGTTCCGGGTTCGGAGGACGACTGCTGTGCCCGACTGATGCGCCGTCTCGACTTCCCGAGCAGGGACGTGGCCCGGACGTGGCTCACGTTCCTCCGCGCCGTCGAGTTAGCCGACGAGACGGACGACGGCAGTTTCGTCCGCCAGGATACCGACCCGACGCCGGACCACCTCCGCGACGCGTTCGTCCGCCGAATCTACGGGGCCTCGGACGTGCTTGCGCTCCTCGACTCGGAGCCGAAGTCCGTCTCGGAGGTGTTCGAAGGCTTCGAAGAGCGCGTCCCTGTCTGGGAACACCACCGCGCCGCCGAAAGTTGGCAGGACGTCTGGACCGAACGGGTCGAGCGGATGCTGGCGTGGAGCGTCCTCCTCGGACTCGCGGAACGGCGCGAAGGCGGATACGTCGCCGCCGAACACGCCTGAGACGGGTGTTTCAGACGCTACTCGCCGGACCGGTCGGCCCGTCGTCGGACTCTCCCTCGCCGCCTCGCTCCCGCAACCGCCGAATCCGCTCGGGAATCGGCGGGTGCGAGTAGTGGAACGCCGCGTACCACGGGTGCGGGAACGGATTGCTCAGGTTCTCTCCGGCCAGCGTCGTCAACGCCCGCGCCATCGACTGCGTCTCGCCCATCGTCCGCGCGGCGAAGTCGTCCGCCTCGCGTTCGTGCGCCAACGAGAGCTTGTTCGTCAGCGGCGAGACGAGCGAGAACAACGGGCCCGTGTAGAGGAGGCCGACGCCGAGGGCGGCGTACGTCACCTCGGGCAGGTCGAACGCCGCGTACACCCACTGGGAGGTGGTGACCCACCAGAGGAAGGCGAAGACCAGACCCATCTGCACCGCCGACGCGCCGAGTTGCTTCCAGATGTGGCCGCGCTTCCAGTGGGCGAGTTCGTGCGCCAGCACCGCTTGGACGGACTCGCGGTCCATCTGGTCGACGAGCGTGTCGAACAGGACGACGCGTTTCGTCCGCCCGAACCCGACGAAGTAGGCGTTCGAGTGCGAGGACCGCTTGCTCGCGTCCATCTCGTACACCTGCTCGCACTCGAATCCGGCCCGGTCGAAGACGTCGTCCACCGAATCGCGAAGCGGCCCGGACTCGATGGGTTCGAAGTCGTTGAACAGGGGGGCGATAACGCGCGGGTAGACGACCATCATCAGGAGCGAGAAGCCGACGACGACGGCCCATCCGGCGACGGGCCACAGCGTCGGGAGGCGGTCGATGACGAGGAGGACGACGCCGCCGAGGCCGCCCGCGAAGACGACGCCGAGGACGGTTCCGACGAGGAAATCGCGAATCCAGAGCGCGGGCGTCTGGTTGTTGAAGCCGAAGCGCTCCTCGACGACGAACGTCTCGTAGAGGTCGAACGGCACGCTCAGAACTCTGGACGCGACGACGGCGGCGACGAGGAGCGAGACGCCCTGCGCGACGGTGGGAAGGCCCGTCTCTGCCAGCGTCGCCACCCAATCACCGAACAGACCGGAGACGACGACGGCGAGGACGAGGGCGACGCCCAGCCACGACTGTGCGCGAGAGAGCGTCGTCTTCGCGCGCTGGTACGCCAGCATCGCGTCGGGGTCGTCCACGCCGAGGGAGTCTCTGACCCACGACTCGGACTCGCGGACGGCGCGCGCGCCGTGTCTGAGGTTCAACACGTCCAGTCCGGTGTAGAGCAGTTCCGTCCCGACGAGGAGGACGACCAACGTGAGCGCCGCTTGCGACACCATATCACGACGTAGGGGGTCGATACGGGATAAACGACGCGTCGTGCCGCGCCGCAATGCAACGCCCGCGACACCGGGAGCGAAACAGTAGTGTGGCCCGGCGACGACGCACGCCGTGTGATGCCGCAGTCGTTCGACGCCGTCCTGTTCGACGCCGACGACACCCTCCTCCGATACCGCCGGTCGCCCGGTGCGCTCCTTGAGGAAGCGTTCGAGGCGTGCGACACCGACCCGCTGTTTCCCGTCGAGGCGTACTACGACCGGTTCGACGAGTTCGCCGCGGAGACGGAGACGATGGCCGAACTCCGCCGCGAGTGCTTCGCCGCCCTCTGCGAGTCGCGGGGGTACGACGCCGACACGGGGAGACGGGTCGCCGACGCGTTCGCGGCCGCGCGCGACCACCGGAACGTGGAACTCCTCCCCGGCGCGCGGCGCGTCCTCCGGGCGTTCGCCGACCGCTACCGTCTCTGCGTCGTCACCAACGGGCCGCGAGACGCGCAGGCGCAGAAACTCGACGCCAGCGGCGTCGACGAGTACGTCGAGACGGTGGTGTACGCGGGCCACGAGACAGCCGCGAAACCCGACCCCGAACCGTTCCTGCTCGCTCTCGACAGACTCGGGGTCGCTCCGGCGGACGCCGTCCACGTCGGCAACTCGCTCGACTCGGACGTGCGGGGCGGGAACGCCGCCGGCCTCTCGACCGTGTGGATGTCGGCGTCGTCCGCGGGCACCGACCCCTCGGCTCCCGCACCGGACTACCGCATCGACTCGCTCGCGGACCTACTCCCGCCGCCGTGGTGAGGCCCGCGGCGTCGCGTCGCGCGCCGTCGATTCCGAGCGCTCGAACGCGATTCGGCCCTCCTGTAACGACACGTCGGTCACCTCGTATCCCGCCGCCAACCACGCCCGAGCGTGGGGGTGAGTCGCCGCGTCGTTCGTCCACCAGCGTCGCCACCGGCGGGCTTGCGTCGGGAGGGCGTCGTCGACGACGACTTCCAACTCGGCGAACGTGCGCTCGACCCGGTCGCGGTCGTGGTTCACGAGGTAGTCGTACAGGCCCGCGAACTCGTCTGTGAGTCGGTCGGTGTCGCCTCGGGCGTCGACGCCGCGGTCCGGTTCGGTTGTCGGCGAGTCGGGTCCGCCGTCTGTTTCGCCGCCGCGGTCCGTCTCGTTGTCGCCGTCCGTCTCGTCGCCGCCGCCGTCGCCCGCGTCCGCACCGCCCCCGTCGCCTTCCCTCTCGTCGTCCGCGCCGGTCAGGTTCCACGCCGGACTGCGGGCTTCGAGCACGTCGCCCTTGATGAGGCGTCTGAGCGTGCGGTTCTCCTCGTCGGTCCCGTCGAAGTCGTCGGTGGCGTGGAGGAAGACGGTCACTCGGTCGCCCGCCCGAGCGGCGTGGAATATCTCGGTGTTCAGCCGGCAGTTCGTCCCCTGTCCGCCCTCGAAACAGTTCGCCGGCGAGATGCGGCCGTAGCCGTTCGCGAACCGTTCGTAGAGGTCCGCCGTCTCGCCGACGTACGTCACTTCGTCCGCGACGACGACGGCGTAAACACCCGGACGACGCGTCCCGTCGTCGGGCACGTCGAACGTGCAGAACGGCCCCCATCCGTGGTCGTGGACGGCCTTTTCGTCCCGTCTCGCGTACTCCGGTTGCGGGACCGAGACGTCGAGCACTCCCCTGTCCGTTCGGTCGGGTTCGACGTCGCACACCCGGTCGAACGCGTACCCACTCAGTTCCATGCGTCGCCTCTCGGCGGCACCGACAAAAACGTTCAGGAGGAGAGACGGTCAGTCGTGATGAACCGCGGTGACGGTGCCGACGCCCTTCGAACTTCCCTCTCGGAAGACGAATCGTTGGCCCTCCTCGACGAGGTACGGGCGGAACTTGAACTCCACCGTCGCCCGCCCGGTGTCACCGGGGAGGAGTTGACCGCCCTCCGGATGGAAGACGACGGCTTCGCTCGCCGTCTCCAGGTGGACGACCGGTTCGTAGCCGTCGCCGATGCGCGTCGGGTGGTTGAGCACCATCACCTCCGCCTCGAACGACCGCACGGGTCGCGGGTCGGCGTCCGCCGGGAGCAGCACCATCCCGCGCTCTATCTCGGACTCCTTGACGCCCTTGAGGGCGATGCCGACGATGCGGCCGGACTTCGCCTGGTCGACGCGGTGGTAGTGCATCTCGATGGAGCGCACCTCGACCTCTCGGAAGGACCCGTCCGCCATCGGTCCGACGAGGAGTCGGTCGCCCGCCTCGACGCTCCCGGAGTTGACGGTGCCGGAGGCGACGGCGCCGACGCCCGTGACGCTGTACGTCCGGTCGATGTACATCCGGAAGTCCGCTCTTTCCTCGGAGGTGGTCTTCGGCAGTTGCTCGAAGAAGGCGTCCAACTCGTCGAGTCCCCGCATCGTCACCGCACTGGTCTGGACGACGGGGACGACGGACGGGCTAATCTCCTCGACGGCCGCCTCCACGCCGTGGCGTTCGACTCGCAGAGGTGTCCGACCCACGTCGCGCAGGAGGCGTTCGACCTCCCTCTCGACCGCTTCGACGCGTTCGTCGGCGACGGCGTCGACTTTGGTGAGTGCGACCACCGTGGGCAGTTCCATCGCGAGGAGGATGCCGAGGTGTTCGCGCGTCGTCTTCGTCGGCCCGTCGTCGGCGGCGACGACGAGGAGGCCGTAGTCCAGTCGCTGGCCGACGAGGCCGCGAATCGTCGTCCGGAGCCACGGTTCGTGTCCCACGGTGTCGACGAAGGAGACGAGGCGGTCCGACTCCTGCACGACCCGCGCTCGGTCCGACTTCCGATGCGGGTTCTGGAGGTGAACGGGGCCGTCGTCGCCGAAGCCGTAGACGGCGTACGAGAGGTCCGCCGAGAGGCCGCGTTCGACTTCGTGGGGTTGCACGTCGAGGAAACCCCGGGTGCTCCCCTGCCCGTCGTCCGCCTGTCCGGTGACGAGAGAGCCAACGAGCGTGGACTTCCCGTGGTCGACGTGGCCCGCCGTGCCGACGACGATGTGGTCGTTGTCGACGTCCAGGACGCTCCCCTCCTTGACGGTGGCGACGCCGACGAGTCCGCGCGAGGCGGCGTCGCCGACGCCCCACGTCTCCACGTCGTCGATGTGTGCGCCTGCCTCCTCGGCGAGAAGCGAGAGCACGTCCATCGATTCGGAGAAGGCGTCCGCGGAGATGCCCGCGATTCCACCGTCGTCGGTGACGCCCACGACGTACGTCGCGGTACCGTCGCCGGACAGGACTCGGTGTCGGAGTTGGGCGGCCAGACTCTCTAACCGACCGTCCGAGAGGTGGACCGAGCGGGAGAGTCGCTCTTTGAATTCGATGTTGCCGCCTTCCTCTTCGCCGCGCTCGAGGGCCTCGTTCAGGGCGGCCCGGTCAGCGCTCATGGCCGCGGATAGGGAAGGGGTAGCTAAAACGCTTTCCGTGATGTGGGTGTCCATACCACAAGAGAGATACCCTCTCTATAGCGCCCTACCGATAGAACTCACCCGAGGGAGTGAGTGACTCTCACGAAAACGAACTGGCCCGGAGACGAAACGGCGCGTTCAGGTCGACGGTCGAAACGCTCAGTTCGGCCGTTCAGTTCGACAGCCGTTCGTACGCGCGGTTGACCCGCTTGAACGCCTCTTCGCTCCCGGATTCGGTGTCGGGGTGGACGTCTTTGACTTTCGAGCGGTACGCGGCTTTCACCTCGTCGCTCGTCGCCGAGGGGTCGAGCCCCAGCGTCCGGTACGCCTCCCGCGAGGACAACCGACTCGCTGCCGTCGGTTGGCTTCGCCGAGAGCGACGCCGTCGACGCCCGCCGGCGTTCGCGTTCGCCTCCGCCTCCGCCGCCGAACGCCGTCCGGGCCCGAAGCCGCGGAAATCCCCCGGTCCCCGGCCGGCATCGTTCGGGCCGCGGCGAGTGCCCCGCCGCCGACTCTCCCTGATTCGCGCTTCGAGGCGGCCGCTGGCGTGGTCCCACATCAGGTAGGTGGCGACGACGAAGGGGACGGCGACGACGAGGAGGAACAGCTGGTAGACGAAGCCGAGGACGACGAGTAGCATAGAGATACCCGCAAACACCGCTGCGAGCCCCAGCACGAGCGTATCTCTGTCCACGGCCGACGTTAGACTCGGAGGACCGTAAGCGTCTCGCCGTCGGCCCCAACACGTAGGTACCCGCTCCGTGTAGCGTCGCCTATGAGTGTCTCGGGACTCTGTCACGTGTGCGAAGCGAACGAAGCCGAACACACCTGTCCGCAGTGCGGGACGGCGGTGTGCGACGACCACTTCCGCCAGACGCGGGGGCTCTGCGTCCGCTGTGTCGAGACGGCGGGGCGAGACGACATCGCGAATCCGGGCGACGGGCCGGACGACGATGACATACATCGAATCTGACAGACACAACGACTACCCTCGTCGCGAGCGTACCGACGGTATGGAAGACCGACCGACCGAAGACGAGACGACCTGTCAGTGTTCGGCGTGCGGAGACTCTTTCGCCGACGAGGGCGAACTCAGAGACCACGTCAAGTCGGTCGGACTGGTCTACTGAGACGGACTTTCGGGTCGATTCGGACCCTCAGTCGCGGTAGCGGTTGAGTCGCTTTTTCAGTCGTTTCGCCGCCTCGCCCGCGGCCTTGTCGAACGCCTCGCCGCGGTCCTCGCCGGCGAAGATGATTCCGCGCGAAGAGTTCACGAGGCCGACGCCGCCCGCGAGGCCGAACTCCACCGCCGCCTCGGCGTCGCCGCCCTGCGCGCCGATGCCGGGGACCAAGAACGGCAGGTCGGGCACCTGTTCGCGGATGGACTCCAGTTCGTCGGGGGCCGTCGCGCCGACGACCAGGCCGACGTTGCCGTGTTCGTTCCACAGGTCCGCGAGGGCGGCGACCCGTTCGTACACTCGCTCGCCGGAGGCGAGTTCGAGGTCCTGGAGGTCCTCGCCGCCGGGGTTGGAGGTGCGACAGAGGACGAAGACGCCTTTCTCCGGGCGGTCGAGGAACGGTTGGAGCGAGTCGCGACCCATGTAGGGGTTCACCGTGATGGCGTCGACGTCGTCGAGCAGTTTCGCGTACTGTCGCGTCGTGTTGCCGATGTCGGCGCGTTTGGCGTCTAAGAGGACTGGCACGTCCTTGCCGTGCGCGTAGGCGATTGTCTCGCGGAGCGACCGCCAGCCGTCGGCGTCCTCGTAGAACGCGGCGTTCGGCTTGTAGCAGGCGGCGTGTTCGTGCGTCGCGTCGATGATGCGGCGGTTGAACGCCCACTGCGGGAGGTCTTTCTCCCGGAGGTGGTCGGGGATGCGAGACGGGTCGGCGTCGAGGCCGACGGAGACGACGCTGTCGACGCTGTCGATGCGGTCGGCGAGGCGGTCGAAGAACGCTCCGGTCATCGGTTGACGTGCACACCGCGCCGCCGAGAAGATTGCCCTTCGCACCGATAGATTGATACCGACGTTCGTGATAGTTCGGGCGAACGAATGACGACCGACCGAGAGCGCGCCGCATCGCCGGACGACGGTGTCGACTCGACGTCCGCCGATGGAGACGACGCCGGGAGTCCGGTCGTCCTCGTCGTCGGCGACGGCGGAGACGTCGCCGCGGCCCTTCGAACCGCCGGCCTCGCCGTCAGGCGGGCCCCGACCGAAGACCGCGCGACGAAGGCGTTCGACTGCCTCGTCGTCGTCGCGGACGCGGTTGCCGCACTCGACGACGTCGAGTCGGTTCACTCCGCCGTCCCCGTCGTCTTCGTCGGCGGGGGCGAGACGGCGGCGGAGGCGGCGTTCGAGGCGGGTGCAGACGAGTTCGTCGCGGCCGCCGACGCCACCGCTCCGGCCGTCGTCGGCGCTCGCGTTCGCGGCGTCCTCGCTCGGGCGGAGAACTCGCTTCTGGAAGCCGACCTCGCGCGCGAACGGAGCCTCCTCGACGCCATCTTCGAGACGGTTCCGGCGCACCTGTACGTCAAAGACCGCGAGGCGAAACACGTCCGCGTCAGCGAGGCGTACGTCGACGACGCCGACCGATTCCTCGGGAAGACCGACTACGAGGTGTTCCGGCACGAACGGTCCCGAGACACCTACCGCGACGACGTCCGCATCATGGAGCGAGACGAACCCATCTTCGACCAGGAGGAACCGGTAGTCACCTCCGACACGCACAAGTTCTCGCTGCGCCACCTCCTCGAAGAACACGGCGAGTTCGAGACGCTCACGGGCAACTGGGTGCTCACCTCGAAAGTGCCCTGGCACGACGAGGACGGCGAGGTGGTCGGACTCGTCGGATTCACCGTCGACATCTCCGAGGAGAAGGCGTACAGAGAGCGACTCGAACGGCAGAACGAACGGTTAGACGAGTTCGCCGGCATCGTCAGCCACGACCTGCGCTCGCCGCTGAACGTGGCGCAGGGTTACCTCGAACTCCTCGGTGAGTCGGTGGACGACGAGGCCGCGCGGGGGCACCTCGAACGAATCGAACAGGCGCACCGCCGAATGAGCGAACTCATCGAAGACGTGCTTTCGCTGGCCCGACAGGGGGCGGTCGTGAACTCGGCGACGCCGACGCACGTCGGCGACGCGGCGACGCGGGCGTGGCGAACCGCGGTCCGAGGAGACGACGCGGTTCTCGACGTCGAGACGGACGACCTGACGGTCGACGCCGACGCGGGACGGCTCTCGGAACTGCTGGGGAACCTGTTCGTGAACAGCGTCGAACACGGTACGGACGACGGGAACGTCACGGTCCGCATCGGGAGCCTCGACGACGGGTTCTTCGTCGAGGACGACGGGTCCGGTATCCCCGAGGACCGCCGCGAGTCGGTGTTCGAGACCGGGTTCACGACCGACTCCGACGGCACCGGGTTCGGTCTCGCCATCGTGAGGCGAATCGCCGAAGCGCACGGGTGGGCGGTGCGGGCGACGGCGAGCGATTCGGGCGGTGCGCGGTTCGAGTTCGACCTCTGCACGCCGTCAGACGGGCCGTTCGAGGACCCAGAGCGCGCCCGTACAGCAGAGGACGAGGACGCCGAACACCGCGAGGGCGCCGGCGGGTGAGACGGCGTCGGCGACGACGCCGCCGAGGAGTTCGACGGGCGCGACGGTGAGCCAGTACACCATCGAGGCGGCCGACAGCACCGTCGCGCGACCCACCGACTCGACTTCGTCGTTGACGTGTTGGTTTCCGAGCGTCAGCGAGACGACGGCGACGCCGCGCGCGAGGAGGAACACCGGTCCGGCGAGGAGGGGGACGGCCCAGAGGCCGACGTACGAGAGGCCGAGGACGAGTGGCGCCAGCGCGAACCACCCTCGGAGACCGAGTCGCTCTCGAATCGCGTCGGTGTGAAAACTCGCCACCGCGGTGCCGACGGTGAAGACGCCGTAGGCGAGGCCGACGGCCGTCTTCTCGGCCGAGGCCGGAACCCCGAGGTCGGCGGCGACGGCGGCCACGATTGGCTGGTCGAACACGTACACCATCTCGCCGAGGCCGAACACGAGCGCCACGTACAGGACGAACGAGCGAAGCGGCGGCCGCGAGAGGTGGCGACGAATCACGCGCGACGCGTCACGGACGGTGAACCGGTCGCCGCCCGCGTCGACTTCGGGGACGGTGAGGAGGATGGGGACGCCGAGCGCCGTCACCGCCGCCGTGGCGAAGAACGGAACGGAGAAGCGCCAGTCGGCCAACGCGCCGCCGACGGGCGCGGTGACGGCGCCGATTCCGAACCCGAGTGCGGCCGCCTTTCCGCGGACGGCGGCGAACTCGTGCGCTCTCTCCTCGCGAGCGAGAACGTCGTACAACCACGCGTCGTCGCTCCCGGAGCGGAACGTCTGACCGACGGCCCAGAGCGCGTAGACGACGGCGAATTCCCGAAACGTCGTCGAGAGACCCAGCGCGGCGGTGGCGACGGCGACGACGCCCGTCCCGAGCAACATCCCGTTCCGACGCCCGAGTCGGTCGCCGAGGTAGCCCGTCGGAATCTCGCTGACGACGAGCGTCACCCACCACAGGGCGTTCAGAACGCCTATCTCCGTGTAGGAGAGCCCCTGCGCTCTCACGAACAGAATCCACACCGCGGCGGTGAAACTCACACGCGTCGTGGCGGCGTAGGCGTAGTACTTCGCGATTGGCGACGAGAACCGCCCGCCGCCGAGTCGCTCGAGCATCGCTGGAAACCGTCCGCCGTGACGCGAAAAAGCCGTCGAAGCGCGCGCTCACCGCTCCGGTTCGAACACGTAGGAGTGACGCACGTCGGCGTCGTACAGCACCGTCCCGCGCGGCCGGCGGAGGAGCGTGACGACGGCGTATATATCGCCCGCCGCCCCCGCGGTGTTGAACAGGACGGCGACGAACGCGGCGAACGCGACGAGGGGAACGGGCACGAAGAACAACGCGAGCAGACACGGCGTGAGCACGGCGAGCGGAGCGGCGGTCACGACGAGCACCTCGTCCCGTCGCTGGAACTGCCCGAACGCGCACGCGTACGCCGCGCCGAGGTGCGGGACGACGCCGTAACGCACGTCGTAGCCGTAGTAGCGGTACACCGCGCCGTGGACGAGTTCGTGGACGACGACGGTGAGGAGGACGCTCCCGACGGCGATTCCCGCGACGAGACCGGACCGCAGGGCGAACGTGAACCCGAGCGCGTCCTGTTCGACGAGGAACACCGCCTCGAACACGGCTGACCCCTGCGCGACCCAGAGTACCGACCCGAACGCGGGAACCCCGAGGACGACGAGCACCGCGGCGAGGACGAACAGGACCGAGAGCGGATACTCGAACCTCGTCGGCGGCGCGTACCCCGGCGGCGTCTCCGGGGGGTGCGTCTTCGGTGACCGCTGGTCGTCGGTCCCCACGGTCACGAATATCCGTCAGTGCCACCGGTACTGGTCATGAGTCAGATACGGCGGCCGGAGGTTTCGGTGTTGCCGTCGGTTCGATGCGGTTCCGTGTCCGTTCGAGACGAGTCGAGTCGCGGTTCCGAACGCGCTACCGTTCGGCGTCGTACACCACGTCACCGCCGACGACGGTGGCGGACACGTCGATATCGCGTATCGAGTCGGTCTCCCACGGCGATTCGGCGAGGACGGTCAGGTCCGCGAGTTTGCCCGTCGCTATCGTTCCCAGACGCTCCTCGTCGAACCCGGCGTACGCCGCTCCCGAGGTGTACGCGCGGAGGGCGTCGGTGACGCTCAGTCGCTGTTCGTCGGCGGGGGCGTTCACCGCCCAGTGGACGCCGAGGAGGGGGTCCAACGGCATGCAGTCGCTCCCGAACGCGAGTGGAACGTTCGCCTCGGCGAGGGCGGCGTAGCGGTTCGTCTCCGTCCGCCTGTCGCCGAGTCGAGATTCGTACAGTCCACCCTCGTCTGCCCACTTCAGGAAGTTCGGCTGGACGGAGGCGACGACGCCCGACTCCGCGAACCGCGCTATCGCCTCGTCGTCGGTGAGTTCGGCGTGTTCGACGCGGTGCCGACTCGCTCTGGGGTCGTCGCACGTCTCGTAGGCGTCGAGGACGGCGCGAACGGCCTCGTCACCGATGGCGTGCGCCGAGAGCTGAAAGCCGTGCGCGTCCGCCCGCGAGACGATGTCCCGCAACTCGTCGGGGTCGACCACCCACGAACCGGTCTCGCCGTCGTCGTCCGTGTACGGTTCGGAGAGTTTCGCCGTCCGCCCGCCGAACGACCCGTCGGTGTACGTCTTTATCGCGCCGACGCGGACCATCTCGCTCCCGTGGTTCGTCCGCAACCCGGCGTCTATCACGCCGTCGAGGTGGTCCGCCCAGTAGTTGATGCGGACGCGGAGCGACAGGTCGCCCGCGGCGTCCAAGTCGCGGTAGACGCCCGGTTTCTCGGAGTTCCGGCACATGTCGTGGACGCCGGTGACGCCGCGTTCGTTCGCCGCCGACTGGGCGGCGCGAAGCAGTTCCGCCGTCTCCTCGCGGCCGGGTTCTATCTCGGCGTACACCACGTCGACGGCTTCCTCGACGACGACGCCCGTCGGGTCGCCGCCGTCGGTGTGTACGTCGGCCGCGGGCATCTCGTCGACGTGTCTGTCGAGGGCGACGGAGTTCACGGAGACGACGTGCATATCCTCGCGGAAGGCGGCGACGGGGCGGTCCGTCGAGACGGCGTCGAGGTCCTCGCGGCTGAGATAGCGCGACTCAGACCACGTGCTCTCGTCGTAGCCGAACCCGAGAATCCACTCCGCCTCGCTCTCGCCGTCGCGGGCGAGTTCGTCGGCCCGTGCCGCGAGTCGGTCCGCGCAGTCGTCCGGGCCGGACGCGCCCGAGAGGTCGGCGTGGACGAGCGTTCGCCCGACCATGTCGAGGTGGGTGTGCGCGTCCACGAACCCCGGGAGGACCACGTCGCCGTCGAGGTGTCTCGTCTCGGTGTCGGTGCCGGCGAGGAACTCCACGTCGTACGTCTGCCCGAGGCGGACGATTCGTCCGTCGCGGACGGCCATCGCCTCGTACGTCTCGTCGGGGTCGGCGAGCGTGTGTATCTCTCCGTCGAGAAGAACGAGGTCAGCGGCGTCGGTCATGTGTCACGAGGTGACGGGCACGAGCAAAACGGTTGGGGTGGCGGTCATCGCCGGCCGTCGCGGTCGGTCCGGAGAGCGCACGGAGGTCCGGAACCGGTAACGGTTAGGGAGGTGGCGAAATACTCCCGGGCATGAGCGACGCTACGCCGGCCGAGGAACTCGCCGAACGCGTTCGAGCGGGCGAGTTACGACTCCACGAACTCGACGACCACACCGACGCGGATACGGCGACGGCGGCCCGACGACTCCTCGTCGAAGAACAGTCGGGGGCCGCTTTGGACACCGTCGGCGACTACGGCTTCCCCGCCGAACGCGCCGACCCGAACATCGAGAACATGGTCGGCGCGGTGCAGGTACCGATGGGCGTCGCCGGTCCCGTCCGAGTCCGCGGCGGCAGTCTGGAGGGCGAACGCTACCTCCCTCTCGCGACGACGGAGGGCGCACTCCTCGCGAGCGTCAACCGCGGGTGTTCGGTGCTCAACGGCGCGGGCGGCGCGAACGCCCGCGTCCTCAAGTCCGGGATGACGCGCGCGCCGGTGTTCCGCGTCGCGGACGTGGTGGAGGCCGAAGCCCTCGTGGAGTGGGTCCGCGACAACGAGGACGCCCTCGCGGAGGCCGCAGAAGAGACGACGAACCACGGCGAACTGCTCGACGTGACGCCGTACGTCGTCGGCAACTCCGTCTACCTGCGCTTCCGCTACGACACGAAGGATGCGATGGGGATGAACATGGCCACCATCGCCACGCAGGCGGCTTGCGACGTCGTCGAAGCCGAGACGGACGCCTCGCTCGTCGCCCTCTCGGGGAACCTCTGTACCGACAAGAAACCCGCCGCTATCAACGCCGTCGAGGGTCGCGGACGCTCCGTCACCGCCGACGTGACCATCCCGCGCGAACTCGTCGAAGAACGCCTGCACACCACGCCGGAGGCCGTCGCCGAACTCAACACCAGAAAGAACCTCGTCGGTTCGGCGAAGGCGGCCAGTCTCGGCTTCAACGCCCACGTCGCCAACGTCGTCGCCGCGATGTTCCTCGCGACGGGGCAGGACGAGGCACAGGTCGTGGAGGGCGCGAACGCAATCACGACGGCGGACGTGCAGGACGGCGACCTGTACGTCTCCGTCTCCATCGCCAGCCTCGAAGTCGGCACCGTCGGCGGCGGGACGAAACTCCCCACCCAGTCGGAGGGACTCGATATCCTCGGCGTCCGCGGCGGCGGCGACCCCGCCGGGGCGAACGCCGACGCCCTCGCCGAAGCCATCGCCGTCGGCTCTCTGGCGGGCGAACTCTCCTTGCTCTCTGCGCTCGCGTCGCGGCATCTCTCCAGCGCGCACGCCGAACTGGGTCGGTAGGTCGGTAACGTCTCGACTCCTTCACTCGGCCGTCCCTGTCTCGCCGCGCCGCCGCCGGAGCATCGGCCACAGAACCACTCCCGTCCCGGCGACGAGGAGCGCGACACCTACCACGACGAGCGTCAGGCCCGTTCCCGGCATCGTCCCGACGGCGACGCCCGCCGCCACCGACATCCACCCGAGACCCGACAGCGAGAGTCCCACCCCGCGTCGACGCTGTCCCTGCACGACGGCGGCCGTCGCGAGCATCGTGTAGCCGACGAGGAAGGCGAACCCGGCGAGAACCAGTCGCTGCGAGTGGAGTGCGAGGACGCCGCCGCCGACGAAACAGCCGGCGACGAGCGCGCGGACGAGGACGCCGACGGGTCTGGGATGCGAGTCGGTCACACTCGCGACTCGGTCGGGTATCGGACAAAGCGTTTCGTTTTCGTCCGCTCTCGTGGCGTCTGCACCTGTCGACTCACCCGACTGCACGCCGTCGCGCGGTCGAGTGAGCGACGACTCGCAGACGCGACTCCAGTTCCGCCGAATCGCCCACTTTCACTCCGGACCCATGGCTCGGGTTTACCCGTCCGTCGGTGTTCTGTCGAAGTGCGTTCGCGGCGCCGCCCCGCCGCGGACGCCGTGTCATGTCCCCCCGACCGAACGCACCAGCGACGGCTCCGGACGCCCGCGCTGGTACCGGCCCGCCGAACGCGCCGACGGACGCGTGCGACGCCGACGCGCGTCGCTCCGACGGAGCGGACGACCGACCGAGCGACGACTCGGACCTCCGGACGGCGACGCGTCTGCTCCGCCTCGCGAAACTCGCACTCGGCGTCCTCACCTCCCTGTTGACGGTGCTGAAACTGCTCGGCCTCCTGTGAGGCCGCGCGGTGGCGCGGACGCTCCTCGCTCTTCCGGTCAGAGCAACCGATATCGTCCGCGTGACTCCGACACCTCGCCGCGCCGCGCCAACTTCTCCAGTAAGTCGGTCGCCTTCTCGCCGTCGACGCCGCGTTCGGCCGCGTAGGCGGCGACTTCGTCCTCTGTCGGTCTGTCGCCCTCGCGGAGGGCGTCTTTCACCACGTCCAGTCGGTTCGACGACGAGGACCGACCCTGCGTGACGCGTTCGCCCGCCGCTTCCACCTCGCTCGCGTCCAGTCCGGAGCCTTCGAGATACTCTGCGTCGTCGATACCCGACTCCTCGACCAACTGCTCCATCTCGGTGATGTGCGCCGTCTCGGCGAACGCCTCGCTGTCGCCGTGCTGTTTGGCGAGGAGGGCCGCCCGCGCCTGTCTGGCCGCCTCTCTGTCCTCGGTTTCGATGAATCGCCGGAGCTTCTTCGTCTGGTGCGTCCGCTGACACCGCGGACACGTCGCCGTCTTCGACCGCCGCGCGTCAGAGAGCAACCACATGCTACCGCACTCGGTACAGCCGACCACCGCGTACATACGACCGCTTCCGCGTCGTCGGATTTGAACCTTCGCACCCAGGTTTATGTGCCGTCGAGGTGGCAGTTCCCCATGGAACGCGTACCCACGGAGTCGGTGGAGGCGGTCGAAGCGGTGCCGGACGTCCACCTGTCGGTCCTCGCGGGGGCCGAGCGAATGAACGTCCAGCACTTCCGCATCGAACCCGGCGCGACGGTGCCCGCGCACAGCCACGAACAGGAACAGGTCGGCTACATCACGCGGGGCGAACTCGTGTTCGTCGTCGGCGACGAGGAGGAGGAAGTCGTCGTCCGCGAGGGCGACTCGTACGCGCTGGCCGCCGACGAGGTTCACGGCGCGGAGAACCGCGGCGAGGAGACGGTCGAGGGCGTCGACATCTTCAGTCCGCCGCGGACGATGGCCGACTGGGCGGGCGGGGAGTAGCGGCGTCGCCGTCGCTCGGCGGTCGAAAAGAGTGAGAAGGTGGTGCGTCGCGGACGCCGATTCGCGGCTGTTCGCGCGGTGTGACCGCGCGAGCGCACGAAACGGTCTCTACGAGAGCGCTTCGATGTTCTCGACGATCTTGTCGGCGAACTCGCTCGTCGCGAGTTTGTTGCCGCCTTCGATCTGCCGTTCGAGGTCGTAGGTCACGTCGCCGTCGGAGATGGTCTTCTCGACCGCGTCGCGGATGAGTTTGCCGGCGTCCTTCCAGCCCATGTACTCGAACATGAGGCGACCGGAGAGGATCATCGCCGTCGGGTTGACCTTGTCCTCGCCCGCGTACTTTGGCGCGGAACCGTGGACGGGTTCGGCGAGACAGAGGCCGTCACCGAAGTTCGCACCGGGGGCGATGCCGAGGCCACCGATCTGTGCGCCGGCGGCGTCGGACATGTAGTCGCCGTTCAGGTTCATCGTCGCGATGACGCTGTAGTCCGCGGTTCGCGTCAGGAGCTGCTGGAGCATGTTGTCCGCGATGCGGTCCTTGACGACGATCTTGTCCTCGGGTTGCTCGCCGTCGTACTCCTCCCAGAGTTCGTCCTCGGTGATGGTCTCCTCGGCGAACTCCTCTTCGGCGAGTTCGTAGCCCCAGTCACGGAACGCGCCCTCGGTGAACTTCATGATGTTCCCCTTGTGGACGAGCGTGACGGAGTCGCGGTCGTTCTCGATGGCGTATTCGATGGCCTCGCGGACGAGACGCTTCGTTCCGAACTCGGTGATGGGCTTGATGCCGATGCCGATGGGGCCGTCGTGCATCGTCTCGTCGTAGCCCATCTCCTCTTCGACGAACTCCTTGACCTGTTGGACCTCGTCGGTACCGGCTTCCCACTCGATGCCGGCGTAGACGTCCTCGGTGTTCTCGCGGAACGTGACCATGTCCATCGCCGAGGGGTTCTTCACGGGCGACGGGACGCCGTCGAGGTGGTACGTCGGGCGGACGTTCGCGTACAGGTCGAGCTTCTTGCGAAGCGCGACGTTGAGCGAACGGAACCCGGCGCCGACGGGCGTCGTGAGCGGACCTTTGATGGCGACGCGGTGGTCCTTGATGGCCTGTACCGTGTCCTCCGGCAGGTTCTCGTCGTACTTGTCGCGGGCGGACTGGCCGGCGTAGACGCGGAGCCACTCCACGGAGCGACCGGTCGCTTCGGCGGCAGCCTCTAACACCTTCTGTGCGGCAGGACCGACGTCCTGTCCGATGCCGTCGCCGTGGATGATGGGGATGATCGGGTTGTCGGGAACCGACAGCTCACCGCTCTCGTCGTCGGCGAGCGTGATCTTCTCCCCGTTTTCGGGAACTTCGATCTGGTCGTAGCTCATGAACGTTCGCTCCTTTTCTCACCGTCGGTAAAGTATTGCCGTTATCGACCGAGACGGCAATTTTTCGAACATCCGGCGAAGGTAGCCGGTTCGTCTCCCGACACTCGGAGGAGGGACGCGCGCGCCGCGCGAGAACGGCGAAGTCGTTGGTGTTTTCTCACCGCCTCTCGTCGGCGGTTCCATGCGACTCATCGTCCACGGCGGTGCCGGCGGCGTCCCCGACGACCCAGAACCGCGACAACAGACCCTCGACGAAGCGGCCGCGACCGGGGCCTCACAGGGAACACCCGTCGACGCCGTCGAAGCGGCGCTCCGGGTCTTAGAGACCGACCCCGCGTTCAACGCCGGCGTCGGCGGTGCCGTCCAGTCCGACGGACGGGTCCGAACCGACGCGGGCGTGATGACGAGCGACCGCGAGACGGGCGCGGTGGCCGGGATGGACGGCGTCGAACACGCCGTCTCCGTCGCCCGCGTCGTGATGGAGGAGACGCCGCACGTCTTCGTCGCCGGACGGCCGGCCGTCGACGTGGCCGACGCGTTCGGCGTCGAGACGGGCGTCGACCTGTTCACGACCGAGACGCGCGAACGCTGGGCGGACGCGAACCCGCCCGAGGGGTCGCCGAGAGACCACCTCGCGTGGCTCGAAGACCGGTTCGGCGGGACGAGTGCCACGGCGTCGAACGACGCGGACCTCTCGGACCACGACACCGTCGGGGCCGTCGCCTACGACGGCGACCGGTTCGCCGCCGCCACCTCCACGGGCGGGCGATGGTTCGCCCTCGCCGGACGCGTCGGCGACGTGCCGCAGGTCGGGTCGGGGTTCTACGCGGCCCCCGCCGGAGCGGCCTCCGCGACGGGCGCGGGCGAAGACATCGCGAAGGCGACGCTCACCCGCCGCGCCGTCGGGCACGTCGAGCGAGGACTGAACGCGCAGTCGGCCGCCGAGTTGGCCATCGAGGAGTTCGCCGAACTCACCGGTTCCGGCGCGGGCGTCATCGTCGCCGACGACGAGGGCGTCGGCAGCGCGTTCAACACCGACGGGATGCAGACCGGCGTCGCCGAGCGGTAGGCATCGAGCGATAGCCACGCCGACGACGAGGCGTCGCCGAACCGCCAGACGAGACTGCCGAGAGCCGCGACTTTTACCGTCGTCGTCCCCTACGAACGCCTCATGACGAACGACTGGACTGCCGAGAGCGTTCCCGACTGTACGGGTAAGACGGTGGTCGTGACCGGCGCGAACAGCGGACTCGGCTACGAGGCGACGAAAGCGCTCGCGGCGAACGGCGCGCACATCGTGATGGCCGTCCGAAGCCCCGACAGAGGCCGTGACGCCGCGAGAGACGTGCTCGGCGAGGTTCCCGACGCCGACCTCACGCTCGCGAAACTCGACCTCTCGGACCTCGACTCTGTCGAGCGATTCGCCGACTGGTTCGAGGCCGCGCACGACGAACTCCACGTCCTCGTGAACAACGCGGGACTGATGGCGCTCCCCCGGCGGGAGACCGAACAGGGCTTCGAGATGCAGTTCGGCGTCAACCACCTCGGTCACTTCGCGCTCACGGGCCACCTCCTCTCCGCTCTCCGCGAGACGGACGGACAGACGCGCGTCGTCACCCAATCGAGCGGCCTCCACGAGAACGGCGAGATGGACTTCTCGGACCCGATGGGCGAGGCGTCGTACGACAAGTGGGAGGCCTACGCGCAGAGCAAACTGGCGAACCTCCTGTTCGCCTACGAACTCCAGCGACGCCTCGAACTCGCCGGCGAGGAGGACGTGCTCAGCGTCGGCTGTCACCCCGGCTACGCCGCGACGAACCTCCAACGCCGCGGCCCGGAGATGGAGGGGTCGCTCCTCCGGCGAGTCGGCATGAGCCTCGCGAACCGCGCGTTCGCCCAGAGCGCCGAGATGGGCGCGTTGCCGACGCTGTACGCCGCGACGGCCGCCGACGTCGAGGGCGGTTCGTACTACGGTCCGACCGGATTCCAGCACATGCGGGGGTACCCCGGCGAGAACGAGTCCAGCGAGGCGTCGCACGACGAGGCCGACGCGCACCGCCTGTGGGAACTCTCCGAACACCTGACGGGCGTGACGTACGGTATCTGAGCGAGGTTGCTCGGCGGGCGAGACGACCGGCGGTCGTGTACCGGCGAATCACACCCCGGCCACCTTCTTTTACTCCGAACCCCTCCAAGGCGACACCATGAGCGATACCCAATCGGCCGGACGCATCACCGTCTTCTCCGACTACGTCTGCCCGTTCTGTTATCTCGGCCGCGAGTCCCTCCGACGGTTCCAGGACTCCCGCGACGAGTTGTTGGAGATAGACTGGCATCCGTTCGACCTGCGGAGTCAGAAGCGCAACCCCGACGGCACCATCGACCACTCGGTGGACGACGGGAAGGACGACGACTACTACGAACAGGCGCGAGAGAACGTCCGCCGCCTGCAGGAGCAGTACGACGTGGAGATGGACCTCGAAATCGCCACCGACGTGGACTCGCTCCCGGCGCAGATAGCCTCCTACTACGTCAAAGAGCACCACGACTACGAGGCGTGGCTGGCGTTCGACGTGTCTATCTTCGAGGCGCTCTGGCAGGACGGCGAGGACATCGGCGACGAGGACCTCCTCGTCGAACTCGCCGAAGACGCCGGTATCGACGGCGACGAGATTCGCTCGGCGCTCTCCGACGAGAACCTCCGCGAGGAGGTCCGCGCGAAGTTCACCGAGGCGCAACAGCAGGGCGTGACGGGCGTGCCGACGTTCGCCTACGAGGGCTACGCCGCCCGCGGTGCCGTGCCCCCGGAACACCTCGAACGACTCGTCGACGGCGCCTGAGTCGGCCCTCTCCGATTCGGTCGAACCCTCTTTGTGCTCGCGCCACCGAGTGAGTAGCAACCGAATGTCGGCCACCACCGCCACCGACGGAAGCGACGCGCCGCCGAGTGACGACGCTCGCGGCCCCACTCCCGAACCGGACACCGACCGGCCCTCGGGCCTCGGCGTCCGTCTCCGGTCGCTCCGCCGTCTCGTCGTCGTCCTCCGCGTCTTCCTCCCCCTGTTCGTCGGCATCGCCCGCGACAGGCGACGATTTCTGCTGTTCGGGGGGTCTCGGAGAACCAGCGCCGAGACGCGGCGACGACGCGCGACGTACCTCCGCGACGAACTCGTCTCGCTGGGGCCGACGTTCATCAAACTCGGCCAGATTCTCTCGACCAGACCCGACGCCCTCCCGAGCGAGTACGTGGAGGTGCTCTCCTCCCTTCAGGACGAGGTACCGCCGGACGACTGGGAGACCGTCCGTCCGCGAATCGAGGCGGAGTTGGGGCCGGTCGACGAGGTGTTCGACCGCTTCGACCGCGACCCCATCAGCGGGGCGAGTCTCGGGCAGGTGTACACCGCCGTCGCCGACGGCGAGGAGGTGGCCGTCAAAGTCCTTCGCCCGGACATCCGCCGCGTCGTCGAGGCCGACTTGCGCGTCGTGGAGACGTTGATGCCGGTTCTCCTGCGCTTTGCACACCCCGGCCAGCGGTTCACGTTCGAGAACCTCGCAGACGAGTTCGCAGACACCGTCCACGAGGAGATGGACTACGCGCACGAGGCGACGATGCTCCGCGAGATTCGCGCGAACTTCGCCGACGACCCGAAGATTCGCGTTCCCGTCCCGCGCGAGGCGTACTCAACGCAGAACGTCCTCACGATGGAGTACGTGGAAGGCGTGAAGATAGACCGAGTGCGCGAGATAGAGCGACTGGGAGTCGACCGCGAGGAACTCGCGCGACGTCTCGAACGCACCTACATCCAGATGATTCTCGAAGACGGCGTCTTCCACGCGGACCCGCATCCCGGGAACTTGGCGGTGCAGGAGGACGGCACCGTCGTCTTCTACGACTTCGGGATGACCGGCCGCGTCGACGCCCGGACGCGAGACCACATGTACGACTTCTACGTCGGCGTCGCCCGCGACGACGTCGCCGGCGTGCTGGACGCGTTCGTCGCGATGGAGGCGCTCGACCCGACCGCAGATAGGGTGCTCATGCGCGAGGCGTTCGAGGTGGCAATCGAGACGTTCCGCGGGCAGGACGTCGACCAGTACCGCGTCCAGCAGTTGGTGTCGCAGTTCGAGGAGACGCTGTACGACTTCCCGCTCAGACTCCCGCAGGACCTCGCGCTCGTCGTCCGCGTCTCGACGGTGTTGGAGGGCGTCTGTCGGACGCTCGTCCCCGAGTTCGACTTCGTCGACGAGGTGACAGAGTACGTCCGCGAACGCGGGATGGAGGGAGAAGACGGCGAGGAGTCGGTCGGCGAACGAGTCGCCCGCGAGTTCGCCGACGACGCGTCTCGCCAGGTGCGGGCGACGGCGCAGACGCTGTTCTCCGTGCCGCCGAAGCTGAGTCGCGTCCTCGGGTTGGTCGAACGCGAGGACGTTCGGGTGAACGTCGTCCTCGACGACTCGGACGCGCTCACGACGTTCGCGAAGAAAGTGGTCACGGGCGTCCTCCTCGCGGGGAACCTCCTCGCGGTGGCGTTGCTCTACGCGCTCACCAACGAACTCACGGCGGGCGTCGTCGCACTCGGGGCCGTCCCCCTCCTGTTCTTGCTCTACCGGTCGTTCCGCACGCGTCGCGGCATCCGGGTCCACGGCGACCCGCAGTTCACAAGGCAGGGACTGCGCGCACGCCGCGGCGAGGACGTCGGGGAGAACGGCGACTGAGGACGGTTACTCGGCCTTCGCGGCCGCCGTCTCGGCCGCGTCGCTCTCGTCTTCCGTCGCCGCGGGGTCCTCGCCCGTCGGCGTCTCGGCCAGCCACTCGTTCGCCCAGCAGTTTATCTCGTCGAACACCGGCGCGAGCGACTCCCCTTTCGACGTCAGCGAGTAGTACGTCGCGACGGGAGCGTCTTCCTCCAGTCGTCGCGAGACGAACCCGAGTTCCTGAAGGTCGTCCAGTACTCGAGAGAGCGTCCGCGAACTCGACCCCGTCGAGCGCTTGAGTTCGTTGAACCGTTTCTCGCCGTCCTGCAGGTCGTGCAGGACGATGAGTCGCCACTGGGAGCCGATCTGTTGAATCGAGTCGATGACGCCGCACGCCGCGTCGCTGTATTTGTCTTCGTCCGAGGACACTCGTGTCACCTGGTGACTCCTACGTCCGGGAACCTACATATGGTTTCGGTTCCGTACTAAGTAACAGAGTGAAACTGGCGACGCGCCAGTGTCTCCATTCATCTATGAACACCACAGGAATCCACCACGTCACCGCCGTCGCGGGCGACCCGAGCGCGAACGTCCGGTTCTACACGGACGTCCTCGGTCTCCGCCTCGTCAAGCGCACGGTGAACTTCGACGACACGCAGACGTACCACCTCTACTTCGGCGACGAGACGGGGTCGCCCGGCACGGCGATGACGTTCTTCCCGTTCGGCGAGGGTCGACCGGGTCGTCCCGGCCGGGGACAGGCCGTCGCGACGGCGTTCGTCGTCCCCGAGGGGAGCCTCGACTACTGGCGCGAACGCCTCGCGGACCGCGGCGTCGAGACGACGGACCGCGACCGGTTCGGCGCGGGCGTTCTCGCCTTCTCCGACCGCGACGGCCAACCGCTCGAACTGGTCGAAGGCGAGAGCGACGTCGAACCGTGGACCGACGGACCGGTCCCCGAGGACGCCGCACTCCGCGGGTTCTTCGGCGTCACGCTCCACTCGGCGGACCCGGGCGCGACGGGACGCGTCCTCGAACTGCTCGGGTTCGAGCGGAGAGACGAGGCCGAGGACCGAGTTCGCTACGTCGCCGACGGTGACCGGGCGACGGTCGTGGATCTCCTCGAACGCGAGTCGCCGCGGGGACGCCCCGGCGTCGGGACGGTCCACCACGTCGCCTTCCGCGTCCCGGACGGGGAGACGCAGATGCGGTGGCGCGAGGAACTCTCGGACGCCGGGCAGTACGTCACAGAGCAGAAAGACCGGCAGTACTTCGATTCCATCTACTTCCGCGAACCCGGCGGCGTCCTGTTCGAAATCGCGACGGACGGCCCCGGGTTCACCGCCGACGAGTCCGTCGAATCGCTCGGGTCGGCGCTCAAACTGCCGCCGTGGCTGGAGTCCGACCGCGAGGACATCGAAGCGCGGTTGCCACCGCTGAACGCCGCCGACACGACGGAGGGGGTGTCGAACTGATGTCCGCCGACGACCCGCACGCCGACCAGCCGATTCAGACCGCCGGTGCCGACCCGGAGGACGCCGAGGTCGCGGTCGTCCTCGTCCACGGGCGCGGCGCGACGGCCCGCGGGATGCTCCAGTTCACGCAGGAGTTCCACCGCGACGGCGTCTGCTACGTCGCCCCGCAGGCACAGCGAGGGACGTGGTACCCGAACTCGTTCATGGCACCGCTGGAGTCGAACCAACCCTACTACACGTCGGCGCTCGCGCACGTTGACCGCGCCGTCCAGACGGTCCGCGACGCCGGGATTCCCGACGAGAGAGTCGTCTTCGTCGGCTTTTCGCAAGGTGCGTGTCTCTCCTCGTCGTACGTCGCGAACAACCCGCGACGCTACGGCGGCGTCGTCCTCCTCTCCGGCGGGTTCGTCGGCGAGGAGGGGACCGAGTTCGACTTCGAGGGGTCGATGGCGGGAACGCCCGTCTTCCTCGGCGTCAGCGACGACGACCCCCACATCCCGCTCTCGCGCGCCGAGGAGACGGTCGCCGAGTTCGAGGAGATGGGCGCGGAGACGAGGTTCGACGTGTACGAGGGCCGCGGCCACGGCATCTTCCCCGAAGAGGTCGACTACATCGAGGAACTGTTGGACGAACTGCTGGGCTGAGGCGGTTCGTTCGCGGCCTCCTTCGGAGGACGTCGACTACTCCTCGATTCCCACGGTCAACTCGTCGGCTATCCAGACGGCGACGTTCGACCCCGTCCGGAGGTCGTACCCGTCCACGCCGAAGCGGTACGTCGTTTCGAGACCGGTGTCGACACTCGCGGCGAGTTCGTACTCCCCCTCCGTCTCGACGCCGAGCGGAACGTCGGTGTGACCTCCGGACGGCACCGTCGTCTCGGTGTCCAAGAGCGTCTCCCCGGCGGTCGTGAGTTCGAGCGTCACCGTCCGTTCGCCGTCCGTCTCGTTGAACAGGACGGCGTCCATCTCGCGTTCGGCGGCGGCGACCGTTGCGGTCGGTTCCGCGTCCGTCGGTGCCGGCGTCTCCGTCGCAGTCGCGTCCGTCTCCGTCGCGGACGACGCGACTCCGGTGGCAGTCGCGGTGGCGTCGCCACGTCCACCGAGGCAGCCCCCGAGTCCGAGCGACGTCACCACGGCGGCGGTCAGATACGTGCGTCGGTTCACACGCCGACTCCTCCCGACGAACGTATCACAGTTTCGTCACCAACCGTCGGAGACCGTCTGCCGTCTGGCCGCGTGCTCGGCGTCCGCGCGGGCCAGCGACATCAACACGTCCTGTGCGACGAGTTCCTCCTCGCCGTCGTCCGGCCGGAGTCGTTCGTACCCGCCGTCGGCGTCCATCACCCACCGTTTCCGGTTGTCGGCGAGGAGCGTCTGGAGAATCGCGTCGAGTTCGTGTCGAAGCAGTTCGTCTTCGACGGGCGCGACCGCCTCCACCCGCCGGTCGAGGTTGCGCGTCATCCAGTCCGCGGAGCCGATATAGTACTCGGAGTCTCCGGCGTTGTGGAAGTAGAATATCCGGGAGTGTTCGAGGAAGCGGCCGACGACGCTGGAGACGCTGACCGTCTCGGAGAGCCCCGGGACGCCCGGACGGAGGCGACAGATACCGCGCACCACGAGGTCGATGTCGACCCCCGCTTGCGACGCCTCGTACAGTTCGCGGACCATCTGCGGGTCTTCGAGCGAGTTCATCTTCGCGACGATGCGGGCGTCTCTCCCGGCGCGGGCGTGGTCCGCCTCGCGGCGGACGAGACGGACGAACGCCTCGCGCATCGTCTCGGGGGCGACGAGCAGTTTCTCGTACTCGGTGTGGCGAGCGTGACCGGTGAAGAAGTTGAACAGTTTCACGAGGTCCCGGCCCACGTCTCTGTCCGCGGTCAGAAGTCCCAGGTCGGTGTACGTCTTCGCCGTCTCGGAGTGGTAGTTGCCGGTGGCGACGTGCGAGTACAACTGCACGCCGTCCGCTTCCTCGCGGACGACGAGGGCCGTCTTCGTGTGCGTCTTCAGTCCGAGGGTGCCGTAGGCGACGTGGATGCCCTCCTCTTCGAGTCGCTTCACCCATCGGAGGTTGTTCTCCTCGTCGAACCGCGCTTTCAGTTCGACCATCACCGCCACCTGCTTCTCCCGACTCGCGGCGTCGATGAGCGTGTTGATGACGCTCGAATCCGGCGCGGTGCGGTAGATGGTCGCTTTGATGGCGAGCACTTTCGGGTCGTTCGCCGCCGCGGCGAGGAACGTCTGGACCGTGCCGGCGAACGAGTGGTACGGGTGGTGGACGAGGACGTCTCCGGACCGAATCTCGGCGAACAACTCGTCGGGGCGGTCCGGGTCGGAGTCGGCCAACCGCGGGTGCGGTTGCGGCGTCCACTCGGGGAGTCTGAGGTCCGGTCTGTCGACGGCCGCGAGGTCGAACAGACACCGGTAGTCGATGCGTCCGCGGCGTTCGTACACCTCCTCGTCGCTCACGTCGAGGTGTTCGACCAACAGGTCGCGGACGAACGCGGGCGCGTCAGCGTCGAGTTCCAACCTGACCACGGTGGCGAACCGTCGCTGTCTGAGGACGTCCTCGATGCTGTCGACGAGTCCCTCCGCAACCTCCTCGTTTCGCCGCACTTCGGCGTTACGCGTCACTCTGAAGAGCGACGTGTCCACCACCTCGACGTTCGGAAAGAGCAGGTCGAGGTTCGCACAGATAACGTCCTCTACGTAGACGAACCGATGGCTGTCGGCGGCGCTCTCCGCCGGGGTCGCCTCGACGTCCGCCGCGTCGACACCGGCCGCGTCGGTGCCGGTCACGTCGGCGACGGAGACGAGGCGCGGACGGTTCGGCGGCACCTTCACCCGGGAGAAGCGGACGTCGCCCTCCGGGTTGTCGCGGGTGAGGACGGCGACGGAGAGGCTGAGGTTCGAGATGAACGGGAACGACGCCGCCGGGTCGAACCGCAGGGGAGTCAGCGTCGGCAACACGGACGCCTCGAAGTACGACCGTAGCCCCCGACGTTCGGCGGCGGTCAAGTCGCCGTAGTCGAGGATACGGACGCCGGCGTCCGCGAGGGCGGGACGGACCCGTTCGCGATAGCATCGGTCCTGTTCTTCGAGGAGGCCGTCCGCACGCGACAGGACGGCACGCCACTGCTCGTTCGGCGTCTTTCCGTCTGGCGACAACTCCGTCACGCCGGCGTCTATCTGCTGTTTGAGGCCGCCGACGCGTTTCATGAAGAACTCGTCGAGGTTGCCGGTGAAGATGGCGAGGAACTTCGCTCGCTCCGCCAGCGGATTCTCGTCGTCGAGGGCTTCGTGGAGGACGCGGTGGTGAAAGGAGAGTTCGCCGAGTTCGCGGTTGAGATACCACGCCGCGTCCGAGACGCTCGCGTCGTCGGCGTCGAACGCGTCGGGCGCGTCCGCGGGGGCGATGGACGGCGTCCGGGCGCGAGCGGTCTCCCGCGGGTCCTCCGAGGCCATAACCTACGTCTGTCTCCGGAGTGACTTTACCGGTTCGCTCGTCGCGGCGTCACTGCACCGGCGCGACGGCCGGGTGGACCCACTTCGAGTCTTTCCGCTCTTCGGCCGTCTCCTCGGGGGTCACGGTGACGTACTCGTCGCCGTACCAGTCGTAGGCGGTGAGTTCGTTGCCGTAGACGCACCCGGTGTCGAGGCCGACGGCGTACCGGCGGTCGACGGGCGCCGAGAGCGGCGTGTGACCGAAGAAGACCCGACTCGGCCCCTGGTACACTTCCCACCAGTAGGGTTCGTTGCCGTCGTCGTCGGTGAACGAGCGGAAGTTCTCCAGTTCCTCGACGGAGTGCTCGTCGAGCGGTTTTCGCGGGTCCACGCCGCCGTGGACGACGAGTGCGCCGTCCCAGGAGATGGCGACCGGAAGCTCGCGAATCCACTCCATATCCGCCTCCGAGAGCTCTTCGAGGTGTTTCTCGCCGCGGATGAGTTTCTCCTCGTTGTTGCCGCGGACGGTGAGCATGTTCGGCGCGTCGCGAACCATGGAGACGACGCCTGCGCTGTCGGGGCCTTTGCGGACGAGGTCACCGACGAACACGACCAGGTCGTCCTCGGTGACGTCGAGTTCGTCGAGCATCTGCTCTAGCTCCGCTCGACAGCCGTGAACGTCACCGACGACGTAGAGCTGGTCCCAATCGTTCACGTCGACTCGCCGGTGGTTCACGTCTGCGTCGAATACTGGCAGGCTCATCTATCTCTCTGACACGAGGCTACGGAGCCAATAAACCGTTACTAGGATGCTCCGTGTGTTCTATATAGTCACTCGGGGCGGGTCGGCTCCGGGACAGAACGGGTCGTTCGGACGGCGACGGCCGACGTCAAATCGGCGGACGACCCGGCGTCGGCGGTGGGTCCGCAACCTCTTTCATCCGCTCGCGCCAACGACGCGTCATGAGCATCGGACCCCTCGACGACGAGACGGTCGAGAAGTATCGGGAGGCCGGACAGATTCTCCGGCAGGTTCTCGACGAAGCGGCCGAGATGGTCGAACCGGGCGTGACCCACCTCGAAGTCGCCGAGTACTCGGAAGACCGAATCTACGAACTCGCCGACGGCTGTGCCTTTCCCACCAATATCAGCGTGAACGAGGAGGCGTCGCACGCCAGCCCCGGACGCGACGACGACACCGAGTTCGGCGAGGACATGGTCTGTCTGGACTGCGGCGTCCACGTCGACGGCTACATCGCCGACGCCGCCGTGACGGTGGACCTCTCGGGGAACGCGGAACTGAAAGAGGCCGCAGAGGAGGCACTCGACGCCGCCCTCGACGCCGTCGAACCCGGCGCGCAGACGGGCGCCATCGGCGCGGAGATAGAGGACGTCATCCGCGGCTACGGCTACACGCCGGTGTTGAACCTCTCGGGGCACGGCGTCGCCCGGTGGGACGCTCACACGGGGCCGAACGTCCCCAACCGCGGCGCGGAACGCGGCGTCGAACTCGAAGTCGGCGACGTGGTGGCCATCGAACCGTTCGCGACGACGGGGTCCGGCAAGGTCACCGAAGGCTCGAAAGAGGAGATTTACAGTCTCGAACGGGACCGGTCCGTCCGGAACCGCTCCGCGCGGAAGGTGCTCGACCAGGTGAAAGACGAGTACAAGACGCTCCCGTTCGCCTCGCGGTGGATAGACGCCCCCCGTGCCGACATCGCCCTCCAGCGACTGAAACAGCAGGGCGTCCTGCACGGCTACCCGGTTCTGAAGGAAGACGACGGCGAACTCGTCAGTCAGGCCGAACACACGATAGTCGTCACCGAAGACGGCTGTGAGATACTGACCGAGTAGTCCGCGAAGCGCTCAGGCGTTGTTCATCCGCAGGGCGTTCTCCACGCCGCAGAGCGAACAGATGGAGATGCGGTACGGCTCGCGGGAGAACGCCGCGGTGTCGGGGTTCTTCCCCTCTTCTCGCAGTTCGACCCGGACTCTGTGGACGGTGTCGCGGCCGCAGTCTGTACAGCGTTCGGTCCGTTCCGTAGAGTTGGGGGTCGTGCTCATCTGTTTCCTATACGCCAGTATCGAGCATGAATTTACTTGCTAGAATCACGAATATCGACGTGCTACCCGGCCGTGCGTCGAGTTATGCGTCGTTCATGCGGAGCGACTCCTCCGTGTCGCAGACGGAACAGACGGTGATTCGGTAGGGCTCTCGCGAGAAGTCGGTCGTCCCCTCGTTGCCGCCCTCCTCTTTGAGTTCTATCTGTACGCGGTGGCGAGTCTCTCGCTGGCATTCTGTGCACTCCTCTGTGTACTCGTCCGCGTCTGGTGTCGCGCTCATACAATTAAATACATACCAGACACGTATGAATTTTGGTTCTCTAATCACTGAATATTTCTCCGAACTTCGCTCCACGAGAACTAAATCGGCCGCCTGCGAGGTGGCGGTATGGACCAGATTTTCGCGCCGTGGCGTATCGACTGGGTCGAACGCGACGGCGACGAGAGCGACGCGGACGGCGCGGGCGAGTGCCCGTTCTGTTCGCTCCCCGACTCCGAGGACGACCGGGAGTCGAGAATCGTCGCCCGGAGCGACCACGCGTTCGTCCTGTTGAACAACTACCCGTACAATCCGGGCCACGCGATGGTCATCCCCTACCGCCACACGGGGTCGTGGAGCGACCTGACCGACGCCGAACTGTTGGACCACGCGAAGTTGAAGACGCGGACGCTGGACGCCTTGGACGACGCGCTCTCGCCGGACGCCGCGAACGCGGGCGAGAACCTCGGCGGCGGCCCGTCCGGCGGGTCTATCGACGACCACCTGCACACGCACGTCGTCCCGCGGTGGGGTGGCGACACGAACTTCATGCCCGTCGTGAGCGACACGAAGGTCATCGTCGAGGCGTTAGACGACACGTACGAACGACTCCACGAGGCGTTCGCCGCCCAGAGCGGAGCGACAACCGGGGGGGAGACGGACGCCGTCTCGTTCGAGGACGACCGGGAGTACGACGACGACGGCCCCGCTTGATCTCGGCCGCACGCGTTCGTCTCTCCGACGGCCGGTCCGAAGCGTGACGGTGGTCGAACGCGTGCCGGCGGTCCGAAGTGTGCCGACAGCCCGAAGCGTGAGCGTGGCCGGAACCGCGCCGGCGTCGGCGACGGTCGGTCGGAAGTGTCATACTCCTCTGTCGGATACTGTTCGTCGATGAGCGGAGACCGGGGCCGCGTGATGCGGCGAGTCGGGTTCGTCGTCCTCGGGGTGAACCTCGTCCTCGCACTCGCGAAGGCGGGCGTCTGGTGGTCGACCGGAAGCCTCGCCGTCGGGTCCGAGGCGGTCAACAGCGTCTCCGACGCCGTCTACAGCGTCATCGTCCTCGCGGGCCTCTACTTGACGACGCAACCGCCGGACTTCGAACACCCGCACGGCCACGAGCGAATCGAGCCGTTCGTCTCGCTTTTCGTCGCCGTCGGCGTGTTCGCGGCCGGGGCGGGCGTCCTCTGGAACGCGACGACGTCGGTGTTGAACGGCACGTACGGCAACCCCGCCGGCGCCGCGGGCGTGACGGTTCTCGTCGCCTCCGGCGTCGTGAAGTACGGCCTCTACCGCTACTGTCTCAGCATCGGCGAGCGTGAACACTCGCCCGCCATCGTCGCGACGGCACTCGACAACCGAAACGACATCCTCACCGCCGGCGCCGCCCTCGTCGGCGTTTTGGGTGCCGGTTTCGGCGTCCCCATCCTCGACCCCATCGCGGCCGGCGTCGTCTCCCTCGGCATCGTCTACACGGGGTACGAAATCGTCCGCGACAACGTGAACTACCTCGTCGGCGCGGCCCCCTCCGACGAACTCACGGCGGAGATTCTCTCGCGCGCCCTCGAACACCCGAACGTCCGCGGCGCGCACGACGTGGTCGCACACTACGTCGGCCCGGAGATAGACGTGAGCCTCCACATCGAGGTCGAAGGCGACATGACGCTCCTCGAAGCGCACGACATCGAATCCGACGTGGTGACCGCGATACGCGAGTTGCCGGAGGTGGACGACGTCTTCGTCCACGTCGACCCGAAGGAACTCGGCGAGTGGAAGGAGGACGAACGGACGCGCCTCTACGAACGGCGGACCAGAGAGGAGTGAGTTCGGTCCGACTCAGAACAGACTGGAGAGGGCGAGTCGAATCCACCCGAGGAACGGGACGCGAACCTGCGCTTTCGCGCGGACCCAGTCGGGGTCGACGGGCGGCGCGAGGCCCGTCACCTGGTCGTAGCGGGCGTTGTTGTCGCCCTTCGTGATGTAGCCCGCGTTCGGCGCCGGGCAGTTGGCCAGTTCCTCGCAGTCGTCGACGTGACTCCCGATGGCGTCGGGGTCGGCCTCGTCGTACCAGTTCTCGCCCTCTTCGACGTGGAACTGCGCGCGGTGGATTATCGGCGACCCGACGCGCCCGGGCGGCATGTAGACGACGACGTCACCGGCCGCCGAGAACCGGGTGTAGCCGTCGGCTTCGGCGCGCGTGACGATGCCGTGGTCGTCGGCCGCCGCCCCGGCGTAGCGACCGACGTCGCTCACGACCACCATGTCGCCGGTGTCGATGTGCGGTTCCATGCTCGGACTCTCGACGGCGACCATCGGCGGCCAGACGCCCGTCAGCGTGAACAGGAGGGCACCGACGAGGACGACGGCGGCGGCCGTCTGGAGGACGTCGCGGACGTACAGGGGAAGGCGGGGACCCGGTTCGTCGACCATCGACCATGTGTGAGCGAACGACCGGCAAAAGGGCCGCGGTTCTCGCGGACACCAACTGTCATATCGCCGCGCCGCGTCGGCCGACGCATGGACGACTACGAACTCGTCCGCGACGTCCCCGACGCCGAGACGTTCTGCGCCCTCCGCGAGGCGGCCGGGATGTCGCCGCGCAGTCTCGACGGTGCCCGCCGCGGCCTCCCGAACACCGTCTTCGGCGTCCATGTCGACGCCGCGGGCGAGACGGTGGCGATGGCTCGAATCGTCGGTGACTCGGGGACGGTCTATCAGATCACGGACATGGCCGTCCACCCCGACCACCAGGGGCGCGGAATCGGCACGCGGATGATGGACGAACTCGTCGCGTACCTCGACCGCGAAGCGCCCGAAGACGCGTACGTGAACCTCCTCGCCGACGTGGAGGGGTTCTACGAACGCTGGGGATTCGAGTCGACCGCACCCGCCTCGCGAGGGATGTTTCTGCGAACGAACGCCTCGGAGGACCCGTGAGCGACGCCGACCTGCCGGAACGCTGTCCGCACTGCGGGGCACGAGACTCGATTCGGAAGCGGTACACCACCGGCGGCGGGTGGCGCGCGGAGTATCGCTGTTCGGAGTGCGGGCGGGCCTACGTACCGGGGTGAGCGGTGAGAACGGCGTCGCCGGTCAGACCGGCTTCCCGAACGCGTACACCGTCTGGTGACTCGTCACTTCGACGTCGAGGAAGTCGCCGGGTTCGACGCCGTGTTCCGTGGCGTTCTGGACGATTATCTGTCGGTAGGCCTCGTCGCGGCACTTCACGGAGTCGCCCGTCCCCTCCTGTACGACCATCACCTCGTGCGTCTCGCCGACCATGGCCTCGTACGCCTCGGCGACGACGTCCATCTTCAGGTCGGACATCTCCTTCGAGCGCTCCTTCTTCACCGTCCCGCCGAGGCCCTTCATCTCGGCGGCGTCGGTGCCGGGTCGCTTCGAGAAGCGCGTGACGTTCACCTTCTCCGGACGAACCTCGCGGAACAGCGCCATGCTCTGTTCGTGGTCGGCGTCCGTCTCCGTCGGGAAGCCGACGATGAAGTCCGTCGAGAGCGTCCAGTAGTCCAGTTCCCGGTCGAACGTCTCGACTATCTCGACGAACTTGTCGACGCGGTGCTGGCGGCGCATGTCTTCCAGTACCGTGTCCGACCCCGACTGCACCGGCAGGTGGATGAAGTTGTACAGGTTCTCGTGTCTCGCGAACACGTCGACGAGTTCCTCGTGGATACCGTGGATGCCGCCGGGGTTCGCCATCCCGAGGCGGACACGGAACTCGCCGTCTATCTCCGAGCAGATGCGGTCGAGCAGTTCGGGGAGCTTCCGGTCGCCCTCGTCCCAGCCGTAGACGCCGGTGTCTTGGCCGGTGATACGTATCTCCTTCGCGCCGGCGTGGACGAGTGCGCGGGCCTTCTCGACGTTCTCTTCGACGGGCGGGGAGTCCACCCGGCCCGTCGCGAACTTCGTGATGCAGTACGAGCAGTTCGACATACAGCCGCGGGCGATGGGGAGGATGCCGACGACGCCGTCCAAGACGGGTTCGGTTCCCGGCCCCGGCGTGGGGCACTCGCCGTTCGTCACCGCCGTCGGGACGTCGTCCCAGTGGAGAATCTGGGCGTCGACGCCCTCGTCGCGGAACTCGTCGCCCTGCGCGAGCGCCATACAGCCGGTGACGATGAGGTCCGCCGTCTCCTTCTCCAACTCTTTGGCCCGTCGGAGCATGTTGCGCTCCGTCTTCTCGACGACCGTACAGGTGTTCATGATGGCGACGTCGGCTCGTTCGGGTCCCTCGACGCGGTAGTGACCGGCATCGCGGAGCGCGCTCTCGATGGCTCGGCTCTCGCCGCGGTTCGAGGTACAGCCGTACGTCTCGATGTGATATCGGGCCATTCCGTCGTCCTGAGATGATTCGTGCGCGGGCAAAAGGCCGACGGTTGTGCCCGGCGACGCGAGTCGGAGTCGCCCGGACGAAAACGTTGATAACACGATAGTGTCAGGAGTCAGTCGATGCCCTCCCACCGCACGTCGACGCGCCGCCGCTTCCTCTCGGCCGTCGGCGCGACGACGCTCGCCGCGTTCGCCGGGTGTACCGGAACGGCGGACCGCTTCGACGGCACCGTCGGCGACGGCGTCGACGACGTCGAGAACCCCACCGCGGACTGGCCCCTCCCGAACTTCGACGCCGCCGCGACGGCGTACAACCCCTCGCCCGTCGGCCCGACCGAGAAGCCCACGGAACGGTGGCGAGTCGACAGCGAGTCCACGCCGACGGCTCGCGTCACCGTCGTCGGCGACACCGCCTACGTCCCGACGTGGAACGCCCTCCTCGCGTTGTCCACGAAAGACGGTTCCGAGCGGTGGCGCGTCGGTCCCATCGCGGACGGCGAGCGCTCGCCGTCGCCGTACTTCACCGGCGCGTCCGTCTCGAACGGTACCGTCTACGTCGGCACGCACGACGACAGGGGCGTCCTCGCTCTCGACGCGGAGACGGGTGAGGAACGGTGGCGCTACCGGAACGACGGGCGCTACTACGCGACCGCTCCGCTCCCGATAGAAGAGGGCGACTACGTCGCGACGGGCGACGACAGGGGCCACGTCGCCGTCCTCGACGCCGAGACGGGCGACCCCGAGTGGACGTTCGACGCGTTCGGTGCCGTCGAAGCCCTCGCCGGGTCGCTGACGACGCTCTACGTCGGCACCGAGAGCGGCGAGGTGTACGCGCTCTACCGCGGCCGCGGGATGTGGCGACGCAAACTCCCCGGCGCGATTCGCGCGCTCGCCGCGCAGGGGTCGACGCTCCACGTCGGCACGTTCGGCGGCGGCGTCTTCCGACTGCGAGGCGGCGCACACACCGGGCGGACGGAGTGGCACGCCGAGGACGGCTTCGTCGCCCACCGCGGGATGTCGCTCGCCGACGGCATCCTCGTCGGCTCCGACCTCGCCCGTTCGCAGGGAATCGAGACGGAGACGGGGCGGGTTCGCTGGCAGGTGGAGGGCGACTTCGGCACGCCGCCGGCGGCGTCGCACGCGACGGCCTACCTCGGCGGCGGGTCGGGCGTCGTCGCCGTCGCCCTCGACGGCGGCGTCGGCGTCGAGGACGCGCGAGTGTTCCCGAAGCGCTGGACGTTCTCAACGGATTCGGCCGTCGAGAGCGGCGTCACCGTCGCCGACGACGCGCTCTTCTTCGCGACGAGCGGACGCGAGCAGGACTCGCCGCGAGTGTACGCGCTGGAGTAGCCACCGAACGGAGCGACCGGACGGAGACGAGAAGAGATATGACGGACGACGAAAACTCCCGACCGATGCCCTCCAGACGCCACCTCCTCGCCGGTGTCGGCAGTCTCGCGACCGCCGGACTCGCGGGGTGTCTCGACGCGGTGGACGACCGCTCCGAGCAGTTCTCCCCGGGGAGCGACCACGCCACCGACTGGCCGATGCCGCGCTACGACGCGGCCCAGACGGCGTTCGCGCCGGACGCCGTCGCTCCCCGGAACGGCGCGACCGAGCGATGGCGAACCGAGGCGCGGACGCCGAACGGGAGTCCGGTCGTCGCCGGCGGCGTCGTCTACCTGCCTCGCGCCGCCGGCCTCGTCGCCTACGACGCCGGGAGCGGGGAGGAACGCTGGACGTACGCGCCCGAAGACAGTCCGTGGCCGGGGTCTCCGCTCGTCGTCGGCGACACGCTGTACGTCCCGTTCGGGAGCGACATCGGACTCCACGCCATCGACGCGAACACCGGCGAACGACGCTGGTCTCGCGAGGACGTGGACGCTCGCACGACGCCCGTGCCCGCCCGAGACGACGACGCCGTCTACGCGGGTTCTCAGCGGACCGGCCTGCACCGCCTCGACGGCGAGACGGGCGAGTCGATGTGGGAACGGGACGTGTTCGGCGTTCCCTCGGCGCTGGCCTCGGACGCGTTCGGCGGTCTCTTCGTCGGCACCGAAGGCGGCCACGTGTACGCGTTCTCGGACGTGACGCCGGAGTCGCCGCGCGAGGGGTGGCGCGAGGACGCCGGGAGCGCCGTCGAGTCGCTTCTCCCCACCGACGAGGGCCTCCTCGTCCACACGTTCTCGGACCCGCTTCGGTGTCGACAGGGCGGCCTCCACGCCGGGAGCGTCCGCTGGGAAGTCGAACAGGAGTACGCCAATAGTCCGCCCGTCCACGCGGGCGTCTGGGTCTTCAGCGCCGGCTACGACTCGGTCGGGTCGGTCCGCGAGTACGACGCCGCCGTCGGATGGCGAGCGAGCGGTCGGTACGACCGCGCGGCCCCCGTCGCCGCCGGTGACCGCCTCTACGTCGGCAACGAACGCGGCGTCCACGCGTTCGAACTCTCGGGCGGGACGGGTATCGGGCAGTTCCGACTCGGCGGGAAGCGGTGGTCGCAGTCGCTGTCGACGACGGTGGAGGGCCTCGCCGTCGGCGACGGCGCGCTGTTCGCGGTGACGAGCGGCGACGACGAGAACCCGGCGGCGTTGGTGGCGTTCGACCCGCAGTGAGTGAGGAGACTACTCCTCGGGGAATCCGGACACGATTTCCACACCGCTGGAAGCACCAATCCGCTCCGCGCCGGCGTCGAACATCGCCATCGCCTCCTCGTACGACCCCACGCCGCCGCTTGCTTTCACCGGCAGGTACTCGGCCATCAGTTCCACGTCTTCGATGGTCGCACCGCCGTCGGCAAAGCCCGTAGAGGTCTTCACGAAGTCGGCGTCCGCCTGCACGGCGGCCTCACAGGCGCGGCGTTTCTCTTGGTCGGTCAAGAGGGCCGTCTCGATGATGACTTTCACCGGGATGGGGACGGCGGCGACGACTTCCGCGATGTCCTCTTCGACGGCGTCGTACTCGTCCGCCTTCAGACGACCGACGTTTATCACCATGTCCAGTTCGTCGGCGTCGTTCTCCCACGCGTCGACGGCCTCCTCGCGCTTTGCGGCCGTCGAGTGCTGCCCGTGGGGGAAGCCGACGACGGTGGCCAGCGTCACGTCCGGAGCGTACGCGGCCGCTTCGGCGACGTAGCACGGCGGGATGCAGGCGTTCATGCCGTACTCGGCGGCGTCGTCGAGGACGGACTCCACGTCCGCGAACGTCGTCTCGGGGCCGAGGACGGTGTGGTCGATGCGTGCGGCGAACTCCGTGCGGTCCATGGCGGCGAAGACGACGACAGGATGTAAAAGCGACTCGAATACGCGGGCGTCGTCGGTCTCGCTCGAACGGCAGTGGTGAACGGTACGGGGTCGTCTACGGCGGCTCCGATGTCCGGTTTCCGTAAGGCTTTCACGGCCGCCAACCGCCCGAGAGAGCATGGCCATCCTCCCCGAAGGGTTCGCGTTGCCACCGCTTCCGTACCTTCTCGGACTCCTCGTCGCAGTCGGCGTCGTCGTCGCCGCGGTGAACCGTCGCCGTCCCGCGGTCACGGCCGAGCGAATCCTCGCGTTCACGCCCTGGATGGTCCTCGGGTCTGCCGTCCACGTGCTCTACGCCGTCGACGGCCTCCCGGCCGTCCTCCGCCCCCTCGGCGGCACGCCGGCCGTCTACCTCTCCGTCGGCGTCGTCGGCGTCGGGACGTTCGTCGCCGCGGCGGCGTGGGCCGACGAGATGGTCGTCCCCGTCCTCGCGGGCCTCGGGACGCTCCTCGGCCTCGTCGTCGTCGCCGCCGGCGTCCTCGTCGGACTGTCCGCCGGCACGCTCTCTCCGCTTCTCCCGACGCTGGGTCTCGTCCTCGCTCTCGTCGTCGCGGCGGCGACGTGGGCCGCCCTCGTCCGCGTCTACCCGGACGCCGAACTCACCGCGCCGGTCGGCGCACTCGCCGTCTTCGGCCACTCGTTGGACGCCATCTCGACCGCCGTCGGTATCGACCTGATGGGGTTCGCGGAACGAACGCCGCTCTCGCGCGAGATAATCGAGTTCGCGGCGACGCTGCCGACGGAACCGTACCTCGGAACGGTGTGGCTGTTCGTCCTCGTCAAACTCGTCCTCGTCTCGGGTATCGTCGCCCTGTTCGCCGACTACGTCCGCGAGGACCCCGCCGAGGGCTACACGCTCCTCGGCTTCGTCGCCGCCGTCGGTCTCGGACCGGGCGCGCACAACCTCCTCCTGTTCACGCTCCTCGGCGGGGCGTAGCGTCGCCGGGGGGCGACTTTTTACCGCCGGCCCGCCAAACTCACTGAGCTACCTATGCCACGCGTTCTCTGCGCCGGTCACGTCAACTGGGACGTGACGCTCCGCGTCGATTCGCTCCCCGAACCGGACGGCGAGACGACCGTCTCCTCGCGCGTCGCCGGCGGCGGCGGCAGTGCGTCCAACGTCGCCGTCGGCCTCTCGGACCTCGGCGTCGACAGTTCCATCCTCGGGAGCGTCGGCGACGACGAACACGGCCGTCTCGCCCGCGAACAGTTGGGGGAGAGAGGCGTCGACTGCCGACACGTCGTCACCGCACCCGAAGGGGAGACGACGCGCAAGTACGTCGTCGTCGAACCCTCCGGCGAGGTGATGATGCTAGGTTGTCCGGGGGCGAACGAGGCGTTCATCGCGGCCGACGTCTCCGAAGGGACGCTCCGCGAACTCGACCACCTCCACCTGACGAGTCAGCGACCCGAGACGGCCACGCGACTGGCCGAACGCGCCGGCGAACTCGGCGTGACGGTCAGTTTCGACCCGGGACGCCGTATCGGCGACCGAGCCTACGGAACGGCGCTCTCGGCGGTTGACTACCTGTTCTTGAACGACCGCGAAGCCGCACTCGCGCTGGACGCGTTCGACCTGAACGAACAGACGCTCGTCCTCAAACACGGCCCCGACGGGGCGGAGGTTCGCGTCGACGGCGAGCGTATCGCACACCCGGGCTACCCCATCGACGCCGTCGACACCACCGGCGCGGGCGACGCGTTCGCCGCGGGGTTCGTCGCCGCTCGCGTCGCCGGCGACGACTTCGAGCGAGCACTGGCCGTCGCGAACGCCTGCGGCGCACTCGTCTCGCGCGTCCCCGGCGCGCGAACCGACCTCTCGTGGAAACAGGTCGACGCCTTCCTCGGCGAGTGACTGCACCGGGGCCATCTGCCGGACGCGTTTTACAGTTCGACTCCGTAGCGGAAGCGATGTCGGCGCTCACCACCGGTCTCGCCGGGTCGTTCGAGACGGCGCTCGCGTTCGTCGGGCTGAGTGCGCTCTCCGGATTCGTCGCGGCGTTAGCGATGGACCTCCCGATGGTGAGCCAAGAAGAGGGGTTCACGCCGGCGTACGTCGCCGCGTCGATACTCCGCGGCACCGACCCGAACGAGGTGTCCGCCTTCGACGCACACGTCGTCCACCACGGCGCGGGCGTCCTCGCGGGTGTCCTCTACGCCGCCGTCTACTGGATGCTCGCCGCAGTCGTCCCGCCCGTCGTCGCCGCGGGACCGATTTCGCTCGTTCCGCACGCGCTCGCGACGGCGGCCGTCGTCGGGTTCGTCTACACGGTTTTCGCACACGTCGTCCTCCCGCGCGGTGCCGAACGCGTCTACGAAGAGCGGTCGACGGCCGTTCGCGGGCAGTGGCTCCGCTCGTCGTTCGTGTTCGGCCTGACGCTCGCAGTCGTGTTGCCACTCCTCACTGCGGGACTGTGAACGGAAGAGCGCGGCGTCGTCAGCCGTCTGCGGGGTCCGTCTCGCTCGCTCCCGACCGGAACACGCCGGACTCGGCGTCAGCGTCGTCGCCGACGTCGTTCCCATCGGCGTCGTCATTCCCATCGCGGTCGTCACCATCGCCGTCGTCGTGCGTCGGAGCGACCCGCGGCCCGAAGCGCGCGTAGCCGCCGGCGACGACTGCCGACCCGAGGAAGTTACAGGCGACGTCGAGAACGGTGTCGGCCGGCGACCCGGCCATAAAGGCGAACGCGGGTGTCGCGTACTCGAGAAGCTCCCACGCGCCTGAACAGAGGGCGACGAGGAAGACGACGGACGCGACACGGACGCGCGAGAGCACGAGCCATCCGGTGATGGTCGCGCCCGCGAGCGTGTGCGTCAGGATGTCCCACCACCACACCGACTCGTAGAGGGGGAGCAAGCCGAGTGTGGCGACGAGCACGGTCACGGCGGCGAGCGCGCGACGTGTCGCGACGCTCAGGAGTGCGAACCGCCACCTGTGGGGAATGTCGGTCGCGTCGGCTCCGCTCGTGACTGGCGTGAGTGACATACTGGATTGGAGCGTGTACCGTCGAGTCGGTCGTCCGGCGAGGCGCGTGGCCGAGAACGTGCTCGGTGGCGAACCGGCCGCGACGCGGAGTGGGGGGGGTGTACTCGCGTCGCGGCGAACCGCCGCACGTTCGATGGCGCACCGCCTACCGTCGCCGGATGACCGCACTGTTCGACCCGGGAAGTTGGTGTACGCAGGGACGAGCGGGGGAGTGCCCGTCCAGGCGAGGGGGGGATGGGATGGACATCCCGGGTCGACAGTGTTCGACGGCCATCGAGTACGAGGCGGCTATCGGGCTTAGTTATCGGTCCGATATCGTGACTTTCGCGTCGGTTAAACGGTCCCGAAGCAGCCGTTAGGACGGGGCGAACGAGGTGGATTCGGAGCGCTCTGCCCGTCGGCGGACCGACCGTCTCTCGCGGACCGCGTCGTTTTTGGGGCCGTCCCGTGAGGCACGTGTATGGCCAAACAGCCCCACCTCCTCGTCGAAGAAGGTGACGTCGAAGACATCGCACTCGTACCCGGCGACCCGGGGCGCGTCGACCGCATCGCGAAGCAGTGTGAGAGCGTCGAAGAAGTCGCGCAGAACCGCGAGTACAAGGTCGTCAACGCGACGTACGAGGGCGTCCCGCTCACCATCTGCTCGACGGGTATCGGCTGTCCATCGGCCGCCATCGCCGTCGAGGAACTCTCGCGCGTCGGCGTCGAGACGTTCGTCCGCGTCGGCACCATCGGCGCACTGCAGGAACACGTCGAAATCGGCGATATGATCGTCGCGACGGGCGCGGCGAAGGAGGAGGGAACCTCGAAGCGCTACGAGTCGGAGGTCATCCCGGCCGTGCCGGACTACGACGTGCTGACCGCCCTCGTGGACGCCGCGGAGGCGAACGACGAGGACGTCCACGTCGGCCCCATCGTCTCCGACGACGCGTTCTACAACGAGTCCGACGAGTACGTGCAGGAGTGGAACGCCGCCGGCCTCCTCGCCATCGAGATGGAGGCGGCCACCGTCTTCTCGCTCGCGCGCCGGAAGGGCCTCCGCGCGGGCGCTATCTGCACCGTCGACGGCAACCTCGTGAAGGGGACGCAGAAGGGCGCGGACTCCGACGAGGAACTCCCGGAGAAGGCGAAGAACAACGTCGAACGGGCCATCGCACTGACGCTGGATGCGGTCACTACCCTCGCGTAGGCGATGTCACGGCTCCGACGGCTCGCGGCGAACCTCGCGGGGCGACTCTCGTCGTTCTCCGGGCGGGTCAGGCGGGTAGAGCGCCGGGAACTGTCGGAGTTTCGTCGATGGCTGGAGAACACGAACAACCTCCTCCACCTCTCTATCGTCCTGTTCGTCCCGCTTCTCATCGGCTTCGTCACGTTTCTGACGGGGCGAATCGGAACGCTGTCGTACCTGTTGTTCCCGCCGCTGGCGTCGGGGACGTACACCCTCTTTTCGGACCCCGAGGGACGATACGCCAGTCCGACGAAGTTCGTCGCGAGTCTCACGGCCGGTGCGCTGTGCGGACTCGCCTCGCTGTGGGCCACGGTGATGGTCTACGGCGAGACACAGACGGTCGTGCCGCACCCCGAGAGCGCCGCGCTCGCGGTGTTTCTCACCGGACTCGTCACGTGGGCGGCCGACGTCGAGGCGCCGTCGGCGTTCTCGACGGCGCTCTTGACGCTCGTCTCGAACCCGGGGACGCCGCTGTCGCAGACGCAGAGCGCCACGGCCTACGTCGTCAACATCTTCCTCGCGTCGCTCATCGTCGCCGGGGTGTTCGTCGTCTGGCGCGAGAAGTTCTACGAGCAACGGGCGCGGTTCCTCTACGAGACGGTCCGCGGCGACGACCACGTCCTCGTCCCGATGCGCGGCGAGAACGCGTCGCGGACGGCGCTGTTCGGCGCGCGTCTGGCCGCCGCCCACGACGCCGGGAAAGTGGTGCTTCTCGCCGTCGTCGAGGACGCAGAGCGGGCGCGACCGGTCGACGCCGGAGTCGAGAGAACGGGTGCGACGACGACGGGCGACTCGGGCGAACTCACCGGTGAAGCCGGGACGGCGGCCGCCCGACTGGAGTCGTGCGCCGCGGACTTACGGACGCGGGTGGGCGTCCCCTGCGAAGTCGTCGTCGCCGCCGGGGACCCACTGGAGACGACGCTCCAGACCGCCCGAAACACGAACTGCGACCTCGTCGTGACGCCGTACGAGGAGGACCGCGGGTCGCTCTCGGCGTTCGTCCGTGGGGTGTTCCGCAGTTCTATCGACGCCGTGGCGTTCCGCTCCGTCGGCGAGACGCGACGCTGGAAGCGCATCCTCGTTCTCGTCTCCCGGCCGGGCGACACGGCGCACGCGATGATAGACTTCGCCCTCCGTCTGGCGGGGCGAAACGGCGTCGTCAGCGTCACGACCTGCATCGGGAGCGAAGTCGAGCGACGGCGCGCGGAGACGCGACTCGCGAACCTCGTCGAGACGGCGGACGCACCCGTCGAGACGCGCGTCTCGCGGACGGACGTCCGCTCGTTCATCTCCGCGAACGCCGGGTCGTACGACCTGCTCGTCCTCGGGTCGAGCGGTGAGCGGTCGGCCGCCTCGCGGTTCGTCGCGCCGCCGACGTTCGAGCGACTCCAGACCGTCGACTGCGACGTCGCCGTGTTCGACCGCGGCAACCTCTGAGGCCGGGCGTTACGTCTCGTCCTCGTCGTCGAGAACGGTCTGCGCCTCGGCGTCTTCTTCCGACGGTTCCCCCTCCATCAGTCGCCGCTCTAACTCCTCGACGCCGGTGCTCCCGAGCGCGGACTCCGCGAGGAAGTGCGCGCCCAGCGTCGCCGGACTGATGACGGTGTCCGCGCCGGCGCGTTTCAGCTTGTTCACGTTCTCGCGTTGCGTCGCCGCGGCGACGATGGTCACCTCCGGGTTGAGTTGCCGCGCGGTCAGGATGGCGAGGGCGTCCTCGGCGTCGTTGTTCGTCGCGACGACGACGGCGCGGGCGGACTCCACGCGGGCGCGGTGCTGGGAGTCCTCGTCGCTCGGGTCCGCCGTGAGGACGGTGAATCCGCGCTCGGAGAGGCGACGCGTGCGCTCCTCGTTACCGGTGAGGATGAGGACGTCGGACTTCCCGGTGAGTTCTTCGAGTATCGGTTCGGTCAGGTCCCCGTGGCCGAGGACGAGGACGTGGTTCTCTAACAGGTCGAGTTGTTCTTCTGTCATGCGTCCGAGTGCTTTGGAGAGTCGCGCTTCGATGAGCGGTGTGAAGACGACGCCGAGGACGACGGCGAACGCCGAGACGGTGACGAGCAACACCGAGAGAGTGAACAGTCTGCCGACGGCCGACTGCGGGGTGATGTCGCCGTAACCGACGGTGCTGCCGGTGACGAGCGAGAAGTAGAACGCGTCCAGCAGGGTGTCGACCGAGCCGAACTCGTCGCGGAGGGCGAACGCGCCGACGGTGCCGTACGCCTGCGCTCCGGCGAGAGCGGCGAGCGCGCCGATTTGCGTCGTCGTCAACTCCACTTCGCGGTCGAAGGCGCGGTAGTTCACCCCGACGACGACGAACGCGACGGCGGAGAGACCGACGAGCGGAAGCGACTGCTCGTTCGACTGAAGCAGCCCCTGCGCGGCGGTGATGGGCACGAGGAGCATGTTCGCGTACCACGCCACGCGGAGACGGCGGCGCAGACCGAACGCGGTGAGGAGGAGGACGAACCCCGTGAGCGTCCCCGTGAACGCCGCCACCTGCTGGACGTATCCCGGGAGGGTGACGCCGAACAGGACGAACTCCGGGGCGTCGATGGTGACGGTGATGTTGGCGATGCCCGTGACGACGGAGAGGACGCCGACGAGGGACGTCAACACCATCGAGGCGCGCGCACCGACCCACTCCCGTTCGAGCACCATACCTCTCCGGTGGGTCGTTTCCTACTTAACCGAAACGACAGCGAGCGGCGGTGGACGGCCGCGGGGACGACTGCCACACTCGTCGACGTACCGCCGACGCATCGCTGACGCACTGCCCACGCACCGCCGACCCGGCTACAGGTCCACCACGTCGGCGGACTTCGCCGACCGCTCGGCGTCGCCGGTGTTCGCCGTCCCCGTCGGTTCGAAGAGAAGGACGTTCGCCCCCGCCTCGGAGACGGGGCGGTGTTCGACGCCGCGAGGGACGACGGCCATCTCCCCGGCGTCGAGGCGGACGTCCGCCTGGTCGCGGAGTTCGAGCGTCACCGACCCGTCGACGACGAGGAACAGTTCGTCGGCGTCGGGGTGGCTGTGCCAGACGAATGCGTCCTCGAACTTCGCGAGTTTCACGGCCTGCCCGTTCGACTCGGCGGCGAGACGCGGCGACCACGTCTCGGAGAACGTCTCGAAGGCGTCGGCGAGGTTCACCGGACGGACCGCTTCGGTGTCGGACATAGCCTCGTCGACGGGACGCCGAGCGATAAGCCTGCGGCGAACCGCGCGGACGATACACGTAACTCGTTCCAGTCGAGAGGAACGTTCAGATGGAACCACTGCCGGTCGAACTGCTCTACGGACTCTACCTCGGTGTGCTGACCGGGTTCGTCCCGGCGCTCATCGCGTGGGCACTCGGCTTCGTCTTTCGGTACTTCACGGGAATCACCATCCCCGGCCTCGCCGTCGTCGGTCTCGGCGTCGCCATCGCGGGGCTGAACGGCGGCCTCCTCGCGCTCGCGGACCCGGCGGTCACCGTCTCGGACAACCAGGTGCGACTCACCGTCGCCCTCCTCGTCGTCCTGATGGTGACGCTGTACGCGCACAGCCTCGGCGACAAGATGGGCGCGAACCTCCCGAAGAAGCTCTCGCTGCGCGAACTCACGGCGCGGACGCTCTCTTCGGACGTGGTCGAACTCGTCGGCGGGCGCGGCCAAGTGCGCGTGAGCGTCGTCGGCGAAGTCGGCGACGTCGAAGGGTACCCACCGCTTCCCGCGGCCCTCCGCGAAGAGATTCGCGCGGGCGAGTGGACGTTCCCCGCCGACGTGCCGCTTCTCGACATCGAGACGCGCGTCGAGGACCGCCTCCGAACCGACTTCGACCTCGCGGAGGTCGAGGTGACGCTGGACGAACGCGCCCGCGCAACCGTCGCGGCGGCCCCCGGAACGAGCGGACTCTCGAAGCGGCTCCAGCCCGGTGAACGCGCCGTCTCCGTGACGGCACTCGTCCCGACGGGAACGGCCCGCGGCGACGAGGTGACGGTCCTCGCCGGCGAGGAGACGTTCGTGGCTCGCGTCCTCGGCGTCGCCGACGGCGGGAAGAAGCCGGACAAAGCCGCCCCGAAGGAGGACGTCGACGTCGGTACCGTCACGGACGGGGGCGTCGACACCGCACCCACGGGTACGGTTCCGACCGCGGCGGGCGGGGAGTCGCGCGTGACGCTCGCCGTCCGCCGACAGGACGCGTCGACGCTCCTCGCGACCGACGACGTCGCCCTGTTCGTTCGGTCGCGCGGCGTCCGACGCGAGTTCGAGTTGGTCACCCTCCTCCGTCGCTCGGGCAAGCGGTTCCGGCGGCTCACCGCCCGCGAAGGCGGCGTCTTAGACGGATTGACGCTGGGCGAGGCCGACGTCCGCGACCGGCACGACGTCGTCGTCCTCGCGGTCAGACACGAGGGGAAGTGGACCGTCGCCCCCCGCGGCGGGCAGGCGGTCGCCGCCGGCGACGAGTTGATAGTCACCGGTGCGTACCCCGACCTGACCGCGTTCTCGGAGGTGGTGGCGTGACGCCGCTTCAACTCGGCCGAGTCACCGACCTGCTCGGAGTCGTGTTCGCCCAAGCACCGCTCGTCTTCGGACTCGTCGCCCTCTCGGCGGGTATCTCCGCGGCGGCGGCGATACTCTACCGCTGGTACACCCGCGACGTCGCTCCGACGTGGTTGGCCGCGCTGTTCGGCGGGTCGTCGACGGCCGTCTACCTGAACGCCGTCGGCCTCCTGAAGACGACGACGGAGGACCCGGCGGCCGTCTTCGACCCGGCGACGGTGCTCGTGAACTCGACCATCCTCGTCGGCGCCATCGCCGTCTCGCCGGTCGGTCGAACGGTCGGCGACCGAATCGCGACCGACGTGTTCGCCGTCGCCGGTGCCACCTCGATAGACGCCGAAGTCGGGCGCATCGTGCGAACGGTCGGCCGAGTGACGGTCGTCGAACTGCCCGACGCCGACGACATCGGTGACATCGACGGCTACGACGCCGTCCCCGCGGAGCGAAAGACGGCCATGGCGGGCAAACGACTGCTGTTCCCGCGTCAACTCACGAGCGACGAACTCGTGGACCGACTCGTCACCCGAATCAAGGAGGACTACGGCGTCGGCCACGTCGACGTCGAACTGGACGCGGACGACGAGGTGTCGTATCTCGCGCTCGGCCGCCGCGCGGCCGGGTTGGGGCCGACGATGCCGCCGGGCGTCGCGGCCGTCGCCGTCCGCGGCGACCCCGGCGCGGGAGCGTCCGCGGGCGACGCCGTGCAACTCTGGACCGTCGGCGACGACGGCGACCCGGAACGCGTCGCCAGCGCCGAACTCCGCGCGACGACGGACGACGTCGCGACCGTCCTGCTAGACGAATCGGAGGCCGAACGACTCGACCACGCGGCGACGTACCGCCTCCTCACGCTCCCGTCGGACCCCGGCGCGGAACACGAGTTCACCTCGTTGCTCCGCGCGGCCGACGAGACGATGGAGACGGTGCGGGTGGCGGCGGGGAGCGAACTCGTCGGGACGACGCTGCGAGACCTGAACACCACCGTCGTCGCCGTCGCGCCCGCCGAGGGACCCGTCGAGTCGATTCCGGCCCGGTCGCGCGAACTCGCGGTCGGCGACACGCTGTTTCTCGTCGCCCGCCCCGAGACGATTCGTCGCGTCGCGCGGGCGGCCGAAGGCGACGAGGAACCGCCCGCGGACGCGGCCCGAAACGACGACGACTGACGAGAACGGCGACCGACACGGAGGAGACACCGACCGACAGACTGCGGCGCAATACTCATGTCCTCCCGGCAGGCATACCGAGGTATGACGACCGTACGTTGGCGTTTGTTCGCCGACCTCGCGGAGGTGGCCGGCGACAGAGAGACCACCGTCACCGTCGGAGACGGCGCGACGGTCGAAGACGCACTCGACGCACTGTTGGACGGACGGAACGGCCTCCGCGCCCGCGTCTTCGACGACGGCACCCTCGCGGACCACGTGAACCTCCTCCGGAACGGTGACGACGCGTCGCTCTCCGAGAGCGTGGAGGAAGACGACGAACTCGCGCTGTTTCCCCCGGTCAGCGGCGGTGCCAGCTCACACCATCGCGTCTGAGGGGACGTCTGGGTGGTCGCGGACGTACTCGACCAGCGTCCGAGCGTACGCGCCGAACGCCGGCGGCGACACGCCCGTCCCCGCCAAGTCGCGGCGCGCGTTCGGGCAGACGTAGCGCGTCGGGTGCGTGAAGTACGGCACGACGGCCGGGTCCACGCCGGTCCACCGGCGAACGCGCTCGACGGAGAGCACGCGAGTCAGGAGCGACTGCGACGTCGGCACCGAGAGGACGCGCCGGTCCGTCGCCGCGGCGAGGATACTCCGGACGTCGGCGACGGTGGGCGGGTGCGGGTCACACAGGTTGTACGTCGTGCCGACGGCGCGGTCCGTTCGCGAGAGGGCGTCGATAGCGTCGACGACGTAGTCGCGGGGGACGACGTTCAATTCCGTCGTCGTCGCGCCGCGGAGTCGCGGAAACACCGCGAGACGAGGCTGGCGAAGCAGGAACCGAATCAGGTAGTACGGCCCGTCGTACTTCTGCGTCTCGCCCGTCCGACTGTCGCCGACGGTTATCGCGGGGCGGTAGACGGTCGCCGCGAGTCCGTCGGCCATCCGGTCGCGGACGGCGACTTCGGCGAGATACTTCGTCTCCTCGTAGTGGTTGGTGAACGACTGGCCCTCCCGAAGCATCGCCTCGTCGAACACGCCGCCGTACCGGCCGCTGACGTAACAGGTGCTGACGTACTGGAGTCTCGCGTCCGCGCGTTCGGTGAAGTCGAGGACGCGTTCCGTTCCCTCGACGTTGACGCGCCTCGCGAGTTCGCGTTCGACGCCGAGGTCGTACACCGCCGCGAGGTGGAACACCTCGTCGGCGTCGTCCGCGAGTCTCTCGTACCGGTCGTCGGCGAGTCCCACCCTCGCGTCCGTCAGGTCGCCCTCGTGGAGTCGAATCCGGTCTGCCCAGTCCGTGCCCGCGATTTCGGCGGCGCGTCGCTCCGCTTCGTCTCGGTGGGCCGACTGCACGAGACAGTCGACGCGGTCGGTCCGGTCGAGGAGACGGTCGACCAGCGCGGACCCGAGAAAGCCCGGAAACCCCGTGAGGAAGACGCTCACTCGCCGCCGCCGCGTCGCCATGCGGTGAGTCGGTCGGTCAGTCGCGCGTTCGCGTTCAGGAAGAAGGTCCAGACGCCGCGGGGGACGCCCGAAGGCCGCGTGAGCGGGCGGCCTCGCTGTGTGGCGACGGTCTGGGACTCCGTGAAGCGCGTCATGCCGACTTCGCCGTGTCGGCGGCCGATACCGGAGTCGCCCACGCCGCCCATCGGGGCGTCCAGCGACGCCCACGCGGCCGCGTAGCCGTCGTTGACGTTCACCGTCCCGGCCTCGATTCGCTCTGCGACCTGTTCGGCGCGCGCGGTGTCCTCGGACCAGACGCTCGCGTTCAGTCCGTGCGGACCCTCGTTCGCCCGTTCGACGGCGTCGGCGATGCCCGACACCTCGTAGACGGCCGCGACGGGACCGAACGTCTCCTCGGTCGCACAGGTCATCTCGGGCGTCACGTCCGTCAGCACGGTCGGTTCGTAGGCGTACGGGCCGACGTCTTCGCGTCTCCGTCCGCCCGTCAGCACCGACGCGCCCTTCTCCGCGGCGTCCTCGACGTGCGATTCGACCTTCTCCAACTGCCGTTCGGAGGCGAGCGTTCCGACGTCGTAGTCGAAGTCGTACCCCGACCCGAGCGTGAGTCGGCGGGCCTCCTTCACGAACGCGTCCACGAACTCGTCTCTGACCTCGCCGTCGACGTAGATTCGCTCGATGGAGATGCACAACTGCCCCGCGTTCGAGAACGAGGCGTTCGCCGCGTTCCGGGCGGCGGCCTCCACGTCGGCGTCAGCGAGGACGAGCATCGGGTTCTTCCCGCCGAGTTCGAGCGAGCAGTCGACGAGGTTCCGTCCCGCGGTTTCGGCGACGACGCGGCCGACGTCGGTGCTCCCGGTGAAACAGACGTAGTCCGCTTCCTCCACCATCGACTCGCCGAGTTCGTCGCCGTAGCCGGTGACGACGGGGAAGAGGTCCTCCGGGAGGCCCGACTCGACGAGGAGTTCGCGGAGTCGAAGCGCCGAGAACGGCGTCCCCTCGTCGGGTTTCAGGACGACGGCGTTGCCCGCGAGGAGGGCGGGGACGGCGTCGGAGATGGCGAGCGTGAGCGGGTAGTTCCACGGCGAGATGATTCCGACGACGCCGACGGGGTGGCGGTGTTCCGTCGCTCGCGTGGCCACCGGGACGGCGCCGCCTCGCCGGCGACTCGACAGGTACGACCCGGCGTGGTTCGCGTAGTACCGCGTCGTCGCGGCGATGTCGATGGCCTCCTCGTGGGCGTCGACGCGCGACTTGCCCGTCTCGGCCTGTGCGACGTCCAACAGCGACGACTGCTCGTCGAGCACTCGGTCGTGGAACGCCTCGAAGACCGCGACCCGGTCGCGTAGCGGTCGGTCCGCCCACTCCGACTGCGCCTCCCGGGCGCGTTCGTAGGCGGCGCGAACGTCGTCTGCGTCACAGGCGGGAACCGTTCCGAGCGTCTCGCCGTCGAACGGTGACTCGACGGCGAGCGTGGGACGGTCCGAAACGGTGGTGACGTCGTCCGCGAGAGCGTCGAACTCGAACCGGCGGACGGTCGTCTGCGTCGAGAGCGTCATGGCTCTCAGTTCGGTCGGGTGCTGTATAAACGAGGTGAAACGTGAGAAGACGTCGCAGACTGCGCGGGGTCGAAGCGGGAGTCGCCGGTCAGTTAGGTCGCGGTCGGGCCGTGAACAGCGTCTGAACGATGCTGTAGGGGTCGTACACCGACTGGTGGCACTGGCAGTAGACGTCGTTCTCCGCGTTGAACTTCGCGGAGCCCTCGGTCTTGTACTTCGGGACGCAGCAGAAGTGCGTACACTTGTTCAGCCAGGCGACGAAGCCCTCCTGCGTGGAGGCCTCTATCCATGGGTCCTCCTCGGCTAACTCCATGATCTCTTCGGAGCGGATGACCTGGATGGGGATGACGTCCTCGGCGTCCTCGGAGCGCCAGCGACCGGTCGCGGGCTTGCCGAGGCCGGCCTGACCGACGCCGTTGCCCCACTCTCTGTAGTCCGAGAAGTCGTCGACGTGGAGGCGGTCGCCCTCCGAGTAGGCCTCGGACTGCCACGCGTACCCGGGGTTCGACCCCGAGACGAAGTAGTTGTCAGAGTCGTAGTCGGGTTGGATACCGCCGTAGGACTCGACGCCGCAGTACTGGAACCACTCCGAGGAGTAGGTGACGCCGGAGCCTTTGAAGTCCTCGGTCTCTGCGATTTGGACCGTGATACCGTTCTGCGTGACGCTTTTCACCTCGGGCCAGACGCCTTTGAGGTAGCCTTCGCTGTCTATCTCGAGGGGAATCTGCGGCATCCCGCGCGGGGCCGGTCCCGCGATGTTCTCGATGGCGTACGCCTGCGTCGACCCGCCGCCCGCACCGGGGGAAGTCGTCGCAGAGTTGATAGCGGCCGCGCCCGTCGCCCCGACGCCAGCGAGTGTCGCGCCCCCCACGACACCCTTGACGAACCGGCGACGACCCGAGTCGTCCGGGTACTTGTCGCTCATACTGGAACCTTCGTCCGGCCGGTAAAAAGCATGACGAAACCCACGTTCGCTCAGACCACCCGACGTGGAGGCGTCGCTGGTGCGGCAGTCGAATCCGCCGTCCTCACGAGGAGTCGCCGCGTCCGCGCGTCAACGCCCAGAGGACGAACACGAGGCCTTCGAGGCGGACGATGGGGTACACCCACGCCCGCGCCTCGGTGTCGCCCTTCGTCACGAGTTTCAGCCAGAAGTCCGTGAATTCCTTCGGGCGGAGCAGTTCGACGACGCCCAGACCGAGTGCGAGTGCTCTCAGGAGCATACCGGAGATAGGCCGCGAGCGGACAAGTGGATGGCGCCTCTCCGGGCAAAATTTTCTACCGACTCGTGGGCTTTTACACGCCGGCGAGTATACTTCGAGGTATGGAGTTACACACCAGAGACGTCAGACAGGACGTCCGAGAACTCGGGGCACTTCTCGGCGACGTCTTGGAGGCGCAGTCGTCCACGGAGTCGTTCCAGACGGTCGAAGACATCCGGACGGCCGCCATCGACTACCGCAAGGGCGACTTAGAGTCGCGGACGCGGCTGAGCCAAGTACTCGACGGACTCTCCCCGGACGGTGAGAGCGTCGTCGCACGCGCGTTCACCACGTACTTCGAACTCATCAACCTCGCGGAAGAGCGAGAGCGCGTCCGAACGATTCGCGAGTCCTCCCAAGAGGGCACGCTCGAAGACGGCCTCGTCGCCACCGTGGAGTCGTTCGCCGACGGCGACGCCGACCCGGAGACAGTCCAGCGCGTCCTGAACGACGTCCTCATCGAACCGACGTTCACCGCTCACCCGACGGAAGCGCGGCGGAAGACGGTCAAAGCGAAGCTTCGCGCCATCGCGGCCCGTATCGAGGAGATGGACGAACGGCGCCTCACCGACCGCGAGCGCCAGCAGTTGTGGCGAAAGGTCGACGCCGAAGTGACGAGCCTCTGGCAGACGTCGCAGGTCCGCGGGCGTCGCCCCGAACCGCAGGACGAGGCGCGGAACGTCCAGTGGTATCTCGAATCCATCCTGTTCGACGTCGTCGGCGAGGTGTACGCCGAGTTCGAGGACGTTCTGGCGGAGGAGTACCCCGAGGTGGACGTCCCGAAACTGTTCGAGTTCCGGTCGTGGGCCGGGTCGGACCGCGACGGCAATCCGTTCGTCACCCCTGAGGTGACGGAGGACACGCTGGAACGCCAGCGCTCCGTCGTCTTGGAGAAGTACAGCGACGCGCTGAAGGAACTCTCGGGCGTCCTCAGTCAGGACGGCTCGCGCGTCGAAGTGGGCTCGGACCTCGAACGGTCGCTCGTCGCCGACCGTGAGCGTCTCCCCGTCGTCGCCGCGGAGACGGAGGAACGCTACCCGAACGAGCCGTACCGACAGAAGCTGAAACTGATGCGCGAGCGTATCCGCCGCATCGAGGACGTCCGCCCCGACGGCTACGCGGGCCACGAGGAACTGCTCTCGGACCTCGAAGTCATCGACCAGAGCCTCCGGAACAACGGCGCGGAAGTCGTCGCCGACGAGTATCTCAGTCCGCTGATGCGACAGGTGGCCACGTTCGGCTTCACCCTCGCCAGTCTGGACCTGCGCGACCACCAGGAGAACCACACGGAGGCCGTCCACGAGGCGCTCTCGCAGGAGGGAATCGACTACCTCGGGCGCGACGAGGAGGGCCGTACCGAGGTGCTGACCGAGGCGATTCTCCAGGAGGAACCGCTTCTCGACTTCGAGAACCTCGAAGACCTCTCCGAGACGGGCCAGCGCGTCCTGACGCGCTTCGAGAAGCTCGGCGAGTGGCAGAAGGAGTACGGCGTCGGCGCCATCGACACCTACTGCATCTCGATGACCGAAGAGCCGAGCCACGTCCTCGAAGTGCTGTTCTTGGCGGACCAGGCGGGCGTCGTCTCGCTGCCGGACCACTGCGGACTCGACGTCGTCCCGCTTCTCGAAACCGAGTCGGCGCTCAACGGCGCGCGCCGCATCATGGGGACGCTCTTCGAGAACGAGGCGTACCAGAAGGTGCTGGCCGCCCGCAACGGCGTCCAGGAGATTATGCTCGGCTACTCCGACTCGAACAAGGAGAACGGCTACCTCGCGGCCAACTGGGACCTGTACAAGAACCAGCGCCGACTCGCCGACATCTGCGAGGACTTCGACGTGAAGATGCGTCTGTTCCACGGCCGCGGCGGTTCCATCTCTCGCGGCGGCGGCCCGATGAACGAGGCGATGCTGGCGCTCCCGAACGAGACGGTAACGGGCCAGATAAAGTTCACCGAGCAGGGCGAGGCCATCGCCGAGAAGTACGCCAACCCGCGCATCGCCGAACGCAACCTCGAACAGATGCTGAACGCGCAGGTTCGCGCGCGCCACGAGGCGCTCCACGAACCCGAGGACGACGTCCCCGACGAGTGGGCCGACGCGATGGATACGATGGCGACGGCGGCCAGAGCGGAGTACCGCGGCCTCTTGGAGTCCGACGGCTTCGTCTCGTACTTCGGACAGGCGACGCCCATCGGCGTCATCGAGGACCTGAACCTCGGCTCTCGCCCGGCCTCTCGCTCCGGCGAACGCACCGTCGAGGACCTGCGGGCCATTCCGTGGGTGTTCTCGTGGACGCAGTCGCGCTGTATCATCACCGGATGGTACGCGCTCGGAACGGGCATCCAGACGTACCTCGACGAGGGCGGCGACGTGGCGACGCTCCGCGAGATGTACGACGAGTGGCCGTTCTTCCGGACGACGCTCGACAACGCGTCGCTCGCACTCGCGCGAACGGACTTCGGCATCGCCGAACACTACGCGGCGCTCGCCGACGACGACCTGCGAGAGGCGTTCTACCCGCGCTTGCAGGACGAGTACGAACGCGCCCGCGACATCGTCTTGAACGTGAGCGGACGCGAGTCGCTCCTCAAGCGACAGTGGTTGGACGAGAGTCTCCGCCGCCGAAATCCGTACGTCGACCCGCTGAACCTGTTGCAGACGCACCTGCTGTCGCAGACGCACCGAACCGACGCCGAGGAACGGACGCTTCGGCTGACGGTGAAAGGTATCGCGGCGGGGATGAAAAACACCGGATAACCGTCGCGGGCGAACGAGGGACGCGACGCCCGCCGGTCGGGTGCCCCCCGTCGCCGCCCACCGGTGCGCGACGGTGCTACGGTTCTCTGATGTCGTACTGCGACCCGCACTCCGGACAGACGGTGCGTGCGGCCCGATACTCTGGTTTCAATCGTCGACGTGCGCCCCCCGTACGAGCGTCTGTCGGACACGGTGCCTCCACCATCTGCCCACAGTGTGGGCACGCCACCACGGCCACTCCCATGTTCGAAATCTATGACGAATATTTGTAAGCTTTACTGCCTCGAGCGGACCTGTCTCCCACCGAGACGGTCTTAGCGGCGTGATAACGAGTGTCTCGATGTCACGATTTCGTCCGGGCCGGCGGTCGGGTCAGACCTGGTTCCACGGCGCCTCGTCGAAGTCGACGATGCGCGTCCGCTCCTCGATTCCGTCTATCTTCTCGACGTCTTCGTCGTCCAGTTCGAGTTCGAGGGCGCCGACGTTCTCGCGGATGTGGTCGGGGGAGGCGGCCTTCGGGATGGCCGTGACGTTCTCTTTCTGCATCAACCACGCCAGCGACACCTGCGCCGCACTCGCCTCGTGCTTTTCGGCGACCGCCTGAATCTCCTCGACGTCCGCCACCTGACCGCGGGCGATGGGGCAGTAGGCGACCAGTTGGTGGTCGTGTTCGACGGCGAACTCGTGCAGTTCCTCCTGCGGGAGCATCGGATGCATCTCGACCTGGTGGGCGTACAGCGGTGCGTCCAGTGTGTCGATGGCCTCCTCTAGCTGGTCCGGGCGGAAGTTGCTCAGACCCACGCGCTCTATCACGCCCTCGTCGACGAGTTCGTCGAGGGCCGGGAGCGTCTCGTCGGGGTCGTAGGTGTTGATCGGCCAGTGGACGTACATCAGGTCGATGCTGTCCACCTGAAGTTTCTCCGCGCTCTCGTGCGTCGAGTCGAGGACGTCGTCGAAGCCGAGGTTGTCGGTGTCTATCTTCGAGGCGAGAAACACCTCGTCGCGGTCGACGCCCGCCAGGCCCTCGGCGACGTACTCCTCGTTGTCGTAGCCCTGGGCGGTGTCGACGTGTTCGTAGCCGACCTCCATCGCGAGTTCGACGGCGTCGACGCACTCGTCTCGCTCGTCCATCTGGTAGGTGCCGAAGCCGAGTTCGGGGATGTCCATATCCGGTGGCTCTCGCGCCGCGGTGTCAACGGCACCGGTCGCGGCAGAGGACGCTGGTTCTCGACACTGGTTCCCGCAGTCGGCCGACCGCAAGCCGGTACGAATAACCCTCCGTCGGTCGAACGTGGAGACATGACCGACGACGCTCGACTCCTCGTCTACGGTGCCTACGGATACACCGGCCGTCTCGTCGCCGAAGAAGCGGCCGAACGCGACTTCGACGTGGTCCTCGCGGGCCGCGACGAGGTGAAGACCCGAGAGGTCGCCACCGAACTCGACCTGCCGTATCGGACGTTCGACGTGTCGCAGACGGCCAACCTCCTAGACGACGTTTCGGTCGTCCTCAACTGCGCCGGGCCGTTCGCCGAGACGGCGGACCACGTGGTCGACGCCTGCATCGAGACGGGGACGCACTACCTCGACATCACGGGCGAACTCCCCGTCTTCGAGCGCATCAAACGCCGCGGCGACGAGGCCGAAGCGGCCGGCGTCACCCTCCTCCCCGGCGTCGGGTTCGACGTGGTGCCGACGGACTGTCTCGCCGCCCACCTGAAAGACCGACTGCCGGACGCGACGCACCTCACGCTCGCGCTCGAATCGGACGGCGGCGTCTCGCCGGGAACGCTCAAGACCGCACTCGGCGACATGAGCGGCGGCGGTGCCGTGCGACGGGACGGTGACCTCCGGTGGACCCCCGTCGGCCACAAGACCCGCGCCATCGACTTCGGCGACGGCCTCCACCGGGCCGTCACCATCCCGTGGGGCGACGTGTCGACGGCGTACTTCACGACCGGAATCCCGAACATCGAAGTCTACCTCTCGCTGCCCGCCGGCGGCCGCCGCGCTCTCACCGCGACGCGCTATCTCGGCGGCGTCTTGGAGTCGACCCCCGTCAAATCGGTGCTCCGACGCCTCGTCGAGACGTACGTCGAGGGTCCGGACGAAGAGAAGCGCTCCACCAGTGAGGCCCGCATCTGGGGCGAAGTCCGCACCTCGCGCGAACGTCTCGTCTCCCGCCTCCGGACGCCAGACACGTACGAGGTCACCGTCGAGGCGGCACTGCTCTGCGCGGAGAGAGTCCTCGCGGGCGACGCCCCGACGGGGTACCAGACGCCCGCGGCGGCGTTCGGCCCGGACCTGATTCTCGAAGTCCCGGGCGTCGAACGCGTCGACCTGAAAGACGACGAAGTCGTCGCCCGGCAGTCGGGGCCGGAACGCGAGGCGGCGGACGCGGCACTCGGCGACGACGCGGACGCGGAGACGGCGGACGCGGGAGACGACCACGCGGCCGCAGACGCCGGTGCCGAGGGCGATGGACCGACGCCGCGCGCCCTCTCGGACGACGCGGAACCCGCGATTCGCCGCCGCGAGACCGAAGCGGGCACCGTCGAGGACGAGTAGGTCGGTTCAGACGAGTTCGACCGGGTCGAGACCGGTTCGCTCGGCGAACCCGGCGAGTTCCTCGGCGAGTGGTTCCACGTCCTCGGGCGCGTGCGCGTCGGACCCGAGGGTGAACGAGACGCCTCTGTCGCGAAGGACGTCGAAGAACGCTGGCGTCGGGTGGAACTCGCCGTACTCGCGGCGGACGCGCCCGGCGTTCACCTCGGGGACCGTTCGCGACGCCGCGAACGCGTCGGCGACCCGTTCGTACTGTTCTCGGGTCGCCAGCCCCCTGAGTGCGGGAGTTCGCTCTATCAGGTCGGGATGTGCGGCTATCTCGAACAGTTCCGAGTCGACGAGAGAGACGAGTCTGTCGAAGTACGTCTCGACCAGTTCGCGGCGACGGCGTTCCGGAAGGGCGGCGAAGTGGTCGGCGTCGTGGACGTTCCGCCCGTCGAGTTCGTGGACGCTCCCGACGGCGTAGTCGAAGTCGGCGTCGGCGAGGAACGAGCGAATCTCGGCCTCGGACGCGGGGTCGTAGTCGACTTCGGCGGCGTCGAAGATGCGGAGGTCGAACTCCGAACGCAGCGAGTCGAGCGCCTCGCGTCGGCGTTCGTACGTCACGTCGAAGTTGAAGCCGTACTCGCGGCGAGCCTGGACCGCCCAGTCGGCGTCGAGCACCATGCAGTGGTCGGCGATACCGACGCCCGAGAGGCCCGCGTTCTCGGCGGCGGCGAGCATCGACCGAAGGAACCCGCCGTCTGAGTAGTTCGAGTGGAGGTGGTAGTCGTACACGTTCGAGGAGCGATACGGCGTGGGGGCGGTAGTAGCTTCGGACGCGACGGCCACGGACGGACCTCTCAGCGCAGGACAACGTGGGTCGCTCTGGCAAAGAATCGGTCGCTCCGAAACGGTTTTGAGGTGCGCTGGCACACACTCGGTATGCCGAAGGAACCCGAAACCGGGTACGACCCCTCGTTGGGTCGGAAGTTCATTTTCGTAACCGGAGGCGTGATGTCGGGGTTGGGCAAGGGCATCACCGCCGCCAGTACGGGCCGACTGCTCTCGAACGCCGGGTTCGACGTGACGGCGGTCAAAGTCGACCCGTACCTGAACGTCGACGCGGGGACGATGAACCCGTACCAACACGGCGAGGTGTACGTCCTGAAAGACGGCGGGGAAGTCGACCTCGACCTGGGGAACTACGAGCGCTTCCTCGGAGTGGACATGACCTCCGACCACAACGTCACGACGGGGAAGACGTACCAGCACGTCATCCAGAAAGAACGCGCCGGAGACTATCTCGGAAAGACCGTCCAGATAATCCCGCACGTCACCGACGACATCAAGCGGCGCATCCGCGAGGCGGCCGCGGGGACGGACGTCTGCATCGTCGAAGTCGGGGGCACCGTCGGCGACATCGAGGGAATGCCGTTCCTCGAATCGCTCCGCCAGTTCGCCCACGAGGAAGAGGACGAGGACATCCTGTTCACGCACGTCACCCTTGTCCCGTACTCGAAGAACGGCGAGCAGAAGACCAAGCCAACGCAGCACTCGGTGAAGGAACTGCGGAGCATCGGTCTGCAACCCGACATCCTCGTCGGCCGCAGTTCGAACGAACTCGACCCCGAGACGAAAGAGAAGATAGCGCTGTTCTGCGACGTGCCCACCGAGGCCGTCTTCTCGAACTCCGACGTGGAAGACATCTACCACGTTCCCCTGATGGTAGAAGAGGAGGGACTCGACGAGTACGTCATGGACCGCCTCGGCCTGGCCGGGGAGGCACTCCCGAAGGCGGACCGGGACAGTCGCTGGCGCGAACTCGTCACCCGAGAGCGCGAACAGGAGGTCGACATCGCCCTGGTCGGCAAGTACGACCTCGAAGACGCGTACATGTCGGTCAACGAGGCGCTGAAGCACGCCGGTATCGAGACGAAAACCGACGTGAACGTGCTCTGGGTCGACTCCGACGAGATGCTCGACAAGCACACGAATCGTCTGAAAGAGGCCGACGGCGTCGTCGTCCCCGGCGGGTTCGGCACGCGCGGGACGGCCGGGAAGATAGAGGCCATCCGCTACTGCCGCGAGAACGACGTTCCCTTCCTCGGACTCTGTCTGGGTTTCCAGATGGCCGTCGTCGAACACGCGCGCAACGTCCTCGGCTACGAGGACGCGCACTCGGTCGAACTCGACCCCGACACGTCCTACCCGGTCATCGACCTCCTGCCCGAACAGTACGAGACCGAAGACATGGGCGGGACGATGCGCCTCGGCGCGCACGAGACGGACATCGCCGCGGACTCGTTGGCCGCGCACGTCTACGGCGACACCGTCTGCACGGAACGGCACCGCCACCGCTACGAGGTCGCTCCCGACCGAATCGACGAACTCGAAGACGGGGCACTGACGTTCTCCGGGCGTGCAGACAACCGCATGGAGATACTCGAACGAACGGACCACCCGTACTTCCTCGGAACGCAGTTCCACCCCGAGTTCCGGTCCCGCCCGGACCGCGCGAGTCCGCCGTTCCTCGGCTTCGTGCGCGCCGTCCTCGACGAACTGGACGCCCGTGACCTCGTCGCGGACCCGGAGGTGCAGGCCTGATGGTCGACACCGACTCCTTCATCGAAGAGGCCAAAGAAGAGATTCGCGAGACGGTCGGCGACGCGCACGCCATCATCGCCCTCTCGGGCGGCGTCGACTCCTCCGTCGCCGCCGCGTTGGCGTACGAGGCCATCGGCGAGCAACTCACGCCCGTCTACGTCGACACCGGCCTGATGCGCAAAGGCGAGACAGACCAGATTCGCGAGACGTTCTCGTTCATGGAGAGCCTCCGCATCGTCGACGCGGAGGACCGCTTCCTCGACGAACTCGAAGGCGTCGTCGACCCCGAGAGGAAACGCGAAGCCATCGGCGCGCAGTTCATTCGCGAGTTCGAACGCGAGGCGCGCGACACCGACGCCGACTACCTCGTGCAGGGGACCATCTACCCCGACCGCATCGAGTCCGAAGGCAACATCAAATCGCACCACAACGTCGGCGGCCTGCCGGACGTCGTGGACTTCGAGGGCATCGTCGAACCCGTCCGCGACCTGTACAAAGACGAGGTGCGAGAGGTCGCTCGCGCACTCGGCCTCGAATCGGTCGTCGCCGAACGGATGCCGTTCCCCGGCCCCGGACTCGCCGTCCGCATCGTCGGCGAGGTGACGAAGGAGAAAGTCGAGGTGGCCCGCGACGCGTGCCACGTCGTCGAGGAGGAAGTCGAGAAACACGACCCGTGGCAGGCGTTCGGTGCCGTCGTCGGCAAGGCCACCGGCGTGAAAGGCGACAACCGCGTTCACGGCTGGATCGTCGCCGTTCGCTCCGTGGAATCGCGCGACGGGATGACCGCGCGCGCCCAGGAACTGCCGTGGGAGACGCTCCAGCGCATCCAGTCGCGCATCACGGGGCAGAACGAGAACGTCGCGCGCGTCGTCTACGACGTAACACACAAGCCGCCTGCGACCATCGAGTACGAATGACCGTGCTCATCGCAGGACCAGACGAAGACGGCCTCGGCGACGCGTTGACCGACCTCGGCGTCGAGTTGGTGCGCGTCGAAGGAATCGCGAACCGCGACACCCTCGTCGACGCCGGCGTCGAAACCGCGGAGACGCTCGTCCTCACCGACATGGACGACGCCTCCAGCATCCCCGTCGCGCGCGAAGCGAACCCGAACATCCGCGTCGTCGCCTACTCGCGCGACTCGCTCCCGGAGTACGCGCGCGGACAGGCGGACCTCTCCGTGGACCCCGACCTCCTCGCGGCCGACGTGGTCGCAGAGGAACTCGTCGGCGCGTAGGCCGAGCGAGAACTCAGACGGGAGCGGACACGGCGTCGTCGGCGGAGCGTGCGGCCTCTTTTCCCGCCTCTATCGGGCTGTCGCTCCCGCCGTCGACCGCTCTCTCGTACGCTTCGACGAACGCCTTCGCGACCCGTCGGGCCGCCTCGAACCCCTCGGTGTGCGCGAACGGTTCGTTCCCTTCTTCTCCCTCTCGAACGACGGAGACGCCGTACCGTTCGGTCTCGGCGTGTTCCGTGTTCGGGTCGACCGGTCGAAGCCACAGCGACGGCGACCGGGCGTCGTCGCTCACCCGGTCGAACCGCGTCACCGGACGCGGGTCGTACTTCTGGTGGACGTGTTCGTCCGCGTCGGCTTCGGCCCAGTTCGCGTGCGGAGCGTCGTCGTTGGTTGGCACGTCCGTGCGTCGGGTCCGGAGCGAACTATCCCTTCGGGCCGGCGTCGCCCGGTGCGCACGACAGGCGTCAGACGATTTAGCCGAATCAACGTCGATTAATGCCTGCCTACACGCTGTAAACGGCTAAATCCGGTATCAGGGTCGGCCCGGTTGAAGTACCTCCCGTCCCAAGGAACGAGTGCGGTGACGCGGCGTGCGCATCGCAGTCGGACGGCGACGCGACTCCGGCGGCCCGCAGCGAGTCGCCGCGGTCGGCGCGTGTCCCCGCACGCGTCGTCGCCCATCCCGACGGTGGAGCGTGAACGCGCCGTCCCCGAGGCGCGTACGATGTCGAACCCGTGGATTGCTCCCACCCCACCCCGTCCACGACTCGACATCGGCCCCACAGGCAGACGCACCCACCACCCACCACCCACCCGACACCCCCCCACAGGCAGACGCACTCACCACCCACCCGACACCCCCACAGGCAGACGCACTCACCACCCACCCGACACCCCCACAGGCAGACGCACCCCATCAGACTCCCCGCATTCGGTCCTCCCTGCGACCCCGTTGGCACTGTTCGAATCCGCAGTTGCGGACAGTTCGTGAAGCCCGAACGAACCGGGAACTCACACGTATATCCGGCGACCGTGTCTCCCTAGTTCACATGCAATTCTGTGACGAGTGCGGTTCGCTCATGCACACGGAGGGCGACGCGTGGGTGTGTCGCTCGTGCGAGTACGAGGAGCCGAGGGACTCGCAAGCCGAAGCGGCGATGGCGACCCGGGACGGACAGCAGGACGACGGGGCACCGACCGTGGTCGACGCGACTCAGGGCTCATCCGAGACGGTGCGGGAGCCGTGCCCGGCGGACGACTGCGACAGCGGCCGGGCCTACTACGAGATGATGCCGAAGCCGGGCGGCTCCTACGAGGTTCGGCTGTTCACCTGCGTCGAGTGCGGCCACAAGTGGCGCGACTCCTGACGGAACTCGCACCCGGAGTGCGAACCGCTCGTCCGGAGGGCGCCGACCAGAGTTGCCACCGCCGAAACCCACATACTCGACGGTCGGATAGTTGGCCCGATGAGCGTCCGCGTCTCGACCGGTGCCCGCCTCCACTTCGGCTTTCTCAACCTGAGTCTCGCTCACCAGCGACTGTACGGCGGACTCGGCGTCGGACTCGACGAACCGCGGACCACCGTCGTCGCCGAACCGGCCGAGGCCGTCCGGTGTCGCGATAGCGACGCCCGCGCGTACGTCGAACGCGCCGTCGACATCCTCGACGTGCCCGGTGCCGACGTGGACGTGGAGTCGACGCTCCCGCGACACGCCGGACTCGGAAGCGGGACGCAACTCGCGCTGGCCGTCCTCGACGCCGTCGCGCGGGCACACGACCGCGACGTGTCCGTTCGAGCGCTCGCGCCGCGTCTCGGACGCGGCGGGCGGTCGGGCATCGGCGTCGCCACCTTCGAGACGGGCGGCGTCCTCGTCGACGCCGGCCACCCGACGGCGCGCTTTACGACCGACCGGCCCGCCGACGGCGACTGGACCGTCCCGGCCGTCGCCGCGCGCCACCCCGTCCCGGATGACTGGCGGTTCCTCGTCGTCGTCCCCGACGCCGACCCCGGACAGAGCGGCGAGGAGGAGGACGAGAGCATGCGCTCCGTCGTCGAACGCGCCGACCCCGCCGTCGCCGACCGAATCTCCGGCGTCCTCTCGCGTCGGCTGCTCCCGGCCGTCGCCGACGGGAGTGCCGCGCGCTTCGGCGAGGCGGTCGCGGAGATGGGCCGTCTCAACGGCACGTGGTACGCCGACGAACAGGGCGGCGTCTACCGCCCGCCCGTCGGCGAACTCGTCGCCTCGCTGGAGGACGACCCGGCGTGCTACGGCGCTGGACAGTCCTCGTGGGGGCCGGCCGTCTACGGCGTCACGGACGCGGCACACGTCGACGAGGCGCGCGCGGCGGGCCGCGAAGCACTGGCCGCCGCCGGCGTCGGCGGCGAGGTACTCGTGGTCCGCGGACGGAACACGGGAGCGTCGGTAGACGGAGACACAGTCGCGGACGGGAACGAGAGAGCAGACGCGGGCGGAGATGCGGACGCGGACGACGGCCCGAGTCCCCGAAACGGTTAACGGACGGGACGGTGAGAGGCGGACATGGAGAGTATTCCGTTCGGCGTCTCCCGCCTCGACCGCATCGTCGACGGCGGCGCACCACCCGGTTCGGTCGTCCTCCTCGTCGGCGAACCCGGAGCCGGTGCCCGCGAGTTCGTGTTCACGAGTGCGACGATGAACGCCCTCCACGGCGTCGACGACGACCTGTTCGAACTCTACTACGGCGACGTACACGAAGAGTCAGTCCCGCCGAACGAGGTTCACTACCTGTCGTTCACCGCCGACGAGTCGAGTCTCCGACAGGAGATGTCGTACGTGTTCGACGACACCATCGTCGACACCGCGGGCGACCGAATCCGCTTTCGAGACTTCTCCGCGGAGTACTTCCGTCCGAGTCCCATCCCGCACGAGTGGTACGCGGGCGAGGCGAAGACGCTCCGTGACCTCGGCGAACGCCACAGCGGCGAACCCGTGCTGACCGCCCTCGGTGACTACTTGGACGACAACGCCGCGGACAACCTCGTCGTCATCGACTCCGTCACGGACCTCGTGGCGGCCGTCTCCGACGACATGTCGTGGAACGACCTCTCGATGGTGATGCGCGGCATCACGAAGGCCGCACACCGGTGGGGCGGTCTCATCCTCGCCGTCGTGAGTCGCGACACGCTCGAACCCACGCAACTCGGACACCTGATGGACGCCGTCGACGGCACCCTCCAGTTCCAGTGGGAGACGGGCGGGTCGAAACGAGCGCGAACCCTCGTCGTCCAGGAGTTCCGCGGCGTCCTCTCGCGTCTGGAATCCGAGGATATCGTCCGGTTCGAGACGCAGATTCACGACGGCGGCTTCGACGTGAGCGACGTGCGGAAGATCCGTTGACCTCCTATCAGTTCGAAAATACGACACCACCGCAGACAATATTTAAGTTAGAATAGCGTAACGTTCGGACGAATGGGAGGGGAACGGGTGGAGACCACCTCGGACGAACTCGAACGGTGGGCCGAACAGAAAGCATCGGAACTGGGGACGAGTCGCGCGGACGTGACGGCGCGCGCACTCGCCGCGTACCGGATGGTCGACGAGAGTCGAGAGCGCGGGCCGAACCCGCTTCGGCGGGTCCAAGAACGACTGACCGCCGTCGACGGCCGCGTCTCGTCCGTCGAGACGGACCTCGACGAGAAGGTGACGGACCTCCGAAACCGCGTTATCCAAGTCAAGCGCGAGGCGGACGCGAAAGCGCCGGAAGCGCACGCACATCCCGAGTTGCAGGATACTATCGACGACGCCCTCGACGCCGTCGACGACGTGGCGAACGACGTCTCGGCGCTCGAACGGCGGATGGACCGCGGCTTCGAAAACTACGAGGACATCTTAGAGTACCTCACGGACGCCACCGAAGAGACCGAGGACCGCCTCGAAGCGGCGGTCGGTGTCGTCGTCGAACTCCGGCGACGCGTCGAGGACTTAGAGGGCTTCGACGCGGAACGCGCGGCCGTCGGTGACCTCAAGCGCGAGGCGAACCGCGCCGGCGTCTCGACGGCGAAGTGCGAATCCTGCTCCGAGACGGTCAAAATTGCCCTGCTGGAGGCACCGTACTGCCCGCACTGCGGCGAGACGCTCGCGGGCGTCGAACCCAAACGGCGACTGCTCGGGTCGTCGTGGCTCACGACCGGAACCCGCCCCGCACTCGAAGAACCTGAGACCGAGGAGGGGGACCGGACGGCGTCCACCGGTGAATCCGGATTCGAGTGGGGAGGGACCTGACGGATGCCCGACGAGAACGAGACTGAACCCGTCGCCGACTCCCCGTTCGAATCGGCGACGATAGCCGACGAGTCGGAGCCGGAGGCGGCGGCCGACGACGCCCGCAACGGTGACGCTCGCGGCGACGACGCGAACGCGAAGGAGGACGCTGACGACGGCGACGAACCACTCGCCGAACTCGCCGCGCGCATCGAGCGCCGACGGAACGGAGACGACGGACCGGCGGGCGCGGCGGACTCGCCCCCCGAGTCGCCGTTCGAGACGATGGCCGTGGAGGCGGTGGACACGGATTCACTGTGGACGGAACTGGCGGGCGAGTCCGAGCAGGCGTCCGGCGTCGGCGTCGGCGAGGCCGCACGGACCGCCGGCGAAGACTCCCGCGGCAACGTGGACCACGTCGTCTCGAAGCGCGCGTTCTGCCAGCAGTGTCCGCACTTCACCGACCCGCCCGAACTCGCCTGCGGTCACGACCGAACGTCTATCGTGGAAGTCGTCGACGCCGACCACTTCCGCGTCCGGAACTGCCCGATGGTCGACGACTGAGCCGAGGCGCACGACATTAGTGTCTGAGGTGGGTTAGTCCGACCATGCAGTTCTGTGAGGAGTGCGGTTCGATGATGCACAATCAGGACGGCGAGATGGTCTGTGCGAGTTGCGGCGCGACGCAGACGCAGGATTCGGACCTCGCCGAACAGTACGTCTCGACGGAGGCGCAGGACGACTCGGACGTCATCGAGACGGAGGAGGGCGCGGACTTCGAGGGCAAACCGACGGCGACTGACGTGACCTGCGACGACTGTGGCCACGGCGAGGCGTGGTACACCATCAAACAGACCGGCGCGGCCGACGAACCGCCGACGCGATTCTTCAAGTGCAAGGAATGCGGAAAGCGCTGGCGCGGCTACAACTGACGACGCGACACGTTCTTGTCATCTCGGCGTGATTTCCGAACGATGACCCTCCGCTCGCGTCTCCAGCACCGACTCCGCCCGTGGCACGCCGTGATGCTCGCCGTGTTTCTCGCTGGGGCGGCGTTTTCGCTCCGCGACGGCGACTACGCCCCGTTTCGCGTCCTCGCCGCCGTCGTCGCCGGTCTGTTCACGCTCGTTCTGTTTCAGTTCACCGTCGGCAACCTCTGGGCGTACGCCGTCGAGTACCACAACGCGGGCGGCAGTTGGACCGACGCCCCGTTCCTCGCGCCGTTCGCCGCCGGCGGCGGCGCCGGCGCGGTGACGCTCTTCTACACGGACAGTCTCGGCGCGGCGGCGTGGGCGGCGTTCTGGACGTTCGCCGTCGTCGCGGCAGTCGTCGCGGGCGCCGCGTGGTTCCTCGCGGGTTACCGCGACTCCGCCGCCTGAAGCCACGGGACCAAGAACTCCGAAACCGTCGTCGCCACCGTCGCGCTCTGTCCGACGAAGAAGTGGTCCGCGTCGAGTTCGGCGACCGACTGCTCGAACTCGCGGGCGCGTTCGGCGACGAGGTGGGCCTCGGCGACGTCGTCGCGCGTGCCGTACACCACCTGCACGGGAACCGGAATCTCGGGGAACGAGTCGACCACGTCCAAATCGTCGGCGAGTCGGTGCGCCGGGGCGAGAGCGGAGACGGCCGACACCGCCGCGCCGTCGGCGGCGGCCAAGAGCGCCATCGCACCGCCGAAGCTGAACCCGAACAGAGCGACGTGGTCGTATCGCTCTCCGGCCCACTCGACGGCGCGGCGGGTGTCGGAGCGTTCGCCGTAGCCTTCGTCCCACGGCCCGTAGTCGAAGCGAAGGCAGTCGACGCCGCGTTCGCCCAGTTCGTCGCCCACCGCCACGAGTCGCTCGTCGCCGCGGTGGCCGCGGTGCTGGGGATGGGGCGGACAGGCGACGACGACGGCGTCCGCTCGGTCGTCGTCGGGGTCGTTCGCGGCCGTATCGAGCGTCGCGCGGACGTCGCGACCACCCGGAACGAGGACAGTCTGGGTCACGGGACATCTTGACCGCGTGAGGTTTTAAGGCCAGCGTGAACAAGATACAGGCATGGGAATCCTCTCACGCACGTCTTACGTCATCCGGTCGAAGATCAACTCCATCCTGAATCGAGCGGAGGACCCCTCGGAGACGCTGGACTACTCCTACGAGAAGATGCGTGACCAACTCCAGCAGGTCAAACAGGGTATCGCCGACCTGACGACGCAGAAGAAGCGACTGGAGATTCAGAAGCGTCGTCTCGAAGAGAACGTGGAGAAGCACAACGACCAGGCCCGCGAGGCGGTTCGACAGGACCGCGACGACTTGGCTCGACGCGCCTTAGAGAAGAAGCAGGCGAAGATGAGCCAGATAGAGGAGTTGGAGACGCAGATAGCCAACTTACAGGAGACGCAGGACGGCCTCGTCGACAAGAAGAACCAACTCCAGAACCGCATCGAAGAGTTCCGCACGAAGAAGGAGACGATGAAGGCGCGCTACGAGGCCGCAGAGGCGTCCTCTCGCGTCTCCGAGGCGATGTCCGGCGTCGGCGACGAGATGGGCGACGTGGGCCGCGCCCTCGAACGCGCGGAGGACCAGACCGACGAAATGGAGGCCCGTTCGGCCGCGATGGACGAACTCGTCGACACCGGCGCGTTCGACGACGTGATGTCGGACAAGGACGCCATCGACCGCGAACTCTCCACGGGTCGGTCGAACGCCGAAGTCGACGGCGAACTGGAGACGCTGAAAGCGGAGATGGGTAAGTCCGCCGCCCCGTCCGAAGACGCCGAGACGGAATCGTCGAGCGCGGACGTGGACGAGGAACTCGAAGAGATGGACGTGGCCGAAGAGGACGTCGAAGCCGAACTCGAAGAGCTGAAGAACGAAGACGACGCCTGACTCCTCTCAGTGTTTTCCTCTCTCGTCCGACCGACCGCGAGTGGCCACGGTAGCTTTACGCTTTCTCTCGAAAGGTGTAGGTGACCGATGTCGAAAGACGACGACCGGGAGACGTCCGACCGAGGCGGGACGGGCGACGCCGGGAGCGGTACCGGAGACGGTGACGGGCCACAGAACGACCGCGAGGCCGCCGAAGAAGCGGCCGAAACCCGACGTGAGAGCGAGGGCGGCGACGCCGACGCCGACGCCGACAGAACTGGCGGCGACGACGGTGAGGATGTCGACGAGGATGCGAGCGACGATTCCGACGAGGACGCGAGCGACGCTGATTCCGACGAGGACGCGAGCGACGAGCGAGAGGGCGAACCCAGCGACACGATGCGAAAACGCGCCGGCGAGAGTCGCATCAAACTCTGGTACCTCCTCGACGCGAACCGGTGGTTCGTCTCGATGATTCCGCTGGCGGTGATTTTCTTGGCCGCCCTCGTCTTCGGCGTCCTCGACCCCGCACCGCTCGTGTCCGCGGTCCGCACCGGCGACCCCATCGAGACGCTGTTTCAGGCGTTCGTGACGGCGACTATCACCGGCGTCACCCTCGTCGTCTCCATCAACTCGCTCGTCCTCTCGCAGGAACTCGGCCCCCTCGGCGACCAACGGGACCGCATGGAGGGCGCGATGGCGTTCCGCAGCGACGTCGAAGACGACTTAGAGGTACCCGCGGCCCCGCCGGAACCGTCGGCGTTCCTCCGCGCACTCGTCGATGCCGTCCAGAACCGCGCGAACGACCTGCAAGAGACCTCCGCCGGCGACGACGAGAACGAAGAGCGCATCGCCGCGTACGTCGAGAGTCTCGTCTCGCACTCCGAGGAGGTGTCGAACGAACTCGAAGAAGAGCAGTTCGGGACGTTCGACGTGTTGCTCGCGGCGCTCGATTTCAACTACTCGTGGAAGATTTATCAGGCGCGCCGTCTCCGGAACGAGTTTCGCGACGGTCTCAGCGAAGAGGCGCGCAACGCCTTAGACGAGGTGGTGAACACGCTCACCTACTTCGGCCCCGCCCGAGAGCACTTCAAGACGCTGTACTTCCAGTGGGAGCTCATCAACCTCTCGCGAGCGATGCTGTACGCCTCGATTCCGTCGCTCACGGTGTCCTCGCTGGCGATTCTGTATCTCAACAACATCGGGTCGATAACGGGGGCGACCGCCGGCGTCCACAACCTCGTCATCGTCGTCTCGCTGACGACGGTGGTCGCACTGTTACCGTTCGCCGTCCTCCTCTCGTTCATGCTCCGCATCGCCACCGTCGCGAAGCGGACGCTCTCCATCGGGCCGTTCATCCTGCGGTCGGCCAGTCGGTCCGAGGACCTCGACTGGGAGTAGCGGGGTCAGCGCGGTTGCGCGCCCGTCCCGCTTCGACCGACGTCTCGCAGACGAATCTCGCCCGCGTCGATGGGGACGCCGTCGTATCCGTCTTCGTCGAGCAGTAACGCGCCGTCGAGGTCGGCGTAGTCGAGCAACGGCGCGAGGTGGCACGCGGCGGCGATGGCGGCGTTCGACTCGATCATACAGCCGAGCATGACCTCCAGTCCGTGCGCGCGAGCGGTGTGTATCATCCGTTTCGCCTCCGCGAGGCCGCCGCACTTCATCAGTTTCAGGTTCACGATGTCCGTCCGGTCGGCGACGCGCGGGACGTCCGCGAGCGTGACGCAGGACTCGTCGGCGGCGATGGGCAGCGCGGACCGTTCGTAGACGAACTTCAGTCCCTCCGGGTCCGACGCGGGCACGGGTTGCTCGACGAACTCCACGTCGTAGTCGGCGAGCGTCTCAGACATCGCGACGGCCTCGCGAGGCGTCCACGCCTCGTTCGCGTCCACGCGAATCGTCGCGTCGGGCGCGGCGTCGCGAACGGTGTCGACTATCTCCTCGTCGCGGTCGGTCCCGAGTTTCACCTTCAACACGGAGTAGCCGTCGTCGACGGCGGCTTCCGTCTTCTCGCGCATCGTCTCCGTCTCGTCTAACCCGACGGTGAACGACGTCGTCGGGGCTTCCGTCGGGTCGAGTCCCCACAGGCGGTAGAGCGGGAGGCCGAGGCGCTTCGACGCGAGGTCGTGGAGTGCGATGCTCACGGCCGCGCGCGCCGACGGGTTCCCCGCCACGCGTTCGCGCATCAGTCGCTCGATGCGGGCGTGTCCGTGGGGGTCGCCGACCGACTCGACGACGTCGAGGAGTTCCGGGAGAACCGCCTCGACGGTGTCGGCCGTCTCGCCGTAGTGCGCCGAGGGGGCGGCCGCCCCGATACCGGTCATCCCGCCGTCGTCGGTGACGCGGACGACGACGTTCTCCGCCTCGGTCTGCGTGCTCCGCGAGATGGTGAACGCGTCGGCCAGCGGGTACGAGACGCGTTCGAACTCGGTCGTCAAGAGCACGGTCAGTCCTCCAGAATCGCGTCCAGCACCTCGTCGGCGTCGAAGCGAACGAGGTCCGTCGCGGGCGCGTCCAGTTCGTCGGCGTAGGCGTCGACGGCGTCGCGGGCGTCGGCGTCGTCGAGGTGCGAGGTGTTCAACGCGCCGGCGACGACTTTCGACTCGTGGACGGGCGCCGACAGCGACTCGTAGAGGTCGACGTACTCGGAGACGGGCGGGATGTCGAACGACTCGTAGCCGTGGATTGCCTCGCGGCCCTCGACGTGACAGAGGACGAGCGAGTCGGCCATCGCGCCGTGGAGGATGCCGCAGGTGACCGCGGAGTACGCCGGGTGCGTGATGCTCCCCTGTCCCTCGACGAACAGCACGTCGTAGTCGTCGCCCATCTCAAGAATCATCTCCTCGACGGCTCCCGCGGTGAAGTCCGAGACCACGCGGTCGATAGGGTTGCCCCACCCCGCTATCATGATTCCCGTCTGTCCCGTCGGGACGAACCCGGCGTCGATACCGCGTTCGCGGGCCGCCTCGACCAGTTCCAAGGAGACGGTCATCTTCCCGACCGAACAGTCGGTCCCGACGGTGAGAACCACGTCGGCGTCGACGTCCGCGGACGTCCCCTGCGCCACCGAGAGGTCCTCGTGCGGCTTTCGGACGTCGTTCAGGTCGACGCCGTGGTCGGCCGCGAGGCGGGCGAACTCCTCGTCGTCCGAGAGGAAGTAGTGCAGTCCGGCGATGACGTCACAGCCGCGTTCGATGGCCGTTCGGACGTCCTCGCGCCACGACTCGTCGAAGCCGCCGCCGATGGGTGCGATGCCGACGAGGAGGGCGTCCGCGTCGGGCGCGTCGTCCATCGAGGCGACGATGGGCACGTCCGGTAAGTCCGCGCGGTGGTCGCGCGCCGTGGTGCCGGGGTTGTCTCTGTCGAGGACGGCGACCACGTCGTAGTCGGCGTACTTGAGGACGCCCGTCGCCGTCTTCGCTCGGTCCGGAAACTTCTCGTGTGCGAGGACGACGACCCGGTCTGGGCCGTCGTCGGTCCGTGCGGCAGTCATCGTGCGAGTGACGACGGCGACGGAGGGCTTAATTTCGGGTGTTCCGGCGACCGCTCACAGTCGGTACAGCCGCGTCGTCCAGAACTCCCTGACCGCCTCGCGCAGGGCGTCTTCGGGGTCGCCGGAGGCGTCCACCGTCGCGACGTGGTCGGCCATCTCTCGAAAGCCGCCGAGGACGGTTCGCTCGCCGAGGACGACCAACCCGTCGGCGACGTCGGCGTGCGCTGCGAGGACGTCGTGCGCCCTGTCGAGGTGGTTGTCGACCTGTTCGTCGCGCCGCCGTTCGAACCGCGCCTGCGAGAACCCGCCCTTCGAGTGGGCGTTCATCACGTCGGACTCCACGTCGTCGACGAGACGAACCGAGTCGCCGTCGTAGACGCCGAGGGCGAACAGGTCCGAGCGAACGAGTGCGACCTTCGTCGGAGCGTCGGGGACGAACCACGAGCGTTCGAACTCGAACTCCTCGGCCCACGTCGCGAACGTCGCGGGCGGGGTGGGAACGGAGAGGGCGACGGAGACGAGGCCGGCGTCGTCGGTGAGACAGAGACACGGCGCGGCCCGACGGACGAGTGCGCTCCGGTCGTCGAACGCGTCGGTCACCGCCTCTGGGAGTTCGTCGCCGACGACGGCGGAGAACGCTCCCTCGGGTCCGGTCGAGAACGAGTCGAGTCTGGACAGCACTTCGTCGCGACGCTCGCCGAACAGGTCCTCGGTGCCGCGGTAGTCCAGCGTCGACTCTTCGTCGCCGCCGAGTCGACCGACTCGGTCTTCCAGTTCCGTGATTCGGTCTTCGAGGCGGTTGACCTCTTCTTCGGCCTCCTGTCGCTCTCTGGCGGCCTCGGCGCGGCGTTCCTCTTCGGCCTCGGCGCGGCGTTCGAGGTGGTGTTTCTCCTCCTCCAGTTCCTCGATGCGCGCTTTGAGTTCCGCCCGTCCCAGCAACTCGTCCAGCATCTTGGTACGAGGCGGGCGCGCGGCCCACTTGAACGTGCGCCTTGTGCGGCCGGTGGCCGGCGGCCTGCGCCGAACGCGAGGGCCGAACGCGCCGGAACAGGCCGGGGGAGTCGCGGACGACGCCCGCCTCGTCGAGACAGCCGTCGAGTTCGGGGGTGACGGCGCGGCGTCGTAACTCCTCTGACGCGTCTCTTTCGGGTGCGCCGACCGAGGGAACGACGGAAGCGACCGACCGCGTCCCGGTTCAGGCGACTGCGGAGTCGTCGAAGTCGTACCCCGCGTAGCGGAGCAGTTCCGTCGCTCGCTCGGGTTTCGCGAGGAGGACGTCTCTGTCGTCCGGCAGGTCCATCCCGGCGAACTCGCGCGGGAGGGCGAGTGTGCCGGAGGGGACGCCCTCGTCGCCGACGACGGGGAAGTGTCCGTGGTCGAGTTTCATCACGAGTGGCACGTCCAGGCGGACGAGTTCCTCGTCGGCGTACAGTCGTTCGTTGACGTGGGTGTGGTCGGTTCGGTGGATAGCGGGAACGTCGCCGTCGTACGGTTCGACGTAGAGGCGGCCCAGGTAGTAGCCGCTGGAGAACTGTTCGAACATCTATGCATGTGATTGTCACACATGAACTGATATAAGCCTTGTCACGAACACACATATGGACGCGCAAACAAGGAAGTCGGTCCGCGGTGGTCGCCGAACCGCCTCGGCGTTCGTTCAGTCGTCTCGGCGTCCGCCGTTCGTCGCACCCGTCATCGACCAGACGGCCGTGAGACCCAGGATGGCCGCCGGGAGGAGGGGGAGGATGAGGAGCGCAACGGTGTACGGGATGCCGACGGCCGCGAACACCGACGGTTCCAGGTAGATTATCCCGGGGACGACGATGGTACACAGTATCAGGACGGCCACGAGTCCCCACCCCGTCGAACCGAATCCCGTCGCCTCGGGTTCGTCGCGTCCGGCGTCGGAACTGGGAGCGCCGTCGGGTCGGTGGACGTATCCGCCGGTGTCGTCGCCGTTAGAGTTCACTGTCGGGGATTACCACCACCTTGCCAAAGCCCTCACGGTTCTCTATCATCTCGTGCGCTCGCGCGATTTCGCTCATGGGGAGGGTGTCGCGGACGCGCGGTTCGAACGTGCCGTCCCACACCAAGTCGAGTGCCTCGTCGGCCTCTCCGGGCGTCGCCATCGTCGACCCGATGACGGACAGTTGGTTCCAGAAGATGCGGTTGAGGCCGGCGTCGGGGTTCGGGCCCGTCGTCGCCCCGCAGGTGACGACGCGGCCGCCCTTCCGGAGACTCTTCAGCGAGTCTTCGTACGTCGCCGCGCCGATGTGGTCGACGACCATGTCGACGCCGCGTCTGCCCGTCGCGTCGCGAATCGCGGCCGCGAAGTCGTCCGATTCGTAGTTGATGGTGTGGTCCGCGCCGCACTCCTCGGCGTACCGGAGTTTCTCGTCCGTCGACGCCGTCGCGAACACCTCCGCGCCCGCGTGGTCGGCGATTTGGACCGCCGCGTGCCCGACGCCGCCGGACGCGCCGAGGACGAGGACGGACTCGCCCGGCCGAATCTCGCCTCTGTCGACCAGCATCCGCCACGCCGTCTGGAAGACGAGCGACGCCGACCCGGCGACTTCCCAGTCGACGCCCTCGGGGACGGGAACGAGGTTCGCGGCGGGGACGGCGGCGTACTCCGCGTGGACGCCGCGGACGTGTTCGCCAATGATATGGAAGTCGTGCGCCAGCGTGGGGTCACCTTTCCGCGTGAACTCGCTGTGCTCGCCCGCGACGCCCGCGATGAGTGCGACTCTGTCCCCGGGTTCGAAACGCGTCACGCCCTCGCCGACTTCGTGGACGACGCCCGCCATGTCGCTGCCGGGGATGTGAGGCATCTCCAACTCCACGCCCGGCAGCCCACGTCGCGTCCAGATGTCGAGGTGGTTCAGCGCCGCCGCCTTCACGTCCACGACGACTTCGTCTCGCCCGGCCTCCGGGTCCGGGAACTCGCCGTACTCTAAGACGTCTCTGTCGCCGTGTTCCGAGAATTGCACAGCCTGCATAGACAGTCGGTCACACGGTGACAGTAAAAGCCTCCGTGTACGACGCATGTCTTTCTGATAGTTCGACGTTCGACGAAGTATTTCCGTGTCGAACTGTTCGCTCTGCGGCGACGGCTGAGACTCTCCGCCCCGTTCGGAGCCGTCCGCGACGGGAAACTTCTAGAGAGAGTCAAAATCTTCAACACTGGTTGTCGAGAACTAGCACACATGTCCAAAGAGCGGCGGTCTCTCGAAGACGTAGTTCTCACCCGAGAAGACGTGCTTCGAGCGGTCGTCCTCGAACCTCGGGACAAGCGCGAGTTGACCGAGGCCGTAGAGAGTTCGCGGTCGACGGTCGACCGCGCGATTCGCGAACTCCGCGATGCGGGGTTGGTGAAGCGAGTCGACGGACGGTACGAGGCGACGGTGGCCGGTGGCTGTTCGCTGGACGCCGCCGAGCAGTTCCACGAGCGAATACGAGACGTGGGCGACGCCGTGGCCGTACTGAACCAACTGCCGGTCGACGGGCCACTCGACCGGCGGTTCCTCGCCGACGCGGACGCGTACGCGGCGACGCCCGAGATGCCCGACGGCGTCGTCCAGCAGTTGTTCGACAGCGTTCGGACGGCGAAACGCCTTCGCGGCATCGCACCGGTCGTGCTCTCGGGTCATTTCGAGGGGTTCTACGAGGCGGCGACGGCGGGCGACACGCAGGTGGAGATGCTCATCTCCGACTCCGTCGTCAGCCAACTCGTCTCGACGGCGGCGACGCGCGCGGTGTTTCTCGAACAACTCCGCGACGAGAACGTGACCATCTCGCGGGCCGAGATTCCGTTCTCGTTCGGTCTCTGGGTCACCGAGTGGGAGGCCGGAATCCTCGTCTACACCGACACCGGCGTCGGCGGCCTCCTCCGCAACGATTCCGACGAGGCGGTGGCGTGGGCCGAGTCGGTGTTCGCGGACCTGGCGGCAGACGCCGACCGAATCACCCCCGACGGGATTCGGAGCGTCGGCGACGACTGACCGGCGACGCGAAACCTTTGTGCACCCGGCCCGAACGGTGCGCCCGTGAGCGACCACGGACGCGACGGGAACGAGACGCACCGCCACCGCGACGACGACGCGGGCGACCACGACCACCACGGTCAGGACGGCCACCAGCACGCGGACGACGACCACCACGACGACCATCACCACCATCACGCACACGACGTGGAGAGCCTCGGCGTCGGCGTCGTCACCGTCTCTTCCTCTCGGTCCATCGACGACGACGCCGCGGGCGACGCCATCGTCGAGGGGTTCGAAGACGCCGGCCACTCCGTCTCCGTCCGCGAACTGGTCGCGGACGACTTCGACGGCATCCAGTCCACCGTGAACCGCCTCGTGGACCGAGACGACGTGGACGCCGTCGTCACCACCGGCGGAACGGGCGTCACGCCCGACGACGTGACCGTCGAAGCCGTCGACGACCTGACGGAGAAGGCCCTCCCCGGGTTCGGCGAACTGTTCCGCCGTCTCTCCTACGACGAGGTGGGAACGCGCATCGTCGGCACGCGCGCGACGGCCGGCATCGTCCACGACACGCCCGTCTTCTGTCTTCCCGGGAGCGAGAACGCCGCGCGTCTCGGCACCGACGAGATTCTCGTCGCGGAAGCGCCCCACCTCGCCGGGTTGGCGCGGCGAGACTGACTCCGTCGTTCTCCGACGAACGAACCTGTAATTTCTGTCCCGTCGGGGTAGTTTAAGGGCACAGACGGATACCCACGAGTATGAGCAGTCAGACTCCCCGCGAGGACGAAGACGACGAACCGTTCTCCAGCGGGAAAGACGAACGTCTCCGCAGTTCCGAGGTGACGGAGGGCGCAGAGCGCGCCCCCCACCGAGCGATGTTCCGCGCCATGGGATTCGACGACGAGGACCTCGGGTCGCCGATGGTCGGCGTCGCCAACCCCGCCGCCGACATCACGCCGTGCAACGTCCACTTAGACGACGTGGCAGACGCCGCAATCGAGGGTATCGACGAGTCGGGCGGGATGCCCATCGAGTTCGGCACCATCACCATCTCCGACGCCATCTCGATGGGAACGGAGGGGATGAAAGCCTCGCTCATCTCCAGAGAGGTCATCGCCGACTCCGTCGAACTCGTCGCGTTCGGCGAACGACTCGACGCCCTCGTCACCGTCGCCGGGTGCGACAAGAACCTCCCCGGGATGATGATGGCCGCCATCCGGACGGACCTGCCGTCGGTGTTCCTCTACGGTGGCTCTATCATGCCCGGCGAACACGAGGGGCGCGAGGTGACCGTCCAGAACGTCTTCGAGGGCGTCGGAACGTACGCCGAAGGGAAGATGAGCGCCGACGAACTCGACGACTTAGAACGCCACGCCTGCCCCGGTGCGGGTTCGTGCGGCGGGATGTTCACCGCGAACACGATGGCCTCCATCTCCGAAGCACTCGGTCTCGCGCCGCTCGGCTCCGCCTCCGCGCCAGCCGAGTCCGAGGAGCGCTACGACGTCGCCCGCCGCGCGGGTGAGGCCGTCCTCGAAGCCGTCGAGAACGACCTGCGCCCCTCGGACATCCTCACGAAGGAGTCGTTCGAGAACGCCATCGCCATCCAAGTCGCCATCGGAGGCTCCACGAACGCCGTTCTCCACCTCCTCGCACTCGCCGCCGAGGCGGGAATCGACCTCTCTATCGAGGAGTTCGACGAAATCTCTCGCCGGACGCCGAAGATAGCGAACCTCCAACCCGGCGGCACGAAGGTGATGAACGACCTGCACGAACAGGGCGGCCTCCCGGTCGTAATCCGTCGTCTCGTCGACGCCGGACTGTTCCACGGCGACGCGATGACCGTCACGGGTCGCACCGTCGCGGAGGAACTCGACCACCTCGAGTTGCCCGACGACGAGGACGTCTCCGGCGACTTCATCTACACCGTCGACGACCCGTATCAAGCGGAGGGAGCCATCAAGATTCTCACCGGCAACCTCGCGCCCGACGGTGCCGTCCTCAAAGTCACGGGCGACGACGCGTTCCACCACACCGGCCCCGCCCGCGTCTTCGAGGGCGAAGAGGACGCGATGCGCTACGTCCAGGAGGGACACATCGAGTCGGGCGACGTCATCTGCATCCGCAACGAGGGACCGAAAGGCGGTCCCGGGATGCGCGAGATGCTTGGCGTCACCGCCGCCGTCGTCGGACAGGGCCACGAGGACGACGTCGCACTCCTGACCGACGGCCGGTTCTCCGGCGCGACGCGGGGTCCGATGGTCGGCCACGTCGCCCCCGAGGCGGCCGTCGGCGGCCCGATAGCCCTCCTCGAAGACGGCGACGAGGTGACGGTCGACATCCCCGAACGCGAACTCTCCGTGGACCTCTCGCAGGACGAACTCGACGCCCGAAAGGACGAGTGGGAACCGCGTGACCCGCCGTACACCTCGGGTGTGCTGGCGAAGTACGCGAACGACTTCGGTTCGGCGGCGAACGGCGCGGTGACGAATCCGGGCGCGAAGCGGTAACTAGCGTTCGGCGTTTTTGGTCCAGCTTTTCGAGCGAGCGTCGTGCTCAGTCGGGCGTTTCGCTGTCGTCCATCATCGACGAGACGACGAGTCGTTTGATTCCACGTCGGAGGAGGCCGCTGGCCGCGGGCTGAGAGATACCCAACTCGTCGGCGACGTCGCTGAGCGTCGCGTTCCGCGGCTCTTCGAAGTACCCCGTCTCGAAGGCGACGAGGAGCGCGTTCCGTTGGCTGTCGGTCAACCCGGCGTCGGTATCGCCCAAACTCGCGTACTCGTTCACCCGCAGTAACTCGATGTCGATGCCGTTCCGTTGCGCGTAGTCCCAGATGTGAACCAAGTCCGTGCGCTCGGGAATCCACACCGTGAGAACCCACGCGCGCCCCTCGTTCTTCATGTCGAGGATGACGCCGTTGGCGGCCGAAACCACCGGCGAGAGGACCTTGGCTTCGTCCGTGTACTCGAAGCGATAGATGGCTTTCCGGTCGCCGGTTTCGGAGACTCGCTCGAACGCGCCGATGGTGCGGTCGTTCCGTAACCCATCTTCGAACCGGGAGAAATCCGACGACTCGATGTGATAGAAGAACTTCCCCGACGTCGGGTCGGTTCCCGCTTCGGACACCGACCTGACGCTCGAACTAGGGTCGTGGCTGACTGTCTCCGTGAGGACGATGTCCGAGTGCTCGACTCGGACGACCGCTTTGGTGTCGGTCATCGTTCTGTGGGCCGCGTGGTGGTCGCGTTCGGGCGTTCCACTCGAACTTTCTTAAACGCTCGGTGGACGGTCGGAGCGCGAGGTGTGCTCGCGGAGCGTAGCGGTGGCGATGTGACGACTCGACTGGTCCGGTTTGTCGCTGGTTTCGAACGCCGAGAACCTGTCCGTTGCGTCGGACCGCACCCGTGCCTGCCTCTTCGGGTAGTCACATCAGAAACCGTCGCAATCGACCACGTGTCGACCGTTTCAACGCAGTCGCGCGCGGTGGTATCGACGTTTCAGACTCGATTGTTGAACAGCGCCGACCAGACGTCGTCGACCAGCGTGGTCTCGAACGCCGAGGTTTCCCCGGCGGGCAGATAGAGGGCCGATTCGGTGGTCGTGCTCTGCGCGTTCGCGTGGTGGCTCTGTGCCATACACGTGAGTTGACGGCTCGTAACTCCATCGTTCTGTAGCTTAAGCGTATAACCCGTTTATATGGGGTTCAGCGTAGCTTGGACGGTTCCACCTCTGCGGGACGTACGGCGACTCGCTTCGCTCGTCGCGTAGCGTCGTCAGAAGATATGGGACCGCTGAGAGTCGAACTCAGGTCCTACCGACCCCATCGGCAGAGGATACCACTACCCCACGGTCCCAGGGTGTATTCGAGAGAAGGAGGGTCCGACCGTTAAGTGCTTCGTTTCGAGGCGGCGCAGTCACGGGATACCACGATTATGTGTCGGCGTCGGCGTCCGTGTCGGCGTCGGCGTCGGCGTCGCGCGGGACGACCAACTCGCCGTCGTCGCGGACGGCCATGCTCAGCACGGGGTCGCCCTCGTACGCGGCCAGTCCCTCCCGCCGAGCGATGACGTAGCCGTCGTGTTCTGATTCGACGGTGTCGGTTGTGTCGCCGTGAGGCGACACCACGTCGGCGACGACGTCGCCCGCTTCGACCACGTCTCCGGCGACGACGCGGTGGCGCACGAGTCCGGCCGTCTCCGTCCGCGGGTGGACCGCACGGCGCACCGGATAGTCGACGGGCGCGTCGGGGACGTCGGTACCGGGAGCACCCACCGCGTCCGGGACGTCGCTCTCGTCGACCATCCCCATCTCGACCAGTACGCCGAAGACGCCCGCGACGCCGGCGGCGCGTACGTCCTCCTCGACGACACTGTGTCCGCCGAGTTCGACGGTAAAGGACGGAATCCCGGCCGCGTTCAGCGCCGCGCCGGCCGTCGAGCGCTGGAGGGCCTGTTCGACGTACTCCGCGGCGGGGTACTCCGTGAGCGTCGGAAAGCCGTACGCGTCGACGAGTCGGGACAGGTCCTCGGCGAGCGATTCGGCCTCGGACTCGTCGCGTCGTTCGCCGTACAGCACCCGGTCGCGGATGACGAACGGCATCGACCCGACCTGTGCAGTGTGGAGGTCCACGAGGGCGTCCGCGGAGTCGCAGAACGCCTCGTACAGTCGCTCGTCGATGCGTTCTTGCACGCTCGGCGGACGCGAGGAGGACGACTCGGGGTCCGGGAAGTAGCGGTTCGGGTCGTCGCCGCCGTAGTACGAGTGGCGGCGGTTGCGACGAAGTCCGGCGGGGTTGACGACGGGCACGCAGACGACCGTACCCGAGAGCCGCCGGAGGAAGTCGGCGTCCATCGCGGCCGTCGCGTCCTGCGCGACGGCGACGCCCGTCGCCTCGTCGCCGTGGACCCCGCCGGTGAGCCACAGCGTCGGCCCCTCGGAGGCACCCTCGGCGACGACGACCGGGAGTCGCTCGGACCCGCCGGTCGGGAGTCCGGTCACTTCGAGCCATCCGCTCGCGCGTTCGCCGGGTTCGGATTCGACGTCTCCAACGTTCACGTCTCGGGGTCTCGGTCGGCGGAGAAAAGCGGCCGGGTCGCGGAAACGCGCGTCCGAACGCGGAGATGGACACGTCTGAACGCAGACGAGGGCGCGCCCGAGTCAGACGAGGACGCGTTCGAGCGAGACGACTTCGCCCCCTTCGGCGTCGGGGTCACCGACGAGTCGGCCGAGACAGACGGCGGCGTCGTCGGGCGTGACGCAGGCGACGAGCGACCCGCGTTCGGCGTCCTCGGCGGCTATCACGCCGGGGGCGTAGACGGGCGCACCCTGCGCGACCTGTTCGGCCGCAGAGTACGCGACGGTGAGGTGCGGGAGGTGCGAGAGCGCTCGTTCCGCGGGCGCGACGATGTCTCGAATCGGGCCTTCGTCGCCGTCCTCGGCGAACGCGAGGGCGTCCGCGAGGTCGTACATCGTCGAGAGGGTGGCGTCGTCGAACGGGTCAGTCGCCGTCCGTCGGAGGTGGCCCATGTGTGCTCCCGTTCCGGCGGCGAGACCGATGTCGTGGCAGAGTTTGCGTACGTAGGTCCCGCTCTCACACCGGATTCTGAGCAGTGCCTGTCGGTCCTGCACCTCAAGCAGGTCCAACTCGTACACCTCGCGCGAGCGGAGGCGGCGGGTGACGGCGCTCTTCCGCGGCGGTTTCTGGTAGACGTCGGCCTCGAATTCCGAGACGACGGCGTCGAGGTCCGACGGCGCGGGCTTGTGCAGTTCTAAGACGGAGACGTACTCTTTGGTCCCCTCCAAGAACACCTGTGCCATCCGCGTGGCGTCGCCGAGGAGCGTCGGGAGACACCCGGTGACTTTCGGGTCCAGCGTTCCGGCGTGCGCCGCCTGTTCGACGCCGGCCATGTCGCGAACCCACGCCGCGACCTGGTGCGCGGAGGGGCCGGGTGGCTTGTCGAGGTTGACGACGCCGAACGAGAGCAGGTCAGAGAGCGAACGGTCGTCGGGTGGGCCGCGAAACTCGGTCATCGTTCAGAAGTCGTATCTGACGCCCTCGACGGGGAACTTGCCCTCGTCGTCTACGGGGTCGTAGGCTTCGACGGCGGCGGTCAGGATGTCCGGGACGTCCTCCTCGCTCCACCGGGCCGTGTTGAGCGTGATGTCGTAGATGCTGTGGTCTCCGATGTCGATGTTGTAGTACTCGTGGTAGCGAAGCGCCTCGCTCTCCTCTCTGGCGCGCGTCTCCTCGCGCGCCGTCTCGACGGACTTGTCTTCTCGGTCGGCGATACGCGTCGCGCGGACGTCGAGTGGCGCGTCCAACCACAGGCGGATGTCGGCCGCATCGCCCGCCAACCACCCGGCCAGTCGCGACTCCAAGAGCACGTCGTCACGTTCGACGGCGATGGTTCGGAGACGGCGGTCCAAGTCGCGGTCTATCTGGTCGTCTTCCTCCGCGAGTCGGTTGAACTCCACGGCCGTCATGTCTCGCTCGGCGGCTAGTTCTCGGAAGATGTCGCCACCCGAAATGTGTTCGAGGCCGAAGGCCTCGGCGAGTGTGGCGACGGTCGTACTCTTTCCGGCACCCGGTGGGCCGGAGACAGTCAACAACATATAGACTCTCGGACGGTGCGGCTAAAAGAGGTTGTCTTTGCCGCATGGGTGTGTGAGTTCGTAGCGAACCTCGAACGAAGAGGAGAACCGGTGTCGTCTACGACGTCGACGGAGTCATGTCGATGTTCAGGCTCTTGCGGATAATCTGAGTGAAGCCCATCGAGCAGAGGAAGTACCAGACGATCCAGGCCTGCATCGGGCCGATGACTCCCTCGGTCCACTGCACGGACCCAACGAGAGGTAAGACGACCGGTTCGAGCGCGTAGGCGGCGTCGGCGTTCCCGCCGACACCGATAGCCCAGTACATCCAGAGGAACGCCGGGATGGTGAGGAACATAATCCACACCATCGGGCGGAACTGCTCTTTGAACATCCCCATCTGGTCGCCCATCGCCTCCATCTGCTCTTGCTGGATGGCGTCGAGAGCGTCGTCGTCGCCCGCCTCGCGGGCCTCCTTCTGTCGACGCTGGATGTCCTTCATCCGCTCTTGGTACTTGCCCATCTTCTCCATGTCCATGAGGTTCGCCTGCAGGAGCGTCGAGTACAGGCCCGTCGCCAGCGCGATAACCATCACGACGGCGTAGAACGGGAGGATGTCCGTGAGCGGTCCCAACAGGAGGTCCATCCCGTTGCCGATGATGTCTCGGAGCGGTTTCCAGCCGTACGCGGCGAACAGTGCCACTGTGACGACGCCCGCCATCTTGTCGTACGTCGACCACGAGGAGTCGCCGAGGTCCGAGGTGTCGACCGTCGACTTCGACACCGACGGACTGGAGGACGACTCCGACGCCTCCTCCAGACCGGCGCGCGTCGCCTCGGGGTCGGCGAGTTCGAACCCTTCGTCGCCGTCGACGAGGACGCCCTTCTCGATGAGTCGCCCCCAGTGACCGCTCGTGATGTCTCCTTTCACGTCGACCCAGCGGACGTCGCCGTCGTCGGCCCGTTCGAGGACCGTGTCGATGGCGTCCCGCATCTCCGGGTCCGAGGAGACGAGGTCGCGCACCTTCTGTTCGATTCGTGCCATTGCCGAGAAAGTAGCAACTCACCGGTTATGAACCTTTTACTCTCTTCGTCGGTGTCGCTCCGCCCGCGAGCCGACGGAAAACTGCCTCGTAGCGGCGTCTCAGGCGTCGTCGACGACGGAAGCGACGTCCTCGAACACGTCGTCCGGCGTCTGTTCGCCGTCTATCTCGACGAGGACGCCCTCCTCGCGGTAGTGGTCGACGACGGGTTCGGTGTTCTCGTGGTATACCGAGAGACGCTCGCGGACGGTCGCTTCGGTGTCGTCGTCACGCTGAATCAGATCCGCGCCGCACTCGTCGCAGACGCCCTCCTCCGCCGGCGGCGCGAACTCGACGTGGTAGTTCGACCCGCACTCGGGACAGACGCGGCGACCGGTCAGACGGTCGACGAGTTCCTCCTCCGAGACGTCGAGGTAGAGGACGGCGTCGAGGTCCGTAATCTCCGAGAGATACTCCGCCTGGTCGAGGTTGCGCGGGTAGCCGTCGAGGACGTAGCCGTCGGCCGACTGCAGCGCCGTCTTGACGATTTCGTTTACCACGTCGTCGGGGACGAGTTCGCCCGCATCCATGTACGCGCGCGGCGTGTCGTACTCGAAGTCCATGTCGCTGATGTCCATGTCCTTGTTCGCGCGAAGCGCGTCACCCGTCGTGACGTGTTCGAGGTCGAACTCCGAGGCGAGTCGCTTCGATTGCGTTCCCTTTCCGGCACCGGGTGCGCCGAGCAACAAGATGTGCTTGCCCATATTCGCACATCCCGGGCCGTCGGTATAACGTTGAAGAAAACGTCGCTCCGTTCAGTTCGTTCGCACGCGCTGACGCTGGACCACCGGCAACGACGTCCGGTCGCGACGTGCCACCGTTCGGCGAGCGTGAACGACGCCGGTCACGCCGTTTTTCTACCGACGCCGAGTACGGCCAGTATGACCAGATTCGACGCCGACGAACCGACGGAACGACGGAAACTGTTCGCCGAAGCGGTCGCCGCCCACCGCACCCGAGCGAGTCCGTTTCTGACCATCGAGGTGGACAGAGACCCCGACATCGACGGCGAGGACGAACCGGCCCCGTGGGTGCAGTTCGCCGACCAGACGTTCAACATGGACGTGACCGACGCGGAGTTAGACCGCGCGAAGTCGCTGCTCTCGGAGTTCCCCGAGTTCCGAATCGACCAGATGGAGTCGCCCGAGGAGGCCGAAGGGACGAACCTGCGAATCACGGCGCGGTCGGACGCGAACCGTCTCGCCGCGTTCGCCGACCGAGTGTTCCTCGACGTGTACGGACGCGACGACGACTACCGGGCGTGGGTCGCCGCCGTCTGAGCGCCGTTCGCGCCACGGCGCGCGCGAAATTCGCCGACGACGCGAACCCTGTTTGCGAACTTCTAAAGCTGAGGAGGCTCAATAACTCAGTTATGACCGACCGCGAAACTCGTTCACGCACGCGTATCTCTCGTTTCGGTGGGAGGGGGCAGACAGACTCGACAGTCTGCGCCGAGAGCAGCGATACGTCCGCGTCACCGTGGGCGACGCGTCGCTGCGGACCGTCGCTCGACGCCGACGGAGGTGGACGACTTGGTTGACGACGCTTCGGAGTCGCTGTTCGCGCGACCGTTGGTTCCCGTCGCCGGCGAGGACGACGCGCGAGCGACGGCCGCGGCCGTTCTCCCTCGCGTCGCCGCCGTCGGCGGCCGTCCCGTCTTCGTTCACGTCATCGAGAAAGCGGGCGGTGCGCCCGACAAGGCGCCCCTCGAACAGCGCGAAGAACTCGCCGAGGAACTGTTTGCGGCGGTTCGTCGGGCGGGCGAGGACGCCGGTGTGACCGTCGAGACAGACCTCCGCTACGGCACCGACGTCGCCGACGCCATCATCGACGCCGCCCACGAGTTCGACGCGACCTGTATCGCGTTCACCCCGCGCGGTGGGAGTCGCTGGTGGGACCTGTTCTCCGGCGACACCCGCGACGCGTTGGTGACCGAGAGCGACCTACCGGTCGTCGCGCTCCCGGATGCCAGCGAGGAGGGTGAGTCGTCGTGAGCGGCGACGACTGTTCTTCCCCGCTCACGGTTCCGACACACGGAGGTGTCTCGGCGTGAGCGACGACTATTCTTCCCCGCTCACGGTTCCGACACACGGAGGTGTCTCGGCGTGAGCGACGAAGAACTCGCCAAAGACCTGGGGCCACTCGCCGCCCTCACTATCGGCGTCGGGACGATGATCGGCGCGGGCATCTTCGTCCTGCCCGGCCCCGCCGTCCTACAGGCCGGACCCCTCGCCGCGGCGGCGTTCGTCCTCGGCGGCGCAATCGCACTTCTCACTGCGCTCTCGGCGTCCGAACTCGGTACGGCGATGCCGAAGTCCGGCGGCGCGTACTACTACGTCAACCACGCGCTCGGCCCCCTCTTCGGTAGTATCGCGGGCTGGGGCAACTGGATGGGCCTCGCGTTCGCCTCGGCGTTCTACATGGCCGGGTTCGGTCAGTACGTCACCACGTTCCTCGCGGTTCCGACGCTCGACCTCGGCGTCGCCACGATATCGGGCGTGAAAATCGTCGCCCTCGCGGGCGCGGGTCTGTTCGTCTTCGTCAACTACGTCGGCGCGAAGGAGACGGGGAAACTCCAGAACTACATCGTCGTCACCCTCGTCGCCATCCTCGCCGTCTTCACGGCGTTCGGCGCGATGAACGCCGACCTCTCGTCGCTCCGACCCATCGTCCCGCCGGACAAGGGTATCTCGCCGCTCCTCCCGGTGACGGGACTGGTGTTCGTCTCGTATCTGGGCTTCGTCCAGATTACCTCCGTCGCAGAGGAGATTCAAGAACCCGGTAAGAACCTCCCGCGCGCTGTCATCGGGAGCGTCCTCATCGTGACGACGGTGTACGCACTCGTCCTCGTGACGGTGCTCGCCGCCGTCCCGAACGAAGTCGTCGCCGGAAACGACACCGCCGTCGTCGACGTGGCGCGGATGCTCATCGGGCCCATCGGCGCGGCGGCGATGCTGTTCGGCGGCCTCCTCGCGACGGCGTCGAGCGCGAACGCCTCCATCCTCGCGTCGTCGCGAATCAACTTCGCGATGGGTCGCGACAGAATCGTCTCCGAGGACCTCAACGAGATTCACCCGCGGTTCGGCACGCCGTACCGTTCTATCGCCATCACCGGCGGCTTCATCTTCGCGTTCATCCTGCTCGCGGACGTGGAGACGCTGGCGACGGCGGGCAGCGTCCTCCACCTCATCATCTACGGCCTGTTGAACCTCGCGCTCATCGTGATGCGAACGGCCGACCCCGAGGAGTACCAACCCGACTACACGGTGCCGCTCTACCCGTTCACGCCCATCGTCGGTCTCCTCACGTCGTTCGCGCTCATCTACTTCTTCGCGGTCGACATCATCCTGCTCGCCGTCGGGTTCACCGTCTTCTCGATGCTGTGGTATCTGGGCTACGCCCGGTCGCGGACCACGAAGCAGGGCATCCTCGGGCAGTACATCCTCAGTCGGTCCGAGAAGATGCCCGAGGCGGCCGTCTCGGCGGCCACGTCCGTCCAACCCGACGGCGGACAGTACCGGGTGATGGTTCCGTTGGCGAACCCCGCCAACGAGACTGACCTCATCACCCTCGCCAGCGCACTCGCGAAAGAACGGAACGGAACCGTCGTCGCCGTCCACATCGAACAGGTGCCCGACCAGACGGCGCTGGAATCCGCCCGCGAACGCGGGGACTTCGCCGAGGCGCACGAACTGCTCGAACGCGCCCGCGACGACGCCGAGACGTTCGGTGCCCCCATCGAGACGCACACCATCCTCTCGCACCGCTCGTTCGAGGAGATATTCGACGCCGCGCGCACGTACGACGCCGACATCACCGTCATGGGATGGGGCCCGGACTCCCACGGCGCGCCCGGACGGGCCGAGTCGGCCATCGACGAACTCGCGAGTTCGCTCCCGTGCGACTTCCTCGTGCTGAAAGACCGCGGCTTCGACGCCTCCGAGATACTCGTTCCGACGGCCGGCGGCCCCGACTCGGAACTCTCCGCGGCCGTCGCGGCGACGCTCCGCGAACAGTACGGTTCGACGGTCAGACTGCTCCACGTCACCGACGACCAGGAGGAGGGCGAACGGTTCCTCTCCGAGTGGGCCGACGAACACGGCCTCAGCGAGGCCGAACTGCTCGTCGACGAGACGGCGGACGTCGAGGGGAGCATCGAACGCCACGCCGAAGACGCGTCGATGCTCATCATCGGTGCGACGGAGCGCGGACTCCTCTCGCGCCTCGTCCGCGGAACCCTCGTCCTGGACGTCGTCGAGGACGTGAGCTGTTCCGTCCTGCTGGCCGAACGGAAGCGGAAACGCTCGCTCCGCGAGCGTCTGTTCGGGCGGAACTGACGCGGCCGGTGCCGCTCGGAGGGTAGTGGCTGTCACGCCGGGCGTGACAAACCGCTATGTCTTTGGAAGACGTTCTGTCCACGTGGAAAGTATCGACACACAGCGGTATCTCCGCGCGTTCGGGGAGGGTGGAACCGACGGTGAACCCCTGACGGCGGCGGAAGTCGCGACGATGGTGGGTGACGAGGACGACCGGGCCGTCGGGGTACTCGGTGAACTGGAAGACGAGGGTCGAGTGCGAGCCAAGAGGGTCGGAGAAGAGCGAGTGTGGTGGGTCGACGCGGCGACACGACGGCCCGCGGTCGCTCGATCGTTGCCGACGCCCGGCGTCGCCGTCGACTCGCTGCTTCGCGTCATGCCCGTCGGCGCACTCCTCCTCGACGCCGACGGGGACGTTCTCAGGGCGAACGACCGCGCGAGGGAACTGCTGGACCTCGACGACGGAGACGAGTCGCTCTCCAGGTCGGACTGGCTGACGGGGACGGAGACGAGCGTCGTCGACAGAGTGGTCGCGAGTCGGGAGACGCTCACCCGCGAGGAAGTCGTCTCCGACGACGCCTCGGACCGACTCGTGGTGAGTGCGGCACCCATCGTCCAACACGACAGCGTCGAACAGGTCGTCGTCACGTTCGACAGGGTGAGCGCCGACGAACAGACCGTGGACGGCGTCTCAGAGCGGTTGGCCCGACTCGTCTCGACGTTTCGGGCGACGGTGGCCGTGGTCGTGGAGGCGACGAACAAAGCCCAGTTGGAGTCGAGACTGTGCCACCGCCTCGTCGACGACGGTCCGTACGCGTTCGCGTGGGTCGGTCGCGTGAACTGGGTGACCGAGACGGTGTCACCGACCCACTGGGCGACGCGTTCGGACACCGACCTCCCCGAGCGACCGGCGTCGAAACGAGCGATATCCGTCGGCCCCGCGGCGACCGTCGTCGCCGAACGGCGGACGGTGCTGGTCGCCGACCTCGAACTCGCCGACCCGAGCGTCGACGAGGAGTGGCGCACGGAGAGCCTCGAACGCGGCTACCGCTCGATGGCGGCAATTCCACTCAACTACGAGGGACGACTGTTCGGCGTGTTGAGCGTGTACAGTCGGGAACCGGGAGTCTTCGGCGGCGGTTCCTCCCACGACGTCGCTATCAGGGACGAGGACGCCGACATCCTGACCGACCTCGGACGCGCCGTCGGCCACGCCCTGAGCGCACTGGAACGGCGCGACGCGCTTCTCACCGAAAGCGTCGTCGAAGTTCGGTACCGGTCTCGGGCGATGGGCGAACGCTTCGCGGGACTCCCCGACGGCGTCTGCATCGTCGTCGACCAGACGGTTCCGATGGAGGACTCGCAGATCCAGTTCTACACCGTCGAGGGAACCGACGCCGACACGTTCGCGTCCGCGATGGAGGGGCGCTCCGACGTCGAGACCACGCGCGTCATCGAGTCCGACGGGGACTCCGGGCGGGTCGCCGTGCAGACGACGCACAGGTCGCTCGCTCACGTGATGGCGACTCACGGCGGGAAAGTCGACGAGATGCGTATCGAGGGCGGTGTGGTGTCGTTCACGGCCGTCCTCCCCCAGTTCGTCGACGTCCAAGAGGTTACGCGAGTCGTGAGAGACGAGTTCGGCGGCGTCGAACTCGTCGACTATCGGACGACGGTCCCCGAACGACGTCGAGACGCCGACGTGGCCGCGGGACTCGAAGCGCAGTTGACCGACCGTCAGTGGTCCGCGCTCGAACTCGCGTACTACGGCGGCTACTTCGACTGGCCGACGCGCGGCGGGTCGCTCGAAGACATCGCGACGGAGATAGGCGTCACCCCACAGACCGCGAGCGAACACCTGCGGAAAGCGGAGTCGAAGGTGTTCTCGATGCTGTTCGAGACGGTCCTCTCCGATGGCGGGGCAGAGCCGGTGTGACCGCCGTCCGTCACCGGCGAGTCGTGAGCACGGCGACGCACCCCTCCTCGACGACGACGTCGGAGCCTCGGTACTCGAACGAGATGCGGTCGACGTCGGTTCCGAGTCGCGCCAGTTCTCGGGGGTCGACCGCGCGGTAGAGCGGTTCGAGTCGGAGCGGGTCTTCGTCGTGGTGAATCGCGAGTGCGCGGATGACCCCCTCGACGACCGGCCCCTCGCCGATTTCGTACGAGACGAACTCGTCGGCGGTGTGCTTCCACTCGTTCATGTCTACTCTTCGACGGCCTTCGCCAGTCTGTCCACCGGCGGGTCGTCCAACCACCGGTCGTGAAGGTTGTCGTGTCGCCACGCGGTGACGGCCCTATCGTCGCTGTCGTAGTCGAGGACGCCCGCCCGTCCGAGCATCGGGAGGTGGACGTGGTGGAACACCACCGCCACCTCCCGCTGCTCGTCGTACGAGACGTCGGTCGGCCGTTCCCCCTCCTGCCAGGCCACGAACGCCGCGGCCACCGACGACAGCGGTTCCGGTTTCGCTTGGCCGTTGAGATGCGAGAGAACGAATCGTCGTTCGGTCGCACTCAGTAGTGTGTGCGCCCTGTCACGGGCGGTGTGTCGCTGAGTCATGGGTCTCCTTGGGTCTCTCCCCGGGCGAACCTACGGACTGAACCCACATACGAGGCCACCCTGTTCTATCAGGGAGCGTCGCTCTGCGTCCGGCCGCGCGACGCAAGTATTTGCCGACGGACGCCCAACGAGGGGGTATGACATCGACAGACCTCACCCTGAACCGCGGGGTCACACCGGAACTCGTTCACGTGCGTGGCGAGTCGCAGTTCGTCGACGTCGGTGACGTGGAACTGCACGTCGTCACCGCGGGACCGGCGGACGGCGAACCCGTCGTCCTCCTCCACGGGTTCCCGGAGTTCTGGTACGCGTGGCACGACTACGTCGGCCCCCTCGCCGACGCGGGCTATCGGGTCGTCGTCCCCGACCAACGGGGCTACCACCTGAGCGAGAAACCGACGTCCGTCGCCGACTACCACCCCGACGAACTCGCGGGCGACGTCCTCGGACTCATGGACGCACTCGACCTGTCGGACGCCCACCTCGTCGGGCACGACTGGGGCGCGTTCGTCGCGTGGTGGGTCGGTCTGCACACGCCCGAACGCGTCCGCACGCTCTCCGTGGCGAACGCGCCCCACCCCGCGGCGTTCCGTCGCGCCCTCCGTCACGACTGGGAACAGCGATTCCGGAGTCTGTACGTCGTCCTGTTCCAACTGCCGAAGGTTCCGGAGACGCTCTCGAAGATGGGCGGCTATCGGATGCTCTGCGACGGGATGCGCCGGTCGAGTCAACCCGGGACGTTCAACGCCGCCGACTTCGACTGCTACCGACAGGCGTGGGCGCAACCCGGGGCGTACCGGTCGATGCTCGACTGGTATCGCGCCATCGTCCGACTGAACCCCCGCCCGAACCGCGAACAGGTGGACGTTCCGACGCTCGTCCTCTGGGGGGCCAAAGACGCCTTCCTCACCCGTTCGCTCGCCCTGCAGAGCGTCGAGTACTGCGAGGAGAGCCACCTCGTCGTCCTCGACGAGGCGACCCACTGGATTCACCACGAAGAACCCGTCCGCGTTCGCCGCGAACTCACCGACCACTTCCGGATGGGTTCGACCTGAGAGTCGTCTCTCGGGCCGTCGCGATGCCGGGACGTTCGTGATTCCTGCCGAATATATACCACCACTGAGGCGACTTAGCGACTTTCTTAAGTGATGACGAACTACGTACAGGTGACGCAGGGTGAGGTTGCGAACTCGGGACTGGATGACCCCGCTCGATACTTTCGCTCTCGCGTCTCCTTCATGAGCCGACCGGTCGCCCCCGTGCGTCCGGTCGTTTTCACTCCGCGAACGTGGACGTGGACGAGCGGTGCGACTAGCGCTCTCGGCCGAGCACTACGTCGAACCGAGCGCCGCCGTCTCGACTCTCGCCGACGTCGACCCGCCACTCGTGCGCGTCGGCGATGGCGGCGACGATAGCGAGGCCGAACCCCGTTCCGTCGGTGCGTCCCGACACCCCACGTCGGAACACCGATTCGCGACGCTCCCGGTCGATACCGTCGCCGTCGTCGGCGACGTAGAACCCCTCGTCCGTCCCGCCGAGTTCGACGGTGACGTCCGACCCGACGTGCGTCTTCGCGTTGTCGAAGAGGTTCTCTAAGAGCCGTCTGAGTCGCGGTTCGTCGGCGTACACCGTCTCGGGCGGACGGGAGAACCGAAGCGCTCCGTCGTCAGGCCCGGCCAACTCCCACGCCGAAACCGCCGTCTCGCGGAGGTCGACGGCCGTCGGTTCCATCGCGCGGGCACCCTCCCGCGCGAGCGTGAGCGCTTCGTCGATTCGGTCGCTCATCCGGAGGAGCGACTGGTACGCCGTGTCGAGATGCGGGTGCGTATCCCCCGGATACCGGGCCTGCGCGATGTCGAGTTGCGCGAGTGCCGCACTCAGCGAGTTCTGCAGGTCGTGCGAGACGCTGCTTGCGAAGGCGGCGAGCCGTTCGTTTCGGCGTTCGAGCGACCGCCGTTCGGAGCGGTCGTCGGTCACGTCGCGGACGACGACGGCGTATCCGTCTCGGTCCCCGGCGTTCGGGACCGTGGGCACGTCGTCGTCTCGGTCGAACGAGGTGACCGCGACGTGCGCGTCGTAAGACTCCCCTTCGACGTCGCGTGCGGTGCACTCGACTTCGACGCGGCCCCTCGCATCGGCCTCTTCGAGGAGCGTCGTCGCGTCCACCTCGGTGTGGAGCACCGACTCCACGTCGGTGCCGCGGGCGCTGGAACGGTCGTATCCCGTGACGCGCCGAGCGCTCGCGTTCCACGTGACTACCTGTCCGTCTCCGTCCAGGAGGACCACCGCCGCGTCGACGGCGCGTTCGATGAGCCTGCGGTACTCCCCGTCGCTCGTCCCGGGTCTCGTCGTCGGCGACTCCGAGACGTCACTCTCGTCGGTCACGGCCCCTCCCGTGAGCGTGACGACTGACGAACAGTCCGTACTGTGGGGGGCGGGCGTCTGCCGCCGTCCCGCGTCGTCGGGACGGACGGCATCGAAACGCCCGGTCCGCATCCGCATGACATCGGTTTATTCGCACTCAAGATGCATCTAATACTATATTTTTCGGCCGGTGGCGAGCGACAACGCCACGTTGAAACCGCCCGCTCGCGACCACCAGTCATGACCGACCTCGGAAAGGTGGACCGCGCGTTCTTCGACCGATACGTCTTCTCCAACCTCGGCGCGGACCGCGACGACGTGGCGCTCGGACCGACGCACGGGGTCGACTTCGGCCTCCTCGACGTCGACGGCACTGCCGTCGCCATCGCCACCGACCCGGTCTCCGTCCTCCCCGGCCTCGGCTACGCCCGCGCCGGACGCTTCGCGCTCGATTTCGTCCTCGCCGACGTCGCCGTCTCCGGCCTCCCGCCCTCGCATCTCGCCGTTTCGTTCACCCTGCCGCCCGAACTCGAAGACGACGACTTCGCGGAACTCTGGACCGCGATGCACGAGGAGGCCGAAGACCTCGGCGTCAGCATCGTCACCGGACACACGGCCCGCTACTCGGGGTGTTCGTTCCCGTGGGTCGGCGGCGCCACCGCCCTCGCCCTCGGCGACCACGCCGACGTGATTCGCCCCGACGGCGCGCGCGTCGGCGACGACGTGGTGGTGACCAACGGTCCCGCCGTCGAGGCCACGGGACTGCTCACGACGCTGTTTCCCGACCAGTTCGACCTCCCCGCCGAGACGCTCGCGGCCGCGCAGTCGCGACTCGACGAGGCCGAGTGCGTCCGCGACGCGATGACCGCCGCGGCCGTCGGCGGCGTCCACGCGATGCACGACGCCACCGAGTGCGGCCTGTTCGGCGCGTTCAACGAGGTGGCCGACGGCGCGGGCGTCCACATCGACGTCTCAACCGAGTCGATTCCGGTTCGCCCCGGCGTCGCGGAGACCTGCGAGTTCCTGGGGATGAACCCGTGGACGGCGACGACGGGCGGAACGCTCGTCCTCTGCGTCGACCCCGACCGAACCGCGAACGTCGTCTCGGCGCTGGAATCGGAGGGTACGCCCGTCGGCGTCGCCGGAACGGTCCGGGAGGGACGCGGCGTCACCGTCGACGGCGAGGACGTGCCCCATCCCGACGTCGACCCGTCGTGGGCGGCGTACGAGCGGTTGGCGCACGAGGAGTAGGCGAACTCGCTCTCAGAACTCGCCCACCCGCTCGACCATCCGGTCGAACGCTTCGTCCGCCGCGTCCACCTCGGCGGTGAGACTCAAGAACCCGTGGACCATCGCCGGGTAGTGTTGATGGACGACGCCGACGTCGGCCTCCCGGAGACGCGCGGCGTAGCGCGCGCCGTCGTCGCGAAGCGGGTCGAACCCCGCCGTCACGAAGCGGGTCGAACCCCGCCGTCACGACGCAGGCGGGGGCCACCGATTCGAGCAGTTCGTCGTCCGCGAGCAACGGGGCGGCGAACGGACTGCGTCGGTCCACCGGACTCCGGAGATACTGCTCGCGGAACCACTTCATGTCCTCGCGCGTGAGCAGTGGGCCGTCGGCGTTCTCCTCGTAGGAGTCGGCGTCGAACGTCTGCGAGAGGACGGGGTACAGCAGGAGTTGTCCCGCCGGTTCGGGTCCCTCGTTCCCGTCTCCGCCGTCCTCGTCACCGTTCGCTCCCGCTCCGTCGACGCCCGCGGCCGCCCGGAGAGCGACGCCAGCGGCGAGATTTCCACCGGCGCTCGTCCCCCCGACGACGACGTTCTCGACGTCGCCGCCCAGCGAGTCGCCGTGCTCGCAGACCCACTCGAAGGCGGCGAACGCGTCGTCCAGCGGTTCGGGGAAGGGGTGGTCGGGCGCGAGTCGGTAGTCCACGCTGACGACCAGTCGCCCCGAGCGAACGGCGAGACGGCGGCAGACGCCGTCGATGGAGTCCAATGTTCCGAGCGTCCACCCGCCGCCGTGGTAGAACACGAGCACACCGCGCGTCTCCGTCGGTTCAGGGTGGTAGGTCCGAATCGGAATCTCGCCGTGCGGGCCGGGAATCGCCATCTCTCGGACGCGTTCGACCCACGGCGGGTCCGTCGCGGCGAACGCCTCGTCCTCGACGGTTCGCGCGCTCTCGACCGACAGCGAGTGCCACGGCGGCACCCCCTCGGCCTCGAACGCCTCGACTACCGCGGCGACCTGCGGGTCCGGTTCCGGCGCGCGTCGTTCCATACGCTCACCCCGCGGGCGAGCGACTAAAAGCGGCGGGGAACCGCGGGACACGAAGCTCTTTGCGGTCCGCGCCGGAGTGGCCGACATGGACGACCCCACCCTCGCCGACGCCCGCGAACGTGACCGGGCGGACCCCCTCGCCGACGTGCGCGACCGGTTCTACCTTCCGGACGAGTTGTACATGGACGGCAACTCGCTCGGACTGCTCTCAGCGGACGCGGAAGCGGCACTCGACCGAGTGCTGGACGAGTGGAAGTCGCTCGCCATCCGCGGGTGGACCGACGCCGACCCCGACTGGTTCACCTACGGCGAACGGCTCGGCGACCGGGTCGCCCCGCTCGTCGGCGCCGACGGCGACGAGGTGGTCGTCGGCAACTCCACGACGGTGAACATCCACACGCTGGTCGGGACGTTCTACGACCCCGAACGCGGCGAGCAGATTCTCGTGAACGACCTCGACTTCCCGACGGACCACTACGCCATCCGCGCGCAACTCCGACAGATGGGACGAGACCCCGACGACGCTCTCCGCGTCGTGGAGAGTCGCGACGGCCGGACCATCGACGAGGACGACGTCGTCTCGGCCATCGACGACGACGTGGGGATGGTGTTTCTCCCCTCCGTCCTCTACCGGAGCGGACAACTGCTCGACGTCGAACGAATCACCGAGGCGGCCCACGACGCGGGCGCACTCGTCGGGTTCGACCTCGCGCACTCCGTCGGCGTCGTCCCGCACCGATTGTCCGAACACGGCGTCGACTTCGCCGTCTGGTGTCACTACAAGTATCTCAACGCCGGACCGGGCGCGCTAGCCGGTCTGTACGTGAACGAACGACACTTCGGCGTCACGCCCGTCCTCGCGGGGTGGTGGGGACACGAGAAGGCGACGCAGTTCGAGATGCGCCACACGTTCACGCCGGCGCAGTCGGCGGGCGCGTTCCAAATCGGGACGCCGCCGTTGCTCGCGGCGGCCCCCCTGGACGGCGCACTCGACGTGACCGAAGCCGCCGGCATCGACCGACTCAGAGAGAAGTCCGTCGCGCTGACGGAGTATCTCGTCTCGCTCGTGGACGAACGCCTGCCGGAGTGCGAGGTGGGGACGCCGCGCGACCCCGAACGCCGCGGGGGTCACGTCGCCGTCGAACATCCCGAGGCGTATCGACTCTCGGAGGCGCTGAGAGAACGCGGCGTCGTCGTCGACTTCCGACCGCCGAACGTGGTGCGAGTGTGCCCGTCGCCGTACTACGTCCGCTTCGAGGACGTGTACCGAGTGGTCGAACATCTCGAAGAGATTCTGGAGAACGACGAGTACGAACGGTTCGAGACGCGCGGCGGTGGTGTCACGTAATCCCGATAGACCACCGGGTCAGACACTCAGGTTTGCAGTATGCTATAATTATATTCGTGTCCGTCGTTCGACTGGTTGGAGAGTTTATGAACTACAAACGTCTCGCCCTCGGTGGTGGTAACGTAGTGGGTGCGCTCCTCGCACTCGTAATTGCCGTGCTGTTCGGACTGTTGAGCGCACTCCCTCTCGTCATCTCGGGACTGAGTGCCTCCGGTGAGCCGATTTCGACGACCGTCAGGTTCGCGAACGTCCTCGTCGTCGTCGGAACGGTCGGGTTGGCTCTCGCGTGTGTCGTCGCCGCCGGTGGCTGGTTCACCGACGCCGTCTCTCGTCGCGTACAGCGGCGCGCGTCGATTGCCGGTATCGCCCTCGCCGTTCTCGGGTCTGTGGGAACCGGCCTAATGAGCGGAACGCTGTTGGGTGTCCTCGTGATGGGTGCGATGCTCGGCATCCCCGCCATCGCACTGGTCACGAACCTCTTTGTCTTCCGGTCTTCGACCGGCGACGACGTTCCGACGGTCGAAGACGAACCCGTCCGACCGTCGGTCTGAGGGAGTTTCGAGTTCGACTACCAGTCGATAACTTCCTTGTCGCGCCAGAAGTGGCCCGACGGCGCGCCGGGTTCGAATCGCGAGAGCCACACGGGCGTCTCCGCGCCGCGTTCGACGGACCGGTCTGCTTCTTCGCCGCCCATGTCGGTTCGGACCCATCCCGGACAGACCGAGTTCGCGACGAGTCCTTTCTCGCCGTACTCGCCGTCTAGATACTTCGTCAGGCCGTTCAGCCCCGTCTTCGAGATGCGGTAGGAGGGAGAGCCACCGGACTGGTCCTCGCCGAGTGCGCCCATCCCCGAGGAGACGTTGACGACGCGCCCGCCCTCGTCCTGGATGAGGAGGGGGACGGCGTGCTTGCAGACGAGCATCGGGCCGCGGAGGTTCGTCGCCAACGTTCGGTCGATGTTCGTGACCGACTCGGCGACGATGTCGCCCTCGTCTTCGAGCACTCCCGCGTTGTTGACGAGGATGTCGAGACGGCCCGCGCCGGCGAAGATGTCGTCCACGGCGTCCGATATCTCGCCCTCTTGGGTCACGTCCACGAGGAGGTGTTCCCACTCGTCGGGGACGTCGTGGGTCATGCTCCGCGTCGCGGCGAACACCGTCGCACCCAGGTCGTGCAACTGCTCGGCTATCTCGCGTCCGATACCACGGTTCGCACCCGTCACGAGTGCGACCTGCCCTTCCAGAGAGTCATACACGTCAGGTTCCGGCACGTCCGCTGTCATCGGCGGGAGAGAAGAGGCGACGCGGGAAGGGGGTTGTGTTCTCGTCGCGCGGGTCGTGTCACTCGGCGTCGACGATTTCGAGCGGTTCGAACGCGTCCCCGGTGAAGCGATAGGCGTTCAGTCGCCCGTCCGGGTGGCAGACGAGGTAGACGTAGCCCGTCCACCGCGCTTCCTGTTCGTCGGTGCGACTCGGCACCGGGTCGCTCTCGGGGTGACTGTGGTAGAACCCGACGACGTCGTGTCCGTCGGCCTCCATCGCGTCGATGGTCTCGACGGTCGCCGCGGGGTCGAGGACGTACTGCGTCCGGGTGTCTTCGGCGACGTTCGCTACCGGTTCGGCGACGGCGACTGCGTCGGTGTCCGCGCCGTCGTCACCCGACGCTCGTCGGCCCCCTAACACCCCGCAGACTTCGCTCGGCGGCGTCGTCAACGCGCCCTCGCGGGCGTGCGCGAGAATCGCGTCTCTCGCGTCAGTACGGAGTCGGAGACTGTTCATCGGCGTGTTCGTCCTCGAAATCGCGGCGCATCGCGATTTCGAACCACGGGCACAGACGGAGTTGCCGGTACCACTCCGGATGCTCGTAGAGGTGTTCGTAGTCGACCCAGAGCAGTCCGGCTATCTCCTCCTCGTCGGGGTCGAGCGATGTGTCGTCGAGCGTCACCTTCAGCACCGCGCAAACCTCCCACTCCAGTCCGGCGTTCTCGTAGTAGCGTCGGTACTCGAAGCGGTCGGTCACGCGCAGGTCGTCGTACTGGTCGGGGGTGATTCCGAGTTCCTCTTCGAGACGCTGTTCGGTCGCCTCCTCTTGGCTCTGGCCCTCCACGGGGTGGGAGGCGACGGTGCCGTCCCAATGGGTGTCCCAGAGGCGCTTGTTCGGCGCGCGCTGGCCGAGGAGCAGACGCCCCTCGCCGTCGAAGACGAGACAGGTGAACGCGCGGTGACGCGTCCCGTGGCCGGTGTGGGCATCCAGTCGGTTGACCAGTCCGACCTCGTTGTCGTCGGGGTCGACGGCGATGACGTCCTGTTTGGCGTTCTTGTGGAGTTCGCCCTCCGAGTCGGTGGCGGCACTCCCGCCCTCGTCTGCACTCATACGCCTCACAATGGCGAGGTGGGTCAAGGAGTCTTCGATGCGCGCCGGCGTCAGGTCGCGCCGTTCGGGTCCGACGGCGACGGTTCGTACGACGCGCCGACTGTGAATCGCATCGCCCCCGCCCTGGCGTCCGCGCGGAGGTGACGCCCCTCGACGAGTTCGCCGTCGAGGCTGAACTGCCGCGAGGTACCGGCGTCGACTTCGAGGTGCTTCGCGGTCAATCGCGTCAGGTGCGATGCACCGCGACGGAGGAGTCTGTCGGCGGCCCCCTGTCGGAGATAGTCGAGGGCCGGACGGTTCTCTACGACGACGACGTTCAACAGGCCGTCCTCCATGTTCGCCTGCCGCATCTGCTCGCCGGGGAACCGTCGGCCGTTACCGACGAGGAGCATCAACGCCTCGCCGGACCACGCGGGTTCGCGTTCCCCCGCCGGTCCGACGCGGACGTCCAACTGCAGACCCTCGAACGTCCGCGTCCGCTGGAGCGTCGAGAGGACGTAGGCGACGACGCCGAGTCGGCGCTTCGCCTCGCGAGAGGTCCGGGCACTCGCCTCGGCGGTGAGGCCGCAGACGCAGGAGTTCAGAAAGGGGCGCGGAGCGACGCGTTCGACGGCGGCCGCTGACGCCTCGGCGGTCCACTGGGCGCTTCCGAGGTCGAGTCGGCGTTCGCGGCCCTCGTCCAGGACGTCGAACGCGTGTTCGACGCCGCGTATGCCCACGTTGTCGGCGAAGTCGTTCCCGGTTCCGCCGGGAACGACGCCCAACGTCACGTCGTCGAGTCGTCCCGCGTCGTCGACGCCGCGTATGACTTCGTTCAGCGTCCCGTCGCCGCCGCAGGCCGCGATGGTGTCCGGACGCTCCGTCGCCGCCTGTCGCGCGATGTCTATCGTATCCCCCTTCGTCTGACTCTCGCGGACGTCGTATCCTCGGTTCTCGGCTATCGTCCGAGCGCGGACGCTCCGTTTGCCGTCGCCGCTTCGGGGGTTGAGTACGAGGATACGGTCGGTCACGACTGTGCCTGGGGGCAGAAGAACAAAGTCCTACCGTCGCGTCGAAACGGTCGTGTTCGCCGTCGACATCCACACGCACTCTCGTTTCTTTCACTGGTCGCCCGGAGAACCCACCTGGTTCGACCCACTCGGCCTCACGTTGGCGACGCTCTGTGCTCGTCTCCGCGGGTTGGACGGCATCGCGGTGACGAACCACGACTACACCTACAGCGCGGACCGACGGTTTCCGACGATTCCGGGCGTCGAGGTGACGACGACGAGAGGCCACCTCCTCATCGTCGGCCCGAACCCGCCGAGTCGGACGGAACCGGGAGAACTGACGCCCCACGAGGCCGTCGAAATCGCCCACGAGAACGACTGCGCGGCCATCGTCGCCCACCCGTTCCGGAACAGCGACCTGCGACACGTGGACGCGGCGTTCGACGCCGTCGAACTGAACGGGAAGAACACCGAACACGTCGAGCAGACGCGCGAACTCGCGGCGGAGATGGACGTCCCCCTCACCGGCGGCAGCGACGCGCACTACCCCATCGAAGTGGGCCGCGCGTACACGCTCGTCGACGCCGACGAACTGACGCCGAAAGCGGTGGCGGACGCGATTCGCGACGGACGAATCGAACCGGTCGTGCGCCTCAACCGCCTCGAAAAGCATCTCGACAGACTGTACACGAGGTTCCACGCGTCGAAGGGGTACGGCGACGGATTCACGGCGAACTTAGTCGAGAAGTAATCAGGGGTTCCGTCCGAGTCGCTCGTCGAGGATGAGACGGGTCTTCGTACTCTTCACCTCGTCCATCTCGCGCGCCTGCGTGATGAGTTCGTTCACCGCGCGCGTGTCCGCCGCGTCGACGACGAGGACCACGTCCTCTTCGCCGGACACCTGCCACACGAAGTCGACCTGGTCCCACTCGGCCATCCGGTCGGATATCTGCGTGGTGTCGACGTCAACTTTCACCGACACTTCTATCATCGCCTTGATGTTCCCGGTCCGGGTGGCGATAGTGAACCGTTCGATGACACCGTCGTTGGTGAGGCGTTCGACGCGGTTTCTGACCGTCCCCTCGGAGGTTCCGACCTGTTCTGCGATCTCCGTGTACGGCGTCCGAGCGTCTCGCCGAAGGAGGTCCAGAATCTGTCGGTCCAACTCGTCCATGCACCCACTGTCCGCCCCGGGACCTTACCGATTACGAAATTCGTAACTGAGCTTCGAAAGCAACATTTATGCGCCCGGGTTCCGTGTGTTTCTCGTAATGTCGGACGCCTACTTGGCTCTGGAGGACGGCCGCGTCGTGGAAGCGCGCGGTCGTGCGCCGGGACGCACACGTGGCGAACTGGTTTTCACGACTGCGTACACCGGGTACGAAGAGAGCTTGACGGACCCCTCCTACGAGGAACAGGTCCTCACGTTCTCCTACCCGCTCATCGGGAACTACGGCGTCCGAGACGAGCGATTCGAATCGGACCGTATCCACCCGCGCGCCGCCATCGCCCGCGAGTTCACCGACGACGTCGCCGAGTGGCTCGAGAGCGAAGACGTGCCGGCCATCGACCACATCGACACGCGCGACGTCGTGACCTCTGTGCGCGAGAAGGGAGCGATGAAGTGCGGTATCGCCGTCGGCGACGACGTGACGCCGGAGGACGCGAAGGCCGAACTCGCAAAGTGCAAGGGCATGAGCGAGCACACCGAAATCGGCGCACAGGTCAGTACCGTCGAACACCAGACGTACCAGGCCGACGGCGAGGCGATAGCCGACGTCGCCCTCGTCGACTGCGGCGCGAAGCTGTCCATCGTCGACTCGCTGACCCAACGCGGGGCGAACGTCCACGTCCTGCCGCACGACACGACGGCAGCGACCATCGACGAACTCGAACCCGACGTGCTGTTCGTCTCGAACGGCCCCGGCGACCCGGCGAACTTCGGCGACGCGCAGGCGCTCGTCGAGGAGTTCGTCGGCGACGTTCCCCTCGCGGGCATCTGCCTCGGCCAGCAGATTATCGCGCGCGCGCTCGGCGGCACCACGGAGAAGATGGCGTTCGGCCACCGCGGTGTCAACCAACCCGTCCGCGACCTGAACACCGGCAAAGTCGTCATGACCACGCAGAACCACGGCTACACCGTCGGCGAACCCGGTGACCTCGAAGTCACCCAGGTCAACGTCAACGACGACACCGCAGAGGGGTTAGAGAACGACGACCTGAACGTCATCACGCGCCAGTATCACCCGGAGGCCCACCCCGGCCCCCACGACTCGCTCGGCTTCTTCGACGACGTCCTCGGGATGGTCGACACCGACTCGCGCCGAGTCGTCGTCTCCGACTGACCACCACGCGACGCACCACTCCGTCCCACCTGACGCGCACCTCACGCGACACCCGACCCGACGGCGAACTCGTTTTACGTGACGGCTCGAAAGCCGGTGTCGTGAACGCGATTCGATTCCTCCCGACGCTCGGATTCTTCCTCGTCTACGGCGTCCTGTTCGTCTGGGGCGACGCATTCGGGGTATCACCCCAGAACACGCTTCTCGTGGCGTTCTTCCTCGGATTCTGCGGGGCGCTCGCCGCCGTCGCCGGGTGGGAGTTCGCCCGCGGCGTCCGCGAGGCGTGACTCTCCGTCGTCGGCCCATTCTGTTGCCACGATAAGGTCATGGGTGTACGTAGCGAACAGTCACTCATGAACGCGCTCTCTCTCCCCGAACAGGCGTTCGACGAACTCCCCACCGAGGTGGCGATTCTCGACGAACGAGGAGAGATAATCTACACGAACCGGGCGTGGCGGACGTTCGCCTCCGCGAACGGGTACACCGGCGAACTCACGTTCGTCGGCGTGAACTACCTCGCCGTCTGCGACGCCGCCCGCGAGGAGTCCGAAGAGGCCGCCGCCGTCGCCGACGGACTTCGACGCGTCCTCCACGGAGCAGACGACGTCTTCGCCGCGGACTACCCCTGCCACTCGCCGACCGAACAGCGCTGGTTCCTGATGCGTGCGGTGCCGTTCGAGTCCCCGACCGGCGGCCGGCACGCCCTCGTCCTCCACATGAACATCACCGACAGACGACTCGCGGAGAACCGCGTGAAGGTGCAGAACACCCGGCTCAAGATGCTGGCGTACATCCTCTCGACGGACCTCGAAGTACCGCTGACGGACGCGCTGTCGAAGGCGAGAGAACTCGCACAGCAGGGTAACGACGTCGGACGAGAGCTGTTGGGGTCGCTCGAACGAATCGACGTCGTCGTCGGGACCGGCGCGGCGTTGGCGTGGGACGACGACACGACCATCGAGATGCGACCGGTCACGCTCCGGAAACAGGCCGAGACGGCGTGGTACTACGCCGACGATAACGACGCGTCGTTCCTCGTCTTCGACTCGCGAGAACTCCTCGCGGACCCGAACCTCCTGCAGTTACTGTTCGACGTGCTGTTCTCGAACGCGCTCGAACACGGCGGCGACACGGTCCGGGTCCGGGTCGGGACGACCCACGGCGGCTTCTTCGTCGAAGACGACGGCCCGGGAATCGCGCCGGAAGACCGGGCTCGCGTCCTCGAAGCCGGCGTCGTCCTCGACCCGACGGCGAACGGCGAAGAACGGGGTATGGGTCTCGCCGTCGCCGCCCGAATCGCCGAACTGCACGGCTGGACGATTCGCGTCGAACAGAGCGGCCTCGGCGGTGCGCGGGTCGAAGTCGACGGCGTCGAGTGGACCTGAGAGCGGGCCCAGTCAGGTGAGGTCGGCTTCCATCACGAACGTGGGCTGTTCGGCGATGTCGGCCTTCGCGCGGGCGGCGTCGGTCACCCACTGGACGCCCTCGGGAATCAACACGCGCGTCCGGTCGGCGTCGACGCCGGCGGCGTCGCGGGCGACGGCGGTGAGGAGTGCCTCGGCGGCCGCCTCGTCGCGCCACGCCCACGCGGCGACGGCGTACTCGGCCCACGTCTCTTCGTCACCCTCGTCGCTCTCGCGTTCGTACGTTCGGTTGCGGACGGCGAACCCGCGCGTCGGCCCGGACCCGACGACCAGCAGTCGCCCCTCGTCGGCGGCGTCGTGGAGTCGCTCTCGGGTCAGCGTCGACAGCGCCCACGACTCCTCGGCGTCGAGGGTGAGTCCGCGTAACTCCGCTCGCGTGTCGCTCTCGGACCAGAACGCCCACGCCGCGTCCGGGTCGGCGTCGTCCGCGAAGACGGCCGGAAGCGACGCGGCGTCGCTCTCCGGCGTCGCGTCCGCGTCCGGAACCGGGTTGACCCACCGGAACTCGATACCCGGCCGGTAGCCGGTGTCGCGGGCGAGTCCGAGGCTCTTCACGTTCCACGAGAATATCATGTTCCGGAGCACCGTCGCGCCGGCGTCGCGGGCGAACGCGAAACTCGCCCGCGTGATGGCCTTCGCGAGTCCGCGCCCGCGGTAGTCGGGGTTGACGCGGAGTCCCTGCCCCCACGCCTCGTACGGCGACAGCGTGACCACCTGCACGATTGCGCCGAGTTCCGCCGAGGGCGTCTCCGACCCGAGGTCGACGACGAACGTCTGTCGCGTCTCGCCGTCGTCCTCGGCGATCCAATCGTGATAGATGTCGGGGATGTAGTCGCTCCCGCCGCGGTCTGACCACGTGTCCTCGGTGAACGCGGCGACGGCGTCGTAGTCCTCGGGACGGGCGGCACGGACGACCACCGACTCGCCGGTGTCGTCCTCGTACCGAGCGAACATGTCTGGTTCGGACGGGGACGGGGTCACTCCCACGGCACCGACCGCTGGGTGAGTTCGCCTGCGATATCGCGCGTCATCGACTCGGCGGCGTCGTCGCGGTTCGCGAGCGCCCACATCAGTTTCACTTTCGCGGTTCCGGGGAGGGTGTTGCCCGCCTCCACCACGCCCGCGTCCAGGATGTCGCGGCCCGTGTCGTACACGCGGTCACAGACGCGGCCGTCCAGACACTGCGTCGTCATCGTGACGACGGTTCCCGACTCAACCAACTCTTCGAGGACCGGAATGAAATCGGTGTGGACGTGGCCGAGACCCGTTCCCTCGACGACGAGGCCGTCTAAGTCGCGACTCCGCAGGAACTCCGCGTACGCGTCGAGGTCCATGCCGGGCGTGAACTTCAGGAGGTCGACGTCCTCGTTCAGGTCGGTCGCCACGGCGAACTCCGTCTCGCCGCGGGCGGCGTAGTCCCGGCGGAAGCGAATCTCTTCGGACTCGTAGTCGACTTCGCCGAGCGGTTTCGCGCCGACCGTCTGGAAGGCGTCGCGACGAGAGGTGTGGTTCTTTCGGACGCGCGTGCCGCGGTGAAGCGCGCAGACGTCGTCGGACTCGGAGCCGTGCATGCAGACGAGCACCTCCGCGCAGTCGGCCTTCGCCGCCTCGACGGCGCAGACGGCGTTCATCACGTTGTCCGAGGAGGGGCGGTCCGCGGAGCGCTGACTCCCCGTGAAGACGATGGGGACGGGCGTGTCGAGGACGAACGACATCGCCGCCGCGGTGAACTGCATCGTGTCGGTGCCGTGCATGACGACGATGCCGTCGGTGCCGGCCTCGATTTCGGCCTCGATGGCGTCGGCGAGGTCACGCCACACGTCGGGCGTCATGTTCTCCGAGAGGATGTTTGCGACGACGCGTCCGCGGTAGTTCGCGCGCCCCGCAAGGTCCGGCACGGCGCGGAGGACGTCTTCGGCGTCGAACTGCGCCGTCACCGCGCCCGTCCGGTAGTCGACGGTCGAGGCGATGGTGCCGCCCGTCGAGATGAGCGAGACGGTCGGCAGGTCGTCGTCGAACGCTATCTCGGAGGTAGTCGACTCTGACTGTGCTTCTTCGACGTCGTACACGTCGGTCTCCAGTACGTCGACGTCGGCGTCGTCGCGTTCGATACCGACGTTGTACCCCCCGTCGAGTTTGACGACGAGATACTCCGGCGTCGACGACGGCATCAGGACGCCCTCGTTCGTGACGCCCGCGCGTTCGACGCGGACGCGGTCCCCTGGGTTCATACCGCGAGGTACCGCCGGACCGGACTTCAAATCTCCCTTTCGTGGCCGTCGGATTCGCTCGTCTCTTCGTGGCCGTCGGATTCGACCGTCCCCTCGTCCGCGCGTCGCGTCGCTCGGCGCAACAGCCATACTCCCGGAACGCGCACCATCAGCCATGCAACGAACTGACGAGAGAGAACCCTCCACGTTCGACGTCTCGCTCGACAGCGACGAAGACGGCGACGCGGTGTCGTCCCCGAGAGACGGGTCGTCGAACGGCGGCCGACTGTTCTCGCCGAAGCGGTTCGTCGGCGTCTTCGTCGCCGCCCTCCTCGCGTCGTTCCTCGGCGGTGCGATTCCGCTCGTCGGCTTCGTCGGCCGATTCCTCGCACTGTTCGTCGTCGGGTTCGCCGTCGGTGCACTCTCGCACGAACGGCGGTACCTCGAAGTCGGACTGGCGGGCGGCCTCGTCTCCGGCTTGCTCTTGGCGCTGAGCACGCTCACCTCCGCGCTCGCACTCGCACCGTTCGCGCTCCGCCTCGTCACGGAGTACGGCCTCGCGATAGCCGGCGTCGGCGTCGGTGTCGGCTTTCTCGTGTCGGTCGTCGGACACTACTTCGGACGCGACCTGCGGGACGGCCTCACGCGGGAGATATAGCCGTCACGCGACGGTGCCGCCGGCGACCACCCATCGGTCGTCGTCGCGGGCGACGAGTCCGCGTTCGGCGAGTCGGTGGACCGCCTCTTCGACCGCCTCGTAGGAGGCGTTGAGTTCGCGCGCGACGCCCTCCACCGTCTCCTCGCCGCGGGCGATGGCCGCCAGCGTCTCCGCGTGGAATCTGCTGTCGGCGTCCGCCCCGATTCGCTCGTTCAGGCGGTCCAGCGCGCTCGTGATTCTGCCGTGGACCCAGCGTTGCGCCAGCGAGAGTTCGTTCTCTAAGTCCGCGAGGTGGCCGAGTTCCTTCGCGAGTTCGGCGACGTCTTGGGTTTCCTCGCGCGGGATGTCGAACGAGAGATGCGGACACCGGCCGCTCATGTCGAGGTTCGGGCTCGCCGGGTAAGCCGACTTCGCGCCGAAGCCGTACGGCGAGACGTTCACCTCCAGCCGGAGATTCCGAGAGATGTGGAAGTACTTGCGCCGTTGGTCGTCGGTCCGACTCTCGATGAGGCCGGCGTCCTCCAGTTTCCGGAGGTGGTCGATGACCGCCTTCGGACTCACCCCGAGGTACTCGCTTATCTCGGTCACGTAACACGGTTTGTGCGACAACAGCCGGAGGATGCGCCGCCGGTTCTCGTTTCCGAGTAAATCTAGCAGTACCGCGGAGTCCATAACGATAGGTAAATCACGGGGCCTGATTAGGCTTACTGAGGTTCGCTCGACGACGCGCCGTCGTCGTTCGGTCGCTACCGGTCGAACACTCGCGCCGCGAGGGCGACGGTTCCGACGGAGAGGCCGACGGTTACCGCCGCGAGGAGCAGTCCCGGTTCGTACTTCAGCGGCGGATGAAAGCCGAAGCCGTAGTCGTACGCGTCGTTGACGAGCGCCAAGACGAGTGCGAGTCCGAGCGCGCCGCGCGACGTCTTTCCGTAGTACGGGATGAGCGCCGCCTCGACGAGGAAGAACAGATGCGTGAGCATGATTCCCCAGTAGTCCCACAGCAGCGCGGGCGAGAACCCGAAGTAGAGGTCCGGTCTGAGGTTGAGTGCGACGGCCGTCCAGACGCCGTACTTCACCAGCCAGACGAAGGCGAGCGTGTGAATGACGCTGAGAACGGCGTTCGTCGGCGCGTCGCGGACGGGCCGTCCGAGGTGCGGGACGAGCGTCACGAACGAGAGCGTCGCGAGCGCCAGCGCCGTCGGGGAGTCGCCGAACAGGGGGTAGAGAAGCGAACTGACCTCGCGGAGCGAGGGCTCGGAGTGGACGTAGAAGCTCACGCCGACGAGGAACGCGCCCGTGTTGACGACGAGCAACCACGCGAGACTCGGGGCGTTCCCGAGGTAGTACTGCACCCAGCGCTCGGGCACCGGTCGTCGCCACGTCGTCTCCGACCGTCCGGTCGCCGCGTCCGTCCTCGCGTCCTCCATCGCCCGTCCGAACGGCCGGTGGCCGAAAGAAGCTGTCGCGTCTGGGTCGCCTCCGGCGAGAGAGTCCCGAACGACCCGTGAGCCCGGAACGACCCGTGAACGACCGTGAGAGACCGACTGCGGGAAACGAAGGGTAGTTACCGCTCGCCGCCGTCGCCCCGCGTATGCAGGCTGCGCTCGTTATCCTCGACGGCTGGGGCCTCGGCGACCACGACAGACGCGACGCGGTGAAGGCGGCGGACACGCCGAACTTCGACCGCTTCGCCGACGCCGGCGCGTACGGCACGCTCGACGTGTCGGGGCGAAACGTCGGCCTCCCCGACGGCCAGATGGGCAACAGCGAGGTCGGACACCTCAACATCGGCGCGGGGCGCGTCGTCAAGCAGGCGTACACCCGCATCGAGGACGCCATCGACGACGGGTCGTTCTTCGAGAACGAGGCGCTGACCTCAGCGTTCGAGCACGTCGAGCACACGGGCGGCCGCGTCCACTACATGGGTCTCGTGAGCGACGGCGGCGTCCACTCCGAGCAGGGCCACGTCCACGCGCTGGTCGAGATGGCCGCCGACCGCGGCGTCGAGGCCGTCACGCACGCGTTCATGGACGGACGCGACACCGACCCCCACGGCGGCGAGGACTACCTTGCGGCGCTGGAGTCGACCGTCGCAGACCACGGGACGGGAGACGTGGCCACCGTCTCGGGGCGGTACTACGCGATGGACCGCGACCAGAACTGGGAGCGCACGAAGCGCGCCTACGACGCCATCGTGAACCGGGAGGCCGACCACGAGGCGCCGTCGGCCGTCGACGCCGTCACCGACTCGTACGACCGCGGCGACACCGACGAGTTCGTCGAACCGACGCTGGTCGAGGGCGGCCCGGCGCTCGAAGACGGCGACGCCGTCGTCTTCTTCAACTTCCGGCCGGACCGCGCCCGCCAACTCTGCCGGATGCTCACGAACACCCGGCCGGAGTGGGCGTTCGACACGTCGCCGCCGGAGATTCGCCTCGTGACGATGACCGAGTACGACGAGACGTTCACCTTCCCCGTGGCGTTCCCGCCGAACGACCCCGAGGACACGCTCGGAGAGACGCTCTCGATGGCGGGCAAGACGCAACTCCGACTCGCGGAGTCCGAGAAGTACGCCCACGTGACCTACTTCCTCAACGGCGGGCGCGAGGTGGCGTTCGACGGGGAGAGACGCGAAATCGTCGAGAGCCCCGACGTGCCGACGTACGACGAGAAGCCGGAGATGAGCGCGGAAGAACTCACCGACACCGCAATCGAACTCGTGGAGTCAGAAGACCCCGACGCGCTGGTGTTGAACTACGCGAACCCCGACATGGTGGGTCACACCGGCGACTTCGACGCCGCCGTCGCCGCCGTCGAGGCCGTCGACGAACAGTTGGGCCGACTGGTCGACGCGATTCGGGCGGCGGGCGGACACGTCCTCATCACGGCCGACCACGGTAACGCCGACGACATGGGGACGCCGGAGTCGCCCCACACCGCGCACACGACGAACCCCGTTCCGCTCGTCTACCTCACGCCCGCGGGCGACGACGGCGGCCGAACGGTTCGCTCGGGCGGGTCGCTCTGCGACATCGCGCCGACGATGCTCGAACTGATGGACGTCCACCAACCCGACGTGATGACGGGCGCGTCGCTCCTGGAGTAGCCTCTTCTCGACGCGAGCGACTCGTTCTCCGTTCTCCGTCGTACTCGCCGCTCACGCCGCGTCGCCGTCGGCCTCCGCGTCCGTCCGTTCGCCGTACCACTCGTACGCGACCGGTACCAGGAGCACCGACGCGACCAGTCCCGCGACGACGACCACTCGCGCGTCTATCGCGCCGGCGACGTCACCCGCCGCCAGCGTCTCCGCGGACGCACCCGCGAGGACGCCCGCGACGGCCCACGGCGCTTCGCCGATGGCGGTTCCGAGCGCGAACCACCGGAGTCGGACGCCCGCGACGCCCGCTCCGACCGACACCACGTCCGAGGGCGCGGGGACGAGACGGCTGGCGACGACGCTCCTGAGGTCGCCGGTTCGCTCGACGAACGACTCGCCGGCGGCCGCCAGTCGCCCCGTTCGCCCGTACCGCTTCGCGAACAGGAACGGCGGAACGCTCGTGAGGACGATGAGACAGAGCGCGAACGGAAGGCCGGGGAGACCGAACCCGAACCCGACGACGACGGCGAGAAGCGTCGTCGGCCACGCGAGGAACGGCCGGACGACGGCGAGAACGAGCGTCGCGGCGGCCAGTCGGACGGGGTCGGCCGCGAGCCACGTCGCGTGCGCGAGGACGACGTCCGGAGACGACACCGCCGCGAGAGCGGCGACGACGAGGACCGAGAGACCGACGGCGACCCGAGCGTCGACGCGAGGGCGCTTCATCGCACGCTTCTCTCCCGCGGGAGGCTATACGCCTTGTGCCTCCGCGGCCGGAGGAGACCCCACCACGGTGCGCTTTTGTCCGTGCACCGCGCACGGTCTATCGAACCCGTGGACGACGACAGCGAGACGCAGTCGGACCTGTCGGCCTTCGACGCCGGGAGCGACGACGGTTCGGCCGATACCGACCTGACTGATGCCGACCCGACCGACGTCCGAGAGATGGACCGGAGCGAACGCGTCGAACTCGGCGTCGAACTGCTCGCACATCTGGAGACGGACGACCTGTCGCTGTCGGAGGCGGTGGACCGCATCGAGACGGTGACGACGAACCCGTCGCTCACGCGCGAGATACTCGATACCGCGGAACTCCGCGGCGTCATCGACCGAGACGGCGGCCGTATCCAGACGCGACGCGGCGGGACGTTCGTTCGGTTCGAGAGTCAGGTCGTCCGGCGCGAGGGCGAGTTCACCTGCCGACGCTGCGGTGCCGGAATCTCGACGGGACACTTCGTCCGGTTCGACGCGGGCGAACTCGGGCCGTTCGGCTCTTCGTGCATCGAGAAGGTACTCGGTCGGTCGTAATCGGTCGTCGTCGGATTGTAGCGGGGTCGCCGCCGAGTCGCCGAGTCGTCGCCGACGGACGCGTCTACCGCCCGCGGCGCAGTTCGTCGATGAGTTGTTCGATGAGTTCGCGTTGCTCGCGAATCTCCTCTCCCTGCCGGTCGACGGTCGCGCGCAACTCGGCGAGTTCGTCTGCGACGCGTTCGTTGGCGTCGGCCGCCGCCGACTCGAAGCCCGACCCGTCGAACCCGTCCCCGTTTCCGGCGTCTCCGTCGTCCGTCACCGCTTCGGTTTCGACGGACTCGGTGGTCGACTCCGCGGGCGCTTCGACCTGTCGGGCGACGCTCTGGCCCGCCGCCGACGCGTCCGCCGATGTCTCCGCCGGTGCCTCCGAGGGCGAGCGAGTCGCGTTCGCCGGTTCCTCGGAGAGTTCTGACGGGTTGGCGCTCAGGGGGTCCGGGCCGTCGCCGAAGGAGACGTCCTCCGCGTCGGCCGCCGGTTCCTCCTCGTCGGGTTCGTTCGCCGCGCGGAGTTCGTCGACCGAGGAGACGCCCCAGTAGTCGAGCAGTGCCGATTCGAGCGTCTCGCGGAGGGCGCGCGCCTCCTCGTTCGGCGCTTTGAAGCGTTCCTGCCGACCGGCGACGGTCATCACGACCGAGGTGGCGACGCTCCCGCTCTCGAACTGGAGGTCGGCCACGTCGTCGTAGCGATACTCCTCGAAGTCTTCGTCCCACAGCGACGCGCCGATGTGCTTGACGACGCGTCGCGAGGAGACGACGAGCGTGAGTTCGCTGAAACGGAACAGTCGCTGCATCGGTTCGTCGTCAGCGAGGATGTCGTTTGCCTTCAGGACGCCTTCGACCACCGGGTGGAGGGCGCGGTCTAACTGCTTGACGGGGAGTCCGAACGTCTCCTCGCCGTCGAGGCCGTAGTCGAGCGTTATCTTCGCTTTACGTCGCCCCTCGGAGACGGTGATTCGTTCTGCGGTGTGCGGGTACGCCTCGACCGCTTCGTCCGACAGAATCCCTTCCGACCGATAGACCAGCGTCCGCGTCGGCGTGGCGTACAGTTCGTCCTCGCCGCCGAGGGCGACGCGGGCGACCACGTCTTCGCCCTCGAGGGCGGACTGGACCATCTGCGGTTGGCTCATAGGTGGGTGTCCCCGTCCCGATTGATAAATCCGCGGGTGATTCTCCCGACCGCGTGTGCAGTGGTGTCACACCAACCGGCGGGACCAGATGAGAAGCTTAAAGAACTTCATCGGACAACGAATAATCGAGCCCGGGTGGCTTAGCTGGACATAGCGCCGCACTCATAGGGTTTCTGAGATTCGGTGCGGTATGCCTTGGAAGCCTCCGCCCGCTCCCCACAGGGGCCCGCCGAGCCTCAGACCTGGGACATGCGGAGATCGTGGGTTCGGAGCCCACCCCGGGCACTTCTTCGGAACGCTTCGACCGAGAGCGCGTCGGCTACCGTTCGCGTCGTTCGAGACGAGAACGCGTTCTCGGCGTCGTAGTCGAATGTGTCTCACGCGCACGCGTACGCGAACGCCTAAACAAACCAAACAAGAGGAACTGCAGTGCTCGGAGCGCTACGGTCTCGTTCTCTCTGCCGTTCGACGCTTCGGAGTCGCCAGAGCGACCGCCCCGTCTCGTCGAGAGTCGTGAGAACAGCGTGTCGTCGAACGTCCCGGCGTCGTCGACGCCGTCGCTGGTGGGTGTAGCGCGTCGAAAGAAAGTGATGTGAGAGAGCCGGCGTGAGCCGGTAGTTCAGACGTTAGTCGCGGCGGACTGCGAGGAGTGCCGCGGCCAGGAGCGCCGTCACAGCGACGACTGCACCGAAGCCGGGCGTGTTCGTTTCCGTACCGGTCTCGGTCTCGCCGCCGTCAGTCGGCGTGTCCGTTTCGCCGGTGTCGGTCGGCGTGTCAGTCTCGCCGGTGTCGGTCGGCGTGTCAGTCTCGCCGGTGTCGGTCGGCGTGTCCGTTTCGCCGGTGTCCGTACCGGTGCCGGTCTCCGTACCGGTCTCGGTCATGTTGCCGTCGCCTTCCGTGACCGTACCGTCTGCGGTGATGGAGTCAGCGACGCCGCCACGGACCGTCACCGTGAACGTGTCGTTCGCCGACTGCTCGCTGAAGTCGAAGGCAGCCTCGTACGTCCCGTTCTCGGTGACGTACGCGGTCGCCGTCTTCAGGAAGCTCGGCTGCGTGTCGCCGTCCGAGCGAACGCGGAGGTTGATTTCGGTGCCGGGTGCGACCGTCGTCTCGCCCGCTATCGACTGGTTCGCGGAAGCGGCGACTTCGACGTCGTCGAGCGTGTGCTCGGCTTCGATGAGTTCGTACTCGTCTTCGACGGACTGGTCATCCTCTGCGAGACCCGTCTCGTCGGTGACCGTGAAGTTGGCCGTGAGGCCGTCGTCTGCTTCGAGGTCACGGGCGTCGCCCATCGTGTTGACGGCGTCCGTGTCGAACATGACGAAGTAGGTGTCGTTCTCAGCGTCTGCGATGACCGTCGTGTTGTCCTCACCGAGGGCGAGCATGAACGGATCGCGGTTTGCACCGGCTTCCGTCTGCTCGACCGTGAGGTTGATAGCGTCGTTCTGGATCAGCTGGAAGAACGCCGCGGTCGTGTCGTCGTCAGTCGCTTCGAGAGCGCCCTCGAGGCCGGACGCTTCGACTTGGTGGACAGCGAGGTCGCCGTAGGCAATCTCGTCGTCCTGCGTGATGTTGCTGTTGTTGATCGCCGCGTAGACGTCTCCCTTGTTCTCGATCTCAGCGTCGGACGGTGCCGTCCAACTCTGGATGGAAGACGTGTTGCGCTCTTCGAGGACGAGGGTACCGACGCCCTGTGCGTCGTCAGGGCTGGTGCCCGTACCTGCCTGCACTTCGAGCGGGTACTCGCCTGCGTCGAGGAGTTCGCTGACGCTGTTGTCAGAGTCGATCTCTGCGCTGTCTATCTCGTCGTCCTCACCGACGGAGTAGAGCGTCTCAGCCTGGGTGTCCGAGAGGGAGCCCGAGAGACCGGACGCGGCGTAGGTGTTGAACGAGACGTTGACCATCCCGTCACCGTCGTCGTCGACGACCGTGACGTTGCTCACGAAGCCGACGTCGGACTCACCGATGGTGAGCGTCGCCGTATCCGTGTTCTGGAGTTCGACCGTGATGTTCGCGATGTCGCCACGCTCTTCGGTGACGATGCCGCCTGCACCGATGTCTGCGCGGCCTTCACCGGCCTTCGAGACGACGATGCTCGAGGATTCGGCCGTGACGCCGGACTGGTTGTCCGTCGCGACGACCGTGTAGTTGCCCGCGTCGAGGTCCGACGCGTTGAACGTGTACTCGTACTCGGCCTGACCGTTCAGCGTCGCGCCGATGGTCTTGACCGTCTCGTCGTCAGCGTCGACGAGTTCGACCGCAATCGGGCGGTTCGCCGCGTTCGCGGAGACCGTGCCCTCGATGAGGTCGTCGTCGCTGTTCGTAATGTTCAGGTCGTCGACGGAGACGTCGAGACCGAGGTTACGGAGGTTGATCTGCGCTTCGTAGCTGGAGGAACCTCCGACAGACACGTTGTACGTGTCGATGTCGCGGTTCTCCGTCGCGAAGACGAAGACGTTGCTGTTGTCACCGGTGGAACCGGAGACGAAGTAGTCGCTGTCGTCACCTTCGATCTCGACGGAGGTCGAGTCCGAGGCCGCGACGACGGCGACTTTGGAGCCCTTGTAGGCGTTGACGTCGGTGTTCGACGAGTCGACCGTCACGGGTGCGACTTCGACCGTCTTGTTACCGGTGTTGGAGAGTGCGTTGGAGCCGTCCGTGATGCTGTTGGTCAGTCGGACCGTGATGTCGCCCGTGTTGACCATGTCACCGTCGACAGGGACAACGTAGCGGCCATCAGTGTTGGTGATGGATCCACCAGCGTCACTCGCGACGTCGCTCAGCGTACCGACAGGTTCGTCGTCGATGTAGAGCTGAGCGCCATCGAGGTTGTTGACGGGTTCACTGAACGAGAGTTCGATTTCAGTGTTACCGTCATTGGCCGTCTCGTCGTAGTGAACGCTCTCGAGGTAGCTGGGAGAACCCGACTGGCTGCCGTCGGTGTTGGTGATCGTCAGACCGGCGGTGTCCGAGACGTCGGAACCAGCACTGTCAACGAGTTCGAACGAGACGTCCGCGTTGGTCGTGCTGGTGACGTTCGGGACTGCGGCGTCGAACGAGCCGTTGAGGTAGATCTGGCTCGTGACGTTGGCTGCGCCGGATGCGATAGTGACGTTCGCGCTAGCGCCCGAGGTCGTGACCGTGGACGGGATTTCGTCGCCCGTCGCGTTGACGACCGTCAGAGACTCGCTGTCAACGGTCCCTGCAGGGAGCGTGACGTTGATGTAGTCGTCGCTAGCGTCTTGCGAATAGCCGGTGAACGATACGTTAACGTTGTGCGTGTTGGTCGTGCCTTCGTCGACCGTATCGGGCTGGAAGACATCGACCGTCGCACCACTTGCCGCAGCAGCGGATCCTGCAAACGCGACGGTGCCGGCGAAAACCGACATAACCATCAGCGCCGCCAGGAAGACTGCGCGGAACTGCTTCGTGTTGCTTGTCATGGTTTTTGAGTGTTGCAATCGGCGATGCCGGCTTTCGTCCAGCCTGAGGGTCCCACAAAACGCCCGACCGTTCGGACTTGGAGGGAGTTACTCACGGACATCACCATGGATAGGGGTACGTGATGGGCAACGAACGTCCCACGTAAATACTTTCTGTACTTACACTACGGCCATTAGTATAATCCGGACAGTATCTCCGCTGTTGATAATATCATTCGAAAATGTTTTGTGCAGTTGAGCTTTACAGAGGAACGCGTACTGCCGCCTTGGGTAGGGCGGACCGCATTCCGCGGTTCGTACGCATCCCCGCGCGAAACGTGTCTCGCGCGGCTTTCGTTGGTCCACGTGGTACCCCGCAACGCACTCCTCTCGACGATATCTCCCGCTCCGGTTCCGGTCTACGCGCGTGCGAAGGTGAATATAGCATCTGGTCCGCAACACGAGTTATCCATCTAGTCCCGCACTGGACTCCCGGGAAACGGGACCCGCAGGCCGTCCGAAACACCCCTCTTAAACCCCTTATAAAGCGCACATTAAGGGGTACACCATCACACGACTTTCAGCTTAATTTGACCTTTAGATTTAAGTTACAGTAGCGTATGGAGACGAATAGACACGCCACGGCAGGGGATGGGACTGGCGACCGCTCGAAGCCGAGTCGGCCGCCGGGGGGAGAACGAACCACCGACTTCTGTCGTCGGGGTGTCGTCCGACAAACCAATCATGAAGCTCAAACAGCTCTTCACGGACGACTCCGCGGTGTCGCCGGTCATCGGCGTCATCCTGATGGTGGCTATCACCGTCATCCTCGCAGCAGTCATCGGCACGTTCGTGCTGAACCTCGGGGGAAGCGTCTCGCAAACCACGCCGCAAGCATCGTTCGGATTCGACTACAACAACAGCAACGATTCTGCAGTAATCACCCACGAAACGGGAGACACCATCGACGCCGACTCTGAAAATCTCAAAGTTGTCGTCGAAGGGAAAGATATCACCAATGCGTGGGGTGACGCATCAGAGAGCAGTAACGATGCGGTCTTCGCTGGTTCCATTTCGGCGGGTAGTTCCACCGAAATCAAGGTCAGTGGATGGGCCAGCGACACCGTTCGCGTCGTCTGGTCGAGCGAGACTGGCGAAAATTCCGCTACGCTGAGTGAAAGTACGTCTCCGTAATCATGAAGCTCAAACAGCTCTTCACGGACGACTCCGCGGTGTCGCCGGTCATCGGCGTCATCCTGATGGTGGCTATCACCGTCATCCTCGCAGCAGTCATCGGCACCTTCGTGCTGAATCTCGGGGGAAACCTATCGCAGACGACACCTCAGGCTAGCTTTGGATTCGACTTCGATGACAATGCTGGCGACGACGTGGTGACTGTGACCCACGAGACAGGAGATACGATCGAAGCAGACCGACTCAGCCTCGCTGCTAGCAAGGACGTGGACATCGCAACCACCGAAGCCGCGATCAACGGTTCAGAGACGAGTAGCAAAGAGTCGTTCATAGAATCCGATGGTGGATTCTCCGCTGGCACTATGGTCGGTGCCGGTGACACGCTCTACGCAGGCGGTAACGGTGACTTGACGGGAGCCGACTTCCGCGTCGTTTGGAGTTCCGAGAACAACGAAAACTCCGCTACGCTCTCTGAGTACACCGCGCCGAACAACTAACGACCCGACTTCCTTCCTTTATCGACGCCACACCGCCGAGCGACAGCCATCGCTCCCGGACGTGACGAACGCACCCGTCGCTCACCCGTTAGCGCCTCGAAAAAGAATCGACTGAAAAACTCGTCGTCTCAGACGGGTCGTCCGTCGCCGTCGGTTCCGACCAGCCACGTTCCCGCGGTGAGGACGATTGCACCGACGACCAGTCCGACGGCGGAGAGGAACGTCGCGTTCGGGAGCAGTCCCGGCAGGAACGCGAGCGTGCCGACGACCATCAGCGCCAGACCGACGAGCGATTTCTTGCTACTGAGCAGTCCCATGGCCGACACTCGAAATGCGACGAATATGTGTGTTGCGTTTTCGGTCGGAAATCGTGCTACTGCGACGCATTCTCGTAGTCTCGCTCGCCCGCCTCGACGCTCACGTCGAGCCAGTTCTCTTCGGGCGGAAGCGGGCACGCGAACGTGTCGCTGTAGGCGCAGAACGGCGTGTACGCGAGGTTGAGGTCGAGGACGACGGTGTCGCCGTCGGTCAGGTCGCCGTCGGGGTGCAGTTCGACGTACCGGCCGTTCCGGTAGGACTGCTGACCCGTCGTCTTGTCGCGGAAGGGGACAAAGATGGCCTCGTCGTCCTCGCGTTCCTGCTGGTAGCCGTGCAGTTCGACCGACTCGCCGTCGAGTTCGAAGGCGAACGTGACCAATCGGAGGTAGCGCACCTCGTTGCCCGCCGTCGTCTCCATCGTCACCGGTTCGGGGTCGTCGTGCACCGTCGCCGTCGCGGCGACGCGCGCGTCGGTATCGGGGTCGAAGTAGTCCAGTCCGTCGAACGAGTCGCGCTCCGCGGGTGGAATCGGCGACTGCGGATGCGACGCGAAGAAGTCGTCTTTCTCCTCGCGCTTCCGTTCGAGTTCGGCGGCGTACGCCTCGGGGTCGACGTCTGCGGATGCGTCCGAGTCGGTCATGCCCTCGCTACGGCGTCGTCACCGGTACGTCTGACGGTTCTCGGCGCTCACTCGCCCTTCGCGTCGGCGAGGCGCGCGAACTGCTCGGTCGTGAGCGAGATGTCCGCCGCGGCGAGGTTCTCCGCCAGTTGGTCGACGGTCCGCGCGCCGACGATGGGTGCCGTCACCTGGTCGTGGTGGAGCAACCACGCCAACGCGACCTGTCCCGGCGAGGCATCGACTTCCTCGGCGACGGCCTCGACAGTCTCCAGTGCGTCGAAGTTCTCCGGCGTGAGATACGAGTCGACGAACTGCTGGTCGGAGGCGGCGCGGGAGTCTCTCGGCGGCGTCTCGTCTCGGCTGTACTTCCCGGTGAGAAAGCCGCCGGCGAGCGGTGACCACGGCACGACGCCGATGTCGTAGTCGGCGCACATCTCGAGGTAGTTGCCTTCTATCTCGCGGTTGACGACGTTGTAGCGCGGTTGCGACAGCGTGAACGGTTCGTACCCGCGCTTGTCGGCGATTTCGTTGGCCTTCGCCACCTTCCAGGCGTTCGGTTCGAACGTCGACGCGCCGAGGTAGTTCACCTTCCCGTCTCGCACGAACTCGTCGAGCGTTCGCATGAACTCTCGGGCGGGCGTGTCGTCGTCCCAGCGGTGGGTGTAGAGCACGTCCACGTAGTCGGTGCCGAGTCGCGAGAGAATCTCGTCGATGCTCTGCCGGAGATGTTTTCGGTTGAGTCCGCGGCCGTTGGCGTCCTCGCGGGTGGGCCAGTAGATTTTGGAGGCGACGACGAAGTCCTCTCTGTCCCGGCCGGCCAACCAGTCTCCGATGTACTCCTCCGCGCGGCCGTCGCCGTACATGTCGGCGGTGTCGATGAACGTCCCGCCCGCGTCCGCGTACGCGTCGAGGAGTTTGTGGGCGCGGTTGGGTCCCACCTCCACCTCGCCGTCGTCGTCCTCGCGGCCGAACCGCCACGTCCCGAACGCGAGTTCGGAGACTTTCGTGCCCGTCCTCCCGAGCGAAACCGTATCGAGCGTCACACCGACGCCGACGCTCGGGAGTCGGGTAAAACGACGCGGTTCGAAGGTGAACGGCGACGGCGTGGAGGGCCGACGGCGCGGCGCGAAGAAAGGGCGGGCCGAAGCAGTGGTGTCCTGTGGAGGGCCGAAGCAGTGGTCGTCAGTCCGTCCGACTGTGCCCGTGTCCGACGATGAGAGCCGCGGCGTTCAGCGCCAGAAGCGACCCGAAGACGGTCGCTTGCCCGCCGCTGAGTCCCCCGTACAGGAGCGGAAGGTAGAGAAACGGCAGGGCGACGGCTAACCAGAACGCGACGAACTGAATCGGGTAGGCGACGAGTTTCAGTCCGACGCGGACGGAGTCCGGGGGCGTTTCTAGCACTTCGCGGAGACGGGCGAAGCGTTCGCGGGGGACCGTTGATGACGAGTTCGACATGACCTGTGACACACCTCATCTGTTCGAAGAACGGACACTCACATTAAGCCGCCCGAGAGTTGGGGTCTGTTCACGATGGTTTAAACGAGACTGTCATGAAACTCTGACTGTTCAAAAACAGCTGAGAAGAGGCGATACTGTTTATCAACTTCTCTGAAGTCTTCTTCGTTTGAAACAGTATTGCTCTCGTGTCAGTCTTTATTTTCTATACGTCTGCTGTGAGCGTAGCGTCCGACACCGTCGAGGGGCCGTCGGGAGGACGAAATTCCTCGTGCCTGTATATTCTCCCTACACACCGAGGTTCTCGGAGTTTGTTGCCGGTAAAACATTCACATAATCGGACCTGAACGGGCTTCGGACGGCTCTTCGGCCTCCTCGCGGGACGAAAGAAGTAATCAGGGGCGGGTCGTCGACCGAGACGATGCCTACGGTACACGTCGTCGGATGCGGTGGGACGATAGCGAGCGAACCGGCCGCGGACGGTGCGGCCCCCGCGAAGGCGGGCGAGGAACTGGTCGCGGCCGTTCCGGACGTCGCCGAGTACGCGACGCTTCGCGTGACAGACGCGGGGTCACGCGCCGGGTTCGACATGGACTTCGGCGTCGTCGCCTCTGCGGCCGACGCGGTTCGAACCGCCGTCGCCGACGGTGCCGACGGCGTCGTCGTCACCCACGGGACGGACACGCTCGCGGACACCGCGTACGCGTTGGACCTCGCGTGCGACGTGCCCGTCCCCGTCGTCGTCACGGGGTCGCAACGCCGCTTCGACGAACCCGGGTCGGACGCGCCCGCGAATCTCCTCACCGCCGTTCGGGCCGCCACCGAAGACCGGTTCTCGCCGGGCGTCCACGTGGCGTTCGACGACGAACTGCACGCCGCCCGCGACGTCGTGAAGACGCACACGAACGCCCTCGACACGTTCCAGTCCCCCGGGACGGGTCCGGTCGCGACGTTCACCCGCGCGACGACGCGAGTCCACCGCGACCCCGAACGGGCGCGTTCGGACGTGTCGCTCCCGGCGGACGCGCTCTCGCCCGACCGAGACGCCTCGGCGTACGCGACCGTTCCCGTCGTCCACTCGGGGACCGGAGTGACCGGGTCGGCGCTGGACCGCGTCGTCGACGAGGCGGACGGCGTCGTCGTCGAGGGAACGGGCCTCGGAAACGCGACGGGACCGCTGGGAGACGCCGTCGCCGAGGCCGTCGACCGACTCTCCGTCGTCGTCTCCTCGCGGTGTCACGCCGGCCCGACGGAGGCCGTGTACGGTACGGCCGGTGGCGGGGTCACGCTTCGGGACCACGGCGTCGCCTACGCGGGCACGCTCTCGACGGCGAAAGCGCGCGTCAAACTCGTCCTCGCGTTGACCGCCGGCCTCTCGCGCGACGCGACCGAAGCGACGTTCGAGTGAGTCACGGGAAGCCCAGACGGAGTTCGACAGCGGTCTGACCCGTGTCAGCGGGTTTTTCTGTCGGGAGGGAGAGTCACCGAACGTCTATGATGGAGGAAGACGCTCCCGCGGGACGGTCGGTCGAGAGCAACCTGTTCGTCACCGTCTCGGGGCCGCCGGGATGCGGGGCGACGACGCTGTGCGAGGGGTTATCGCGCTCTCTGAACTGCGGATACGTCTCGGGCGGCGACATCTTCCGCGAACTCGCGGAGGAACGCGGCATGACGCTCTCGCAACTCATCGCGAAAGCCGACGAGTCCGACGAGATTGACCGCGCACTCGACGGTCGCCTGCGCACGATAGCCGAACAGTGGGGGACGGCGAACAAGGCGTTCGTCCTCGAATCTCGACTCGCCGGCTGGTTGGCCGGAAACCGCGCGGACCTTCGAATCTGGCTCGACGCGCCCGAGGAGACGCGCGTCGACCGGACGCGCGGCCGAGACGAGATGGAGGCGGAGATGCGCGTCCGAGAGGTGAGCGAGGCGGGCCGCTACGACTCGTACTACGGCATCGACGTGTCGGACCGGTCGTTCTACGACCTCACGATCAACACCGCACGCTGGAGTCCGGACGCCCTGCTCGAAATCGTCCTCACGGCTATCGAGGAGTACGAAGCCGAGATGGACGAGGGCGCGTTCCGCACCGACGACGTCGAACTGTAGCCGGATTTTTTAGCGGACGCCGCCTCCGTACGGCCATGGCAGACCTCAACCGCGTGGCCAAGCGCATCCACAACGTCTCGCCGAAGCCGGTTCGTCTCACACTCGACGACGACACCACCGCCGTCTACCGGATGCACAGTACCGAGTTCTTCCAACAGGAGTTCCAAGGAGAGGGCGAACGCGTCGACGAGGCGGGCGTCGAGTACCGACTCGTCACCTCCGAGGACAACGAGTCGGTCCTCATCGGCCGGAAAGGCCCCGACGACGACGGGTGGACGATGGTCGGCGAAGTCGTCGAAGCGGCGCGCGCAGAGGAGTAGCGGAGTCCACGAGCGGTCTTCTCTCGGATATCGCCGTCTCAGTCTCGCGTCTCAGACGTGTCTCGCCCGCGAAGACGCGGCATCTCCGCGCGGATGCTCTCTCGCTTCAACAGGAGGAAGCCGGCGAAGATGACGACGAAGCCGACGACGGTGTACCGCGTCGGGAGTTCGCCGAGGAACGCCCACCCCGTGAGCGCGGCGAACACCGGCGCGACGTAGGAGACGAGGTTGATTTCGATGGGTCCGAGACGCTCCAACAGGACGAAGTAGACGAGGAAACCGAGCGCACTGGCGACGACCGAGAGATAGCCGACGGCCAACACCGCGTCCGTGGTCCACCTGACCGCCGAGACGGACTCGCCGATGCCGACGCTCAACGCGTGCATCAGGGCGGCCCCGCCGAGCATCGTCCACGCCTCCATCGTCTCGATGGGGAGGTCGGCGTCGATGCGTCTCGTGAGCACCGACCCCAGTGCGAACGACGCCGCCGCGCCGAAGACGAGGAGTTTGGCGACGGCCCCGCCCGCGAGAAGGTCGTTCGGGTCGGGGTTCGAGAGGACGACGACGCCCACGAGTCCCAACAGGAGACCGACGACGCCGACGGCGGTGAGGCGTTCGGAGGGGAGGAAGGCCCGCGCGAACGCCGTCGTCAGGAGCGGACTCAGACTGACGATGACGGCCGCGGCGGCGGAGGTGACGGCGGGGTCCGTCTCGCCGACGAACAGGAGGGCGTGATAGCCAGCCATGATGAACACCGACCCCACGGCGACGGTGGCCCACTCGTCCCGGCCGCGCGGGACCAGTTGGTCGGTGGCGTAGGCGGCGTACGCGAGCATCAACACGCCGGCCACGTCGTACCGAATCGCCGCGAACAGCACGGGCGCGTCGAAGAATCCGCCGGGGTCGGTCGGGGTACCGAGTCCGGCCTTGATAGCCATGAACGCCGCACCCCAGACGGCGGCGAGGAAGACGAACAACGCGACGTTTCGGTACCGGGTCACACCACCGCTCTGTCTGCCCGGTTCCTCAACGTTTCGTTCGGGTCCCTCGGCTACCGCTTTTCGCCCGTCGACTCCGAACGCCGCCGGTCGCGCACCGCGCGGAGGACGTCCTGCCGGGCGACGATACCGACCAGTCGCCCGCCCTCGACCACCGGCAGGCGGTTGATGTCTCTGTCGTCGTCCGCGAGGTAGTCGAGTATCGTATCGAGGTCGGTGTCGGGCGTGACGGTCACCACGTCCGCGGTCATCACCTCCCGGATGGGTTTGTTCGCGTTCTTCAGGAGGTCGACGCCGAGGTCGAAATCCTCCCACGAGACGTCGACGGCGTAGGTGAGCGTCTCCATGAACGGCGGGAAGCCGATGGGAATCCACAGGGTGCGGTCTTTCGTCTCGAACAGGCCCACGAGGTCGTGTTGGGTGACGATACCGACGAGCGCACCCGAGTCGTCGACGACCGGAAACCCGTTGAACGACGCCCGCGCGAGACGACCGAGAACCTCGCTCACGTCGTCGTCCGGGGCGACCGTCTCTACCTCCGTCGTCATCAACTCCCGTGCGGTGAGTTCCATAGCCGACGGTACGTTCTCGTCACCTATCTGTGTGTTCGTCGCCCCGGCGCGTGCGAACGCGGGTTATATTTATATTTCCCTGTCGGTTACGGATGAATATGGCCGTTCACGGCCGCCAATCACTTCGAGACTTGTTCGACGAGTCTCCGACGCCGCACATCGCGCACCCGCCCCGTACCCATCACCGCCACTTCTACGTCGCCACCGACGGCTCCTATCGACCGACGGGCGACGGTGGACTGGGCGTCGTCATCGAGGCGCGCGACGGCACACGCGTCGCTCGCGTCGCGGTGCCGGACGCCGCACCGAACAACAACGTCTCCGAGTATCGCGCGTTGCACCTCGGACTGGACGTTCTCGCCGCCCGCGCGCCGCCGAACGCACGCGTGGGGGTTCTCGTCGACCACGACGACTTAGCGGGCAACGTCAACACCCAAGTCCTCGCGGCCGCCGACCCGGACTGGCACCCGCGGCGGGCCACGTCGGTTCCGGCGGGAAGCGAGAACCACTGGCGGGGTATCCAGGCCCGCATCGCCGGATTCGCGGAACTCCGCGCCGCCCGTATCGACGGCCGGGAGAACCCCGCGCATCCGCTGGCCAACGCGCCGACGGAGTACGCGCACGTCAACCGACGGAAACCCCGATGCGTCCTCCCCGAACCGCTGTCGCCGACGGAACCGGGCGACGTCGACGACCCGCAGTTCCCGCCGCCGTCGCGGTTCGAACGACGCGCGAGCGACTGACCTCGACCGACGAACGGCGAACGCCCGTTCCCGAGAGCGTCGGTCGGACGACGACTGCCAGCGAGAGCGACGCGGGGCGCCGTCAGGCCTCCGTCGCGGGCGTCCCCGGACGGACGTTCGGGATGTCTGTGACTTCGGGCGCGTTCACGACGAGCACCTCCCGCCCCTCCAGTTCGACGCAGAACGCGTCCGCGTACGGTCCCGAGGGGACGACGTACGTGTTCGGCCCGACTTCCACCGCGCCGTGGTGACCGAGCAGTTTCAGGTAGGCGTCGTGGAACTCGACGGCGTCCCGTTCGGTGTCCCACTTCGTCGCCCAGACGTAGGCGTCCTCCTCGCCGCGGTGGTAGGTCACGAGCGTATCGCCGTCCCACCCGGTGGAGGGGACGCTTGTGTAGTTGTAGCGGTCGTACGCGCCGCCGTCGGCGACGAAGAACGCCGAGGCGTTCACGATGCCCGCGTCGTGTTCCCACGACTGGTACCAGAACATCGCGAAGACGTACGGTTCGCCGAGGTGGAAGGGGTACGGATGTCGCAACCAGCCGTCGGAGGGAGCGTGGAGGACGAGCGGGTAGGCCGTGTACTGGAACGGGTACTGGTCGGGGTGCGTCACCTGCTCGGCGTGACTCGGCGCGAGTTCGTACATCAGGTCGACCGCGTCCCACCCCTCCCTTCCCTGTAGTCCGCGTTCGTACACCGCGGCGGTGAAGTTCGTGCCGTCGGAGTACGGATACAGGTCCATCGCCAGCATCCCGCCGTGGACCACCGTCCGGTTCGACTCGGTCTGTGCCACCGTCACGCAGTCCCACGCCTCGGCGCATCGCTCGGCGTAGAACGACTCCATCAGACTCGGGTCGCCCTCGACGAGCGTTCGGACGACTAGGTAGTGGTCCCAGTAGTTTCTGATGAGTATCCCGAAGTTCTCAAACAGGACGGTCGGCGGGACGTACTCGTCCTGTAACGCGTGTCCGAGTTCGTGCGCGAGAAGCGTCTCGTCGAACCTGCTGAGGTTCTCCTCGTCCGCGACGACGACTATCTCGTCCGAGAAGAAGAGATAGTAGGCGTCCGGAAATCCTCGCGAGTGGTTCAACGCGACTTCGGTCGCGTTCTCGTCTTCGCCGACGAAGAACGCCGCCTCGTAGAACTGGTCGAGTTGTCGACTCGTGCGCCCGACGTCTTGCAGTGGGTAGAAGCCTTCTGCCGCGTACTCTTCTCGCGTCATCACTCTCACTCGGACCTCTCGCGTGAACTCGTGTCCGCGGATGTGCTCCACGCGGGCCATCGTCCGCGCCAGCAACACCGCCATCTCCTCGTCGTCGATGCCGTCCGTCGCGTTCACGTCGAGCGGGTCGTCGTACCAGTACCCGTTCTCCCACCCGAGCACGTCCGTCTCGGGGTCCGGTCTCGGCTCCGACGCGACGGCGTCGCGGGACGTCTCTGCGTCGGTTTCCGTGTTCGAGACGCCCTCGCTCCAGCCTGTGTCGACTACGTCGCTCGGCGTCTCGCCTCCGACCGTTCCGGCCGCCTGCGCTGCCGACCCTGCGCACCCCGAGAGGAGGAGCATCACCACGACCACCACCACCGTCACCGTACCTGTCACGCACCACTCACCACGGAGAAGACGTCTCGTGTCGGCATAACGAGCCTTCGGCACCGTCGTGACTGTCCGTGGTTCCAGCGCGTCCCGGGCCGCGAATCACCGTCGTCGCTGTGACGACAGAAAAGTTGATAACAGCGGTTGCAGACGCACGAATCGATGCGTTCCGACCACTACGCCGGAGACGGCGTCGGTGTCGCCGCTGGCAGTCCGGTGACCGTCGCGTTCCGGCGCGCGTTCCCGTCGCTCGTCGCGACGCTTCTCGTCGTCTCTGCGCTCGTCACCGCCGTCGCCCTCCCGATACGGTTCACCGACCTCGTCCCGGTGGCCGCTTCGTCCCCCGTTCCCTCGTCGCGACCGTTGACGGAGTTCCGACTCGCCGTCGAAGCCGGCGTCCTCGCGGGCTTTCTCGCCACCGGCGTCGTCTTCGGCCGCGCCGTCGCGCGCGACGCTCGCGTCTCCGCCTCGCGGGCCCGTCGTCACGTCGCGCTCTCCGCCGTCCTCTTCCTCGCGGGCGCACTCGGCGCGGCGGTGACGTTCCCCGCCGTCGTCGAACTCGTCGCCCCGTTCGCGGCGGGAGCCGGTTCGAGTCTCGGCCCCTACTGGCTCGCCGAACTGTGGCTGTTCTTCCCCGTCGCGCTCGGTGCGGCGGCGGCGACGCCCGCGCTCCTCGCCGCGGCGACGCGCGCGGGTCTCGTCGACCGCTTCACCACGACGAGACAACGCGGCTCCGTCGCGTTCGTCTTCGTCGCCTTCGCGGCGTGTTTCTCGCCGACCGACGGCGCGACGTTCGTCCTCTTCGCCGCCCCGTTGTTCGCGGCGTTCGCGGCGGCCGTCGCGTGGCAGGAGTTCCGGTGAGTCGACTCACTCGCCGTTCGGCCTCTCGACGCGGACGAGTCGCGGTTCCGACCCCGTGAGCCACAGGACGTACCGCTGGTCGTCGTCACTCGGGTTGACGTCTCGATGAACGACGCCCGCGGGGACGTGGAAGAACTCGCCCGCGCGGGCCAGTGTTCGCTCGCCGTCTGCGACGCCCCACTCGACGTATCCCTCGCCGTCGAGGACGTACCCGAACACGTCGTTGTCGCCGTGGTGGTGCCAGTCGGAGGCGACTCGTCCCGTCGCGTGGCCGCGGACCTGTTGCACCGCCGCGTCGGGAAACGGGGTGAGTCGCGTCAGATTCGAGAGGTGGCCGGTCGGGACGAGAGCCGCCCCGCCGGCGACCCGCGGCGGTTCCGACGGTGCGTCGCTCGACTCGTCCGCGAGGACGACGACGTCGCCAGTGCCGACGAACGCGACGAGACACACCTGACGTTCGCCGAACGGGACGTACCGGTGAGTCGAACCGGCGGGCACGAAGAAGAACTCACCTTCGTCCACGCGCACCGAGTCGGATTCGCCGGGTCCGAAGTCGAGTCGACCGTCGCCGTCGAGGACGACACCGTAGGCGTCTCTTCCACCGGTCTGCCACGGCGTCTCTCGGTCGTTCTCGGCGCGAACCAACAGGACGCGAGTCGTCTCGAACGCCGTCGTCCACGTCGCGCCCGGCGGCGCGTTCTCGAAGGGAACGAGTTCGTCCGTCGCGCGTACGCTCACACCGGGGTCGGAGACCATACGTACCCTCTCGTCGGACGAGGAGAAAATCGTGCGCCGGCCGAGGAGTGAAAAGGAGACGCGCTCGCTTCGCTCGCGTCCGTCTACTCGTCCTGTGCGTTCACGACTGCCCACCTTTTTCCGACTCGGGTCTGCTTCGCAGACCACTCCTCG
>NZ_FOYS01000007.1 GCF_900115785.1 Halogeometricum limi
CGGCAAAGTTCGCGGTGACGGTCCCCTCGACATGTCGCCGTTCGAGCGCGAAGAGATGCGCGTCATCGGTGACGCGGCGGCCGACGGCGGCGTCGAAACCGACGGCGGCACGGCGACTGCTGACCGACTGGCGGTCGAACCGTGGCTTCCGCACCAGTACAAGTGGGGCAACGTCGCGATGATTGGCCTCGTCGTCGGCATCCTCGGCGGCTACATCGCGATGACCACGGGGAGCGCGTTCCTCGCGTTCGGTATCAGCGCGGCGTCGCTGCTGTTCTTGAATCTGGGCGTCGAGAAGATTCCGGTCACCCACCACATGGCTCTACCAGGAAGCACGGCGGCACTGGCGGTGACGAACGGTGGCGAGGGGTCGCTCGTCGTCGCGCTCGTCGTCGCCGCGGTCTTCGGGGTCGTCTGTGCGCTGTTCGGTGAGGTGTTCCAGCGCATCTTCTACGCGCACGGCGACACCCACTGGGACCCGCCCGCGGCGGCCATCGTCTTCGGGACGTTCCTTATCGCCGTCCTCCACATCGCCGGCGTCTTCCCCAGTTCCTCCTGGGTCGCCACCCTCGGCCTCTAACGCCGAACGAGGCCACCCTGTTTTTCGAGTCGTCGTCTCAGTCGTTCAGTTTGTGGTAGTCGCGCGCGTCTTCTGCGGAGTCGACGACGGAGTCCAGCGTCGCCTTCGAGGACGTGGACTCGACGGCGGCGTTCAGCGTTCCTTCGAGGACGGGCGCGTCGGCGATGACCGCCTCCACGTCCGTCATCTCGAACGCGAGTTCGGTGTTCATGACGGCGCTCCCGAGGTCGACGAGGACGACGACGCCGTCGCCGTCGTCGGCCGTCTCGATGGCGTCGACGATTCGGTTCGCGTTCGTTCCGATTTCGCCCTCGCCGTCGCCGCCGGCGGCCTCGATTCGCGCGCTGCCGCCGCCCATCTGCGCGGCGATGTCGCAGATACCTTCCGCGGCTTTCTCGCTGTGCGAGACCACGACGAGTCCGATCATTTGGCCTCCTCCGGGTCTTCGTCGGGAACCGACTCGGCGACCGCTTCGGCGTCGGTCTCACCGTCTAAGTACTCCTCGGCGGTCTTCAGAATCTCTTGCATGATGAACAGCGTGCTCGTCGCGCCGGGGTCTTGATGCCCGACGGACCGCCACCCGAGGAACGACGCTCGCCCCTTCGCCGCGCGGATGGGAACGGTAAACTCGACGCCGCGTTCGGCCGCGTCGACGGCCTTCGCGAACGCCGTCAGCGGCGGAAGGTCGTCGTGTTCGATGGACTTCTTGTACGTGTGGACGGCGGGCGTCAGTGCATCCACCATCGTCTTCGCGCCGAGGTGGGCGTCGCCGCGGTCTTTCACCTTCTCCAGATACGCCTCCGCGAACGCGATAGACGTCTCGGCCGTAATGCCGTCTTCGAGTTCCTGGCTGGCCGACATGAGAGAGCCACCGTACAGCGGTCCGGACGCGCCGCCGACGTTGCCGATGATGGTCGTCCCCACCGTCTTCACGATGTCCGCGGGCGACATCTCCTCGAACTCGTCGACCTTCTCGACGACGGCTTCGAAACCACGGTGCATGTTGTTGCCGTGGTCGGCGTCGCCGATGGCGGAGTCGAGGTCCGTCAGCGTCGATTTCTCCGCTTCGATACGCGCCGCTACGTTCTCGATAGCGGCGATGAGCGCCTCGCGTTGGACGGATTCGTCGGCCATACCGACGTACACGGCCGCGGTCGGCTTGAAACTACGGCGGCCGGAAAAATAGACGTGTCAGTTCGCGGCAGTCGCGGCCGACGGCGTCCGATTCAGTCCTTCAGCGCGGGCGTGTCCACGTCGGCGTCGAGCAGGTCCTTCAGTTCGTCGTCGACGCGACAGACGGTGACCGAACACCCCATCATGTCGAGCGAGGTCATGTAGTCGCCGACCCACGCGTCCCACGTCTCGATACCGCGGTCGTCGAGTAACTCCTGCACCTTTCGGTTCACGATGAACAGTTCCGAGAGCGGCGTCCCGCCCATCCCGTTGACGATGGTGACGACTTCCTCGCCCGCCTCGACTTCGAGGTCCGAGAGGACGTTCTCGGTCAGGTGTTCGGCCACTTCGTCGGCCGTCATCATATCGGTGCGCTCGGTTCCGGGTTCGCCGTGGATGCCGATACCGAGTTCTATCTCGTCGTCGCCGAGGTCGAACGTCTCTTCGCCCTTCTCGGGCGTGATACACGACGTGAGCGCCATCCCCATCGTCCGCACGTTGTCGATGACTTTCTCGCCGACCGCCTGTACCTCGTCGAGACTCCCGCCCGCGGCGGCCTTCGCGCCGACGGCCTTGTGGACGAGGATGGTGCCGCAGACGCCGCGGCGACCCGACGTGTACAGCGAGTCCTCGACGGCCACGTCGTCGTTGACGACCACCTGCGCCACGTCGATGTCCTCCATCTCGGCCATCTCGGCGGCCGTATCGAAGTTCATCACGTCGCCCTCGTAGTTCTTCACGACGCAGAGGACGCCCTCGCCCGCGTCGCAGGCCTGTATCATCTCGTTCAGTTCGTTCGCCGTCGGCGAGGTGAACACCTCACCCGACGCCGCCCCGTCCAGCATCCCGTCGCCGATGTAGCCCGCGTGTGTCGGTTCGTGTCCGCTTCCCCCACCCGAGACGATGGCGACCTTTCCGTCCACCGGGCCGTCCGCCCGGACGAGCACTTTCGTTCCGTCGAGACGCCGGAGTCTGTCGGGGTACGCCGCGGTCATCCCGTCCAGCATCTCGTCCACGTAGTCCGATGGGTCGTTTACGAGTTTCTTCATGGTCCACCGTGCACAACGGCGGACGAGAGCAAAAGTGTTGGCTGCGGTTCAACTGGAAACCGCGGCTTCGTCGTGCGAAAAAACCGTGCGAAGGGTAACCCAGACGGCGCGTCGAGAGGCGACCGATGTCGTCCGTGTTATCCCGTCGGTGTTACGCCGTTCTCGTCACGCCGATGACGATAGTCACGCCTTCGACGTCCCACTCTTCCGTGAGGTCGGTGTCGTCGCCGTCCGCGTCGAGCGTCGTCGCCCGCACTTCCTCCATGACGAGGTTGTCGTGGCGCGCGACGAGGTTCGCGACTCGGTCGTCCTGCACGTCCAAGGAGACGGCTATCTCCTCTTCGACGTCCAAGTCGAGTCGCTTTCGCATCTCTTGGATGCGGCGAATCACGTCGCGGGCGTACCCCTCGGCCTCTATCTCTTCGGTGAGCGAGGTGTCGACGTAGACGACGCCGCCCTCGCCGTCGTCGATTCCGAGGAAGTCGGCACCGTGGACGTTCTCGGGGGGTTCGGCGCGGTACTCGACCATCTCGTCGGTGAGGTCGACCGTCTCGCCGTCGACTTTGATACCGGACTCGACCTCGGCGCGCGTCGCGCCCTTCACGGCCTCCATCACCTTCTGGGCGTCGCCGCCGAAAGCGGGACCGATGACTCCCATCTGCGGGTCGGCGTACTCCACGAGTTCGTCGAACGTCTCGACCACTTCGACGCTCCGGGTGTTCACCCGGTCGGCGAGGAGGTCGGAGAGCGCTTCGACGGCCTCGGCGACCGTCTCGTCCGCGCTCTCGACGACGACGCGCGGGACGGGCCAGCGGAGTTTGCGTTCGCCCTGTTGGCGGGCGTTCGCGGCCGCCTCTTCGACGCTCCGCAGGACGGCCATGTTGCGTTCGAGTTCGAGGTCACGCCACTCGTCGTCGACCGTCGGGTAGTCGAGTGCGTGGACGCTCGTCTCGCTCCCGTCGAGGTGCTGGTACATCCGTTCTGCGACGTACGGCGTGAACGGCGCGACGAGGCGCACCGTCTCGTTCAGCACGGTCGCGAGCGTCGCGTACGCGCCGCGTTTCGAGTCGGAGTCCTCCTCTTCCCACATCCGTTCGCGGATGGCCTTCACGTAGAACCGCGAGACGTCCTGCGTCACGAAGTCGAGCACCGCGTTCAGGGCGTCGTGAATCTCGTAGTTCTCCCACGCCTCGTCGACGGTGGCCTTCACGGTCTGCAGGCGCGAGAGCACCCACTCGTCGACGAGAGTGAGTTCGCCATCGGAGAGGTCCGGGTTCGACGGGTCGTAGCCGTCCAGTTCCATGTACGGCAGGGGAAACCGGAAGACGTTCCAGAAGATGTTCAGAGACGACTGGGTGTCGCCGAGTCCGTCCCACTCGAACGAGAGGTCCACACCCTGCTGGTCGTGGCTCAGGAGGTACGCTCGGAGGGGGTCGCGCCCCGCCCGGTCGATGGCCTCCTCGGGGGTGACGATGTTGCCGAGCGACTTCGACATCTTCCGGCCGTTCTCGTCGTTGGCGAACCCGTGCATGAGTACCTCCTCGTACGGAATCTCGCCGAGAGCGGCGGTTCCCATGCCGAGTTGCGACCAGAACCACCCGCGGGTCTGGTCGTGCGCTTCGACGATGAGGTCCGCGGGCCACAGTTCCTCGAAGTCGGCCTCGTTTCCGGGGTAGTCGAGCGTCCCCCACGAGGCGACGGAGGAGTCTATCCACACGTCGAACACGTCCGGCACGCGTTCGTACGTCGTGCCGTCCTCGGTGATGGTGAGGGGGTCCACCGCGGGTCGGTGCAGGTCGAGTTCGTCGGGGTCGACGTCTTGGTCGGCGCGTTCGGCTAACTCCTCGCGCGTGCCCACGACGAGGAAGTCGCCGTCGTCGGCCTGCCAGATGGGGAGCGGAATCCCCCAGTAGCGCTGCCGCGAGATGTTCCAGTCGGGCGCGTCCGAGACGAAGTCGTGGAAGCGGTTGTCGCGCGCCCACTGCGGGTGCCACTCGGAGTCCTCGATGTTGGCGAGGAGTTCGTCTTTGATGTCGGTGACCGTGATGAACCACTGGTCGGTGGCGAGGAAGATGATGTCCGTGTCGCACCGCCAGCAGTGACCGTAGCGGTGGTGGTGTTCGCCCGAGTGGAGCAGACTCCCGTTCTCGCGCAGGTCGTCGACGATATCGTCGTTGGCGTCGCGGACGAACGCCCCGGCGTACTTACCCGCCTGTTCGGTGAACTCGCCGCGGCCGTCGACGGGAACGTACACGTCCAGTCCCAGTTCCTGACCGCGAGCGAAGTCCTCCTGCCCGTGGCCGGGTGCGGAGTGGACCAGTCCGGTCCGGTCGGCCTCGACGTAGTCGGCGGTGTACACCTCTCCGGCACCCTCGAAATCGGCGTACTCGGTGACCTCCTCGCGGAGGGGGTGGTCGTACTCCCAGCCGACCATCTCCTCGCCGGAGACTTCCGCTATGACTTCGTAGTCCTCGTAGCGACCCTTCTTCAGGACGGCCTCGACGCAGGGTTCGGCGACGTAGAGGACCTCGCTCTCGCCGTCTTTCTCGGCGCGGACGGCCTGATAGGTCATCTCGCCGTCGACGGCGACGAACGTGTTCGCGGGGATGGTCCACGGCGTCGTCGTCCAGATGACGAGGTTCCCCTCCTTCTCCTTCAGAGGGAACTTCACGTAGATGGACGGCGACTCTATCTCGTCGTACTCGACTTCGTTCGCCGCGATGGCGGTCTGACACCGCGGGCAGTAGTTGACCGAGCGTTTGCCCTGTTCGACGAGTCCGCGGTCTGCGACCTGCTGGAACGCCCACCACGCCGCCTCCATGTACTCCGGCGACATCGTCTTGTACGGGTCGTCCCAGTCCATCCAGACGCCGATAGACTGGAAGTCGTCGTCCATCGCCACGCGGTTGCGTTCGGCGAACGACTTGCACTCCTCGATGAACGCCTCCATGCCGTACTCCTCGATGTCGCGCTTGGTCTCGAAGCCGAGTTCCTCTTCGACCTTGACCTCGATGGGGAGGCCGTGCATGTCGTAGCCCGGGCGGTCCGTGACCCGGTGGCCCGTCATGCGCTTGTAGCGGATGATAGCGTCCTTCAGCGTCTTGTTCCACGCCGTCCCGAGGTGCATCTGTCCGGAGGTGTACGGCGGGCCGTCGACGAAGAAGAAAGCGGGGTCGTCGGCGTGCGCCTCCTTCGTCGCCTCGTAGGCGTTCTCCTCGTCCCAGTAGTCGCCGACCGCGGACTCTACGTCCGTCGGCGTGTACTGGTCGGGTAGGTCGTCCATACAGGAGGACAATTCGGGAACGTATATCAAGTCCGTGGAACCGTGCGAACGGTTCCGTGACCGGGACGCGACTACAACCGCGACCGCGCCGTGAGACTCCCGCTTCGCGGACTCCCCTTCTCGTCGTACACCCGAACGGTCGCCGTCTTCGGATTCCGCCTGACCTCGTACCGCGCGAGCATCGTACAGACGACTTCGTCCGCGTCACCGACTGTCTCGGGGAGGTCCGAACCGTACTCGTAACGTTCGAGAGGAAGCGAGATACCGTCGATTCCGGCCCACGCGAGTTCGCCGTGAATAGTCGTCGGCATGGCAGTGTACGCCTCCTCTCGTGAGGACTTCACCTCGAACAGGAGGAGAAAGCCCGTCGAGTAGTCGTCGTTCCGCACGTCGTTGTCGAGCGATTCCTCTCTCTGCGGATACGCCTCGGTGAACACGTCGGCGTCGTCCGGCGGCGCTTCGGCGAACAGTTCGGCGTGGTACGTCCGGTTCTCGTCCGCCGAGAGGCCGCCGCGAATCCACGGTTCGTCCGCGGGGTGAAGCGCCGCCACCGCGTGGTCCATGTCGATGCGGCCGCGGACCTGTCGCTGGGCGGCGTCGAGACAACCGGCGAGACCGGTGGTGAGTGCGGCGGCGGAGAGGAGGGCGCGTCGTCGCATACGTCGACTCGTTCGCGAGCCGACAAAATAGTAGCGTCTGCAACTGTCTTCGCATCCGACCGCACGCTGTCGTGCGGTCGAGTGAGTGGTGACTTACAGACGCTACTATAGTTTCTCACGCCGACTCAGAAGTCGGGCAGGTCGTCCGGCGCTTCGTACTCGGACTCCCAGTCGATGTAGTCGTCTTTGAGCACGTCGCACACCGTCTGGCCGAACTCCGTGAGACCGGCGTTGATGCTCGACACCTGCTTCCACGACGTGAGGTCCGGGTGGACTCCTCGCTCTTTCCAGTCCTGCGGGAGGCCGGGCGCGTGGTAGCCGACGCGTCCGGCGAAGTCGTCCCAGAAGAAGTCGAAGTCCGACCCCATCCCGAGGTCGGTGACGATTTCCCACTCCTCCTCCGTGACCGCCGCGTCGGCGGCCCACTGCTCGAACGCCTCCGCCCACGCTCCCTCGCGGAGGAACGCCGACAGTTCCTCGCGGCGGTAGTCGTCGTCGCCGACGACTTCGGCGTCGTCGTACTCGTTCGGGTCGATAGACGGACTGAGTTCCGGTGGCGACGGCGGGTCCACGTCGAGAGGCATGACTCGTAGTTCGTCGTCGTCGGGTAAAAGCGACGCCCTCCGAGAGAGTCGGGGGGAGTCGAGAGCGGTTAGAAGTCCACGTCGTCGGGACCCTCGGAGGGTTCGCCCACGTCGAAGCGTTCGGGCGGTTGCCCCGCCTCGTCTAGCACTTCGTCGGAGACGACGATGGGGCAGTCGACGCGGACGGCGAGAGCGACGGCGTCGCTCGGTCTGGCGTCGAAGACGAACGTCTTCGGTTCGCCGTTCTCGTAGCGTTCCGCGTCTATCTTCGCGAAGAAGGTGCCGTCCGAGAGGTCGTCGATGCGGATGGTGTCGATGGCCCCGCCGAACTCGGTTATCATGTCCACCAAGAGGTCGTGCGTCAGCGGTCGCTCGAACGGTTCTCCGGAGAGAGCCAGTTGGATAGCCTGTGCTTGGTCGGAGGTGATGACGATGGGGAGATACTCGTTACGGGCGTGGAGGATGACCGCGGGAACGCTCCCCCCCTCGGCGTCGAGGCCGACACCGATACCCTTCACCTCGGCCCGGTGATTCATACGTGCGAGTTCGTGCGCGGGGTATGAATACCTACCCCACGACACGGCGTCTCACTCCGGTCGGTCACCGCACGACGGAGGCTCACTCTCGCCGGAGGTACCACACCGCAGACCAGACGAGGAGCACGCTCAGTCCGCCGAGGAAGAAGACGAGTCCGGGGGGAAGACCCACGGCCGTCGCCGCCTCGTCGGCGGCCCGTGCGGCCTCGACGGTCGCCGCGTCCGCCCCGCCCGCCTCGCTCCCCGTCTGCGCGACGAACGGCAGTCCGACGATGGCCCACTGGACGAGGAGGCTGGCGAACGCGACGACGGCGACGCCCGCGAGGAGGCGGCGGAGCGCGGTCATGAGCCCCGTCGTCTCCTCTTTGTCGGCTGCGACGACCACGAGCGGTTTGTCCGAGGGGGCGTACACCTTCATCTCGCGACCCTTCTCGGAGTAGACGGTGTCGACGACTTCGACGGCCCCGGCGCCTTCCAGACGGCCGAGGTGGTACTGGACGTTCTGCAGGGAGGTGTCGATGCTGTCGGCGAGGGCGGCCGCGTTCGCCGGTTCCTCGTGGAGGACGGCGAGGAGGCGACGGGCCGTCGAAGAGGAGAGCGCCGACAGGAGGTCGTCGGCCTCGTCGTCGTCGAGACCGATGACGCGAGGGGAGGCGTCGACTTCGGTCTTCGACGCGGAGGGCAGTAAGCGAGCCATGCGGACCGGTATGCCGTCACAGGATACAAACTTGTTGCTCGTCCGGGGTCCGCGCCGACCCGCCGACCAGCCGAAGCGAAGGACGGCGGTCTCGGCGAGTCCGGACGGACCGGACCGCTACGAGAGGTAGGCCGCGACGTCGGTGGAGGAGACCATCCCGACGTAGTCGTCGTCCACGACGGGGAGGTGCTTGATGCCGTAGGTGGTCATCATCGCGGCCACCTCCTCCATGTAGAGGTCCGGAGTCGCCGTCTCGACGTCGGTCGTCATCACGTCCGATACGTTCAGCGTCGAAACGTTCTCGCCCTCGGCGACGGCGTCCAAGACGTCCGTACTGCTGATTATCGCTCGCGGAGAGGTCTCGACCACGAGGGCGTTGATCTCTTTCTCGCGCATCCGCCGCGCGGCCTCGATTACGGTCGCCGTGGGAGAGATAGTCTCCAGCGGCGTCGACATCACGTCCGCGACGGTAACTCTGTCTTGAGAACTCATACCAACACGGACGAAGACGAGCGATATAAAGGTGCGAACGGACGTCGGACTCGGCGCGAGGCGCGGGAGGACGGCGGCCGCTCAGACGCGGTCGTCCGCCGACGCCTCCACGACCGCAACCCGCAGGTCGTTCACGTTGGTCCCCGTCGGCCCCGTCCGAATCAGGCAGTCTCGGTTGCGGAGGAACGGGAGCGCGTCGTTCTCGGCCAGCGCAGTCGCCGCCTCGCGTTCCGCGGTGATACCCTCGGCCGTCGACGCGTCCACCATCGCCCCCGCGACGGTCGTTCCCCCGTCCTCGCCGTCGCTGTCCATCGCGGCGACGACGGCGTCGGTTCCGAGTTCGCGGGCCGCCGAGAGGCAGAACTCCAGGTTCGGGCCGCCCTCGCCCTCGCCGCGGACGGTGACCGTGCACTCGCCGCCGGAGAGGACGACGGCGGGGGCCGAGAGCGGGTCGCCCGTCACCGCCATCTCTTCGGCGACGGCGACGTGGGTCTTCGCCGCCTCGCGCGCCTCGCCGCGGACGCGAGAGGAGAGGACGAGCGCGTCGTAGCCTCGCTGTTCGGCCGTCTCTCGCGCCGCCGAGAGCGCGGTGTGACCGTCGGCGAGGACGTGGTTCGTCACCCGGTCGAACGCGGCGTCACCGGGCTTCGGCGTCTCGTCGAGTTCGCCGCGTGCGCCGCGTTCGAGGCGCGTCCGGACGCTCTCGGGGACGTCGAGGCCGTACCGGTCGAGCACCGACAGGGCGTCGTCGTACGTCGTCTCGTCGGGCGCCGTGGGGCCGGAGGCGATGGTGCCCAAGTCGTTGCCGACGACGTCGCTGAGCACCAGTCCGACCACCGTCGCGGGCGCGGCGAGTCGGGCGAGTCCGCCGCCTTTCAGCGTCGAGAGGTGTTTTCTGACGGCGTTCAGTTCTCCGATGTGCGCGCCCGACTTGAGAAGCGCGTCCGTCGTCGCCTGGAGGTCCGAGAGCGAGACGCCGTCGGCGGGCGTCGGAATCACGGCGCTCGCGCCGCCGGTGACGACGGCGAGGACGAGGGTCCTCTCGTCGGCGTCCGAGAGCAACTCGACGATTCGCTCGGCGCTCTCGACGCCCTCGGCGGAGGGGACGGGGTGTGCGCCCGGAAGCCGCCGGATTCGGTCGCCGCGTCCGGGTTCTGGCGCGACGACGACGCCGCCGTCGATTCGGTCGCCGAGGACGGCTTCGAGGGCGTCCGCGACGCCGTCGCCCGCCTTCCCGCCGCCGACGACGAGGAGGCGGTCGAAGTCGGAGAGGTCGTACGTCGCGTCGGCGACGACGAGGCCGTCGCCGTCGACGGAGACGGCGTCGCGAACGACTCGGTCTGGGAGGACGGCCGCGACGGCGTCCAAGAGACACGCGAGCGCCGTTTCGTGGGCGCTCGTCGGCGTCTCGGCGTCGAACGAGAGGTCGTGCATGGGTGCGAGATGCTCCGACAAGGGTAAAAAGCGTGGCCCGAAATCCGGAGGTAATGAGTCAGGAAGCGGCCGGAGAGGGTCGCGTCCGCGTCGTCGGGACGGCACACGTCTCCGAGGACAGCGTCCGCGAAGTCGAGGAAGTCGTCGCGGAGGAACGCCCGGACGTCGTCGCCGTCGAACTCGACGAGGGTCGGTACCGACAGATGAAGGGCGGCACGCCCGACGACATCGAGGCGAGCGACTTGCTCAGCGGCAACACCGTCTTCCAGTTCATCGCCTACTGGATGCTGTCGTACGTCCAGGCGCAACTCGGCGAGAAGTTCGACGTGCAACCGGGCGCGGACATGCTCGCGGCCGTCGAGACGGCCGAAGGGATGGGCATCGACGTCGCACTCGTGGACCGCGACATCAACGAGACGATGCGACGCTTCTGGTCGCGGATGAGTTTCGTCGAGAAACTCCAGATGGTGGGCGGACTCGCCTTCGGCCTCGGCGACAGGCGCGGCGTCGCCGTCGTCCTCGGCCTGTTCTTGGGTCTGCTCTTCGGGCCGATAGTCGGTCTGTTCGGCGACTCGCTGGGCATCGGCCTACCGGTCCTCTCGCGCGTCACCGGCGGACTCGTCGTCTTCGTCGCCGTCGCCGCCGCCCTCTGGGTCGTCGGCAAGTCCTTCCTCGCGACGGACGAACGCGCCCTCCTCGCCGCCGGTGGCGGCGTCGCCGCCGGGATGGTCGCCGGTGTCGGCTTCGGCCTCGCCGACCCACTCGTCGCGAATCTGAGCCCGTTCTCCGTGCGGACGCTGGGGAGTCTCACCATCGGCATCGGAACCGGCCTCCTCCTCGGCGGTCTGGCCGCGACGCTCGGCACGGCCTTCGGAAGCGGGGCGGGCGGCGACGTCGACGAGATAGAGGAGATGGACATCAGCGCGATGACCGACACAGACGTGGTGAGCGCGATGATGGAGGAGTTCCGCGAGTTCTCGCCGGGCGGCGCGCAAGCGCTCATCGACGAACGCGACGCCTACATCGCCCACCAACTCGTCGCCCTGCGTCAGTCCGGCCGACACGTCGTCGCCGTCGTCGGCGCGGGTCACCGCGAGGGAATCGAACGCTACCTCGCGAACCCGCACGAACTGCCGCCGATGGACTCGCTGACGGGCGACCCCTCGGGCGGAGTTCCGTGGGCAAAAATCGTCGGAACGGCCATCTCGGTGGTCGTCGTCGGCTTCTTCGGCCTTCTGGCCCTCTCGACGGCCGGCAACGACACGCTGATTCGCCTGTTCGGCGCGTGGTTCCTCATCAACGGCGTGTTCGCCGCCGGACTCGCGAAACTCGCGGGCGCGCGGTGGACGTCCGCGTTCGTCGGCGGGGCCGTCGCCTGGATGACGTCCATCAACCCGTTCCTCGCGCCCGGGTGGTTCACGGGCTACATGGAACTGCAGTACCGGTCGGTGAACGTCGGCGACATCGGTCGTCTGAACGACCTGCTCGCGGACGAGGAGACGCCCATCGGCGAACTCGTCGGGCAGATGTTCGACGTCCCGCTGTTCCGACTCATCATGGTCGTCGCCGCGACGAACGTCGGCAGTATCGTCGCCTCGGCGCTGTTCGTCGGCTACATCCTCCCGCTCTTCGCCGTCGACCTGGGCGGCCCGGCGGGCATCATCGACCTGATGTTCGAGGGGGCGAAGAACGGCTGGGAGATACTCCTCGGTCTCGTCGCGCGCGCCTGACACCACCCACAAGGCCCAACTACGGGCCGCCCGAACAGTCTCTAACTCGAACACATGAGTACGAACACGTCGCTCCAATTCAGTTCGCGCGAACTCCGTGACCTCGGACTCGCGTGGGTCGCACTCGGCTTCGCCTTCGCCATCTTCTTCGCCGGCGGCGGGATGGCAGCCATCTCGAACGTCGTCGAAGGCGGCCTCCTCGGTCCCTTCCTCGTCAGCCTCCTCACCGCCGGTATCGGCTTTCTCTTGCACGAACTCGCGCACAAAGTCGTCGCCGTCCGGTACGGACAGGTCGCGGAGTTCCGCGCGGACTACGGGATGCTGTTTCTCGCCGTGATGAGTTCGCTCGCCGGGTTCATCTTCGCCGCGCCGGGAGCGGTCCACCACCGCGGGATGCTCACCGAACGCGAACACGGACTCATCGCCCTCGCCGGGCCGGTGACGAACCTCTTCCTCGCCGCCGTCTTCCTGCCCGTCCTCCTCGTCGGCGTGTTCGGCGGGTCGGAGTTCGTCGGTCTCGTGGGCTCTCGCGGCGTCACCATCAACCTCTTTCTCGCCGCGTTCAACATGCTCCCGTTCGGCGCACTCGACGGCAACACCGTCATCTCGTGGAGCAAAGGGGTGTTCGCCGCCGTCTTCGTCCCGTCGCTCCTCCTCGTCGTCGGGATGTTCGTCTTCGGCTTCGGCCTGTTCTAGTCGGACGACGCGCGGGCCGCGCCGCCGAACGAGTTCGGTTCGACGTTCGTCGCCGCCGGGAGTCGGCGAAGCGCGGGCGTGAGCGCCCAGTAGACGGCGACGACGCCGGCCGACGAGTCCGACGGAGACGCCGCGTTGCTCGCGAGGTGAGAAGTCTGCGGAAGGACGACGGTAAGGGGACCGGCCGTGCGGAGGACACGGCTCGTTTCGGGGATGCGAATCGGACGCGACGTGGGAGACACGCCGTCCGGGCGTGGAGGTTCCGGGTCCGGGGTACGAGGTGTCGTCAGTCGCGGCCGTAGCCGTGTCCCGCGACGAGGGCGAACAGGTTGCAGGCGAGAAGCGCCGCGAAGTGGAGCGACTCGTCCGCGGCGAGTCCGCCGTGGAGGAGGGGGAGATACGTCAACGGGAGGAGAATAGCCGCCCAGAACGTCACCGTCTCCGCGGAACGGAGCGTGAGTTTAGCGGCCGTGTTGGCAAAGCCGATGCTCTGTCGGACGGGCGTGTTTTCGAGGGTGGAGGGGACGCTTGACATCGTTGGTTACCGTCACTGATTCCTACGTGTCCATCCCACATATAATCGACCGAGACTTACCGTCATTTTCGTCCCATTTACGACGCTGAACGGCGTTTTACCGACGTTTCACGAACGGTCGAGAGACGTTTAGAACGTTCATAAACTGTTTTAATTCGCTTTTGGAAGACCATGAGATACTGTGACGTGACTTGGGTTCGAAACTGCGTTTTGAACAGCCTACGCGACGAGTTGCCACCGGGTAGTAAAGACCCGGTCGGGAGACGGCGGGCGACGGGGGCGGCGGGCGGACGCTCGGGAGACGGTGGCCGGCGGCCGCGGGCGAACGGTCGGGACGGGCAGCTTTTTGCTCCCCCGCCGCACCCGTTCGCACATGACCGGTACCGACGCGGGCGACGACCCCGCGGACGAGGCGAGCGAGGACGAACTGACCTACGCCGACGCTGGCGTGGACATCGGCGCCAGCGAAGCGGCGACGGCGGCACTCGTGGGTGCCGTCGGTGAGAGCGAAGGCGACTACGCGGGCCTGCTCGACATCGGCGACCGCTACCTCGCTCTCGCGACGGACGGCGTCGGAACCAAACTCGTCGTCGCGGAGGCGCTCGGCGACTACTCGACGGTCGGTATCGACTGTATCGCGATGAACGCGAACGACCTCGTGGCGGCCGGCGTCCGACCCGTGGCGTTCGTCGACTACCTCGCGGTCGACGCGCCGGACGAACGGTTCGCCCGACAGATCGGCGAAGGTCTCTCGTCGGGCGCGGAGACGGCCGGCGTCGAACTCGTCGGCGGCGAGACGGCGGTGATGCCCGAGGTCATCAAGGGACTGGACCTCGCGGGCACCTGCGCCGGACTGGCCGAGAAGGACGCGCTGTTCCCCGGCGAGGCGGAAGCCGGCGACGCACTGGTCGGCTTTCCCTCTTCGGGCATCCACTCGAACGGGCTGACGCTCGCGCGGAAGGCCGTCACGAAGGAACACGAGTACGGCGACGACTGCCCGTTCGACGGCTACGACAGCCTCGGCGAGGCCCTGTTGGAACCGACCCGCATCTACACCGACCTCTTGGACCCGATGCGCGACCACGGCGTCCACGCCGCCGCGCACGTCACCGGCGGCGGGTGGACGAACCTCGAACGCATGGGCGAGTTCCACTACGAGGTCGAAGACGCGTTCGACCCGCACCCGGTGTTCGATTTCGTCCAGTCGGAGGGCAACGTCTCCGACGAGGAGATGCACCGCACGTTCAACATGGGGACCGGGTTCGTCGCGGCACTCGACCCCGACGACGCCGAGTCACTCGCCGCGGAGACGGAGGGCCGAGTCATCGGCCGCGTCGAAGACGGCACCGGCGTCTCTCTCCGCGGTCTCGACCTCTGAGGGACACCTCCGAGGAGTCGCGAGTCGCGCGCGACGAGTGACAGTCTTCTTGGGCGAATCCGTCGTGTCGTCCGCTATGCAGAACCGACCTCGTCCGCCCGCACCGAACGGGCTTCCCCTCCTCGGCAACACCGTTTCGTTCGTCCGCGACCCGTTCGCGTTCACCGCCCGGTCCGTCGCCGAACACGGCGACGTGGTCCGTCTGTCCATCCTCGGGACGGACCGCTACATCGTCTCGCACCCCGACCTCTTCGAACGCGTCCTCGTCACCGACCGCGACGCGTTCGTGAAGACCGACGACTTCAGCCTCGCGTTCGGCGACAGCGTCCTCGCCGTGGAGGGCGGCGACTGGCGCGAGCAACGCGACCTGTTGGACCCCTTCTTCTTCTTCCGGAAGATAGCCGACTACGTCCCGAAGATGCGCGAACAGGCAGAGAGACGTGCCGAGTCGTGGGCTGACGGGGAGACGTACTCGATGGTCGAAGAGATGAAGAGGCTCACGTTCGACGTCCTCGCGGCGACGTTGCTGGGACTCGCCCCTGAAGAGAGAGCGGGCGACGAGTCGCTCAGACGCGCCGCCGACGACCTGAACGCCTACTTCTCCCCGTCGTCGTGGGCGCTTCCGGCGTGGGTTCCGACGCCGAGTCGTCGCCGCTTCGAGAACGCGGAGACGACGCTCCGGACGGAGATACAGAGACTGCTGGAGGCGGACCGACCGGGGGACGGAGACCTACTCTCGGTGCTCGCGACGGCCCGAGAGGGCGACGGCTACCCGCGGTCAGACGCCGAAGTCGCGGACCAACTCGTCGGCATCCTGTTCGCGGGTCACGAGACGACGGCGCTCGCACTCACGTTCGCGTGGTACCTCCTCTCGCGGAACCCCGCAGTCCGCAGGCGAGTCGAACGGGAGGTAGACGACGTCGTCGGCGACGACCCGGTGAGCGTCGACCACCTCTCGGACCTCACCGCTCTCGAACGCGTCGTGAAGGAGACGCTTCGGCTCTACCCCCCGGTCCACACGCTCCCCCGCGTGACCACGCGCGAGGTGGAACTGGGAGGCTACCGAATTCCCGAAGGGTCGGAACTGCTGCTGTCGGTGGTGACGACGCACCGTGACGAACGGTTCTTCGAGAACCCGACCGAGTTCGACCCCGACCGATGGGGACGCGGCGACGTGGCCGAGTACGCCTACATCCCGTTCGGCGCGGGTCCCCGCCGGTGCGTCGGACAGGCGTTCGCGACGATGGAGGCGAAAGTCGTGATGGCGGAACTCCTGAAGCGGTGGCGTATCGACTGGGCGGGCGAGGGCGAACTCGGCGTCGCGCCGCAGATGACGACGCAACCGGACGGCGACGTGCCGATGACGGTCAGCGAGCGATAGGGTCAGTCGGCGGCGAGGACGGCGACGACGCCGGCAGTCGCGAGGAGGCCGCCGCCGACGCCGGTGAGAGGCAGGCCGATGGCGACGACGCGGGCCGAGGCGACGCTGTCCGTCGAGTACTGGAAGGCGAACGCGGCGATACCGACGCCGACGAGCGTCGCGAACAGTCCCGAGATGCGACCGGAGCGACCGGAGCGAGCGAAGAGGAGTCCGGTCGCGACGGCGGACGCACCGACGAGAAGCGAGTCGAAGCCGTTGAATCCGGTCTCCATCCCGGGAACGAGGATGGCGGTGACGGGGCCGGTGTGACTCGGCGGCACCACCTGCCACGGGAGGTAACAGCCGACGACGACAAGCAGTGTCCCGACGGCAGCGAGTCCGCGTGCGAGCGTCGTTCCGGAGGGCATAGTCGAAACTCGCGTCGGGACGGCAAGAAGACGGTGAAGGCGACAGTCACTCTTTGTGTCTCGTCAGCGCCCGCTCCCGAGTTATAGACGCGCGGCCACGTCGGCCTCGGTGATGATGCCGACGGTCTGTCCGCCCTCGACGACGAGGACGGCGGCGTTGTGGTCCAAAGAGGAGTCTATCTCTTCGAGCGTCGCGTTCGGTTCGACCGTCGTGATGGACTCGCGCATCACTTCTGCGACGGGGAGTTCACCCACGTCCTCGTCTTGGACGCGGCGGATGTCGCCGTTCGAGATGATGCCGACGGGGCGGCCGTCGCGGATGACGGGCAGTTGCGAGAACCCCTCGTCTAACATCCGGTCGCGGGCGGTGCGCACCGAATCGTCGGGCGAGACGCTGACGACGGTGGTGTGCATCAGGTCGTCGGCGTGGACGACGCTCCCCTCCGCCTCGTCGAGTGCGTTGACGATGCGCCGGAGCGTCGACAGACGCGGGTCCACGTCGCCGCCCTCGATACGGGCGATGAGCGGTTGCGAGACGCCCGCCATCTCGGCGAGCGTACTCTGCGTGAGGTCCAGTTCCTTCCGTCGTTGACGGAGGTCCTGTGGAGTCGGGAGTTCCATAGCCACAGATAACCGTAGGTTATATGAAAAGCTTTCCGGGAACGCTCACTCGTCGTCGCGTTCGTCGGCGTCCTCGTCCGTCTCGACGACGTCGATGACCGAGAGGGGAACGTCGCGGAGTGCGCCGCCGACTTCGCTCTTTGCGATACGGGAGGCATGCTTCTCGCCGTCGGCGTTGAACACGTCGATTTCGAGGAGCAAGCCCACGAGCGCCGTGTTCGCGGCGATGAACGCGGAGTCGAACGGTTCGCCGCAGGCGGGACAGCCCGTGACGCCGACTTCCACCTCGACGTACTCTTTGTTCTTGTCGTTCAGTCGCTTGCCCGCCTCGCTGACGGCGACGCCGATGGCGTCGTCGATATCTTCGACGTCACGGACGAGCCACGCGGCTTCCATCGCGACGAGATAGTTGCTCATAGGCGTCAGTAGCACCACGGGGTTTCGTGTCTTGTGGTTCCGCCGCCACGGTGTCAGCGGTTCGCACCGTCCGTCTCGCGGGACGTTCTCGGAGCGGACGTAACCGAGATTCACGGCATAACTTATGCGAACGAGTGAGAGTGCCGACAGAACTCCTACGCCGTGAGCGGTCCGAACGCCAGTGAGATTGCGTCGGAGACAAGTGCCGTTTAATCGATAGACAGCGCCGGGATAGGCGAATGTCGTCTGACGAAACGTATATATACCCCCGACGCGCCTCCCCAGTCAGCGAGATGTTCAACGCGATCTCTCGGACCGTCACGTTCGCCCTCTACCAACTGACGTTGGCCCTCGGCATCCTCCTCATGCCCGTCGCCCTCCTCGCCCGTCGAGTCGGCGTCCGCCTCCCGGTCGACCGGATGGTCGACGCCGCGGCGTCCGCGTACGACCAGACCGACGAACCACGCGGCCGGTAGTCGGTCGTCTCGTTTCTTCGGACAGCGTCCACACCGGAAGCGACGGCCACGCCGCGACCGCCGACCCAGGACGGCCGAAAACCGCCGGTCTGTCGGCCGAACCCGCGGTACGGGCAACAGCGGAGGGAAGGGTGGCATTTATCAGCGCCGGGCTTCAAAAGCAGGTAATGCGTACACCGACGAGCGACGACACCTCTGGCCGCCTCGACCCCCTGAACGGCGACCACTCCGGCGTGTTCGCCCCCGAACTGGGCGAGTTCCCGAACGCCGAGAATCGCGCGGGAGAGTCGGGAGCACAGGAGACGAAGACGGGGACGACGACGGTCGGTCTGAAGACCGAAGACGGCGTCGTCCTGGCGACCGACATGCGCGCCAGTCTCGGCTACATGGTCTCCTCGAAGAACGTCCAGAAGGTCGAAGAGATTCACCCGACGGGCGCACTCACCATCGCTGGCTCTGTCTCCGCCGCCCAATCGCTCATCCGTTCGATTCGCGCCGAGGTCCGACTGTACGAGTCGCGCCGCGGCGAGGACATGAGCATGCAGGCGCTCTCGACGCTTCTCGGCAACTTCCTCCGCTCGGGCGCGTTCTACGTCGTCCAGCCCATCCTCGGCGGCGTCGACGCCGAGGGGCCGCACATCTACAGCATCGACCCCGCCGGTTCCATCCTCGAAGAGGAGTACACCGTCACCGGGTCCGGCAGCCAGTACGCCCTCGGTGTGCTCGAACAGGAGTACTCGAACGACCTGAGCATCGACGAGGCGAAGACCATCGCCGCCCGCGCCGTCAAGAGCGCCGTCGAGCGTGACCTGGCCTCCGGGAACGGCATCAACATCTGCGTCGTCACCGAAGACGGCGTCGACATCACCCAGCACAAGGACTTCGCGGACGTTCTCTAACTCCGGCGACGTTCTCTGCGACTTCGTCTTCGACCGATTCGACTCCCGAGTCGGCGACTGGTCGAACTGTTCGCGTGTCAGAATCCTCCGTTCCGTCTCTCGCCGGAGAACGCGCGCATCGACCGCCGGCGAAACGGACCGACGCTACAGCCAGTCCGCGAACGAACCGTCCAGTAGCGTCTCGGTCTGTCGGCCGATGTAGTCGCGTTGCATCCGGTAGACGGCGGTGTCGAACGCGTCGCCGTCCGCGAGTCCGTCGCGCACCCGGTCGAGTTTCCACCCGGCGGGGGTCTGGCCGGACTCGGCGCGAACGCGAAGCGGGGCGACGTATCGGTCGGCTTGCGCCTCCGAACAACCGGCGGACTTCAGCCCGTCGACGGCGTGTGCGAGCAAGTCGTCGTACACCTCGACCGGGTTCGTCGTCTCGTGGCCGTCGTTGGCTATCCAGCGCTGGCCGCTGTCGAACCCGTCGCGCATCGCCGCGTAGAAGTTCTCCTTAGCCGTCTCCCAGTCCTGGTTGATCACCGGATGCCCGCGCTTCGGAAGGCTCTCCATCAGCCCCGCGAAGGCGGCTTGGAAGGCGATGGAGTCGCGGACGGTCGGTTGCGCGGCGATGGGTCGGAACTCGATGCGAGCGTTCGCCGACGACCGCGTCGGGCCGTCGAACACCGGGCGAACCCACCGCCAGAACGTCCCGTGTTTGCGCCGAAGCGTCGCGAAGGAGTCGTCGAACCGGTCGCCGCGCGGGACGGGCATCGGGACCATCGTCGCGTCGGCGGCCACTCGGTCGACCGCCTCCTCGATGTCGGTCAGGTCGTCGGGGAACCGAACCTTGTCCGGGCCCTCGGCGTTGAGCACGGACTCGAAGACGGCGATTCGGTTCTCCATGTAACCGTCCGCCAGAATCTCTTCGGGCGGCGCGTCGTCGTACAGGTCCGGAGGGAACACCGGGGAGTTGACCCCGAGGGCGAGGAGGGGGCCGGCGATGCGGAGCGCGTAGTTGAAGTACAGCGGAAGGTCGGCGGCGTGTGCGACCTGATAGTGCGGTTGGATGGAGGTGATGAGCGACTCGGGCATCACCGTGTCGGCGGTGAGTTCGACGTGCGGGGCGTCGACGCTCATCTGGTCGGCGGCGTTCGCGCCGTTGGCCATCGCGTGGTACCGTACGGAGTCGCTCATGTTCGTCGCGATTCGAACGCCGTCGTCGGAGATGCTGTCGGTGAGGTACTCGCGGGCCGTCTCGCCCGTCGGCGGTATCGTCCAGAGGCCGTCGCTGACGAGGCGCATCCCCTCCGAAGACGTGCACTGGAGCGCGGCGGTGAGGCGGGCGAGGACTTCCGACTCCTGCGCGCGGAGGCCGTGGGGGTTCAGCGGTTGGGGACTCGTCGTCATCTCGGCGTTGTGGAGGCCGAGTTCCTTCTCGAAGCCGATGAGTTCGAGGAGGCGGCGAGGGACGCGCATCAGTTCGTTGGACCCCTCGTCCTCGGCGGCCCACCGGCCGTCGGCGACGGCGTAGAACTCGTATTCGAGGCCGACGATAGACTGGTGGTTGTCGAACGTCCCAGCCGCCAACTCCGATTTCACGACTTCGGCGTCCGCCTCCGCTTGCCGTTCGTACTCCTCGGCGTCGACCGAGAGCACGTCGCGAACGCGGGCCGCAAGCTCGTCGCTCATACCGCTCTCTGTGCTCCGGTGAGGCTTCAATCCCGTGGCTCCGCCGCGTCTTGGTACTGTCACGCACGTCGACGTCCGCGTGCCACGCGTCGATTCGAGGGGCTTTTTCGTCCGCGGAGACCACCGACGAGCGATGCAGTTCGCCGAGTTCGCCACGCGCGCGTCGGAGATGGAGGCCGAACCCGCAGACCTCGCGACCGTCGCGTTGGTCCGGGACCTGTTCTGTGACGCCGGCGACGACCTTCCGGTCGTCGTCCGCTTCGTCCACGGCCGCGTCTTCCCGGCGTGGGACTCCACGACGCTCGACGTCGGCCCGCGACTCCTCCGCGGAGCTATCGCTCGCGCCGCCGGGCAGAACGTCACGGCCGCGGACGTCGAGGACCGACTCGCCGAGGAAGGCGAAATCGGCGCCGTCGCCGCCGGCTACGACTTCGGCGGCCAGCGAGGACTCGCCGCGTTCGCGGGCGGCGACGACGACGGACTGACCGTCGCCGAGGTGGACGAGACGCTCCGCGAACTCGCCGCCGCCGCCGGGTCGGGCAGCGAGGACCGCAAACTCAACACGCTGTTCGGCCTGTTCAACCGCACCACTCCCGAAGAAGCGCGTTACCTCGCTCGTCTCGTCCTCGGCGAGATGCGAATCGGCGTCGGCGAGGGAACCGTTCGCGACGCCATCGCGGAGGCGTTTTTGGCGGTCGAGGAGACGGGTGAGACGACGGATTCGGAAGCTGACGACGAGCCAAACGACGAAACGAGAGACGAGACGGACGGCGAAACGAGAGACGAGAGCGAGGAACGCGCCGCGGCGGACGACGACGAAGACCCCCTCACACGCGCGACGGACGAGCAACTCCGGGCCGTCGAGCGCGCCCTGCAGGTGTCGAACGACCACGGCATGGTCGCCGCCGTCGCTCGCGACGACGGCGAATCCGGGTTGGCGGACGTCCGCCTCGAAGTCGGGCGGCCGGTGCAGGCGATGCTGGCGCAAGCGGGAACCGCCGCCGACGCACTCGACGAGTGGGGCGAGGCGGCGGTCGAACGGAAGTTCGACGGCGCGCGCGTCCAGGTCCACGTCGAACCCGACGACGAGGGTGAGACAGCGGGCGTCTCGCTGTACTCGCGGAACATGGACGACGTGACCGCCGCCCTCCCGGACGTCGTCGAGTTCGTCGAGTCCCGCGTCGACGCGCCCGTCATCCTCGACGGCGAGGTGGTGGCCGTCGACGACGACGGCGCGCCGCGTCCGTTTCAGGAGATTCTGCGTCGCTTCCGCCGAAAGCACGACGTGGACCGGATGCGAGACGCGGTCCGGGTCGAACTCCACGCCTTCGACTGTCTGCACGCCGACGGCGAGGACTTGCTCGACGCGCCCGTGACCGAACGGCACGCCCGTCTGAGCGACGTACTCGACGACGCCGGTGCCGTCTCGGACCTCCTCGTCTCCGACGACGGCGACGAGATAGCCGCCTTCGAGGAGGCCGCGTTGGAGGCGGGCCACGAGGGAATCATGCTGAAGAACCCCGCGTCGGCGTACTCGCCGGGGAACCGCGGAAAGAACTGGCTGAAGCGAAAGCCCGACGTGGAGACGGTCGACCTCGTCGTGACGGGTGCGGAGTGGGGTGAGGGTCGGCGAGCGAACCACCTCGGGACGTTCCTGCTCTCCGTGCGCGACGGCGGCGACTACGTCGAAATCGGGAAGGTGGCGACGGGTATCACCGACGAAGAGTTGGCCGACCTCTCGACGCTTCTCGAACCCGAAATCGTCTCCGAGAACGGCCAGACCGTCGAACTGAACCCGTCGGTCGTGTTCGAGGTGGGCTACGAGGAGATTCAGGCGTCGCCGACGTACTCCTCGGGGTACGCGCTCCGCTTCCCGCGGTTCGTCGCGGTTCGCGAGGACAAGGAAGTCGCCGACGCCGACTCGCTTGCACGAATCGAGCGGTTGGCCGAATCGGAGTCCCGTTAGAAGTACCGCTCTAGCGCCTCGAACGCCGTCTTCGCGGCCCAGTCGGGTCGGTCGGGGTAGGTGTACAGTTCGAGGGTGACGAAGCCGTCGTAGCCGATGGAGTCGAGCGAATCGAACACGACGTCGAAGTCCAAGTCGCCCTCGCCGGGGACGAGGTGGTAGTGCTTGCCGCGGATGCCGCCCGCGATGTCTTCGAGATGGACGCCCGTGATGTGGCCCGCGCTCTTCTCGATGCTCTCGCGCAGGTCTTCGCCGTAGACGGCGGCGTGGCCGACGTCTAGGTTGACGCCGAGGTTGTCCCGGCCCACGTCGTCGATGAGCGTCAACACCTCGTCGGTGCACTCCACGAGGAGTTCGGGTTCGAACTCGATTCCCACCTGCACGCCGCGGGGTTCGGCGTAGTCGAGGATGGCGTGGAGCGACGAGACGAGGTGGTCGTAGGCTTCGTCCGGCATCGTTCCGGGCAGGGGTCGACCCGAGGAGAGACACACCGACGGTGCGCCCGTCGACGCCGCGAGGTCGATAGCGCGCTTCGTGTACTCGACGCGCCACGTCCTGCGGTCGGCCTCGGGGTTGATGACGCTCGGTTCGAAGAACGCCGACGGCGGCGCGTCCGAGTAGTAGCCGGAGGCGGTGTTGGCGTTGACGTTCGAGACGGCGATACCCGTCTCGGCGAGTGCGTCGCCGAGGGCGGCGACGTCGTCGGCGTCGAATTCGGGGAAGTACGCGTGCGGGACGTCGCCGAGGAGTTCGACTCCCGCGTAGCCGTGGTCGGCGATTCGCCGGACTGCGTCGGGGAGCGTGTGGTTCGTGTACGCGTTCGTGGAGAATGCGAGTTCCATGGTGTCGTTAGCTTACGTCGAAGTACCGAGAGAGCGTCGTCGCCGGAAGCGCGAACGCCGCGGCGGCGAGTGCGAACGCCGGTCCCCCGACGACGGCGACGGCGGCGTCGAGGAGGACGATGCCGAGGACGCAGGTGCCGACGGCGGGGCCGACGTTCGAGGGGGCGGGGTCGGCGATGGCCGGGCCGAGTGCGCGCCAGTCCCACGCGAGAAAGCCCGCGGCGACGACCGTCGCGACGAGTCCGGTCGTCGGCGTGCCGAGAACGGTGGCGACGACGGCGACGACCATCGCCGCCACCGTCGCGCCGACGCCCGTGAGGGCGACGGCCGACCCCTCACCGCCGCCCGTCTCCGCCTCGGCCATGCGCGTCAACGCGGCGACGTAGCCGACGACGGCGGCGGGGAACAGCAACGCGACGGGGTTCAGCGCCGCCGCACCCGCGACGGAGAGGCCCAAGAGGACGTTCAGTCCGCGGGCCGACCCCATAGCGATGAATCCGAGCGGTCCGCCCTTCAGCAGACCGTCGTAGAGGACGACGGCGGCGGCGAGAACGAGGGCGGTGAGGCCCGTCGCGAATCCCGACACCGCCGTGGCGACGCCCACGCCCGCGAGGAGGAAGACGACGCCGAGCGAGAGCGCTTCGGAGCGCCCGACGCGCCCGGACGGAATCGGTCGTTCGGGGCGTTCGCTGGCGTCTTCGTCCACGTCGGCCACGTCGTTCAGCGTCGTCCCCGCCGCGTAGACGAGTGCCGAAGCGAGACAGAGACCGGCGACGGTAACGGGGTCGACCGTCGCGCCGAGGGCGACGGCGAGGGCGGCGCCCGCGAGGACGTCCGGCGGGGCCGTGAAGATGTTCGGGAGTCGAATCAGGTCGGCGTAATCGGTCGCGACTCGCCGAACCCGGTCGAACGCGAGTGCGTCCTCGACTCCCGTCGCCATCCTCAGGTCCACCCGTGGTCGCGGAGGTAGTCCATCGCGCCCTGCGCCGTCTCGGCGGCCGTCTCCTGGTACGGGTAGAGTTCGACCGTCACGTAGTCGTCGTAGCCGGAGTCTTCGACCGCTTCGAGGAAGCCGTCGATGTCCATCGCGCCGTCGCCGAGTTGCGTGTGTTCGTGCTCGCGGTCCGCGGGGATGTCCTCTAAGTGATAGTGTTCGGTGTACGGTCCGAGCGTCTCGACCAGTTCCGCGGGGTCTTCGTCCACGCAGAACAGGTGGCCGGCGTCGAAGTTACAGCCGATGGCGTCGGAGTCGACGCGGTCCATCAGGTCGAGGAACTGACTCGAAGTCTCTATCAGGAGGTCGGGTTCGGGTTCGACCAACAGGTCGACGCCCACCTCCTCCGCGTGCGGGGCGAGTTCGGCGAGAGCGTCGACGAACGTCTCCATGCCCCACTCGTAGGACTTCTCCTCGGGGACGGGGCCGCCGGGTTCGATGGAGATGTAGTCGCAGTCGAGTTCGGCGGCGGCGTCGAGGGAGTCGCGCGTGTAGTCGATACGACGCTGGCGGTAGTCTTCGTCCACCTCGACGAACGAGGGGTGGTGGAAGTCCTCGATAGCCGTCAGCATGAACGCGTTGCAGTTGCTGATGGCGACGTCGTTTCTATCGAGTGCCGCGCGAACCTCGTCGTACTCCTCGCCGGTCGCCTCCGGCGGGTAGAGAAACGGCTGGTCGAACAGGAGTTCGATGCCGTCGTAACCCGCGTCGGCGACGGCGTCTATCGCGCCGACGGTGGAGTACTCCCGGAAGGCGTTCATCGAGAAGCCGAACTGGAGCGACATCTCACTGGCCCTCGGTGGTCGTCACCGTCTCGTTCGCCGAGGACTCGGCGGCGACGGTGCGGGCGTAGTCGAAGTTCGGCGACTGCGAGAAGAACTCCATCGGGTTCTCGAACAGGAGTTTTCGGACGGTGTCGCGTTCCCACCCGGCGTCTATCATGGCGTCGCGCGCCTCGGGGACGGCGAGGGGGTTCGAGTCGTCCCAGTCCGCCGAGGAGTTGATGATTCGCTTGTCGGTGCCGTACTCTTCGAGGAGCGGCATGACCTCCTCGATGGATATCTTGCCCGGATAGAGCGTGAAGCCGAGCCAACAGTCCGTCGCGGCCGTCGTCTCCATCGTCCCGGGTTCGTTGTGGTCGATGATGATGCGCTCTTGGGTGACGTCCATCTCCTCGATGATGTCGACGGTCCGAACCGCACCTTTCGGCTTCTCCGTGTGCGGGAGGTGGATGATGACCGGTTGTTCGTGTTCTTCGGCGAGGCGGAGTTGCTCGCGGAAGGCCCACTCCTCCTCGTCGGTCTGGAGGTTGAACCCGATTTCGCCGACGCCGACGACGCGGTCACGCTCTAAGTACTCCGGCAGGCGGTCGATGACCGCTTCGGACATCTCGCGGTCGACGGCCTCCTTCGGGTTGATGGAGACGGTGACGTAGTGGTCCATCCCGGCGATTCGCTCGGCGCGTTCGGTCTCGAAGTCGATGATGTGCTCGAAGTAGTCGAAGAACGACTCGGGGTACATCTTGTCCGACCCCGACCAGAACGAGGGTTCGATCACGCACTCGATGCCGGACCGCCGCATCTCGCGGTAGTCGCTCGTCGTGCGCGAAGTCATGTGCGCGTGGGAGTCGATGAGACGCATAGAGACCACTCCGGACTATACGGGCTTTGTTACCGACGTCATACAGGTTTAGCACCGGCGAAAGACGGGTCGGAAGCCGTAGTAGCGGACGTTTAACGGCGGGTTGCGATCGCCAGAGACGGCCGTTTCAGCCGTCGATTCCACCGAAGCAGATGCATAACTAACCCCGTCCCGTCGCCCCCTAGGAACATGACGCGAACGCGAACGGGTGTCTGGTTCGTCGGCGCCCGCGGCAACGTCGCGACCACGGCTATCACCGGGGCGCGAGGCATCGCTCGGGGGACGACCGACGGCACGGGCATGGTGACCGCCCGCGAACCCTGCAGTCTTCTCGACCTGCCCGACGTCGACGGCTTCGTCTTCGGCGGGCACGACATCGCGGACCGACCCCTCCTCCACACGGCGACCGAACTCGCCGACTCGGACATCGTCGACCGGGAGACGCTCGAAGCCGTCGCCGACGACCTGCGCGAGATAGACGGCCGGGTGAAGACCGGCACCGCACGCAACTGCGGGAGCGCCGTCTCTCTGGCCGACGGCGACACCCTCGACCGAGACCACAGCGTGAGCGAGGTAGTCGAACAGATTCGTACCGACTTCGCCGACTTCGTCGACGAGACGGGCGTGGACCGCCTCGTCGTCGTCAACCTCGCCTCCTCGGAACCGCCGGTGAGAGACGCCGCGAAGTACGACACGCTGGCGGCGTTCGAGGACGCCGTCGAGTCCGACGACGCCGACCTGCCGGCGAGTTCGCTGTACGCCTACGCGGCCCTCGTGGACGGCCATCCGTACGTCAACTTCACGCCCTCGACGGGGAGCGAACTCGGCGGCCTCCGCGAGTTGGCCGACAGAGAGAACGTCCCGCACGTCGGCCGAGACGCCAAGACCGGCGAGACGCTCCTGAAGACCGCACTCGGACCCATGTTCGCCGGACGCAACCTCGACGTGTTGTCGTGGGACGGCTTCAACATCCTCGGTAACGGCGACGGGAAGGTGCTCGAAGACGACGAGAACAAGGCCGGGAAACTGCAGAGCAAGGGCGGGGTCCTGTCGAACATCCTCGGCCCGAACATGCACAACCGCGTTCGCATCGACTACACGCCCTCGCTGGGCGACTGGAAGACGGCGTGGGACCACGTCCACTTCGAGGGGTTCATGGGGACGAAGATGAGCCTCCAGTTCACGTGGCAGGGCGCTGACTCCTCGCTCGCGGCCCCTCTCGTGTTGGACCTCGTGCGCCTCGTCTCACACGCCGACGAACGCGGCGAAGGCGGGGTACAGAAACACCTCGCGTCGTTCTTCAAAGAGCCGATGGACGTGGCCGAACACGACCTCTCGCGACAGTTCGCCATGCTGGAGTCCTACGTCGAGAGCCACCGAGACGACGCGGACGAGACGGTCGACCCCGTCTCGATGCGGACGGACGGTTCCGGCATCGACGCCGACACGGAGGCGAACCGATGACGGAGCGAATCGCCGAACGAGTCGTCGTCTTGGACATCGTCGGACTCCAACCCGACCACGTCGACGCCGAAACGACGCCGAACCTCGCCCGTCTGTTCGACGACGGGGCGACGACGGGCGCCGTCCCGCCGTTCCCGGCGGTGACCATCCCCTCGCAGACGACGCTCTCGACGGGAACCGCGCCGGCGACGCACGGCGACGTGTCGAACGCCGAGTACGACCGCGAGACCGACACCGTCGAACTGTGGGGTCGCAACAGCGGCGACCGAAAGCGCGTGTGGGAGGTCGCACGCGACGCCGGCGTCGAGACCGGCGCGCTGTTCTTCCAGCACCTCTACGGCACCTCCGCGGACGTGGCGGTGACGCCGAAGCCCATCGAGGACGAGAACAACGACCTCATCGAGATGAACTGCTGGACGAACCCCGACGAGTTCTACGAGGAACTCCGCGAGGAGTACGGCCACTTCCCGCTTCACAACTACTGGGGGCCCGCGGCGAACGCCGAGAGCAGCAAGTGGATACTCTCCGCCGCCCGCGAGGCGACGGAGCGCTACGACCCGGAGATGCTCTGGACGTACCTCCCGCACCTCGACTACACGGGGCAGAGCCACGGGCCGGACTCCGAGGCGTTCGCCGGCGCGCTCTCCGAAATCGACGAACTCGTCGGCGACTACCTCTCGTTCCTCGAGTCGACTCCGGCGTGGGAGGAGACGGCCGTCGTCGTCGTCAGCGAGTACGGCTTCCACGACGTGTCGAACCCGGTGTTCCCGAACCGTGCACTCCGCGAGGCGGGCCTGATGAAGACCCGAGACGCCGACGACTCCGGGCGGATTCCGGACCTCGACGCCTCCGAGGCGTTCGCCGTCGTCGACCACCAGGTCGCGCACGTCTACTGCGACCAAGACGCGGTCGAGACGGCAAGAGAGGCCCTCGAAGCGCTCGACGGCATCGAACGAATCCTGGACGGCGACGACCAGGCGGCGTACGGCATCGACCACCAGAACGCGGGTGACCTCGTTCTCGTCGCCGACCCCGACGCGTGGTTCGCCTACTACTGGTGGAACGAGGGCGAAACGGAGGCGATGCCGCCGTACGCCGACAGCGTCGACATCCACGAGAAACCCGGCTACGACCCCTGCGAACTGTTCCTCGGCGACACCGGGTTCGTCTCGACGGACCCCTCGAACGTTCGCGGCTCTCACGGCCGCGTGGACGAGGAGACGATGCCGTTCTTCGGTATCGGCGGCCCCGCCGCGCCGTCGCTGTCGCTGGACGGCGACATCGACATGCGACAGGTCGCGCCGACGGTCCTGGACCTCCTCGGCGTCCACGACGAGGTGGAGATGCCGTTCGAAGGGGCGTCCATCCTCGCGCCGACGAGCGAACTCGGCCCCGCCGACGACTGACTTCGCGACGAGTCGGAGGGAGAGCGAAACCTGTTATGCGTTCGCCGTACTACCGCGGGGTATGACCGTCGACTTCCGGAACCTCCGCGTCTCGTGGCTGGGCTACGCCACCGCCAGAATCGAGTCCGACTCGGGGACCGTCGCCTACCTCGACCCCGGACGGTACGGCGTGTTGGACGACTACTACGCCCGCGACGCCGACCTCGTCTGCGTCACGCACGACCACCACTACGACAGCGACGCGATTCGCTCGGTCGCGAAGGAGGACGCCACCGTCGTCGTCTTCGAGGCCGTCGACCCCGCGGGCATCGACCGCGACGTGGAGGCCGTCGAGGACCTCCCGTACGAGACGGTGCGCGTCGGCGAGGAGGACCACCGCACGGTGGGCGACGTGGACCTCTGGACCCTCCCCGCCTACAACGAGGCGGACGGGTCGCACACCCGCGACGACGGGAGCCTCGTCCACCCGCCCGGATTCGGCTGCGGCTTCCTCCTCTCCGTCGGCGGAACCAAGGTGTTCTGGCCGGGCGACAGCGACGTGCTGAAGGGGTTCGAGCGACTGTCCGTCGACCTCTTCCTCGCGAACATCGGCGGCACCATCGTCATGGACCGCCACGAGGCCGCGGACTTGGCGGAGGCGCTCAGACCCGGACTGGTGCTTCCCATCCACTACGACACCATCGACATCCTCGAAGCCGACGAGGAGGCGTTCGCGGCGGACGTGGCCTCGCGCGGAATCCCCGTCGTCCTCGAAGACCCGACGGACCACGCGGTCTGACGCCGCTCCGAAGACGGTCGACCACACCGGACGTGCGTCGACAGCGACAACGGTTTTGACGTCCCGCGCCGTCGTTTGAGGGACGATGACCAGTCCTGCACTCGCGGAGCGGTACGGTCTGTTCGAGGACAGAATCCCGTACTACCGGGCGGGCGACGGCCCCGAGACGCTCGTCGTCCTCCCCGGCCTCAGCGACGCGTTCTCCGGTCGCCCGTCGAGAGCGACGGCCGAACTCCTCGCGCGGACGACGTACCGCGGCCTGACGGACGAGTTCACCGTCTGGACGGTCAGCAGACCCCGAAACCTCGACGGAGGAACGACGACGAGGGAGATGGCGGGGGCCGTCGCGACGTTCCTCGACGAACTCGACGGCGCGCACGTGCTCGGATACTCGATGGGCGGGTTCGTCGCCCAGCACCTCGCGGCCGACTACCCCGAGTTCGTCGACAGACTCGTCCTCGGGTCCACCGCCGCGCACGTCGGCGACGCCGGACGGGCGGTCCTGGGCGACTGGCAGACGTGGGCGGAGAACGGGGACTGGGGCCGCGTGCAGGCGTCGGCGTCGCGAGAGTCGTTCACCGGGTGGCGACGGTGGGCGTACCCGCCGTTGCTCCGCGCGGTCGGACCGCTTCTCCGGCCGCCGTACCCCGACGACGTGCTGACCTCGCTTCGGGCGTGCCTCGACCACGACACCACCGACCGACTGGCGCAGATACGGACGCCGACGCTCGTCGTCGGCGGCGACGCGGACCGACTGTTCCCGCCGGAACTGCTCCGCGAGACGAAAGAGAGACTGCCGGACGCGACGCTCGCGTTGCTGTCGGGAGCGGGACACGCCGCCGCCGCAGAACAGACGAAGACGATGAATCGCGTCGTCCGCCGGTTCCTCCGCGAGGAACCGCTCCGCGGGTGACGCCGACTCAGAGGACGCCCATCTCGCCGAGTCGTTCGGGGAGGTAGGTGTCCGTCACGAAGTCGAGGCCGCGCGAGGCGAGCGCCTGCTGTTCTGCCTTCTTGTCGATGTCGAGTTGGAGTTCGATCTGTTCTTCCCAGTAGTCGGTCATGAAGCGCGGGTCCTCGAGTTCCGACTGCAGGGCGTTCACGTCCGAGTCCGAGAGCGGGTCGGTCGGCAGGTCGTAGTCGACGATGTCCTGCGGTTGGATGCCGACGAACTCCGCTTCCGGCGTCGCGAGGTACTCCGAGAGGTGCGCGGACTTGATAGAGCCGTAGGCGACGGAGCCGTAGATGCGGTACGACCACGGGTCGCCGTCTGTGAAGACCACGACGGGCAGGTCGAGTTCGTCGTGGAGACGCTTCGTGATGCGGCGCGTCGCGCGGGCGGGTTGCCCCTTCAGGTGGACGACGAGACAGCCGTGCTTCTCGTCGAAGCCGTTCTCGATGAGTCGGTCGCGCATCCCACCCGTCTCCACGCAGAGGACGAACTCGATGTCGTGGTCCAGGAACTCGATGGTGTCTGGGTTGTTCGGAATCTGGTAGCCGCCCTCGCCGACGTCCTCCTGACAGTGAATCTCGCGCTCGCCGCGGCGGGTCTGCTCGCGGAGTTCCAGCGGCCCCATGAGCGTCGCGCCGGACTCCTCCGGACGCATGTGGAAGTCCTCGCGGGTGACCTTCGAGACGATTTCGAGGTCCTCGATGAGTTGGTTCGACTCGTCCTGGTCGTTGAACTGTGCCTCCTCGTTGTCCCACGACTCGGAGAGGTAGTACAACTCACGGAGGGTCGACGAGCGGTCCTCCTCTAACTGGTTGACGAGGAACTCGATGGCGTACGTCGCCTTCAGCAGTTTTCGCGCGCCGCGGACGCTGTTCGCAGAGCGGGTGGACGTGCGGTCGCCGTACACCCACACCTTCGACTCCTCGTCGAAGACGATGTTGCTCTTCGTCCGCGTCGGGATGTCCATGTGCGGGATGTCGCCCCCGGCGAACTGGTCGTAGAACTCGACGGCGAGGTCGATGAGTCGTTCCTGCGCGAGTTCGTCGTTGTGGTTCGTACTCATGATTAAGCGTTGACGGTCAGTTTCTCAGTCTCGACGCCGTCGACGTTGATGTCGAACGACGCGTCCGATGCGACGGTGTAGGTGAGTTCGGCCGTCTCGCCCGCCGAAACCGACGGGTTCCACTTGACGAACCACTCGCCGTCCAAGTCGACGACGGTTGCGTCGTCGGGGACGTCGGTCGGTTCCGCGGAGACGATGTCCGTGATGTCGGGCGTCTCCGTCCGGTCGGAGTGGTTCTCCACGGCGAGGGTGACGGTGTCGCCGTCGACCGCTCGGTCGACGCTCACGTTGTTCATGATGCGGGCGAGTGCGCCGTCGATATTCGGACGTTCCCGCTTCGTGACCTCGGCGAGTTTGTCCGCCATCTCCGGCAGGATGCGGCCGAGCACGTCCTGTTTCTTCCGTCGCTTCTGCATCGACCGGCGCTTGTTCAGGTAGGACTTCAGTTCGCGAGACGCCTCGCGGATGGCGAGTTCTATCTCGTCTTCGATGGCCGGGATGTTCGCGAGCGCGTCTTTCGACTCGGAGGTGAACGGGACGTTCGTGGAGGCGACGTGGACCATGATGACCGCCGGTCCCTTCGGCATCCCCGACCCGCCGGGTTGGTCGAGTCCGTAGTTTCGCCACCCGATTCGTTTCACCACGTCCGTCGTCGCGCACGCGCCGCGTTGATAGACGAGGGGAACGCGGTTCGCGAACCGGAGCAGGTCGACGGAGCCTTCGGCCGCAAGTTCGCCGCCGTAGGCGATACCGGCCTCGACGATGAACGGGTCGCCGCCGTGGACTTCGGCGTCGCGCGTCGCCGCCGCGTAGAAGTCGGCGTCGTACTCCTTTCGGAGGCCCGCCTCCACTAACTCGGCGGAGATGGGCGACAGACAGTTCGTCGGCGGCGCGAGGATGTCCGCCTCGCGCATCCCCTCTAACAGTTGCGAGGCCACGTCTCGGTCGTCGGCCACGTCTTTGACCTTCGGCACGTCGTCGGGGACGGTCCGCATGACCGACCAGAGCGCGTCGGTGACGTTCTCTCTGGCCGTCTCACCGAACGTCACGTCGTCGTCGACGAGGACGTCCGCCGAGCGGTCGACGTAGTCGCGGACCTGCCGGTACGTCTCGCGGTGCGAGTCGTTCGCGCCGAACTTCTCGGCGACGCGTTCGGCGAGTCCGTGGACCGTCGCGTCGTCCTTCTGGGTGCTCGTCGCGTCGTCGACGAGTCCGTAGATATCCGTCGTTCGTTCGAGCGTCAGCACCGCCCACGCCGCCTCGACGGCGTTCTCGCGGACGGTGTCGCCGAACGTGACGTCGAACTCGTCTCCGACGTCGTCGGCGACGGTGTCGACGATGTCTCCGAGTTCGAAGTGCGTCGTCCGCTGGCGGTTCCGGAGGGTGTCACCGACGCGTCCGGCGAAGGCGTCCGTCGCGTCCGCGCCCTTGTTCGAGACGGCGTCGACGATGGCCGCGTCGAGGTCGACCTCCTCGCCGTCGGAGACGCTCCACCCCATCTCGCGGCCGAAGTGGCGGTCACGGAAGTTGTCGAGAATCTTGTCGGCCGTCTTCGCGCCGACGCGGGTGAACTCCTCCTGTAGGAATCCCGATACCGAGTACGACTCGGTGCGCCCGAGCATCTTGATGAGCGTCCCGAGTTCGACGCCGTGCGGATGCGGGCGAATCTCTTCGGTTTCGGCGGGGAGGCCGGCGCCATCGACGCGTTCGTACCGGAGCGGTTCTTCGAGGCCCGGTTCCATCAACACCAGTCGGGCGTGCGGGTTGACGACGGCGGTGTGTTTCACGTAGTCGTGTAGCTGTTGGCGGGCGCGCATGTTCGCCTCCATCTCGACTTCGATGCGCGTGCCGTGCGTCGGCGAGAGGTCCGACTCGCCCGGGGAGAGTTCCTTCTCGACTTGAATCTCCGGTTCGTTCGTGTCCGTGTCGATAATGAGTTCGAAGTACTGTGCGGTCTCTGCACCCTTCGTTCTGGACGTTATCTTCGCCGGCTTGCCCGAGGTGAGTTGCGAGTAGAGAACCGCCGCGGAGATACCGATACCCTGCTGCCCTCGGGACTGTTCGCGGGCGTGGAACCGAGAGCCGTACAGCAGTTTCCCGAACACCTTCGGAATCTGCGGCTTCGTGATACCGGGACCGTTGTCCTCGACGACCAGCGTGTAGTAGTCGCCTGACTCGCGGATTTCGACGGAGATGTCGGGCTTGATTCCCGCCTCCTCGGTCGCGTCGAGGGCGTTGTCCACCGCCTCCTTTACGGCGGTGACCAGCCCTCGCGCCCCCGAGTCGAACCCGAGCATGTGCTTGTTCTTTTCGAAGAACTCGGCGATGGAGATCGCGCGTTGGCTCTCGGCCAACTCCTCTGCGATCCCCGCGTCCTCGCCGAGTGTCGACTGGAACGAGGTCATTCTGTGGGGGGAAATTCTGGACGGGTGCTTAAGTACTGTTCGGGAGTAGGGTGAAAGTGAAGCGCACCGACCGTGAGCCGAAAGAGATACAGTGACAGACGATAGCGTGACACGCAATCGGGAGACCGGACGGTCGTCGGAGCCGTCGCGTTCTCGCGTCGTTCTCCTTGTCTCGACTACATAAATACACGCGCGCGCTCGCGTGCGAGGGTTTAAGGGGGGAGATGGCCAAAGCCCGAGCAGATAGTATGCCAGACGAAAGTGAGTACGGGGCCGGGCAGATTCAGGTCCTCGAAGGCTTAGAAGCCGTCCGAAAGCGCCCGGCGATGTACATTGGTTCCACCGACTCACGAGGGTTACACCACCTCGTCTACGAAGTCGTGGACAACTCTATCGACGAAGCTCTCGCGGGCTACTGCGACGAGATATCGGTATCCGTCCACGAGGACGGGTCCGTCTCCGTCACCGACAACGGTCGGGGTATCCCGGTCGATACGCACGAACAGTACGACCGGCCCGCCGTCGAGGTCATCATGACCGTCCTCCACGCCGGCGGAAAGTTCGACAACAAGTCCTACCAGGTCTCCGGGGGGTTGCACGGCGTTGGCGTCTCCGTCGTCAACGCCCTCTCGGACTGGTTGGAAGTCGAGATAAAGCGGGACGGCGCGCTCTGGACGCACCGGTTCGAACGCGGCGAACCGCTGCCGGAGGCGTTCGAACGCGTCCGTGACCTCGAAGACGACGAGGACACGGGCACGACGATTCGCTTCCACCCCGACAGCGACATCTTCGAGACGCTCGACTTCGAGTTCACCACGCTGGAGAACCGCCTGCGCGAACTCGCCTTCCTCAACTCCGGCGTCCAGATATCGCTCGACGACGAGCGAGTGGACGAGGGAAGCACCTTCTACTTCGAGGGCGGCATCCGCGAGTTCGTCCGCTACCTCAACGAGACGAAGTCGAAACTACACGACGACGTCATCTACTACACGGACGAAGACGACGGCATCGACGTGGAGGTCGCCCTGCAGGCGACCCAGGAACTGCAAGGCTCTATCCATGCGTTCGCCAACAACATCAACACGCGCGAGGGCGGGACGCACCTCACCGGGTTCAAGACGGCGCTCACTCGCGTGGTCAACGACTACGCGCGGAACAACGACCTGTTGGACGACTTAGACTCCCTGAAGGGAGAGGACATCCGCGAGGGGATGACCGCAGTCATCTCCGTGAAACACCCCGACCCGCAGTTCGAGGGACAGACGAAGACGAAGCTGGGTAACAGCGAAGTGCGCGGTATCGTCGAGTCGGTCACGCACCAGCAGCTCGGCACGTACTTCGAGGAGAACCCCGGCACCGCACAGGCCATCGTGATGAAGGCCGTCGAGGCGGCGAAAGCCCGCCGCGCGGCGAAGAAGGCCGAGGAGCTCACGCGCCGAAAGTCCGCGCTCGAATCGACGGCGCTGCCCGGCAAACTCGCCGACTGTCAGAGCCGCGACCCGAGCGAGTCCGAACTGTTCGTCGTGGAGGGCGACTCCGCCGGTGGCTCCGCGAAACAGGGCCGCGACCGACATTTCCAGGCCATCCTCCCCCTGCGCGGGAAGATTCTGAACGTCGAGAAACACCGCCTCGACCGGATTCTGGAGAACAACGAGGTTCGCGCGCTCATCACCGCCATCGGGGCGGGCGTGGGCGAGGAGTTCGACATCGAAGACGTGCGCTACGAGCGCGTCATCCTGATGACTGACGCCGACGTCGACGGCGCGCACATCCGGACGCTGCTGTTGACGCTGTTGTACCGCTACATGCGACCGCTCGTGGAAGCGGGCTACGTCTACGCGGCGCAACCGCCGCTGTACCGCGTGCGCTACCGCGGCGAGACGTACGACGCGATGACCGAGGCCGAACGGGACCGCATCGTCGAAGAGAAGTGCGACGGCAACCCGACGCAGGTCCAGCGGTTCAAGGGTCTCGGCGAGATGAACCCCGAACAGCTCTGGGAGACGACGATGAACCCCGAGAACCGAGTGCTGAAACAGATAACCATCGACGACGCCGCCGCCGCAGACCGGATGTTCAACATCCTGATGGGCGACGCCGTCGAGCCGCGGAAACAGTTCATCAAAGAACACGCGGGCGAAGCCGAGTGGGTGGACATCTAGATGAGTTCAGACGCACCAGAGGAGTTCCGTCCCGGCGCAGGTATCGCAGCGGAGATTCAGAACGCGCGCATCGAACAGGAGATGGAGCAGTCGTACATCGACTACGCGATGTCGGTCATCGCGGGTCGTGCGCTGCCCGACGTCCGTGACGGACTGAAGCCCGTCCACCGTCGCATCCTCTACGCGATGGACCAGGCGGGCGTCTCCTCGCGTTCGTCGCACCGCAAGTCCTCCTCCATCGTCGGCGAGACGATGGGTGACTACCACCCGCACGGCGACTCCGCCATCTACGACGCCCTCGCCCGCATGGCGCAGGACTTCTCGATGCGCTACCCCCTCGTCGACGGGCAGGGGAACTTCGGCTCCGTCGACGGCGACCCGCCGGCCGCGATGCGGTACACAGAGGCCCGGATGGCCCCCATCGCAGAGGAGTTACTGGACGACATCGAAAAGGACACCGTCGACTTCCAGTCGAACTACGACGACCGCAAGCAGGAACCGGTCGTCCTCCCCTCGTCGTTCCCGAACCTCCTCGTCAACGGGTCGTCGGGTATCGCCGTCGGGATGTCGACGAACATCCCGCCGCACAACCTCGGAGAGGTCATCGACGCCACCGTCGAACTCATCGAGAACCCGGAGGCCACCGTCGAGGACCTGATGGAACACGTGAAGGGGCCGGACTTCCCGACGGGCGCGAACATCGTCGGTCGCAACGCCGTCCACAAGGCGTACAAGACGGGTCGCGGCCGCGTCCGCGTCCGCGCGGAGTTCGAAGTCGACGAGGACGAAGAGAACATCGTCATCACGGAACTCCCCTACCAGGAGAACAAGGCGCGCCTCATCGAGCGAATCGCCGACAACGTCAACGACGGCACCATCGAGGGCATCCGTGACCTGCGCGACGAGTCCGACCGCGACGGCATCCGCGTCGTCGTCGAACTCAAGCGCGGCGCGAACGCCGACGTGGTGAAGAACCAACTGCTCGAACACCACCTCGAATCCACGTTCGGCGTCATCAACCTCGCTCTCGTCGACGGCCAACCCCGCGTCCTCACCCTGAAAGAGACGCTAGCGGAGTATCTCGACCACCGCCGCGACGTGGTCCGCCGCCGTTCGGAGTACGAACTGAACGAGGCCGAAGAACGCGCGCACATCCTCGAAGGCCGCCTGAAAGCGCTCGACAACATCGACGACGTGGTGGCGACCATCCGCAACTCCGAGAGCCGAGACGACGCGAAGGCGGCCCTCCGCGGCGAGATGGTCGTCGAAGTCGAGGACCGAGAACTGCAGACGTTCGACTTCTCGGAGGCGCAGGCCGACCACATCGTCGCGATGCAACTCGGCTCTCTGACCTCGATGGAGGCCGAGGAGATAGAGACCGAGTACGAGGACGTGCAGGCACGAATCGACCGTCTGAACGAGATTCTCTCCGACGCCGACGAACTCGACGCCGTCATCGAATCCGAGCTGTTGGAGATAAAAGACGAGTACGCCGACGACCGGCGCACCTCGTTCATCGAGGACACCGGGACGGTCACCCACGAGGACCTCATCGCGGAGGAGGACGTCGTCGTCGTCGTCAGCGAGGACGACTACATCAAACGGATGCCGCTGGACACGTTCCGCGCGCAACACCGCGGCGGAAAGGGAATCATCGGCACCGACCTGAAGGAGGGCGACAACGTCTCCTCGGTGTTCGTCGCGAGTACGCACGACTACCTGCTGTACTTCACGAACCACGGACAGGTGTACAAGCTGAAGACGTACCAGATACCGGAGATGTCACGAACCGCCCGCGGGAAGTCGGCGGTGAACCTCCTGGAACTGGACGACGGCGAGGAGATAACCGCCGTCGTCAACACCACGGACATCGAGGACGAGACGGACAAGTTCCTCACGATGGTGACGCGGAACGGCTACGTCAAGCGCACCAGCGTCGAGAAGTTCCAGAACATCCTCTCGACGGGTATCATCGCCACGAAACTGGACGACGGCGACGAACTCGCCGACGTGGAGGTGACCGACGGCGAACACGACCTCATCCTCGCGTCGAAACAGGGGATGGCCATCCGCTTCGACGAGGACGACGTGCGCGCGATGGGCCGGTCCGCCCGCGGCGTGCGAGGGATGAAGTTGGAGGGCGACGACGAACTCGTCGGCGTCGCCGCCGTCGACGAGGAACTGCACGACTGGGTGCTCACCGTCACCGAGAACGGGTACGGCAAGCGGACGAACATCGGCAACTACCGCCCGCAGTCGCGGAACGGAAAGGGACTCATCGACATCAAGACGAACGAACGGAACGGCGCCGTCTGCGCGATGGAGACGGTCCGGTACGGCGACCACCTGTTCGTGATGAGCAAGTCCGGTCAGATAATGCGGACGCCCGTCGAGGACATCTCGACGGTCGGTCGGAACACGATGGGCGTCATCGTGATGGAGATGGACGACGGCGACTACGTCGCGAGCGTCGACGTCCACCGCGTCACGGACGCGGACGACGAAGCCGTCGAAGCCGACGCCGACGCCGCCGCGGGCGAGTAGTCGCGTCCGACGGTCTCTCTTCGGCTTCGAGTACCGGAATTTTTCACCGGAAACGCGGTGTGGCTCGTCTCAGAGGATGCGCTTGCCGAGACCGCTCGCCGCGAGTTCGGTCGCGAGTGCGGCCGTCTCGTTGTGTTCGTCGAGGATGGGGTTGACTTCGACCAGTTCGAGCGAGCGGAGTTCGCCGGTTCGTGCGACCGATTCGAGCGCGAAGTGCGCCTCGCGGTAGGTGACGCCGCCGCGGACGGGTGTCCCCACGCCCGGTGCCTCGCGGGGGTCCAGCCAGTCTAAATCGAGACTGACGTGGATGCCGTCGGGGGCCGCACAGGCGACTTCCAAGGCGTCGTCGACGACGGCGTCGATGCCGCGTTCGTCGATATCGGACATCGTGAAGGCGGTCACGTCGCTGTCGTTGATGGCGTCGCGTTCGACGTCGTCCACGTCGCGCAGGCCGACGACGGCGACGTTCTCCTCGCGGAGGCCGTCCGCGTTCGCCCACGGCGTGTCGGCGAAGTCGCCGACGCCGAGGACGGCGGCGAGGGGCATCCCGTGGACGTTCCCCGACGGCGACGTCGCGGGCGTGTTGAAGTCGCCGTGCGCGTCGAACCAGACGAGGCCGATGTCGGCGTCGCGGGCCGACCCGGTGACCGACCCGATGGCGACGGAGTGGTCGCCGCCGAGGACGAGTGGTCGCTCCTCGGCCGCCAGCGTCTCCGCGACGCGGTCCGACAGCGACGTGACGACGTCGCGCGTCTCGCGGAGGAACTTCGCGCTGCCCTCGGCGGGCGCTTCCGCGTCCGGGTCGCGAACCTCGGCGGGGGGTGCCTCGACGTCGCCGTCGTCGATGGCGGTGACCCCCGCGTCGGCGAGTTGGTCGGCCAAGCCGCCGTACCGGATGGCGGACGGTCCCATGTCGACGCCGCGTCGGTTCGCGCCGTAGTCTGTCGGTGCACCGATGATTCTGACGGGTCGCGTCATGGCGGAAACTGCGACCACGGCACGGGTAGTGGTTGCGGTTCAGGAGGGGGTCGCGTCGCCGACTGACGCGAGGGCGGCGTCGCCGACGAGTCGGGCGAGTCGCTCCGAGAGCGCCGAGAACCAGCGTTCGAGTCGGCTGGGACCGCCGTCTCCGGCGGCGACCGACCGCTGGTAGTCGAGCGTGTGGACTTCGACGGTCACGTCGTGTCCCGTCCGGTCCTTGACTCGGTCTCTCACGTCCGTCGCGATGGACGGATACGTCGCGTCCGCGCCCGTGACGACGGAGACGGTGATGCTCTCGGGCGACCCGAGGACGCCCGCGTCGTCGTACTGCGTCTTCACGCCGACGAGTTCGACCTCCTCGTACTCCTCGTCGGAGAGCGCCGTCTGGACGCCCGCGTTCACGTCCTGTTCGAAGACGACGTGCGAGTACGTCGCGGTGGCGGTCAGCGCGGTGACGACGAGGAAGCCGACGACGACGAGGGCGTACGCGCCCGTTCGCAGACTCGGCCCCAGGTCGCGCCACGTGCTGGCGACGACCGACGACCGGTAGCCGAGGGCGACGAGGGCGAGGTACGCCGCGATGTTGATGAACACGATGTTCATGAACAGCAAGACGACGGCCCCGAGGACGAGAACCGGCTGGCTCCAGACGGTGCCGATGGCGGCGGCGGCGACGGAGGGGACGATGGCGGCGGCAACAGCGACGCCCGCGATGGAGACGGGGAGGTCCGTCGCGAGGGCCAACGCGCCGGCAGCACCGGCGGCGATAGCGATGGCGAGTGCGAGAAGCGACGGCGTGACGAAGAAGCCGACTTGCTCCACGCGAGCGACGGCGAGGCTGGCGGGAACGAAGAACGTTCGCCTGACGACGAACGTGACGACGACGGCGCTGGCGTAGGCGGCGAGGAGGCCGAGCAACTGCGAGACGACGCTGCGAATCAACATCTCTCTGTCGTCGATGACGGCGCCGACGGACGCCGAGAGCGACGACCCGGCGAACGGCGCGATGACCATCGCCCCGACGACGACGATGGCGGAGTCGAGGAGCAGACCGGCGGTGGCGAGCGTCGCCGAGAGCATGGCGAACGCGAGGTACGTCGCCCGTCCGGGTTGCAGGTCCTCCGCGCGTTCGCGTATCGCGGGGTGAGAGATGCCGCGGTCACCCATCGGCCCCTCGACGAACTGGTCGCGGAGGTTCTCGTTCACCGTCCGAGAGGCGTCCGCGTCCACGACGACGGTGTAAGCGTCCTCGGGAAGGCCGTTCCGGTGGAGGTGTTCGAGGAGCGGTTCGACCGCGCCGCTGTCGACGGGGACTTCGACGAACGCGCTGTCTCGCCGTTCGTCGTCGGAGAGGACGGCGTACGTCGCGTCGAGTCCGTCCAACGCCGCGACGACGGCGTCCCGCGCGTCGTCGTCCACGCGGACACGAATGAGTCGCACGGCGAGAGGACGCGCCCGGCCCGGTTGAGCGTTCTGGCCGAGACGGCGAACGCGGCGGCGAGAGCGAGCGTCGCAGCGTGCGGCGAGTCGCACGCGGTGGCACCGCCCACCACCCTCAAGGCGACGAGCGGCGTCCATCGAGTCGATGCGGCTGATAAAACTCCTCGTGTCCGAGGACTCGCGTTCGACGGTCCTCGACATCTTGGAGTCAGAGAACATCGACTTCGTCGTCACCAAAGACGCGACAGAGCGAGGAGACACGGTGCTCGTCGAGTTCCCGCTTCCGACACAGGCCGTCGAGTTCGTCATGAGCGAACTCCGCGAGGCGGGCGTCGACGACAGGGAGTACACGGTCATCGCCAGCGCGGAGACGGCCAAGACCACCCACTACCACGAACTCGAAGACCGGTTCGTCGCCGGCGTCGAGGAGGACGACGCCGTCGCCCCCGAGGAGATTCGCGCGAAGGCGCTGGACATGCACCGGAACGCGCTGACGTACTACTCGCTCACCATCTTCAGTGCGCTCGTCGCGGCGGCGGGACTGCTCATGGACTCGCCGGCCGTCGTCGTCGGGGCGATGGTCATCGCCCCGCAGGTGGGCTCCGCGCTCATCTCGGCGGTGGGTATCTCGCTGAACGACCGACGGATGATTCGGATGGGGTTCATGCAACAACTGTTCGGGTTCGCCGTGGCCATCGCCGGCGCTCTCGTCCTCGGACTCACGATGAAGTCCGGCCAAGTCGTCACGTCCGTCCTCGACGTCTCGACCATCGGACAGATAAGCAAGCGAATCTCACCGGGCTTTCTCTCCGTTCTGGTCGCCCTCTGTGCCGGTGGCGCGGGAGCGTTCGGGTTGGCGACGGCGCTGCCCGTCTCGCTCGTCGGCGTGATGATAGCCGCGGCGCTCATCCCCGCCGCCGCCGCCGTCGGTATCGGACTGGCGTGGAACCTCCCGAGCGTCGCGTTGGGGGCCATCCTCCTCCTCGTCGTGAACGCCGTCGCAGTCAACGTCTCGGCGTTCGTCGTCCTCTGGTACCTCGGCTACCGACCCGAGGAGTGGTCCGAGGAGGAGGCGGCGCGGACGAACGGCGAGACGAAGTCGGTCGGCGACAGCGCGAAGAAGTACGTTCCCGCAGTCGCGGCACTCCTGTCGCTCCTCGTCGTCTTCGTCGGCGCGGGCGGACTGCTGGTCGGCCAAATCGCGTTCGACAACGCCGTCAACACCGCCGTCGAGGACGTGATGGAGAAAGACGAGTACGAGGAACTGGAACTCGCCGCCGTCCGGACCGAAGTCGGCATGATTCGAACGCTCGACCAGACGCCGGAGGTGAGCGTCGTCGTCAGACGCCCCGCCGACACGCCGTATCCGGGTCTGGCCGAGACGGTTCGACAGCAGATACAACAGGAGACCGACCGCGAGGTGAACGTCGCCGTCGAGTTCGTGGAGGGACAGGACGCCGGACGGGAACGGACGCGTCTGACAGCCGCCTCCACCCTGTCGGTCGGCGGCCCCGCCGCAATCGCCAGACTCCCCGCGGTCCGCGGACCTTCCGCAGTGGGTGGACCCCCCGCAGTCGCCGGAACGAACTGACGGCGCGGGACGGACCGAACCGAAATCGCCGGAGCGTGAGAGCGCGGGCTACTTGTACGGTTCGCAGAGTCGCGAGACGCCTTCCTCGAAGCTTATCTCGGGTTCCCAGCCGGTGGCTTCGCGAATCTTCGTCGCGTCCGCCATCGTGTCGTGGACGTACACGTCCAGTGGGTTCTCGACGTAGACCGGTTGGACGTCGGTTCCCAACTCCTCGTTGATGAGCCGAATCATCGTGTTGAAGTCGTACGCCTCGCCCGTGCCGAGGTTGTAGATTCCCTGTAGTTCGTGTTCCGCGGCGAGTTCGATGCCGCGGACGATGTCGTCGACGTGGGTGAAATCCCGCGTCTGCGTCCCGTCGCCGAACACCTCGGGCGACTCGCCGTTGGCTATCTTGTGCGCGAACTGCGCGACGGTGTTGGCGTACTCGCCTTTGTGTTCCTCCGCGCCGCCGTAGCCCTGATACACCGAGAAGAATCGGAGTCCGGCGAGCGTCATATCGTAGTGGTGATGGAAGAAGTCGCCGTACTGTTCGCGGGCGAGTTTCGAGGCTTCGTAGCAGGTTCGGGCCTCGACGGGCATGTCCTCGGGCGAGGGTTCCGTCCGAGAGCCGTAGATAGAGGAGGTAGAGGCGTAAACGACGGTGTCACAGCCGTCTTCGCGGGCTTGTTCGACGGCGTTGACGAAGCCTTCGACGTTCACCCGCGTCGCCTCTCGCTTGTTCTTCTCGGCCATCGTGTACGAGGAGTACGCCGCGAGGTGAAAGAGGACGTCCACGCCATCGGTGGGTAAGTCGTCGTCGAGGACGCTGGCGTCGACGAACTCCACGTCCGAGGAGAGGTTCTCCGGCGTCCCGAGGTGAAGGTCGTCGACGGCCACCACCTCGTTCTCCGCGGCGAGGTGGTTCGCGAGGTTCGACCCGATGAATCCGGCACCGCCAGTGACCAGTATCCGCTTGTCGTGCATACGACATTTACTGGCGGGGAGACACAAAGCAATACCGAACCGAACGGGATGTTGCGTTCTACCGACAGAAGATTTGTGAAAATAGCACACGGGAGTGCTCGAAAATAACGGTACAGCGACCGAATACTCCCGCTCATCCATCGGATTTAAGGACGTATACGGCGAACGATGCTGTATGTCATCAATCGAGCTGACGTCCAGTCAGAAAACGATTCTGACGGCGCTCATCAACCTCTACCGGCAGACCGAGGACGCCGTCAAGGGTGAGGACATCGCAGAGGAGGTAAACCGCAACCCCGGCACCATCCGCAACCAGATGCAGAGCCTGAAAGCGCTGCAACTGGTCGAAGGTGTCCCCGGCCCGAAGGGCGGGTACAAGCCGACGGCGAACGCCTACGAGGCACTCGACGTCGAACAGATGGACGAACCCGCCTTCGTTCCCCTGTTCCACAACGACGAAGCCGTCGAGGGCGTCAACGTCGACGAAATCGACCTCTCGTCGGTCCACCACCCCGAACTCTGCCGTGCGGAGATTCACGTGCAGGGGTCGGTCCGTGACTTCCACGAGGGCGACGACGTTCGCGTCGGTCCGACGCCGCTCTCGAAACTCGTCATCGAGGGCGTCGTCGACGGCAAAGACGACACGAGCAACATCCTCATCCTCCGCATCGACGACATGCGGGCACCCGAAGGCGAGCCTTCGCACTGATCTTCTCTCGACGCACGCCCGCGCTGGGCGTCACTCTCCGCTTCGACGCACGGTAGTCGCTCTCTCGTCTCTCGTAAACTCGGTCTCGGCACGTCTCGACGACGGTGAGCTATCGCTTCGAGCGAGAGCGAGAGACCGAAGAGGAGAAGAGTGCGAGAGAGAAGCGAGGACGCGGTGAGTCTCAGTTCGCCCGTTTCACATACTGTCCCACGCCTCGACGGCGCGGCGCGGGGTCGTCACGTCGGCGATCCACTTCGCGGCGATACCCTTCTTGAGCGTCCGGGCGGCCGGGCCGCCGAAGACGTTGACGGGTATTTTGCCGAAGCCGGGGAGTTTGACGCCGTGAGCGACGGCGTCGTGACCGACGGAGACGACGGTCCCTTTGTCTTCGTGCGTCCACGTCTTCAGCGGTTGCCCTTTCACCGCGCGAGCGACGTTCTCGCCGGCGACGTCGGCGGCCTGCCAGGCGGCCTGCGCCGTCGGCGGCGCGACGGAGTCGGTTCCCTGTTCGACGAGCGCGGAGTCGCCGAGCGAGAACACGCGGTCGTCGCTCGTCTGGAAGTCGGCGTCGGTGAAGATGCGGTTCGAGCGCTCGTCTTTGTCGACGTCGGCTTCGGCGACCTCTTTCTGGCCCGTGATTCCGCCGGTCCAGATGAGGACGTCGTAGTCGAGTTCTTCGGGGTCTTCGTCCTCGCCGCCGCCGAGGTAGACGTAGTCCTCGTCGACCTTCGAGATGAAGTCGCCCGTCAGAATCGAGATGTCGCGGGCTTCGAGACGCTTGCGGAGTGCGCCCTGCAGTTCGCGGTCGTTTCCGGGGAACACCTCGTCGAGACCCTCCACGATGGAGATGTCGATGGGTGCGCGGTTGTCGTCGCGGTAGCCCGCAATCTCGCCGGCCGACTGGATGCCGGAGAGACCGGCACCGCCGACGATGACCTTCGCGGGGTCGTCGCGGGTGGCGTCTTCCGCGGCCGACTCGATGGCGCTGTGAATCTCGCGAGCGTCGTCGAGACCCTTCAGTTCGTAGGAGTACTCCTGCAGGCCTTCGATGCCGTAGAACGCCGTCGCGGAGCCGAGACAGACGAGGAGGTAGTCGTAGTCGACGTCGCCGTCTTCGAGTTCGACGACGCGTTCGTCGACGTCGACGTTCTCGACGTGACCCTTGACGAACTCCGTCTCGGGCGATTTGATCTCGTCGACGGGAATAGCGACCTTCGACTCGGCGCTCGGGTCGCGGATGCAGCGGTGTACCTCGTGGAGGACGAGGTGGTAATCGTTCTCGGAGACCCACGTGAGTTCTGCGTCGGAGCCGAGTTCTTCTTCGAGGCGTTTGACGGCGCCAGTGCCGGCGTAGCCGGAACCGAGGACGACGACCTGTGTACTCATGCGAAACTCTCCGTAGGCATCGGATAAATGGCCTTTGGAACGTCTTTCGGACGGAATCGGTATACTGCGTCGGGGTGCGGTCAAAATTGCCGGAGAAACGCCGTTGCATAAAGCCGAGTATCGTCGCGGAGTCCGACCGAGCGTCTCAGTCCAACGACAGACCGGCGTGCCACCGGTCGACGCCCGCCTCGCGCTTCACCTCGTCCATCTTCGCGAGGAGGTGCACGGCGAGACTCCCCGTCTCGGCGGCGCGCGACTCGCCCTCGGTGCGGAACTCGCCGGTGACGCGGTTGGCGTACACCGAACAGACGGCACCGGCGCGGAGGCCGTAGACGTTGGCGATGGTGAGCAACGCGGACGCCTCCATCTCGATGTTCTTCACGTTCGCGTCCTGTAACTCCTCGACGAGAGCGTCCGAACCCGCAGCGCGGAACTCCTCGAACCCGGGCCGACCCTGTCCGGTGTAGAACGAGTCGGCGCTCATCGTCAGGCCGACGTGGTAGTCGTAGCCGAGGCGTTCGGCGGCGGCGACGAGGGCGGAGACGACTTCGTGGTCGGCGACGGCCGGGTAGTCCTCGCGGACGTACTCCTTCGAGGTACCCTCCTGTCGGACGGCCCCCGAGGTGATGACCAGGTCGCCGACGTCCATCTCGGGTTGGATGGCCCCGCAGGACCCGACCCGGATGAACGTGTCCGACCCGACGCGCGCGAGTTCCTCGACGGCGATGGCCGCGGACGGACTGCCGATGCCCGTCGAGGTGACGGAGATGGGTGAACCTTCGTAGTGACCCGTCGCCGTGCGGTACTCGCGGTGGTACGCCTTCTCTTCGGCGGCGTCCCACAGTGCGGTGACCTTGTCGACTCGTTCGGGGTTGCCGGGGAGGAGAACGGCGTCCGCGACGTCTTCGGGGCCGACTTCGAGGTGGTACTGGACCTCGGCGTTCGGGTCCTCGCTATCGTTCATGATTCCTCTCTGTCGAGGGGGATTGAAGGGTTTGTGTTTCCGCGCGTCGCCGACGGACTACTCCTCGTCGCGTTTCGCCGCTTCCAGCGTGTCGAACGAGATGGTGTTCGGCAGGAGTTCAGAGAGCGTGTACTCCGTCGTCTCCTCGCCGCCCTCGTCACAGACGACGACCATCTCCGGGTCGCAGAACTCCGCGAGCGTCTGTCTGCACATCCCGCACGGCGTGACGCCGTCGCGTGCGCCCGAGGTGACGGCGAGTCTGTCGAACTCGCGGTGGCCCTGCTTCACCGCCTCCGCGATGGCGACTTCCTCGGCGTGGAGGCTGTTCGAGTAGTTCGCGTTCTCGATGTTACAGCCGACGAACACCTCGCCGTCGGCGGTTCTGAGCGCGGCCCCGACGCGGTACTCCGAGTACGGGACGTGAGCGTGTTCGAGAACGTCGCGGGCCTGCGTGACGAGTGGTTCGGGCATGTGTGACGGAGTTGGGCGGGTGCGTTCAAGAGTGTACGCAGTCGCCGTCGAAGAGTAAGCGCAAAGCGTCCGGCGTCCGTACTGCGAGTGTGCAACCACAATCCGACACGTCCGTCGAGGCGGCGACGGGGCGGCCGGGTCTCGGCCGGTCGATTCTCCTCGTCGTCGGACTCAGCGTCGTCGCCATCTCGGGACTTCTCGGAGCCTTCATCGGGAGCAACGGCGCGGAAGCGGTCCCCGAGGCGGCGGTCCTCGGCGGACTTCTCGTGCTCCCGACGACGCCGCTCTCCATGGCGCTCTACGGTGTCGTCCTCGCGAGCGTCGTCCTCGCCGCCCTGTTCGGCCTCGTCGAACTCGCCTCGCGGATGGAAGACGGCGGGCGCTGAGCGGTCCGCCGCGCGGCCGACGCCGCAGAGAGACCGACGCGAGTCCGGAGACGCGGCGCTTTTAGGAGTCCGCCCCCGAACACGAGTATGCGCAGTTCCGCCACCACGTCCGACGAGGAGACAGCGGAGGCGGCGTTCGACGGCGAGTTCGACCCGGACAACCCCCTCGGCGACGACGAGAAAGAGAAGAACCGGAAGCGGGCTGTCCTCGCCGTCCTACCGTTCTTGAGCATCGGACTGCTCTGCGTCCTCCTGCTGTTCGGGTGGGGGCTCGAACCGCTCTGGGCGTTCGCCATCCTCCCGCCCATCTTCTTCTGCTGTATCCTCGCTTACATCGTCTTCAGCACCGACTTCTTAGAGGACCGGACCTGAAGTCGACCGCTACCGTCCCGTATCGTACTTGTACGTCGTCTTCTCGGGGTCGATACCGAAGTCTTCGGCCGTCTCCTCTATCGCCACCTCGTCGGGGGCGGGTTCGTCCACCGGGCGGGCCGACTTGAAGCGTTCGCGGAGTTCGTCGGGCATCCGGAAGCGACCCGGTTGGAGGCGCATCGCGATAGTGTCGTCGCCGCGTTCGTCTCGGACGGCGTCCAGTCGCTCCCGGAGTTCGTCCGGCAGGTCGGCGCTGTCGACCGGTTCGAAGCCGAACGTGAGGAAGTAGTCCGGTTCCCTCGTGAACGTGTAGACGCGGTCGAAGTCGTCGTCGGCGGCTTTCGTCACCAGTCGTTCGACGACGTGCGCGCCGACGCCCTGGTCGCGCCACGCAGAGAGCGTGAGAACGAACGCGAGTTCGCAGAACTCCTCGTCGTCGGTCTTGTGGAGGCGAATTCGACCGAATCCGGCCCGCGTGTTCGTCGTCTCGTCGAGGGCGATGACGTAGTCGCGCGAACGGAACGCCGGGTCTTCGAGCGCCGACTCCTCGATGCGGTCGAGCAACCAAACCTCGTCGCGGTTCTTGGCGTCCCGTACGTACATGGAGGTGTCTACGTCGTCGGCCGGAAAATGGTTTGCGGGGGACCGCCGCGGAGAAAACTGCCTCGTGGTTCAGTAGGGGATAAAGATGAGTCCCACGGCGAGGAAGGGGACGAGAAGCAACATCATCGTCACGCCGTAGCCGAACATGTCGCGAGCGCGGATGCCCGTGATTCCGAGGAGCGGAAGCGCCCAGAACGGTTGCAGGAGGTTGGTGTGGGCGTCGCCGACGGCGTAGGCGATAGTCGCCTGTCCGGCGGGCACGCCGAGTTCGTTGGCGGCCTGTAGGACAGTGGTGCCGATGACCGTCCACTCGCCGCCGCCCGAGGGGACGAAGACGTTGATTATCCCCGCGGTAATCCACGCGACGGCCGGGAACGTCGCCTCCGTCGACAGCGAGACGAGTGCCTCGGCCATCGTCGCCGAGAGCCCCGAGTTGTTCATCATCCCGATGATACCAGCGTAGAGGGGGAACTGCAGGACGATGCCGCCCGTCGAAGAGATGGCGTCGTAGAACTGCTCCTGATAGGCTTTCGGGCGCGTGTAGAGAAGCAGTCCGAGAAAGAGGAACCCGAAGTTGACGATGTTGAGGTTCAGCGCGGCGAGACCCTGCGTGTAGAACGTGTAGGCGGCGAAGACGACGCCCGTGAGCGCCACGATGCCACCGACGAGTCGACTCTGGTTTATCTTCTCGCCCACGGTGTTCGGGTCCGCCGCCGCACTCGTGTCGGCGTCGCCGCCGTCGGCGGACGCCCCGAACAGTTGCGACTCGGGGACGTACGCCGTGATACTCTCGGCCTCTTCGGCTTCGGGCGCGAGGAGGTAGAGGACGAGCGACGTGTAGAGGATGCCCGTGACGACGAGCGTCAGCGTGTACGGGTGAAACACCGTCTCGGAGGTCGGAATCAGGCCGGAGACGACCCCCTGTTCGACGAAGACGTTCCCGGGCGTGTTCATGAGAAGCGGTGCGGACCCGGCGAGGCCCCAGTGCCACGTCAGTCCCATGCCCATGTAGCCGGCCAGACAGAGAAGCGGGTAGTGAACCTGCAAGTCGCGCTTCGCGGCCTGTCGACCCATCTCGCGAGCCATCACTGCGCCGACGATGAGGCCGAGGCCCCAGTGAACCCACGCGACGGTCATGGAGATGACACCGACGAGGACGGCGGCCTGTTTCCCGTCGTTCGGAATCGCGGTCAGGCGTTCGATACCGCGCTGGACGAACGGGTGATACGCGAGTGCGTATCCGGTGACGAGGATGAGCACCATCTGCATCGCGAAGCTGAGAAGCACCCAGAAGCCGTCGTACCAGTACGTCACCATCGTCGCCGGGTTCGTCCCCTCGATGAGGACGCCGCCGACGAACACGACGTAACTGAGCAGGATGGCGAAGAGGAACGGACTCGGCATCACCCGCTCGACGACGCTCGCCATCCGCGCGCCGAAGCGCTGGATGGCCGACCCTGACGTGGTGTCTGTTGACATACGAGGTGATGGCTAGACGTGAGCCAGATAAGCGTTCCGAGTTCCGGACAATCGTTCGGGAAAGTTACTTGGCCGGACGCGGAGAACTGCCGGACGTGATGGAGGTACCCGACACGGACGAGGTGGTCCACGAACCGACGCGGGAGTTCGTCGAGTCCACGAACGTCCACGCGTTCATGCAGGAGTACGGCATCGCCGACTACGACGAACTGATTCGACGGACCTGCACGGACGTAGACGGCGTCGAAGCGTCCGGCGTGGACTGGTTCTGGGACGAACTCGTCGACTACCTCGGCGTGGAGTTCTACGCCGACTACGACACCGTCCGTGACAGCGCGGACGGCCCGCAGTTCACCGACTGGTACCCCGGCGGGACGATAAACGTCGCCCACAACGTCGTCGACAGACACGGCAGACCCGACGCGGAGAACCGAAACAAGGTCGCACTCCTCTGGGAGGGCGAACCCGGCGACGAACGCCGTGTCACCTACCACGACCTGTACCGAGAGTCGAACCGCGTGGCGAACGCCCTCGAAGACTACGGGATAGAGACGGGCGACACCGTCGGCCTCTACATGCCGATGGTGCCCGAAGTCGTCTCCATCCTCTACGGCTGTCTGAAGGTCGGTGCCATCGCCGTCCCCATCTTCTCGGGGTTCGGCGTGGACGCGACGGCGACGCGCATCGAGGACTCCGGGTGTTCGGTGCTCTTCACCGCCGACGGCTTCCACCGCCGGGGGAGCGAGGTGACGCTGAAGGACACCGCCGACGCGGCTATCAAACAGGCGGGCACCGTCGAACACACCGTCGTCTACGACCGACTGGGCGTCGAAGCGAGCGAGGAGAAGACCATCCGGTGGACCACGCGGGACGACTGGTGGCACGAGACGGTCGGCGAGGCGTCGAGCGCGTACGAGACGAAAGAACTCCCCTCGGCGCAGGAGTCGATGCTCCTCTACTCGTCGGGAACGACGGGCAAGCCGAAGGGCATCGTCCACACGCACGCGGGCGTGCAGATGCAGACGGCCAAGGAGATATTCTTCGGCTTCGACCACAAGCCCTCGGACCGCTTCTTCTGGGTGTCCGACATCGGATGGATGATGGGACCGTGGACGCTCGTCGGCAATCACACGTTCGGCGGGACGGTGTTCATGTACGAGGGCGCGCCGGACTACCCCGAACCGGACCGGTTCTGGGACATGATCGAACGCCACGGCCTCTCGGTGTTCGGCATCTCGCCGACGGCCGTCCGCGCCCTGCGGAAGTACGACGACGAACTCGTGGCGAAACACGACCTCTCGACGCTCAGACTCCTCGGGTCGACGGGCGAACCGTGGGACCCCGAGTCGTGGCAGTGGTTCTACGAGCACGTCGGCGGCGGCGACACGCCTATCATCAACATCTCCGGCGGCACCGAAATCTGCGGCTGTTTCCTCATGCCGATGCCCAACCAACCTCTCAAGCCCTGTTCGCTCGGCGGCCCCGGGTTGGGAATGGACATCGACATCGTGGACGAGACGGGCGCGAGCATCGCCGACACGCACGAACGCGGCTACCTCGTCGCTCGTGACTCCTGCCCGTCGATGACGAAGAGCCTCTGGAGCGGCGACGAACGCTACCTCGAAGAGTACTGGTCGGCGTTCGAGGACCCGCCGTTGTGGAACCACGGCGACTGGGCGCAGAAAGACGAGGACGGGTTCTGGTTCCTCCACGGGCGCGCCGACGACGCCCTGAACGTGGCCGGTCGGAAGGTCGGACCCGCCGAGATAGAGGGCGTGCTCATCGAACACGACGCGGTGAACCAAGCCGCCGCCGTCGGCGTCGACGACGACACCACCGGAACCGCCGTCGTCGCCTACGTCGTCCTCGAAGACGGCGTCGACCCGAGCGACGAGTTGCGAGACGAACTCCGCGAACTCGTCGGCGACGAGCAAGGAAAGCCGTTCCGCCCGCGCGAACTCCTGTTCGTCTCGGAGTTCCCGAAGACGCAGTCGGGCAAGATAATCCGTCGGGCCATCGCCGCCGTCCATCAGGGCGAGGACCCCGGTGACCTCTCCAGCATCGAGAACCCGAGCGCGCTAGACGAGATACGCGACGCGCGGTAGCGAGCGGAGATTCGAAGGGAAATTCCAGAAAGAGACGCCGCGGCGTCAGCAGACGCCGTCGGGGTCGACCGCTCTCTCCTCCGGGCCCGACCCCACGGCCACGTCACCGACCGTCTCCGCGTCGGGGAAGACGACGACGGCACCGGCGAGTACGGGCGCGAGGAGTCCGGCGACGACGGCACCCGCCTCCGTCAAGGAAGCGCGGACGACGACGTCGTCGCCCGGTTCGATTCCCGCGTCCTCGACCACCGACAGGGCCGCGTCGAGGACCCCCTCGTGCGTGTACGTCTCGTCCGCGGCGCTGAGGACGGGTGCGGAAGCCTCCACGGCGACGGGGTGGACGGCGGGGTTCTCGCTCCACACCTCCTGTTCCCAGTGCGTCGTCTCCGGGCGTTCCGGCGGGCCGCCGTAGACGGCGAGTTTGTGTCCCGCCGGGAGTTCGAAGTCGGCCTCGCGTTCGACGCCGACGACGGTGGCGCGCGGGGGGTCGTCGGCGTCGGGCGAGAAGGAGGTGACCGCCGCCAACTGGGCGGCCCCGTAGAACACGAGTGGCGCTTCGGGCCGGGCGTCGGGGGCGACGGCGACGCCGTCCCCGTCGCGGACGCCGAGGTATCTGAGGACGTTCCCCGCCTTGTACGTCGTCGTCACGAAGTCGTGGTAACTGTACGACCGGTCGGAGACGTCGTCGCGGAGGGCGGGTGCCGCGGTGCGTCTATCGCGTGCGACGAGGTCACCGACCACCGTGGGAGCAGTCACGGGACTCGGCGGGGCGTCGTGCGTCACGTCCGAGAGGAGGGAGGCACTCGACAAAGGTCCGTCGTCTGACCCGCGTCGGGTCGCCGGAGCGTCCGGTCGGTGTTCGGTTCCGCTGCGCGGCGTTCGACAGTGTGGGGAGGTCGAAAAGAACGCACCAGATACTATCACCTACAATTTTATAACAAAACATCATGATAGTCACAGTAGTACGTAAAATGACATAATAATCAGACGACCGCAGTATAGAGTGGTGGCAACACAATGTCAATGAGAGCAGTGGTCTACAAGGGACCGAAAGAAGTGGCGGTCGAGGAGGTAGACGAACCACAGATAGAACACCCGAACGACGTTCTCATCGAGATTACGACGTCGTGCATCTGTGGGTCGGACCTCCACATGTACGAGGGCCGAACGGCGGCGGAACCGGGAATCGTGTTCGGGCACGAGAACATGGGTATCGTGACGGAGGTGGGCGACGGGGTGAGCACGCTGAAAGAGGGTGACCGCGTCGTCGCCCCGTTCAACGTCGCCTGTGGGTTCTGTAAGAACTGCGAGGAGGGCTTTACGGGGTTCTGTACCAACGTCAACCCCGGGTTCGCCGGCGGTGCCTACGGCTACGTCGCGATGGGGCCGTACAAGGGGGGACAGGCGGAGAAACTTCGCATCCCCTACGCCGACTTCAACGCGCTGAAACTGCCGGAGGGCAGAGAACACGAGGACTCGTTCGCACTCCTCGCGGACATCTTCCCGACGGGGTGGCACGGGACGGAACTCGCCGGACTGCAACCGGGCGAGTCCATCGCCATCTACGGTGCGGGTCCGGTCGGCCTGATGGCGGCGTACAGCGCGAAAATCAAGGGCGCCTCCGAGATATACGTCGTCGACCGAGTTCCGAGTCGCCTCGAACTCGCCGAGAAGCACTGCGACGCGACGACCATCAACTTCGAGGAGGGCAACCCCGTCGACCAGATTATCGACGCGCACGGCGACGAAGTCGATAGAGGCGTCGACGCCGTCGGCTATCAGGCCATCGACCCCGAGAAGGCCCGCGACGCCGACGACGACGACCCGTACGACCCCGCCCGCGAGAACCCGGCCGTCGTCCTCAACCAACTCATCCGAACCGTCAGACCGACGGGGCAACTCGGGATACCGGGACTGTACGTCCCCTCGGACCCCGGCGCGCCGGACGAGATGTCCGCGGAGGGTCGACTCGGTATCGACTTCGGGAAACTGTTCGAGAAGGGACAGAAACTCGGCACCGGCCAGTGTAACGTGAAAGACTACAACCGGGAACTCCGCGACCTGATAATCGAGGGGCGCGCGGACCCGAGTTTCGTCGTCTCACACCGCGTCGGCCTCGACGAGGCACCGGAGATGTACGAGGCGTTCGACAAGCGCGAAGAGGGCGTGACGAAGGTACTCCTCGAACCGTAGTCGAACGGACGGACGCGCAGTCGCCGAGACGGACCGACTCTCAGGCGTGTAACCACGCCGTCGGGTGGTCCGCCCGGAGGTGGTCGTGGTACATCTCGACCATCTCGGGGTACGACGTCGCGAGTGCTTCCCACTGGCAGTGGTTGCACTCGCCCGTGACGACCGCGCGGTATGCTGACACGATTTCTCGACTCATCACCAGCACCAATTCGCGCGCATAGATATATCTTCCGAGAAGACTGTCAGTCGTATTACGAAATTCGTGTCGTCGTGGTGGGGTAACGACCTTGCCGATGCGAGGAGTGAACTAGACGAGCGATGTGTCTCTACTGCATGATGAACGAGGGGTGGCACAGACTGCTGGAGTACGACGACGTCTACCAGACCGCCCAGGCGAAGGCACGAGAACGGGAGTCGAACTACGGGTTCGAGGAGTCGTGGGACGAACTTCGAGACCAGGTTACGCCGTCGGGAACGGGTCGCTGAGTTCCTCGGTGGGGACCTCCGCTCCGTCTTCGACGAGACACGCGTCCAGTTGCTCTCGAATCGCTTCTTCGTCCAACTCCGCGCCGATGAAGACGAGTCTCGTCGTCGGTTCGTCGTCCGGTTGCCAGCGACCGATGGGTCCGGCCGTGACCGAGGGACCGGCGCGGTTCAACCCCATGACCGTCTCCGGACGGGTCGAGAGGAGGAAAAACCCCTTCGCGCGGTAGACGCCCGGCGGCCACTCGTCCATCCACGCCTCGAACCGTTCGGGGTGGAACGGGCGCGTCGTCTCGTAGCAGAACGACGAGACGCCGTGCGCGTTGCCGTGGTCGTGGTCGTGACCATGGTGGTCCTCGGCGAGTCGTCGTTTCCATCCCGCAGAGCGTCGAATCGCGTCGAAGTCGAACAGGTTCGTGTCCAGAACCGTCTCGGCGGGGACGTCGGCGTGCGTCGTCCGGTGGATACCCGCCCGCGGTTGCATCTCGCGGACGACGCTCTCGACGCCGTCTAACTCGTCGTGGGGGACGAGGTCACACTTGTTCAACAACAACACGTCGCAGAACTCCACCTGGTCGACGAGGACGTCCGCGAGTTCTCGCCCGCCGGCAGCCTGTTCGGTCGGCCGGTTCGTCTCGGGGTCGAACTCCTTCCAGAAGCCGTACGCGTCCAGTACGGACACCATCGTGTCCAACCGATAGCGCTCGGCGACGGCGTCGTTCTCGACGAACGTCCGCGCGATGGGGAACGGTTCGCTGATTCCCGACGCCTCCACGAGGAGGCAGTCGAACACTCGCTCGTCGGCGAGACGCGTCACCTCGCTCGCTAAATCGTCCTGCAACCGACAGCAGATACAGCCGTTCGTGAGGTCTATCACGTCGTCGTCCGTCGACCCGGCGACGAGTTCGGCGTCGACGTTCACCTCGCCCATGTCGTTGACGAGGACGGCGACGTCGTACCCCGCGTCGTTCTCTAAGATGCGGTTCACGAGCGTCGTCTTCCCCGCACCGAGCGTTCCGCTGACGATGGTGACGGGTATCGTTTCGGCACTACCGGCGGTCATCACTGCCAGTAGACGAGACGAAGTAAGATAACGTTCCGGAACCGTCCGCTTCGAAGAAGTAGTGTTAGACTAGATACCAGTTGCGTTCACGCCGCCGGCGCGGAGACGAGACGCGAACGCCTGCCCGGAGACCGAGAGCGGAATTCAACGGCCTACACGGTGGTGGGAGAACGAGGAGGCGCTACAGCGAGTTCTTGATCTTCTCGAAGAAGCCCTCTTTCACGTTCACCTCTTCGCCGCCCGCCTCGGCGAACGCTTCGAGCGCTTCGCGTTGCTCTTTGTTCAGTTTCTCGGGGGTGACCACATCCACTTACACGTGGAGGTCACCGCTGCCGCGGCCCCGCAGGTGGGGCATCCCCTCGCCGCGGACGCGGAACGACTCGCCGCTCTGCGTTCCCTCGGGTACCTCGAACTCCGTCGTCCCCGTGACGGTCGGAATCTCCACCGTCGCGCCGAAGACGGCCTGCGGGAAGGAGACGGCGAGGTTGTGGTACAGGTCGTCGCCGTCGCGTTCGAACGCGTCGTGGTCCCGGATTCCCACCTCGATGAGGAGGTCACCGTTCGGCCCGCCGTTCTCGCCGGGCGCGCCCTCGCGTTCCATCCGGAGCGTCTGGCCGTCGCGGATGCCGGCCGGGATGGTGACCGTCAGCGTCGCCTCCTCTTCGACGACGCCGTCGCCGTCGCAGTCCGGACAGCGTTCGCTGTACGTCTGGCCCTCGCCGCGGCACTGCGGACAGGTCTGCGTCTGCTGGACGCGGCCGAGTGGCGTGTCGCGGACGGTGGTCGTCTGTCCCTGCCCGTTGCACTGCGGACAGGTGTTCACCTCGGCGTCCTCGGGGTGACCGTCGCCGTCGCACTCTGGACAGCGTTCCGGGCGCGTGACGGTGAACTGCTTTTCGACGCCCTCGTACGCCTCTTCGAGGTCCAACCGAACCCGCGTGCGGAGGTTCTGTCCCTGTCGGGGACGGTTGCGCTGGCGACCCTGCCCGCCCATGCCGCCACCGCCGCCGAAGAACTGGTTGAAGATGTCCTCGAAGGGGTTGCCCTGTCCGCCCGCGCCGCCGAACGGGTTGCCCTGCCCGCCCATGCCGCCGGCACCGCCGCCGACGCCGCCGCGCTTCTCGGCTTGCTCGTAGCGGTCGTGGCCCATCTGGTCGTACTGCTGGCGCTTCTGGTCGTCCGTCAGCACCTCTTTGGCCTTCTTGACCTTCTTGAACTTCTCCTCGGCGTCGGGGTCGTCGGAGACGTCGGGGTGATACTCTGCGGCCTTTTTGCGGTAGGCCTTCTTTATCTCGTCCTCGGACGCGTTGCGTGACACTCCGAGTGCGTCGTAGAAGTCCTCGCTCATTCGTTGTCACCGTTACTCGGTTGAACTACTTCAAAAGAACGGGTCGAAGACGACAGAATTGGGAGTGAAGACGATAGCGTCGGGGGTCAGGTGACGACTCTACGAGTCGTCTTCGTCGTCCACGTCCTCGAAGTCGGCGTCGACGTACTCGTCGTCGTCGCCGCCGTCGGGTTCCTGACCGCCCATGCCGCCCATGCCACCCATGCCGCCGGGTCCGGCACCGCCGCCGGCCTGCGCTTGCTGGGCCTGACCCTGGTACATCTGCTTGCCGATCTCTTGGAGTTCCGTCGAGAGGTCTTCGGTCGCGCCTTCGAGGTCCTCCGTCGTCGCGTCCTCGTCTTCGAGGGTGGCTTCGACGTCCTCGATTGCCGCCTCGATGTCGGCGCGCAGGTCGTCGTCTATCTGCTCGTCGTTCTCTTCGAGGAGGGTCTCGGCGCGCTGAACGGCGCTCTCGGCCTCGTTGCGGGCCTCGATGCGCTCGCGGCGTTCTTTGTCCTCTTCGGCGTGCTTCTCGGCCTCCTCTTGCATCTTGTCTATCTGCTCGTCGGAGAGGCCGGCGCCGCCTTCGATGGTGATGGACTCGGCGTTGCCGGAGCCTTTGTCCTCGGCTTCGACGTTGACGATGCCGTTCTCGTCGATGTTGAACGTGACCTCGATCTGCGGCGTTCCGGCCGGTGCTGGCGGGATACCGTTCAACTGGAACTCGCCGAGGAGTTCGTTCTCGTTGGCTATCTCGCGTTCACCCTGGAAGACGCGGACCTGCACGGACGTCTGGTTCGCCGCGGCCGTGGTGAATATCTTCGACTCCTCGGTCGGGATGGTCGTGTTCTTCTCGATGAGTCGCTCGAACAGACCGCCTTTCACCTCGATACCGAGGCTGAGCGGCGTCACGTCGAGGAGGACGATGTCGTCGACTTCGCCGCCGAGAACGCCGCCCTGGATGGCCGCACCGAGGGCGACGGCTTCGTCGGGGTTGACGTTCTTCTTCGGTTCGCTCCCGAGAATCTCGGTGACCTTGTCGTGGACCTGCGGCATCCGGGTGGAGCCGCCGACGAGGATGACGTCGTCGATGTCGTCGGCGGCGTAGCCGGCGTCTTCGAGGGCTTGCTCCGTCGGGCCGACGGTGCGGTCGATGAGGTCGGAGGTGAGCGACTCGAACTTCGCGCGCGTCAGTTTCTGTTCGAGGTGGACCGGACCGGAGTCCGTCGCGGTGATGAACGGCAGGTTGATGGTCGTCTCCTTGCGCGAGGAGAGCTCTATCTTCGCCTCTTCGGCGGCGTCTTTCAGTCGCTGGAGGGCCTGTCGGTCCTCGCGGAGGTCGATGTTGTGGTTGTTCTTGAACTCCTCTGCGAGGTGGTCGATGATGGCCTCGTCCCAGTCGTCGCCGCCGAGGCTGTTGTCCCCGTTCGTCGCGACGACTTCGTAGACGCCGCCGCCGAGGTCGAGGACCGACACGTCGAACGTCCCGCCGCCGAGGTCGTACACGAGGACGGTCTGGTCGGAGTCGTCGTCCAGTCCGTAGGCCATGGAGGCCGCGGTCGGTTCGTTGATGATGCGTTCGACCTCGAAGCCGGCGATTTCGCCGGCGTCTTTCGTCGCCTGTCGCTGTCGGTCGTTGAAGTACGCCGGAACGGTGATGACCGCCTTCTCCACCTCGTCGCCGAGGTAGTCTTCGGCGTCGCGCTTGATCTTCTGGAGGATCATCGCCGATATCTGCTCGGGCGTGTAGTCCTCACCGTCTATCTCGACGGTGTAGTCCTCTTCGCCCATGTGGCGCTTTATGGACCGAATCGTTCGGTCGGGGTTCTGAATCGCCTGGTTCTTCGCGGGCTTCCCGACGAGGCGCTCTCCGTCCTCGGTGAACGCGAGCACGGAGGGTGTGGTGCGGTCTCCCTCGGCGTTTACGATGATTTCGGGGTCGCCGCCCTCCATCACCGCAAATGCACTGTTCGTGGTACCGAGGTCGATACCGAGAATCTTGTTGCTCGCCATCTTGACGCCAACTACTGGTCTAAATCGGTTAAAGGTTACTAGACGGGAGCGTGAACCGCGGACAGGCGGGTCGCCGCTGTCTGTCGATTTGGTCGTTCGCCGGAGCGTCGTGTGACAGGTTTTATATCGAACCGCACGCAGTCGGTCCAGTCAAACCGCCGCGGCGTCGTCGGTGCGGCGGGACAGCCGCTACCGAATCGCTTCGACGCCCTCGTCCAAGGCGGCCATCACGTCTTCGACCACCGCTTCTCGTCCGGACGAGGCGAAGAACTCGTGGCCGCCGTCGTACGGCCGGAGGTTCGCGGCGGGCGTCCGGTCGCCGATGGCTCGGACGCTCACGATGCGGTCCGACAGCGACGCGAACACCACGTCCTCGTCGTCGAACGCGGGGAGGCGCGCCTGCGCGTCGAGGATAGTCCGCAGGAACGCCGGTGAGAGTCCGTCCGGGCCGTCGTCGTACTCGTCTTCGGACTTCAGGTCGCCGATGGCGGAGACGTCCCGGTCCGGTCGAAAGAGGCGCTTGCTGGTCGGTATCCGGAGAAAGTACGGCAGAACGACCGACTCGAACCCCTCGTTCGGGGCCGTCCCCCACCACGGACTCAAGAAGACGTTTCTCACCCCGTCGACGGCGTCCGAGAGGTGTTCGGCGACGAGTCCACCCGTGCTGTGACTCAACACCACCTCGAAGTCGCGATTCTCGTAGTACGCCCGCACGGGCGCGAGGTACTGGTCGTCGAAGTCCCATCCGTTCGTCGGGATGGTGACGGCGTGGACGCGGTAGTCGTCGGTGAGTCGGTCGACGAGCCACGAGACGTGTTCGTGCTCCGGTTCGTTGCCCCACCCTAGCACGAACAACAGGTCGTCGCCGGTGTCGCCGTCGCTGTCGCCGTGGACAGAAAAGCGCATTCGAGGCGTCTCACGGAAGCGGTTTCTGAACGAGAGTTTCATGCCTGCGAGTGACACGCCGTCGACAAAAACGTACGCGAAGCGGTGAGTTCCTCTCGCGAGTCGGCCCGGGAGACCGAGTTACTCTTCGTCTTCGCCGGTGCTGACGGTTATCTGCGCGGCGCGGATGACCTTCTCCGCCATCTCGTAACCGGGTTGGTAGACGTCGGCGACGGTGCCTTCGGGTTGCTCGCTGTCGACGCGCATCATCACTTCGTGTCGCGCCGGGTCGACTTCCTTTCCGGGTTCGGGGTCGATGGTCGTCACGTTCTCCGTAGAGAGGATGCGGTCGAACTCCTCTAACGTGGACTCGACGCCCGGCCGGATGTCGGCGTCCTCGTCCTGGTCGAGCGCGCGAACGAGGTTGTCGCGGACCGTGACGACGCGTTCGACGAAGTCCTCGGTGGCCGTCTCGCGTATCTGGTCTTGCCGCTTCTTCGCGCGTTTCTTGTAGTTCTGGAAGTCGGCCTGCGTCCGCTTGAGACGGTCGGTGAGTTCGTCCCGTTCCTCTTCGGTCGCCGCGAGTTCCGTCTCCAGTCGCTGGACGCGGCCCCGAAGCGCCGCGACGTCGTCGGCGAGTTCCTCGTCGTACTCGGCGACGCGCGAGACGAGTTCCTCGCCGTGCGTCCCCTCGCCCGCGGTGGCGGCGTCCGCGCCCTCTTCGGGGGCGGCGTCTCCGTCGGACGCGTCCGAGTCGGGCGTCGCGTCGGACCCGTCGACTGCGCCGCGGTCGGGTGTCTCGTCGACGTCTGCGCGTCCGGAGGTGCGTCCGTCGGGAGAGTCGTCGGTCATGTCTGACCAAAACGGGTGACGCGGCTTAAGGTTGTACGACTCGGTCTGTGGGGCCGAAGACGACGCCCAGTCGGCCGGTACTCGGACGCTCCGGTCGTTACTGGTACATCCGAAGCGGTTGCGCCTGCGTGCTCTCCTCGTCGCCCTCCTGCATCCGGCGGGCGAGTTGCTCCTTCGCGTTTCGAATCTCTTCTGCGCGTTCGACCAGGTTGTCGACGGAGACGTCGATGCCGGCGAGGGGTTCGATGCCCGATTTGATGATGACGCGGGCCGCCTCGGGGTCCGGGAACTGCGGGTCCGACTCGACGACGAGTCCGACCGCCGTCCGGTCGTGTTCGACTGCGTCGTTCAACAGCGCACCGGTCGGCCCCGAGATGAGGCCCATCTCGCTCGGGAGGTCGATTCCCGCCTCGGTGACCAACGTCGCGCCGTCGCCCGACGCGACGGCGTACAGGTGGGGCACGTCGTCGGACTTCTCGCGCGGGAGACCGGAGAGGAAGATGGGCGTCACCGCCGTCTCGTCGAACCACTCCGAGAGGCAGGTGGCGAGTTCCGCGGCCGCCTTCGGCGCGATGGGGACGTCGCTCTGCAGGACGAGCAAGTTGTGTTCCTCGTCGGCGTACAGGCGGACGGGCGAGGAGAGCGACGCGTCGCCCTCGTGGTAGACGGCGACTTTCGGGATGCCGTCGCAGTGGAGGTTCGCGTAGTGGACCATGTCGAACGTCTCGACGAGGTGGTCCGCGGCTATCTTGCCGACCAGTCCGATTCCCGGGAGGCCCTCGACCATCGCCGGTTCCGACAGCGACACGTCGTCGAGGATGCGTATTTGAGCCATGATTCACCTTGACACGCCGAGGAGGTAAAAGCGCGGTGTCGGGGCATCGGCGACGCGAATCCGTCGGTCCGGGGCGGTGCCGCGTCGACCGTGGACGTTCGAGAGCGCGGCGCGCACTCCGAAACCCACAAGCGGCCCCCTCGGGTAGAAGCGTGCAATGAACCCCTTAGAGCGGTACGCGCCGCTCGTGGACGACGAGGAGGCGTTCTTCGAGGCCTGCGACCGGCCGCTTCCGTCCGTCGTTCGCGTCAACGGCATCAAGACGACGGTAGAGCGCGCGCGTTCGGCACTCGACGCCGGCGACGTCGGCTACGAGGCGACCGACTGGCATCCGGGAATCCTGAAACTGGACGAACGCGGCCCCGGGACGACGTGGCCCTACTTCCACGGGTGGCTCCACGGCCAAGAAGAAGTGTCGGCGCTCCCCGCACTCGCACTCGACCCGCAACCGGGAGAGGTCATCTGGGACGCCTGTGCCGCCCCCGGAAGCAAGACGACGCAACTCGCGGACCTGATGGACGACACGGGAACGCTCATCGGCAACGACAACAACCTCGGCCGCCTCTCCGCTCTGCGGCACAACGCCGAACGCCTCGGCGTGAGCAACCTCGTCGTGACCAATCAGGACGCGCGAAACTACTCGCTGAAGCCGTTCGGCGAGGACACGGACGACCCCGAAGCGATAGACGCGTTCGACCGGGCACTCGTGGACGCGCCGTGTTCCTGCGAGGGGACGATTCGGAAGAACCCCGACGCGCTGGACCGGTGGACGATGAACCACGTCCACAGCGTCGCCGGAATCCAGAAAGGCATCCTTCGCCGCGCGGTGCAAGCGACGCGCGAGGGCGGCACCGTCGTCTACTCGACGTGCACGTTCGCGCCCGAGGAGAACGAAGCCGTACTGGACCACGTGCTCGGCGAGGAGGACTGCCAGATGGTCGAATGGGACGCGCCCGACGGCTTCGAGACGGCCCTCGGCGTGACCGAGTGGGACGGCGACGAGTACGACCCCTCCGTGGAACTGGCACACCGCGTCTACCCGCACCACAACGACACGGGCGGGTTCTTCTGCGCGAAACTGGAGGTGACCGCATGAGCGACGACACCGGCGACCAGAGGCCCGAGAACGACGGCCAGCGGTTCGACCGCCTGCCCGCGACGAGCGACGAACGCGTCGTCGCCGGGCGACCCACCCGCGAGGAAGTCGTCGGCTGGTGGGAACAGCGCTACGGACTCCCGCCGGAGACGTGGGACGGACACACGTTCTGGGAGAAAGGCAACGGGAAGATTTGGGCGTTCGCCGCCGACCTGGTGAGTCCGAACCCCGTCGAGGGTCTCGGTCTGCGCATCCTCCGCGCGCGGCAGGAACACTGGAAACCCTCGACCAACGCCGTCCAGCGTTTCTGCGGCGCGGCGTCGAAGAACGTCGTCCTGTTGGACGAAGACGAGGCGGAGACGTTCGCCCGCGGCGACGACCAGGAACTCGAACGCTGGGAGGGCGACTGGGGCTACGTCGTCGCCGCCCACGAGTTCGAGGGCGCGGTCGAACCCATCGGCGTCGGCCTCTATCTCCACGGCGAACTGCGGTCGACGGTGCCGAAAGGGCGGCAGGAAGACCTGTCGTAAGGTCGTCTCTCGGTCACTCCTTCTCTCGAAGCGTCCCGCCGCCCAGTCCCTCCCACGCCACTCGGTAGCCGAGTCGCGACAACACCGCCGAGGACTCAGTGACCCCTCGGCGCTCCAAAACCGCCTCCGCCTCCGACAGCGACATCCCCGCGTCTAACTCCTCGGCGAGAGCGTCAAGCACCGCGGGCCGAAAGAGCGTCCGTCCGACGAGTTCGTGGTCGGGGAACGCCACCGCCGAGAGGGCGTTTTCGGCGACGCCGTGAGCCTCCGCCAGCGACGCGAGCGAAACCACGTCCTCGTCGGGCGCGAGTTCCGCGGGCAACTCGGCGGCCGCGTCGGCGACTAACTCCGCCTCGTACCCGCGAAGGACGTCCACCACGTCCTTCACCCGAACCGACCCGGAGTAGGTGACGACGCGGTGGTCCAGTGCCGCGACGTCCTCGGCGACGGCCAACGACTCGTCGACGGCGACGACGAGTTCGACGTCGTCGGCGACGGTGGCGAACTGGTCGAGTTTCTTCTCGACGTACTCGGGCGTCCAAAAGCCCATGACCTCGAAGAAGACGCGGAGCGGTGGGTCCCCCGCACCCTCTCTCTCTCGCCCGCCGGGTCGGTAGTCGAACGCGAAGTCGGGAATCATCGCCCGCGCGCCCGCAGCGAGCGGTTCCGGTTCGCGCAGGAGTTCCCAGTCGAGGTTCAGCCCCTCGAACCGCGCGGCGAAGTCGGCTTCGACGCCGCTGTCGTAGGTGGGTTCCGTGACGGGGTCGACGTCCGGAACCGACACGTCCGCCTCCGAGAGCGTCATCTCGCGTTCGGTGCCTCGGTCGTCGATGGTGGCCGTGAGTCGCCACTCGGCCGTCCCCGCGACGGTCCTGAGGAGGCGGGCGAACGCCGTCCCGTAGCGTCGCGTCCCGGTGAACAGGCCGTCGGGACCGGTGACGACGAGTTCCCGCGTCTCGCCGTCGCGGCGAATCTCGTACATCAGTCCGAGGCGTTTCACCGCCGAGACGAGTCGCTTCGGGTCGGAGCTTCGGACTCGAACCTCGGTGGCGTCGAACAACGCGGTCTGTGCCAGAGAGAGGTTGTACTGGTCGAGGAGGGCGTCGGGCGACCAGCGCGGGTCGAACTCGGCGAGGAGTTCGTTCACCGACCGGTCGGCGTAGAGCGACCGCGCTATCGACTCGCGGTCGGTGGCGAGGCGGTCCGCCGCGGCGTCGAGGACGGCCGTTCGCGCCGCCTCGGTGGTGGGGACGCCCGCCGCTTCGGCCGCCTCGAACGTCGCTCGACGGACGCGGACGGGCGGGAGCGGAGCCGACACCTCGAACGTCGCCTCCCGTTCCAACAGCGCCGCGAACCCGCGGACGAGTTTGAAGTCCTCGGCGTCGCCTTCGAGGGCGGAGAGCGCGTCGTCCAGGCGGTGCCGCGGTTCGCCGACGTGCCCCTGATAGACCCCGAAGACGCGCGCGGCGAGGGGACGCGACTCCCGGCCGACGAACCGCGGGTGGTAGCCGCCGCCCGCCCGAGAGACGCGCAAGAGGTCTTTCGTCAACACGAGCGAGCGTTGGCCGCGCCGTCTCAAAAGGCCGCCGACGCAGCGTCGGCGAGTGCCCCCGGCGCGGACGGCGAAGGGGAAGGCTCATACCGTCCGACGGGATGTTCTGCGTACATGGCAACGCGCCGCACGTTCCTCCGCGCCCTCCCGGCGAGCGTCCTCGCGGTCGGCGGCGGCTGTCTCGGGTCGCCCCCGCGCGGGACCGGCCCCCGTCGCCCGCCGGACGCACCGGCCGGACAGCCCCGACAGACCCCCGAGAAGGACGAACTGTACGTGGAACGGTTCGACTTCGAGGCCACCGATTCGGGCGGCCTCCGCGTGTTCGGAGCCGTCGGCAACCGCGGCGACGTCGAACGCGTCGCCACCGTCCGCGTGCGCGTGACGGTCGGCGGTGAGTCGTACACCGACGAGGAGGACGTGACCGTCGGCCCGGGCGAGACGGCGACGTTCTCGACGGCGTTCGAGGTGACCGAAAAGCGGTTCGCGAACGGCGGCGAACTCGACGTGACGCTCGTCTGAGCGCCGGAGTTCGACGCGGAGAGAGAAACTACCGCCGCCGGTCGGCGACTCGTTCTTCTGCGGTCTCGCTGCTGACGAGTTCGTACAGTATCGCGGAGCCACCGTCGACCTTCGGGCGGAGGATGCGCCCGAGTCGCTGCGTGAACTCGCGTTCGGACCCGCTTCCGGCGAGGATGACGGCCACGTTCGCATCCGGGACGTCGACTCCCTCGTCGAGGACGTTCGCGGCGACGACGCGCGAGTACGTCCCGTCGCGGAAGCGTTCGAGCAGTTCGCGTCGCTCCTCGGCACCCGTCTCGCTCGTTATCGCCGGGAGGAGATAGCGCTCGGAGAGGCGGTAGACGAGGTCTGTGTGCGCGGTGAAGACGATGACGCGGTCCTCGCGGTGTCTGTCGAGGATGCGACCCAGTCGCTCAACCTTCGCGTCGGCGTTCATCATGATGCGGCGCGCGCGTTGCTTCGCGAGGAGGGCCTCTCGCGCCCGCGGGTCCGACCCCGACCGCATCACGAGTTTCTGGTAGTCCGCTCCGGAGCGAAAGGAGAGATTCGACCGTTTGAGGTAGTCGACGAACGTCCCCTGCGCCTCCTCGTAACGGTCGCGTTCCTCGGGCGTGAGGTCGACTTCGACCCGTCGGACCTCGTAGTCGGCGAGGTGTTCGCCCGCCAGGTCGTCGACCGACCGGTCGTACACCTTCGGGCCGACGAGGTCGGTCAGGAGTTCGTGCGCGCCGTCGGGCCGTTCGAACGTCGCCGTCAGACCGAGGCGGGCGGGCGCGGCGAGGAGTCGCGCCACGTCGCGGTAGCCCGCGCCGCCGAGGTGGTGGACTTCGTCGAAGACGACGAGGCCGAAGTCGCCGCCGACGTCTTCGGCGCGGAGATACGCCGAGTCGTAGGTGGAGACGGTGATGGCCTCCTGCGTCTGCTCGCCGCCGCCGAACTGACCGACGGAGACGCCGAACTCCGTCTCCAGTTCGCGTCGCCACTGGCCGACGAGGTCCACCGTGGGAGCGACGACCAGCGTCGGCACGCCGAGTGCGGCGATGGCGGCGACGGCTATCACGGTCTTTCCGGCCCCCGTCGGGAGTTCGAGCACCCCCCGGTCGCCGTTCTCGCGCCACGCGTCGAGCGCCGCCCGCTGGTAGTCGCGGAGGTCGTACGCGTGCGCGAGGTCCAGCGTCGTCTCCGGGAGGACGCGGTCCTCGTAGTCGACGCCGCGCCGGTCGAGCGTCGCCCGGAGGTCACCGTAGCGGTGGGCGGGCGCGCGGGCGACGAGTCCCCTGTCGTCCCACGTCACCCCCGGGAGGTCGGACGCGGCGACGTCGGACTTCGAGAGACCGCCGACGCGGACCGTCCCGTCTTCGAACGTCAGCGTGAGCACACAGAAGTCTGGGTCGGCATCGGGTATAAATCGACGGACGTGCGGTACTGCGGATTTCGATACGAATCGCTACCGTAATACAATGTTCAACATGACAGAATATTTTAATTATAGGGAGAGAACTAACATCCGATGAATCGGTGGACTCAGACTGGATATCTCGTTACTGTGGGGGTGTTTCTAGCAGTTTTTGTAGCCGTGTCCGGAGACGCGCACGGCACAGTCGTTGATTTGCGTACCCTCGTCGACACATACCACCTCGCTCTCGGCGTCTCGGGAGTGGGGGTGTTTCTCTGGCTGTGGCCTGATTGGTGATTTAGTCGCTGAGTTCTGTGTTCACCAACAACCCGTGGCTCACGCGACGACGAGGCGTTTTTGACTGTCCGACCACATCTGACGGATATGGCAGACGAACTCGAAGACGCGGTCGGAACGTTCCTCTCGGACGTGAAGAAGGCGCACAGCGAGTACGAGAAGGGCTACGTCGACGCCGACGCGACGCTGGAACTCGTGATGAACCACGTCGAGGACCTCAAAGAGACGTACGAGGACGAAGCGTAGTCGATACCGACGCGACGACTCGTCGGTGAGTCGTCGACCGGTCCGCGGAGTCGGCGAACGTCGGCACCGCCCATGTGAGGGAAGAACTATCCCGGCGGGCGACTCGGGGTAGTGTATGACGGACTTTTCCGACAGAGTCGAGAAGGTGTCGATAAGCGGAATCCGCGAGGTGTTCGAGGCCGCGGGCGCGGACGCGATAAACCTCGGCATCGGGCAACCTGACTTCCCGACGCCGAAACACGCCCGACAGGCCGCCATCGACGCCATCGAGGACGGCCGCGCGGACGCGTACACCGAGAACAAGGGCATCTACTCGCTCCGCGAGGCCATCGCGGCGAAACACGAACGCGACCAGGGAATCGACCTGCACCCCGACGACGTCATCGCGACGGCCGGGGGGTCCGAAGCGCTCCACATCGCGATGGAGGCGCACGTGAACCCCGGTGACGAGGTCATCATCCCCGACCCCGGATTCGTCTCCTACGACGCCCTGACGAAACTGGCGGGGGGGACGCCCGTTCCCATCGCCCTCCGCGACGACCTGACGCTCGACCCGGCCGCGGTGGAGGCGGCCATCACCGAGGACACCGCGGCGTTCGTCGTCAACAGTCCCGGTAACCCGACGGGGGCGGTGTCGCCGCCGGAAGATATCCGCGAGTTCGCGCGCATCGCCGACGAACACGACGTGCTCTGCATCTCCGACGAGGTGTACGAGTACACCGTCTTCGACGGCGAGTTCCGCTCTCCCATCGAGTTCGCCGAGACGGACAACGTCGTCGTCGTCAACTCCGCGTCGAAACTGTTCTCGATGACCGGGTGGCGTCTCGGGTGGGTGTACGGCTCCTCGCGCCGCGTCGAGCGTATGGTTCGCGTGCACCAGTACGCGCAGGCCTGCGCGTCGGCCCCGTCGCAGTTCGCCGCGGAGGCGGCACTCACCGGCCCGCAGGACATCGTCGACGAGATGACGGAGTCGTTCCGCCGTCGCCGAGACATCGTCGTCGAAGGCCTGCGAGACATCGGCCTCTCGGTGCCGACGCCGACGGGGGCGTTCTACTGTATGCCCGAAGTGCCCGAGGGGTTCGTCGACGAGTGTCTCGAACGCGGCGTCATCGTCGTCCCCGGCGAGGCGTTCGGCGCGAACGGCGCGGGCTACGCGCGACTCTCCTACGCGACGGACGAGGACTCTCTCCGGGAAGCGCTGGACGTGATGGGCGACGCCTACGACGCCGTCGTCTGAGACGACGCACCACGCTCGCCGACGGCCCGGTTCGTCGGCGTACGCAGGACGACCAGTTCTGATAGCGGTACGTTAATCTTCACTCTCGGGCGTTCGCACCGATTTCGGGCCGAACCGCGTACAAAATTCACATACACAGTACAGTCAATATTTCGTACTGGTAGCAAAATTTTGGTATATTCTCGTGATAATTTAGCGATTCTAGCTCAGTCCTAATCAGTTAGGCCGGGTGCTGAATACGGAACCGTGTCTCCGAGAGAGTACAGCAGGGGACGAACGAAACCCCGCGCACTCCACCACGAACGATGAACGATACAATCGCAACCCTCGCCGACCGCGACCGCAGAACCGTGCTGTCCTGTCTGGACGACCACTCCGCCGCAGTCGACATCGAGACGTTGGCCGCCGACGTGGTCGCCGCCTGTGACGGCACGTCCCGCGACGAGGTTTCCGAAGAAGACCGCGACGCCGCGATGGTCCGTCTGCACCACGTCGACCTCCCGAAACTCCAGAACGCGGGATTCGTCGACTTCGACCACGAGACCGGAACAGTTCGCCGTCGCCGCCGTGGTGGAACGGCCCGACCCTCGCCCGCGCTCTCGGACTGAGCGCGTCGAGGTAGACTTATACGGTATCGGCACGAAATAAAATACGACCGGGACGTACGCAGGACTCTGCCATGGACACGTAGGTCCTCATACCCGGTTTACGGACACTACACCTCCGAGCGACGGCCCTCGTCGCTCGCTTTTCGTGTCGCACTCGCGACGACGAGTCGCGACGCTGTGAACCGCCTTCAGCCCGCTACTTCGCGGTGCTGACTATCTTGATGACGTCGGCCTCGTCCAGTTCGTAGTCCTCGGCGATACGGCGCGTCGACCGCGCGTCGACGGCGTGGAGGTAGCCGTCGCCGATGTCGGAGTGGACGGCGTAGGCGAGGTCACGCGGCGTCGACCCGCGTTCGAGTAAGAACGCGTCGGGGAGCATCTCGCCGGTGCCGTCGGTCCATCGCGTCTCGTTCTGGACCGGGTAGGCGGTGACCATGTCGAGAACGTCGTAGACGGCCGTGTTGAGGGCCGTCTGGACGCCGGTGCCGCCGTTCGCTTCGACAACCTCGCGAATCTTCTCTAAGCCCTTCTCCTGCGCCGCCGAGACGTCGCCGACGATGTCGAAGTCGTCGTCGCCGGGGAGGTAGTCGACGATGCCCGCCTCGGCCGCCTTTCGAAGGCCGAGTTCGCCGTCGGCGGTGGCGGCGACGACGGGTTTGTCGCTCTCGCGGAGTCGTTCGAGGTTCTCCGGCGGGGCCACGTCCGCCTTGTTGGCGACGAGGACGATGGGTTTCGTCCGCGCTCTGACGTCGCGCGCGAGTGCCTCGCGATGCTCGTCGGTCCACTGTTTGGGGTCAGCGGGGTACTCCAGTGCGCGGAGCGAGGCGGCCACCTCGTACTCCGTGGCGCCGAACCCCGTGAGCATCTCGGCGAGCGCCTCGTCGATGTCGAAGTCGGGCGACCGAGACTTGCGGACGACCGACTCCCAGTTCTTCTCGATGATGCCCGCGAGCCACTGCTCTAACTCCGCTTCGACGAAGTCGGCCTCTTCGACGGGGTCGTACGTCCCTATCTCGACGGGTTCGCCCTCCTCGTTCGTTCCGCCGGAGGCGTCGACGACGGCGAGGATGACGTCGGCGTTCGTGAGGGCGTCCAGGAACTGGTTCCCCAGTCCGCGGCCCTCGTGCGCTCCGGGGACGAGTCCGGCCACGTCGAGGAGTTCGACGCCGACGTACCGGACGCCGTCCTCGCAGTTCCCGCAGCGTTCGTCTCGGTCCAGACACGGACACCGGGTCCGCGCGTAACTGACGCCGCGGTTCGGGTCGATGGTCGTGAACGGGTAGTTGCCCACGTCCACGTCGGCCATGGTCGCCGCCTTGTAGAAGGTGGACTTGCCCGCGTTGGGCTTGCCCGCGAGTGCGATAGAGAGCATGGTTGCAGAACGAGTGACGGTCGGAACATCCTTTCGGTCCCGAGAGTTCTCGAACGGCCCGGAGACGCGGCGTCCCGACTACGAGTGCGGCAACAGTCGGTGCCGGAAGCGCCACGCGAGGCCGGCGAGGAGGGCGACGGGGAGGACGAACGCCAGCACGTACGGGAGGGCGAACGCCACGCCGACGACGACGGCGCGGGCGACGACGGCGACGCCGTCGACGGACTGAAGGAACGCCGAGAGGACGGGCGTGTCGTACCACCGGTCGGGCGCGATACGCTGCGGCGTCGGCCGCGGTTCGTTCAGTTGGACGGTGAGCGTCGAGTAGGCGACGCGGTCCTCCAAGGACTGTTTCTGTGCCTCCAGACGCTCTATCTCGCCCTGAACGTCGGAGAGTTCTCGCTGGACCGCCAACACGTCCTCGGTGGTGTTCGCCTCGTCGTACAGTTCGCGAAGTTGGTCCCGTTGCGCGCGGAGGTTCTCCAAGCGCGCGTTCAGGTCGACGAGTCGGTCCGTCACGTCCTCGGTGTTCGTCTCCACCACCTGCACGTCGCCCTCGGCGCGCGCGTCGTCGACGAGTGCGTCGAACCGGTCGGCGGGGACGCGCAGGACGAGTCGCCCCGTCGTGTACGTCTCGTTGCCGACGCTGTGTCGCTCTTGGGTCGTGTCCGAGACGAACCCGCCGTACTCCTCGACGTGGGCCGTGAGGTTCCGTTTCGACGCGTCGAACGAGTCGACTTCGACGCGCATCCGACCGGTCTTGATGAGTTGCCGCGTCTGCACGTTCGCCTGTACGGAAGCGTCGCCGTTCGACCCGCCGGACCCGCCGCTCGTCGCCTCGGCTTCGACTGCGGTGGCCGACGCGCCCGCGTCTGCACGACTCTGTGACACTGCCTCGCCCCCGTCCCCACCACCGCTGTTCGCCGCCCCGTTACACCCGGCGAGGGCGACGAGGACGACGACGGCGACGAGGACGAGCGTTCGTCTCTGTGACATCCTGACACACCGTACGACTACGTATCAAAAAGATTTGACGTTGGCACAAACGGTCGTTTGACATACCGCCTACTCGGCGTCGCGGGACACGTCCGCGCGGACGATTCGCATGTCGCCTTTCGCGCGCATCGTCCCGTCGACGGCGGCGCTCTCGTGGAGTTCGAGTTCCGCACAGGAGACGTCGCCGAGGATTCGGGCGTCTTCCGCGATGGTGACGGTGCCGTTCCGCGTCGTCACGTCGCCGTGGATTCTCGTTCCCGACCCGACGGCGACGTCGCCCCGCGCGCGCAGACTGCCGAAGATGTTGTCGTCCTCGCCGACGGTGATGGACTCCGCGCGGATGTTGCCGTGGATTCGACACTCGTCGCCGATGTGGGCGGGCGTCGAGGCGCGCCACGCGTCGTCGGAGACGGTGGAACCCCGGGGTATCACGAGTGGGTCCACCTCGCTGCTCCCGGAGAGCGAGTCCGCCAACTCGCCCGCCGCCTCGTTCTCGCCCAACCGAAGGAGTTGCGAGAGGACGATGAAGTAGAAGACGAGCGTCGGGACGGGGTTGCGGATGACGATCCAGCCGCTGGCCTCGAACCCCTGTTCGATGTCCACGTCGTCGCCGATGTCGAGGTCGCCGGAGACCATGAGACGGCCGCCGACGTGGACGCGTTCGCCGAGGTAGGCGTCCTCGCCGACGAGGACGTTCCCGGCCACGTCGCACCAGACGTCGAGTCGGCAGTCGCCCTCCGCTTCGATGTCGCCGCCGAATCTGACGCGTTCGCCGGCGACGACGTTTCGGCCGCGAACCCCGAACTCGACGGTGCTCTGCCCGCCGACGATGACGTCCCCGTCGGTCACCAAGTCGTGCTCTTCGACGGTCGTGCCGTCGGGGATTTCGAGCGCGTCGAGCGGGTCCGAACCGAGTGACACACCTCTCTGTGATTCGTCCGAGGTTATAAGCGCCCCGCAAGACAGACGGCTGACGAGAGAGGGAGACGCTCTTTTGTACCCCGACGGATTATCCGGCAGTATGACTGTTTTGTCGTTCGACGACAAGGGCGTCGACGTCGAGTACGAAGGGACCGAGTTCCGACTGGAGAAGAAACTCATCGAGGACGCCACGGAGAAGTCCTACCCCGACGTGACCGACCACGAGGTCCTGAAGATAGTCGAGAAGAACCCCACGCTGAGCGGCGAACCCCGGCGGATTCGAGACATCTTGAACACCTGAACAGCTGAACGGCGGCGAATCTCTCCTCCCGTCCGCCCCTTCGGTCGCCCCGGGCTGACCGTCCAGTCGGTCTCGGACGGCTACTCGCCGTGTATCTCCGTCTCCGGGAAGAAGTCCGCCCACGCGAACCAGAACATGGGAGAGCGGTCGTTCGCGCGCGCGAGCGTCGCCCCCTCCCGTGCCCCGTCGACGGCCCGGCCGGTGTGGAGGTCCCACCGCGACCCGCCCGCCGTGAGCACGTCCGCGCCCGGTTCTCGTTCGAACGTCAGCGTCTCGCCGTCGACGCGACGGACGTAGGCGACAAGCGTTCCCTGCGTGGACGCGGCGACGACGACGGGGAGGCCGTCGACGTCGTCGTTCACGACCGAAGCTTCGGAGACGACCGGGAGCGGGTAGGCGACGGCGGCGTTTCCGTGAGCGACGCCGACGACGCGCGTCTTCGGGTGGAGTCGGTCGTCCACCTCGTCGTTGTAGCCGATACCGACCCGACTGGACGTGTCGTAGCCGAGGTACGGGTCGCGGTCGTAGTCGCGGGTCACTCTCCCGGTGACGGTGTCGGAGAGAGGTGGCGGCAGGAGAACGGTCGTCTCGGGACGGGAGTCGCGCCACTCGCCCCACGACGTCGTCGTCGACGGGAGCAAGTCGAGTTGCGTCCCTGTGAGCGGACCGCGAATCGCCGTCGCGAGAATCTGACTCCACAGCGAGTCGGACTCGCTGTCGTACATGACGAGGTCGGACTGCCAGAGGTAGCCCGAGACGCCGAACGTGCGGGTGTCGCCGCCGACGACGCGTTCGGCGACGACGGCGCTTCCGCAGAGCGGACAGAAGGTGACGAGGACGGGGCGGTCGAACTCGTCGTTGACTATCTCGTGCCAGTTGAGGACGGCGAGGGGGTACGCGCGCGCCTCGCCGGCGAGTTCGACGCCGACGACGAGTTCGCCGTCGTCCAGCGTCGCATCCACGTCGGCCCAGTCGTCGTCGAACTCGGGGGTTACGATTGCGGGGATGGCGTCGAGCGGTGCGCCCCGGTTCAACTCGTCCATCGGCACCGGAAGCGACACGTTCGCGAACCCGACGGGGTCTGGGTCGCCCGCCGCGTCGGTCGCGTCGAACCCCTCGCGCGGCGCGTTCGATGCGTTCGTATCCCCTCCTCCGGAGGGCGCAGACCCCTCACCGCCCACGCATCCGCAGAGACATCCGGTCGCCCCCACGCCCGCCGCCGAGAGAAACTGTCGTCGGTTCATGGGGGTAGTTCGCACGACAGTGATAAAGCCGCAGTTCGGTCGTGCGAGAGCGACACACGCGAGAAGAACGCGAAGAGCGACCGACGTCAGCGGAGACGCTCTTCGAGACAGACGGTGACGATGGACGCCGCGATGGCCGCACCGCCGTGGAACGGGTCGAGTTTCGTCTCGCCCGCGCGTTCGCGGTACGGTATCCCGACTTCCGTCACGTCGTACCCCCGCATCAGCGGACGGATGAGCAGTTCCGCGGAGAGGCCCGTGTTCTCCGTCCACGTGATGTCGTGGAGGAGTTCGCGACGGTACGCGCGCATCCCCGTCGTGGTGTCGTGAACGCGACGACCCATCAGGAGGGACGCGAGGAGGGCGAACGCGTGGTTGCCGTAGCGGTTGAGCGTCGGCATCGCGTCCGCGCCGCGAGCGAGTCTGTCGCCGGACACCACGTCGTCGCCATCGTTGATTCGCTCGAGAAACTCCGGGAGCATCTCCATCGGGTAGGTGTCGTCGCAGTCGGTGGTGACGACGACGGGGCGGTCCGGCGTCAGCACCGCCTCGCGGACGGCGACGCCGTACCCCTGCGGTTCCTGTTCTATCACCGTCGCGCCCATCTTCCGCGCTATCTCGGGGGTTCGGTCGTCGGACCCGTCGACGCAGACGACTTCCGCGCGCCCGTCGGTCACGCGGTCGATATCGGCGAGTACCGCTCCGATGGCCTGTTCTTCGTTGTACGTTCCCATGACGACGGCGACGTCGTCGAACGTGAACTCGTCGGTCATATCCGGCGTTTATCGGCCGGATATTTGAGCTTTTAGGTTCGCCAAAAAGTTTAGCTCAGGCCGCGGTCGTCGGGTCGCTCCTCCAGTTCTTCGGCCCGGTCGATGAGGTAGTCCATGAGGCGCTTGGCCGAGTCTTCGACCGTCTTCAGGTCGTCGTCGGAACGGCCGCTCACGCGCACGGAGAGTTGGTACAGACCCAGTTCCACGTTCGGGACGGTGTCGTCGTACGCGCCGTTCATCTCGGCGTCGTCCGCGCCGTCGTCCCCGCTCCCGTCCTCGGCGTCGTCCACGCCGCCGTCTTCCACCGCCGCGTCCGGGTCTTCGCCGTCCGCTCCGGCGGCGTCTGACGTCCCGTCGGATGGGTCGCCGTCGGTCGCGTCCGACTCGGCCGGGTCCCGTTCGGGGTCGGCCGTCTCCTCGGCGTCCGCGTCGTCGGTCATGTCTCTCGCCTCAGTACGGCGGTACAAAAGCGTCTCGCCTCCGAGACGAGCGACGAGGGTCAGGACGGGGGAGGAGAGGCGTCGTCGGATTCGGTCGCGTCGACGAACGGACCGAGCGAGTCGTCGTGGAGCGACGAAACGACGACGTCCATCAGGTTCGCGAGGTTCTCGGTGTCGTCGCGGTTGTACGAGACGAGGGTGTCCAACGCCTCCTCGTCGCCGTCGCGGTCGTACCGGTGCCAGAGGCGCACCGCGTCGCGCCCGGACAGGTCCGGTCGGTCGCGGTCGATGCCGACGTCCTTCTCGATGGTCTTCAACCCGCCGGTCAGGTCCAGACGGCGACAGGGGTACATCAGGTCGAGGTGCGGCGCGTCGACGGAGACGCCGAAGTTGTCCTCCAGGAACGGCACGTCGAAGCGCTTGCCGTTGAACGAGGCGACCAGGGAGGCGTCGGTGAACTGTTCGCGGAGGGCCTCCGTCGTCAGGTCCTGCCCGCGGACGAGCGTCGTCGTCTCACCGTCCCGGTAGAACGAGACGGTCGTCACGTCGTTTCGAGACGAGTCCAGACCCGTCGTCTCGATGTCGAAAAAGAGCGTGTCCTCGCGGAAGTTCTCGTACAGTCGCCAGCGTTCGCCGGAGGGGAACACCTCGCCGAAGTACCGAGCGTCGCCGTCGTCCAACCGTTCCAGCGAGTCGGCGACGAACGTCTCGATACTCTCTGCGGTCTTCTCGCCGACCGGCGCCGACGAGGGGTCGAACGACTCCCAAGTGAGCACTCCAGCGTCCCACAGCGACCGTTCCGTCCGTTCGCCCACGCCGCGGACGGGGATGAAACTGTTCTCGATACGCATGTCCGAACCGCGGGCACGCCGACGCCTAAACCCTTCGAGTGGCGCGTTTCACCCGGAGGAGGGGCGACCCCCGGGCGCACGGTTTTCACGCCGCCGCGCGTAGTGAGCGTATGTGTGGCCGCTACAGTCTGTTCACCGCACCCGAAGCCCTGGAGACCCGGTTCGACGCGACGTTCGAGACGACTCCCGAACCGCGGTACAACTGCGCCCCGGGTCAGTTCCTCCCCGTCGTGACGAACGACGACCCCGAGCGGTTCCGGTCGCTGAAGTGGGGTCTCGTCCCGCCGTGGGCCGACGACCGATCCGTCGGGAGCAGACTCATCAACGCCCGGTCGGAGACGGTCAGAGAGAAACCGAGTTTCCGCGAGGCGTTCGAGCGTCGTCGCTGTCTGGTGCCCGCCGACGGGTTCTACGAGTGGGTCTCCGAAGCGGGCGGCAAGCAACCGTACCGCGTCGCGTTCGCGGACGACCGGCCGTTCGCGATGGCCGGCCTCTGGGAACGCTGGAAGCCGAAACAGACGCAGACCGGCCTCGGTGACTTCGCGGGGGGCGGCGGTCCGACCGACCCCGAACCGGAGGTGCTGGAGACGTTCACCGTCGTCACCGCCGAACCGAACGAACTCGTCTCGGACCTCCACGACCGCATGTCGGTCATCCTCGCGCCCGACGAAGAGGAGACGTGGCTTCACGGCGACGACGACGACGCCGCCGCCCTCCTCGACACCTTCCCGGACACGGAGATGCGAGCGTATCCGGTCTCGTCCCGCGTGAACAGTCCGGCGAACGACGATGCGGACATCGTCGAACCGGTCGACGTCTGACCCCCACCGAAGCGTATTTGACCAGATCTGGACGACGAAGTTGGATGCAGATTCGATATAGCGATATAGAGTATACGCGTCTGAGGCGCGGCAGTCGTCACGGGGTGTGATACCATTTCTGAACAGCTATTCAGTCGGGATATCGTCGATAGCGCACTTTGCGGTTCACACGACGGATAGACAGCCGAGAAGACGCAGGAGAGACAGAGTCTCCCGACCGACGGGGGTCGGCGTTTTCCACGGAGTCGAAGCCCCCACTTCCCACCGAGTACGAGAGACGAGCGAAGCGACCTGACGGAGAGACGACCACGGCCGTCGGCCGGGACGGAACGCCTGAGGCGGGACGGATCATCGGTCGAGACGAGATGCCTGAGGAAGAAGGGTCGCCTGGCAGAGCGTTCACCGTCGTGCCGGAGGCGAATCGTCGACTCGAAAGAGCGACGCGACTGCCGCACCGACGGAGAGGACGCCGGTAGTCGGTGACAGACTTCGCGGTGCGAACGAGCGACGAGGGTCCGATGCGTAGCGCCGATGTCGGCACGCAACTCCGGGGGTTCAGCCGGTGAAGAAGGGTGTCGCTCACGGCACTGGCAAGCGTACCATCGAGGGCGTGTCGTCGGGACGAGACGAGACGCTCCGGTACGACTCGGCGGCCCTCTCAGCGTCGGACGGCCAGTCGGAGACTCGCAGACGAACGAGCGCGTCGCCCCCTATCTCTTCCCGTCGGTCTGCCGCGTCCGGCGTCGCTGGCCCGCCGGAGGGAACCGGTCGCTACGCACGTGTTCTCCCCCCGGTGCGTCGGGACTGTCGGGGCCGTCGCTCTTCTGGAACGGCCCACCTCTCGTCGCGCAGAGGTATGACAACTCCCCGACACACACCCGCGCTGTCGGGGGAGACGCGTCCGACCGAGGGCGCTGACGACTCGGGTCGTGAGAGACCTCCACAGAGAGTTGCGGAAACTTTTGCTTGTTTCTGGAGCCGGCTTTCGGGCACACAACCCCAGGGGTAGAGAGGGCGAGAACGGTACTGCAAGAGAGATATTTTCATGCCGTTCTTTCGAGATATATTCGAGCGGTGCGACCGACTTCTGTTCGAGTGACTCCCCCATCACTCGCCACTCACGAGTCAACGTCGTCGAAATTCGTCGTCGGGCATCCGACTGGAGCGGCAAAATTATTATTTGTGTGTGTGCATCCTAAGCCACGAGTACGATATCACGAATACAGATAACTTATCGAAATTTACCGCCATAGGACAGTATAAGTGGAGTTATACTGTTCGATGCAGGTGTTCAAACCGAAGGGAGAGACCGGAGACTGAACGGGAGGCGAGCGACGAGACGGCGGCGTCGAGAGCCCGATTCGGCGTGCTGAACGCGGTTCGACGCGCGCCGTTGGAAAGCCGGTGGGCGAGCGAAAACCCCCGGCTCGCTCGCCGACCGAAACCGACACCGAACTCGGCCGAGACAGCGCGTTCGTCCACCCTGCACCGAACGGGATGGTTCGTATCGAACGTCCTCTCACGGCGGCCGAGAGAAACTGACACGAAACCGAGAAGACGACCACCAGCGAGACACGAGACATGCCCACAGACGATGGAGAGACGGAGCGAACGACCGTACAGACGTACGTCCCAGCGTACCAGAAAGACGAGTGGAAGCGCCACGCCGAACGCCTCGGAATGAGCCAAAGCGAGTTCGTCCGAACGATGGTGCAGGCGGGCCGTCGCGACTTCGAGATACCGGAGCGAGGCGCGGAGCCGACAGCGTCCGAAGACGCCGACGAGGCGGCCGGGAGAGGAGAGTTCGAGCGACGCGTCCTCGACGCGCTCTCGGCCGCCGAGCACCGGTCGTGGGACGACCTCATCGAGTCGCTGACCGACGACATCGAGGACAGACTCGACGAGACGCTACAGGAGCTACAGGCGTCGAACGACGTCCAGTACAGCGGCCGCCACGGCGGGTACGCACTCGCACCGGGGACGGGAGGCGACAGTGGCCGTTGAGACGGCGGACGGCGAACGGGTCGAAGACCCCGTTGCGTACTTCCTGCAGGACATGACGTACCACGGGAAGACCGACCGGACGAGAGACGCCTACGAGCGCGTCCTGCGACGGTTCGAGGCATTCCTTCGTGACGGCGAAGAGAACCCGACAGAGACCGAGAGAGTCGTCTCAGACGCCTCTCACCGCGACTGTATGGCGTGGATACACTCGCTCCGACGGGCGGACGCCGCAGACAGCACCGTCGCGACGTACGCCTCCTACCTGCACCGGTTCTACGCCTACATGACGCAAGTGGGCGCGTTCGAGGCCAACCCGATGGCACTCGTGATGGAGGAGATGGACGAGCAGATAGACACCAACCCCTCGCGCCGCGAGATATCCATTCCACAGATGCGCGCGTTCCTCGCGGAGATACACCACCCGCTGGACCACGCGGTGGTGTTCACCCTCCTCAAGACGGGGATGCGCGTCGGCGAACTGTGCAACCTCGACCTTCGAGACCTGTCGTTTGCGGACGGTACACCTTTGGACGGTGTATCGAGTCGTGCCCAACTCGACGGCCGTGGACCCTCGCTCTACATCTCGCCGGAACCGAGCGTCGGGTCGGCGACGAACGGCGAGGTACGGACGGCGGCGAACAAGCGAAAGCGCTCCACCGTCGTCCCCGTCGACGACGAGTTAGAGGCCGTCCTCACGCGGTGGCTCGCGGTCAGACCCGACGTCACCTCGCCCGCGAACCCCCTCTTCGTCAGTACGTCGGGGAGTTGGGGCGAACGCCTCACGACCGACATGGTTCACCACCTCGTCGAACGACACGCCGCCGAACGTGGGTGGCACCGCGCGGGCGGCGACGCCGAGGAGAACGTCACGCCCCACTACTTCCGGCACTTCTTCACCACCCACCTCCGGGACCGGACGGGTGACCGCGGCATCGTGAAGTACCTCCGCGGCGACGTCGGCGGCGACATCATCGACACCTACACCCACAACTGGGGTGACCGGGTCAGAGAGACGTACGAACAGCACATCTATTCGCTACTCTGACAGGACCGGCGCTCGCTGGCAGACAAATAAATCATATGTTGCTATACAAAATGGCCGTTGGCCCTCCGACCCTATTCGAGGTCAGAACCACCCCGAGAGTCCCGCTCTCGTCTGAGTCTCGGCCACGACGGACTTCGCGTCCCGACAGCGAGGTGAACCGACGGAACTGCTATCTCTCGCGGCGTCCTACCTATTGGGTGACAGATGAGCACAGAGAGCACGGGCGGTTCGGAACGACCGGACCCGGCAGTCGGGGGACGGTGGGCGGTAGCAGACGCCCGATTCGACGCACTTCCAGTCCACGCGGCGATGCTCCACACGGGGGAAGTTCTCGCGTTCGGCGGGTCCGCGAACGACGAACGGCGCCACGACGACCCCCACCCCGCCGAACTGTGGAACCCGGTCGCAGACGAGGTGCGAGTAGTCGACCAGACGGTGGGGGGCGACGTGTTCTGCGCGGGCCACTCGTTTCTCGCGGACGGGTCGCTCCTCGTCGCCGGCGGGACGCACGCGTACGACGGTGACTTCGAGATAGGGGGAGTGACGCTCCCCCCGTTCAGCGGTCTCGACCACGCCTACGCGTTCGACCCCGAAACCGAACGGTGGGAACACCGGGGTTACACGCGGCACGGGCGGTGGTACCCGACGCTCGTCACGTTCGGCGACGGACGAGTGTTGACGGCCGCGGGACTGACGAAACACGTTCCGTGGGTCGCCCTCCGTGAACTCGAACTGTACGACCCCGAGTCCGGGTGGAGACGGCTCCGCGGGGCGGGTCGGTGGCTTCCGCTGTATCCGCGACTGTTCCTCCTCCCGAACGGCGACGTGTTCTACGCGGGGTCGTACAACACCCACTACACGTTCCCGTTCTCTTTGCGGGGGTTCCCGACGGCCATCCTCGACGTGGAGAACCGCCGGTGGATAGACCTCGGCCTGCCGAACCAGTCGCAACGAGAGGAGGGCGCGGCCGTCCTGCTCCCGTTCCGCCCCGGCGACGACTATCGGACGCGCGTCCTCCTCGTCGGTGGCGGGACACCGGGCGGCGACGTCGCCGTCGCGGCCGCGGAGGTGATGGACCTCGGAGCCATCACGCCGAAGTGGCGGTCCGTCCCGTCGATGGCGCACGCCCGGTACCACGCCTACGCGGTGCTCCTCCCGGACGGGACGGTGCTCGTCGTCGGCGGACACGGCGGGCAGTCGGGTCACAGCGACGGCGACGGCGACGACGGCGATAGCGGCTTCGACGACTCCGACCGAGAGGAGGGCGCGGTTCCGCCGAGTCCGAACGCCGTGCGCGAGGCGGAACTGTTCGACCCCGAGACCGAGTCGTGGACGACGCTCGCGCCGATGGGCGTCGACCGACTCTACCACTCGAACGCCCTCCTCCTCCCCGACGCGCGCGTGGTGGCGATGGGGAGCAACCCCGCGCGGAGAGTCGACGAACTCCGCATCGAGACGTTCGAACCGCCGTACCTCTTCGCCGGCGAGCGTCCGGTCGTGGCGTCGGTCGCAGAATCGGTCGCGTGGGGCGACGAACTCGCCGTCGAGACGCCGGACGCCGATACCGTCGACAGGGTGGTCCTGATTCGGCAGTCCTCGACGACGCACTGTCTCAACACGGACCAACGGCTGGTGGAACTCGCGTTCGACTCGCGCGCGGGCGAAGAACTCCTCGCGTCGGTGCCCGACGAACCGAACCTCCTCCCGCCGGGGTACTACATGTTGTTTCTCCTGCGGGACGGCGTCCCCTCGGAGGCACCGTTCGTTCGGGTGGAACGGACCGAATAGAAGAGCGAACCCGAGTCTCAGACGACGAGTTCGGTCTCGACGTCGTCGCCGGCGATGGCCCGTTTCACGCGGTCGGCCACCGCCGTCGTCTCCGACCCGTTCTCCATCAGCACCGTCTCGGAGGGGAACAGATGGTCGCCGAGGACGAGACCGTAGTCGCGGGCGGTCGACCCGGTCATCGTGAGGTAGACGCCGAGGCCGGTGTCGGCGATGGCGGCCTCCTCCTCTGCGGACTCGTCGGGGTAGGCGAACGACACACCGTCCAACGGCCCGGTTCCGAGGACGGCTTCGACGAGTCGTTCGTAGCGCGGCGAGATGCAGAGCGGTCCCTCGTAGTCGGCGACGAACTCGCGGTCCAACGTCGCCCCCGGCGGGAGAATCTCCGGCTTGGCCATCAGCGTGTGGTAGACGGTGTCGCCGAGGCCGCTCACGACGCGCACGTCGGTGTCCATCGGGTCGATTCGGGCGTTGATGTCGGCGAGAGAGCCGACGCCCTCCTCCCGCAGTTGGACGACTTCTTCGAGGACCAGGTCGGCGCTGTCGAATCCGAGACCGAACTCGTGCGTTCGGAGCGCGCGGAACGGTTCCTCGCGGCCGACGAGTTGGACGGCGACGCCGTCGACGTCGACGGTGACGCTGTCGAAGACGATGCGTCGGGGCATCCCCTCTCTGTCGTCTCGGAGGAGCGTGTACTCCGGAGCGGCCGGGTCGGAGAGGTCCGAGTAGGCCGCGAGTCGGTCGTACACGTCGTCGTCCGGATGTGCCTTGCCTTTCGTGACGGACTTCTCGTGACGAAGCGTCGAGGTGATTTCGTCTGCGACCTGCGCCGCGTCGGCACTCGCGGCGAATCTATCGAGTACGGCTTCGAGCGGTCGCCCCTTGCGCGGAACGGCGACGCGCACCGTCTCAGTCATTGTCGGGTGCACGGGGGCGGAGAGTAAACAGGTTGCGCTTCGGTTCTTACTCGCCGGGGCCGAACGCGTCGTTCAAGCGGTCACGGAACTGCATCAGCGTCTCGATGTCGTCTTCGATGCTGTCGACGCGCGCCTTCGTCGCCTCCAGTTCGGCGAGTTCGGAGCGAACCTCCTCGACGTCGCCTTCGAGCGACTCGCGGGTCGAGACGATTTCGCCGTCGAGGTCGGCGATGTCCTCTCGCACGTCGCCGAGTTCCTCGTCCAGTCCGGCCGCCGCGGAGGCGGTCTGACTCAGGTCGTTCGAGAGTTCGTCGATGTCTTCTCGGACCGCGCCGAGTTCCTCGTCCAGCGTCGTGTTCAGTTCCTCGACGCCGGCGATGGCTTCGGTCGCCTGGTCGTCGACCTCGCCGACGCGTTGTGCGGTGTCTTCGACGCGTTCGTCGACCGCGGCGAGGTCGCCTTCGAGCGTCGAGAGGTCGTCTCTGAGGTCCTCGCGTTCTGCGTCGGCGGCGGTCACTTCGGCGTCGAGCGCCGAGAGTTCCTCGCCGAACGAGTCGAGTTGCTCGTCCAGCGACGCCACCTCGCGCCGCAGACCGTCGACCAACTCTTGGCCCGTCCCCTCCTCGTCGATGAACTCCGCGAGGGCGTCGCTGTACGCCTGCAGGTCGTCCATCTGCGCTTGGAGACGCCGGATGCGGACGTCGGCGCTACGCGGGATGCCGAGGTCCAGTTCCGAGCGGAGGAGTTCCAGGTCCTCTTCGGGCACGTCGCCCGAGCGGAGTTCCGCCGCCAGCGTCGTCGCCAGCGACCCCGACACCGCCGCCGCGGCGGGAGCGTCGTCGTCGACGGTGTCCTCGTCGGGAGCGTCCGCCTCGACGGCGTCTTCGACGTCGACGTAGTCGTCGGTGTCCGTCGTCTTCGCGGCCGCGTCGGCGTGTTCGGCCTCGGAACCCTCCGTCTCGACCGTCTCGGCCGCGTCGGTGTCGGCCTCGCCGGAGCGCGTGATGGCGGGCGTCGCCTCCGTCGCGAGTTCGCGGGGGACGGACCCCTCCACGTCGGCGTCCTCCTCGCCTTCGACGTCGTGTTGTTCGAGTGCGGCCTCCACGTCGGCCGCGGACGCTTCCGACTCGGCTTCGACGGCCACGTCGACGGCGGTGTCTTCCGCGTCCTCGACGGGGTCGGCGAGCGGGTCCGCCCCCTCGTCGGCCTCCGCCTGCAGGACCGCGCTCGCGGCGTCTTCGGCCGCGACGGCGTCCGTCTCCTCCGCGAGGCTACCGTTTCCTTGGAGGGCGTCGCGGACGAGTTGGCTCCGGTCTTCGCCGAGGATGTCTTCGACGCCGTCGTCTCGGTCCGGGGCCTCGCCGTCTTGCGGCGCGGGCGGTCTCTCCAAGACGGGTTCGACGAGGAACGACTCGGCCTCGCTCACCTGGTCGAGGCGGATTCCGTACACTGTCACGACCTCTTCGTTCGGAGCGAGGGTGCGTTCGTACTCGACGCGGTGGTCTTTGTACGCCGCCCAGTTGTCGCTCTCGTAATCCGGGTGGAACCCGACGCCTTCCATCGGGAACTCGTCCGGAATCTGGTCGACGATACGCACGTGTTGTGACTCTCCGCTCTCGGAGGTAATCTGGAACTTGATCGCAGGCACCGGGAACTCGTCGGCGACGAACGATTTCTCGACCGTGACGTCCCCGTTCGAGACGGACACCGGTCCCCCAACTTCGGACTCGCGACTCATGTCGGACCGTACCGGTAGGGATACCATAAAACAACCGGGGAAAATACGAAATTTGAGAAACAGAAGCTACAGTTCGACCCGGTCGCCGACCTCGACCACTTCGAGGCGTTCGGGGAACGCGTAGCTCTGTGCGTGGTGGTGAAGCACCGTCGGGTCCGCCGTCATCCCTTTCCACATGTCCCAGTGGCTCGGGAGGAATCGGTCGAACTGGAGGTCGGAGGCGGCCTTCACGGCCTCGTTCTCCGTCGAGTACCACTTCGTGCGGACGGGTTCGCCCGTCTCTTTGTCGGGGATGTTTCCGACGGCACCGAACGCGAGGACGCCCAGGTCGATGTCGTACGTCTCGCCGAGTTCGACGAACTCCTCGCCGGGCGCGGGCTTGGTGTCGCCGCCGTGGAAGATAGTGCCGGAATCGTGCTCTATCACGTAGGAGACGGGGTGCGTGGAGTCGGGGTCGTGCGCGAACTCGACGTGAATCGTGAACTCGCCCACCTCGAAGCTGTCGCCCTCGGTGACTTCGGTGAACTGGTCCTCCGAGAGGTCGTAGTCGTCCAACCACGCTTCGTCCTCGAACGCCACGTCCAGCGAGTCGTCCGGGGCGTAGAACTGCGCGCCCGTCGATTCGAGGATGGGTGCCTGACTCGGCCCGTGGACGTGGTCTGTGTGTTCGTGCGTCGCGAGGACGGCGTCCATCTCGGTCACGTCCTCGGGGTCGAACGGCACCGGAATCATGCGGACGGTCCGCGGCGGGTCTCCGAGTCCCACGTACGGGTCGATAGCCAGCGTCGTCCCGTCGCTTCCCTTCAAGAAGAATCCGTTGCAGCCGAGATACCAGACGGAGACGGTATCGGGGTCTGCGTCTTCGACCGCACGAGGCAGCCAGTCGGCCCAGTCGCTCACGCTCATGGAGGTGGCTGCGTCCGGGCGAAGGCTAAGTGTTGCGGACCGCGAGTTTCGGGCGGAGCCGTCGCGGCGGCAAAAAGATTCATATGGTGTGATATTGAAACAAAGAGAGACGGTGGTCGGATGACCGCGAGTGCCGCCCGACATGTTGGTTGAAAAACACACTCCCGTCGGGGAGACACTCATTGAAGAACACAACATTTGTCGGCGGTAGGCGCTCTATAACGCACATTATTCTAAATAAACTACCGAGCCATCGAGGTTAGCAAACCTATATCGGGCATAAGGTATTTATTCTTTACCGACGAGTCTTAGTTCGTTATGTCAGTTCATCGCAGGCAGACCGCCGATTTCTCGGAGATGGACGCGACGATGCGCTTGCTCGGGTCGTGGGAGCCGGAACCGCCGGCCCCCGACTTAGACTGAGCGCAACGGACAGTCGCGCCGCGGCGAAGAGCGGCGCACCGCCCACCCCTCCCCGCATCCGAACCGTCTCGGTCCCCGACCAGCGACGTTCCGCCGTCGCCCCGTTTTCCGGAGCGAAACACGTACCACAGACCCCGACGACGGGTGAGTATGCGAATCAGTATCATCGGTGGGGGTGTCGTCGCCGAGGACGTCCGCGAGACGGCCGTCTCGACCGGTCGCGTCGTCGCCCAACGGGGCCACACCGTCGTCTGCGGCGGCCTCGGCGGCGTCATGGAGGCGGCCTGCGAGGGCGCGAAAGACGCGGGCGGCGACACCATCGGCATCCTCCCGACGGACCGCCGCGCGGACGCGAACGAGTACGTCGACGTCGCCATCGCGACGGGGATGGGTCACAGTCGCAACGCGCTGGTCGTGATGAACGGCGACGCCGTCGTCGCCGTAGACGGCGGCGGCGGCACGCTCTCGGAAGTCGGGTTCGCGTCCGTCTACGACCGGCCTATCGCGGGGCTGGGGACGCACGACGTGCCGGAGATACGAGCGTGTGAGACGCCGGAAGAAGCGGTGAGGTACGTCGAATCGAGCATCGGCGAGGGACGCACCGCGCCGCCGTAACGAGAAGAAAGGAAGGAGAGCAGAGACCGGAGAGAAAGAGAGAGCAGAGACCGGAGAGACTGGAAAGGCAGATAGCGTCGCCTACCAGGTGCCGTGGAACGTGTCGAACTCCAGGGAGTCCAGCGGTTCGTCGCCGACGGCGATGCGGTACTCCTGCGGCGTCAGCATCGGCTTGTGGAAGCGCGGGCCGTCGTCGGTGGTGATTCGCGGACAGCCGGTGTTGACGAACGCGTCCATGGCGAAGTTGCGGAGGCGGTCCGGCGTCACCTCGTCCATCGTGATGAGGTAGGCGTTCGGGTTGTCCTCGATAATCTTCTCGGCTATCTCCATGCGGCCCTGTCCGATCTTCGTACAGAAGATGACGCCCCACTTCTCGGCGTCCATCGCCTTGTGGACGGAGGCGTAGCGCTGTTTCATGAACTTGCGCGTGTCCGCGATGGTGACGACGTTGTTCACGGGGTCGGCGATGACGACGTTCTTCTCGGGGTGTTCCATCGCGAGTCCGAGCGGGTGGAACTTCCCGCCGCCGACGTACAGCACTTGGTCGGCGTCGATGTCCGCGGAGGCGTAGTTACAACCGAGGACCTGCCCCTCGTACGTCAGTCGGTCGTCGCCGCGGCGGGTGTGCACGTCGTAGCCGCGTTCTTCCAACCAGTCGCACATGTCCTCGAAGCGGTTCATGTGCTGGGCCGTCGTCACCAGACCCACCTCGTCGCCTTCCAACTCGTCTAAGGCGTCTTCGAGGATGGGGAACGGGTCGACGTTCGAGAACAGGGGGACGTAGATTATCTTGTCCGACTCCTTCATCGGCGAGTGGCCGAAGTGAACGAACACGTCCGTCCGGCGCATCAGGTAGGTGTCGAGGTCGCACGCGCCGTAGCAGGGTTGCCCCGACAGCATGAACGTCACGTCGTCGTCGCACAGTTCGCGCAGGTCGTCGGCGACGGCCGGGCCGCGGCGTTTCAGCCCTTCCGGGAACTGCAGACCGACTCTGCTCGCGTCTCGCTCCTCGACTTCCTCGACGATTCGTTCGAGTTCGTAGTCCCACTCTCGGTCGTGCCGCAGGGACATGCCCGTGTTTCTGAGGTCCCCCTCCGACGTCGCGTCTTGGCTCATTGCACCTCTCTTGAAAGTGGGGAGGGATAACGTCGGCGGTTCCCCGACATCCACGAACCGACCGTTGCGGGGTCGTGCGTGCCGTTCGCAGTCCGCAGGTCGGTTTATCAGGGACGCTCGCGTACGTTCGCTTCTATGTCTTCGGACCAACACGACCACGGCGGCGACGAACTGACCGAGTGCCCCGACTGCGGCGCGGAGATAGCGGGCGAAGCGTCGGTGACCGCGAAGTCGGTTCCCGAACTGACCGTCGAGCGACGGCACGCGTACGTCGGGCGTCGCGGAACCGACCTCTGGATGTGCAAGCAGTGCGGCGCGACCTTGGGCGTGAAACGGTAGCACGCGGTCACGTCGCCGGCGTCTCCGTCGCGGTGGCAGGCGTCGTCGTCTCCGCGGCCGTCTCCGTCGCGGTTCCCGCCTCGTCGGCCGACTCGTTCGACGTCTCCGATGACCGCGTCGACGGAGACTCCGTCTCCCCCACCGCGCGGTCGTACCAAGTCGGACGCGAGACGTTCACGCGGTCCATCGTCGCGTACTCCAGCCGATAGGTCACCGTTCGCGTCTCGTTGCCGCGCGTCCGGTCGTAGGAGACGATGAGAAGCGAGACGAATCCGTCCGTTCCGACGGTGGCCTCCGCGCGGTAGTCGCTGACGTTCTCCGCGTCGGGGAGCGAGGGGGGCGTGCCGGTGGCGACGACGTGGAACGGGTACAGGTCGCGCGGTTCGCGAGTGACGGTCGTCTCCGGAGCGTCGAGGTAGCGTTCGACGTTCCGGGCGGCGCGTCGCTCGAACAGTCCGTGGCCGTTCTCGTCCGTGTAGACGGGGTAGCGGTAGAACGACTCGTTCCGGAGTTCGGTCCTGACGTAGACGAGTTCGCCGTCGGCGTAGGCGGTGTACTGGACGAGTTCGTCGCCGTCGCCGTCCGTGTCGCCCGCCGATTCGGCGGTGCCGTTCTGCACCCCCCGAGCGGAGTCGTTCTCGGCCGCGCTCTCGACGTATCCCGTCACCGTGTAGCGGAAGTGCCGGGGGTTCTCGACCTCCGCTTGCTGCCAGACGCCGCGCCAGACTCGGTCGTTCCACCCGCGGGTGCCCGACTCGTGGACGATGAGGCGGTACGACCGTCCCGCGACGCTATCGGCGTGCGCGGCGGCCAGCGTCTCGGCGTCGACGACGCCCGTTGCACCGATACCCGGCGGGAACAACTCGTCTTCGGACCCGTCGGACGCGGGGTCGGACGCGCCGACGACGACGGGACCCGACCCCGCCCGCGCGGCGTCGTCGTCCGCCGGGGCCACGCCGGGACCGAACGGACCCAACAGTGCGGCGACGACGAGGCCGACGAGGACGACGGCGGCGACGCTCGCGGCGGAGGTGTCGCCGACGCGAGCGAGACGGGACGCCGCGGAGTCCGTGGGTTCCGGGGCGGCGACGACCGGCGACGCGTCGAAGTACTCCGCGAACAGTCGTTCCGTCTCCGAGCGGTCGATACCGTACAGGGCGAGGTCTCTGAGGTCCGACGCGTCGACGACCGCCAGGTCTCGTCGGGCGGCGAGACGGGCGAGGCGCGGGGAGACGGTGGCCGCGACGACGGCGTCAGCGTCGGCGGCGACGCGCGGCGTCCGGAGTCGTCGCCGCCCCGAGACGGTCGCGAGCACTCGGCCGTCGTCGAGGGCGACCGTCCCGTCGTCCCGGACGGTGGCCCCGACGCCGCGAGTCGCGTGCAGGTCGGCGACGAACGCCGCGAAGCGAGGCCCGTCGAGTCGACGAAGCCACCCGGCGAACGTCCGCGTCGGGACGACTGGCATGTGTAGTCGTATCATCCGAGAGACAACGACTCTTTCCCCTCCCCGACGGCGTCGTCGCGGTCGAGGCCGCCGCGGGCGACCGCAGACGCCCCTACCCTCCGTTCTCCACGCGGCAGGCGAAGTGCCTGCCGCGGTTGTCCGCGACGTACCGATAGACGCGGCGACCGACCGCCCGAACGGGTCGGCGCGCCATCACCCACGCCAGGGGGTGGAACAGTCGGTTCTGCCGGAGCAGTTCGCGGAAGGCGTCGTAGCCCTCGTGCGCGTCGTCGCCGTCGAAGACGTACATCGCCCGGCCGAAGTCGACGCCGGGTCGGTCCTCGTAGCCGTCCGGCGCGTCGTACTGCGAGTAGAACGTCACCGACCCCTCGACGTCGAAGAGGTCGACGGGATACAGCGACCGGGCACAGAACAGGCAGTGCTCGTCGAAGACGAGGTCCAAGTCGCGGTCGACCGCGAGTCGCGCGTAGGCGCGGTCGAACGCGGCGAACAGCGTCAGGAAGAACAGGTTGTCGACGAAGAATATCCCCAGTAAGACGACGTTCGACAGCGTGAACGCGACGAGGCCGAGGACGAACGGCGTGACGGTGGCCCCGGCGAGCACCGCGACGAGGAGTCCGAATTCGAGAGCGAGCGTTCCGATGCCACCGAGGACGCCCAGTAGGGGGTAGTCGACGACGACCAACTGGACGTCGTGCCAGGGATAGACGTACGAGCGAACGAGGACGAGGCGTGCCAGGTTGCTGGGAGCGACGAAGCCGAGTCCGCCGCCGTCGACGACTTTGCTCGCGGCGGTGCTGAAGAACAGTATCGCGAGTGTCAGCAGCGCGTACTTCATCGACGGCATCCGGTACGAGCGGTCGTCGTCGGATTTCAGTCGAGCGACGAGCCAATCGAGCGACTTCGACCGCACTCTTCGGAGTCCGTCGACGGAGAGCACGTCGTCGTCGGAGTACAGCGCGACGAACACGAGAAACACCGACCCGATGAACAGGCTGCTGACCTCTCCGGAACTGGTCACCGTGTTCCGGACGGTTCCCAGATGGGTCGCCAGCGCCGCACTGGCCAACGCCGTGAACCGAATCCGATATCCCACGACCACCAACAGGACGAGCGCTATCAGGAGCCACTTCTCGACGGTCAGAATCCACGGGGCCGAGACGGGGAGTATCGCGTCGTACCCGTTGTACGCCATCGACCGACTGATGCCCGAGAACAGCAGCGACCAATCGTAGTGCACCGTCTTCCACACCAGCCACCAGCCGAGTACGAACCGCCCGACGGCGAGGTTGACCGGCGACGACCGCGCGTCGTCGGCGAAGTAGTTGACGAACATCAGCCCGTCACCCCCGTCCGGGCGAGGCCCGCCCCGGCGACGACGCGACTCCGCTCTCGCGGACCCGTCCGGTTCATCGACCTCGTCGGCATCGAACTCGCCCGCGCCGGTATCGACTCCGCGTCGGCCAGCGGGAACGACTCGAAGACGACGGCCTCCTCGTACCGGACGACGTGGGTCCCGTCCTCCGAGGTGACGAACGTCATCTCGTACACTCTGACGCCGACGAACCGCTCGTAGCCGTCGAGCAGTTCCGGCGTCCACCTGCTCGTCAACCCGTGGTGGGGGAACCGCTCGATGCGTCCGGTCTCTCCGCGCCCGACCGCCTCGCGGTACTGCGACGCGCGGGCGAGAAGACGCCGAGCCTCCGTTTCGTTCCTCGCGTCGCTCTGTCCCCCGCGCACGTGTCTGATTAGCTGTCGCTCCGACACCGAGTCGAACGCGAGCGTCAACCCGTCGTCCATCTTTATCTCGTGGCCGGACTCGTCCACGAGGCGAATCTCCCGGTAGGTTTCCACCTCGGAGGTCGGTTGGGAGAAGTGACCCCACGAGACGAACGGCAACGGCGACACCGGGAGGAGGAAGTTAGACAGGAGCAAGCCGACGAAGAAACACAGAACGAACGCCCGCCGCGCGTGCCACCGGTCCGAGAGGACCACTGCGGCGGAAGCCGCGACGAAAAACAGCACCAGAACCCCCGGAAGGACGAGCGACGCGTACGGTCGAAGGAGCGTCACCAACTGGTCCGAGAGGCTCAGCGGAACGGTCGAGACGAGTCCGGAGACGTTCATCGAACCACCGCTTCGACCCGAACCGACAGCCAGGCCACCCGCCGGCGACCGCTTTCGTCTGCATTCATACGCTCTGGAAAGAATGTAAACACAACCACACATAGATACGAGCCGACTAATGCGGTGTAATCAGCGGTTACGAGAAATCGCGCGGGAGAGCGACCGGAAGCGACCGGGAGACGACCCCGCCGCCTCCGGCAGGTTGAAACGAATCCACACCCAAACGCGTGTATGAGCATCCAGACGGACCGACTCGAAGAACTCGGGCACGAACTCGGCGAGGCAATCGCGGAGACGCCCGAGTACGAGGCGTTCGAAGAGGCGAAGGCGGCCGTCGAGAACGACGACGAGGTGCAAGCGCAGATTCGCGAGTTCCACCGACTCCGCGACGAGTTCATGGTCGCCCGCCAGAGCGGCAAGGCGACCCAAGAGAGCCTCCAGAAGGTCCAGTCGGCGCAAGAAGACCTGCACTCGGTGCCCGTGATGGCCGACTACCTCGACGCGCAGGACGAACTGCAGGACCGACTCGAAGCCGTCAACGAAGCCATCTCCGACCCCCTCTCCGTCGACTTCGGCGGCGAGGCGGGTGGCTGCTGTCAGGACTGAGACCGACCGCGACTTTTTGTAGGGTGACGCGGCCAGACGCCCCATGCTCGCGATAGCCGGTGGCAAGGGCGGTTGTGGAAAGACGACGACGACGCTCGGCCTCGCGACGGCCCTCTCGGACCGAACCCTCGTCGCCGACGCCGACACCGACATGCCGAACCTGCACTCGCTGGCGGGCGTCCCGCGCCGCGTTCCCGCGGGCGACGTCGGCCACGTCCACCCCGACGACGACGGCGTCGTCGTCTGCCCCGCGCCACCGACGGACGCGAACGAGTGCCGCGACGACGGCGCGTACCTCGACGGCGTCCGCGACGCCGCCACCGGACCCGTCCTCGTCGACTGCCCGGCCGGTGCCGGACCGGACGCCGTCGCTCCCCTCCGGCGGGCGGACGGCGCTGTGCTCGTGACGCCGCCGTGCGCCCCCGCACTCCGCGACACGGTGAAGACGGCCGCCATGGCCGACGCACTGGGGACGCCCGTCGTCGGCGTCGTCCTCGTCCGAACGAGCGTCGCCCCGCCCGAGATAGCGTCGCTGTTCGGTTGTCCCATCCTCGGCGTCGTTCCGTCCGTCGAGGCACCGGTGCTCGAACACGAACGCGTCCGGCGAGCCTACCGGAACGTGGCAACTGAGTTACACGCTGGCAAAGAGCTATGATGCTCGACTGTCTCTAGATATGATGTGTCAGGACGACTGACGACCGGCATCACGGTCCTCGACCGCGAACTCGGCGGCGGCCTCCCCGAGGGGAGCATCGTCGCGTTGCTCGCAGACCCGGCCAGTCAGTCCGAACTGTTCCTCTACGAACTCAGCGCCGTCCGCGGGACGCTCTACTTGACGACCATCCGGTCGGGTCAGGCGGTGAACGACGCCATCGCGCGGGCGCCCCGGTCCGGCAGTCCGACCGTCCGCGACGTGGGCGGCGAAGCGCCCCTCGACGCCGCGAACAAACTCGTTCACGACCTCCCGGAACGGTCGAACCTCGTCGTCGACGTCGTCGACGTGTTGGAGTCGACCGACCCCGTCCGGTACCGCCAGTTCCTGAACAGTCTGCAGACCCACATGGTCAACACCGGCGGAATCGCCGTCCTCCACGGCATGAAGGGCGACGCGCACGCCAACCGTCGCTACACGAAGCACATGTCCGACGTGGTGTTCGACCTCCAGACGAGCATCGACGGCGCGGAGATAGAAAACCGCCTCGCTGTCCCGAAGTTCCGGGGCGGCCGCGCCCTCGAAGAGACCATCAAACTCCGCCTGAGCGAGGCCGTCACCGTCGACACCAGTCGCGACATCGCCTGAGCGTCGGAGTCGGTCGAGACGGAACAGAGCGGGACGAAACGAGGCCTCCGAGAGTCAGACGGCGGCGTACACGAGGACGCCGAGCGTCACGGAGACCGTGAGCACCGACCAGTTGCGAACGGAGTCCAGTTTCCCGGAGCGGACGGGCCGGGAGAAGAGATAGACGAAGTACGGCACGAGGGGAACCAGACGGACGAGAAAGGAGACGTCCCGCGAGAGTCCGTACTCCAGTGCGAGCGTCAGTCCGACCGTGCACGCGGCGGCGACGGCGGCGAGTTTCAGGTCGTCCGGGACGGGGAGTTCGGCGGTCGAGTCGTCGGACATGCGTCTGTCTGGAGTCTGGCGCAACCCGCAAAAGAATGTGTGGATACCGGACTGCAGGCGGTTACTCTTCGTCGCCTTCGAGTTCTTCGACGAGTTCGTCGGCGTCGACGTCGACGTCCTCGATGGCCTCTTCGATGTCGGCCGCGTCGGCGCCGCCGCCCATGCCGCCCATCATACCGCCCATACCGCCCATCATGCCGCCCATCCCGTCGATAGTCTCCTGCACGATGACGCGGTCGAGGTCGAGACGGTCCATCAGGTCCTGTGCGATCTGCTGTTTCGAGAACATCCACTGTTGGTTCATCGTCATCTGCGGCGTGGCCTCGATGTACAGCGTCTCCTTCTCGACCGTGACGGTCTCGGTCTCGGGTTCTGCGTCCTCGTCGTCCTCGTCGGACTCGACGACCTCTTCCTCTTCGACCTCGTCCGTCTCTATCCAGACCTCGGGGACCTGCTGGAGGTACATCCCGAGGAGACCGGCGGCTTGCTCCTCACGGTCGTCGACGAGTTCGAGAATCTCGTACTCGTACTCTAAGTCCTCGCCCGCGAGGGGGTGGTTGAAGTTGACGCGGGCGCGGCCGCCGATGATGGTCTCGACGCGACCCTGTTCGCCGTCGACCTGCACCTGCGCGCCGGGGTAGCGGTCGTCCTCGCCGATTTTGTTCGCGCTGACCGTGCGAACGTCGTCGTCGTCGAACTCGCCGAACGCCTCGACGGCCGGAATCTCGACCGTCCCGGAGTCGCCGACTTCCGCGCCGATGAGGGCGTCGTCGACGGACTCGAAGATGTGACCCGCACCGACGATGATGGTTCGAGGCTCGAACTCGTACTCGTCGGTGTCTATCTCGGCCTCTTCGGCCACTTCTTCGTCGGTCGTGTCGACGACGGTGTCGTCCTCGACGGTTCGGACCGTGTAGGCGAGTCGGACGAAGTCTCCGTCCTGAATCCCGCCCTCGGTCTCCTCCTCGGCGACCTCTTCTTCGACGTCCTCCGTTGCATCGGCGTCTGCCTGCTCTGCGGCCTCCGCCTGCTGTTCGTCACTCATATCCGGTACATCATCCGTGCGACCCTTAAGAATCACGTTTCGCGGATGGCGACTGTGAGCGTCTCAATCTCGCACACGTGCCCGTCTCGGGCCGTCGCCGCCGCGAGCGTAACTGTCGGGAGACCGACGGAGCGACCGTGAGTCGGTGGTCTGTCGGCCCCGCCCGCTCAACCGCCGCGTCGCGACCCCCCGAATCGAACGGTTTATGTCACCAACAGTAATAATTATTCGTGATAGGTGAGTGTTGACATGGTACAATCCGCGCTGCTCGTCAGTTTCGTGCTCGGACTCGGCTTGCTCTCGGTCGTCGTCTTACTCACGGGACGCGGATGGCGGACCTACTCCGTCGCCGGTGGGTGGACCACGCGGCCGAGACCGTCGGCGCTCGCTCGGGGTGCGGACAGCCCCGCGGTGTGGACCGCCGCGTTCGTCGCGGTTACGCTCGCGTTCGGCGGCGCGGCCATCCTGTTCGTCGGCGGAACCGAGATTCCGGAGGGGATGGCCGCGATGGGCGGCGTCGTCCTCGTCGGCCTCGCGACGCTGGTGTTCGGCTCCTACGTCTTCTACGGCACGTTCGTCTCCGCGCGGAATCGCGGGTTGAAGAACTCGCAGGCGGCCCTCCTCGGCGCGTGGGCCATCGGTGCGCTGTTCCTCGTCGCCGTCACGCTCAAACTGTTCGGCCTGTTCTGAGGCCTCCCTCCTCGATGACCCGCTCTCTCCCCCGCCGTCTCGCCCTCGGCTGTTCGGTCGCAGTCGGAGTCGCGCTGTTCTCTCGCCCCGCCCTCGCGCACGCCGGGTCGCTCGCCGGGTCGCTCCGCTCGGTTCCCGTCCCCTTCTGGCTCGTGCTCCTCTCCGGCGGCGGCGTCGTCGGCGTCTCCTTTCTGTTCTCCAGTTTCGTCACCGACGCGGAGACGCTGGACGCGTTGGCGCGGACCAGACTGCGCCTCGCTCTCGCCGCGGGACGATTCCGCGGACTGCTCCGGTGGGCAGGCGTGCCCGTCCTCGTCGTCGTCGTCTGGGCCGGATTCGCGGGGCCGAGCGTCCCGCTCGTGAACCTCGCCGTCCTCGTCGTCTGGGTCGGTTGGTGGGCCGGGTTCACGATGCTCACCTACCTCGTCGTCGACCTCTGGCCCGTCGTGAACCCGTGGCGGACGCTCGCGGCGGCCGTTCGAGACGCGCTGTCTCGTGAGCCGTCGTCGCTCCCCGACCGATTGGGGTCGTGGCCGAGCGTCGTCGGCCTCCTCGTCCTCGTCTGGGTGGAAGTCGTGAGCCCCGTCGCCTCCGACCCGCCCGCTCTCGCCGTCGCCGTCCTCGCGTACACCGCCGTCACCGTCGCCGGCGCGGCGTGGTTCGGGTCGGCGTGGTTCGACCGCGTCGACCCCGTCTCGCGCGTCTTCCGGCTGTACGGCCTGCTCGCGCCGATTCAGCGGAGCGAGCGGGGACTCTCTCTGTCAGTCCCGGGGTCGGCGCTCGTCCGGTACCCCGAGTCGATGCGCGAGGACGACGCGGCGTTCGTCGTCGCCCTCCTCTGGGTGACGACGTACGACGGCTTCGTCGCCACCGTCGCGTGGCGGGGCGTTCGGGAGTCCGTCGCCGCCGTCGGCGTCCCCGGGTGGCTCCTCAGCCTCGCTCTCGCGTTCGTCGGCTTCGCCTGCTTTCTCGGCGTCTACCGCCTCGCCGCTCGACTCGCCCGTCGAACCGCGGACACCTACGTGACGGCCCGGTTCGTCGCCGGGTGGTTCGCGCCCGCCCTCGTCCCCATCGCCGCGGGCTACCACCTCGCGCACTTCCTCGGCTACCTACTCGGACTCTCGTCCGCGTTCGCCGCCGTCGTCTCCTCGCCGTTGTCGCCGCCGACGACGGTCCAACTGTTGCTGCTCCCGTCGTGGTTCGGCGCGGTTCAGTTGGCGCTCGTCGTCGGCGGTCACCTCGTCGCCGTCTGGGTCGCGCACACGCGGTCGTTCGACGTGTTCCCCGGGCGACTCCAACCGCTCCGGAGCCAGTACCCGTTCGTCGCCGTCACCGTCCTCTACACGATGACCAGCCTGTGGGTCGTCGCCCAACCCGTCTCGCAGGCGCTCACCTAACTCATGCACACAGAGATTCACCCCGAGACCGATATCGCGCCGGACGAGACGCCCGTCGCGACGTGCCCGTACTGCGACCGACCGTTCAGAGCGACGCGACTGCGCGTGTTCCACGTCGCCGGCGCGCACGCGGACGTGTGGACGCCGGAAGAGAAGGCGGCGTACGAGGCGGCGCTGGAGGAAGAAGAGGACGAACTGTTCCTCTACCATCTGAAAGTCGTCACCGCACTCGGGAGTATCTACGCGGTGTTCATCATCCTCGGCATAATCGGGTTCAGCATCGCCGGGTGACAGCGGTGGCGACGGTGTCGCCGTCTCCCGCCGTCGACGGCCCGGTCAGTGCTCGGACTCCGCGCCCTCCGGACGCGGGACGCGGGCGATGTGCGCCGTCAGGATACCGACGCCGACGAGAACGACGATACCGCCCCCGGGGACGAACGTCGTCGTGAGGCCGGCGTACTCGCCGTAGAGCAGTGCGAGGAGACCGACCACCATGAGAACCATCGCGATACCGAGCGTCAGCGCCTCTCCCTTCATGCGCGTACTGTTACCACGAGACAGTATAAACGTCACTCCGTCTCCCCGCCCGACGCCGCGACGGCGACGAGGAGGAAGACGGCCAACGCGACGACGAGTCCGGGTGCGAAGACGATGGGCTTCGACACGGGTCCGCCCACGACGCGGAGCATCATCACCGTGATTCCGAGCGCCATCGGGGCCGAGAACAGCAGGGCGTAGCCCAGGACCGTGCGGTCGAGGCCGCCCACTGCGGCGGTTCGGGCGTTCGTACTCATAGGATGGAGTACGACGCCGCGAACGTCAGCGCCAGCGCCGCCGCGAGGCCGATACCGATGAGATAGGTGACGGAGCGCGGTTCCCATCGCAGATGCTGGAAGTAGGCGGCGACGAGTATCGCCTTCGCCGCCGACAGCACCATGATGAGGCCGAACGCCGTCCAGTACTCCAACCCGGCGAACTCCACCAGCACCTGAATCGTCGCCGAGACGAACAACACCACGTAGATTATCGTGTAGAACTTTGTGTTGACCATTTTCTGTCACCTCACAGGATGTAGAACAGCGGGAAGAGGAACAGCCAGACGATGTCGACGAAGTGCCAGTAGAGGCCGAAGTACTCCACCGAACTGTTGTCCTCCAGGTACGCGCCCCGCATCGCGCGCGCGATGAGATACAGCGTGACTATCAGTCCGACGATGACGTGCGCGGCGTGCAACCCCGTCGTGAGGAAGAACGTCGACGCGCGGATGTTCGAGGAGAGCCACAGTCCCTCGTGGAACAGGTGGTCCCACTCGATGCCCTTGTTGACGAGGAAGCCCACGCCGAGGACGAACGTCGTCGTCAGACTGGCGACGAGTCCCCACTTGTTCTTCTTCTCGGCGGCGACGAGTGCGAGGACGACGGTGAAACTACTCGTCAACAGTAGGTAGGTGTTCATCAGACCCGGAATCGGGTTCGACGGGATTGGCTCCCACGCCGTCCACCCGAACGCGACGCGGGTGAACACGTACGCGCCGATGAAGCCGCCGAACAGCACCACGTCCGAGGCGAGGAATATCCACATCCCCACCTTTCCGTACTCCAGGTCGCCGAACGGCCACGTCTCGCCGTCGACGAGTTCCGGGCCGGTGAACGGTTCGAGCGCCATCGCGACGAGTGAGCCGAGCGTGACGACACTGCCGAGGACGGTGAGGGAGACGTAGACGCTCCCCATCATCCCTTCGGGGAAGGCGGCGTCCTGCATCCCGGAGAGGCCGACGAACAGCAGGAACGTCCCGACGCCGACGACGAACGGCCAGATGCTCGCGTGACTCGCGTGGTGGTCGTCGTGGTCGTGGTCCGTCGGCGTCGCCGTCGCGGACGCGGTGACGCCACCGTCGGAGCGAACCTCCGACGAGTCTCGCAGACAGTCAGTCTGCTCACCACCGTCGGAGCGAACCTCCGACGAACCGCCGTCCGTCGCGGTGCCGCCCTCGATGGCGCGGCGTTCGCTCCGGAACGCGAGCGACCCGTCGCGGTACGTCGGCAGACCCGGGAAGTTCTCCAACGGCGGCGGCGAGGGGACGGCCCACTCCGCCGTCGTCGCGAACTCCCAGGGGTTGTCGCCGACCGGTTCGCCGGAGAACGCGCTCTTCGCCAGGTTGTAGAACATGATGGTGAACGACAATCCGAGGACGAACGCGCCGATGGTCGCGAGTTGGTGCCACGGAATCAGCGCGGGCGCGTAGTCGAACACGCGGCGCGGCGTCTCCCAGGCGACGAACAGCGGGAAGTACAGCAGGTTGAACCCGACGAAGTAGATGGCGAAGTGGAGTTTGCCGAGGAACTCGTCGTACATTCGTCCGGTTATCTTCGGGAACCAGTAGTACAACCCGCCGACGAGCGCCGTCACGCCGCCGACCATCACGTAGTGGAAGTGCGCGACGACCCAGTAGGTGCCGCGGAACTCGTAGTCGAGCACGATAGCGCCGAGGAAGACGCCCGTGATTCCGCCGATGATGAACAGCAAGAGCGCGCCGAACACGAACAGGAACGGCGTCTTGAACTGTATCTTCCCCTTCAGCATCGTGTAGATGAGCGCGAACACCATCAGGTCGAACGGCAGCGAGATGCCGATGGTGGTGATCATAAAGAGCGTCTTTATCTGGAGGTTGATGGTCGTGAGGAACATGTGGTGCATCCAGACGACGAAGCTCTGGAGCGCCACCAAGACCATCGCCGCGATGAACCACTTTCTCCCGACGATGCGGCGGCCGGTGAACGTCTGGAACACCTCGGCCATCACGCCCAACGCGGGGAAGAAGACGATGTACACCTCGGGGTGACCGAAGAACCAGAACAGGTGCGCCCAGAGCATCGACCCGGCGGGCGACTCTAAGGTGAAGTACGTCGTTCCGAGCAGTCGGTCAGACGAGAGGATGATGAGCGCCGCCAGCAACGCGGCGAACGCGAACAGCATCATCCAGACGGTGAGGAGGATAGACCACGTGAAGAGGGGCAGTCGCCGGAGCGTCAACCCCTCCGCCCGCATCTTGTGCATCGACGTGAGGAAGTTCACGGAGGAGACGGTGACGCTGGCGACGAACAGCGTGAGCGCCAACACCGCCGTGCTCGCCCCCACGTCGGGCGTGAACGTCGGCACGTTCAGCGGCGCGTACATCGTCCACCCGCCCGCGAACGTCCCCCCTTGGAAGAACGAGACGCCGAACAGGATGCCCGAGAACAGGTAGAGCCAGTAGGAGAGGGCGTTCAGTCGCGGGAACGCGAGGTCTTTCGCCCCTATCTGTAAGGGGACGATGTAGTTCGCGAAGCCGAACGCGAACGGCGAGAGGAACCAGAACACCATGATGAGGCCGTGCGCGGAAACGGCCTGATTGTACGCCAACGGTTCGAGCACCGTCGTTGTCGGCGTCCGCGGGGCCCACAGTTGGATGCGGAGCAACCACGCGAGGACGCCGCCGAGGACGAGGAAGAACAGCGACGTGACGATGTAGAGGATGCCCACGTCCTTGTGGTTGGTCGTGACGAACCAGCGGCGAATCGTTCCCATGCCGGGGAAGTCGTGGTCCGAGTCGTCCTCGTAGTCGGCCTTCCGCGCGGGAACGGTCAGTTCGGTGCCGACGGCCGTCCCACCGTCCGAGTGGACGTCCGTCCCGCCGTCGGACTCAACGGCCGTTCCACCGTCGGGTCGGCGGTCCGTCGCGTCGGACCGCACGTCCGACTCGTCTCGGCTCTCGGTTCTGTCGTCGTTTGGACTCTCGTCGGTCATAGTGAGACACGCTCCTGTGTGGTGTTCGACGTGCTGTTCGACCCGCCGGTGGTCTCGTACCACGCCTCGTACTCCTCGGGTTCCATGACGACCACGGTGGCCCGCATGAACGAGTGGCCGGACCCGCAGAGTTCGTAGCACTGTGCGCTGTAGTTACCCGTCTCCTCGGCGCGGAACCACGTCTCCGTCTCCGTGCCGGGGATGGCGTCCGTCTTCACCCGCAACTCGGGGATGCCGAAGTTGTGGAACACGTCGTCGGAGGTGACGACGAGTCTCACGGACTGGTTCTGCGGGACGCGGAGCGTCCCGTCCTCGGCGTAGCCGTTCGGGTAGACGAACCGCCACCCGAACTGGTAGCCCTCGACGCGGACCTCCATCGTGTCCTCAGCTTGCGGGCCCTCCTCGACGAAAAGCAGCGTCCCGTACGTCCACGAGACGAGAGAGACGACGACGACGGTGCTCAACAGAAACGAGGTGAACAGTTTCTTGCCGCCGCCCCCGCCCGTGGGGAGTTCGCCGAGCACCGGCCTGTCGACGTCCAGGTCGCTGCCGCGCCCGCTTCCGACGCGGTACTTGTACGCGTTGTACAGCATGTACCCGATGACGACGACGCCGACGAGTGTCCCGAGGACCAGAAACACCTCGAAGATACGCTCGAAGACGAACGCGCGCGTCCCTCGCGGGACGATACCGGTCTGGAGGACGTGAGCCGACAGTTCGTCACGCACGGTAACAATAAACATGGACACACCTGTTGCTAATTATTATTTATACTATTTATCTATTTCGCGGATGTCACTAGCGAACAGAGAGACACGCGAGAGAGACGGAGAGCGGAAACGAGGAACGGAGAGTCGACAGTCAGGAGACGAGACGGTTCAGACCTGGTGCTGGGGGATGCCCGTCGTGCGGTGGAGGACGGTGCCGAGAGTCAGGCCGTACACCCAGTGGGCGACGAGCGAAGAGACGAGGTACGACGCGACGACGAGGAGGCCGCCCTCCGGCCAGAACGCCGGGGCGAACCCCGTCCAGAAGAACGTCGCGAACGTCGCACCGCGGAGGTATCGCGGTTCCTCCGGCGGGAGGAACGCCCCGAGGACGAGGAACGTCAACGGGAGGGCGACGGTGCCGCCGAACCCGAAGAGTAAGATACCGAGCGTCAGCGTCGGTTGGAGACCGAAGAACGCGGCGAAACCGGCGAACTCGGTTATCGGCGTCGTCTGAAACAGACCCAGCAGTTCGGGGACGCCCACCAAGATGGGCATCATGAACACGGTGCCGACGAACCCGCCGAACATCGCCATCGCGACGACGCGGGCGGTGATGGGTATCTCGAAACTCTCGACTATCGACTCCTCTACCGTCGTCACCTCTCGCTCCGCTAGTTCGCTACTCATGGTATTCGTTCACATCCTACACAGCGAACCATTATAAACTATTACATAGAGAGGCTGATATTCGGAGCGGAGAGCGCGTAGTCTTTTACCCCGGCCCCGCCACCGACTCAGCATGTACGAAGTGGAGGTCAAACTCCCCGCAGACCACGAGACGGTGCGGGCGCGACTCGCCGAGACGGACGCCGTCCACGACGCGCGTGTCACGCAGGTAGATACGTACTACGGCGCGCCGCACCGCGACTTCGCGGAGACGGACGAAGCGCTCAGACTCCGTCGCGAGACGCACCGCACCGACGGCGAGGCGGACGAGACGACGACGAAGATGACGTACAAGGGACCCCTCGTGGACGCCGAGTCGAAGACGCGGACGGAACACGAGACGGCCGTCGCGGACGACGAGAGCGCGATGGGCATCCTCTCGGGACTCGGCTTCGACCCCGTCGCCACCGTCGAGAAAGACCGAGACTTCTACAGTCTCGACGGCTACACCGTCACGCTCGACGCGGTGACCGGACTGGGCGAGTTCGTCGAAGTCGAGACGGAGACGGAGGACGGAATAGACGCCGCCCGCGAGGGCGCGTTCGCCGTCCTCCGCGAGTTGGAGTTGGACCCGGACGACCAGATTCGGACCTCGTATCTCTCGCTCCTCCTCGACGAGTGACGACGTATATAACTTTCAGTAATTAGAGACGCCTCGATTTTTTCCGTAAGTTATAGCACGCCGTGCGGCGGAGGATGGGTAATGACCGAGCGGAACATCAAGATCGAGGCGGTCGAACGACTCGCCGTCGAAGATCAGAGCGTCGAAATCGTCGAGCGGAAGGGTATCGGTCACCCCGACTCTATCGCCGACGGCATCGCAGAGAGCGTCTCCCGAGCGCTCTCGAACCTCTATCTCGACCGTGTCGGGAAGGTCCTCCACTACAACACCGACGAGACGCAACTCGTCGCCGGCGAGTCCTCGCCCGCCTTCGGCGGCGGCGAGGTCATCGAACCCATCTACATCCTCCTCGTGGGCCGCGCGACGAAGAAGTACGACGGAGAGAAACTCCCCGTCGACGCCGTCGCACTCGAGGCCGCACGCGACTACCTCGCCGAGAACATCCCCGAACTGGAGTTCGGCACGGACGTCATCGTCGACGTGAAACTCGGCGAAGGCTCCGGCGACCTCCAAGACGTGTTCGGCGAGGACAACGTGGAAGTCCCGATGTCGAACGACACCTCGTTCGGCGTCGGCCACGCGCCCCTCACCGAGACCGAGAGCATCGTCCTGAACGTCGAACGGCAACTCAACGGCCCCTACGCCGAGCGACACCCGTATCTCGGTCCCGACGTGAAGGTGATGGGCAAGCGCGAGGACGACCAGATAGACATCACCGTCGCCGCCGCGATGGTGGACGCGCACATCGCCGACATCGGCGAGTACAAAGACGCCGTCGAACACGTCCGCGGCTACGTCTCCGACGTGGCTCGAGAGTACACCGACCGCGACGTGAACGTCGACGTGAACACCGCCGACGACTACGACGACGGCTCTATCTACCTCACCGTCACCGGCACGAGCGCGGAGATGGGCGACGACGGGTCCGTCGGCCGCGGGAACCGCGCGAACGGCCTCATCACGCCGAACCGACCGATGAGCATGGAAGCCACCTCCGGAAAGAACCCGGTCAACCACATCGGGAAGATATACAACCTCCTCTCGACGGACATCGCGGAGTCCGTCGTCGCCGACGTCGAGGGCATCCGCGACCTGCAGGTCCGACTCCTCTCGCAGATCGGTCGCCCCATCGACGAACCGCACGTCGCCGACGCGAAAGTCGTCACCGAGGACGGCGTCGAACTCTCCGACATCGAAGCCGACGTGCAGGCCATCATCGACGAAAAACTGGCCGACGTGACGAACGTCACCCGTCGCGTCATCGACGGTGAACTGACGACGTTCTAGTAGTAGCGTTCGAGTAACGACACGGTGGCTTGCCGTGTCTTCCGGTACTTCCGTTCTCCCCCCGGCGTCCGAACCGCGTACGCGTAGTGGTCGCTGTCGGGGACGTACCAGCGGTCGGGGTTCTCGCGCATCACTCGCGGCATCTCGTCGTCTCCTCCGTGACCTGCGGACGCGACGGCGTCTCCCGTCTCGGCGGGCGGCGACTCGACCGCTCCACCGTCCTTCGCGACCGGAATCTCGGACGGGGCGTCGGCGTCCTCGCTCTCCTCGTCTCGGGGGGCGACGAGGAGTTCACCCGGCGCGGCGTGGTGCGTCGCCGGCATCCCCCGCGTCCCGTCTCGACCGTGCGCCGAGGCGGCCTGCTCCATCAAGATACGCTGCATCTGCACGACGGGTTCGCCGTCCGCGGGATGTCGCTGGTCGTACGTCCCGTCGGCGTTCATCGTCCACCGCTTGCGGTTGTCGTTCAGGCAGAGTTCGAGGATGAATCGAAGTTGTTCGCGGATGTCTCGGTCCTCGACGGGCGTGATGGCCTCCACGCGCTTGTCGAGGTTGCGCGTCATCCAGTCCGCCGACCCGAGGTACCACTCGGGGTCGCCCGCATTTTCGAAGTAGAAGATGCGCGAGTGTTCGAGAAAGCGGTCGACGACGCTGTGGACGGTGACGTTCTCGCTGATGCCGTCCAGACCGGGACGGAGTCGACAGATGTCTCGCACGACGAGGTCGATGTCGACGCCGGCCATCGAGGCGCGGTAGAGTTCTTCGACCATCTCGGGGTCTTCCAGACCGTTCACCTTCGCGACGATGCGCCCGCCGTCGCCGTTCTGCGCGTGTTCGGCCTCGCGGCGGATGCAGTCGGTGAACTCGCGGCGCATCGTGACGGGCGCGATGAGGAGTTTGCGGAACTGTTCGTCCAGCGAGGGGCCGGTGAAGAAGTTGAACACCTTCACGAGGTCCTGTCCGATGTCTCGGTCCGCCGTGAGCAGTCCCAAGTCGACGTAGCCCTTCGCCGTCTCGGAGTGGTAGTTGCCGGTGGCGACGTGCGAGTACAACTGCACGCCGTCCGCTTCCTCGCGGACGACGAGTGCCGTCTTCGTGTGCGTCTTCAGACCGATAGTGCCGTAGGCGACGTGGATACCTTCCTCTTCGAGGCGACGGACCCACTCTAAGTTGTTCTGTTCGTCGAACCGCGCTTTCAGTTCGACCATCACCGCCACCTGCTTGCCGTTCTCGGCGGCGTCGATGAGGCTCTGGATGACCTTCGAGTCCGACGCCGTCCGGTAGATGGCCGCCTTGATGGCGAGGACGTCCGGGTCCGACGCCGCCTCTTCGAGGAACCGTTGGACGGTGTCGTCGAACGCGTGGTAGGGGTGGTGAAGGAGGATGTCGTCGCGGCGAATCTCCGAGAAGATGCTTCGCGGGTTCTCCCCGAGGACGTCCGGGCGCTGGTCGCCGTGTTCGAGTCGCGGGTGCAACTGCGGCCTCCACGGGTCGAGTTTCAGGTCGGGCCGGTCGAGGTCGGTCAGCGACATGAGTTCGCGGTAGTCGAGGGGACCGGGGAGGCGGAACACCTCCTCCTCCGAGAGGTTCAACTGCGACGTGAGCAGGTCGGTCACCGGTTTCGGTGCGCCCTCCTCGACTTCGAGGCGGACGACGGTGGCGAACCGCCGTTGTTCGATGACCTCCTGAATCATGTCGATGAGGTCCTCTGCGACCTCTTCATTTCGGCGCACCTCGGCGTTTCGCGTGAGGCGGAACATCGTCGTGTCCACCACCTCCACGTTCGGGAACAACAGGTCGAGATTCGAGCGGATGACCTCCTCTAAGAGGACGTACTCGCCCGCGGACAGTTCGACCAGTCGGGGCCGGTTCTGCGGAATCTTCACCCGCGTGAACGTCGGGTCGTCGTCCGCGTCGCGACGCGTCACGACCGCCAGAGAGAGGCTGAGATTCGAGATGAACGGGAACGGGTGTGCGGGGTCGAACGCGAGCGGCGTGAGCGTCGGAAGCACCGACTGCTCGAAATACTCGCGCATCCGTCTCTGCTGGTCGTCGGTGAGTTCCTCGTACTCTCGGACGGCGATTCCCGCCTCGGCCAACGCGCCGCGAATCTCGTTCAGGTAACACGACGCCTGCGCGCGGAACATCGGTCGGGCCTTCCGCAGCACGTCCGCCAACTGCTGTTTCGGCGTTCGGCCGTCGACGGTCTGTTCGGTCACGTCGGCGTCTATCTGCTGTTTGAGGCCGCCGACGCGCTTCATGAAGAACTCGTCCATGTTCTTCGTGAACAACGAGAGAAAGCGGACGCGTCCGAGAAGCGGTTGCCGGTCGTCCAACGCCTCGTGGAGGACGCGACGCTGGAACTCCATCTCGCTCAGTTCGCGGTTGAGGTAGAACTCCGGGTCGGTCAGGTCGATATCGCCTTCAGGTTCGTACGGTTCGAACCGGTAAATTTCGTCCATTATTGTAGGTCGAAGAGAAGTACTGCCAGTGTTTTCGAGAACGAGCGCATCTTCTTGACTATGTCAAGTGTGGTTGGGTACTAAACGGTTTATATTGGTTGCTCGACCGACACGTGTTGTGATTGGTTCGCATACGGGCAGTATATAGTTTCAGGGAGAGGCGTGGCGGCGTCTCGAAACGCCCGCGTTCGAAGGTGGTCGTCGGATACCGAGACGCTGATAGCGGTGGGCGAGCAACCTCGCTCCGTGAGAGAAGCGGACGCCGTCCTCGTGGGCTACGGCGAGGTGGGGACGAAGAGCAGCGAAGTCCGAGCGAAGATGGCCGAGCAGTTGGCGGGGAACGTCCTCGCGTTGCTCCGTTCGCGCGGCGTCGCGGGCGACGTCGAGCGACGGTGGTCTCGGCTCCTCGTCCGCCCGGCGGACGCCGACGACTGCGAGGCCGTCGCCGAGGCGGTGGCGACGCTCCCCGGCGTCGCGTTCGCACGACCCGTCGTCGTCGCCGACGCGAGGCTCTCCGCCATCTGCGACGCGTTGGCCGAACTCGCCCGCGACCACGCGCCCGACGAGACGTTCGCCGTAGACAGCACGCGCGTCGGCCCCGACGACGCGCACGACTTCGCGAACACCGACGTGAAAGTCGATGGCGGCCGTCTCGTCGAGGAGACGACGGGCGCGTCAGTCGACTTAGACGACCCGGACCGGACGTACCGCGTCGAAGTCCGCGGCGACGACGCGTTCGTCTCGGTGAGTCGGTTCGACGGCCCCGGCGGCCTCCCCCTCGGGACGCAGGGCCGCGTCGCCGTCCTCCTCAGCGGCGGTATCGACTCGCCGGTGGCGGCGTGGCGACTAATGCGTCGGGGATGCGTGCCGATTCCCGTCTACGTCGACTTGGGCGACTACGGCGGTGCCGACCACCGCGCCCGCGCGTTCGAGGTAATGCGAACGCTCGCTGCCCGGGCTCCCGGCGAAGACGTCCGTCCCCGCGTCGTCGACGGGTCCGCCGTCGTGGACCGACTCGTCGCCGACGTCGACGCGACGCGGATGCTGTCGCTCCGTCGGGCGATGCTCGTCGCCGCGGAGGCGGTGGCGCGGCGAGAGGGCGCGCACTCGATAGCGACGGGCGAAGCACTCGGGCAGAAGTCGAGTCAGACCGGCGCGAACCTCGCCGTCACGGACGCGGCGGCGACGCTCCCCGTCCACCGACCGCTCTTGACCGCCGACAAATCCGACATCGTCGCCGAAGCCAGACGTATCGGCACCTACGACGACTCGACGCTCCCCGTCGGGTGCGAGCGAGTCGCGCCGTCGTTCCCGGAGACGAGCGCATCCCTCGACGCCGTTCTCGCCGCCGAACCCGACGGCGTCCTCGCGTCGGCGCGAGAGGCGGGCGAACGGGCGTCCGTCGTCGACGTCGAGTGAGCCGTGGCAACGATGGCGGTTCGTGTGTGTATATCACAACCATAGCGACACATTCTCACACGAATTTACACGTTGTGAATGAAAGACCGGCCAAAAATGCATTTACATAGCCCGGACGCGTGCGTTCATCCATGGTAGAGATTCGCCGCCCCTCCACATCGGCCGCCGGCGCAGAGTGGACCGTCCGACAGGTGACCCCCCGCGCCCGGTGGCGGACCGGGACCGAGTCGTGTCCGGCCTGCGGTGCCACCGTCGAACTCGACGGCGCGCACTATCAGGTCGAACTCGACCGCGAACGACCGCCGAACCCGAGCGAGAAACTGACCCGCGAACGCCGACTCCTCTCGTTTTGCGACGAGTCGTGTGCCGACGAGTGGGTCGTGGCCCGCGACGCCGAGTAAGCACGCGCGCGCGTCGTCTCGGGTCCCCGCCCTCCTCCGCGAACCGCCCGCCGCGGCCGCCCCGTCCGCATCGGAACGGATAAAGCGCCCCCGCGTCAGTGTTCATGACGTGACGCGGGTCTGTTTCGTCGGGTCGCCCGAAGTGAACGTCCAGTACGAACTGCTGTCGAGAGACACCGCGCGGGCCGCCCTCTCGACGTACGAGATTCACGACCCGTTCGAGAACTCGCTGGCCGTCGACACCGTGAGCGTCGGGGCCGCCGTCTCGCTCTGTAACGACCTGAACTGGTACCTCGTCCGGTTCGTCGACCACGTCCTCGTCGACGAACCGAGCATCTCCACCGACGAGTGGTTGTCGCGCCGCCTCGCAGAACAGGTCCGCGACGGCGACGTGCGCCCCGAGGAGACGAAGGAGCGACTGGCCGTCTACGGCGTCGAAGACGGCCGTCTCGTCGAACCGATGTTCGTCACGCGGCGGCCGGACGGGTCGATTCCGTCGTACGACCTGCGCGACGTGGACGAGACGGTGGTCGTTCGCGTGGCCGAGTCGGAGTTCGGCGGCTGAGGACGCGCAGACGCGGCTATAGATTTTTCTGCGAGAACGAAGAACGACTCGTCATGCAGGTCCCCCACGGCGCGACGCGACGAGAGACGACGCTCGACGAACTCGGCCTCTCGTTCCTCGTCGCCGGCGACGAGGGGGACCCGCCGGTGGTCCTCGTCCACGGCGGGGGCCTCGACAGCGCCGAACTGTCCTGGACCGAACTGATTCCGGCGCTCTCGAACGACTACCGCGTCTACGCTCTCGACCTCCCGGGCTACGGCGACAGCGACCCACCCGAACGCGTCCCGACGACGGACTACTACGTTCGCGTCCTCGAACGGTTCCTCGACGCAGAATCGATAGCCCACCCCGCTCTCGTCGGCGTCTCGCTCGGCGGGGCCGTCTGTCTCGGCTACGCGCTCGGTCATCCCGACGACGTCTCCGCGCTCGTCCCCATCGACAGTTACGGCCTCGGCGGGTCGGTGCCGGGGGGTCCGCTGGGCGCACTGTTCGTCCGCCTCCCGTACGTCTCCGAGTGGTCGTGGCGCGCGACGGCGCGGAGTCGGACGGTCGCGTACTTCGCCGTCCGAGCAATCGTCGCCTACGGCAACGTCAGAGCGGGCGTCGTCGACCAGGTGTACGCCGCGGCGAAGGAGAACGACGGGTCGGCGTGGCGCGCGTTCCAACGCGCCGAAGTGGGGTTCTGGAGTCTCCGCACGAACTACGTCGACCGGTTGCCCGACCTGTCGGTGCCGACGATGTTCGTCCACGGCGAGGACGACAGACTCGTGCCGCCCGCGTGGTCGGTCCGAGCGGGGTCGCTCGTCCCCGACGCCGAGGTGCGAATCCTCCCCGACTGCGGGCACTGGCCGCCGCGAGAACGGCCCGACAGGGTGAACTCGCTCGTCCGTCTGTTCTTTCAGTCGAACATCCCGGTCGACATATAGCGCTCGCCGCTGTCCCAGAACACGGTGACCACGAGGGGACAGTCGTCGGTGCCGGTGCCGGTGTCAGGGGCGGTGCCGGTGTCGCCGCTCCCGTCGGCCGCCGACCCGCCGTCGACGCGGGCGTCGGCGGCCGGTTCGTCGTCCGCCGCGCCGTCGTCGTTCGCCGGCGCGTTCTCGATGACGTATCCGTCGGGAGACTCCGGGCAGTCCGCCTCGGGCGTCGCGAGTCGTTCCGCGACGCGTCGGGCCGCGAGGTACGACGCGCCCGAGGACTGGCCGACGAGAATCCCTTCCTCGCGGGCGAGTCGACGGCACTCCGCCTCGGCGTCTTCGAGGGTGACCGTCTCGATTCCGTCCAAGAGGTCGCGGTCGAGGTTGGGACTGACGAACCCCGGTCCCATCCCCTGAAAGTCGTCGTGCCCGGGTTCGCCCGTGGAGAGGACGGCGTTCTCGGCGGGTTCGACGGCGACGACGTCCATCTCGGGGAACTCCTCGCGGAGGCGGCGGCCGTTGCCCGAGAGCGTCCCGCCGGTACCGACGCCCGCGACGAACGCGTCTATCTCTCTGTCCCCGACCTGTTCGAGAATCTCCTCGGCCGTCGTGCGGTAGTGCGCGCGGGGGTTCGCGGCGTTCTCGAACTGCCGGAGTTGCGTCATCCCCTCCGCTTCGAGTTCGTCCGCGCGGTCTTTCGCCTCGGAGATGTCGCCCGCGACGAGTTCGATGTCGGCGCCGTAGGCGCGCATGATGTCGCGTCGCTCCGGCGAGGCGGACTCGGACATCACGATGGTGAGGTCGTACCCCTTCGCCGCCGACACCATCGCGAGACCGATGCCTGTGTTTCCGCTCGTCGGTTCGACGAGGCTGTCGCCCGGAGAGATTTCTCCGGCGCGTTCGGCCGCCTCTATCATCGCGAGTGCCGGCCGGTCCTTCGCCGACCCGCCCGGATTCTTCGACTCTATCTTCGCTGCAATCGTCGCTCCCTCCGGCGACGACACCTCGACTAACGGGGACCCGATGGTTTCGAGGATGGTACCGTTCATTGCCCTCAGTAGAGGACTCGGACCGAAAACGGTGATGGACCGGGGCAAGAGACGCCGATATCGGGTCGACGACGACCGGTTCGCGGACGACGACCGGTTCGCCGACGGGACTGAACGTCGACGCGTTCGCGCGGCGAACCCGTCCGACACCGCGCGCTTTACGTCGCCGGACTCGCTACCCTGTCGCATGGCCGAATCCGAATCTGGAACGCTCAGTACGATGGAACCGAACCCCGCGTGGGACGCCGCCTCCTACGAGGACGTGGTCGAGACGCTCTCGGAAGACGGACTCGTCTTCAAGGTGTGGGGCGGCGACTGGTGTAAGGACTGCCGCAACCAACTGCCCGACTTCGCCGCCGCCCTCCGCGCCGCCGAGGTACCCGAACATCGAATCGAACACTACCCGGTCGAGAAGGAAGACGGCGAAAAGGTCGGCCCGGGCGTCGAGGAGTACGGTATCGAACTGATTCCGACCGTCGTCGTCGAACGTCAGGGCGAGGAAGTGGCCCGGTTCGTCGAGGAGGCGAACGTCCCCATCGCCGTCTATCTCGCCGACGAACTGGCGTAGTCAGTCGAAGTCCAGTTCCGTCTCGTCCAGTTCTACCTCGGTCGGTTCGACGTCCACGTCGTCGCCGCCGTCGAACCACCGGAGCGCCTCGTCTATCGAGTGCGCGGGCGGCGAACAGGACCGGCCTTCACAGGCGTAGACCGTCGGTTCGCCGTCGCGCATCTCTCTTCCCCTCCAGACGGGTGGGGCTTCGTCGAGGCCGAGCGTCTCCAGCCACGACGTCAGTTTCTCGTCGGTCGGCGGCCGGACGGAGAGAACAGAGTCGGGGAGATACCGCGAGACCAGCGACTCGCGGAACGACTCGGGGAGTCCGTCCGCGGCGACGACTACCTCGGACCCGCCGCGGGCGCGCTTCTCAGAGGCGAGTGCGAGCGAGACGTGTTCGAGCGGTCGGCCGCGAATCCGGTTGCCGTGTCTGTCCAGTACCGCGCCCGCGACGGCGGCGAAGTCGGCGTCCGGGACGAACGAGTCCACATCGAGGAGCAGCGACGTCGCGACGCCGACGCTGGACGGCGTCGACTGGTCCTGTAACTCCTGCGGACGGGTGACCAGCGCCTCGCCGTCGTCCGGGGTGAAGTACAGCGTCCCCGCCGACTCGTCGTAGAACGAGTCGACGATGCCTTCCGAGAGGTCGACGGCGAACGCGAGGTGTTCGACCTCACCGGTCGCCTGATAGAGGTCGAACGCGCCGCGCGCGAGGAAGGCGTAGTCTTCGAGGTAGCCGTCGCCTTTCACGTCGCCGTCCTTGTACCGGCGCGAGAGCCGTTTCGCCGACCCGTCCCACAGGTGTTCGCGGACGAATCCGAGGGCGTCGGCCGCCAGTTCGGCGTAGTCGTCGCCGAGGACGAGCGACCCCTGCGCGAGACTGGATATCATGAGGCCGTTCCACCCGGCCAGCACCTTCTCGTCGCGGGGTGGTCGCGTCCGCGACTCGCGGGCCTCGAACAGCGTCTCGCGGGCGGCGTCGAGATGTTCGACCACCTCCGCTTCGCTCAGGTCGTGCTCCGCCGCGACCTGTTCGACGGACGCCGAAACGGTGAGTACCGTCGTCCCGTTCTCGAAGTTGCCGCCGGAGGAGACGCCGTAGTAGTCACAGAACACGTCGGCGCGCGTCTCGTCAGAGAGCGCGTCGTGGACCCCCTCGGGCGTCCAGACGTAGAACGTTCCCTCTTCGCCGCCGCTCTGGGCGTCGAGGGTGCTGTAGAACCCGCCGTCGGGGTGGCGGAGTTCGCGCGCGACGAAGTCGAACGTCTCGCGGGCGACTTCGGCGTAGTCTGGACGACCGGTGAGGCGGTGTGCGGCGAGGAAGACGCGGGGAATCTCGGCGTTGTCGTACAGCATCTTCTCGAAGTGCGGGACGGTCCACTTCCGGTCCGTGACGTAGCGGTGGAAGCCGCCGCCGACGTGGTCGTACAGCCCGCCGTTCGCCATCGCGTCCAGCGTCTCCATCGCGACGGTGACCGGTTCCTCCTCGCCAGAGTGGACGTACGACCGCAGGAGCGCTTCGATGCGGCCGGGTTGGGGGAACTTCGGTCCGCCGCCCGAACCGAAGCCGCCGTACTCCCGGTCGGCCCCGCGAAGCACTCCTTTCGCCACCTCGCCGAGGATTTCGGTCCCCGGCGACTCGCCGCCCGCCTCGGGCGTCGACTCCAGTTGGTCCTGTAGCGCCGACGTCCACTGCTGGGCGCGGTTCTCTATCTCCCGGCGGTCCTCCTCGTCGCGCCACGTCTCGGCGAACGACCGACAGAGGTCCAGAAAGCCGGGGACGTTCCCCCTGTCTCGACGCTCGTGCTTCGGGAAGTAGGTGCCGACGTAGAACGGCTTTCCCTGCGGGGTGAGCCAGACGGAGAGGGGCCACCCGCCGCCGCCGGTGACGAGTTGGCAGATGGTCTGATAGATGCGGTCCAAGTCCGGTCGTTCCTCTCTGTCGACTTTCACCGGAACGAACGACTCGTTGAGGACCTGCGCCACCTCCTCGTCCTCGAAGCTCTCGTCGGCCATGACGTGACACCAGTGACACGCCGAGTAGCCGACCGAGAGGAAGATGGGTTTGTCCTCCTCGCGCGCCGTCTCCAACGCCGTCTCGTCCCACGGTTGCCAGTTGACCGGGTTGTCGGCGTGTTGCTGGAGGTACGGACTCGCTTCGTCGTCCAACCGGTTACGCCCCGTCGCGTCGCTCATACCGGAGATACCGTCCGCGGCGACTAAAGGGCCGTGGAGACGGCGACGCGAGCGGAGTCGGAGGGGCCGTTGACCTCACGGCGGCGTGAACGCGCGGAGCGTCGAGTCGCCGTCGGCGAGGTAGGCGGTGTCGCCGACGCCCACGGCGTCGAAGACGGTGTCGACGCCGAACGACGCCGTCGCCTCGCCGGCCGAATCGACGGCGTAGACGGTCAGGAACGGGTCGGAGGCGTGGTCGCCGGTGATGGCCGAGACGACGAGCGAGTCCGTCGTCGCCGTCTCCGGCCACGCGTCGTTCGACGGGGGGTCGAACGTCCACCGTTCGTCGCCGTCGACGGCGTACGCCGTCGCGGCGTCCGCACCGACCTGCGAACGCGTGTACAGCGTGTCGCCGTCGGGGTCCACGAGGAGCCACTGGCCGTAGTCGTCGTCGCGCCAGACCACGCGTCCGTCCGACTCGACGGCGACGACGGCGTCGCCGCCCGCGTACAGTCTGTCGTCGTGGAGGAGCAGTTCGTGGACGGGGAGTTCGCGCCGCCACTCCACCGTTCCGTCGGGGGCGACGCCGCGGAGCGTTCGCCGGTCGTCGTCGCCCGTCAGGACGAACAGTCTCTCGCCCGCGACTTCGACCCACGTCGCGGGACCGACGTCGAGGGAGAATCGCTCGCCGCCGTCGCGGCCGAGGGCGGTGACACCCTCGTCGGTGGCGACGAACGCCCCCCGGTCGCCGACGGCGACGTCCGCGACGGCGGTGAACTCGCGCTCCCACCGGACCGACCCGTCCGCGGCGTCGAGGGCGTAGACCACCGTCGTCAGCGGTTCCTCCGGGGTCTGGTGACTCGTCGGCGTCACGTCCGGCGGCGGGAAGAACTCCAGTCCGGCGGCGACGACGAGGCCGTCCGAGACGCCCGCGACGGCGAGTGCGCGGTCGCGGCGGACCGACCAGCGAGCGTCGCCACTCTGTCGGTCGAGGGCGTGTAACGCCGTCCACTCGCGCTCTTCGGCCATCCCGGCGACGGCGTAGACGGCGTCGCTCGCGAGCGTGACGCCCCACTGCCCGCGCGAGATGCGCTGGAACGAGGCGTGAGAGTGTGCGACCGCTTCGCCCGCCATCTCGGTTCGCCACCGACTCGACTGAGAGGCGGGGTCGACGGCGACGACCGACGAGGGGCCGTCTTGGGTGCTGACGGTGGCGAACAGCGTTTCGCCGTCGGCGGCGGCGTCGAGGCCGAGGACGTTTCGGCCGCCGAACGAGAGCGACCAGTCCGGACTCCACGCGGGCAGTCTGTCGGGCGTCTCCGTGGCGGCGTCCGACGCATCGGCCGGTGACGGCGAAGCGGACGTCTCGTCGGCCCGGTCGGTCCGGTCGCGACGCCGTTTCGGCGCTGAGTCGCCGACACATCCCGTCGCCGCGAGAACCGCGCCGACGCCGAGGTGGAGGAATCGTCTCCGTGAGACCATACTCGTCGTCTCGGAGACCGAACGATGGGTCTTCCGGTGGGTCAAACGAGCGTTTGAGAGAGCGTCTTCGGAGGACGAGCCGTCAGAATTCAGACCGGGTAGTGGTGATTGGATGGGTCACCCGGTCACTCTCGCGTCGCGGCAAGTCAGAGGCACGGACGCCGGACGGGTTCGAGAGCTACCGGTAGCCACGTAGTCGTCACTCTTGAGTAATCACCGCACACCCACGAGTATCTGAACGTTATCGCAGATAGTCGGGGGGACAGATAGGACACTCGTCTGCGTCTCTATTCGCCCGAATAGACCCGTTTCGGGAGTTAACACGCGACTTCCGCTCGAACGGCGAGTCGAACCCGACCGGTCGGCGAGGACGGTCCCCTCGGTTCGGTCGTCGGCCCGTCGACGCTCGCCGGGCGAGCGGTGTGTGCACGTCTGTGGTCAGAATCGTTCGCTCGAAGAGCAACCTTTACACTCTCGTGCTGAGGTCTCCCCACTATGACGGAGACGGCGCTTCTCGTCGGCGGTGGCGGCCGCGAACACGCTATTTCGCGTGCCCTGACCGCGGATTCCGACTGCGAACTGTACGCCTGCGCGAGCAACCGAAACCCCGGAATCGCGTCGCTCGCGGCGGGGTTCCGACAGGTGGACGAGACGGCGGTAGACGACGTCGTCGCCTACGCCACGGAGGTGGGCGCGGACGTGGCCGTCGTCGGCCCCGAGTCCGCCCTCGAAGCGGGCGTCGCGGACGCTCTGGACGACGCCGGCGTCTACACGTTCGGTCCGCGGGCGGACGACGCGCGCATCGAGACGGACAAGGCCTTCCAGCGAGAGTTCATGGCGGCCGAGGCGATTCCGGGGTGCCCGGAGTTCGCCGTGTTCGAAGACACCGACGAGGCCTGCGCGTACATCGACGACTACGACGGTGACCTCGCGGTCAAACCCGCCGGACTGACGGGCGGGAAGGGCGTGAAGGTGACCGGCGACCAGGTGACCAAAGAAGAGGCCAAAGCGTACCTCCGAGACTCCGAGTACACGGAAGTCGTCCTCGAAGAACGCCTCGTCGGCGAGGAGTTCACGGTGCAGGCGTTCGTCGCCGACGGCGAGGTTCGGCCGACGCCCGCCGTACAGGACCACAAGCGCGCCTACGAGGGCGACGAGGGGCCGAACACCGGCGGGATGGGCAGTTACAGCGACGCGACGGCGGAGTTGCCGTTCATGTCGTTCGACGACTACACGGCGGCCGTCGAGATTCTCCAGGCGACGGTCGACGCGTTGGACGACTACAAAGGAATCCTCTACGGGCAGTTCATGCTGACCGCCGACGGAGTCAAAGTCGTCGAGTTCAACGCTCGATTCGGCGACCCCGAGGCGATGAACACCCTGCCCGTTCTCGAAACCCCGTTCCTCGACGTGGTGACGGCCGCCCGCGACGGCGAGACGCTTCCCGAACTCGAATTTTCGGGGAAGGCGACGGTGTGCAAGTACGCCGTCCCCGACGGCTACCCGACGGACCCCGACTCGGGCGCGCGAATCGAAGTGGACGAGGAGAGCGCGGGTGACGCACTCCTGTTCTACGCGAGCGTCGACGCCCGCGAGGACGGCCTGTACACGACCACGTCTCGGTCGTTCGCCGTCGTCGGCGTCGAAGACACCATCGAGGCCGCAGAGGAGTCCGCCGAGGCCGCACTCGCCGCCGCGGGCGACGGACTCCGCGTCCGCCACGACATCGGCAAACCGGAACTCGTCCAACGGCGTATCGACCACGTCGCCGACTTGCGCGACGAGTAGCGTCTCCGGGAACGACGGACGACGCCGGCCCCGACCCGAACCCGACCGCGAGCAGACGCGGAGCCTTTTGTACGAACGCGACCAACCTCTCGCCGTGAGCGACGACACCGACGACGCGCCGGGGCGGCGACACCACCGGGTCCAGCGCCACGCGACGCCCGGCCCGCTGAACTCCCTCCAGTACTGGACCGACGCGAAACCCGTCTGGCGCGTCACGCTGAACTACCTCCTCGTCTGGGTGGCGCGCATCGCGCCGTTCCTCCGGTGGAAGAATTGGGCGCTTCGCCGCCTCGGCGTCACCGTCGGCCGCGGCGTCTCGTGGGGTCTGGAGGCGACGCCGGACGTGTTCTGGCCCGAACTCATCACGCTCGGCGACGACGTCATCGTCGGCTACGACTCGGTCATCCTCTGTCACGAGTTCCTGCAGGAGGAGTACCGGACGGGCGAAGTCGTCGTCGGCGACAGGGCGATGATCGGTGCGAAGGCCGTGATTCTCCCGGGCGTCGAAATCGGCGCGGACGCGCAGGTGGCGGCGAACTCGCTCGTGACGCGCGACGTGCCGCCGGGGACGACGGTGGCGGGCGTCCCGGCGCGGCCGATGTCGAGCGCGGAGTCCGCGGACGAGGAGTAGTCAGTCCCGGAAGAACGCGAGGTACGCGAGCGGTGTGGTGACGGCGAGCGTCGGGAGGAACCACCGAATCTGAGAGATTGGGTCGGGCGGTGCGAAGAGGGACCCGACGACGACGGCGGCGAGAACCCCGGCGGCGACCGTTCTGGCCCCTCGCTCCTCGGGCGTCGGCGGCCCGCGCGAACCGAGTCGTCGGCGGACGACGAAGTACGCGACGAGCGACGGCGGGACGACCACCGCGAGGACGCCCCACCGAACCGGGTGGTCGCTGCCGCGTTCGCCGGCGTCCCACAGCGTCGCCAGTCCGAGTGCGACGCCCCCGAGAGAGAGCGCGAGCGCCATCGCGACGACACCGAACGCGTCGAGCAGTCCGAGTTGGAGAGTCACGTCAGGACCGTTCGAGTCGCATCTTGAAAACCGCACCGCGGGGGTCGTTGTCTTCGACCCAGATGTCGCCGCCGTAGCTGTCGAAGACGCTGTCGGCGAAGAACAGACTGATTCCCGTCCCGTGGTGGAGTTGGTCGTACTCCTCGCGGCCGAAGATGAGGTCGCGTTGGGCCGGCGAGACGCCGGGTCCGTCGTCGCCGACTTCGAGGACGACGTCGTCCTCTCGCACGTCGACGGCGACGGTGACCTCCGCCTCGTCGGTGTCGTTGTGGACGACGGCGTTCTCCAGAACGGCTTCGACGGCCGCGGACAACAGGTCGTCCGCCCGGACGACGGCTTCGGGGAACACGCCGAAGCGGAACTCCGCGTCGGGGAACTCCTGCATCACCTCGACGAGCGTGTTGTTGAGCACGATATCGAGGCGAACGGGACGGTTCGACGCGGTGTACGACCGTTCTAACAGTTCTCGCAAGTCGCGGGCACGCTCGGTCTTGTGGACGATTTGGAGCACCTTCTCCTGTGCGCTGTCGAGAATCTCCGCGGCGTCCGCCTGCGACGACGCCGACTGCGCGCGTTGGATGTGGCCGTACATCACGTTCAGTTCGTTTCGCAAGTCGTGTCTGAGGAGGCGGTTCAGCACCTCCGAGGCGTTCTCGTACTGCTGTTGCTTCGTCGTGTCGACGAAGACGGCGACGGCCCCCTCCACGTCGTCGTCGACGACCAGTGGGGCCGCAGAGCCTCGTCCGTACACCTTGTTGCCCTCGCTCGTCCGCGCGACGAACCGCCCGGTCCACGTCTCGCCGCGGACGAGGTGGTCGACGATGTCTTCGTAGATGCGGTCGTCTCCCGAAATATCCGCGGCGGAGCGTCCGACGAGTTCACCGAACTCGTGTCCGAGAAACGTCAACCCCGCCGCGTTGACGTCGCGGATGACGAAGTTCGGGTCGGTGATGAGGGCGGGGGCGTCCGCACTGCGGAACGCTTCCCGGTAGATGTCACCGTCCAGACGATAGCCGTCGGAGCTCCACTTCACGGCGCTACCTCGTTCTCCCACTATATCATTCTCGGGGGTCGAAGCGACCGGACAAACGGACGGCACGTGTCCGCGGAGGTCGAACACTCGCTGGTAGTAGGCGGCGACGACGTCTCGAACGTCCTCGAAGTCGCGTCGGGGGTCGGTCCGTTCCCACTGGTCGTGGTGTTCGACGCCGAAGAGGAAGTAGCTCGCGAGGGTGTCTACGTCCGCGTCGGCACAGTTCGGCACCATCGCGTCGATTTTCAGCCGGTGAGCGTCGAGCGCGGTTTCGTGCCACTCTCGCTCCCGGAGTCCGTGTTGCCGCCAGAACTCGGTCTGTCGGCGACCGTACGCGGAGTCGATGCCGACGTCCGCGCAGACCCGTTCGAGGAGTTCCTGCACGTCGTCCCACCGTTCGTCGTTCGACACCTCGAACGCGTACGGTCTCGACGGGTCGCTCACGAGCAGGTCGTCGGGGATTCGGTCGCGGTGCGTGTCGAAGACGCGCCAGTTCTCTATCTCGTCCTGTAAGAAGAGCGCTCGGGTGAACGTCGCTCCCGCGCGGGCGGCGCGGCGTCCGGGGCGGCCGGGGAACTCGGCGCGGAACACCTCCGACATCGCCTCGACGGCCGTCGCCGCCGCCGCTCTCGACCCCGCTTCATCTCCGCGGGCGAGACGCTCTTCGCGGAGGTCCTGCTGGAAGAACGCGGTGAGAAGTCGCTCGGCGGTGTCGCGGGCAGTCTGCGAGACGCAGACGTCCATCGATGGAAGCTCTCTTCTCATTCGGGCGTCGCGAGTCGTGACACGCGCGTTCGAGAGAATATCCGAGGTGTAGTGTAAAACTGTTTTCGTGGCCGGACAGTCAGTACCCGAGTCTCATCTGAGTCGGACGAGGCCCTCCTCGAACACCTTCTGGTTCGGGATGATGTACTCCTCGCCGTCGCTCTCGACGCGGGTGACGAACAGGTCCACCTCCTGTACGATGCCGTCCGTCTCGGCGAGTCTGACCTCGTCGCCGATGGCGTACGGTTGGGTCAAGAGGAGGTACGTCCCCGCCGCGCCCGACTTCAGCATGTCGCCGAAGGCGATACCGCCGAGGAACACCACGGCGAACAGGTAGGCGGCGAGGAGGACGACCAACGCGAGCGTCGCGACGCCGAGTTGCGAGAGGGCGATGAGTGCCGCGAGGTAGAACACGGTGAACTTCGCGGCCGAGGGGATGATACCCACCTGCGGGAGTTTGACGCCGCGGAGGCGTTCGGCGACGAGCAGTCCCACCTTGTCGCCGACGACGACGCCGACGATGAGGATGATGACCGCGAAGAACAGCATCGGGAGGAAGCCGACGACCTGACTCCAGAAGCGGTCGGCGTAGTTCACGTTCGCGATAGACAGGGCCGCGAGGATGGCGACGCCGACGACGAAGTAGCGAACCAACCAGCCGAGGAGTTCGACCGTCGACGTCTCGAAGTTCCGCGCCGTTCGCTCGAACGCCGTTCCCTCTATCGCCTCCGGAACGCCGAGGCCGTCGAGAACGCGACGCGTGAGCGTTCCGAGGACGATGGCGACGACGACGCCCGCGACGAGGACGGCGAGAGCGAACCAGACGTCCCGCGGGAGGAGGTCGTAGAGTCCCCCGAGAAACGTTCCCTCGGGTGCGGGTTCGGATGGGACTGCCGTCTGCAACGGTGTGCCCGCGGCGGCCATCAGTAGTCCTCCGGGTCTATCTCCAGTATCATCTTGCCGCCCTTGAACGAGCGAACGAGACCGTCGGACTCCGAGAGCACGATGGTCGTCGAGTTGGTGTCGCGGGTGATTGCCGCACCGGCCATGTGCCGCGCCCCGAGTCCCTTCGGGATGTCGACGCCCTCGGCGGCGGGTTCGAGGTAGCGGTACGCGCTAACTATCTTCCCCGAGTCGGAGATGATGAACGCGCCGTCCAGTCGCGAGAACTCCTTGAGCATCACGTTCACGATGGGGTCGCCGACGTGGACGTGCGACTTCTCGAACGGGTTGTACGACAGCGGACGCGACTTGTTCATCACCTTGCCCGCGTCGCCGACGACGAACAACGCGCCGACGGGCTTGCCCTTCTGTCCCTTCTTTCCGAGTTCGATGGCCACCTCGAAGACGTCGCGGATGACGCTCGGGTCCGCCCGCGAGTTCGCGAACAGGTCGTAGATACCCGAACGCATCTCCTCGCCGACGCGGACGCGGACCACGGCGTCCTGGTCGCCGTCGAACACAGAGACGTTGCACGCCACCGCGTCACCTTCCTCGACGATGTCGTTCTCCATCGCCCCCTCGATGCCGAAGCGGATGCGGTCGCGGACGTTGTCGAACTCCAAGGGGAGTTCGACGTACGTCTCCGCGTCCACCACGTTCTCGGGCGCGACCACCACCACCGGGATGTCGAGGTCGGCGTCCGCGTACCGTTCGTAGTACGAACTACTCGGCGAGAAGATGAACAACGCGTCCACGTCCGCCACGACGTCTCCGAGGAGGTCCGATAGCGCCACCATCAGTTATTCGTCAACTGCAGTGAGAAAAAGGCTTGTGGGACGTTCTCTGGGGTGATAACCGCTGACGCGCGTCAGACAACTGTCTGCGGGTTGTGACGGGACGGACGCCAGAGCGGATTCGGAGTGCGACGACGAACTGCCACGGGCGGGACGTCTCCGAGAGTGCTGTTCGTTTCCACCCGGGCCGGTGGTCGGTTCGGGGCTCGGATTCGAATCGAGAGAATCCCGCTCCGCTCGCACTCTGGCCCGTGAATTCGGTCTGTACCCTCGTTCAGTATGTGGGACCGGATTCGAACCGCGAGGACTTCGCTTCGCTCGTCCTCTGGGCCGCGAATCCGGCCATTGCGATGGCTCTCCTCACTGACGTTCGGAGAAGCCATGCGCGGGACCGGATTCGAACCGGAGTGAGACATTCCGGGCGTGCGGCCCTTCGGGCCGTTCCGGGCTGTGACTCACAGGGTTCTCTCCGGCCGTTGCGCATACATGCCTCTCACGTTCGTTCAAGGCAGTATGCGCGGGACCGGATTTGAACCGGCGGACTCCTATGAGACAGCGTCCTAAGCGCTGCGCCGTTGGCCAGGCTTGGCTACCCGCGCGCAGTACTCAGTATCAGCAAACGAGGTAAGAAGGTGTCGTTCGTCTCGCAGCACACCGTCGCCTCGGGAGCCTCGACGGCGGTCACGACGGAATCGTCGACACCGGGGCGGAGCAAGCGTCAAGTGCGGCCCCCGCGGAGGAGGCGTATGTACAGCGCCCGGGACAGGGTGGACAACGAGGAGTGGTTGACGCGCATCGAATCGGCGGCGGACCGCTTGGGCCTCGGGTCCGAAGCGCGGTCGTACGCGAGCGATATGTTCCTCTCGCAGGTGCCCGAGACGGACCGTTCGAAGCGGGCCGTCGCGGCGGCGAGTCTCTACGCCGGCGCACTCATCGCCGGCGAGGAACGCTCGCAGTCGCGCGTCGCCGACGCGATGGACGTGACGCGACTCAGTATCCAGCAACGGTGGAAAGACATCTTAGAAGACGCCGGGTTCCGGCCGCCGACGTGGTGAACGGTCGGCGCACCCCGAGGTAGCGAACGGCCGTCCGGAGAGCGGTCGGACGGACCGGTTCAGGCGTCGTCGGCGTCGGCCGTCCCGTCCGCGGACGGCCGCGTCGCCCCGCGGCCCTCTCTGTCGGGCGTGAGGTTGCCGTGTCGGTCTATCTCGCCGCGGACGATTCGCGTCGAGGAGATTCTGTCGCCGTCCTCGGCGGCGACGTGGTCGACGACTTCGATGTCGAGTGGCGGAAGGTCGCGTTCGGCGCGAATCTCGTTGATGCGTGCGCCGCCGTCCTGCGTCTCCGGCGAGACGATGAGGACGTCGAACCCCGGTTCGGTGGCGATGCCGGTCGGTTCGGTCAGTTTCCGAATCTCGAACGTCCGGTCGTGTTCCTCGGCGAGGGGCGTCAACTCCCGAACAAGGTCGCGCTTTCGCTCCTCGTACGGGCGGACGTAGCGGTCCACGTGCCGGGTCTTCGGTGCGAGTTCGTCGCTCGTGAGACCGACGGTCACGTCACCGAGTTCGAAGGCTCTCGCGAACAACGCGAGGTGTCCGTCGTGGACCGGGTCGAAGGTCCCGCCCAACGCGACGTGCATACCCGGGCGTCGGCGTCTCGTAACTTAAAAAGGTCGGCTTTCGAAGGACGAAGCGGAGACGGGAGGCGCGCGGCGGAGTCAGTCGTCGCCGTCGGCGCGGACGGTGATAGAGACGGGTTCGACGTCGCCGTCCTCGTCGTCGCCGAGGAGTCGTCGGTCGAGGTTGAACACCGTGTTCAACTGCGATTGGACCTGCCCGACGGCGTTCTGGACGAGAGCGCTCGGGGCGATGGAGGTGTACTCGTAGGGGTTGTTGCCCGCGCCGGAGTTCTTGCGCTTGCGACGGGAGACGGTCTCCTCGTCGTGGAGTTCAGCGAGCGCCTCGCGAACCGTACTCGGGTAGAGGCCGGTTCCGTCGGCGACTTCCTCGCTCGTCGAGTGAGGGTGCTGACGGAGGTAGACGAAGATGCGGGCGCGCGTCTCCGTGTCGAGCAACCACGCGAGGAGGTCGACGATGTTCTCGTCGAACTCCGAAACGGCGCGGTCGGCCTCCGCTTCGAGTCGGTCTCTGGTGGATCGTTCGGGCGATTCGTCCGCCGGGTCCGCCACGTCCGTGTCGGCGGATTCGTTCTCCGTTGCGTCGTCGAGGCTTTCGTCCGCAGACATACTGTTCTGTCACACAGGTCAAAACTATGCGGTGAAAAACCTTTCCGAAGCTCAGTCGAGACAGAGCCTCTCACACAGGGTTTCGACGCCGGACTCCTCGCGGACTCGTCGCTGACGGGTCGCCCCGCTCTCGGCGTCGAACACGTCGCGCAGGCCGGAGACGCCGAGTCGGTCCGATTCTCGGGTGACGAACTGTTCGAGCGAGACGACGCTCTCACCGTCCGTGCCGACGAAACTCGCGTCGTGGCCGTGCCGCGTCGCCCGCCACTTGTTCTCGTCTAGCAGTTCGCGTCGAATCTCGGTGCCGGACTCGCCGTCTTCGTATCGCTCGGCCAGTTCGAGGACGAGGGCGTGGACGTACTCGACGAACGCGAGCGTCACGTCCGGGTCCGACTGCGCGTCCGGCGTCCGAACCTCGACCGTGCCGTGGCCGGTGTGCGGGCGCACGTCGTACCAGAGTTCGCCCCGGTCCTCGATAGAGCCGTACTCCACCATCCGACGCTCGAACGTCTGGTACGCCTCGAAGTCCGCGAAGTGCGAGGGCATCCCCGTGTTCGGGAGGTTCTCGAATATCTTGGCTCGCGCCGACGAGAGACCCGTGTCGAACCCGTTCCAGAACGGCGAGTTCGCAGAGAGCGCCAACAGCGGAGGCAGATACCACCGGACCTCGTTCGCGACCCACGTCGCCTTGTCCGCGTCGTCGACGCCGACGTGGACGTGCAGGCCTGCCGTCGTGTTGCGGTGCTGTGGGTACTGGATTCGGTCGAGTTGCGATTTGTACCGCGGTTTCGTCGCGTGGTCGAGTTCGCGCCACTTCGCCGCCGGGTGGAGACCCGCGGCGGCGACTCGGTAGCCGTGGTCCGCGGCGTGGTCGACGAGGGCGTCGCGGACGGCGCGGACGAGTTCGTCGGCGTCTGCCGGGTCCTCGATGAGCGGTGTCTGCGTCTCGACGGTGAACTTGAACAGTTCGTGGTCGATTCTGTCGCCGAGGAGGCCCTCCGGCGGGTCGTCGTAGACGAGGTCCGAGATGCCCGACGCGGGGTACCCGTCGCCGTCGACGACGTAGAACTCCTCCTCGACACCGAGGGTGCCCATGCGGTCGAAGGCGTCTGCCGACCCTAGTTCCATCGCACGGTCGTTCGCGGCGGCCCTTTAAATAGGTCGTGGACCCCGGCGACCCGTGCAGGGGGGTGTCACGGCGGTGACGTGCGTCGGTTCGGGACGACGACGCGCCGACTATCTCGGCCGGGCGACGACGCCGAGATGGTCGTCGTGGAACCGGTCGAGTCGCGTCGTCTCCAGTATCTCGTACGCCTCCGAGAGTTCGTCGAGGACGCCCTCGAACACCTCGTCCGGGTCGGCGACCACGTCTTCGCTTCGCGCTTTGAACGCGGCGAGGAGGCGGCCGTCGTCCGCGAGGAACTGCCGATTGCGGTTCGCGACGGTGGCCTGCCCGCGCGTCGCGACGTCCTGGACGATGCAGTCGAGGTCGGACTCGACGACGTGCGCGTACGTCTCCGGTTTGCGAGCGTCCTTCAAGAGCGGAAAGAGGTTCGCTCTGGCCTCGGCGACGCCGACGAGGTCACGGACCGGGCGCGCCGCGAACTCGACGGCGTACGTCGGCCCCGCGAAGTCGGCGACGTGCGAGACGGTCGTTCCCGAGGCGGCCCCGAGGTAGAGGACGGACTCGCCGCCCGCGAGACCGGTGTCCATCTCGTACTCGAACATCGCGCCGAGTTTCGAGCGTCCGGCGTCCCACGCGCGCCACCCGTCGTCGTCGCGCGGTTCGCCGTACACCGTCTCGCCGCGGGTGGCGAGTCGCTCTCGACCGTCGAAGGTGCGGCGTTCGACGCCGGCGGGAAGGTCGGTCACTCGCCCACCTCCCGCGCTCGAATCGTCTCCATGCGCTCACGGAGTTCCTCGTGGACCTCCGGTTTGAACTCGCCCGAGTAGTGGTCGATGCGGGCGGCGATGGAGAGTTTGCCCGCGAACGCGCGTGCGGCGGACCCGCGGTGTTCGGGGTGCGTCCCTCGCACGTAGTCGTGGACGTAGATGATGCCGTGCTTCGGCGACGACCCGCGCCCCTTCAGGTGGGCGAACAGGGCGTCTTCCGCGCCGAGCACCTGCACCGTCCCCGAGGGCTTCTTCGCCAACGGTTCGAGGCCGCCCGCGAGGGCGACGAGGCGCGCCGCGAGGACGGGACCCGCCATCTCCGCGAGGTTGGGGGCGACGGCGGGCGCGCGTTCCTCGATGAACGCCCGTAGTTCGTCGCGTTCGTCGGCGAGACCCGAGATGCGGTCGGCGAAGGAGACGACCCGTTCTTCCAGCGGCGTCTGCGGGTCGCTGTCGGCGAGTTCGCGCGCGCCCTCGATGCCGACGCCCGCGTCGTCGTACAGCGTCCCCGCCCACTCGGCGAGGCGTTCGGCGAGTTCGTTCGCGGTGCGTTCGGCGTCGTCCATCGCGCGGACGGCGTGGACGAGTTGCTTGTCGTCGGCGCGTTCGCGTTCGCGGACCTCGCGTCGCGCCGCGTCGAGCGTCGCCGCTCGGAGCTTCTCGTAGTAGTCGCTCTCGTCGGCCGCGAATCCGGACTCGACGGCGAGGGCGGGCCAGTCCGCGGGGGCGTCCGCAGTACCAGCCTCGACGGCGGCACTGGACCCTTCGAGCGTCTCGGCGTCCACGTCGGCGAACCACCCCGACTCCGGGGCTGGTCGGTCGGTCATGCCTACCGCTTGTCCGGGAGGGCAATCAATCCACAGTTTCGGTCGCGACCGGGAGGAGTCCGGTCCGAGGGGCGCCGTCCGCTCCGCCGCAGTCGATTCGTCGGCTCACGGGAGGCACTGGGGAACCGGGACGACGGTGATTCCGTGCGGCCGGAAGACTGGGAGCGCCGCCGCGTAGAGCTGTTTGTCCGCGATGGCGAACTTGTACGGGTGGCCGCACTCGTCCGCGATGCGTTTCTCGTGTATCGCCTCTCGCAGGTAATCTCGCTCGATGGTAATCTTCCGCAGGAACGACGACGTGGCGGTGGTCCCCGTCTGCGTCTTGACCTCCCAGACGGTCCCGTCGGCGCCGAGCGCGTCGAAGTGTTTCGTGACCCCCTCCGGGGTGACGAGGACGTAGTCCGAACCGGGGTGGACGTTGCGAATCAGCGGGTGGAGGTCCGCACAGGTGTTGTGAATCACGTCCTCGCCGAGGTGGCGACCGAGCGGGAACTCCCGACAGCTTTGCTGGTCGTCCTCGTCCTCCTGCGGGTCCGGTTGCGGGGCGGGCGTCGGCGTCGGCGCCGTTCCGGTCCCCGGGGCGGCCGACGGGCCGCCCGACGCGGTGCGAAGGTACTCCCGGAGGAGTTCCATCTCCTGCGGGTCGAGCGTCGGTATCGGTCTCGGCGACGGTCCGAGCGGTGCCGGTTCGAACTCCGGGAACTCGGTCGGCGGCGGGGTGGGTCCGGGCGAGGCGTGACAGCCGCGCATGCAGATGCTCCGGCCGGACGGAACGTGGACGTAGCCCGCGTCGAGCGCCTTCCGCTGGAACGACGCGTAGGCATGCAGGTCGGTGACTACCAGCACGCCGAACACGACGAGTATCGTCGGGCCGACGGCGCCGGCCGGTATCCGCGCCGGTCCGGGTTTCGGCGTCGGCGACGGCGTCGGTGTCGGCGTCGGTGTCGGTGTCGGCGTCGTTGGCGGGACCAGTCTGAGCGGCGGCCGCGTCGGTCCGGGCGACGGGGTCGGGGAGGGTGGAAGCGGTTCGAGAAGGGGAGCGGCACCGGCGTAGTACAGCGCGGTGGGGCTCGGGTCGGTTCGCTCGGCGGCGGCCTCCGCGGCGACTTCGCTCAGTCGACGTCCCCGGAGCGCCGCGTCCGCCCTGTCGCTTCCGAACACGTCTTCGACGAGTTGGTACTCGCCGTACATCGACCACAGGTCGTCGTCGGTGACGAGGACGTCGCAGTCGCCGCTCGCGTTCTCCCGACAGCGACGGACGCGCGCCGCGACGTCGGCGAGCGAGGGGTCGAACCGCGCCCCCGCACGGAGCGTCTCCTCGTCGCGTTGTGTGAACCGCGGCGATGCCTCCTGTCGCTGCAGTCGGAGTCCACCGGTCGCGTTCACGTCGGGGCCGTGTTTCCCCGCCTCGGTGGCGGCCCGAGACGGGGCCGCGCCCTGTTGGACGACGTGGGCGAGTTCGTGGGCGATGAGGCGGTCTCCGCTCGCCGTTCCGGGCCGGTACCGTCCCGACTCGAAGACGACGTCGCGTCCGACGGTGTAGGCGTGCGCGTTCACGGCACGCGCGGACTCGGCCGCGCGGTCGTCGGTGTGGACTCGCACCGCGCCGAAGTCGCGGCCGAACTGCCGCTCCATCCGGTCGCGGACCTCGGGAGCGAGCGGCCGTCCCCGCCGGCCGAGCGTTCGATAGACGGCGTCCGGAACTTCGCCGGGGGGACCGTGCGGCGAGCGCCGGAGTTCGTTCTCACAGTCCTGACAGTCGAGCGGTCTCCCTCGCGCGAGCCGAGAGCGGCACCGCGAACAGAGCCGTCTGATGCGGGTCGGCGGTTCGGACGGACGGACTCCCGGGTCGGATGACGACCCGCGCACGATTCGGCGTGCGGCGCGTTCGGCCGCCCGTTCGTGTCGGTCACCGGGCGCGACGGTGAGTCGGTCGGGACCCGTGGCAGGCGTCCGCTGCACGCGGCGGCCGACGACTGCGGCGGTCCGGCGGTTGCCCAACCGGTGGTGTCGCGACGGAGTGTCGGCCGGGGCGGTACCGCCGGTCTCTTCGACCCTGTCCGCTCCGTCGGCGACGCCTCGGGTCCGCGCTCTGTCGTCCGCCGCGTCGTTCGACCGGACGTTCGACCGAACGGACGTTCGCGGGCGCGCGTCGAGGCGTTGAGTGTCTCTCACGTGATTTCTCCTCCGCAGTCGTCCGGGCGTCCGAGCAACAGTAGAGACGTACGTCGAGGAAATCGATAAGCGTAGTTGACAGCGTTCCGGACTGTGTTTTCCGGATGAAGTACGTCTTCCGAACGAGCGGCGCCGTCGAACTCGTCGCCGGTGACCTGATAATCCGTGGTAACATTTAACATGTGCCGAGACCAAACTCGTGCCGTCAACGATGAGTGAGCGGACACCGTTCGTCTGTCGCGACTGTGGGAACCGTGTCTCGGCGGGGTCGTTCCGGTCGACCTGTCCCGAGTGTGACGGAGAACTCGGCCCGCAGCACGGGTCGACGTGGGCCGCGAGTGGGTGACGGCGGCGACGTGGCCGACGGACCCCGCGAGACCGACCCGCGACGAATACGGTCGCTGGCGGTGACGACGGAGGACGTCGTGACGGCGCTCGAAGCCAACGAGCGACGCGGCCGGGGTGCCGTCCTCCGCGTGACCCCGCCGTTCGCGGGTCGGATGCGCGCCCGTCTCCATCTCGACGGCGCGGAGGGTGCGTACGACGGCGACGTCCGACCCGTCCACCTCTCGCCGGACCGACTGGTCCGCGACGCGCCGCCGTTTCCGACGGTGGACGAGACGGGCGACGAACTCCGCGCCAGCGACGAGGCGTACACCGCCGACAGACACCGAGAGCGGCACGCGAAAGCCGTCGACGCGTGGCGTCGGGCGGTGCGCGGACGCCTCGTCGGCGGGGTGACGCTGGACACGCCCGACGGCCCGCACGAGGTAGACGTTCGATACCTCGGGTAGCCAGTCGCGGGAACGGCAGACCGCGACGGGCTTTTATCACGCGGACCGGACAGTACGGACATGAGTCGCACGAGTGGTGACGAGTACCGTCGCGGACGACGGGTCGAGCGAGAACGCGAGTCGTTCGAGGTGGAGAGCGTCTACCGACGACTGTTGCTCCTCATCTGGGGACTCGGCGCACTCATCGTCCTCGTCGTCCCCGCCTTCGGCGTCGGCTGGTCGGGCATCGTGGCCGTCGTCCTCGTGATGCACGTCTTCTTCTCCGGACTGATACGGGCCGACATCAGCGCGCTCCGCAAACAGGGCGTCGAGTGGGGGGCCTCGCGACATCTGTGGTTCGCGTCGGCGCTGGTCTTCCCGTTAGTCACGCTCGCGTACTACTGGTACAGCGGACGCGTCGTTCGCAGAGAGAACGAACGTCGTGTCGACGGCGCGGCCGACAGCGACGCGGACGACCCGACGACGTGACGGTCGTCTGACGCGCTGAGACACCAGACCGCGGGTTTATTCGGGTGGCCACAGAACCCTCGGCCGCAATGACCTCCCGTCGGACCGTCGTCGCAGGACTCGCGACGACCGCACTCACGGCGACGACCGGCTGTATCGGCTTTCTGACCGGGCAAGAAGCGCTCACGTTCGCGGCCGAACCCGCCGCCGTCGAGGCGTCGGCGGCCGAGAACGCGGGCTACTCGTCGGACGGTCCCCGCACCGAATCCGTCGAACGGTCGTTCACCGTGGCCGGACAGGAACGTCAGGTGGTCGCCGAGAACGAGATTAACACGTACGAGAAGTCGCTCGACCTCGGGTTCTTCGAGGCAAAACTGGGCGTGTTCACCGTCATCTCGACGCCCGCCGTCGAGATAGCCGGACAGACGCTGAACCCCATCGGCGACTACTCGAACCAGCAACTCGTGAACCTCGTCCAGAGCCAGTACGAGGGCCTCAGCGACGTGCGCGAGGTGAGTACCCAGACCATCACCGCACAGGGGACGCAGACCGAGGTGACGAAGTACGCCGCGAAAGCCACCGTCAGCGGACAGCAGGTGGACGTCTACATCCACGTCACGAAGTACCGCGACGGCGAGGACTTCATCGTCGCCGTCGGCGTCTACCCGCAACAGTTGGGCGGCGAAGAGGAGAACGTGCTGTCGATGATGCGGGCCATCCAACACCCCGTCTGAACGGCCGACCGTCTTCCTGGACGGTCCGTCGGCCCTCTCCTGAACGACCGGTCGGCCCTCCCCTGAACGGCCGGTTACCCCTCTTCTGAACGACTGTTCCGCCGGAACCGCGGGCGTCGAGACCGGTCGGTCGAACAACGTTTTTCTCGTCGGCGCGGGACGTACGGTACATGAACCGCGAACGGACCGCCGCGAGCGTCCTGACCGGCCTCTCGCTCTTCGGATACCTCGTCGGCGTCGTCGCGCCGTACCCCGGCCGGTCCGCCTCGCTCGTCGGTCTCATGGTCGGCGTGACACTGCTCGCTATCGGGACGGGCGGTGAGGGGGCGTGATAGCCGCGCAGGTGTACGACGCGGGCGGCGTCGAGACGATACACGTGGACTCGGAGTCCGACCTCCAACGGGCGCGCGACGCGCCGGGGACGACGTGGATTCGCGTCTCCGGGGCGACGCCGGCGGAGATGGAGACCGTCGGCCGCGTCTTCTCCGTGCACGCCCTCGAACTCGAAGACATCCGCAACGACGTGCGCCCAAAGACCGAGGAGTTCCCCGACCACACGTTCCTCCTCGTCAAGTCGGCGACCCTGCGGCGCGGCGAGACGACGTTCGACGAGGAGGTCCGGACGCTCCCGGTCGGACTGTTCGTCGGACAGGACTGGGTTCTGACGCTGACCGTCGAAGAGACGGGCGTCCCGGCCGTCGAACGCGTCTGGCGGTCCGTCGAAAACCGCGAGGGGCGCGTCCTCGTCAACGGCCCCGACTTCGCCGCGTACCGCGTGGTCGACCGAATCGTCGACGAGTACTTCGACCTGTTGAGCGAGGTCGGAGACACCATCGAGGTCATCGAGGACGCCGTCCTCGAAGGCCCCGACGCCGACGTGCTCGGCGGCCTCAACGCCGTCCGACGCGACCTCCTCTCGTTTCGCAAAGTCGTCTGGCCGACGCGAGAGGCCGTCTCCGTGCTGGCACGCGGCGACGCCGCGTACGTCCGCGAACCGACCGAGAAGTACTACCGCGACGCGTACGACCACCTCGTCGAAGTCGTCGACCTGACCGAGACGTACCGCGACTTGGCTCGCGGGGCCCGCGACATCTACCTGAACGTCCTCTCGCAGTCCACGAACGAGGTGATGCGCCGCCTCACCGTCGTCGCGACCATCTTCATCCCCCTCACCTTCGTCGTCGGCGTCTACGGCATGAACTTCGACGGCGGCGCGTGGAACCTCCCCGAGTTGGGGTGGCCGTTCGCCTATCCGGCGGTGATGCTCGGCATGGTCGCCGTCACCGTGGTCCTCCTCGCGCACTTTCAGCGCGAGGGGTGGCTGTGACCGACGAGGCGAAAGTAATAAGTGTGGTTTTGATAGCAAATCGTGAAGAACCGAACTGCCCGAATTTCGTGTAATAATCGTCGCAGTACCGCGGTTTTGTCGGGTCGAATTTGGGCAAAGGTTTAAATACTTTCCGAGGTTACTATGAGTAAGGACTCACCCCATCCGGAGTCTCTCTCGCTTCTTCACTCTTCACCCGGTTGGCGACGAGTCTGCATCCCACCATGAGTGACACAACAACCAGAGAGTACGTGAACACGGAGCGAAAGCGGACTGCCGACGCGGAGGCAGTCGCAGAGAACGAGACGGAGGCGGAGGCGGAGAGACACGAATGCCCGGAGTGCGGTGGTTCGCTCGTGAGCGACGACGCTCGCGGTGAGACCGTCTGTCGCGACTGCGGTCTCGTCGTCGAGACGGACGTCGTCGACCACGGCCCGGAGTGGCGCGCGTTCGACAGCGCCGAGCGTGACTCGAAGTCCCGCGTCGGTGCGCCGACGACCCGCATGATGCACGACAAAGGGCTCTCGACGAACATCGGCTGGCAGAACAAAGACGCCTACGGCAAGTCGCTGTCCGCCCGTCAGCGAGAGCAGATGCAGCGTCTCCGCACGTGGAACGAGCGGTTCCGCACGCGCAACTCCAAAGAGCGCAACCTGAAACAGGCGCTCGGCGAGATAGACCGGATGGCCTCCGCACTCGGTCTGCCCGAGACGGTGCGCGAGACGGCCTCGGTCATCTACCGCCGTGCGCTGGACGACGACCTGTTGCCGGGGCGCTCCATCGAGGGCGTCGCGACGGCGGCGCTGTACGCCGCGGCCCGACAGGCCGGAACGCCCCGTTCGCTCGACGAGTTAGAGACCGTCTCTCGCGTCGACAAGATGGAACTGACCCGGACGTACCGCTACGTCGTCCGCGAACTGAAACTCGAAATCGAACCGGCCGACCCGGAACAGTACGTCCCGCGGTTCGCCTCCGAACTCGGCATCTCCGACGAGGCCGAACGGCAGGCCCGCGAACTGCTCCGGAACGCGAAGGAAGCGGGAATCCACTCGGGCAAGTCGCCCGTCGGACTCGCCGCGGCCGCCGTCTACGCGGCCGCCCTTCTCACGAACGAGAAGGTGACGCAGAGCCAGGTGAGCGAGGTGGCCAGTATCTCGGAGGTCACCATCCGAAACCGCTACAAAGAGCTCCTCGAAGTGGACGATGCAGGCTTGTTCGCCTGAGCGACCCCGACGCCGGCTACGATTTTTTACTGCGGAAACCTTTATTCGTACACCCTGAGTCAGACACTCACATGGTCGAAGCGTTTGTCCGGCTACTGTGCCCCGAGTGCGGAAAGGACTGGGAAGCGAGTCCGTCGGAACTTCCCGACCTCAAGAGGAACTACACCTGCTCTGCGTGTGGCGCGACCCGTCGCCTCTCGGAGTTCATGCGGACGGAGCGAGACCTGGAGACGGTGAAACAGTTCGAATAACAGTTCTGCGAGACGGCGACCGGTCGCCGTCGAAGCGCTACAGGTCGGGAACTGCCGAGAGTGCGCCGCAGGCGTCGCACTTCATCACCGTCGCCCCCTGGTCCGTCTCCAGGCGAGTGTCCGGAGAGTCGCACTCGCTACAGCGGACGAAGTCCGCGACGTAGTCGTCGAGGGCGCTCTGCACGCGTCGCTCGTCGAAGTCGCCCGTGAGGCGGAGACGCCCCTTCTCGTCTATCTGTGCGCTGGTTCCGAGTTCCGACTGGAGCGCCTTCGTCAGGTGTGTCGGGTCGCGCGCGAGTCGGTCGCACGTCTCGTCGAAGTTCTCGTACACCGTGGCGTTACCCTCCGGACGGACGTCCGGACTCGGGACTCGAAACCGGCCTTCGCCGTCGACGACGTCCGGAACCTCGTCGAGTGCCTTGTTGAGTTGGTCCTCGTAGTCCATGTCGTGACGAATGGTTCGTGTCGTTTAAAACGTTCAGGAGTGAAGTCGTCGATACGTTAGTACCGCTATAACTTGTCTGCCTCCTGGCACCAGTGTAATTGATATTTCATAATCATCTAAAGGCTGAGAATCAGGAGTAAGGCGTCGTTTTTCGCCGTTTCCGGCGGTGCCATGCTAACGAGGGTCAAGATAGTAATATAATCCTCCAGTCTCAACTCAGGTTTGCTCATGAAGAAGCAGGAACTCATCCACCTGCACGGCCTGCTCGCAGAAGTACACACACAGATTGAAGAGTGGGACGACGGCGACGTACCACTCACAGCCTACAACGAACTCGGCGTCCGACCGACGTCGATTCACAAGTCGAAAACCGACCACAAGGCTGCTGTTTTCAAACTGGTGAAGGGAATCACCGGATCCCTCGACGAAGCCGAGCAAGAGACCGTTGCACCGACCGCGGACTGAACCGATAGACGACCAGCGACTCCTCGACCCATCTTACGCTCCGAGCGACGGTATCGGTCTCTCACGTCGACACTGCGTTCTCGCGCCGACGACGGATACCCACCCACGACACGAGTCAGTCCGATAGGTCCCTACTAACGGGAGGTACGTCCACCGTACCGGCCGGTGTCCAAGCGAGCGACGGGCACAGGGACGAACCGCGGGACAGAGAAGAGAGCGCGAGAGGCGGGTCGTCGAGGCGACGTCCGCGCGCGTCCGGTCAGCCGTCGTCGACCAGGTCGTCGAACTCGATGAGGTCGTCGTCGTCCGCGTCCGACGCTTCTTCGTCGTCGTCGCCGGGCAGCACCTCCACGCTCAGAATCTTCAGCGGGACGTTCTCCAACCGTTGTCCGATCTCTTTGCGCGCGATTCGGGAGGCGTGTTCCTCCTGTTCGACGTTGAACACCGTCATCTCCAGTTCGAGTGCGACGAGTGCCTCGTCGGCGGCGACGAACGCGGGCACGAGTTCCTCTCCTCCGGGCGACGTGCGCGACCCCATGGATATCTCGACGTAGTTGAGGTCCGGATTCAGCATCTCCCCGGTCTTCGCGATGGCGATGCGGATAGCCTCGTCCTCGGTCTCGACGTCGTACACGGGAACCGCGGCCTCGACGACGACTCGGCAGTCCATGACAGTTCGGTATTACGTCGGACGCCGCATGAAGGTTGGCCCAAAGGTAGAAACCCGTGGACGCGCGGATTCCGTTTCGTCCGAGACTCCCCGCCGAGAGACGGTCTCCGAAGCGCGTGTGCGGACGGCCTCACTCGCCGCCGGCGCGGAGGTAGTAGAAGACGTACGTCTGCGCGTACCCCGCGTAGTCGCCGCCGAGTCGGTCGCGAATCGCGCGCGACGTCTCGGTGTAGTTCCCGCCCTCGCAGTCGGGGTAGTGGTCCGCGATGGCCGTCTGTATCCACGTGTCCAGCGGAACCGCCTCCAGATAGCCGAGCGAGAACAGGAGGACGCAGTCGGCCACCTTGTCGCCGACGCCGACGAACCGCGTCAGCGACTCGCGCGCGTCCTCGTACGGGAGGCCCACGGCCTCTCGGGGGTCGGCCTCGCCGGTGGCGACCATCTCGGCCGTCCGTTGGACGTACGGCGCGCGGTAGCCGAGCGACTGGTCGCGCAGTTCCGCCTCGGTGCGGGCGGCCAACTGGTCGGGCGTCGGGAACGCGTGGAACGCGTCGCCGTCGACGGTGACCGTGTCGCCGTACTCGCGGGCCAGACGCATCTGCATCCCGTGGATGCGAGAGACGCGCATCTGCGCCGAGCAGATGAACGAGACGAGGCAGGGAAACGCCGGGTCGCGCACGAGTCGCATCCCCTCGTACGCCGCGTACGCTCGGTCGAGGAGGGGGTCGTCCGGCGTCGCGTCGAGAATCGCGTCTAAGTCGTCGTCGAGTCGGAGGAGGTGCGTGAGGAGGGGAACGGCGTCGGCCGTCGCCTCCCACTCCAGTCGGCCGTCGCTCGCGTCGCCCGTCTGCCGAACCCGGACGACTACCTGTTCGTCGGAGACGCCTTCGATGGGTGGGACGACCGTCTCGTACCACGCGTCGCCGCCGTGGACGTCCATCGACTCGTACATCCGACCGTCGGCGCGGTCCCAGAGATACGACTGCCCGCTCTCTAACGTCGCCTGCAGGTCGAACGGGCCGTCGAGGTCCGACAGCGGTATCGCGCCGGTTTCGAACTCCATCGTCCGAGGACAGGGAGGCGGCGAGTATCGGGGTTTCGGTCGCGTCCGAAAGCGTTTCGTGTCGACCGGCGAACAGGCGGTCGATGAAGCTCTCCCGCCGCGCCCTCCTCGCGGGTACCGGCGCCTCGCTCGCCGGTCTCGCCGGATGCTCCGCCCTCCCGCCGAACCCGCTCACGACGACGACGCTCTCGATTCCCACGGGGCCGGACGTGTGGCCGATGCGTCGCTTCGGCGTTCGGCGGACGAACGCGAACCCCGACGCGCCCGGTCCGTCCGCGTCCGCCTCGGACGAGACGCCGCGGGCCGTCGGCCAGTTCGGCGTCGGCAACGCCCTCGCCGTCGGTCCGGGCGGCGAAACGTACCGGCACGGGGTCGGCGGCGGCGACAAGACGGTTCCCGTCGTCACCGAGCGGTTCGTCCTCCGCGGCGAGAACGAGATGAACGTACGGGCGTTCACGCACGACGGCGAAGCGGCGTGGAGACTGGACTTCCCGGCCGTCGAGTCCGACGGGGCGCGCTGGAACGCGCATCCGCTCCGACTGCTCCCCGTCGGTGACCGTCTGTACGCCGTCGACGGCAACCGGACGGTGTTCGGGGGCGTCCCCGGCGGACGCCCGCGCTGGACCACGACGACGGACCAGCCGGCGACGTGGTCCAGTCAGGAACTGGCCCTCGCCGGCGAGACGCTCGTCGCGAGCGGACACGAGGTCTACCGTCCGCGGCGCGAGACGCAATACAGACAGCGCGCGAACGTCGTCGGCGTCGGGACGGACGGGACGTACCGGTGGACGTTCGAGAACGAGGGCTATCCGTGGAGTCTCGCGGCGAGCGACCGCGAGGTGTTCGTCCCCGTGAGCGCCGAAAGACGCGGCGACGACGGGACGAAGCGCCCCGAGAGCCACCTGTTCGTCCTCGACGCGCGGACGGGCGACGTGCGCTGGCGGCCCCGAGTCCCCGTCGGGTGGAACCGCGGACTGGCGCTCTTTCCGGACTGCGTCGTCGTCGCCGGGACGGCGGCCGTCGTCTGTCTCGAACGCGAGTCGTACGAACCGCGGTGGCGCGTCCCCGTCGACGACGCGGACGGTATCGTCGGCGGCGATGGCGTCGTCTTCGTCGGGTCGAACCGCGGCGTGACGGCGCTGTCTCTCGCAGACGGGACGACGAACTGGCGGTACGACGGCAGCGGAGTCCGGTACGAACCGCTCGCCGTCGCGGGCGAGACGCTGTACGTCGCCGGGCGGCGGGCGACGCTCGTGTTCGAGTAGCGAGGCGAGGACGGCCGCGCTCGGACGCTCACCGACTCCGTCCGACGGGGAACTTCACGCGTTCCGGTTCTTCGTTGAACCGCGCGAAGATGCGCTCGTAGAGGGCGTTCCGGTTTCTCGTTATCTGACGCGGGCGAGAGAGAAAGCGGAGTCGAAGCTCTATCCACGACTCCTGTTGGACGACGTTGACGGTCGGTTCGCCGCTCACGTCGAGCGTCACGGCCGTCTCGTCCAGTCGCACCCGGTAGTCGTCGACGGCCGCCGCCATCTCCTCGCCGAGGTGGTCCGCCGTCTCTTCGACCATCACCTCGCGGGCGAACGCGAGGTCCGTCTCGTAGGCGACTTGGACGGTCAGTTCGGCCCAGACGCGGTCGAACAGCGTCGAGTAGTTCATCACCTGCGAGGAGAGCACCTGCGCGTTCGGGACGGTGACCGTCCGTCCGGAGGGTTGCCCGGAGGAGACGAGCGGACCGCGAATCTCCCACAGCGTCGTCGCGAGGAAGCCGACGTCGATGACGTCGCCGTGCGTGCCGTCTATCTCCACTCTGTCGCCGACGGAGAACGGCCGCTTGAGCATGACGTAGAACCAGCCGATGAGCGACAACAGCGGTTGCTGGAGAGCGAAGGTGACGGCGAAGCCGACGATACCGAGCGAGAACAGCACCCCCACCCACTGGTCGGTGACGACGCCGAGGACGGCGACGATACCGACGAGACCGAACGCGAGTCGGAGGACGTTCCGCGCGTCGTGGGAGCGTCGCTTGCTGTCGAACCGCCTCGCGAGAGCCTGTTCGACGACGAGGTACGACCCGAAGACGGCCAACGCCGTCGCCGAGACGGTCAGCGCCCGCGAGACGAACTCCGTCAGGGCGTACCCGCCGACGGTCACGTCGCCGAACAGCGACAGCGTCGTCACGACGCTCGCGGTGACGAGCAACAGTGCGGCGAGTGCGAGCGAGAGATAGCCGATTCGTCGACGTGGCACGCCCGACTGTCCGCGTGCGACGGCGAAAAACTACCGAACCGGCGGCGGGATTCATCGTCACCGGCCGCGAAGCGAGCCCATGCACGTCGCGTTCGTCGTCTTCGATGACATGACCGCGCTCGACTTCGTCGGCGCGTTCGACCCGTTGACCCGCCTCGACACCATGGACCTCGCGCCGTTCCCGTTCAGGTGGAACGTCTGCGCTCGCACCGCGCCGGTGACGGCGACGGCGAACCTCGGTATCGCCGTTGACGAGGTGGACGAGTCGCTCGAAAAGTACGACCTCGTCGTTGTCCCCGGCGGGGCCGGAACGCGGGAGTTACGGCACGACGAGTCGTTCCTGAACTGGCTCGGAACCGCCGACGCCGACATTCTCGCGTCGGTCTGCACCGGGTCGCTCCTCCTCGGCGCGGCGGGGTTCTTAGCGGGGAAGACGGCGACGACGCACCCGGCGGCGACGGAGGAGTTGCGGACGTACTGCGACGTGAGCGAGGACCGCGTCGTGGACGAAGGCGACGTGGTGACGGCGCGCGGCGTCACCTCCGCGCTGGACCTGGGTCTCCATCTCGTGGAGCGACTGACGGATTCGGAGACGCGAACGGCGATTGCCGAGCAGATGGACTACCCGACTGGGTAGCGCCGCGTCGCCGACACCGGGCGCTACGAGTTCGCGCCCGCCTGGTCGGTCAACGGCAAGCAGATAGAGACGACGTTACCGCGCGGCGAGTTCTCCTCGAACCGGAGCGCACCGCCGAGCGAGTCCGCACACCACTGCATCACCCACAGACCGACACCGCTCCCGTGGTAGGTGCTGCTGGCCTCGACGTCGTCTCTGAGCACGTCGATTTCGGTGTCGGGTATCGGCGGGCCGTTGTCGGCGACCCGAACGACTCCCTCGTCGCCGTCGGAGTCGACGGTGACGGTGACCGTCGGTCGGTCTCGGTCGTTGTGTTCGACGGCGTTTTCGAGCGCGTGAGAGATGGCGTAGTCGACGCCGTCGTCGACGATAGCCCACACGTCGGTCGGCGCTTCGACCGTTATCGTCGCGTCCGGATACCGGGGTTCGACGTCTCGGACGGCGTCCTCGACGGTCGTTCGGAGATTTCTCGACGAACGCTCCGTCGCGTCGGGTTCCGCGATTCGCTCCAGTTGGGTCACCGACTCGCTGAGAGCGCCGACGTCCGAGGCGACGTCGACGATAGTGCGGAGTTCCGATTCGAGCGAGTCGTTCTCGACCGCCGATTCGACTCGCTCGGCGTACCCGATGAGGATGTTCGTCTGGTTTCTGAGGTTGTGACGGACGATTCGGCTCAGCAGTCGGAGTCGGCGTTCGCGGGACCGGTACTGCGTGATGTCTTCTATCTCGGCGATGACGTACGCCTCCTCGTCGATGGTCGTCCTGTTGAGGTGGACGCGAACCCAGCGGAGTTCCCCGTTCGAGCGCTCCAGTTGCCACTCGAACGTCTGTGTGTCTCCCTCGGCGGCCGCGCGGATTCGGCGAAGCGCCGCCGACTGGGTGAACTTGGTCGACGGCGGCGTGTACGCGTCGACAGTCGTCTGCCGGAGGTCGTCCAGCGCGTACCCGTACAGCGTTTCCAACCGCTCGTTCGCGTCGAGAATCACGCCGGTCTCCGGGTCGTGTAAGATGATACCTATCTCTAAGTCGTCGAATGCGGGTGGGAGTGTTGCATCTTCACGACAGCCCATACGTCCGACAGAGAGCCAGTTACCAAATAATGACTAGTTCCGAGATGGGCCGATAGCGCCGTCACAACAGCCGAATAACACGTTTTCGTCACGAACGTCTGCCGAGGATACCGCGTCGTCGGGGAGAGTCGAGTCCGCGGTCCGCGGCGGCGTCTCGGTTCAGTTCCGGATGTGTTCGTCGGTCAGGCTCGCCAGTCGCACGGCGAGGTGTTCGCCGAACCCGTCGCGCGTACAGCGCCACCGCCAGTTGCCGTGCGCCGTCCCCGGCGTGTTGAACCGCGCGTCGGAACCGAGTCCGAGCACGTCCTGCATCGTCGTGAAGGCGATGACGGCGTTCGACCGCCAGACGGCGTCGATGATGGACCAGTGAATCTCCGAACCGTCCGCGCCGATGTTGTAGTGCAGACAGTCCTTCTGTTCGCCCGGCAGGTCGTGGTAGTAGCCGACGAACGTGTTCGTGTCGTGCGTCGAGGTGTAGCCCACGCTGTTGTCGGGGTAGTGCATCGGCTGGTACATGTCGCCTCCTTGGCACCAGTTGGCGTACTGCGGGACGCGCATGCCGGGGAACTCGAACCGGTCGCGCAGGTCGACGATGGACTGGTCGAGGAAGCCGAGGTCCTCGACGATGAACGGCAGGTCGCCGAAGCGGTCGCGGACGGCGTCGAAGAAGTCCGCGCCGGGGCCGTCGCGCCACTCTCCCTCCGCCGGGGAGTGGGCGTTCGCGGGGATGGCCCAGTACTCGTCGAAGCCTTTGAAGTGGTCGATTCGGGTGACGTCGACGAGGTCGAACAGGCGGTCGAGTCGGTCCATCCACCAGTCGTAGTCGTTCTGGCGGAGGTACTCCCAGTCGTACAGTGGGTTGCCCCAGCGCTGGCCGTCGTCGTCGGGGTTCGGCGGGACGCCCGCGACGGCGGCGGGTTCGTTCTCTTCCGTGAGGTCGAACGCCTCGGGGGCGGCCCACACGTCCGCGCTGTCGAGGGCGACGTAGATGGGCAGGTCGCCGACGAGTTCGACGCCGCGGTCGTTGGCGTACGCCTTAAGGTCGCGCCACTGCCGGTCGAAGACGAACTGCGAGAACTTCCGGAACGATATCTCGTCTGCGAGTTCCTCGCGGTGCGTCTCGATGGCCGCCTCGTCGTGGGTCCGAATCTCCTGGGGCCACTCTATCCACGCACCGTCGTAGCGGGTCCGGAGCGCCATGAACAGGGCGTAGCCGTCGAGCCACGACGACTCCGCCTCGCAGAACGTCTCGAACGCGTCGCGGTCTTCCTCGGCGGCGTCCGACTGGAATCGCTCGAGGGCGAGACGAAGTTTCTCGCGTTTGTACTCGCCGACGCGGTCGTACTCCACCTCGTGTTCGGAGAACTCGGGGACGGGTTCGAGGTCGTCGTCGGTGAGGTAGCCGTCGTCGCGGAGTTTTACGAGGTCGACGAGAAGTGGGTTGCCCGCGAACGCCGAGTACGACTGGTACGGCGAGTTACCGTGGGCACCGGAGGTGGGGCCGAGGGGGCAGAACTGCCAGAGCGACTGCTCCGCGTCGGCCAGCCAATCGACGAACGCGCGCGCGCCGTCACCCATGTCGCCGACGCCGTGCGGGCCGGGGAGCGAGGTGACGTGCATGAAGACGCCAGACTGTCGGTCGAATCTCATGAGTCGTCTGTCCGCGTCCGGGGAGATAAGCGTGTGGCACACGCGGCCGGAGGGTGACGCGGAGACCGAGAGACGGCGGCCCGGAACGACCGTGCGAACCGCTCGCGGCCTTCAAAAACACTTATTCGTCCGCTCCGATTCCGAACGCACATGAGTGAAATCGTTGTGACGCTCCCCGACGGCTCGGAGCTGTCCGTCGAGGAGGGTGCGACGGTCGGGGACGTCGCCTACGCAATCGGACCGGGACTCGGGAAGGACACCGTCGCCGGTGTCGTCGACGGCGAACTCGTCGACAAGGCCGACCCCGTCCACGACGGCGCACAGGTCGTCATCGTCACCGACCAGAGCGACGAGTATCTGCGAGTCCTCCGACACACGGCCGCCCACGTGTTCGCGCAGGCCCTCCAGCGACTGCATCCCGAGGCGAAGTTGGCCATCGGCCCGCCGACGGACGAGGGGTTCTACTACGACGTGACGGACGTCGACTTAGACGCCGACGACCTCGCCGAGATAGAGCAGGAGATGGAGGCGATTATCGACGAGGACCTCCCCGTCGAACGCGAACTCCGCTCCCGTGAAGACGCGCTGGAACTGTACGAGGACAACCCGTACAAGCGCGACATCTTGGAGAACGAGGCCGCTGGCGACGACGAACTCTCGTTCTACGTCCAGGGCGACTTCCAGGACCTCTGTAAGGGGCCGCACGTCGAGTCGACGGGCGAAGTCGGCGCGGTGAAACTGCTCAACATCTCCTCGGCCTACTGGCGCGGCGACGAGGAGAACGAGACGCTCACGCGCGTGTACGGCACGGCGTTCGAGTCCGAGAAGGACCTGCAAGACCACATGGAGATGCGCGCGGAGGCCGAAGAGCGCGACCACCGAAAGATCGGTCGCGAGATGGACCTCTTCTCCATCCCCGAGGTGACGGGGCCGGGTCTCCCGCTCTACCACCCGAACGGCAAGAAGATTCTCTCGGAACTGTCGGGCTTCGCGGAGTCGTTGAACGTCGACGCGGGTTACGACCCCGTCGAGACGCCCCATCTCTTCCGCACGGAACTGTGGAAGAAGTCCGGCCACTACGACAACTACGTCGACGACATGTTCCTCCTCGACGTGAACGACGAGGAGTACGGGCTGAAGCCGATGAACTGCCCGGGCCACGCGACCATCTTCGACCAGCACTCGTGGTCGTACCGGGACCTGCCCGTCCGCTACTTCGAGGACGGCAAAGTGTACCGGAAAGAACAGCGCGGCGAACTGTCGGGCCTCTCGCGCGTCTGGTCGTTCACCATCGACGACGGCCACCTGTTCTGCCGACCCGAGCAGATAGAGGCCGAGATTCGACAGGTGATGGACTCCATCTACGAGGTGCTCGACACGTTCGGCCTCGACGCGCACGTCGCCCTCGCGACGCGACCGGAGAAGTCCGTCGGAAGCGACGAAATCTGGGAGCACGCCGAGTCGCAACTGCGCTCGGTGCTCGAGAACCAGAACATCGACTACGACCTCGAACCCGGAGACGGCGCGTTTTACGGGCCGAAGATAGACTTCGCGTTCGAGGACGCCCTCGGCCGCAAGTGGGACGGGCCGACGGTGCAGGTGGACTTCAACATGCCCGAGCGGTTCGACCTGACGTACACGGGCGAGGACAACGAGGAGCACCGCCCGGTGATGATTCACCGCGCGCTGTACGGCAGTTACGAGCGGTTCTTCATGGTGCTCATCGAGCACTTCAACGGCAAGTTCCCGTTCTGGCTCGCGCCCGAACAGGTGCGTATCCTCCCCATCTCCGACGACCAACTGGGCTACGCCCACCGCGTGAAGAACGAACTCGGCGACTTCCGCGTCTCGGTCGAAGACCGTTCGTGGACGCTGGGCCGGAAGATTCGCGAGGCGCAGGAGGACAACGTCCCGTACATGCTCGTCCTCGGCGACGACGAGGAGGAGGCCGGAACCATCTCCGTGCGTGACCGACAGGAACGCGAGACGAAGGACGTCTCCATCGACGAGTTCCGCGACCACCTCGACGCCGAGTACGGGGAGAAGCGCCTCGAACCCGACTTCCTCGCGGACTGAACGCTCAGGCGGTCGGTTCGGCCGCCGTCCCCGGTTCGTCTTCTCTGCCCGTCTCGTCCCCGGCGTCGTCCGTACGCATCGCCGCGATTCGGTCCAGTTCCTTCGCGAGGAGTCGCTGGAAGGCATCGTCGCGGACGAGGTGCATCGTCGTCCCGAGGTGGCCGCGGTCCCACGTCACCACGTTGCGACGGGGGACGTCCCACCGACGGAGGAGACTCGCCATCGACTCCGCGGAGGCCACGTCGTCGCGCGACCCGTAGCACGCGAGGATTCGCTCCGGCGAGAGCGCGGGTTTCGCGGGCGGGTTCAACAACGGGGCGAAGTCGTTCAGGTCGTCGCCGGTCCACCCGGCCGCGGAGAGGGCGTCGTCGACGCCGAGAAGCGAGACGAGACGCGACCCGGTGAGCGCTTGCGTCACGCTCCCCATCGCGGCGACGGGCGCGACGAGGTCCGGGCGCATCGACGCCGGCCAGTCGCCGCACCGTCCGGCAACGTGGAGCGAGACGATGCCGCCGAGGCTCAGACCGCCGACGGCGACGGCGGGTGCGCCCTCGGTCCGCGCCCAGTCGACGAGGACGCCCGCCTCCTGTGCGGCCGCGCCGTAGAGTTCGAGGTGACCGATGGGGGCGCGAGCGAGGTACGGTTCGCCCGCGTACGACCCGAGCGGTTCGCGGCGGCCGTGCCACGGGGCGTCCGGCAGGACGACGCGGTAGCCGCGTCGGGCGAGACGGCGGCCGACGGCCTCCTCTTCGGGCCAGTAGCCGAGTCGGTCGCCGAGCGAGCCGAGTCCAGAGAAGAATATCACCGTCGAAAGCCCGTCCGCCGCGTCCTCGGGTTCGTACACGCGGGCTTCCGCGGTGTCGCCGACGTGGAGCGACGGCGTCTCGAAGCGGAGGCGGTACTCCACCGTCCCCGGTCCCAACACCGTCTTCGACCGGGAGACACGCGGGAGCGACTCGGTCACCGTCGAGTCCGAGAAGGCGTACAGGCGCTCGGGTTCGGCGAGTTCGTGCGCCCAGCGTTCGCGGGCGTCGTCGGGGTCGGGCACGTCGAAGGCGACGGGCGGGACGAGATGGTCGCGGACGAGGAAGTCGAACGCGTCGGGTCGCGCGTGGGTCGCGTCCGTCCGCCGCCGCTCTCGTTCGAGGGCGACGCGTTCGTCCGGCGTCGTCTCCTCGTCGCCCCAGAACGCCGCCTCCCAGCGGTCGGTCACGTCCTCGTGCGCCTCCCGAACCTCGGCGAAGGCGGCGAGCGCCGTCTCGATTCGGTCGTGGAGGTGCGGGGCCGGCGGGGCGTCCACCTCGCGGAGGAACGCGGCCGGACCGCCGCCGAGCGACACGTCCGCGGCGGCGCGGGCGCGCCGGGCGGCGAACTGTCTCGGGAGTCGTCTGAGCGCGACCGTCTCGAACGTACGCGTCTCGAACAGGCCGCCGAGACGCGACCCGATGAGTCGCTGTGCGCGAGGGGTGTCGAGGCTGTCCATACGTCGCCCTACGCGGCGAGAAATCTTCACTCTATAGTCAGGTCAGACTAGATGCCGAAGTCGCTCTCCGTCTCGTAGTAGTCGCCGTGGACCGACTCGCGCTCGTAGATGGGTTCGCGCCGGACGACGGCCGTCTCGCCGGTTTCGAGGCCGGCGGCCCACACCTCTCGGAGGAACCAGACCGGTTCGAGTTCGTCCGGGTCGACGCCGCCCGCGCGGCGGAGGTGGTCGAAGGCGGCGTCTCGGGTCGTGAACAGACGGTCCGTCCGGCGGCGGCGGAAGTCTGGCGCGACGTAGCACCGCCACGCCGTCCCGGCGGCGCGGAGCGGTTCCTCGGGCCTGTCGTCGGGGTCGTAGTCGCCCCACTGGTGGCGGAGTCTGACTCGCGCGCCCGACTCCGTCTCGCGGCAGAGTTCGACTTCGCCGAGGACGATGAGGTCCTGCATCGCGCGCGGGACGTTCACGTCGGGGAACAGTCCGCCGTAGGCGCGGTCGAACTCCTCGGCCACCTGTGCGAGCGAGACGGCTTCTTCTGGGAGCGAACAGAGGGTCTTGCGGAGTCGTTCGTACGCTTCCTCCGGGGGGGCGTCCGCACGGAACATTGATTCGTACGAGGTGAACCCCCGTGATAAGTATTGATTCGTCGGGCCGGTGTCGGAGCGTCACCACTCGGTCAGCGCGGCCGGGCCGAAGTCGTACGCGAGGATGGCGAGGAAGCTGCAAACGCCGGTGATGGCGAACGCGCCGCCGACGTAGAACACCCACTCCATGCCGACTTCGGTCATCAGCCAGCCGCCGACGAGGGGTGCGGCGACGCTCCCCGGCCGCCAGAGCAGTTCGCGGATGCCGAACGAGGAGGCGACGCCGCCGTCGTCGGTTCCCTCGTCGGCGAACAGCGCCATGCTCGCGGGTTCGCGGAAGCTGTCGGCGACGCCGAGCAGTCCCGAGAGGCCGACGAGGGGGAGAAAGGCCGCCGAGAGCGGACCGAGGACGGGATACGTCTCCGGGAGACCGAGTGCGGCACCGATGGCGGGCGAGAACGGCACCGCGAGGGCGATGAGGCCGTAGAGACCGCCGCCGACGAAGACGAACAGGGCCCGGCCGTAGCGGTCCGAGAGCGTTCCCATCTTCGGTTGGAACAGCATGTTCGTGAACTTCTCGGCGACGACGGTGAACGAGACGGCGAGGCTGGCGTAGCCGAGGCCGCCGTCGATTGCGGAGAGACCGGCGTAGATGGGTATCCACGTGCGGACGAGGGTGACGGCGACGGCGTACTGGGTGCGGAAACTGGCGATGGTGAGGATGCGGCGGTTGAGCGCGAGGTCGGAGAACGGGAAGCCGGAGATGCGCGTCTCGTCCTCGTCTAAGAACAGCCAGACGGTGACCGTCGCGACGGTCATGAGGACGACGATGATGGCGAAGATGGAGGTGAAGCCGAAGGCGTCGTACAGCAGTCCGGCGGAGAGACTCCCGAGGATGGAGGCGGCGAACGCCGACGCGTTGGCCTTCCCGATGTTGTTCGCGCGCGTCCCGACGCTCGATATCTCGCCGACGAGCGCCAGCGACATCAGTCCCGCCCCCGTGACGGCGACGCCCTGAAGCGCGCGGGCGCCGATGAACGCGAGACTGGAGTCGACGAACGGAAACAGCGCGTAGGCGGCGGTGCCGAGGGCGAGGACGGAGACGAGCACCGTCCCCTTGTCCAGTCTGTCGCCCGCCCACGCGAGGGGGACGACGGCGACGGTCTGGGCGAGCGTGAACCCCGTCGTGTACATGCCGATGACGAACCCGGCACCGACGGAGAACAGACCGAAGACGGAGACGCCCGTGGGGTCCAGCGTCTGGATGTACTGCGGGAGGAGCGTGACGAGGGTGATGACGCCGAACCCGCCCGCGAACCGCGTGAGATAGAGCGCGTAGAACTGGATACTGTCCCGATTCACGGTTGGTGTGAGTCGGAGGGGCGAAAAGTGGTTTCGGTTCGTAGCAGGTCGGGTCAGTCCGCGTCGTAGCCGTGACCGGTCGCCGCGGGCGTCGACTCGCCGAAGACGCGGGCACGGATGGTGTCGCGCTTGACGAGAGCGAACCCGGCGAAGATGACGAGGAAGCCGACGAGCGTCGTCTGGTCGACGACGTGGCCGAGGAGGACCCACGCGGCGAGGGAGGCGACGACGGGTTCGAGGTAGCCGACGAGGTTGATTTCGGTCGCGCCGACGCGTTCGTGCAGGGCGAAGTAGATGAGGAAGCCGACGACGCCGGAGACGAGCGTCAGGTACGTCAGCGAGACGACGGCCGTCGTCGTCCACTCGATGGCGGCGGGCGACTCGCCGCGCGCGAACGCGCCGACGAAGAGGACGCCCGCACCGACGAGCATCGCCCACGCCTGCGTCGGCGCACTCGGCAGGTCGGTTCGGAACGGCGTCGAGAGCACCGCGCCGGCGGCGAAACTCACGCCGCCGAGGAAGATGAGGGCGATGCCGAGGAGGTTCGACGACAGGAGGTTCGCGGGGTTGGGGTCCGCGACGACGACGACGCCCGCGATACCGAGGAGGAAGCCGAGTCCGGCGACGGCGTCCAGCGACTCGTCTAAGAGCACCGCGGCGAACACGGCGGTCAGCACCGGCGTGAGACTGACGACGACGGCGGCGACGGCACCGTTGACGTGCATCTCACCGAGGTAGAGCAGTGCGTGGTAGGCGGCGATGATGAACACGCCCGCGATACCGACGCTGGTCCACTCGGCGCGGCCGCGGGGGTACCACCGGTCCGTCGTCCACGCGGCGTAGCCGAAGATGACGACGCCGGCGATGGCGTAGCGGATGCCCGCGAACAGGACCGGCGGGAAGTACTCTAATCCGGCTTCGATAGCGACGAACGACGTTCCCCAAAAGCACGCGAGTGCGAGAAAGAGGAGGGCGTTCCAGTTGGACGTGTCAGAGCGAGTTCCGAGCGACATGGATACACGAACGTCACAGACGCGTGTTTTTATATCTGTCTACAAGAGTTTGCCCGAGATTCGATTCTGGAGCAAAATTAGAAGCATTTGATGCATTATAAATCGGCACAAATCGTTTTCGTTGTACGAGACGCTCACTCGTTCGAGGATGCGGAACATACAACCCTCACGCCACGTATGGACAGACACCACGGTCATGGACGAACGCGACATCCGCCTCCTGAAGGCCATATCCGACCTGGAGACAGGGAGTCCCGAACGACTGCACGAAGAGACGGACATCCCCGTCTCGACGATTCACTACCGACTGAACAACCTCCGCGAGGCGGGCGTTATCAAGAACGACCTGTACGACGTCGACCTGGAGAAGGTCGGACTGGGCGTCACCGTCCTCGTCGAGATACTGACAGACTACAGCGGGTCGCATCACGACTTCAAAGAGAAGATTCTCGACGTCGAGGGCGTCACGCAGGCGTACTTCACGATGGGCGAGACGGACTTCATCGTCGTCGCACACCTCTCGGGGAGCGAGAAAGTCGAACGACTCATCACCGACTTCGAGACGCTGGAGGAAGTCGAACGGACGAACTCGACGTTCGTCGTGTCGACGCTTCGAGACAGCGCGCGCGTCCTCCAGAACTACGAGTTAGAGACGCTCTTGGACGAACTACTCGAAGACGAGTGAAGAGCGAACGAACGTCTATCGAGACGAGATAGTTCTTCACCTTTTGCTGATGGTCGCATTTTTTGATAACAAACTCAACTTGTGCAAACAAGAGTTTAAGAGGTTGTGACCGTTGGTAAGAATCATGCGGTCCCACCCCACCAACCCATCCCAGATGCGGACGCGCACGGCCCGAATCGAGTGGCCGATGAACGACCACGGCGCGATGACGGTACTGGTCGAATCGACGAACGAGGTACGGCAACTCGTCTCGTTCGAGGACGCGTCTGTCGAAGAAGCGTTATCAAGACTCCCCGCGGGCGCGAGCGTCCCGTTGAAGATGGAGGGCGTCGGCGGGCGCGGAAACGCGTGGCACGTCGCCGAAATCGCCGGTATCGAGAGTCGAATCGACCGAAGCGTCTCACGGCGCGACGACGCGCCGAACCAGCGCCACGGTTCCGACGAAGAGCAGCAACAGACCCAGCGTCGCGCCGAAGTCTGACGGGACTTGCACCGGCGCGACGGCCACCGCCGAGACGGCGTCGCCGAGTCGACGGCCCCCGTCGACCCACGCGCCGAAGACGACGCCCGTCCCGAGGACGAGAACCGCGAGTACCAGTCCGGTTCGGTCGTTCTGCATCGACCCGTGTTTTCTTTCACACCGTATAAACGCTCACCAGCGGGTGAAACTGAACAGCGAGCGGTCTGAGTCACAGAATCTATCTCTAAAACCTCGTTTTCACACGTCTGTAGAACGCTTCCCGTTGATTTCACCGGAAACTCGGTGTGCCGCACACCGCGGGCGCTCACCTGTGGAGTGCGGGTGTGAGAGGATGGAGACGCGGTGTCTGCACCGTCGAAAGCGGGCCGGAAGGGATTTGAACCCTCGACCGTCTGATTAAGAGTCAGACGCTCTCCCTAACTGAGCTACCGGCCCGTGCGTTTCGTCGTATCCACGGGGTAAGTAAAGACCTTTCGTTTAAGAGTCGCGATGGGAGACGAACGCACGGAGCGTGGCGGTCGTGGGCGGTCGTCTCCGGCCCGCAGTCCGCGGCTTTTCGGCGACGTTCGCCCGCCTCGCGGAAACGAGTGCTGTTAAGTGTCGTCCGACCAGACGTGAAGACGATATGAGTGCTGGGGTCACGATATCCTCGATGTCTACCTACGCGATTCTCGGGTGCGGGAGCGTAGGGCACGCCGTCGCCGAGGAACTCGCCGAGGAGGGGAAAGACGTCCTCATCCTCGACAAGGACGAGAGCCGGGTCGAAGCCCTCCGCGACCAGGACCTGAACGCGCAGACGACCGATATCTCCGACCCCGAAGTCGCCGACGTGGTCGGGGACCGAGACGTGGTCCTCATCCTCGCGTCGGACGTCGAGGCGAACAAGGCGGCCGTCTCCGCCATCCGCGAACGCGGCGGCGACCAGTTCATCGTCGTCCGCGCGTCCGACCCCGTCTCCGAGGACGAACTCGACACGCTCGGCGCCGACGTCGTCATCAACCCCTCGGAGGTCATCGCCGACTCCGCGCTTCGCTCCTTGGAGTCCGGCGAACTGGAGTACAAGGCGCGCCAACTGGCCGAACTGCTCGAAGCCAGCGAAGGCACGCTCGCCATCCTGACGCACGACAACCCCGACCCCGACTCCATCGCGAGTGCGGCGGCGTTGCAGGCCATCGCCGCCGAGTACGACGTGGAGGCGGACATCCTCTACGACGGCGACATGGGCCACCAGGAGAACCGGGCGTTCGTCAACCTCCTCGGCATCGACCTCACGCCGTTGTCGGAGGCGCCGGACCTCTCCGCGTACGGAGCCGTCGCCCTCGTCGACCACATGAAGTCCGGCGAACCCGACATCGGCACCGAGGTGGACATCTTCATCGACCACTTCGAACCCGACGAGGGTATCGACCCCGCGTTCATCGACGTCCGGCCGAACGTCTCCTCGACGTCAACCATCCTCACGAAGTACATCCAGGAGTTCAACATCAGCCCGAGCGAAGCCGTCGCGACGGCGCTTCTCTACGGCATCCGCGCGGAGACGCTGGACTTCAAGCGCGAGACGACGCCCGCGGACCTGACGGCCGCGGCGTACCTCTACCCGTTCGCCGACCACGACACCCTCGAACAGGTTGAGTCGCCGTCGATGTCGCCGGAGACGCTGGACGTCCTCGCCGAGGCCATCCAGAACCGCGACGTGCAGGGGAGCCACCTCGTCTCGAACGCGGGCTTCATCCGCGACAGAGACGCGTTGGGACAGGCCGCACAGCATCTCCTCAATCTGGAGGGCGTGACGACGACTGCCGTCTTCGGTATCGTCGACAACAACATCTACCTCTCGGCTCGGTCGAAGGACATCCGGATGAACATCGGCAACGTCCTGCAGGACGCCTTCGAGGGCATCGGCGACGCCGGAGGCCACTCCACGCAGGGCGACGTCGAGATTCCGCTCGGCATCTTCACGGGTATCGAGACGTCCGACGACAACCGCGATACGCTGTTGCAACTCACCGAGGAGGCGGTTCGGCGAAAGCTGTTTCAAGCGATGGGCGTCGAGAGTACGGAGAGCGGAAACGGAAACTGACCGCGCGGGACTCGCGCGGCGAGAGCCGCCGCGTCAGGCGACGAGCGTCGATTCGGTCTCTTCTTCGGGTTGTTTCAGTCGCTCGATGACGTCGTTGACGAGGATGACGTCGCCGACGGCGCGGACCCAGCGGTACGGCAGCAGTACGCCTTTGCCCCGTTCGATTCGGTTCTGGAACAGTTCGTCGTTGAGTCGTCCGAGCGCGAGTCCGGTCACGGCTTGCCGGTCGAGGTCGAGGCGAACGTCCTCGACTTCGCCCACGAACACGCCGTTGTTCGAGTAGACCTCACGCCCGACGAGCGTCGTCAACTCTTCGGGAGTCCCGTCCATGTCCACTCTCTGGAAGTCATCCGCCTTAATTGTTCGTAGCCTCGGACTCGGTTCTCCCGCCTCGGGCGAGGTGCGGCAGACGGGCGTCAGACGAGGTATCACGCCGTTCGACAGTCACCCGGGAAGGACAGTCTCTTCGCCACGATTCCGGCACCGGTTGCCGGAGAATGCGGGGAAAACGACGAGAGCATCGTTCGGGAGCGACGAGCACACGTCCAGCGGAACGACCACGACGGCGCACACGCACCCGCGCACCGTGCCGCCGTCCGGGATTTTATACGGGGTACCGCCGAACGTCGTGGTACTAGATGGCATCGAACTCTCGTGAACGCACCGCAGACCCTGCTGCGGACGACAGAGCGAACTACGACTACGTCGACGGCGACGTCGACCGTCCGGGTCTCGTCTCGGACCTCGAATCGCTCGTCGACGGCGACGTGCGCTTCGACACCTACACGCGGCAACTGTACGCGACGGACGCCTCCGCGTACGAGCAGACGCCCGTCGGCGTGGTGATGCCGACGTCGACGGACGACGTGGTTGCCGTGGTGGAGTACTGCGCGCGCCGCGAGATACCCGTCCTGCCCCGCGGCGGCGGGACGAGTCTCGCCGGGCAGACGGTGAACGAAGCCGTCGTCTTGGACCTGTTGACCCACATGGACGCCCTCATCGACGTCGACGCCGACGCCGGGACGGCGACGGCGCAGGCGGGTATCCGACTCGGGGACCTGAACGGCGAACTCGAAGCCCACGGACTGAAGTTCGCCCCCGACCCGGCGTGGGGCGACAAGTCCGCACTCGGCGGTGCCGTCGGCAACAACTCGACCGGCGCGCACTCGCTGAAGTACGGCAAGACCGACTACTACCTCGAATCGGCCGAAGTCGTCCTCGCGGACGGCACCGTGACGACGTTCGGCGAAGTCGAGGTGGAGACGCTCCGCGAGGAGGGCGACCCGACGGGCACGCTCGAAGAGCGAATCTACGCCGAAGTCGCGACGATTCTGGACGAACGGGCCGACGACATCGCCGAGCGATACCCCGACCTGAAGCGGAACGTCTCGGGGTACAACCTCGACATGCTGGTCGACGAGATGCGCGGCGAACGCCGACTCCCGGACGACTCCGGCGTCGACCCCGAGAGCGAACCCGGCACGGTGAACCTCGCGCGACTCCTCGCGGGGTCCGAGGGAACGCTGGGAATCGTCACCGAAGCCACCGTCTCTCTCGAACCCGTCCCGAACACGGCCGCGGTGGCGCTTCTCACGTACGACGACGTGTTGGACGCGATGGAGGACGTCGAACCCATCCTCGAACACGGCCCCGCCGCCGTCGAGGTGATGGACGACGTCCTCCTCGGACTGGCCGCCGAGACGGCGGAGTTCCGCGACGTGGTCGGGATGCTCCCGGACGGCACCGACTCGGTCCTCCTCGTGGAGTTCTACGCCGAGGACGACGACCACGGCCGACAGCAGGTGGCCGACCTCGTCGCCGACCGAGTTCCGGGTGCGGCGACGGAGGCCGAACCCGGCGAGGGCGCGGCCGAGACGACGCAGAAAGAGCAGTACGCCGTCGCGGCGATGGAGGCGCACGACGCCGAGACGCGCGCGAAGTTCTGGAAGATGCGCAAGTCCGGCCTCCCCATCCTCCTCTCTCGCACGTCGGACGCGAAGCACATCGCGTACATCGAAGACACCGCCATCCCCGCGGCGAACCTCCCGGCGTTCGTCGCCGACTTCCAGGCCATCTTAGAGGAGAAAGGGACGTTCGCCTCCTACTACGCGCACGCCGGACCGGGCGTGCTCCACATCCGGCCCCTCGTCGACACGAAGACCGTCGAGGGACTGGAGACGTACGAGGCCATCGCCGACGAGGTGACGGACCTCGTCGTGAAGTACGGCGGGTCGGTCTCGGGCGAACACGGCGACGGCCGCGCCCGCACGCAGTGGAATCGGAAACTGTACGGCGACGAGTTGTGGGCGACGTTCCGCGACCTGAAGACGGCGTTCGACCCCGACTGGATTCTCAACCCCGGGAACATCTGCGGCTACCAGGACGACGAGGAACGACCCGAGGGCGCGGCGGCGACGAGGGCGCACGACATGACCGAACACCTCCGGTTCTCGCCGGAGTACGAGTTCGACGCCGGCCTCGACCCGGCGATGAACTGGCCGAACGAGAACGGCCTGCAGGGGATGGTCGAACTCTGTCACGGGTGCGGTGGCTGTCGCGGCCCGCAGGAGACGACCGGCGGTGTGATGTGCCCGACGTTCCGCGCCGCAGAAGAGGAGATTCAGTCCACTCGCGGCCGAGCGAACATGCTCCGGCAGGCGATGAGCGGGGACCTGCGAGAAGAAGCGCAGTTCGAAGACGAGTTCGTCGAGGAGGTGATGGACCTCTGTATCGGCTGTAAGGGCTGTCTCAAAGACTGTCCCAGCGGCGTCGACATGGCGAAGATGAAGACGGAGGTGACCCACGAGTACCACCAGCGAAACGGGTCGAGTCTCCGCGACAGACTGTTCGCGAACATCGACCGCCTCTCGGAACTCGGGAGCACGCTCGCACCCGTCTCGAACCTCGCCGCGAAGGTGCCCGGCGCGCGCGTCGCGATGGAGAAGACGCTCGGAATCGCCCGCGAACGCGAGTTGCCGACGTTCCACCGCGAGTCGTTCACCGACTGGTTCGAGTCGCGGGGACGGGCCGGAATCCCCGAGGCGCAGGCGGAGTCGAAGGTGCTTTTCTTCCCCGACACGTACACGAACTTCAACCACCCCGAGGCGGGGAAGGCGGCCGTCCGCGCCCTGGAGGCGGCGGGCGTCCACGTCCGCATCCCCGACGGCGTCACCGGGTCGGGCCGACCGCCGCACTCGAAGGGCTTCGTCGACCTCGCGCGGCGACAGGCCAGACAGAACGTCGACACCCTCGCTCCACTCGTCGCCGACGGGTGGGACGTGGTGGTCGTCGAACCCTCCGACGCCGTGATGTTCCAACACGACTACCTGGACCTCCTCACCGGCGACGACGTCGAAGCCGTCGCCGACGGCACGTACGGCGTGATGGAGTACTTCGACACGTTCCGACTCCTCGAACGCGACGTCGTGGCGGCGAACGCGCCGTCGCGGTCGCTCACCTACCACGGCCACTGTCACCAGAAGTCCACGAAGAAAGACCACCACGCCGTCGGCGTCCTCCGACGGGCGGGCTACCGGGTGGACCCACTGGACTCGTCGTGTTGCGGCATGGCGGGGAGTTTCGGCTACGAGGCCGAACACTACTCGATGTCGAAAGCCATCGCCGGAACGCTGTACGACCAGGTCGACGCCTCGGAGGGCGACGTCGTCGTCGCGCCCGGCGCGTCCTGCCGGTCGCAACTCGGTGACCGCGAGGGCGACGACGAACCGCCGCACCCCGTGGAGATGCTGGCCGACGCCATCGCCTGATTCGGGGTGCGCGACCCGTCTTTTCTCGACTAGGCCGTCGCCGACAGCGACGCGAGGACGTCGGAGAGGGCGTCGAGGGCCGCTTCCACGTGCGTCGGGTCGCGGCCGAGTGCGACGCGGAACCCGGACGGGTCGTCGAAGAACCGGCCGGGGACGACGAGAATGCCCTCCGCCCACGCCGCCTCGGACACCTCGTCGCCGGAGGCGTGGTCGTGCGAGAGGAAGGCGAAGGAACTGCCGGGGAACACCGTCCCCGAGAGTTCGTCGTGGTCGGCGGCGAACGACGCGAGGAGTTCGTGATTCGCCCGGAGGTGCTCGCGCGCCGTCGCGGAGAGTTCCTCGCGGTTGTAAAGCGCGCGGCGGGCGAGCGCCCGGCTCGGTTCGGCCACCGCGGGAACGTGGAACGCGGCGTCTCGCGCGGCGTCCAGCGTCTCCTCGGGACCGATGAGCCAGCCGATTCGGAGGCCGCCGAGACCGTAGAACTTCGTCAACGACCCGGTTATCATCGTGTTCGGGAGACCCGCACCGGTGACGCCGCCGAAGGCTTGGTCGGTCGCCTCGTCGGCGACGAACGGTGCGTACACCTCGTCGACGAGGAGGTAGCCGCCGGCGTCGCGACAGGCCTTCGCCGCCTCCGAGAGGGCTTCGCGCGAGGTGAGTCGTCCCGTCGGGTTGTGTCGGTTCGAGGTGACGGCGAGGCCGAACCCGTCTCTCGCCGCGGCGGCGATACGGTCCGCCGAGAGCGCGTAGTCGTCTTCGGGACGGAGGTATCGGTCGACGCGCGCGCCGAGTCCGCCGGGCGTCGAGACGAGCGGTTGGTAACCGGGTTTCTCCACCAACACCTGCGTCGCGCCGTCGCCGTCTGGTTCGTTCGAATCGGCGTCGGTCTCGTCGCCGCTCTCGGCGGCGACGGCGAGGGCGGCCGACTCCGCGAGGAGGTTCGCGTGCGTCGCGCCGGCGGTGACGAGGACGTTCTCCGGAGCGACGTCGTACTCGTCCGCGAGTTGGGACCGGAGCGTCACGTCGTCCGGCGGGTCCGGCAGTCCCGCGAGTCGGTCGGGGACGACGCCGGACCCGTCCGGCGTCCGGCGGAGGTCGCTCGAACCGAGGTCGTGCGTGGCCGCCTCGGGGCGGCCGGATATCCACTCCAGATACGGGAGAGGTGGGAACATAGCCCGGAGTTGACCTCGCGGGGGATAAGCAGTTTGGGTCGGCGAAGCGGACGCGAGACGAAGCGCGAAGCGCGCGAAGCGGTCAGTCGGCCGCGATGTCGGGCAAGGGTTCGGCGTCGTCCCATCGCCGGGCGTGTTCGCGTCGCCCCCACGCCACCGCGTCGGACGTGTCGTTTCCGACGAACCCGAGGATGCCGGTGTCGTCGTACGTCAGTATTCCGAGTTCGGGGCCGGACGGCGTCTCGGCGACGAGGAGGCTGTACGGGGGGAGGTCGGTCGTCCAACGAACCTCCAGTCGGCCGGTCTGGAGCGCTTCCTTCGTCTCGTCGGAGTACGAGGAGACGAGACGACTCGTCACGGCGCCGGTGACGAGGACGTTCGCGGTCAGTCCGTCGTGTACGACGCGGCGGTGGTAGGTGTCGACCTGCGTCGGGAAGATAGCGGGCGAGAAGGCGTCGGCGTGGTCGGCGCGTTCGAGGATGTTTCCGAGGCGTCTGAGCGGTTCTTGCGGCGAGGGTCGCTTCGCCTCGACGACGTCCGCGCCCGCGAGGACGGCGGCGTCGAACGCCGTCTCGGCGTCGAGCGAGCCGACGACGGCGCTACCAGAGACGATACCCTCGACGCGCCGTACGGCCCGGTCGTACTCTTCGAGGGCGAGTTGTCCGCACAACGTCCGCGCGTAGCCCTCCTCACCGCGTTCGACGAGGCCGGCGTCGGCCAGTTCTCGAATCGCTCTGTCGAGCGTCGAACGGGAGAGCGCCATCGCTTCCGCGAGGTCGCGTTTTCGCCGTCCCGTGAGACCGACGTGTCGCAGGACGTCCTCTCGGTCGCCGACGAGTGAGAGAACCTCCGGTGCGGACCGCCTCGACATGCTACTCAGGTCGAATATCAGTGATGATAAGATTTTGCACTGAGATTAGTATATAAACGATAGAAGTTTTTATATACAAGTACCAATCTGTGAGGAGGATACTCGACGGGTGAGTATAAATGAATAGGAGCAAAATAGTAGCTTGCCGGGGTGCCTCTGACAACCGGCAATCACGCTGCGTCGGCCTGCCCGGACCGGCGCAGTCACTGGGGGCTCTCCCCCAGTTCTTTCCCTTCGAAGAACTCGACGACCGAACACCGGAGCGTCTCGACGGACGCGCGGTGTGCGAGGTGTGCGCGACAGTCACAGTCCGACGAGCCGAAGCCACGGACCGGCGACGTGTCGGGGTCGAGTGCCTCGGCGAGGGCGCACTCCGCGTCGACGTTCGGCGCGGCGACGACCGCATCGAGTCGGACGTCCGGGTGACCGCCGAGGGAGTCGACGTGCCAGTGGCGGACGCCGTGGTCGCCCGTGGCGACGCGGCGATGTCTGTCGACGCGGCCGAGGCCGTTCGAACCGAACGCGCTCCCGACGTACGCGTAGCCGCCGGGCGGGAATCGAACGGTCCCGAGCGACCCGACGCTCGTCTCGACGGCGTCCGAGACTCCGAAGACGAGCGCGTACGTCCCCGGCGGTGCCTCGCCGTCGCCGACGCCGAGTTCGTCCTGTCTCTCGGTGATGTCGGCCGGGTTCAGGACCGAGACCATCTACGAGAGCGCTTCCGGTCGCTCCGCGGCGGCGTCGACGAGGGCATCGAACAGGTCGGCGGCGTCCTCGTCCAGCGGGTAGGTGTCGTGGAAGTCGTCGGGGTCGCGTCCGCGGCCGCTGGCCGCGCCGACGACCTTCGCGATTCGGTCGTAGTTGTCGCGGACGAGCGAACTCACGATTCCGGGCGTCCCCGCTCTGTCGGCGAGTTCTTCGGCGGCGGAGCGGCCGGCGTAGACGCGGTCCTCCCGGCTGTCGACGAGGAACATCGCGAACGGCGTCTCGCCGAACTGCCGTTCGAGAAACTCCTGTGCCGTCTCGTCGTACCAGGATATCGCCCCCACGTTCTTCAGTTCCTTCAGCGCCTTCGCCGCGATGGAGCAGTAGGGACAGTCGCCGTCGTACACGAGAACCGCGTCGTAGTCGGGCATAGTCGTGACTGAGGACCGCGAGGACAAAACGGTGCTGGCGACGGCGAAACGGCCCGACGACGAGAGAGACGGCGGAGAGACGACCCGACCGACCGTAACCGTCAGGTCGGTCTCGGCCCGACAGTCGGTGTGGACGAACTCATCGCGTGGCTTCGGGACCGACCGTACTACGACGGGCAGATACGCGACCACCGGCGACTCCCGGCGCGCGACCCCGAGTTCGCGGAAGTGCCGCTCGAATCGCGCCTCGAATCGGCGCTCGCAGACCGCGACATCGACTCGCTGTACCGCCACCAGGCCGAGGCCATAGCGGCCGTTCGCGGCGGCGAGAACGTCGTCCTCGCGACGCAGACGGCGAGCGGAAAGAGCCTCGCGTACACCGTCCCCGCGTTCGAGCGAGCGATGGACCACGGCGGTCGGACGCTGTATCTCGGCCCGCAGAACGCCCTCGTCGCCGACCAGGACGAGACGCTGTCTGACCTCGCACGCGGCCTCGGGTTCGGCAGTCGCGTCTCCGTCGAGCAGTACACGGGACGGCTCTCGAAGACGGAGAAACGCGACGTGCGCGGCCGCCGCCCGACGGTCCTGCTCTCGAACCCAGACATGCTCCACTACGCGCTCCTGCCGCACGCGCACCGCCTGTGGGAGTGGTTCTTCTCCTCGCTGGAGACGGTGGTGATAGACGAGGTGCACGGCTACCGCGGGGTGTTCGGGAGTCACGTCGCCCTCACGCTCCGCCGTCTGAACCGAATCTGCGAACGATTCGACAGCGACCCGCAGTACGTCTGTTGCTCTGCGACCATCGGCAACCCCGTCGAACACGCCGCGCGAATCACCGGAAAGAGCGAGGGGACGTTCCGCCTCGTCGACGAGGACACGAGCGGAACCGGCGCGACGCACTGGGTGCTGTGGAACCCGCCGGAGTACGCGGACGGCCGACGCGGGAGCGGCCGGCGACGGTCCAGTCACGTCGAGACGAAGCAGTTGTTCGTGGACCTCCTGTCGAGAGGCCACCAGACGCTCGCGTTCACGCGGGCGCGTCAGGCCGCCGAACGCTACGCCACCGAGAGCGCGAGCGAACTCCGAACGCGCGGCGAGAACGAGGCGGCCGCGGGCGTCTCGGCGTACCAAGCCGCTCTCAAGCACGACGAGCGACGCGAGATAGAGGCCGGACTGCACGACGGGAGCGTGACGGGCGTCTGGTCGACGAACGCGCTGGAACTCGGCGTCGACGTGGGCGGGTTGGACGCCGTCGTCATCGACGGCTACCCCGGCACGCGGATGTCGGCGTTCCAGCAGGCGGGTCGGGCGGGGCGAGGGAACGACGACGCACTCGTCGTCCTCGTCGGCGGCGAGGACCAACTCGACCAGTACCTCATGCGCCACCCCGAGGAGTTCTGGAACGGCGAACCGGAGCGAGCCATCTGCAACCCCGAAAACGAGGAACTCCTCCCCGCGCACGTCGCCAGCGCCGCCGCGGAGAACTGGCTGAAACCCGACGACGACAGACACTTCGGCGAGACGACGCCGGACGTGGTGGCCGGGTTAGAGCGCGAGGAACGGCTCGAACGCCGCGACACCGACCGAGGCGTCCGCTGGACGTACTCGGGCGGCGGCAGTCCACAGCACGAGATGAGTCTGCGAACCATCGAGAGCCGCGAGGTGGACCTGTTGGACGGCCGTTCGAACGACGTCCTCGCGTCGCTGTCGTTCGGCGACGCCCTCCGCGACGCCCACCCCGGCGCGATATACCACCATCAGGGGCAGACGTACGAGGTGGCGAAACTCGATTTGGACCGGGACACCGCCGTCCTGCAACCGACGTGGGCGGACTACTACACGCGCGTCCTGCACGACAAGGAGGTTACCGTCGAAGCCGACCTGAAGGCGAAACCGCTCTCGGCGCGGGCGGACACCGAGGTTCGGTTCGCCGAGGTGACGATGCGAAAGCAGATTACGGGCTTCGAGCGTCGCGACCCGAAGCGAGGGGAGGCTATCGGCCGCGAGTCGCTGGACCTCCCGGAGACGACGCTCCGGACGAAGGCGCTGTACGTCACCGTCCCGCGGGACGTGGAGGTGCAGATGCGGAGTATCGGCGAGGAATCGCGCGAGGACGGCGCCGGTCAGTACGGGTTCTCCGGCGGCGAGTACGGCTTCAACGGCGGCATCCACGCCGCCGAACACGGGATGATATCGCTGTTTCCCCTCTCGTTTCTCTGCGACCGGGGCGACATCGGCGGCCTGTCGACGCCGCACCACCCGCACACCGACCAACCCACTATCTTCGTCTACGACGGCTACCCCGGTGGCGTCGGCCTGACCGAGAGCGGGTACGACGAAGTTGAGACGCTTCTCCGGCGGACTCACGGGATGATTCGCGACTGCCCGTGTGAAGACGGCTGTCCGGCCTGCGTGCAGTCGCCGCAGTGCGGGAACGCGAACGACCCCCTGTCGAAGCGAGAGGCGGTCTACCTGTTGAACGCGTTGACCGGCGACGAGGCGTAGCGGGTCGCCGTTAGTTCGAGGAGTCGGTCCACGACGAGAAGCGACGCCACCGCCGGGAGGACGAACGCGACTTCCCTCGGCGTGGACATCAGGCCGAGCGAGACGATGAGCGTCGTTGCGCAGGCCGGCGGGTGGACGGCGGAGAGAGCGAGCATCCCGGTACTCGTGAGGCCCACGGCGACGACGCCGCTCAGAATCAGCCACGGCGGGTGGAAGTCGAGGGGCGTCGCCGGCACGGGAAGGAGCGTCGAGACGGCGAGGTAGGTGAAGAACCCGCAGACGGCACCGATGGCGTGACCACCCAGAACCGTCCGCGGCGTCGGTCCCTGGTCTCGGACGGCGAGGACGAACGCCGAGGGACCGAGACTCGGGAACAGAGCGGGCACGCCCGTGACCCACGCAGTCACGCCTGCGAGCGTCAAGAGGAGCGTCGCGCGAACGCCGACAGCGACGGGGCGGGACACGGTCGGTGGTCCGCCGTCGAACGGCATGAATACCACGAATCGGGCCGAGCGGTCGAACCGAACCGATTCGAATCGGTTCGAACCGGGTCGAGTCGAGAACGACAGAGATTTTAGGGTAGCCTAAACACAAGGGAGTAATGAGCGAAGACATCTGCGTCGTCGTCCCGACAATACGGGAGTTCGAGTGCATGCGAGCGTACTTCGAGAACGCCCGTGAGCACGGGTTCGACCTCGACAGACTGTTCGTCCTCCTCGTCACCGAGGACTTCTGCGACACCGACGAGATGGAGGCGATGCTCGAAGACGAGGGCGTCTCGGGCGCGGTGTACGACGGTTCTCGTCGCGAGGAGTGGTTCGAGTCGCACGGCCTCTCGGCGTACACGCACCTGATTCCGGCCGCCTCGCACGCCCAGACCAGTTTCGGACTGCTCTACATGTGGGCGCATCCGCGCTTCGAACGCGGCGTTTTCATCGACGACGACACCCTCCCGCACGAGGAGTGGGACTTCTTCGGCCGTCACTTAGAGAACCTCGACTACGAGGGCGAGATGGAGTCGGTCCGGTCGGACGAACGGTGGGTGAACGTGCTCTACCAGAACGCCGAGGAACACGGTCTGTACCCGCGCGGTTACCCCTACTCCGCGATGGACGAGGACGTCGAGACCGAACCGCGCGACGTGGAGAACGTCGTCGCCTCGCAGGGTCTCTGGACGAACGTCCCCGACCTGGACGCCGTTCGAATCCTGATGGACGGCGACCTGAAGGGGCAGGCGCAGACGCGGACGGAGAAGGCGGACTTCACGGGCGACTTCGTCGTCGACGAGGGACAGTACACCACCGTCTGTTCGATGAACCTCGCGTTCGAACGCGACGTGATTCCGGCGTTCTACCAACTGCCGATGGACGACAACGAGTGGGACGTGGGCCGGTTCGACGACATCTGGTCGGGCGTCTTCTTGAAGCGCGCGGCCGACCTCCTCGACGGCGAGGTGCTGACGGGCTACCCCCTCTGCGAGCACAACAAAGCGCCGCGGCCGACCTTCGACGACCTGAACAACGAGGTCCCGGGCCTCGAACTGAACGAACACGTCTGGGAAGTCGTCGACGCCGCGGGCGACGACGCGACGACGTGGACGGAGGCGGCCGAAGCGATGGCCGACGCCCTCGCCGACGGCGACTTCTCCGAGTGGAACAACGGGTCGTTCCTGAACTACTGCGGCGAGTACTGGCAGGACTGGCTGGCGTGTCTGGACGACATCGACGCGCAGACCAACCCCGCCACCGCCGCAGTCGCCGACGACTGAACGACGCCCGGCGACGACCCCCCGATTCTCGAACCGGAAGCTATAAACGATTTAGGCATACCTAAAACAAACATGGACGAGCAAGACGATGAGCCGCGCGGCCGAAGTCGCCGTCGGTTCCTCGGAGCCGCGACGGCCGCAGGAATCGCCGGCCTCGCGGGCTGTAACGGACTGATGAACGGTGGCGACGAGACAGAGACGGAGACGTCGACCGGCGGTGGCGGCTCTGCGCCCGAACAGATCGGGTCCGGTCGGTCGCCGTTCGGCGACCGCGACCTCTCCGGCGGCGTCTCGATGACCGAGATGCCGGACTTGGAGGGCGAACTCACGCTGTACTCCGGTCGCGGCGAAGCCCTCGTCGGCGAACTCATCTCCTACATCGAGGAGCTCTACCCGAACTTCACCGTTCGCCCGCTCTACAACTCGGCCGCCGAACTCGTCAGCCAGATTCAGACCGAGGGGCAGAACAGCCCCGCGGACGTGTTCTACTCGGTCAACGCCGGCGCGCTCGGCGCGCTGAAAGACCGCGAACGAACCCAACAACTCCCCGATGAGGTTCTGGAGTTCGTCCCCGACAACTTCCACGACCCCGACGGGATGTGGATCGGAACGTCCGGGCGCGCGCGCTCTATCCCGTACAACACCGAGACCTTCGCGCAAGAGGACATCCCGGACGACATCATGGCGTTCCCCGAGCAGTCGTCGTTCGACGGCGAACTCGGCTGGGCACCCACCTACTCGTCGTTCCAGGCGTTCATCACCGCGATGCGTATCCTCGAAGGCGAGGAGGCGACGCGCGAGTGGCTGAACGGCATCCAGGAACTCGGCGTGAACCAGTACCCCGACGAGTTCCAGGTGGCCCGCGCCGTCGCCGACGGCGAGATTTCCGCGGGCTTTACGAACCACTACTACATCCAGCGCCTCATCGCCCAGCGCGGTCAGAACGCCCCCATCGGGACGGCGTTCACCCGCGGCGACGCAGGTGCCGTGTTCAACGTCGCCGGTGCCGCCGTCCTCGACACCGCCGAAGACGACTCGCTGGCCGCGAACTTCGTCCGGCACCTCCTCTCCGCCGAGGCGCAGGACTACTTCGCGCGAACGACGTTCGAGTACCCCCTCGTCCCCGAAATCGAACCCATCGGCCGCCTGCCGACTATCGACGAGTTGAACCCGCCGGACGAGTTAGACCTGACACAACTGTCGGACCTCGAAGGAACCATCGCGCTCCTTCGGGACACCGGCGTGCTGTAACAGACCACACATGGCGACAGAGCAGCGAACGACCACCGACGACGGCCCCGACGAGTCCAGCGACGCACCGCTGGGTCTGACGCTCGCGAGTGGGGCCGTCGCCGCCGCCGTCGTCCTCCCCGTCCTCTGGTTGGTCAAGACCAGCCTCGACGTGGGACTGACGGAGGCGCTCTCGCTGCTCGCCCGTCCGACGACGCTCGAAGTGTTCGTCAACAGCACCGTCCTCGTCGCGGTGACGACGGCGGCCTGCGTCGCACTCGGCGTCCCGTTGGCGTATCTCACCGTGCGGACGGACCTCCCGTTCCACCGGTTCTGGACCGTCGCCGTCTCCCTGCCGCTCGTCATCCCGAGCTACATCGGCGCGTTCGCGTTCGTCTCGGCGTTCGGCCCGCAGGGCGACTTCCAGCGTCTCCTCGCACCGCTCGGCGTCGAGCGCATTCCCGAGATTTACGGACTGCAGGGCGCGGTGCTCGTGTTGACGCTGTACACCTATCCCTACGTCTACATCACCGCCCGGGCGTCGCTGAAGTCGATGGACACGACGCTCATCGACGCCGCGCGGACACTCGAACACAGTCGCTGGGACGCGTTCAAGCGCGTCACCCTCCCGCAGATTCGGCCCGCCGTCGCCGCGGGCGCACTGCTCGCGTCGCTGTACGCGCTCTCGGACTTCGGGACTCCCTCCATCATGCGCTACGACGTGTTCACGCGCGTCATCTACGTCGAGTTCGGCGCGTTCGGCCGCGACACCGCCACGCTCCTCTCGTTGCAACTCGTCGGCGTCACGTTCGTCATCCTCTGGTTGGAGTCGAAGATTCGCGGGAACGAACGCACCTCCGCCGGAGGCCGTTCGCGCGACGTCGTCCCCCTCGGCGCGTGGAAACTCCCCGCGATGGCGTTCTGCGCGTCCGTCGCCGGACTCGCGCTCGTCGTCCCCCTCGCCATCCTCGTGACGTGGCTGGGGGCGGGGAACGCCTCGGTGAACCAGTCGCTCGCGTTCCAGTGGGAGTACGTCTTCAACTCCGTCTCCGTCTCGACGGCCGCCGCCCTCGTCGCCATCGTCGCCGGCCTCCCGGTGGCGTACCTCTCGGCGCGGCACAGCACCCGGCTGTCGCCGCTGTTCGAGCGCGCGACGTACGTCGGCTACGCCGTCCCCGGCGTCGTCCTCGGCCTCGCACTCGTCTTCTTCGGGTCGAGCGTCGGCGCACCTATCTACCCGTCGCTGTACCTCCTCGTCTTCGCGTACGTCATCCGCTTTCTCCCGCAGGCGGTGGGGTCGCTTCGCGCGTCGTTCCTGCGCGTCGACCCCTCGCTTCCCGAGGCGGCGCGAACGCTCGGACGAACCTCGGTCGGCGCGTTCCGTCACGTCACGCTTCCGCTCGTCGCTCCCGGCCTGTTCGGCGGCGCGGCGCTGGTGTTTCTCACCACGATGAAAGAACTCCCGGCGACGCTGTTGCTGCGGCCGTCGGGTTTTAAGACGCTCGTGACGCACATCTGGACAGCACACGCGTCGGGGTACTTCGGACAGGCGGCGATTCCAGCCCTCGTCCTCCTCTTCGTCTCGGGGCTGTCGATGCTCGTCATCATCACGCAAGAGGGATACGATGTCAAATAGCACTACTACGACCCAACCCGAATCGGAACCGACTCCAGAGATGCGCAACGGACGGGCCGACGCGGAGTCGGACGTCGTCCTCGAACTCGACGGACTGAAGAAGTCCTACGGGTCGGAGGAAGTCATCCACGACCTGTCGCTGTCGGTTCGAGAGGGCGAGATTCTCACGCTTCTCGGGCCGTCCGGGTGCGGGAAGACGACGACGCTTCGCCTCCTCGCCGGACTGGAACGACCCGACGGCGGCGACGTCCGACTCAACGGCCGGACCGTCTCGGGGGCGAGCTTCGTCCCACCGGAGGAACGCGGCGTCGGCGTCGTCTTTCAGGAGTTCGCGCTGTTTCCCCACCTCACCGCCCGCGAGAACATCGCGTTCGGCCTCGTCGACCTCTCCGAGGAGGAACGAGAGCGGCGCGTCGACGACCTGCTGGAACTGGTCGACCTCTCGGGACAAGGCGAGAGCTACCCCGACGAACTCTCCGGCGGCCAGCAACAACGCGTCGCCCTCGCGCGGTCGCTCGCGCCCGAACCGGACATCCTCCTCCTCGACGAACCGTTCTCGAACCTCGACGTCGACCTGCGCGTGCAGATGCGCGAGGAGGTGCGCCGCATCCTGAAGGAGGCGGGCGTGACCGCGATTTCGGTCACCCACGACCAGGAGGAAGCGCTCTCCATCTCCGACCGCGTCGCCGTGATGAACGACGGCGACTTAGAGCAGGCGGGCGACCCCGAGAACGTCTTCCAGCACCCAGAATCCCGCTTCGTCGCCGGCTTCCTCGGCTACGCGAGTTTCATCCCCGGGCACGTCGCCGGCGACTGCGTGGAGACGGACCTCGGCTGCGTCCCGCGCGAGCAGATTCACGGCCTCGCCCCCGAGTACGACCAGACTCGTATCGACGTGCTGGTCCGCCCCGACGACGTATCGGTTCGCGCCTGCGGTCCGGACGAGGAACCCTCCGGCCGCGTCACCGCCCGCCGTTACCTCGGTCCGACGTTCCTCTACGAAGTGGAGTTAGAGACGGGCGAACCCGTCCAGTGCATGCACAACCACGACGAGGACGTTCCCGATTCGGGACCCGTCGTCGTGGAGATAGAGGCGGGACACGAGCTGGCGTGGTTCCCGCGAGAGCAGCGACCGGAGGACGAGAAATGAGCGAGACCGACGGGAGCGGAGCGACCGAGTCCCCGGGGGCGCAGCGGCCGACCGACGACGCCCGAACCGCCGACTGACAGCTCGTGTCTCGGTCCGCTCTCTCTTTCGGCTCGGTTCGTCGCACCCTCCGCCGCCACCCGGAACGCGCCGTCGCCGCCGTCCTCGTCGCCGCCGTCGGCCTCCTCGTCTACGTCCTCGCCGTCGACCTCTTCCCGTACCACTCGGTCAACGACGACGAGGGCGTCTACCTCTATCAGGCGGCGATGCTCCTCGAAGGGAAGCTGTTCCTTCGCCCCGGTTCGATTCCCACCGACGCGGTCCGACCGTGGTTCTTCGTCGTCACCGAACGCGCCGGGGAGACGGCGATGTACGGCAAGTACGCCCCCGTCGCCCCCGCGATGTTCGCCGTCGGGCGACTGCTCGGCGACTGGAACCTCGCGCTCTCACTCGTCGCCGCCGGCAACGCCGCGGGCGTCTACTACCTCGCGGCGGCGGCGTTCGACCGCCGCGTCGGCCTCGTCGCCGTCGTCGCCCTCGCCGCCTCGCCGATGTTCCTCTTCACCTCGGCGACGTTCCTGTCGTACGCGCCCGCGACGAGTCTCAACCTCGCGTTCGCCGTCGGCTACGTCCACGCCGCGCGGACGGGGCGACTCCGGTGGGCCGTCTTCGCGGGGACGGCAATCGGCCTCGCGTTCTTCGCGCGGCCGTTCACCGCCGTCCTGTTCGCGATTCCGTTCATAGCCCACACGCTCGTCGTCCTCGTCTCGGGATGGCGCGGCGGCGACGACCGGTTCGACACCGACTTCCGGCGCGTCCTCCGCCGCAGTCTCGCCGTCGCGATTCCGGGGACGCTCGGCGTCCTCCTCGCACTCGCGTACAACGCCGTCGTCACCGGTGACCCCCTCGTGTTCCCGTACGCGGCGTTCGCGCCGAACGACGGCATCGGCTTCGGCCCGCACGAGATACTCGGCTACGAACGCGACTACACCGTCGAGTTGGCCGCCGAGACGACGCTGTTCGTCCTCCGGTACTTCCTCACCGAGTGGACGCCCGCGGGCCTCCTCGGAACCGGCCTCGCCGCCCTCGGCGGCGTCGGGGCGGTGTGGCGACGGCGGGGCCGACTCCGCGACTACGACCCCTCGCTCTCGGGGATGCGAGACGGCGAAGTCGCCGCCGTCGTCGCCGGCGTCTTCGTCTCCGTCTTCCTCGGCGAGGCGTACTTCTGGGGGACGCTCAACGGTCTCAGGAACGACCTGATAAACCTCCTCGGTCCGTTCTACCACTTCGACGCGCTCCTTCCCGTGAGCGTCTTCGCCGCCGCGGGAGCCGTCTTCGTCGTCCGCACCGTGTGGTCGCAGGTGGCCGAGCGGACGACGCGGCGACACGCCCGCGTCGCCGTCGCCGCTCTCCTCCTCGTCTCCGCGCCCGTCGTCGTCGCCGCCGAGCGCGACGCCCTCTCCGAACCGCTCTCGGAGAACCGCCAGCGAACCGAGAGTCTGACCGCGACGTACGAACCGTTCGTCGAACGCGGACCGCCGGGCGAGCGGTTCGACGACGCCCTCGTGTTCACGCCGGACACGTACGGCGACTGGCAGGCGCACCCGTTCCAGTATCTCCGATACGACCCCGGGTTCGACGGGAGCGTGGTGTACGCCACCGACGGGTCGCCGGAACGCGACGTCGCGGTGCTGTCGGCGACGAACCGGACCCCGTACCGCTTCACCTACCGCGGAGGGTGGACGGGCGCGGTGCGGCCGGTGAACCCCGAGATACAGCGACTCCGCGTGCTGGAGGGGGACGCGGTTCGCGCGACGACGACGCTCGGCGTCCCCGTCGGGTCCACGAGCGTCAGCGTCCGAATCGAGACGACGGAGGGGTACGCGCGCTACCGCGTCCCCGCGTCGGCGATGGAAGGCGAGACGGTGAGCGTCGAGTGGGCGACGACGGCGGAGGGGGCGCGCGTCCGGAACCTGGCGTTCGCCGCCGGGTCCGACGGGAAGACGGTTCCCCTCCCGGCGGGTGCCTCGGAGGTGGACCTCGTGGTGACGTTCGTCGGTGAGGGCGGCGCGAGCGTCACGTACAGACAGGAGGCGACGGTGAGACGAGGTGAATCGAGCGTTCGCGTCGTCTGGCCGCCCGAGACGCGCGTCTGCCGGTTGACGACCGAGTGCGGACCCGAGGGAACGTGGGTCGGACCCGACGGTGACTACGTGGCGGGCGTGTCCGTCGAGACGGCGGCGACGACGAACCGGACGGCGTAGCGAGGAGAGAAACTCAGACGTCGACCAGACCGCGCTTCATCGCGTCGAACAGTCGCTCGTCGAGGGGCATCCGGTCCCACTCGTCGGGTTTGTCGTCTTCGGGCACCTCGTTCAAGAGGCTCTCGTACGAGGCGTGGACGTGCCGGCCGTTCTCACCGCACTCCGGACACGTCAGGATGATGAGTCGGACCCGATACGGGCGCTCCTGTGTCGCAGCGCAGTGCGGGCAGACGTACGTCTCTGTCACGTCTCGATGGTTCGACCCGGGAGTATTCAGGGCTTGCGGGTCGCGGCGGTGAACACCACCGGGGACGGGGCGGCTAGGGTTCGCGCCGCCAGACGACCGCGTCGGCGTTCGCGAGTTCGACCGTCGTCTCCTCGTCGACGCTCGGCGCGGTGAGAACCGGGTCCCAGCCGTCGGTGGGAATCTCCGGCGCGTTCGCGTCGTCCGCGGCGTCCGCGGCCAGCGACTCGGGCGACACCTCGACCGGCACGCCCTCCATGTTCGCGGCGAACAGGAGTTGCTCGTCTCCCGTCGGCGACGTCCGGATGCCGTAGTAGAGGACGGTTCCGTCCGTCGGGTGGCGGTACGTGAAGTAGTCTCCCTCGCGAAGGTCGTCGCGAAGCCACGAGCGGTCGTGGCGGAACTCGCGCGTCTCCAGTCGGGCGGCCGTTCGCTCTTCGGACTGGTCGTGCCAGTGAGAGAGGTTGGCGAAGTCGTACACGTCGCGCATCCACGCCGAGGCGTACGCGTCGAGGTCCGCCGCCGACAGGTCGTCGCCGAGCGGTTGGTCCATCGCCGACAGCATCGCGGCCATCACGGACAGGTCGTAGTCCGTCGCGTCGACGGCCGCAGACAACGCGTCCATGAACGTGTGGAGTTCGTCGACGGAGTCGAAGCCGAGGTCCTTCACGCGCCGGAAGTGCGCGGGGTCCGCGAAGTCCTCCTCGCGCACCTGCCAGTAGAGGAAGTTCGACTCCTCGGAGACGACTTTGACGTTCCACTCGGGGTCGGTGTCGCGGACGAACCCCCACGGCGCGCGCATGTTCGCGTGGACGAAGTCCATCGGCACGCCCGGCAGGAAGCAGTGAAACAGCATCGCCGCGGCCGGGTTGTCGTACGCCTCGTCCAGCGTCTCGGGGTAGTCCTCGCCGAGGTAGGGGTTCACCGGCGACTGGTTGAACGACACCGTCGGGTCTATCTGCGTCCCGCGGCGGACGGTGTCGTGGTTGGCGACGCCAGTGAGCCAGTTACCGCCGAACTCGCCGACTTCGCGGACGCGCCACCACTTCGTCGCCCAGAACGTGAGCAGTGCGGGCGTGTTGTGCGCGAACGTGATTGGCGACCACTGGAACGAGTGGGGGTGCTGTTCGATGAGCGCTCGGTACGAAGAGGCGAGTTCCCAGTCCTCGCGCGGCCACGGACGGCCGTCCTCGTACACCATCCACGGGCGGTACTCCGTGCCCGCGACTTCCTGGGTGACGAGGTCCATCTCCTCTAAGAAGTCGTCGTCGTGGTACATCTCGCCCGTCTCCTCGTCGTAGGAGGTGAAGTCCTGCGCGCCGTCGACGCGGATGCCGTCCGCGCCGAAGTCCATCTTCCGCTCTTGCATCTCCAAGAACGCCGCGCGGGCCGTCGGTTCGGTGTAGTCGAGGTGTTTGCCGTACATCCCCGGGCCGAGGATGTAGCGGTCGTTCAGGAGTTCGGCACCTCGGTCGTCGGCGTGGCCGAGAGCCACGTCGAAGACGACGCGGATGGGTCGCGGCAGGTCGTGACAGGCCGCGATGAAGTCGACGAGTTCGTCCGGTCGGCCGGATTCGAGGATGGCCGGGTTCGGCGCGGAGAACGCGCTGACGACGATGTCGTAGCCCCAGTTCATCGCGTCGGGGCGAGAGACGGCGGCGGTGAGTTCGTCGTCGCCCTCGTCGAGCACCGACCAGAACTCGTGTTCCTCGCTGTTCTCGGTGAGGGGTTCGACGGGCATCACCTGAACCGCGTCGTAGCCCGCGAAGTTGCGTTCCCACGGGGAGAGCGGTTCGTCTGCGCGCTGTTTCCGTGCAATCTCTTCGTACACGTCGGCGAGGCCGGCGAGCGACCCCGCCTCGGTGGCGGTACCGGGGTGAATCTCCAGCATGCTCACCGCAGGGTCGACGCGAGGGAGGCCGTCGTGTTCGGTCGTCGAGACGCGTTCGTCGTCGGTGCCGAGCGCCTCGAAGTAGTCGCGGTCCGCGCGCGTCTCGTCCAACCGCTCTAAGTCGTACAGTTCGGCGGGCGCGAACGGACCGAACGGTACGGAGTACGCGAGTGGGTCGGGGATACTCTGCCACGCGCCGTCCGCGCGGTAGACGAGGTGGTACAGCGACCCGAGTTCCGCGCGGGTGCCCGCGCGCATCCCGTCGACGACGCCCCAGTGGTACTCGCCTTCGCGACGGAGCGAGACGCGTTCGCGACGGAACGTCACCTCGCGGGCGTCGGTGTCGGCCGGGTCCACGTCCGTCGGTGGCGTCAGCACTTCGAGGAACACGTCTTCTGCGGGGACGCCCGCGTCGACGAGTTCGGGCGTCCAGAAGCCGACCTCCACGCGGCCGTCGTCGCCGAGGTGTGCACCGAGGCGGTCGGTGAGCACCTTGGCCGCCTCGAACGGGTCGTCGTGCTCGGCGGCCACCTCGCGGTGCCACGCGAGGAGTTCGTCGGTCGGTTCCTCGAGGAGTCGGAGGTCCGTGTCGGTTGCCATCGAAGTCAGTTCACCGGGAGAATCGCGACGTGTTCGACTTCGAGACCATCGGCGGTGGCGGTGTCCTCACCGGTGACGAGGTTCTCGGAGTCCACCTCGACGTCGTCGCCGAGCGTCACCGTCGCCGCGTCCTCGCCGAAGTTGAGGACGCAGACGTAGGCGTCGCCGTTCAGTTCGCGGCGGAACGCGACGGCGCGGTCGGTGTCCGCCCCGTAGTCGATGCGGTGGTAGGTGCCGTCGTATCCGAGCGCCGGCGTCTCGTTTCGAATCTCGATGAGACGCTCGTAGTGGTCGCGAATCTCTTCTCTGGCGTGGTCCCACGCGATGGCGTCGCGGCGGCCCCGTTGACCGAGTTCCTGTCCGCCGTACAGCATCGGCACGCCGGGGAGCGTGAACAGCGCACCCGCGGCGGCCATCGCGGCGTCGTCACCGCACTCCACGACGTAGCGCGTCTCGTCGTGGTTCTCGATGTACAGCATGAACGACGCGTGCGGCGGGAAGCCGACTTCGGCGCGTTGGTCGACGGCGTCGAGGATGGCTTCGGCGGGTTGGTTGCCCTCGCCCACCTGCCGCATCGTGAAGTACAGCGTCGTGTCGAAGTGCATGTCGAACATCCCGTTGTGGAAGTCCGCGATGTACGGGATGGTCTCGTCGAGGAGGAGGAACTCGGGGTCTTTCTCTTTCACCCGGTCGTGCAGTTCCTGCCAGAACGTGTTCGGGACGGCCCACGCCATGTCGCAGCGGAACCCGTCCACGATGTCCGCCCAGAGGTCGACGGCGTCCAACAGGTGCCGGCGGACTTCGAGGTTCGTGTAGTCGAAGTTGGCGATGTACTCCCAGTCGAAGTACGTGCCCGGTTCGCCGTTCTCCTGCCACTCGTACCAGTCGTAGTACTCCGAGTCGGGGTTCTTGTACGCGTCCTGGAAGAACGGGTGCGCCCGGGCGGAGTGGTTGAGCACGAGGTCGAACAGCACCTTCATACCGTGGTCGTGCGCGGCGTCGACGAACGCCTCGTAGTCCTCGCGCGTGCCCAAGTCCTCGGCGATGTCGTAGAAGTCCGTGATGTTGTAGCCGTGCGGGGCGTGGTCGTTCTGCAGGACGGGCGTGAGCCACAGACAGTCGACGCCGAGTCCTTCGAGGTAGTCCAGACGCTGTTCGAGCGCCTCGAACACCGTCTCGTCCTCGTCTTCGTCGACGAACCCGCGGACGTATATCTCGTACAGCGTCACGTCCTTCGACCACTCGGGCGGGTCGTTGGGTCTGTCGACGCCGAGATGGTCGGCGTCCGCGGAGACGACTTCGATGTCCTCGCCCCCGTCGGTGGCGACGTCGCACTCGGCCGCGTCAGACCGAAAATCTCCGGAGCCTCCGTCGGCCATCGGTTCGCGCGAGAATTCGACCGTGTCGGGAACGCTGTAGGCGTCGGCGATGGCGACGCCGTGGACGCGGACGCGGTTGCCGACTTCCGAGAGCGGGATGCGGAGTTCCCACCCGTCGACGGTGACCGCGGACTGAGACACCTCGTCTCTGTCGTCGACGAGGAACTCCACGACGATGTCGTCTCGGTCGGTGTCGCTGTCAGGGTGCGGTTGTGGGTCGGCGTGGACGACTAGCGAGTCCCCTTCGATGCTGCCGTGCAGTTGGACGCGCGGGCGGCCACCGCCCTTCCCGCCCCCGGACCCCGCGCCGGACCCCGACCCGGAGACGCCGCCGCTCTGACCGACGGGACGGGCGGACCCGCTCATTCCGCTCATCCCGCTCATCCCGCTTGCGCCGCCGCCGACGCCGACGGGCGCGAGTTCGCCGGAGAAGACGCGGACGGTGAGCGTGTGAGTGCCGTCTGGCGCGTCGAGTTCGAGTACGTACGTCCCGGCCGCGTCGGGCGAGAACGAGACGACGTCCTCGTCGTCCGGAAGTTCGAGTTGGCTTCCGACGGGAGCGTTCTTCAGATGCCAGCGGTACGTCTCCTCCGGGTCTGGGTCTCGCGGTGCGAGTTGGACCGTCTCGCCGACGGCCATGAATCTGGGTGGACCTGGGTGGTGCATGGGAGTATCAATTACCCCTCGGACCTTTGGCTTTACTCTCGAAAGAATAACTGTTCCAAATGCCGTTTTCGTGCGTCTCGACCCGTCAGGTCGGCCGATTAGGACCCATTTACTACTGGTGATATGTATTCGATATTATACAAAAGGAACCAATACTTATGCTTCGGGCACACACGTCCTGCGTATATGAGATTACGGACCGCGCTGAACGAGTACAAGCGCGACCACGGCGGGCGGTTCCCCGAGGAGACGCCGACCGCAGAGGGGTCGTTCTCGGGACACGGAGACCGACTCGTCTACGTCGGACCCGACGGTGCACTTCGAGACTACTCCTCGTCGCTCTCGGGACTGTACGGCATCGACCGCTCGCGGTTCGCCATCGAAGCGAACGGCGAGACGCGATGGTTCGACGAACTCGACACGGTCAGACAGCACTACTACCGGGAGACGAGTCTCGTGGAGACGGAGTACGACGCCGGGGAGTACACCGTCCACCAGTACGACCTGACGCTGGGTCGAGCGCACGTCACCCACGTGGAACTCCGCGGGGCGATTCCGACGGACGCGCACCTGACGGCGTTCTTGACGATGGCACCCGAGGGTCGAGAGACCCGCGTGGGTCGCCTCATCCACGAGGACGGCGGCCCCAACGGGACGCAGGCCGTCGAGGTGTTCCACCGGAACGAGCACGACTACATCACCGCGTCGACTGGTCTCGACGACGTTCGCGGGCAGATTCCCGAACGGTTCGACGAAATTCTCTCCGAGGACGCCTTCGAGTTCCCGCGCGAGGCGGTGCTCGAACGCTACGAGGACACGCACCTGAGCGGCGACATCGTCGTCTCCGCCCCCCTCGAATCGGCGGGCCGCGCCGCGCGGACGACGCTCGTCACGCAGTTGTCCGACCACCGCATCATCTCCCGCGAGGACGCCCTCGCGGACCTCACTCACTGCGCACTCGAACACGCGTCGGCAGACAGCATCCGCGCCGCCGCCCGCGAACGCGCCGAGGTGTACGTCCCGGACCACGTCCCCCGCGAGGACCTCGTCCGCTCTGACCTCAGAGCGCTCTCGCTTCTGACGGCGCCGACGGGCGCACACATCGCCGGCCCCGAGTTCGACCCGTTCTACACGCACTCCGGCGGGTACGGCTACACGTGGTTCCGCGACGAGGCCGAGGTGTCTCGGTACCTCCTGAACGCGGACGACCGGATGAACCTCGAACTCACGGACCGACTGGTGACGAACGCGGAGTTCTTCTGCGACACGCAACTCGACGACGGGTCGTGGCCGCATCGCGCGTGGGCCGTCGACGGGAGCATCGCACCCGGGTGGGCACACGCGCGGGTCGAAGGCTCGGACAAGCCCGAGTATCAGGCCGACCAGACGGCGAGTGCGGTGACGTTCCTCGCGAACGTCCTCACGCACCGCCGCGACCAGTTAGACGGCGAACTCGTCGGCGAGATTCGCGATACCATCGAACGCGGCGTCGAGAGCTTAGACGACAGCCTCGAAGACGACGGCCTCCCCGAGACGTGCCAGAACGCGTGGGAGAACATGGTCGGTCGGTTCACGCACACCGCCGCGACGTTCCTGCAGGCGTACGCCGCCGTCGCGCAGTCCCCCGTCAGTGCCGAACTCGTCGACCACGCGGAGACGCAGGCGACCACCGTCTACGAGGGACTCGACGAACTCTGGGACGACGAGTACGAGGTGTACGCGCTCCGACTGCAGGGTGATACGCTCGACTCTCGACTCGACTCGTCGACGTTCTCGCTCGTCGACGCGTTCGTCGCGTACGACGAACTCGAAGGCATCTCCGAACGCGTGCTCGACCAGTTAGAGTCGCACATGGAGACGGCGCTGTCCGACCTCTACCGCGAGACGGGCGACGTGGCCGGACTCGTCCGGTTCGAGGACGACTGGTGGCGGGTCGCCGAACAGGACGACCCCAAGGTGTGGTCGGTGTCGACGGCGTGGGGTGCGAACGCGGCCGCGACGTGCGCCGTCCTCCTCGACGACTACGGTCGAGCAGAGGAGGCAGACCTGTTCCTCGACGAGGCGACGAAGCTGTACGACCTGCTCCGCACGGACGGGCCGTTCACGACGCGCGGCGGCTACCTGACCGAGCAAGTGTTCGACGACGGGACGCCGGATAGCGCCGCACCGCTCGGGTGGTCGCACGCGCTCCGTCTGCACGCGACCGGACTGCTCGCGGAGTACGACGCGCTTCCCGCGCCGAAGCCCGCACCCTCCGGGCCGGAGAGTCGGCCGCGGTGGACCACCGGCGAGAAGTACGGCGTCGGCACCGTCGCCGACCACACCGAAGAAGACTCCTCGCGCGTGTGGTTCACGCTCACAGAGGGCTCTCTCACCGAGGTTCGCTTCCCGCGCGTCGACCTGATGAACCTGCGGACGCTCGACATGCTCGTCGTGGACGCCGACCCCGAGTCGTCGTACACGGCGCGGACGCACAACGAGACGCGGCGCGACGACCACGCCGACACCATCGAACGCCGCGCGGTGATGGCCGAGGACGACTCGCTCGTCTTCAAGCACATCATCACCGAACAGGGCGACGGGCGGGGACACGAGTGGACGCTCACTATCGAGTACGTCACCGACTCCGAACACGACGCGCTGCTCACGGACGTCTCGTTCGAGGCGAGCGACGAGAACGAGTACGAACTGTACGCGGTGGCCGACACCGCACTCGTGAACACCGGCGCGACCGACCGCGGCCTCCGTCTCGGCCAGATGGGGAGCTATCACCTCGTCGCCCGCGACGCCGGGGCGTACGACCAGGCCGGGGACACGCGTCCACTGCTCATCGACGAACACGGCGACGAGTACAGCGTCGCCATCGCGATGACCGCCGCCGGGCGGTTCGAGTGGGCGACGGTTGGCGTCGCCGGGTCCGACCACCTCGCGGGACTGTTCGGGAACGGCGAACTCCCGACCGCACAGGAACGCGTCGACAACGAGAACGTGGTCTTGGTCGGTCGAATCGGGACGGGAACGCGACTCAACGAGACGCTCGCGCTCGGGTTCGCCGAGAACGCGGACACGGCGGCCGCACTCGGTGAGGCCGCCGGTGCGCTGACGCGAGGCTACGAACGCGTCCGCGCCGGCTACTCGAAGTCGTGGGCGGACTTCCTCGCGGACAAGGAACTGCCCGTCTCCGTCGCGGACGACGACACCTTGGCCAACCAGTACCGCGCCTGCCTGATGTCGCTGCGCGCCGTCGAAGACAAGACGTTCCTCGGCGCGGGCATCGCCTCGCCGTCGGTGCCGTGGGGCGAGGCGGTCACCTCCGAGGAGTCGAAGGGGTACGGTTACAACTTCGTCTGGTCGCGCGACCTGTACCAGGTGTTCACCGTCTTCGAGGCCGTCGGCGACGTGGAGACGGCGATTCACGCCCTGCAGTACATCTACGAGTACCAGCAGGACGAACGCGGCTTCATCCCGCAGAACACCTACCTCAACGGCCGGACGCGGTGGGGCGGCGAACAGATGGACAACATCTCGTTCCCCGCCGTCATGGCGTACATGCTCTCGGAACGCGGCGTCACGTTCGACGACGTGGAGTACGACTACGTGAACGTCAAGCGCTCCGCCGACTACGTCGCGCGCAACGGGCCGCCGACGGCGCAGGAACGCTGGGAGGAGGAGGCGGGTTACTCGCCGTCCTCCATCGCCGCCGAAATCGCGGGACTGTCCTCCGCCGCGGCGCTCGCCATCGAGGAGGGCTACGACGCCGACGCGCTCATCTGGTTGGCGCTCGCCGACGACTGGACGGACAGCATCGAGTCGTGGACGGCCACCGACACGGGGACCGAACGCCACGAGAACACGCCGTACTACGTCCGCGTCACTCGCGACGGCGACCCGGACGCGGGGCACCTCCGGACGCTCGCGAACAACGGACCGACGCTGGACGAGCGTGAGATTATCGACGGCGGGTTCCTCGAACTCGTCCGACTGGGAATCAAGCCCGCCGACGACGACGTCGTCCGGAACTCCGTCACGGAGATGGACAACACCATCCGCGTCGACACGCCGTACGGCCCTGCCTTCTACCGCTACAACGGCGACGGCTACGGCGAACGCGAACGCGACCAAGAGGGTGCGCCGTGGTCCATCGAGTCGAAGGGGAAGGGTCGTCTGTGGCCCATCTTCACCGGTGAGCGCGGCGAGTACGAACTGATGAACGGCACCGAAGACGGTCCGCTCGCGCCACAGAACCTGCTCGAGACGATGGCTGGCTTCGCCAACTCCGGGCGGATGCTCGCCGAACAGGTGTGGGACCGCGAACACAGCACGGACTTCAACTGGGAGTTCGGCGAGGGAACGGGCGCGGCGACGCCGTTGGCGTGGTCGATGGCGCAGTTCGTCCGCCTCGCGCACAGCGTCGACGCGGGCGAACCCATCGAGATGCCGGCGTTCATCCGCGAACGCTACCTGGAGACCGACCGGCCGGAGTCGCCGAGACTCCACGTCAGCACCCGGTTCATGGGCGACAGCCTCGTCGTCTCGGGGCAGACGAACGCCGCCGTCGTCGCGGTGAAGACGCCGAGCGAGACGAAGATGGTCGAACCCGAGGAAGGGACGTTCGAGGCCGTCTTACGGATCGAACACGGCGAGAATCAGGTCACCGTCGCGGCGGCGACGGACGAGGACCTGACGACGGCGGGAACGAACGTCACTCGCTTCACGCTCTGAACGAGCGGAACAGGAGACGACGGAGAACCGCCCGCCCACGCGCTTTTTGTTCGGTCGCCCGTACGTCGACACATGGCTACGTACACGCGCCGGACGCGAGTCGCCGCACCCCTCTCCGAAGTGTGGAAGTTTCACTCGAAGGTGTCGGGATTGGAGGCGTTGACGCCCGAGTGGATGGGTCTCGACGTCGTCTCCGTGCGCGGACCGAACGGCGAACCCGACCCGGAGATACTGGACGTCGGCGCGGAGATACGGATGTCGCTTCACCCCCTCGGCGTCGGTCCGAAGCAGGAGTGGACCTCCCACATCGTCGCCCGGGAGTCGGACGGACACACCGCGATGTTCAGAGACGAGATGCGAGGCGGGCCGTTCCAGAAGTGGGTCCACACCCACCGATTCTACGGCGACGGCGAGGAGACACTCGTGGAGGACCACGTCGAGTACGAACTGCCGGGCGGCGAACTGGGACGGGCGCTCTCGCCGCTCGGGTTCGTCGGCTTCGAACCGATGTTCCGACAGCGCCACGCGAAGACGAGAGCGCTACTGGAGTGAGTCAGGGCCGGTTCGGGTCGAACGTCTGTGCGCGGGGGGCGGTGACGATTTCGAACCGCGCGCCGCCGTCGGTCCCCTCGGTGGCGACGACGTCCCACCCGTGCGCCTCGACGATACTCTCCACGATGGAGAGGCCGAACCCGGAACCGGACCGGGCGGTGGTGTGGCCCTGTTCGAAGACGGTCGCGCGTTCGTCCTTCGGGATGCCGGGGCCGTCGTCTTCGACGTAGAACCCTGACCGGTCCGGGAGCGACCCGATGGAGATGCGGACGTCGTCGCCGCCGTGGTCGACGGCGTTGCGGACGAGGTTCTCGATGACCTGTGTGAGCCGACTCGCGTCCGCGGAGATGGTCGCGAGATGCTCGCCGAGTTCGAGCGTCGCGTCCCCCGTGTCGACGGCGGCCCACGCGCGTTCGGCGACGCCGCGGACGTCCACGGACGACGTCTCGCCGACGGTTCGTCCCTGTCTCGCGAGTTGGAGGACGTCGTTGACCAGCGTGTCCATCCGTTCGAGTGCCTCGGCCGCCCGGTCGAGATGCGAGACGTCTCCGGTCTCGCGAGCGAGGTCGACGAAGCCGTCGACGACGTTCAGCGGATTTCTGAGGTCGTGGCTGACGACGCTCGCGAACTCCTCCAGTCGGTCGTTCTGTTGGCGGAGTCGGCGCTCGCGCCGCTGTCGTTCGAGCGTGTACGATAGCATGTCCGCCGTGGTGTCGAACAGCGACACCTCCGTTTCGGTCCACGGCCGCGACGTCGCGGAGACGAAGGTGAGCGCACCGACGAGCGACCAGTTCGACACCATCGGAAGCGCGAGGTAGCTTCCACCTTCGGGGAGCGACAGAGACGTCGCGTCGGGCGTCGACGACGAGCGAGGCCGTTCGACGGTGACGTCCTCGAAGCGGCAGAGTCGGTCGATGAACCACTCGCAGTCCTCGCCGCCGACGACGGTGGGCCGCGAGGGAACGTCGCCGGTCGTCCACTCGTGCGTCTTCTGGAGCGTGTCCGTATCGACGTCGTACGAGTACACCGCGACGGCGTCGACGTCGGCGAAGTCGCCCAAACTCTGTATCGTCCAGTGAATCTTCGCGTCGACCTCGTCTATCTCGGCGCTCATCAGCATCGTCGAGGTGTCGAGCACCACGTCCGTCAGCCGTTCGCGCGAGGCGTCTCGCCGCGCTCTCTGACGGTCGGCCACGTTCGAGAGCGTTCCGACCGCGTGCGGTTCGTCCGCGTCGAAGGGCCGGACCGAGACACGGCCGACGCAGGGGAGACTGTCGCCGTCGGCGCGGCAGACGTTCGTCTCGAACCGGGTCGTCTCCGCGTCGGCCTCGAAGAACGCCGTGAGTTCGTCGCGAGTCTGGCGTTCGTCGGACGGAACGAGCGCGGAGAGGTGGTTGCCGAGAACCGTCTCGCGGTCGTACCCCACCATCTCGACGAAGGCGTCGTCGACGAAGACGAACCGGCCCGTCTCGTCGAGCGCGTAGACCGCCGTCTCGGCCATTTCGGTCGAGTCGGGTCCGTCTGCGGAAGCGTCGGTGGTCGGTGCGCACTCCCGAGAGACGGCGTCCGCGACTCGGGTCGCCAACACGGCGAACCGGTCGGCGTCGGTCGATTCGGGGACGTAGTCGGTCGCGCCCGCGCGAAACGCGTCACGCGCGGCGTCCGCCGAGTCGTCACCGGCGAACAGGACGAACGGGAGCGACGACCGACCGCTGCGGACCAACCGGAGGAAGTCGAGGGGGTCCGACTCCGGGAACTCGTCGCCGCAGAGGATGCAGTCGGCGGTGCTCGGAGCGTCACCGAGCACCTGGAGGGCGTCGCGGGGGTCAGCGACCGCTTCGACGGAGAAGTCGTGGCCGACGTTCTCTCCTTCGAGAAAGGCGGCGACCGACGAGGAGCGCTCCGCGTCGGCGTCGACGTAGAGCACGGATATCTCCTCGCGGAGCGTCGTCATACTCTAAATTAGTTCTCTGACAGCATATCAGCGTTGTGACTCTAATATCAAATTTGATACTATAACTGACCAGTAGACAAAGAGGGAAACGGAGGCGAGAGAACCGTTCGCGAGGTATCCGTATCAGGCCCAGAAAGCTTCAATGGGCCGGTTTCTCGGAGTTTCTCCGAGTCGTCAGATAGATTCCGGCGAGGACGACGACACCGCCGACTATCGTCGCGGGAGTCGGAGTCTCACCGATGAGAACGAGGGCGAGCACCGTACTGCCGACGGGTTCCCCGAGGAGCGAGACGGAGACGACGCTGGACTCCAGGTAGCCGAGCGCCCAGTTCAGGACCGTGTGGCCGAAGACGCCCGGCCCGACGGCCATCGCGAGGAACAGCGCCCACTCGCGGGCGGCGTAGTCGAAGAGCGGGTGGCCGCGCGCGGCGGTGAGACAGAGGAGGACGACGGCACAGGCGGTGTAGACGATGGTGACGTACGGAATCAGCGAGAGTCGCTGTCGGAGCGACCGGCCCGCGAGGACGTACCCCGCGGCGGTGACGGCACCGACGAGCGCGAGTGCGTCGCCGTACAGCGGTCGTTCGCCGGCGAGCGTTGGGTCGCCGGTTCCGGCGGCGACGGGCGCGAGAACCTCTGCGAGGCCCGGAACGGCTGAGAGGAAACGAACGGCGTCGGGGACGAACAGGTCGCCGAGCGTCATCGTCGCCATCCCGACGAGTGCGACGGCGATACCGACGACGACGCCGCGGGTGATTCGCTCGCCGAGGAGCGCCCACGCGCCGACGGCGACGAACAGCGGTTGCGCCTGCACGAGCGTGACGCTCGCGGCGACGCTCGTCCACTCAAGACTCTCGAACCACGAGGCGAAGTGGACGGCGAGGGCGACGCCGGCGACGGCCGCCCAGAACACGTCGCGGCGCGGGACGCGGCGGAGTTCGTCGCGCGAACGCGTCACCGCGACGGGCGCGAGGAGGGCGACGGTGAAGACGACGCGGTAGAGCGCCTTCACGAGACTCGGCGCCTCGCTGTACCGGACGAGAATCGCGCTCGTGCTGACGGCGAGCACGGCGACGGCGAGGCCGACGAACGGCGAGACGGGCGGGTCGCGGGACACAGAGAGTCCTTTCTTCGGACCCCCTTACTGATTTCGGAGGCGGCGACGCGGTCAGTCGTCGGCGTTCGCTCTGCCCCCGTCCCCCGACTCGTGTAGTTCGCGGAGGAACGCCGGGAGTTCGGGCACGCGGGAGGTGTCGTGCGTTCCGACCGGCGGCAGGTTCACCTCGGCCGCGGGAGAGGCGTCGAGGTCCGTCTCGTCGGCAATCTCCTGCATCCCGCCCTCGCCGGACCGCGCGTCCTGGTCGATGCGCATCGAACAGAACTCCACGCCGCACATCGAGCAGAATCTGGCCTCCTTGTAGTTGTCGCCGGGGAGCGTCTGGTCGTGCGCCGCCTGCGCGCGCGCCGGGTGCAAGGAGAGTTCGAACTGCCGTCGCCAGTCGAAGGCGTAGCGCGCCTCCGAGAGTGCGTCGTCCCAGTCTCGCGCACCGGGGAGGCCGGCGGCCACGTCGCCCGCGTGCGCCGCGATTCGGTACGCCGCGAGGCCGTCGCGCACGTCGTCGGCGTCCGGGAGTCCGAGGTGTTCCTTCGGCGTGACGTAGCAGAGCATCGCCGCGCCCGCCCGCGCCGCCTCCGTCGCGCCGATGGCGCTCGTGATGTGGTCGTACCCCGGGGCGACGTCGGTGACGAGTGGGCCGAGGAGGTAGAACGGCGCGCCGTCGCACACCTCGCGCTCTCGGTCGACCTGTTCTGCGACCATATCCAACGGAACGTGGCCGGGTCCCTCCACCATCACCTGCACGCCGTGGTCTCGCGCCACGTCGACGAGTTCGCCGAGCGTCTCCAACTCGGCGTACTGCGCGTCGTCGCCCGCGTCGGCGAGACAGCCCGGTCGGAGGCCGTCGCCGAGGCTGAACGTCACGTCGTACGCGGCGAACACCTCGCAGACGTCCTCGAACCGGGTGTACAGCGGGTTCTGAATCCGATTCTCTTCCATCCACTTCGCGAGAATCGACCCGCCGCGGGAGACGATGCCCGTCGTTCGCCCGTCCGTCAGCGGGAGGTGTTCCATCAGGACGCCCGCGTGGATAGTCATGTAGTCGACGCCCTGCCGCGCCTGTTTGCGAATCACGTCGAGGAGGAGTTCGGGCGTGATATCCGCGACCGAATCGGCCCGTTTGACCGCCTCGTAGATGGGGACGGTTCCGAGGGGAACGGGCGAGTACCGGACGTTCGCCTCGCGCACCTCGTCGAGATTCGGGCCCGTGGAGAGGTCCATCACCGTGTCCGCGCCGTGGTGAATTGCCGTGTGGAGTTTCCGCAGTTCCTCCTCGCGGGAACTCGTCTCCTCGCTGTTGCCGATGTTCGCGTTCACCTTCGTCGAGAACGCCTCGCCGAGTATCATCGGGTCCAAGGAGGCGTGTTCACGGTTGGCCGGAATCACCGCGTGCCCGTTCGCCACCTCCTCGCGGACGAACTCGACCGACACGTTCTCGCGTTCGGCGACGCGCCGCATCGCGGGCGTCACCGTCCCGTCTCTCGCGTACTGGAGCTGTGTCGTCATCGACTACCTAGTGATATTACTAAGTTATAAGCGTTGTCGAGGCGCGAGAAGAGCCTCCGCAGCCACCCAAACGTGTTTGTGTTCTGACGTTCTACGTTCGGCATGGTCCGAGCCCTCCACGCCGGTCCGCGACGACTGGGGAGACTCCTGAGCGCCCTCGCCGTCCTGTCGGCCGCCGCCGCCGCATGGACCGGTCGAACCGCACTCGTCTACTGGGGGGCGTTCGCCCGCGAACTGTTCGGGCCGTGCGCGCGGGAGACGCTCGACTGCGCCGTGGCGACGGCGAACTGGGTTGCCGTCTTCGTCACCGTCGTCGGACTCGGCGCGATGGCTCTCGGCGGGTGGACGGTGTGGCGACTAGTCCGAGTCGTTCGGGTGCTCTCGTCGGCGTCGCGGCGGGCGGAGTGACCGCTACGACTCGCCGTAGTCGGGACGCTCCGCGTACGGAATCGGGTCGCGAGTGCCGACGTTCTGGAACGCCTGCAGTCTGTAGGCGCAGGAGTCGCAGGTCCCGCACGCGGGTTCTTCGGCACGGTAGCACGACCACGTGTGCTCGAACGGGACGCCGAGTTCGCGGCCGCGGCGGGCGATGTCCGTCTTCGAGTCGGTGACGAACGGCACCTCGATAGCGATGTCCGTCTCGGGTTTCGTGCCCGCGTCCACCATCGTCTCGAACGCCTCGAAGAACTCCGGTCGGCAGTCGGGGTAGCCCGCGTAGTCCTCCGAGTGCGCGCCGACGAAGACGGCGTCACAGCCGTTCGCCTCGGCGTACGAGACGGCCATCGAGAGGAGGTTCGCGTTCCTGAACGGGACGTACGAGGAGGGAATCTCGTCTGCGTCCATGTCGGCGTCGTCGACGGCCATCGAGTCGTCGGTGAGACTCGACGCGCCGACGGCCGAGAGGTGGTCCGTCTCGATGTGGAGGAAGTCGAGTGCGCCCAAGTCGTCCGCGAGTCGACGCGCGCAGTCGTACTCTTTCGACTCGGTCTTCTGCCCGTACGACGTGTGCAGACAGTAGAGGTCGTAGCCCCTGTCTTTGGCCTCGTAGGCCGTCGTCGCGCTATCCATGCCGCCGGAGAGGAGGACGACGGCGGTCGGTCGGTCGGTGCTGTCCGTCGTGTCGGTATCGGTGCTGTCCGTCGCGTTCGTGCCGGTATCGGTTCTGTCCGTCGCGTTCGTGTCGGTGGTGTCTGAATCGGTCATCGTGGGTCGGAGTCGGGGTTACGTCTCGGGAGCGTCGTTCCACAGGTCGACGTGGAGGCGCGGGGTGTAGCGGTAGCCGTGTTCGCGGGCCAACTCGGCGACGACGTTCCGCGTCTCGGCGAGGCGTTCGCGGGTCTGTCCCTCCGGCATCAGGAGGACGTCGGTGTCCAGAACCTCCGCGGCGGCGACGCCGCGCAGGTCGGTCACGAGTTCGTTCACCTCGGCCATATCGTCGACACCGGTGACGACGAACTTCAACTGGAACTCGTGTCGTTCGACCAACGTCGCGAGCGTGTCGAGGTCGATTCGGTTCGCCTCGTGTCTCTCCTCCCACTCGCCCACGTCGACGCCCTCGGTGCCGTCGACGCCCTCCGGCGCGTTCGCGGGCGACGGCGTCGAGGAGGCGAGTTTCGGACTGATGGAGGCGAGGTCGATTGGCGCGTCCGGCGCGAGCGTTCCGTTCGTCTCGACGGTGACGTGGTAGTCCTCAGACAGTCGGTCGAGAAGCGTCGCGCTCTCGTCGTGTATCAGCGGTTCGCCGCCGGTGAGGACGACGTGGTCGGGGGCGAGCGAGTCGACTTCCGCGACGAGTTCGTCGAGACCCATCCACGCGTGCGTGGGTTCCCACGAGGTGTGATAGGAGTCGCAGAACCAACAGCGGAGGTTGCATCCGCTGGTCCGGACGAACGTGCTCGGCACGCCCGCCAGTTTCCCCTCTCCTTGCAGGGAGGCGAACAGTTCGTTGATAGGGAGTGCGGGACCGTCGGGGGCGGTGTCGGGGCGTTCGACGCGGGAGGTGACGGGCATTATCGGTGACTCGCGCAGAGTTCGCCCGTCTCGCGCACCGCGACGGCGACGTCCGAGACGGTGTCCGGGAGCCTGTCGAGCAGTTTCTCCTCTAAGAGGACGGCCATCACTTCGGCCGTCGGCGGCGCGTCGAGGACGACGAGCGAGTCGCCGTCGCCGCTGGCCTCGAAGGCGTCGACGAGAGGGTCGCCCGACTCGACGAGGAACCGGTGGTCCCACTCGTCTATCACGTCGGTGACGACGCCCTTATCGACGACCCATCCCTCGTCCGTCAGTTGGCCGGTCACCTCGACGGAGAACTCGTAGTTGTGACCGTGCGGGCGACTGCACTTTCCGTCGTGGTGCAGGAGGCGGTGACCGGCGCTGATTCGGATGGGCCGGTCCGCACCGATTCGGAGCACGCGTTCTCCGGCGCGTTCGGCGATGGAGGAGTCGTTCGAAGAGTCGGTGCGACTCGGACCCGACTCCAGTATGTGCTGGGACATACTGGAAGATTATCGTTCGGCGTGAAAAAGTCGCCGTTTCTGCGATGTCGGTCGGCCGTCCCGAGCGGTCTGTCGGTTGTGAATCGGTCGGCGGCCCGCGACTGCGAGCGACCCGTCCCGACTCAGTGGTCGAGTTTCTCGATTCGCTCCCGCCAGTCGTCGGGGACGCGGGTGGGCGTCTTCGTCTCGGGGTCTATCACGACCTGGACGGAGGAAGCGGTGGCGACCACGTCGCCTCCGAACCGGAGTTCGTACGCCATCTCGAACGACGAGTCGCCCACGTCGGTGACGCCGAGAGCGACGGTGAGGGTTCCCAGCCCTTCGATGGGCTTTCGGTAGTTTATCTCGACGTTCGCGAGGACGGAGTTCACGTCCTCGCTTTCGACGTTCAACACTTCCCGGAAGAAGTCGATGCGGGCCTGTTCGCAGTAGGTCGCGTAGACGGCGTTGTTCACGTGGCCGACCGGGTCGAGGTCACGGAAACGAACGGTGATATCGGTCTCGTAGGCGAACTCTGTCACGGTCGGGTAGTCGACGGCGGGATGCTAAACACCGCCGGTCGGTCACTCCCGCCACTCCGACGCCGTCGCCGCCCACGTGTAGCCCGTTCCCGCGGCGAGAAACAGGGCACGTCGCCCTCGAAGAGTCGCCCGTCGGTGACGGCGGCGCGAGAAGACCGGCAAGCGGAAAAAGAACGCCTGCCGACGAGTTCGGAGAGTGCCCGTGATGCGGGGCGACGAGCGGGAGACTTCAGTTGGGCGTCGGTGCGACGGGGTTCGCGGTGCGGATAGCGGGGTCGTTGTGGAGTGCGTCGACGCGCCAGACGTTCGAACGGGCCCCGGCACGCGAGAGCGTGACGGGAATCGTCGTCCCCGACGGGAGCGCTTCGAGCGTCCGGCGGAGGTCGGGGGTGGCGTACTCGACGAGATGACGCGTCTCGTTCGTCGTCTCCACTTCGACGGTCATCGTCTCGTGGTCGTTCATGGGTTGGCGCACGGTTACACGAGTAGGAGCAGTTGTTTCGACGCTCATATCTATCCGCTAGTACTCGGGGGTCTTAAGTTGTAATATGAGAGATACTTTCTAGGACCGTGGGAACAATAGTCACGTCAGAAGGTGATGCGTCGCGTCGCCACGCGACGTCGAACCGGTATCCATGAGCGGGGACACGAACGACGGCGCGAGGACGGTCGCCGGTCGAATTCGCGTGGTCGTCCGCGACGGCGACGCGGAGGCGGTGACGTACGCGCGCGCCGGGACGATACTGCGAGACCACCTCCTCGAACACGACCTGTCGCCGTACGCGCGACTGACCGAACGGGCGAACTGCGGCGGAAACGGCGTGTGTGCCACCTGTGGCGTGCGGATTCGAGAGGGCGAACCGGCACCGACGCACTGGCACGACCGACTGGCGGCGCGGTTCGGCTACCCGCGCCTGTCGTGTCAGATTCGGATAACGGGTCCGATGGTGGTCGAACTGGTCGACGACAAGCGCGTGTGGGGCGGGCGGGAGTGAATCCGTCGACGACTCGGCGTTCCCTACGTACGTTGCCACGCCACCGATAGCGTAGCCCTACGAACGTGGCAGGTATGCTCGTCCGTCTCCACCAGTACAAGCACGAAGCGGTCCAGATAGACGACAACCGGACGCCCGGCGAGTCGCAGACCGCAGACTCGATAGAGAGAGACCCCGAGGAGTACTTCGGGACGGAACTCGACGTCGACGCCGCCACGTGGGCGACCGTAGAATACGAGGACGACCCTATCCAGCGTCGAGAAGTAACGCTCGACGGCGTGACCGCCGTCTCGCTCCCGTCCGACGTCGGCGGGTCGTCCGACGACCCGGGACTCCCCGGAGAGACCGTACAGGTCCGACACGAGGGGACGATAGAGGAGTTCGAGAACAGTCGACTGGTCGAAGCGACCGACTCCGACCCGGACGAAGCGTAGTCGCGTCGCTCTGCAGGCAGTCGCAAGAGAAGTCCGCTCTCCCCGTCTTCGTGAGCGAAGCGACCGAAGGCTCGTGACGAGCAGAGCGAAGTCACGGTGATTTGAACTCACTCGCTCACACCGTTCGCTCGCTGCTCAAACCGACTCGACCGGATTTGCAAGCAAATCCGCTCTCCCCGATTTGAACGGGGGACAAGCCGATCTACAGTCGGCTGCTCTGCCAGGCTGAGCTAAGAGCGGTCCATCTACTCGTAGCGCCGTGACCGGACTTAAGAATTTCTCATTGGTCGTCGCGGACGGCCAGGAACCGCTCGGCCGCGCGGTCCACGCGGGCCTGCACCACGTCGAGTTCCGGGACGGTCTTCGCGTTGTACGCGCGCTTCGAGCAGTCGACGTGTTTGGGGACGATTTCGTGGGCGGCCATCGACGCCTCGGCGATGGCCGTCTGCGCGTCCGTCGCCTCCCACTCGGGCAGTGAGAGTTTGGAGACGGTCGACTTCGAGAGACTGGACTTCCCGCCGGAGGAGATGTCGCGCAGACAGCGCTGGTACGGCGCGGAGTTCAAGAGACCGCAGAGGTAGTGCGCCTCGCGTTCGTCGTCGGTGCCGACGAACATGCAGTGGTCGCCGGGGACGACCGGTTTCTCGCCGATGAGAGGGTCCGAAACCGTCGAGACGACGGCGAAGTGCGGCTTGTAGCCGAGACGACACCAGACCACCTTGTAGTCGGCCCACGTGTACGGTCCGAGACCGAAAAGCGAGTAGAACGGCCCGTCGTCGAACCACGACGACCCGCGAGACTCCAGACGCTCGCGGTTCGCGTCGAGATATGCGTACGTGTTCGGGGTCTCGCGGCGGAGAGCGTCCTCGTTCTCTTCGCCGGCCATCCGCTGGGGGACGAGATGTCTGTCGTGCCCGAACAGGCCGTACTTGACGACGTGTTTCGACTTCAGATACGGATAGACGTGGTCGGGTTCGAGGTCGTACTCCTCGATGGTCTCCCGGTCGAGGGCGTAGACGGCTTTGGCGTCGTCTTTCACGCCGTGTCTGATGCGGTAGGCCGAGTCGCCGAGCGCACGGCGTTCGGCGTCCGCACGGACCCACGCCGACGCCGTCGTCTCCGGGTCGGCCGGAACGAGTGCCGTCTCGTCTGCGGAGAGCGTCCGCCGCACCGTGTCGAGAGAGTCGTACACCGGTCTCTCGTCGTCCCGCGACCACCGCGTCGTCGGAATCTCGACGGGTGACCGGTGCTCCGGGCTGGTCGCCGCATCCGCCGAACCCACGTCGAGTCGGTAGACGGCGGTCCCGGCGGCGACTTCGCGACCGAACGGCGAGAGCGACCCGAAGTCGTGGACGTGTCGCATCGAGAGCGGTCTGTCACCGACGCGACGCCGGCGGAGGAGTTCGCCCGCGGGGCCGGTCGTCAGGTCCCGTTTCAAGACGAACGCGGCGCGGCCGCCGTCGCGGAGGAACTCGTGGAGACACGTCCACGCGAACGGCACCGACAGGTCGTCGTTCGCGTAGCCGAGTCGGGCGTTCCGGCCGCGGTGGCAGAACAGGTCGAGGTTCGGGTCGGCCATCGGCCCGTCGCGCCAGCGGTCTTTCACCCGCGGCGTCAGCGAGTCCCACGTCAGCCACGGCGGGTTCCCGAGTACCACGTCCGCGCGCGTGCCGTCGAGCGGCGAGTCGGCCGCCGTCGTCTCGACGGCGTCGGCGAGGACGACGCGGGGAACGACGCCGGCGACGTCGCTCCGCCAGAGCACCGACCGGAGGGCGAGAACGAGTGCGAGACGCGACGCGCGGACCGCCACGGGGTTCACGTCGAACCCGCGGACCGTGTCGGTGACGCGTTCGGCCGTCTCGCTCGGGGCGACGCCGCGTTCGGCGAGGGCGGCGGCTTTCGCTCGACCGGCGGCTGCGAGGAACGCACCCGCGCCGCAGCCGGGGTCGAGGACGACCGCGTCCGCGAAGTCGTCTCCGTCGTCCCGGACGCTCTCGACGGCGAGTTCGGCGAGACCGGCGGGCGTGTCGTACCGGCCGAACAACCGCCGAGTGAGACGCGGGACGGTCCGGTGGTGGAGTTCGGCGACTGCGCCGGGGTCGGCGGCGGTGACGAACCGGCGTTCGAGGTCGGAGAGTGCGTCCTCGGTCGTCGAACCGAGTGCGTCCGCGACGGCGGCGTGAACGGCGTCGAACCGCGCGAGGAGTTCGGGTGACTCACCCGCCGGAGTGTCGACAGAACCGACCGAAACACCGAATTGCCGTTCGGCGGCGGCGAGGAGTCGAGAGAGGAGGAAATCGAGCGAGAGCGTCTGGACGAACACCGCGCGGGCGACGGCGTCGGCGTCGTCGGGCGACGGGTCGTCGTCGGGCGACGGGTCGTCGGCGGACGAGTCGTCCGTCTCCTCGGCGAGTCGGTCGAACACCGCGCCGTGGTGGGTTCGGACGAACGACCGCCACTCGTCGTAGACGGCGGCGACTCGCTCGTCTCCGAATCTCGCTCGAAGCGCGTCGCGATACCGGTCGAGTCCCTTCTCGTACCGTTCGTGTCCGTCGTCGCCGAGGAGTGATTCGAGCGTCATCGTGTGGTTCGAGAGCGAGCGTCGGCGTCGACATCGGTGTGGGCCGCGACGTCGGTGTCGACACCCGCGTGGTCGTCGGTGTCTGCGTCGCCCGTCTACACCCGCCGACGGACGGTCCGAACTTAACGGCACCCGTTCGGTCGGCGTCGGCGGGAGACAGAACGCGAATCGGAGACCGTCAGTCCGTCAGGTCGCTCTCGGTCACGCGCACCCCTTTCTCGGCGAGGTGGCGCATCTGTCGCTGAGCGAAGTCCTCCTCCGTCGTCCCGCGCGTCGCGAGGACGTAGACGAGGGCGTTGCCCGCGGGGCGCATCGTCCGCCCGGCGCGTTGGGCACCCTGTCGGCGCGACCCGCCGAGGCCGGAGGCGACGACGGCGAGTTCGGCGTTCGGCAGGTCGATTCCCTCGTCGCCGACGCGGGAGATGACGAGCGTTCGCAGTTGTCCCTCGCGGAATCGCTCGAACAGACGTTCGCGGTGGTGATGCCGCATCTCGCCGTTGACGAACGGCACGTCGAGGGCCTCGGCCATCTCCTCGCCCTGGTCGAGATAGTCGACGAAGACGAGCGCTTTCGACTCGGGGTGCTGTCTGAGCAGTCGGCGCGTCTCGGCGACCTTCTGCGGGTTCATCGCCGCGAGTTGATGGCGCTCTCTGCCGTCCGCACTCGACCACTCGTTGCGGACCGTGTCGTCGGCCCAGGGGACGTACCGAATCTCCACCTCGGGTTCCTGGACGTAGCCCGCCTCGAATAGTTTCGACCAGTCGGTGCCGATGGGCGGGCCGATGAGCGTGAATATCTCCTTCTCCTTGTCGTCCTCCCGTATCGGCGTGGCCGAGAGGCCGAGTCGGTGTTTCGCCTGTAAGTCGGCGCTCCGGCGGTAGATGCGCGAGGGGACGTGATGGACCTCGTCGTAGACGATGAGGCCCCACTCGCGGTCGTCGAACAGCGAGCGATGACGGTCCATCCCGGCCGTCTGGTAGGTGGCGATAGTGACCGGCCGAACCTGTTTCTGCCCGCCGTGGTACTCGCCGATCTGGTCCTCCGAGAGCGAGGTGTGCTTCAGAATCTCGGTTCGCCACTGCGCGGCGAGTTCGCGCGAGGGGACGAGAACGAGCGTCTCGCCGCCGACGGCCGCGAGGACGCCGATTCCCGTGACGGTCTTTCCGGCCCCCGGCGGGCCGACGAGGACGCCCGCCTTCTGGTCGGTGAAGCGGTCGACCCAGTCGCGTTGGTAGTCGCGGAGTTCGACGCGGAGTTCGACGTTTAACGGGTCGCCGGTCTCTAAGTCGCGGTCGTCTTTGACCGGATACCCCGCCTCGTAGAGGATGCGCTTGATGTGCGCCTCCTTCCCGTCGCGGACCCAACTCTCCGTGTCGGAGATGGGCGCGACGAGGTGTTCCTCGTCCAGTTTCTGTCGGCCGACGTTGCCCATCAGACTCTCGGAGGCGGCTTCGAGGACGACGTAGTCGTCTTCGTGCGTGTAGAGGCGGAACTGGTTCGCGCGCTTCCACTGGTTCTCCACCCACGTCTCCAGATGGGGTGAGCGACGCGGGAGGACCGACCGCATGAGAGAGAGAAGCGAGTCCAACTCGTCGAACGGGGCCTGCCAGACGTCCTCCTGACGAATCTTGTAGAGGTAGCCGCGCGTGCCGGTGTTCCGGTCGCCCGTGGAGTCGACGAGGTGGGCGAACTGCGCGAGACGGGCGCGGGTGTACTGCGTCGGTCGGTCGACGACGACTTCGCGCCGTTCGGGAAAGAGCACGATTCGCTCGCGTTCGGCGAGACGACCCCACTCGGTCGGGTAGTAGACGACGGGGTCCGTCTCGACGTTCACGCGTTGGACGACGCCGTCCCGGGCGAGTTGGTCGAGGGCGTCGGCCGCCGCGGACTGCGACAGGCCGAGATTTCGACCCGCCTGTTGGGCGGTGACGACCGGGCGGCCCTCGGCTTCGAGCGCGTCGTAGAAGCCGTCGAGCGAGACGTCGAGGACGGAGGGCGTAGCGGGCGTGTCGGTGTCGGCGTCGCGGTCGGTGGCGAGGTCGGCGGCGGCGTCGGTGGGTTCGGTGGCGAGGTCGTCGTCGGCGCGACGGACACTCTCGTCGTCGTCGTCGCCGTCGTCGCCGTCGCTGTGCGTTCTCTCGTCGTCTGCCCGGACGTCTGCGACGGTAGACGGGTGGTTCTCTCGCGGACGGCGCGACGAAGTCTCGTCTGCCGCGCCGTCCTCCGGCGCCTCGTTCGGGTGAGACTCGTCGGACGAGTGCGCGTCCGTCGGCGTGTCCGCGTCGGCAGCGTCGTCTTCCGTCATCGTCTCGGAGGAAGGGGGCGGCGGGGAAACGGCTTGCGCCTGCCGAACAGGTCAGCCGAGCGTGTTGAACCGCGTCGGCGACATCCGTTCGTAGACGCGCCGAACGTCGTCGTTCACGTCGATGAACGAGGGGAACTCTTCGAGGGTGCGGAGCGTGTCGAGGTAGACGTAGTCGACCGGTTCGTCGGCAATCTCTTCGAACACCTGCCGCGGGCCGGCGTCACCGACGGCGACGAACGGCCGGCCGTCCGGGTCCATCTGCGGCGTCGTCGCGTGTTGGAGGTACACCGTCGCCGTCGCGAGCGCACTCGCGAGTGGGACCTGTCCGGGCGTCAACTGCCACGTGACGTCTCTGTCGGCGTAGTCGACGGTCGAGACGTACCCGTCGTCGAACCGAAAACACCGGACCGTCTCGTCGTCGCGCCGCCACTTCGTCTCGGTCCGGCGCGCGTGGGCGAGTCGCCAGTCTCGTTCGTCTCCGTCGCGAGCGTTCGACGGGCGCAGCGTGCGGACCATCCACCGGGCAGGCGCGACGAACCAAGCGCCGACTCGACGGAGACCGTGTCGTGCTCGGCGGAACACCGAGGGCGTCATTACTCCTCGTACGGGCGGCGGCCTTATCGAACTGACGGGTTCGGAGCGTCGTCGGTTCGAGAGACGAGGTGCGTCTTTTTCTTCTCTCGTGGTGTGTGATGACACACCGTGGGATACGTTGTCAAAATGCCGAAGCTCGGGATGGACATGGACCAGGGACTCGTCGTCGAGTGGTTCGTCGCAGAGGGCGAGGAGGTGACCGACGACCAAGTCGTCGCGGAAATAGAGTCCGAGAAGACGACCGGAGAGATACGCGTTCGACAGGACGGCGTTCTCCACCACGTCCTCGTCGCCGAGGGAGAGAGTACGGGTCCGGGCGGTGCCGTGGCGATCGTCGGCGAGTCCGGAGAGGACGTCTCGGAACTGCTCTCGGAAGCGACCGGAGGTGGGGTCAAAGAGGCCGAAGCGACGGCCGCCGACGCGACAGGCGAGACGACCGGCGGAGGGGAGGCGAGTGCGGCCGAGACGTCCGGAGGCGGTGAGACCGCTCAGACAACGAGTATGCAAATTTCTGGTGATTCCGGTTACCAACGACGTAAATCGGCCGACGGATTCGAAGCTACAGTTGCGACGGCGGCCGTCGATGAGGGGAAGGTAGCGTGCGGCGTGAGTCGTCCCCTCACACCGGATTTCCGGTGAAGAGAGCGAACGTCACGCGACGTTCGAGGGGCAGGGGGTGCCGTTCGAGGAGTGGAGTTGACGTTCGAAGAGCGGAGGTCGGAGTCACACCGGATTTCCGGTGAACGCCGTCGACGAGGACACGGGGCCGCGCCGTCGTCGGGGAACGTCGCGGAGAGACACACCACGTTTCCGGTGAGACGGCAAAAAGAGGGTGCAGGTGTCGAAGAGAGACGCACACCGGGTTTCCGATGAACCGGACGAACGTAGGGGGAGACGGATAGCGGCGAGCGAAGTCGGGAGTCGAGTCGGAGACACGTCAGCGGAGCCACACCCCGTTTCCGGTGAAAAATCTCGGGTAGAAGGTCTGCACCCGGATAATCTGCCAGTGAACCTGACCTCTCGTCTCGACCAACGAGTCGCGCCGTGCGAGAGAGTCACACCGCGTTTCCGGTGAAACCCGAGCGGCCGAAACGAACTCGTAGCACGCGAAAGAGCGTATCGCGGCTTCATACTCGGCCTTTTGGAAACCAACGAATCGCCGACTCCGTTCGGGTTCCGCTCTCTCTGGAGAGCATACAACAACTATTAAATAGTTGTTTAGTGTAAACGTCCATTGATACACTCGCGAACACTCACTAGTTCGTTACTCGAACATGTCGCACCGGAAGCGACGGTTCGAGTACTGGGTCTGCGGGTGACGGCGGCGGCGGATATGGAACGGACGCGACTCGTCCTCGGGGAGAAGAAGGTGTGGCGCGTCATCCGTCTCGACTCACCGTCTCACGTGCCGTTCGTCCCATCTAGTGTTCGTTCCACCCGTCGTTCGTTCGCCTCTCATCCGCCTCTCGTTCGTTCTCGGCGGTCATTCGCCCCGGCAGACGCCGACTTCGCCCGTCGTTGCCCGGTGGACACCGACCACCGAGGGGTCACGTCTCGTGAACACACCGGGTTTCCGGTGAACCCACACCTCTGTTTCGACTGCACGAGTACCCCGGCAATGTGGCCTTTCACCGGAAACCCGGTGTGTGTGTCGCGCGGCGAGATGACAAACCATTTCACCGGAAACACGGTGTCCTGTACTATGCCGAACGCCAGCGACGACCTCTTCACTCGGGAGGACCCCATCTTCGCCAACAAGGAACTCCTCGAGATCAATCACCTCCCGGGTGAGGGACGCATCGTCGGCCGCGACGACGAGATATCCAATCTCGCGACGGCCGTGAACCCCGCAATCTTCGGGCAGAGTCCGAGCAACGTCCTCATCTACGGGAAGACGGGAACCGGAAAGTCGCTCTGTGCGAAGTACGTCTCACAGCGACTCGTCGAGACGGCGAGCGAAGAGGCGGTGAAAGCGACGTTCGCGTACGTCGACTGCGCGCAGGACACCACCGAGACGCAGGCCGTCCAGACCATCGCCGACAGCGTGAATCGCTCCGAAGTGACCGGAATCAAAGTCCCCGACAAAGGACTCAGCACATCCACCTACTACAAACGTCTCTGGCGCATCCTCGACGCGCAGTACGACGTCGTGCTCATCATCTTAGACGAGATAGACAAACTGAGCGACGACGACATCCTGATGCAACTGTCCCGCGCGGGCGAGGCCGGGAAGATAGACCAGTGCAAACTCGGCGTCATCGGTATCAGCAACAAGATTCAGTACAAAGACCGCATGGACGAACGAGTGAAGTCGAGTCTCTGCGAGCGAGAGTTCGTCTTCCCGCCGTACGACGCGAACCAACTCCGCGACATCATGGACGCCCGGAGCGACGCTTTCCGGGACGGCGTACTTGACCCCTCGACGATTCCCCGCGCCGCCGCCCTCGCCGCCCGAGAACACGGTGACGCGCGAAAGGCCATCGACATCCTCCGATACGCGGGTGAGATTGCACAGTCGACCGCGGCGTCGACGGTTCGCGAGGAGTTCGTCACGCAGGCGCGACAACGCGCGGAGACCGACCGCTTCCGCGAACTCATCCGCGGGTCGACGCCGCACTCGCGATACGTCCTGCAGGCGCTCGCGATGCTGTCGCTCTCGAACGAGCGTCAGGACGGCTTCCGGACCAGCCGCGTCTACGAAGTGTACGAAAACATCTGTACCGGACAAGGGTCCGACAGTCTGTCGCTGCGTCGCGTCCGCGACCTGTTGAAAGAACACGCCTTCCTCGACATCATCGAGCAGTCGAAACACAGCGGTGGAAGTGCAGAGGGTAGCTACACGAAACACCAGCTCTTAGAGGACCCGCAGGTCGTCCGTGACGTGCTCTCCGAAGAAGTCGGAACGTAGTGTCGTCGAGCGATTACAGAGTCCGGGACGAGGGCACGGGCGCGTCCTCGGACTCCGCTTCGTCATCTGCGACGTGGGGGCCGAACTGCAGCGGGGTTCGTGCGGGACGTGCTGTCTCTCACACGACTGCAGTTGCTTCTTCGTGAGATCGAACTTATAGCTTCCTACACTCAAAAGTGATTGGACCACTCACGCGTGACCGGACCGGTCACTACTCACCGTTCTGCACGGCTCGGTCGTCGTCGGCTTCGCTGTCGGTGTCGTCCCCGCTACGGTCGTCGTCGGGTTCGGCCTCGGTTTCGTCTGACGTCGGTTCGTACGACCGGGTACGGTACGCTCGGTAGGTCCGTTCGGCCCACTCGACGAACTCTCGATCCGTCCCGTCGACGCTCGCGAGGAGGTTCCCGTGGTCGTCGTACGCGGCGAGGTAGGCGTGACCGTCGACCAGCATGAGCCCGAACGTCAGTCGTTCCGGACAGACGAACAGGTCGAACTGGTCCAGTTCGTACGCCCGCGTCAGGTCGTCGGGGTACTCCGAGGCGGACGTCTCGAAGACGCGTTCGTCGATGACGAGTTCCACGTTCGACTGCTGGCCGATGATTCGCCGTGCCGCCTCGTTGAAGACACGACTGACGATAGGCGTGACGCCGCGGAATTCGCTCACCGTTTCGGTGCCGACGACCGCCAGAAATCGGTCGATGGGCGCGTGTGGGTCGTCCGGCGTCGCCGTCGTCCCCCGGAGGCGGTCGAAGACGACGGGGTCGAGGTCGGAGACGACGCCGCCGAGGTTCTCGAGCAACACCGAGAACCGGTCGGCGACGGACACCCTCGCTTCGAACGCTTCGTACCCCTCCGCCACGAGGACACCGCTTGCGGTGAGTGCGTACCGTCCCCGGCCGTTCTCTTTCCGTGCCCACCCTCGGTCGACGAAGGCGCCGACGGTCCGCTGTGCCGTCTCGCGGGCGCACGAACACTCGTCGGCGAGTTCGCTCGGCCGACTCGGTCGATCTCGGAGCGTCCTGAGGAGTTCGAGTCGGCTCTCCGACCCGACGAGAAAAGCGATGGCCTCGCGCGTGCTCATACCTCTGTGGTTACGTGGCGGGTGCTATCACCGTTTTGACTGCCCGCGGTCGAGTCGTCGCCTTGGGCGTCTCAGTCGAGGAGACCGAGGTTGTCGATACGCTTGACGATTTCTTCGACGGCCGTCTCCGCGTCGTCGGTCTGCTTCCCGCCCGTGATGACGATCTTTCCGGACCCGAACAGGAGGATGACGACTTCGGGTTCGTCCATCCGGTAGACGAGACCGGGGAACTGTTCGGGTTCGTACTCGACGTCTTCGAGACCGAGACCGATCGCGAGCGCGTTCAGGTTCAGGTTGTGACCCAGGTCGGCACTCGAGACGATGTTCTGGACCGTTATCTCGGGGTCTTCGTCGACGGGGATGCTCAGACCGCGGAGTTTGTCGAAGATGATGCCGAGTGCTTCGTGCACGTCGTCGATGCTCTTGGCACCCGTGCAGACGATCTTCCCGGAGCGGAAGATGAGGGCCGCCGCCTTCGGGTCCTGCGTCCGGTAGACGAGACCGGGGAAGTTGTCGGGGTTGAAATCGGCACCGGGGAGGTCGTCCGCGAGTGCTTCGAGGTCGAGCTCTTGTCCGATACCCGTCGATGCGACTACGTTCTGAATCTCGATGGAATCTGCCGGCGCACTCATTGTTCGGTCGAAACGTCTCGCCCCTCGCTTATAAAGCGACCCGTTATAAATTGAGACTGACCGGCTGATTGTTTCTCTATAATGGTATGTTTCTCGCGCTCGCCCGCGTACGTCGAACTCCATACCACTATATAAACTATCCGGAAGTCACGCTAGATTCGAAAAACGGCGTGATTGTCACACAATAGCACCTATACCGAACTATTTTTTGAAAATTGTCCCGAATCAATGAGGTTAAGTAGAACCCTGCCATTGGTAGAAATACGCGGGGCGCCCCGGGACACTCCCGGAGCGCCAAACACCCGAACGCCCCTCGACCCCACCGACGAAACGTCGCACGGGAGAGTGCCTCGCACTCTCACGACGCCGACGATACGACGGCCTTAAGTGGTCGAGGCGATTTCGGTTGAATGCGAACGACACACCGCGACCGCGACACGGTTCAACCCCGTGTCGCACTCGGACACCGAACGAAGCGAACCGACGCCCTTATGGGAACGGACGCGCTACGTTCAAATCCGAAGAAATGAGGATTCCACCCCTGCGGTCCGCCGTACAAGATGGAATCTGATGTTAGCCTTGGTAGTTCGGTGCCACCCGTTCGGTGACACCGAGCACCACGAACGGACCACGCAATGGAGATGACTCGACACACGTCGAGATCATCCCGCCAAACCCTCCTGGCACACGCCAGGAACCCATTCCGGTTGATCCTGCCGGAGGCCATTGCTATCGGAGTCCGATTTAGCCATGCTAGTTGCGCGAGTTCACACTCGCAGCATATAGCTCAGTAACACGTGGTCAAGCTACCCTGCAGAGACGAATAACCTCGGGAAACTGAGGCTAATACGTCATACTGGTCCCACGCTGGAATGCCGGGACCCACAAACGCTCCGGCGCTGCAG
>NZ_FOYS01000004.1 GCF_900115785.1 Halogeometricum limi
CGAGCACTAACAGTCCATAGCCACATTCATACATCATCGGTCCGCGTCACGTGGACCGGTAAAGCGGGTTCAGGCGTTAACTGGATTGCACGCATTCACACATACGGTTAGAAGAACCACCAACGACTGGTGTTTAAACGATGGTTCGATTCCATCGGTTGGCGTTAAGGCGGCCACAGCGGCGAGGCAACACCCGTACCCATCTCGAACACGGAAGTTAAGCTCGCCAGCGTGGCAGTCAGTACTGGAGTGTGCGAACCTCTGGAAACGCTGCTTCGCCGCCTGCCACTCATACTATAGTCGACGCCCGCACGGGAGCGCCCGTGCGGGCGTCTTCCATTTCGAACGGCAGACTACGGAGAGCCGTAGGCTCGTCCGCGCCTCGACTCACGAACACGCAGACCTGAAACAGCCCTCGCAGCGACGAAACCCGGATTCGGCGTTTTGAATGCACTCAAACACCCGATTTAGCCCGAATTAAATCCGGGTAAAACGTCGAATAGTCGGATTCAGAGACGTTCTGTATTATGTGTGTGTCGTCCGATGGTGAATCCGTAATGCGCATCAACTCACTTGCGGTCGTCGTGGCGGTGCTGGTCGTAACGGCGGGAATGCCGGGTGCGGCGAGTGCGGCGACGACGCTGGACGTGACGCTCGAACAAGACGGTGCGACTGGCGACGGCCTCGTCGTCGTCACCACGAACGGAACCGCGGCGGAGAACGTGACCGTCGAGGTCGGCGGCGAACGCGCGTACGCGGGTAACGGGACGTACCGGACCGACGCGAACGGGTCGGTCGTCCTCGCGCAACCCGAGGACACGCAGAACGTCACCGTGACCGCGGTGGGCGCGAACGCGACTGCGACGACGACGGCCCTCTTGCAGGGTGACGACGACCTGACCGTCGACGCGACGCAGGCGACGGACGGACGAGTCGCCGTCGTCGTCGAACGCAACGGCACCGCCGTCGAGAACGCGACGGTGAACGTCACCAGCGAGAACGAGACGTACGCGGCCGACGGCGACTACAGGACGGACGCGAACGGCACGGTCGAACTCGACGCGCCCGCGGAGAACGTCACCGTGACGTTCACCGCGGCCGCGGACGGCGAGTCGGCGACGGAGACGACGACGCTCGTCGCCGTCGAAGCGCCGTTAGCCGTGTCGGTCGAACAGACGACGGACGTGACCGTGACCGTCGCGCGGGGTGACGAGGCCGTCGAGAACGCGACGGTGAACGTCACCAGCGAGAACTACAGCGGTGCGGGAAGCTACCAGACGGGTGCGGACGGCACGGTGTCGCTTCCGGCCCCGACGGAGAACGTGAGCGTCACCGTCACCGCGACGGCCGACGGCGACACCGCCTCCGAGACGGTGACGCTGAGCACCGAGTTCGTCGAGGAGTCGAAGAACTTCGGACAAGCGGTCAAGCGGTTCGTCGACGCGCTTCGGTCGGCGGGCTTCAACGGACCGCCGGGTCGCATCATCTCGGACTTCGTGACGGCGAACAACCCGGGTAACGCGGACGACGCCCCCGGACAGGCCAAGAAGAACGCAGTCGACGCCGCCGACGAGAACGAGACGGCCGAACGGGACGATTCGGAGAACCGACGAGGGCCGCCGGAACACGCGAAGGAGAAGAAGAACGGAGCGAAGGAAGACCGTGACGACCGGAAACGACCCGGTGACGACACCGAGGACGCGGACGGCGAAGCAGAAGCGGAAGACGAGGAGGACGAAGACGACGAGAACGACGACGACCGCCCGGACCACGCGAAAGACAAGGGCGGAAAGAAGGACAAGAAGTAGCCGCGAACCCGAATCGTCGGCTTCCGGTGTCGATGCGCGACGGTCCGCGCTCCTATCGAGACCCTCTCGACTGTTCTTTCAGACGCGCTCGCAAATCGGAGAGTGGCAACCCTGCGTTCGCCGCGACCCGTTCGTCGGCCACGTCGAACCGTTGGGCGGCGGTGGCGGCACCGACGGCGACGAGTTCTCCCTGCGCCTCCGGCGGCGACCGGGTCGGAACCGGCGCAGACGAGTCCAGCGCGGCGACGGCCGCGGTACAGACGAGCGCGGCCGTCAACGGGTCCGTTTGCGGGTCGAACGTCTCCTCGCGGACGCGTTCGACGGCCCCCGCCAGCGCGAAGTAGCGTCGACCGTCCGTCTCGGCGAGCAGTGCGCGTTCGAGTGCGCCGTCGACGACGGCCTCGAAGGCGTCGGGGTCGTCGACGGAGTCGCCAGCGTCGTCACCCTCGTCGGTCACGCGTCGGTCGTCGGAGGCGAGAGTTCGGCTTCGACGACGGTACCGTCCGGGCGGAGGGTGACGCGGCCGAGCGTCACCGTCTCACCGGGCGACGAGTCCGCGGCGATGGCTCGAAGCACCGGCCGTTGCTCCAGGCGGTCCCAGACGACGCGTTCGACGAGTCGCTGAAACTCCTCCGGGTCGGTCCAGGCCGAGTCGATGTCCGAGGGGACGTGGACGACGAACTGGAGGTTCTCTTCGGTGACGTGGATGCCGACGCCGAACGTGTCTCCGTCGTCGGGGGCGTCAGCGTGGTCGGTCATACTCGCTTCTCGGGCGTGGCGGGACAAATACTCCGTGGTGAGAGACGACGAGCGAGATTCGAAGACGGCGTGTGGACTGCCAGCACACCGCTGAGACGACCCAGATAGGACACCTTTTGCCCGCCGAGTAACTTCGCAGACGCAATGAGCTACAAGATCGGACTCGTCGGCAAGCCCTCTGTCGGCAAGTCTTCGTTCTTCAACGCGGCGACGATGAACGACGTCCCCGAGGGCGCGTACCCGTTCACGACTATCGACCCGTCCGTCGGAGAGGCGTACGTCCGCGTCGACTGCGCGGCACCCGAGTTCGACGAGACGTGCACGCCCTCCGTGGGCTTTTGCGACGACGGCACGCGGTTCGTCCCGGTGAAACTCGTCGACGTGGCCGGACTCATCCCCGGCGCGCACGAGGGGAAGGGACTCGGCAACCAGTTCCTCACCGACCTGAACGAGGCGGACGTCCTCGTCCACGTCGTCGACTTCTCGGGTGAGACAGACATCGAGGGCGAGGCGACGGAGGGGCACGACCCGCGCGACGACATCGACTTCCTCGAAGACGAACTCGACATGTGGTACCTCGACATCTTGGAGAAGGGCCTCGAACGGTATCGCTCGGGCTACAACGGCGAGGAGAAGAACGTCGAAGAGGACTTAGCGGAGCAGATGTCGGCGTTCAAGACGAACAAAGACGAGATAAAGCAGGTCATCCTGAGTCTGGGTCTCTCGTTGGACCCCGACGAGTGGGACGACGAGGACAAGGAGTCCATCGCCCGCGAGATTCGCAAGCGCACGAAACCGATGCTCATCGCGGCGAACAAGATGGACAAACCCGTCGCACAGGAGAACTTCGAGGAGATAACGTCGGACCCCGACTACGAGCACTTGACGTTCGTCCCCGCGAGCGCGCACGCGGAGAAGGCGCTGAAGAAGGCCGACGAGGCGGGCGTCGTCGACTACGAACCCGGCGAATCGACGTTCGAGATTCTCGGCGACGTGAGTGACGAACAGGAGGAGGGACTCGAACAGATACGCGGCTTCCTCGACGAGTACGACGGCGCGGGCGTCCAGCGGTCGCTCGAAGCGGCGTTGTTCGACGTGATGGGCGCGATGGCAATCTTCCCCGGGAGTGCGAACGGGAGCAAAGACGAGAAGGGCGTGTTCCGCGACTGCTTCATCCTCCCCGAGGGGTCCACCACCGAGGACTTCGCGTACCATCTGCACTCGGACATCGGAGACGGCCTCTTGCACGGCATCGACTGCCACACGAACCGACAGGTCGGGTCGGACCACGAACTCGAACACCGCGACGTGGTCGAAATCGTGACGACCGGCTGAACGACCCGTTTACTTCGTCTCCCGCACGCTCGCCGGAAATGTCGCTAACGTATACGTTCGTTAAATCCGACTAACGACACGATACGGGGTCGAGAATTCGCATAAGCTATGAAGGGGGAACCGCTACGAGGAGACGATGCGGGAGACAAGCCCTGCTCTCGACGCCACCGTTTCGGGGGAAATCGGTGGCCTCGGAGGAGACGTAACGCTCGACGACCTCTTCGGGGACGAGTGGATGGCGGCGCATACAGACAGCGACTGTATCGCCGACTTCGTCCAGTCGTGCGGTCACGAGGTCGAAGACCAGGAATCGTTCGAGAACATCCCGGACAGAGAGTGGGACGACCACGTCGCCGCGCACTCTTCGTTCGACGACTGGCGGTCGATGCTCTCTGCGGCGGTCGAATCGTACGTCGGCGTCGGGCGGTCGCTGGCGGCCGACGGCGGCCACGACCCCGTCGAAGCGGACGAGTAGCGAGCGAGTAGCGAACCCCCCATCCGAGCGACGACGAGAGGCGGCGAATCGATTCGTTCTCGACGAGTTTTCTGTCGGCCGTTCCAGCGCCAGGCGTTCCGGTGTCGACCGTTCGCCTCCGAGCGCTCAGCGACGGCCGCGGAGGTGTTCGAACACCGCGACGACCAGTTTGTTCTCCGCGCGCCGGAGGTGTTCGGCCACCGTCCGGCGGCCGATGCCCAACTGCGCGGCCAGTTCGTCGGTGGTCGTCCGCCGCGGCATCTCGTAGTATCCGCCTTCGACGGCGAGTCTCAGCACCTCGTACTGTCGCGGACTGAGGTCCGGAAGGAGTCGCGACGGCGACAACGGGGCGTCCTCCGTGACGACGTTCACGTGACGTTTCGTCCGAACGTCGACGGAGAGGCCGTCGGCGACGAGTTCCCGGTACAGTCCCGTCAGCGACGCCGAGTCGAGTGCGAGGACGCGACAGACCTTCGCGCCGCGTTCGTAGCGAAGCGGTGGCAGAAGCAGGCAGTCGTGGCGGACGAGGTACGCCTCGACGGCGCGCGTCTCGCGCTGACGGAGGCAGTCGTCGGTGATGAGGACGACTTCGTCGTCTCTGCCGAGTCGTTCGCGGACCCCGACGAGGCGTTCGACGCGTTCGACGACGGCGTCTGCGGACGGGCCGCGGACGTGCAACAGGTCGCAGTGCTCGTTACACCAGAGTTCGACGGCGGCGTCCGTCTCCGCCGTCGCCAGCGTGTACCCGCCGTCTCCCGTTATCTCGAACGTCGCCTCGTACACGTGGCGGTGTCCGCGGCCGGAGTATATAAATCACGCTCCGGACGGAGGTGAATTCGGTATGTGTGTCGGGCGTCCACTAGGTCCATGGACGAGACGACGAACGAGGCGGGGCGGCGAACGGTGGGCGACCCGTCCGCAGAGTGGCAGCGGTACCGAGGCGCTCCGACCGGAACCGACATCGAGTGTCGAGGCTGGCGGCAGGAGGCGGCGCTCCGGATGCTGAACAACAACCTCGACCCCGACGTGGCGGAGAAGCCGGAGCGGTTGGTCGTCTACGGCGGGACCGGACGCGCGGCCCGGTCGTGGGACGCATACGACGCCATCCTGAGCGAACTCCGCGAGCTGGCCGACGACGAGACGCTGTTGGTACAGTCGGGCAAACCGGTCGGTCGGTTCCGGACGCACGAACGCGCCCCGCGCGTCCTCGTCGCGAACTCCAACCTCGTCGGCAAGTGGGACGACTGGGAACACTTCCACGAACTCGAAGCGGAGGGGAAGATGATGTACGGGCAGATGACCGCCGGGTCGTGGGCGTACATCGGCACGCAGGGCATCCTCCAGGGGACGTACGAGACGCTGGCGGAACTGGGCCGTCAGCACTTCCCCGAGAGCGAGGGCCTCCGAGGGAACATCGTCGTCACCGGCGGACTCGGCGGGATGGGTGGCGCACAACCCCTCGCGGTGACGATGAACGGCGGCGTCTGTATCGCCGCCGAAGTCGACGAGTCTCGCATCGACCGGCGCATCGAGACGGGATACTGCATGGAGAAGACCGACTCGGTCGAAGAGGCCATCGAACGAGCGCGAGAGGCGGCGAACGCGGGTGAAGCCTACAGCGTCGGCGTCCACGGTAACGCCGCGGACGTTCTGGAGGAGATGCTCGAACGCGGCTTCGTCCCGGACGTGGTGACCGACCAGACCAGCGCGCACGACGAACTCGAAGGCTACTACCCGAGCGGATACACCGTCGCGGAGGCGGACGCCCTGCGCGAGGAGGACCCCGACCGGTACGTCGAGGAGAGTCTGAACACGATGGAGCGACACGTCGAGGCCATCTTGGACCTGCAGCAGCAGGGTGCGGTGGCCTTCGAGTACGGTAACAACCTCCGTGGGCAGGTGGAGACTCACCGTGGGCTCGATACGGCGTTCGACTTCCCCGGGTTCGTGCCCGCGTACATCCGACCGCTGTTCTGTCGGGGGAAGGGACCGTTCCGGTGGGTCGCGCTCTCCGGCGACCCCGCGGACATCCACCGCACCGACGACGCCGTCCTCGAACTGTTCCCGGACGACGACCGACTCTCGCGGTGGATTCGGCTCGCTCGCGAGCAAGTGCAGTTCCAAGGACTCCCCTCGCGGGTGTGTTGGCTCGGCTCTCGAACCGACGAGGAGGGGGTGACCGAACGCGCTCGATTCGCCCTCCGAATCAACGAACTCGTCGCCGAGGGGGAGATTTCGGCACCCGTCGTCGTCACGCGCGACCACCTCGACGCCGGGAGCGTCGCCAGTCCGTACCGCGAGACGGAGGCGATGCGCGACGGGACGGACGCCGTCGCGGACTGGCCCATCCTGAACGCCCTCCTCAACTGCGCCGCGGGCGCGGACATCGTGAGCGTCCACGACGGCGGCGGCGTCGGCATCGGCAACTCCCTGCACACGAACAACCACGTCGTCCTCGACGGGTCGGACCTCGCCGCGGAGAAGGCGCGCGCGGTGTTCACCACCGACCCCGGAATGGGCGTGATTCGTCACGCCGACGCCGGGTACGACGAGGCACTGGACGAGGCCGACCGGTCGGGCGTCCACGTCCCGATACGACCCGAAGAGACGGGTCCGGCGGGGGTCGATGAGACGGCCGACGGCGCGTCGGAAGGCGACGCGTCCGAAGACGCCGACGAGACGGCGGGAGGGGGGCGATGACGACGCTCGGCCCCGCGCCCGCGTGGTCGGGTCCCTCGGCGGACCCGAACGACGAACAGTTCGGGCACGTCGTCGAGGGAACGACGCTCGACGCGGCGGCGGAGTACGCCGCCGTCCTCGTGGGCGAACCGTACGACGGCGCAGTCATCGGGCGGCCGGGCGCGCGGGACGGCCCGACGGCTATCCGCGACGCACTGGCGGGCGTGAAGACGCACCGGTTCGGCCGACGCCCCGCCGGCACCGTCGGTCGAATCGGCGACGTCGGCGACGTGACGCTCGCCCGCGGGAGTGTTCGAGACGTGCAAGACTCGCTTCGCGAGACGGCGGCGAAACTGTACGACACCGGTGCGGTCCCGGTGTTCCTCGGCGGCGACAACTCCCTCACGTACCCGAACGTCGCCCCACTCCTCGGGGACGACGGGGACGCGAACCGCGTCGGCGTCGTCAGTTTCGACGCGCACCTCGACTGCCGGGAGGTCCGCGAGGGGCCGACCAGCGGAACGCCCTACCGGCAACTTCACGACGAGGGGTTGGAGACGCTCGTCGTCGTCGGCGCGCGCGACTTCGAGACGACCACGGCCTACGCCGACTACCTCGACGAACGGGGGGGAACCGTCGTGACCGCCGACGCAGTCGCCGACGGCGTCGACGCGACGCTCGACCGGATTCGGACGGCGCTCTCGGGTGTCGACAGCCTCTACGTCAGCGTCGACGTCGACGTGTTGGACGCGGCGGCCGCACCCGGCGTGAGTGCGCCGACGCCGGGCGGTCTCTCCTCGCGGGAACTGTTCGCCCTCGCGGGCGGTATCGCGGGCGACGACCGAGTCCGCGGGTTCGAGGTGGTCGAGTGCGCGCCGTCGCTGGACCCGACGCCCACCGGACTGACCGCGGCGACGGCCGCGCGCACCGTCGCGCGATTCCTCTCGGAGGTGTCGGCGTGAGCGACCTCCTGCTCGCCAACGCGTCGGAAGTCGTCACGTACGCCGACCACGCGCGTCTCGATAGCGTCGAAGACGCCGCCGTCGCCGTCGAGGACGGCCGAGTCGTCGCCGTCGGACCGACGGAGGAGGTGACCGCGGAGTACCCCGAATCGGACGCGGACCGGGTCGTCGACTGCGCGGGACGCGCCGTCGTGCCGGGGTTCGTCGACCCGCACACCCACGCGCTGTTCGCGGGCGACCGGTCCGACGAGTTCGAGGCCAAACTCCGCGGGAAGACGTATCAGGAGATTCTCGCCGACGGCGGCGGTATCCTCAGAACCGTCGAGGCCGTCCGCGAGGCGACGACGGAGGAACTCGTCTCGAACCTCCGGGCCGAGTTGGACGTGATGCTCGCGCACGGGACGACGACGGCCGAGGTGAAGTCGGGGTACGGACTCGACACCGAGACGGAACTGCGGATGCTGGCGGCCATCGACCGGGCGGCCGCCGACCACCCGATTCGCGTCGTCCCGACGTTCATGGGCGCGCACGCCGTCCCGCCGGGCCGCGACGCCGACGATTACGTCGAGGACGTCGTCGCCGAGCAGATTCCTGCCGTCGCCGAACAGGGCGTCGCCGAGTTCTGCGACGTGTTCTGCGAGGAGGGCGTCTTCTCGGTCGACCAGTCCCGGCGCGTCCTCGAAGCGGGGCGCGAGTACGGGATGCGGCCGAAGGTCCACGCCGAGGAGTTGAGTCACCTCGGCGGGACGAAGTTGGCCGCGGAACTGGGCGCGACGAGCGCCGACCACCTGCTCTACGCCGACGCCGCGGACGTCGATGCCCTCGTCGACGCCGGGGTGACGCCCGTCCTCCTCCCGGGGACGGCGTTCGGTCTCGGGGCGGGCTACGCCGACGCCGAGACGTTCCTCGCGCGCGACGCGCCGGTCGCACTCGCCACGGATTTGAACCCCAACTGCTACTCGCAGAGCATGCCGTTCGCGATGACGCTCGGATGCGTGGAGATGGGACTGACGCCCGCGCAGGCACTCGGCGCGTCGACGGTGAACGCCGCGCGGGCCGTCGGACGCGAGGAGACGGGCGCGGGCCGACTCACCGTCGGGTCGCCCGCCGACTGCGCGATTCTCGACGCGCCCAGCTATCGGTATCTCTCGTACAACTTCGGCGTGAACGCCGTCGACACCGTCGTCGTCGGCGGGGAGGTGGCCCGTGACTGACCACGTCACCCTCGACGGCGACTCGCTGACGCCGAAGGCCGTCGAAGCCGTCGCGAGACACGGTGCGACGGTGTCCATCTCGGACCGCGGCCGCGAGAACGTCGCCGCCTCCAGAGCACGCGTCGAGGAGATAGTCGACAGCGGACAGGCCGTCTACGGGCTGAACACGGGGTTCGGCCAACTCGTGGACACCCGAATCGAGGGGTCGGAACTGGCCGACCTGCAGACGAACCTGCTTCGCAGTCACGCCTCGGGCGCGGGACGACACCTCGACACCGAGGAGGTCCGCGCCCTCCTCCTGACCCGACTCAACGCCCTCGTGAAGGGCTACTCCGGCGTCAGAGAGGTCGTCGTCGACCACCTCGCCGCGATGCTGAACGAGCGCGTCCACCCCGTCGTCCGCTCGCGGGGGAGCCTCGGCGCGTCGGGCGATTTGGCACCGCTGGCCCACCTCGCACTCGTCCTCATCGGTGAGGGCGAGGCGACGGTGGACGGCGAACGTCTGTCGGGCGCGGACGCCCTCGCGATGGCCGAACTCGACCCGTTGACGCTGGTTCCGAAGGAGGGGCTCGCGCTCATCAACGGGACGCAGTTGACGACCGGTATCGCCGCGTTGCTCGTCGTCGACGCCGAGCGTCTACTGGAGGCCGCAGACGCCGCCGGTGCGCTCACGACGGAGGTGACGATGGGGACGACGGCGAACTGCGACCCGGCTATCCACCGCGTCCGCCCGCACGCCGGGCAGGCGGCGGTGGCCGAACACGTCCGCGAACTCACCGCGGACTCCGAGATAGTCGAGTCGCACGCCAACTGCGACAGGGTGCAGGACGCCTACTCGCTGCGCTGTCTCCCGCAGGTTCACGGTGCCGCCCGCGACGCCGTCTCGCACCTCCGCGAGGCGGTGGAAGTCGAACTCAACAGCGCCACCGACAACCCCCTCGTATTCGCCGCGAGCGAGGCGGACAGCAGAGCGACGGGGACGGACGACGCCGTCGTCATCTCCGGCGGCAACTTCCACGGCGAACCGCTCGCACTCCGCCTCGACTACGCGGTGAGCGCGCTGACCGAACTCGCCGCCATCTCCGAGCGTCGCGTCGACCGGATGGTGAACCCGAACCTCCAAGAGGACCACCTGCCGCCGTTTCTCGCCGAGAAGAGCGGTCTGCACTCGGGCTTCATGATTCCGCAGTACACCGCCGCGTCACTGATAAACGAGATGCGCGCGACGGGCCGGCCGTCGATGGACAACACGCCCGTCAGCGGCGGGCAGGAGGACCACGTGAGCATGAGTGCAACGAGCGCGTACGCCGCGAAGTCGGCTCTGGAGAACGCCCGAACCGTCGTCGCCGTCGAACTCCTCACGGCGGCGCAGGCGTCGGAGTTCGTTTCCGACTCGCTGGCGCACGGCCGCGGAACCTCGGCGGCGTACGAACTCGTCCGCGAGGTGTCGCCGCCGGTGACCGAAGACCGGAGCTTAGACGACGACATCGAAGCCGTCGCGGGCGTCGTCGCCGACGGGACGCTCGAATCGAGACTCGCGGTAGCCCTCGACTAGCGCCCTGCGACCCGCATCCTCGAATCCGAAGACGCGGCACCGCGTGCTCGCGTGTTCTTCTCCGCCCCTGCACCCGTGCGAGCGTGCCGGTCGACTATCACGAACGATTCACCGGAAACTCGGTGTGCGGAGGGACGGAGGCGAAAGACGGACGCAATAGTTTTCACGCTCGGTACAATACTGTGCAATACAGATGGTCGAGAGTCGCGGGCAGTACCGGGGAGACGAGAGGGAGAGCAGAGACGGCGCTACCGGCGTGGGGAGTGGCGAGTCGGAGCCGAGACCCGGTCCCGCCGAGAACCCCTCGGGTGACCCGTACGTCGGACGCGGACTCCTCGACGTCGACATGGGCCCGAGTTCGGCGATGGCACACCTCTACCGGGGCGAGATACACCGGATGAAGCTCTGGCGGGAACGCCTCGACCGGACGACCAACTGGGCGGTCATCCTGATGGCCGCCGTGTTGACGTGGGCGTTCTCGCAGTCGACGAACCCCCATTACGTCGTCCTCCTCGGTAACGCCGCCGTCGGCCTCTTTCTCACCATCGAAGCCCGACGCTACCGCGCGTACGACGTGTGGCGGTCCCGCGTGCGCTATCTCCAAGAACACGTCTGGGCACCCGGTCTGGACCCCTCCTCGCCCCTCCGGGACGAGAACTGGCGGAGCGAACTCGCGCGCGACTACCGCAACCCCACGCTGAAGATAACCTTCGAAGAAGCGCTCGCACACCGCCTCCGACGGGTGTATCTCCCCCTCTTCGGCGTGTTGAACGGCGCGTGGTTGCTCCGCGTGACGGCGTTCTCGGCGGACCCCTGGCCCGAGAGTGCGGCTATCGGGGGGATTCCGGGCGTCGTCGTCACCGCCGCCGTCGTCCTCGCGTTCACCGCCGCGACGGTCATCGCCTGCCGCCCCCGAACGTGGCACACGCGCGGCGAACTCCTCTCCGAAGAACTTCGCCGGGACCAGACGCCGAACCGAAACCCGCTTCGCACGGACCCCGAGTCGTTCGACGAGACCGGAGCGGAGACGGGAGACTCACCGGGAGACTCGTCGGGAGAGACGGCCGACGTCACCGACGGTACCGGCGGAACGGACACCGACGACGCGGACCGAGCAGACACCGACGCCACCGGTTCGACGGCCCAGTCCGCGTCCGCATCGCCGGAAGCGACTCGGGACGGGGACGACGGAGACGGCCGTTAGTCGCCGGTTACCGCGGTTATCCGGTTCGAAATTATGTAGTTCAGACTGGTAGCGGGCAGTGAATATGTATCGGCGTAGGTGGGCACCCGTCGTCGCCGTGGTCGCCGTCGGCGCGGCACTCCGTCTGTACGGTATCGGCTCGGAGAGTCTCTGGACGGACGAACTCATCACGCTCGCGTTCGTCCAGTCGATGACCGCCGGTGAACTGCTCACCACGATTCCGCGGGTGAATCCGCATCCGCCGCTCTACTACGTTCTGTTGGACCTGTGGGTCGGCGCGTTCGGAACGACCGAGACGGCGCTTCGACTCCCGTCGACGCTGTTCGGCGTCCTCTCGATACCGGCGCTCTACCTCCTCGGCCGTCGAATCGGCGACCACACCGTCGGACTCGTCGCCGCCCTGCTTCTCGCACTGTCGCCGTTCCACGTCCGTTACGCGCAGGAGGTGCGGATGTACGCGCTGTTCGTCTTTCTCGTCGTCGCCTCGTTCCTCCTCGTCCACGCCGTCGCCGACCGTCGGTCACGCCGACCACGACACCGGCGCGGACTCCTCGCCGCGTGGGTGCTCTCCTGTCTCCTCCTCGTGGGAACGCACTACTTCGGGGGGTTCGTCGTCGCCGCTCAGGTGACCTACCTCGTGATTCGACTGGACCGCGTCCTCCCCCGCGGAGTCGGGTCGTTCTCGACGCGCCGCATCCAGCGAGCGTACGGCTTCGCGACGCTCGCGAGTCCGCTGTTTCTGCTCGCGCTCGGTGCGGTGTTCGACCTGCCGCACTACTTCTACATCCCGTTCCCGACGCCGCGGTTCGCCGCCGGAACGCTCGCGCGCTTCTTCGTCGGCTACGGGACCGTTCCGCTCGCCGTCTCCGTCGCCGTTCTCGTCCTCGTCGGGACCCTCGCGACGCTCGCGGCGGTTCGTTTCGACGCGACCACGCCGCTGGACTTCGACTCGTCGCTCCGCGCGACGCTCCGCCGCGCCCGCGTCGACGTCGGAGACGACGGACTCGCACTCGCCGCCGTCGCCTTCCTCGTCCCGTTCTTCGGTCCGGTCCTCGTCTCCTACCTCGTCGTCCCCGTGTTCTGGCCGCGGTACGTCATCGCCGCCTCCGTCGGCCTCTTTCTCCTCGTCGGACTCGGCGTCCGAACCCTCCCGCGCGAATCGCTACAGGTCGCCGCCGTCGCCCTCCTCGTCGTCGCCGTCGTTCCGATGACGGGCGTCTACCACACGACAGACCAGAAAGAGGAGTGGCGCGAAGCCGGGAACGTCGTCGAGGAGAACGCCCACTCCGGCGACTTGGTCCTCCTGATGGACCGGATAAGCGAGTACGCGCTGACGTACTACGTCGACCGCGAGGACGTCGAACGCGGGACCATCGTCGGCGCGAGTTCGGGAACCGGATACGACGCGAACACCTCCGCGGAGATAGCCGAGAAGACGGTCGGTCACGACCGAGTCTGGCTGTTTCTCAACCACGGCACCGACGAGGAGCGAGAACGCGTCCTGACCGCCGTGCGCGGGTCGCGAACGCAGGTGTTCCACCGCCAGTTCTTCCAGGTCGAACTCTACCTGTTCGACCGGTCGCCGGACGCGGCGTCCGGGACCGACTCCGACTCGGCGGCCTCGACTGAACCGGCGGCGGGTGCGTCCGCGTCCGTGTCTACGTCCGCGTCCGCGTCGCCCGCGACGTTCGTCGCCGACCCCGGCGTGACCGACTGGCGCTGGCGGTCGGTCTCGCGGACGACGGGGGGGTCGAACGCAGGCGCTGAATCTCGACGGCACCGTTTTGCCGTCGCAGACTGACCCTGTGGTATGACGACAGTCGCCTTCTTCGGGAGCCACCCGCTCGGTGCCCGCTGTCTCGAACGCCTCCACGACCACGACGGAATCGACGTCTCCGTCGTCGTCACGTACCCGCCGGACCACGACGGCTGGTGGGACGAGTCGGTGAACGAACTGGCCCATCGGTTGGGCTACCCGGTGCTGACCCGCGAGGAGGCTCACCGCGCGACCGAGTACCCCGTCGACTACCTCCTCAGCGTCTACTACCCGGACGTACTCGGCCCGAACCTGTTGGCACATCCCGACGTGGCACCGATAAACCTCCATCAGGCGGAACTGCCGCGCTACCGCGGGAGCAACGTCTTCAGCCACAGCATCATGAACGCCCGCGCCGACGACCACTGGAAGCACGGGACGACGATGCACGTCATGGCCGAGTCCGTCGATGCGGGCGACGTGATAGCGCGACGGTTCGCCGAGATACGTCCGGACGACACGGCGCGGACCCTGTACGACCGCGTCCACGAGGTGTCCGTCGAACTGTTCGAGGAGATGCTCCCGAAGTTCGTCTCGGGCGAACTGCTGGCGATGGCCACGCCGCAAGCGGAGTTCGACGGCGAGCGCTACTTCTACAGTAAGGCGAGTCTGGACGGACTGAAGGAGATTCCCGCCGCGGAACTCGCGGACGAAGACGGCCAGACGGAACTGTACGACCGTATCCGCGCCCTCGACTTCCCACCTCACGAACCGGCCTACACGCGAGTCGACGGCGAGAAAGTGTATCTGACGCTCGGGCGGTGAGTCGAGGACGCGCCGCACTCGCAGGCGAGGGGTGCGTCGACGTCTCGTGCCGAACCGTGCTCGCGAGCCGCGCTACCCTACATATACAGGCATAACCCCCTTTCACACCCGTCGCGCACGAAACGGCATGGATTCGCGTGTTCGGTCGGTCGGGAGTGCGCTCGTCGTCGCCATCGCGGCCGGTGCCCTGTTTCTCTTCTCGCCAGAGTGGGTACTCGAACGACTCGGATGGCTCGCGGGCGACCCCGTGCGATTCGCCGTCGCGCTCGTCGTCCTCGCACTCGTCCGACCCCTGTTACTCTGGCCGGCGACGCTCGTGGCCGTCCTCGCGGGCTACGCCTGGGGGCTGATGGCGTTCCCCGTCGCACTCGTGCTGATGGTCGTCACCTGCACGCCGCCGTACCTCTTCGGTCGGTTCTCCGCCGACGGCGGCCGGTTCTCCGAGGTGGGCGAGAAGGCGATGGACGTCGCCGGCGACTTCCGCGGCATCGTCGCCGGACGCGTCTTCCCGGCGCCGTCCGACATCGTCTCCGTCGGGTCGGGACTCGCGGGCGTCCGGTCTCGGACGTACCTCGGCGCGACGGCCGTCGGCCAGATTCCGTGGGCGTTCGCGGGCGTCGCCGCCGGTGGCTCCATCTACCGCGTCGTCAACGAGGGTATCACCGCCGTCGTCAGCCCCTCGATACTCGCCGCAACCGTCGTCGTCGCGGCGCTGATGTTGGCGGGGCCGGCGTACAGTTACGCGACCGACGGGGGCGACATCGCGGACGTCGTCGCCGGATGAGCGTCGGAAAGCGAGGAGAGAGGGCGTCAGTCGTCGGCCTGCGCCGGGACGGACTCAGGGTCGACGCCCGCCGGGAGCGAGACGGACTCACCGAGTTCGTCGGAGCGCTCTGCGGCCTCCAGTAGTTCGACCGTCTCCGCACCGACGCGTCCGGTCGCGGGCGGGTCGGTTCGCGTCTCGCAGGCGTCGACGAACGCCTCGACTTCGAGACGGAGGGGTTCGCCGCCGTCGACTTCGTGTCGGCGGACGCCCTCGTCGCGGGCCTGTAACACGCCTTCCTCGCGAACCACCTCGGCGTCGTGTATCTCGACGACGGTGTCTTCGAGGTAGTCGATGTGTGCGGAACGCTTCGACCCGACGACGGTCAGGTCCCGCCGCTTGTCGAAGACGGGGACGTGCCAGGACTCGTTGATGACGCCGGTGACGTCGCCGTACGAGAGCGTCAGCGTCGCCGTCTCGTCGATGCCGTCGCGGACGTTCGAGTCCAAGCGACAGTAGACGCTGTCGGGTCGGGCGTCGAGGAGATGCGAGTAGACGTCCACGTCGTGGACGGCCAGCGAGTAGAGCGCACCCGCGTCCGGTCGCGGCGTCCGGAAGGCGTATCGCGTCGTCGTGAGGTACCGTATCTCGCCGAGTTCGCCCCGGTCGATACGTCGTTTCAGGTCGCGGAGCGCAGGGTGTGAGCGGAAGATGTGCCCCACCCCCAGGACGCAGTCGTTCGCCTCGGCGCGTTCGACCAGCGACCACGCGTCCCGACTCGTCGTCGCCAGCGGTTTCTCGACGAGGACGTCGACGCCGGCGTCGAGGAGTTCACAGCCCACCTCGTGATGCGTCACGGAGGGCGTGGCGACGACGACGGCGTCGACGCCGGAAGCGACGAGGTCCGAGATGCTGGTGACGTACGGCACGCCGTAGGAGTCGGCCATCTCGCTCGCGCGTTCCTCGTCGATGTCGCAGAGCGTCAGCGAGTCGATGTCTCCCGCTTCGACGAGTTCGGCGGCGACGCGGACGTGGTTGCTTCCCCAGTAGCCCGTGCCGACGACGCCGTACTCAAGCCCCACGGCCGCCCTCCTCGAAGTACGACGCGACGGCGTCGCAGACGTGGCTGACGTCGCCGGGCGTCAGACGCGGATGCATCGGCAGCGACAGGATGCGGTCGTACAGGTTCTCCGTTACGGGGAGCGACGACTCCCCGACGCGTTCGAGGACCGCCGGGTGGCGGTGCGCCGGCGTCTCGTAGTGGACGCCCGTCTGCACCCCGGCGTCTTCGAGATATCCGCGGAGGGCGTCGCGGTCCGCCGGCGGCACCTGCACGACGTAGAGGTGGTAGACGTGCGTCGCGTTCTCGGGGACGGCGGGGGTGACCACCTCGTCGACGTCCGCGAGGCAGTCGTCGTAGTGGGCGGCGGCGGAGACGCGGGCGTCGTTCCAGTCGCGGACCTGCCGCAGTTGCTCGCGTCCCACGACGGCTTTCACCTCGTCGAGACGGTAGTTCAACCCGAGCGCTCGGTGGACGCCGTCGCCGTCGCGGCCGTGGTTCCGAAGCCTTCGCGCGGACTCGGCGACGTCGTCTCGGTCGGTGACGAGCATCCCGCCGTCGCCGCCGACGGTCATGTTCTTCGAGGGGTAGAAGCTGAACGCGCCCGCGTCGCCCGCGGTTCCCGCGACGTGTCCGTCGCGTTCGGCGAAGTGCGCCTGACAGGCGTCTTCGACGACGACCAAATCGTAGTCGTCGGCGACGTCGGTGATGGCGTTCATATCCGCCATCGCGCCGTAGATGTGGACGGGCATCACTGCCGAGGGGTTCCCCGCGGCGGCGACCTTCTCTTCGAGGTCCGCGGGGTCCATCGTGTACGTCTCGGGGTCGACGTCGACGAACACGGGCGTCGCGTCCAGTGCGAGGACGGGCGAGGCCGTCGCGAAGAACGTGTTTCCGGGGACGAACACCTGTTCGTCCTCGCTCCCCCCGACGCCAGCCGCTTCCAACGAGAGGAGGAGGGCGGCCGTCCCACTGCTGACGCCCACGGCGTGTTCGACGCCGCACTCTTCGGTGAACTCTCGCTCGAACGCCTCCAGTTCCGGTCCCTTCACGTACCGCGTACTCCGCATCACCTCGCCCACCCGGTCGACGATGGTGTCGTCGACGTAGACGTCGGTGAACGGAACTTCGGCTGTCATGGAATTATCGAAGATAACGAATTTCTTTGTTACCGCTCTTGTAACGTACCGTGACCGTTGGTAAGCCAACGGCTACGCCGCGGTGAAACGGTAGTAGGAGTCTCAAAACACCCGTACGGCTATATCCGGTGACGACGACGGCCCGTCAATGACGGTACTCGTGAGCGCGGTGATTCCGACGTACAATCGCGAGTCGTACGTGGGCGGTGCCATCGAGAGCGTTCTCGAACAGACGTACGAGAACGTGGAGGTGGTGGTCGTGAACGACGGGTCGACGGACGGAACCGAGAGCGTCCTCGCCGAGTACGCGGACGACGACCGGGTTCGCGTCCTGCGCAACGACGAGAACCGGGGGATTCCGTACACGATGAACCGCGGCGTCGAGGCGGCCCGCGGCGACTATATCGGCGTCTTCGGCGACGACGACCGCTGGTATCCGACGAAAGTCGAGAAACAGGTCGCGGTCCTCGAAGGACTCGGCGACGACTACTGCGGCGTCTACACCGGCGGCGTCATCCGCGACGGGTCGGGCGAGGTCGTCGACCGCGTCCGATGGGACCGCGGCGGCGACCGTTTCCCGGAGATTCTCGTCCGGAACACGGTGCTCCCGCACTCCAGTCACCTGGTCCGCGCGGAGTGTTTCGAGGCCGTCGGCGGGTTCGACGAGTCGTTCGACATCGCCTGCGACTGGGACCTCACCATCCGCCTGTCGAAGCGGTGGAAGTGGGCGTGCATCCCCGAAGAACTCGTCGAACGCACCCACCACGACGGCAACGTGACCGGCGACCCCGACTACGACGTCCGGTGTCGGGCCGCCGTCCGCGAGAAGTACGCCGCCGAACTCGCGGCGAACCCGGACGCACGCCGACGGTTCGAGGCGGCGGCACACCGCGAACGCGGCGTCCGGGCGTTGGAGGCGGACGACCGAACCGAGGCGGTTCGCGAACTCTCGAACGCGTTCGTCCGCGAACGGCGCGGCGACCACGCGGCCCTCCTCGCACTCGCACCGTTCGGCCCGCGCGCGCTCTCTGCCGCCCGCGCACTCCGCGGCGTCCGCGGCTGATTCTCTCGGGCGCCGCTGAATTCGCGCGCTCCGTGACGAAGGCGTCCGCGTCGCGTTCTCGGCGGGGTTTACCCACCGTCTATTAAAGCGCTCGTCCGCCGAACTGACGCGACACTGATGCGAGACGAGGTACTCGAACGGTGGGTAAAGCAACCGGCGGCCGCTCCGATAGTGCAGTATCTCCGCGACGCGGAGAAGGAGTCCGCGTGGGAACTGTTGGGGCGGCGGGGTCGCGTCCTGGACCTCGCCTCGGAGGTGAACGTCACCCGCGGCCTCGATGCCGAACGCGTGACGCGACTCGACTTCGCCGAGGGGGCCAGCGAGTCCGCCAGAGACGCGCTCGGTGACGACGTCGACGAGTACGCCTGGACCGACCCGGAGGCCCCGACGCTTCCGTTTCCGGACGACCACTTCGACGGAGCGGTCTCGATCGGTCCGTACGACTGGCGCTTTCTGGACGTCGAACGCCTGACGGCGGAAGTCCGGCGCGTGGTCGGTTCCGAGGGGCGGTTCGTCTTCTCCGTCCCCACCCCGCGCTCGCCGTACTTCGCCGGCGGCAAACACCGGATGCGATACTACGACCCCGACGAGGCCCGCCGCCTGTTCGCTCCGCGGTGGCAGTTGGCCGACTACGACCTGGTCTACCAACTCCCGCAACGCGTCCACGCCCACGCCGGACACCTTCCGTGGTCCGTGCAGGGACCGTTCGTCGACCTCTCGGAACGACTGTCGGAGCGTCTCTCGGCGCGCGACGCGTGGGAGGACGCCTCCTATCTCGTCCTCGCCGTCGAACCGTTCGACTACGACGCGCACCTCGACGCCGCCCTCGACTGCCTCTTTCGGCCCACCCGAGAGAACGGCTTCTGGGACGGAGCGAACGAGCGGTTGCTTCGCGCACTCGATTACCGGGTCGACGCGGACGGAGAGCAGATAGTCGAGTGGACGCCGAACGACGAGAACCAGTGGCGCTACGCGACGTTCGCTCTCGCGGGCCTCCTCCAGTGGCGCGTCTCCGACCGCGGAACCGACGCCTACGACGAGAGACTCCGCTCGCAGTTGGCGCACTTCCGCGAGGCCGTCTCCGACGAGACGACGCGCGAGGAGATGCCGAGTTACGGGCTCGGCCCCCTCGTGGCCGCGTTCTCGCTCGCGTCGGACGTGTTCGACTCGGACGACGAGAGCGGAGACCACCTCGCCGTCGCTCGCGACCTGCAGGCGTACACCGCGGACCGGTTCGACTTCTCGAACAGCGAGGACAGCCTCCTCCTCTACGGGTGGACGTACCTCTACGAACGCGACCCGACCGACGCTCTTCGCGACGACGTCGTCCGCGCGATGGACGCCGTCGTCGACAGACAGGACGGCTGGGAGACGCTGTTTCTCTTCGACAACCCGACGACGCGTCGCCACCAGAATCAGATGTACACGCTGTGGGGACTCGCCCGAGCCATCGAGGTGACCGGGCTCACGGGCTATCTGGAGAACGTCGAACGCGTCCTCGACTACACCGTCGAGAACCGGATGCGAGACGACGGCGCGTTCCTCTGGGAGGACCCGACGCGGCGGATGCTCGTTGGCAACGAACTCCGGCACAGACTCCGCGGAGAGCGTTCACCGCCGCACTGGGAGTTACTCTACGAGTGCCACCAGACGTTCTTCGTCAACGCCGTCGCGCACTACTACGCCGCCGGCGGCGAGAAGAACTACGACCGCGAGGTGGGCGACGCGATGGGGTGGATATACGACGACAGCGACGGCCCCTCGCTGGTCGACCAGAGCGGTCTCGGCGTGCCGACGCGCTTCCAAACCGCCGACGGCCGAATCGACGTGCCCGGCCAGACGTTCAAGGGCGCGTACGAGGTTGGCTCGTACGTCGCCGCCCTGACGCACCTCGTCACCGGGACGGCCGAGCGGTAACCGGGCGGTTCTCGGATTCGTCTCCGTCCGGGAGCACTCCCCGTCGGACCAGTTCCCGATACTTCTCCTCGCAGAACTCGTCCCACGTCGGCACGCGACTCGCGTCCGGCGTCTCACCGGTGTCGAGCAGCGATTCGAGCGCGTCGGCCCAACTCGCCGCGTCGGGGTCGGCGACGCGGACGGCGGGCGCGTCGCCGAGAATCTCCTTCACGTAGGTGTCCGTCGAGAGACCGACGGGCGTGCGCATCCCGTACGCCTCCAACGGCGCGAGACCGTACGACATCCACGCCGGGCAGGCGAACGCGTCGGCCGACGTGTAGTAGGCGGGGAGGTCGGACTCGGCGACGTACCCCTCGAACCGCACGTGGTCGTCGAGTCCGCCGTCGGCGACGGCATCTCTGAGTCGCGCCTCGTCGTCCCCGGTGCCGCAGAGGACGAGTCCGACGTCGCGGCCGCGGTCACGCACGCGGCCGACCGCTTCGACGAGGACGCCGAGTCGCTTCCGCGAGTCGAGTCGGCTGACGCTCAAGACGGTGTGCTCGTGGTCGGTGAGCGTCCGCGTCTGCACCGCCTCGTATCGGTCGAGCCACGACCGAGAGACGCCGGGACGGACCACCTCGGGCGTCGCGCCGTACAGCCCTCGGAGTTCGGTCGCCACGCGGTTCGACCCGGTGAAGACGGCGTCGGTCTCGCGGAGGACGCGTCCTTTCACACGCTCCCAGCACTCGACTCTGAGGCGTTCTCGGACGCCCGGCCGGGGGTCGCCGTGGAACTCGCGGTGGCCGGGGACGGCGGCGACGAGTTCGTCGTACGTCCCGCGACGGCGGTGCGGAAGGTGACGGGCGTCTTCGGGGAACCAGAGGACGGAGCCGTGAACGTGCGAGACGGTGGGCGGGTCCGTCGGGAGGGTGGCGAGGGCGACGCCCGTCTCCTGTTCCGTGTAGTGCGTGAAGACGACGTCCGGCGACGCCGCGCGGAGGACGCGTCGAATCCGGCGAGCGCCGGGCAGGCGGTGCCTCGGGTCGCCGTAGACGACGACGGTGACGGCGTCCGGGAGTCTCACTTCGGAGAGGTAGTCCTCGTCGTAGCGGGGCACCGCCAGCGTCACGTCGTGACCGCGGGCCGCCAGGAACCGGGCTTCTTCGAGAACGAGTCGTTCCGCGCCACCCGGCGGCGCGAGTTCGAGACCGAAGACGACGCAGATTCGCGTTCGCGTCATTCAGTTCACCCGACTCAGCACCCGGTCGGCGAACGTCAGTCCGGTGCGTCCGAAGAGCGACGCCGCGAGGAACGCGCCTCGCTCCGGTGACGGCTCTCCCCGGAAGGCGCGGAGAAACGCGCGTATCGCCCGCGGGTCCCACGCTCGCTCTCCGAGTCTGACGCGCCCTTCGAGGGCGTTCGTGGCGGCGACGGCGCGGCGCCGGGGCGCCGGGTGGAGACCGTACACGTGAGCGTACTCCCAGAGGATGTCCCGCCGCCCGCGGACGACACCCCGAGACTTCCCGCGGGATTCCCCCGCTTCGCCGCGGGTGACCAACACCTCGTCCACGTAGTCGAACGCCGTCCGCCGCGCGAGGTCAATCATCAGGCCCAAGTCGTCGCCGCCGGGGCGGTTCGCGAGAGGGAGGACGGCGGCCAGTTCGTCGCTGTCGACGAGCATCGTCGAGGTGACGCAGGGCGAGAGGTCGAACGCGAGTGCTTGCGGGAGGACGTCGCCGCGACAGTCCGGATTCGGGAGGACGTCGTCGCCTCTTTCGAAGCACATCCCGCAGTAGGCGACGCCTACCGCGCCCTCGTCGTCCGAGTTCGACGCCTCCAACAGCGCGACCTGTTTCGAGAGCTTCGTCGGGTGGAGTCGGTCGTCGTCGTCCAACAGTTGCACGTACGCGCCGTCGGCGCGTTCGATACCGGCCATCCGGGCGGGGTTGCCGCCGCGGTTCTCCGGGAGGGCGACGTACTCGACTGGGTACTCCTCGGCGACGGGTTCGGCGTGCGCCTCCCCGGAGTCGTCCACGACCACAACCTCGACGGCGTCGTAGTCGCTCGCGAGGACGCTCTCGACGGCGTCGCGCAGTCTATCGTTTCGGTAGTAGGTGGGGACGACGACGGAGACCAGGGGGGCGGCCATGTAGCAGGGACTGCCCGCGCGGAGGTACTGTCTCTTTCGGTCGTTTCGACCGACGGCGACGGCGGCGGCGACCCGAACGACCGTTATCCGGCGCGTACCTTTGACCGGTGTCGCCGTCTCTCGACCGTGCGCTGGCCTCGCGATTTACTCTCGACGCTCCGGGGCGGTCCGCTTCCCTCCGGGTCGCTCGTCGAACGTGCCGTCAAGGGCGGCCTCTGGGCCGCCGGCACGAACGTCGGCGAACGACTCGTTCTCCTCGGGCGGTTCGTCGTCCTCGCGACGGTGCTTCCGCCCTCCGAGTTCGGCCTCTTGGGTATCGCCCTCCTCGTCGTCGCCATCTTCGAACGGCTCTCGGATTTGGGACTGGACGCCGCACTCGTCCAACGCGCCGAGGACGACGTGGACGACTACCTCGACACCGCACTCGCGATGCGCGCGGTTCGCGGCGCCGCCCTCCTCGCTCTCGGACTCGCCGTCGCCCCCCTCGCCGCCGACTTCTTCGGCGATTCGCGGCTGACTGACGTGATTCGGGTGCTGGCGCTCAGTCCGTTCCTGTTCGGCCTCCAGAACCCCGGCATGGTCTACCTCCAGAAGGAACTGGATTTCCGCAGGAAGGCCGTCTACCGGATGACCGGCGCGGTGGTCGACACCGCCGTCGCCGTCGGCTACACGTTCGTCGTCGCTCCCCTCCTGTTGAACAGAGACCCCACGGTGTGGGCGCTCGTGTTCGGCGTCGTCGCGGGTAACCTCACCCGCGTCCTCGTCTCGTACGTCGTCCACGACTACCGACCCGGACTCGGCGTCGACGTCGCGCGCGCCAGAGAACTCGTCACGTACGGCAAGTGGATGACCGGATTGAACGCGCTGGTCTTTCTCGTCACCGAGGGCGACGACATCTTCGTCGGGTGGGCGCTCGGAAGCACCGCCGTCGGGTTCTACCAGATGGCGTACCGCTTCTCGAACGCGCCGGCCACGGAGATAACGCACGTCGTCTCTGACGTGGTGTTCCCGACGTACTCGAAGCTTCAGAACGACGCCGCTCGACTCCGCGAGGCGTACTTCCGGACCCTTCAGCTCACCACGTTCGTCGCGTTCCCCGTCGCCGTCGGCGTCGCGGCCATCGCGCCGACGTTCGTCCTCACCGTGTTCGGTCCCGAGTGGGAACCCGCCATCGACGTGATGCGCGTCTTGGCCGTCTTCGGTCTCCTCCGTTCCCTCGGCGCGACGACCGGGCCGCTGTTCCAAGCGGTCGGTCGCCCGGACCTCGGCACGAAAGTCCAGTTCGGCAAACTCGTCGTGTTGGCGGCGCTCGTCGTCCCCCTGACGGACGCGTACGGCCTCGTCGGAACCGCCCTCGCCGTCGTCGGCGCGTCCGTCTGCTTCTCGGAACCCGTCTCGGCGTACCTCGCCGTCGACATCGTCGACGGCCGGTTTCGGACGCTCGCCCGCGTCGTCGGCTATCCCGCGGTCGCAAGCGCTCTGATGGCCGCGGTGGTCGTCTCGCTACAGGCGCAGGTGGGCGTCGGCGTCCTCGGTCTCGCCTTCCTCGTCGCTTCCGGCGTGGTGACGTACGCCGCCGTCGTCCTCCTCTTCGAACTCCGCCTCGGCTACGACATGCGGACGGTGGCGCGGACGCTCGCGGGCGGGTTCGGAAACTGAACTGAGAAAAGCTACGCGCCGGTCAGGTCGTCGTAGAGCGCGACGAGCGTCTCCGCGTCGTCCGCCCACGCGTATCTGTCGACGACGGCGCGACGGGCGCTCTCGCCGAGTCGGTCTCGTAACTCCGCGTCGTCGCCGAGTGCCGCGAGTGCGGTGGCCATCGCTGCCGGGTCGCTGGCGGGGACGACGCGCCCGCCGCCCGCGTCGCGGACGATTCGACCGAGCGGTCCCACGTCAGTCGCGACGACGGGGACCGAGAGCGCCATGTACTGGAACAGTTTGTGCGGCACCGTCGTCTCGGTGTGGGCGTTCGAGACGTGGGGTACGAGCCCCACGTCGCACGCCGCCATGAAGCCGGGAACGTCGGCGGCGTCGACCCAACCGGTGAAGGTGATTCGGTCACCGACGCCCGTCTCCGCGGCGAGTTCGCGAAGTCCCTGGTCGTAGCCCGGTTCGTTCGACCCGCCGACGAGGAGGAGTCGCGCGTTCGGAACGGCGTCGACGACGGCCGGAAACGCGCGGATGGCCGTCTCGATGCCTCGGTGTGGACCGAAGCTCCCGACGTAGCCGACGACGAACTCGTCGTCCGCCGCGGCGTCCCCCCGACCCGACTCGATGGGGGCGACGCGCTCCGGGTCGTACACGTCCAAGTCGACGGTGTTCGAGACGACGCTCACCGTCCGCGGGTCCGCGCCGCAGTCGCGGAGGTAGTGCGCGCGCGCCTCCTCGGCGACGGTCAGGACGCGGTCGGCGCGGGCGACGGCCCGACGTTCGAGTCGTTTCAACCGCCACACCGGGGCGACGACCGTCTGGACTCCCCGTCGCCACCGGGGCATCCCGCGCCGCCACTGCCGCACCGCCTCGGGGTAGTTCTCGTGGAGGTCCGCGACGACCGGCAGGCCGTACTCGTCGGCGACGTCCTGCGCCGTCTGGACGAGTGGGAGGTCGTGGACGTGGAGGACGTCGACGTCGTCCGTCTCCACGAAGTCGACGAGTTCGCGCCGCCAGATTCGGTCCGAGAGCGTCGCCGTGTACGCGAGCGTCTTGACGCCTCGTTGGAGGAGGCCGTACTTCTCCTGCCGCCGAAACCGGGTTACCGTCGCGCCGCCGACGCGTTCTCGCTCCGGGTCGTCGTCGCCGCCGAGACAGAGGAGCGAGACGTCGTAGCCCGCGGCGACGAGGACTCTCACCTCCTTCTCGACGCGCACGTCGGGCGGATAGTGACCCTTGAGAACCATCCCGATACGCGGCCCCGAGCGACGTTGCGACGTCTCGGACTCCGTGTCTGCGCTCATCTGCTCTGGACGCTCCGCACCGCACCGATGGCCGACTCGAACTGCGTCGGTTCGGTGTGACGAATCTCGTCTATCACCTCGAAGAACGACGCGCGGAACGCGTCGAGTCGAGTCGCCTCGTCGAAGCGGACGCCGCGTTCTCGCGCCGTCTCCGAGAGGCGTCGACGTTCGGCGACCGGTCGGTCGAAGTAGTCGACGACGCCCGAAGCGAGAGCGGACGGCGTCGCCTCGACGACCATCGAGGGGTCGACCCGTTCGACTTCGGACCGCGTCCCGACGGTGTCGGTGACGAGCGCCGGGAGTCCGGCGCACATCGCTTCGAGCGAACTCACGGGGAACGCGTCCATCCGCGACGGCTGAACGTACAGCGAGGCGTTCGAGAACGACTCCGCGAGCGAGTCCACGTAGCCGTGGACTTCGACGCCCGCCGCGTCGCCGTAGGAGTCGGGATGCCCCGCGCCGACGAGGTGGAGTTCGGCCTCTGGGTGTCGTTCTCGAACCGTCGACCATGCCTCGACTAAGAGGTCGAACCCCTTGTACGGTTCGGGCCTGCCGACGGCGACGGCGACGGTCGATTCGAGGTCCGGGTCGGTCGCTTCGAGTTCGGGCTGAACCGACTCGTCGATGTACGGGTGCGCGACTCGAACCGGCGTTCGCGGACCGACGATGTCCGCGGTGAAGTCGGCGGCGAAGTCCGAGACGGCGACGACGCCGTCGATACCCCAGTCGGCGACGCGCCGGATGGCGGGGACGCCGAACCGACCCACCAGCGACTTGACGAACGACGTGCCGACGAAATCGTCGCTTCCGACGTGGTAGAGGCCGTGGTCCGCACAGAGGTAGACGACGGTGGTGTCGGTGACCGCGCGGCCGACGAGCGCCGCGTACAGCGGAACCGACCCCTCGACGAGACAGACGTCGTAGTTCGGGAGTCTGAGTCCGTTCACCACGTCGTCGGCGACGGTTCCCGAGAGGGGGCCGGCGGAGTGTTCGCGGTAGTCTATCAGGTCCGCGCCGATGGCCTCGGCGAACCCTCTGTGGGCCGGGTGCGGGTCGAAGTACAGCATCGCGACGTCCAAGTCGAACAACTCGTCCGCCACTCCGACGTCCGTCGTCTCGCTCTCTCTCTCGACCGAGCGTCGGTCTCGGCGAACGTGTTGGGAACTCATTAGCTCGGCCGTACCGACACGTATCGGACGATTAGTTAGCTCCCGAGATACTGTGGGTTAATCGGAGAGTATCGAAAGAAAAACTATCTCAAACGCTGGACGGACGACGACCCTCGCTCGCTGATTCGAACTCCCACGCTCCGCTCTTCGGTCGTTACGTTCGCGAAAATGCTCCGGCAGGGATTCGAACCCTGGTCATCACCGTGAGAGGGTGATATGATTGGCCGGACTACACCACCAGAGCGCTTCTGCATACACTCGTATCGGATGAACGGATAAAACCATTCCGTTTCGGGACGCGTGTGCCGCACCGTGGCGCGGCACCCGCCGTCCCGTTCAGACGACGCGTTCGCCGTCCCGGTAGACGGCGTCGGCGTCGCGCCACGCCGTCACGTCCTCGTTCGGGTCCGCCTCCAGCAGCACCAGGTCCGCCCGGTAGTCCTCGGCGACGCGCCCCACGTCGTCGACGCCCAGCAACTCAGCGGCCGTCGCCGTCGCCGCTTCCAACGCCTCGGGCGCGGAGAGGCCGTACTCGGCCATCAACTCCATCTCGCGGAGGGCGTTCTCGCCGTGGAAGTTGAACGGCGTCCCGGCGTCCGTCCCCATCGCGATGGTCACGCCGGCGTCCAGCGCGTGCTCCCACGCTCGCTCGAATCGCTCTTGGGCGTCTTCGGCCTTCTCGACGGCCGATTCGGGGATTCCGGCCTCGACGCCGTTCTCGACGATTCCCTCTAACGCGCTCGCCGTCGGCACCCAGTACGTCCCCTCGCGCGCCATCAGTTCCGCGGTGTCTTCGTCCATGAACGTCCCGTGTTCGACGCTCGTGATGCCCGCGCGGACGGCGTTCTCGATGCCTTCCTTGCCGTGGGCGTGCGCCGCCGTGGGAACGCCTTTCGTCGACGCCGCGTCCACGAGTACCGCGAGTTCCGCCTCCGTGAGTTCCGGCGCGCCGGTGACGGCACCCTCGGTGAGGACGCCGCCCGTCGCCATCGTCTTGACGACGCCCGCACCCCGTTTCAGTTGCTCGCGGGCGGCCTTTCTGACCTCGTCTTCGCCGTCCGCCTCGCGGCCGAACCAGTGGCCGTGGCCGCCGGTCATGACGACGTTCCGTCCGCAGGCGACGACGCGCGGGCCGACGAGGACGCCCTCGTCGACCGCGCGCCCGGCGTCGAGCGCGAGACTTCCCGGCGCGCCGAGGTCGCGAACCGTCGTCACGCCCGCCTCGACGTTCGCGCGGAGGTTGGCGGCGGCGCGGTAACTCAGCAGTTCGCGGCTCTCGTCGTTCGCCGTCGCCACGTCGGGTCGGCCGTCCATCATCAGGTGGACGTGCGAGTCGACCAGTCCCGGCGCGACGTACGCTCCAGAAGCGTCGACCGTCTCGGTGTCGCCGTCCGCCTCCGCGCTCAGTTCCTCGCCGACCGCGAGAATTCGGCCCGTCTCGCCGTCCACTACCACGTCCGCGCGTCGCGTCCCGTCCACGTCGGCGACGTGGCCGCCCTCGAACACGAGTCGGTCTGCGTCCATAGCTCGCGGTTCGTCGCCTCCCCGCCTAAACGTCCGGGTAGCGGTAGGGTGAACGAAGTCCTCGCCGTCGCGTTCGGCGGTACGTACCGCTAAGTCGACGCCGTGAGAGAGACGACTATGCAGGAGCACTTGCGGGGACAGACCGCACTCGTGACGGGCGCGAGTTCGGGCATCGGCGCGGCGACGGCGCATCGGCTAGCCGACGAGGGAGCGAACGTCGCTCTCGTCGCGAGACGCGAGGACAGACTCGAAGCGCTGGCAGACGAACTCGAAGCCGGCCACGGCGTCGAGACGCTCGTCCACCCGGCCGACGTACGCGAAGAGACGCGGGTCGACGACGCCGTCGACGCCGTTGCCGAGCGGTTCGGTCGCCTCGACGTCGTCGTGGTGAACGCGGGTCTCGCGCGCGGGTCGGACGTGACGTCGATGACGACGGAACAGTACCGGACGATGATGGATACGAACCTCGACGGGTCGTTCTTCCTCACCCGCGCCTCCATCCCGCACCTCGCCGAGAGCGAGGGCGTTCTCGTGTTCCTCGGGAGCTTCGCGGGCCACTACCCGCGTCCGTTCAATCCCGTCTACGCGGCGACGAAGTGGTGGGTCCGCGGCTTCGCTCACAGCGTCGCCGCGAGCGCCGGTGAGGACGGCGTCGCCGTCACCGTCGTCAACCCCTCGGAGGTCAGAACCGAGTTCGCCGTGGAGGGCGAGACGTTCGCCGACCGGTTCGACGCCGGTGAGGTGACCGAGCCAGAGGAAGTCGCAGACGCCGTCGTCTTCGCGGCCAAACAGGACAACTCGGCGGTACAGGAACTGAACCTCTATCGGCGCGATAAGTTCAGCGGGTGGTGACTGCGGTGGGTCGCGGCGTCAGTCGTCCGTCGGACGCGACGCGCCGACGCGAACCTCGTCGCCCACCGACAGCGTCTCGCCCCACGAGGGTTCCGGAACCGTCGTGTTCACCATGACGCGGAAGTCGTGGTCGAACCAGTCCGAGTCGGCCCACTCGGGCATCGTCTCGCGACGCCGTCGCACGAACGTCTCGCGGAACCCGTCGTACTCCGCGCCGGTATCCGGGTGCCGGGAGGGGACGACGCACCGTTGACAGGGGTTCACGCCGACGAACTCGACGTCGCCCGCGGCGAAGGGGACGACGCGTCCTCGCCGGTCGAACAGGCGGTCCTCCCAGAACGGCGGGAGCGACCCGTCCCTCCCCCCGAGTTCGACGTTCGCGCGGAGTCGGCGGCGCATCCCGTCGGCGTCGACGCCGTCGAACCACGACGCCACCTCGCGAAGCGTCGCCGTGCTGACGACCGTCGGACCGGACGCCTCCGTGTCGTCGGGAAAGCCGCCCGCCCGGTTCTGTCGGAGCGACACGTCGTAGCCGAAGAACTCGGAGAGGAAGTCGGTGACCGCGCCGCGTTCGTCGTCGACGTCGAACGTCTCGGTTCGGTTCGGGAGCGTCACGGCGAGCGTTCGGGCGTCCGGGTCGAACTCGGTTCGGACGCGGTGCGTGCGTCGCTCGCGCTTGCCGTTCACGTACTCGCCGTCAGAATCGAAGAGGGCGAACTCTCGGTCGCCCGCGAGGCCGCCGTTGCGGACGACTCGAACCGAGTCGCGTTCGCAACCGTCGAGTGACTTCACCGGAAACGTCGTGAGGCGGCGCACGACGGCCACCGGGCCGTCGGCGTCTCGGTCCGCCGACTCGCCTCCGGGAGTCTGGTCTCTCGCCATCGCCTACTCGGCGTCGCCGTCGTCGTCGGCGCCGGGGACGTGGTCGGAGAGAACGGCGTCGACTTCGTCTTCGTCGACTTCGCGGTAGCCGTCGGCCGAGACGGTGACGACGCTCAGTTCCGCGGCGTCCAGTTCCTCGTCGGGGACGAGAAGCGACCGAATCGCGAGGCTCACGCCGTCGGAGAGCGACAGTTCCTCGGACCACTCTGCTTCGAGGAACTCCTGGATGTCGCCGCGATTCGCGCCGATGGCGACGGCCTTCCACTCCTGCGGCGCGCCGGAGGGGTCCGTCTGGAACAGACGGGCGCTCGCCCCCTCGCCCTCGCCGTCCATCCCGCCGATGAGGAGGGAGGCGCCGAACGGGCGCGTCCCGCCGCGCTGGGTGCTCTCTTGAATCATGTCCGAGAGCGACTTCGTCAGCGTCTCGACGCGGACGGGTTCGCCGTAGCGGAGGTGGTTCACCTGCGCCTCCTGTCGGGCGTCGTCGACGAGTTGCCGGGCGTCCGCGACGTGACCGGCCGTCGCCGCGCCGAGGTAGTTGTCGAGTTTGTGAATCTTCTCGATGCTGTCGGCTTCCATGAGCGAAGAACTCGTACGCCGTTGCGCGGCGAGGACGACGCCGTCGGCGGTTCGGATGCCGACGCTCGGCGCGCCTCGCTTGACCGCCTCGCGGGCGTACTCGACCTGATAGATACGTCCGTCGGGAGAGAACAGCGACGTACCGCGGTCGTACGCCTGCTGGTCGTTCCGGTTCATCACCCCTACATCCGGTCCCCGGAGGTATAAAAGCACCACCGTGGGACGATAGTACCGCATCCCGGCGACGTATTTAGGCTCGACGCGCCGACGCCGTCCCGGAACTCCCCGAACCCCGCCTCAGACCTCCTCGACGGCGGCGTCAGCGGCGTTTCGCTTCACGCTCTCGATACCTTGCTTCGCCTTCTGTTTCGTCGCGTAGCCCTCGCCGCTGTCGGCGATGATGTTGCCGTTGTCGTGGACGAGACGCCAGCGGAACTTCTCGTCTCTGTCCTCGTAGAGTTCGAAGGTCGCGGCCATGTCGACTCCTTCACGCGCCGCCGAGAAAAGCGTACTCGCGACGGACCCGCCGCCGCCCGTTCACGGCGGAACCGCGAGACGTCGTGCCCGCGGCGAGAGTCGACACGACCGAACCCCAGATACCGCGGCACTCGAAGCCTGACACCCCCTGTCGCAGATGTGTTCATATCTCCTCGGCCCCCCTCTACGAGTATGAGCACTCGCGACGAGAAACACTTCGAGACGGCCGACGTACAGAACCGGTTCGACTTCAAGATGGACCAGAAGGCCGCACTCGTCGCCGAGAAAGGCCTCACCGAGGAGACGGTACGGCTCATCTCCGAGGACAAGGGCGAACCCGAGTGGATGCTCCGGCGTCGCCTCCGCGCCCTCGAACTGTTCGACGCGATGCCGATGCCGACGGGGTGGCCGGAGATGCCCGACCTCTCGGAAGTCGACATCAACGAGATAATCCCGTACATCCGCCCCGACGTGGAGGTCCGCGGCGGCGCGAAGTCGTGGGAGGAACTCCCCGAAGAGATTCGCGACACGTTCGACAAACTGGGCATCCCCGAGGCGGAACGGAACGCGCTCTCCGGCGTCGGCGCGCAGTACGAGTCCGAAATCGTCTATCAGAACATGCGCGAGGAGTGGGAGCGCGAAGGCGTGGTGTTCATGGACATGGACAAAGCGGTGCGCGAACATCCGGACCTCGTCGAAGAGTACTTCATGACGAAGTGCGTCCCCCCGTCCGACAACAAGTTCGCCGCGCTTCACGGGGCCATCTGGTCCGGCGGGTCGTTCGTCTACGTCCCCGAGGACACGACGGTCGACATGCCCATCCAGGCGTACTTCAGAATGAACTCCGAGGGGATGGGCCAGTTCGAACACACCCTCATCGTCGCCGAGAAGGGTTCTGAGGTCCACTACATCGAGGGCTGTTCGGCACCGAAGTACTCCGCGTTCAACCTCCACTCGGGGTGTGTCGAGGTGTTCGTAAAGGAGGATGCACACGTCCAGTACTCCACGGTCCAGAACTGGTCGAAGAACACCTACAACCTCAACACGAAACGCGCTATCGTCGACAAGGGCGGTCGCATGGAGTGGATTTCGGGGTCGATGGGTTCGAAGGCGACGATGCTGTATCCGGCGACCATTCTCAACGGGAGAGGCGCGTCGGACAACCACATCACCATCGCGTTCGCCTCCGAGGGACAGGACATCGACACCGGCGCGAAGGTGTACCACAACGCGCCCGAGACGAAGTCGACCATCGTCTCGAAGTCCATCTCGCGCGGCGGCGGTCGGACGAACTACCGCGGACTCGTCCGTATCGCGCACGGCGCGACGGACTCCTCGTGCGCCGTCGAGTGCGACGCGCTCATGTTCGACAACGAGTCCACCTCGGACACGATGCCGCACATCGAGATTCACGAGTCGAAGGTCGACGTCGCCCACGAGGCGACGGTCGGTCGAATCGGCGACGACGACATCTTCTACCTCCAGTCGCGCGGACTCGGCGACGACGAGGCGAAACAGCTCATCGTCTCGGGCTTCATCGAACCCATCACCTCGGAACTGCCCATCGAGTACGCGGTGGAACTCAACCGCCTCGTCGAGTTGGAGATGGAGGGAAGCCTCGGGTAGTCGGCGACGGACTCGGGCCGCGGACGCGGCGTCGTCGGGGTCGCCTCAGTCGACGACGGACAGTTCGTCGGGGTCGGGGTCGGGGTCAGAGTCGGGTCCGGGTCTCGCCTCCGATACCGTCCACACCGGTTCAAGCGGCGGCCACGCGACGACTTCCTTCTCGACCGGGTCGTACTCTACGATACCCGCGTTCTCGAGCACCGGGAGGTGGAGGTGGTGGAACGCGATTTCGAGCGCGCGCCGGTCCTCGACCGAGTAGTTCGCTCGTCGCCCGACCTGCGAGAGGTCTGCGACCTCTTCGGTCAACTCGTCGAGGGGAAGCGGCGGTTCCTCTCGGCTCAGGACCGCGAGGATGTCTCGCCGGCGGGGGTTGTCGGTGTGGTACACCGGTGACCGTTCGGGGACACGTTGGGCTGCATCCATACGCTCTCTCGTCTCCGAACCGGCCTGAATCGTCTACCTGACTGCTCAGGTAGCGCTCCGTCCGCCACGCCCGTTTCCTCCCGGCTCATCCCCTCGGTCGCCCGGTTCAGTCTCTAACCGGTCCGCCGCGCGGAGGTACGCACCGACGACCTTTCCCTCGCCGACGCGGAGATGCTGGTGAAGCGTCGCCGACGAGACGCCGAACGTGTCGGCCAACTCCGTCCCCGTCGTCCGCCGTCTGGGCCAATCGTAGTACCCCGCCGAGTACGCCGCCCGGAGAACCGCCCGTTGCCGGGAGGTCACGTCGTCACCGCTCGCGTTCCACGGAGCGGACTCCTGCCGCGAGAGCGTCCGCTTTCGGACCACCGACGCCGACGGATATCGACTCTTCACGGCCGAGGCGAAGTGCTTGACGTTGTCTCCGGGGAGCACTTCGACGACGACGTCGCACCGTCCCGCGTCGGCCGTCACCGACCGGACGTGGGCACCCAACTCGGCCAACGAGCGGACGGGCGTGCCGCCGGAGACGACGAGTTCGAGCGTGGTGTGACCGCCGTCGTCGGAGACGGAGCGAACCCGTTCGACGCCGTCGAGCGAGGAAGCGGCGTCGACGGCTACCTCGGCCGGCGTCTCCCCGACGGTGACGTAGTGAATCGCGCGACCGGCGTCCGCCGGAACCACCTCGGCGACGGAGACGACGGCCCCGGTTTCGAGACTCACCCGACTGTAGAGGAGGTCCGGGTCGTCGAACCTGAACTGGAGGCGGACGACCCTGTCGGCCGCGAGGAGACGTCGGGCCTCCTGCCCCGCGAGGACCTGTCCGACCATCTGCCCGATTTCGGCGAGGACGTCGCGTTCCCGGTCGGTGAGTCGATCGACTCCGCACCCGAGGACGAGCGTTCCGGTCGGCGCTTCCCGGGACATCGAGACGGCGTAGACGGCGGCGACGGACGCGGGAGCGTTCGGCCACTCGACGCGTCCGACCGCTGGGAAGGCGTCGCCGTCTCCCCGCCGGTCCGTCTCGACGCGAGGCACCACGTCGTCGACGTCGTCCGGCGAGAGTCCGGCCCGAGCGAGGACGTCGCCGAACGCCGAGACGACGACCGCGAACTCGTAGTGCGGCGCGGCGACGAACGCCAGACAGACGGCGTCGAGCGTCTCCGATGGGGTCGTCCGATTCGACACCTGCCTCGTGACGCCGCGCAAGAGGTCGTCGAGGTCGACCAGTCGGGCGAGTTCGTCGCGCTGTCGTTCGAGCGTCCGTCGGTCCGCCTCTCTGTCCGTCACGTCTCTGAGGACGGCGAGGTGTTCGTGCGGGCGCACGTCCGCGACGGCGCTGAACTCGACGACCCGTCGCTCGCCGTCCGCGCGTCGGAGCGTGAACGTTCCGCTCTGCTCGCCCGCGTCGAGGAACGACGCCCACGCCGCGTCGAAGTCGAACGCCGGTGGCGCGAACGCCGCGATGGACTTCCCGAGGAGCGCGGCCCGCGAGAGACCGAACAGTTCGCACGCCGCGGGGTTGGCGTCGACGTACCGCCCGTCGTCGTCGGCCAGTACGAGAGCGTCGAGGGCTCCGTCGAACACGGCGCGGAACCGCGCTCTCTCGGCATCGGCCGTCGCCGCCGCGTCGACGAGATTCGTCACGTCGCGAGCGACGTAGAGGTAGTAGCCGTCGCCCGCGGGCGCTATCGTGAGACGGAACGTCCGGGTCTCTCCTGTCACGTCCGTCGTCGTCAGTCGCGCGTCGCTCGCGACGGCGTGTACCCGACCGGGGTCGTACGCGCCGCCCAGTACCGCGGTCACTCGCTCTCCGACGAGTGACCAGTCTGACGGACGGCCGAACGCGGGCCCGGCCGACGGAGTCGCCCACCGAATCACGCCCGTGTCGGTGACCAGGAGTACCGGGTCGGGGAGATGGTCAGCTACGAGCGACGGGAACGCCTCCGCCCCGCCGATACGGTCCTCGTGCGGGCGTTCTGTCTGCTCTCGCATACCCGGGGTAGGCGGCGTGCGAGCAAAGGTGCTCTGTGTACCTAGGCATCATGTCTACCGAACTGTCTCTTTCTTTCCGACAGTTTTCGACACACCCGTCGCTCAGTTCGTCACGAGGCCGTCGCGCGTCGCGTTCCTCGCGTTCGACACCCACGGCGGTTCGGTCACGGGGACGTCGCCGCGGTTCAGATACTGGATACTGACCGTCGCCGTCACGTCCGGATTGTCGGGCGTCTCGTAGCTTCGTTCGACCCACAGCACGATTCCCTCGCCGGTGACGAGTGCGCGACCGGTCGAGTTCTCGACGCCGGGGTACGAATCCGGCCCGAGACGGACCCAGTAGTAGGTGGTGCCGCTCTGTTCGACGCTATCTTCGACCGTCGAGTTCTCGACGGAGAGATACCAGCCGAGGTATCGCTCGATTCGGTCGGCGTAGTAGCCGTGTCGCGCCCGCGCGTCGCGAGTCGGCGTCGCGGTGTAGACGACGCCTCCCGGGAGGGGCGGACCGTCGACCCGTCGCTCCCACCGGGTCCCGCCGTCGGCGTACGCCTCCACGTCGGCGACGACGGAGGGCGGTGCCGCCACCACGCCGCTCCGGGTGACGTTCGTGACGTAGCGCGTCGGCGAGGCGACCTGAATGCGTTCTCGTCGCCACCCGGTCGCGGTCCCGTTTCTCGACTCCTGGTATCGAATCCGAACCGTGTACGACTGCGTGGTGACCCCGTCCGCGTGCGCCGCCGCGAGGCGGTAGGGGTCGGTGACGCCGTCGGTTCCCAGACCGGGCGGGAACCCGGACCCGGCGCGACCACCGGCCGCTGTCGCCGTCTCCGCCTCCGACTCGGTCGTCGGCCCCCGTTCTGCGGTCGTCGCTGTCGCCGACGCCGTCGCCGTCGCCGACGCCGCGGTACCGACCGAACGGTCGCCGCCGAGACGTTCGCTCGCGTCACCCAACGCGATTCCGGGGTTCTGCCCGTCCGTCATCCAGAACCCCCCGGCGGACCCGAGGACGGCGAGGAGGACGAGGACACCGACGAGGACCGCCGCCGAGGCGGGCAGCGGCTCGACCCACGAGAACCGGTCGGTCGAGAGCCGTTCCGCGACCGACGACGTCGCCCCGGAGTCCTCGACGAGAAGCGAGAGTCCGAGGTGCGTCGCCGCCACCTCGACTCCCCGGTCCCGAGGGAGCGCGTAGAGAAGTTGGTCGCGGAGGCCGTCGGGGTCGACGACGCGGACGCCGTCCGGTCGCGAGGAGACCGGTCTATCGACGACGAGCACGTCGACGTCCGGCGACGGGGAGAGACGGCGGGTGGCCCACCGGCCGCAGACGACGCGCACGAACCGAGATTCTCCACCGTGAACGACGGTGAGTCCGTCTCGGCTCTCGCTTCCGCCGTCGTTGACGGTCACCTCGGCACCGCGTGCGCGCCACGCCGCGGCGACGAAGTCCCGCAGTTCTCCGGTGTCGAGGCGGCGTACCGACCGTCGAAACTGCCGCCGGTCGACGGGGTGCATACCGAGACGTCGGGCGAGAACGAGTCAAGCGTTTCGGGGGGGTGATTCCGCCGGCGCACGGCCGCGACGCTCACCCGTCGCGGTCGTAGGTGACGAAGTCGAACTCGCCGCCGCGTTCTCGGTCCGTCTCGGTCCACTCCGCTTCGTCCCACTCGGGAAACCGCGTGTCGCCCTCGTAGCCGTCGTGTACTTCGGTCAGAACCATCCGGGTCGCTCGCGGGAGGAACTGTTCGTAGACGCGCCCCCCGCCGGCGACGTACACCGTCCGGACGCCCATCTCCGCGGCGGCCGATTCGGCCCGCTCGGCCGCCGCTTCGACGGAGTTCGCGAGCACCGCTCCGTCCGGGAGTTCGAGGTCACGCGACGAGAGGACGACGCTCAGCCGACCCGGAAACGGTTCGCCGATGGCCGAGAGGACGCTCTCGTACGTCTTCCGCCCGAGAATCACCGGATGGCCCGTCGTCGTCTGCTTGAAGTGCGCCATGTCGTCGGGGAAGTGCCACGGCATCCCGCCGTCGCGGCCGATGACGCCGTTCTCCGCGACGGCGGCGACGAGGACGTAGTCGACGCCGTCCGCCACCGTCGTTCGATTCTCGTCGGTCGTCATTCGGCCACCGCGAATCGAATCCCTTCGTCGGGGTCGTAGTCGTGTAACTGGACGTCGTCGTAGGTGAGTTCGTCGAGGGGGACGTCGGCCACCTCGATAGTCGGCTTCTCGCCGGGTTCGCGGGCGCACTGCGCGAGGAGGCCGGGCACGTGGTCGTAGTCTTCCTTCCCCTCGGGTTCGGCGGGTGCCGTCTCGACCACCCAGTCCCGCACGTCGAGGTAGTCCGCCTTCGACTCCACGTCGGCGAGGCGAGCCTGGAGTTCCGAGAGGTTGTCGGCGTACCACGCGCCGCGGTCACCCTCGCCGCAGTAGACGTGCGCGTCGACGACGGTGTGCGCGAACGTCCCCACCTCGAAGCCCGTCCGCTGGGCGACGGCGGTGGCGAGGAGGGCGTACGCGGCGATGTTGAACGGGATGCCGAGGGCGATGTCGCCGGAGCGCTGGGTGAGATGGAGGTTCAACCGGTCGCCCTGCACGTTGAACACGAACGAGTAGTGACACGGCGGGAGCGTCGAGACGGCGGCGTTGGCGGGGTGCCACGCGTTGACGACGATTCGCCGCGAGTTCGGGTTCTCGCGAAGCGTGTCGAGAACGTACTGAATCTGGTCGAACGTCCCCTCGTCGTTCAGCCATCGATTCGACTCGTCGGGCCACGCCTCGCCCGGCAGTCCCTCGTCGGGAACCGGGAAGCGTCGCCAGAAGCGGCCGTACGCCGTGTCGAGGTTCCCCTCGTCGTCGGCCCACGCGTCCCAGATGCCCGTCTCCTCGCCGAGCGTTCGGACGTGTTCCTCGCCGGAGAGATACCAGACGAACTCGTGGATGAGCGAGTTCCACCGGAAGCCCGAGAGGTCTTTCGTCGTGAGGAGCGGAAAGCCCTCCTGTAAGTCCACCTCGTAGTGTCGGCTGAACGCCGATATCGTGTCGACTCCGGTTCGGTTCGGCTTGTGCTGTCCGTCAGAGAGCACGTCGGTGACTAAGTCGAGGTACTGGCGCATGGTGGACTCGGTTGGGTTGTTCTCCTCGGCACTGCCCTATAGATTGTAGCGTTCCGGGAAAATTCGAGACAACAGATATACATGAACGGTCCGCGACGACAGAACGATGCCCTCCCGCCGTGCCGTCCTCGCCCTCCTCGCCACCGCACCGCTCGCCGGATGCGGCGGCGACGCCGACCAATCCGACGAATCGCTGCTGGCCGGTCGAACGCTCGCCGCCGACGCCCGCGTGGAGTTCCCATCCGACACCGGCGTCGCCCTCACCGACGACGTCGCGGACGCCGAAGCGTTCGTTCTCCCCGCAGACGCCGACGGTTACGACACCGCTCTCGACGCCCTCGACGTCGGGGTTCCGGTCGTTTTCGTCGGCCGGGGGAGTCCGGGGGACGCGATTCGTCTCTGTGAACAATCCGACCGCGCGTACGGCCTCCCGAGTCGAGCGTGGACGGCGGGCGAACGCGTCGCCGCCGTCGTCCCGTCGGGCGGACGACTCACCGCACAGTACCTCACACCCGGCACCGAGACGACCGGCGTCGAAGCGCTCCCGTGGGCCGTCAGCGAAGTACTCGACGGTTCGGCTCCGGACCTCTCGCCGTCCCCTGTCGTCGGCATCGACCTCGGGTGGGTTCGGATGGGCGGTCGAACTGACGTGGGAATCTACGACCGCTGGGACCGGGTCGTTCTCCAACGAGCGAACGGCCGCGCCCTCGTACAGACGTTCGCACGCGTCGATACGGTCGACGCCCCGTTCTGGGACCAGTACTACCTCGGCGACCTGTCGGTCGACACCGCTTTCGACGACGCTGTCGAGGCGACGGTGGCCCTTCCGGACGGAACTGAGAACTGGTCCGTGAGAACGATGCGGGGTGAAGACGGGACGAGCGTCAGTCGCGAGTTTCGGGTCGGCGGAACCGGACGGCGAACGCTCGCGTTCGGGACGAAAACGCTGGTCGAACTCGACTCGTCCTCGTCGTTCTCCTACGTCGGCAACGTCCGATTCGACTGGCGACGGAACGGGATTCTCCGAGACGACACGTGGACCGCGCACACGCCGGGGCGGCCCGTCTGGCGTCGACCGGACCAGTAGAAAGAGGAAAGTCGCGTTCGCGTCTACCCGAACGCGTGATAACCAACCTCGCGCAGGGCGTCCAAGCGTTCACGAGCAACGTCTTTCTCGTCACCGGCGACGTCACCGCACTCGTCGACGTGGGCGCGAACTTCGACGTCGTCTCTCGAATCGGAGAACACACCGACGAACTGGACCGGGTCTACCTCACGCACACGCATCCGGACCACGTCGGCAACGTCGCCGCCGTGACGGACGGATTCGACGTGGCGGTGTGGGGGTTCGACGCCGACAACCCCGACGTGGACCACGCCGTCGAAGACGGCGAGACGGTCGAAATCGGCGACGACTCCTACGTCGCCCTCCACACGCCGGGGCACAAGAACGACCACCTCTGTTTCTACTCGCGCGGCGCGGGCGTCCTGTTCGCGGGCGACCTGGTGTTCGCCAACGGCGGGTTCGGTCGGACCGACCTGGCAGAAGGTCACCGCCCGACGCTGATAGAGAGCCTCGACAGACTCCGCGAGGCGATAGACGAGGAACTGTCGGAGATGCACGTCGGCCACGGACCGAGCGTCACCCAGCGACCGTACGACGACGTGGAACTGGCCGGGCGGGCCGCGCGGATGGGGTGAGTACGACCGTGGACCGTGGACGGTGGACGGTGGACGGTGGACGTACGGACGACCGGCGAGACTACTCGTCGGCGCCCTCGGGGATGTCGTCGGCCGGACGCGACGACGACTGCACGCCGAAGTAGCCGGGTTCGTCGCCCTCCGGGTCGTTGATGACCAACTCGTCGGCGTGCGACATCAGCCACGGCACCGTCCAGACGACGATGCGGTCTTCGGTGTCCGCGTCGAGTTGCGTCTCCGGGTCGAGTCCCTGCAGGAGTCGCGCTATCTCGGGGACGGTGTACATCGTGTCCTCCGCTAAGACGTCCTCGGGGTCGTACAGGCGGTACGGGTAGAGCGTGTCGAAGTCGTCCTTCGGCCGGGGCATACCGGACAGTCGCCGGCAGAACACGTAAACTCCGTGACTCGCTCTCAGCACAATCACAATAGTTAACACGCCCCTTCGATGTCTGGAGGTATGGAACGACCCTCCGACCAGTTGCTCGACGTCGTCCAGGAGTTCGGCGGTGACGCCCTCAGAGACGTGTGGCTCTTCGACGAACACACGTCCGAACGGGTGTACGTCCGGGCGGACGTCGCAGAGACGATATCGGAGGAGGGCCTCGACGTCGAGCGGTTCATCGACAACGAGCGCTACGGGTTCGTCACGCGCCGAACGTACGAGTCGCTGTACTACGCCGACTACGGCTACACCGTCCGGAGCCTCTCCTCTTTCGAACTGTTCCGGACGTTCCTCGGAGACGAACCGCTCGGCGTCTTCGTCAGCTTCGACCCAAAGGAGGGCTGCTACGACTACAACCGACTCAACGACTCGATTGGCTCGCTCGTCGACGAACTCGGTGCGACGGCGTTCTCGATTTCGGACGAGAATCCGGAGCCGGTCTGAGAGAGACGGGCATCCGACGCCGTCGCTGCTGCTCGTCGGTGCGGCGTCGAAAGAAAGGTCGGGGTGTACGAAGTCGTCGCTTACTCGAACAGTTCGACGGCCTGGTCGTAGCGCGCGCTGGGTTCGTCCCAGTCGACGACGTCGAAGAACGCGTCGATGAAGTCGCCGCGGGCCGGGCCGTAGTCGTGGTAGTAGGAGTGTTCCCAGACGTCGAGCGCGAGAATCGGGTGCGAGCCCCAGAGTGCGCCCTGGTCGTGCTTGTCCACCACGACGTTGCGAAGCTGGTTCGAGAACGAGTCGTAGACGAGAAGCGCCCATCCGCCGGCGTTGCCGGCGGCGGCTTCGAACTCGCCCTTCCACGCCTCGTAGGAACCGAAGTCCTCGGCGATACGGTCCGCGAGGTCGCCGGAGGGTTCGTCGCCACCCTCGGGCGACATGGAGTTCCAGAAGAGGTCGTGGAGGATGTGTCCAGAGCCGTTGTGCGTGACGTTACGAATCGCACCGGGCGACGAGGAGAAGTCCTCGCTCTCGCGGTTCGACTCCAGCGTCTCCTCTGCACTGTTCCACCCGTTCACGTAGCCCTGATGGTGGGTGTCGTGATGCCACGTGAGCACCTGTTCGGAGATGCTGGGTTCGAGTGCGTCGTAGTCGTACGGCAGTGGGTCGAGTTCGTAGCTCATGGTAGATTCCTCCACCTCATCATTCCTCCTGAGTGCTGTTAAACGTTGAGGAGAGGTATGTTAACAAACACCTTTCACGTCGGCTGACCGTCCCGCAGTCGGTCAGTTTCTGCCGGGCGCGTCGACGCGAACGTACTCGATTTCGGTCGCGACGCGGTCGGCCGCTTCCGCTCCGCACTCGCGTTCGACGAGGTGGAGTGCGAGGTCGATTCCCGACGTGACGCCGCCCGCCGTGAGCACGTCGCCGTCGTCGACGAACCGCGCGTCTCGAACGTCGACGTCCATCGCCCGAAGGTCGTCGAGTGCGCTCGCGTGGGTGACGGCCGGCCGTCCGTCCAACACGCCCGCGTGGGCGAGTAACATTCCACCGGTGCAGACGCCGGCGACGACGCCGCCCGCGTCGGCGTGCGCCGCGATTGCGTCGGGAACGTCACCCGCTTCGGCCTCCATCCCGGCACCCGGTTTCGAGGCGTCGCTCCACCCGCCGCCGGGGACGAGGAGGATTCGGGAGGGGTCGGAGTCGAAGACGCCGTCGACGCCGACGCGCAGGCCGTGACTCGCCGTCACCGTCGCTCGGTCGTCGAGGGCGACGAGTCGTGCGTCGCAGTCGGCACCGAACGCACCGGCGGTCTGGAACACCTCGTACGGACCGACCGCGTCCAGTTCGTCGAACCCGTCGTACAGGAGGATATCTACGTGCATACGCTCCCTTGCGCGGGCAGTCGACAAGAGCGTTCCCGGCTACGATGCCGCCGTCGCGTTCACGGGGTTCGGCAGTCGATAGAGGTCAGCGGTGGTGTCCGCGTTCTCGAACGTCAGTAGTTCGCGGTCGTCGACGGTGACGACGGCGCGTTCGTACTCCGTCGGCAGACCCGTCGCGAGGTCCAGCGTCGTCTCGGCGCGGTCACAGTTCGAGAGGGACTCCGCCATCCGGTCGTCCTCGTCCGCGTCCGGCGGCGTCGTCACGATTGCGAGTTCGTACGTTCCCGGCGTCCGTTCCGTGACGTTCACCGAGACGCGTCTGTCGGTGTCGTGAACGACTGTCGCGTTCAGCGTCACGCCGTAGTAGTCACCGTTGGCGACTTCGTGGACCCAGCCAGCGTTCGCCGTCGGCCCCTCGTAGCAGGACGGCCCAGCGGACGAGAGCGTGTAGCCGGGTGTGTCGTCCCTGTCGTCGTCGCCGTCGTTCGGTGTCGCGAACGACCCGGCGGGCGCGCCACTCGCGAGAACGAGGCCGACGAGGAGGCCGACGGCGACGCCGGCGAGCAGTTCGGTGGAGGGCTTCGGTGCCATGGTCCGACGACAGTCTTCGTCCGAAAAAGTGTTGTGAGAGTGACCGGTCGGGGGAGACTCGCGCCCGCGACTCAGTCGTCCTCGTCGTCGCCGCGGGCGTCCTCGAACATCGAGATGGCCGCCTCTCGACGTTCGGAGTGGTCGACGACGGGTTCGGGGTAGTCGGGCGCGGCCTTCTCGCGTTCGACCGGTGACAACTCGGGCCAGTCGTGAATCTCCTCTGCGGAGGCGTCCCGGAGTTCGGGGACGAACTTCTTGATGTACGTCGCGTCGGGGTCGTATCGCTCTCCCTGCGTCGTCGGGTTGAAGATGCGGAAGTACGGTTGCGCGTCCGTCCCCGTGGAGGCCGCCCACTGCCACCCGCCGTTGTCGTTTCCGGTGTCGTGGTCCGAGAGGTACTCGCGGAAGTGCGCGTAGCCCTCGCGCCAGTCCTGAAGCAGGTCCTTCGTCAGGAACGACGCGACGATCATCCGCACGCGGTTGTGCATGTACGCCTCCTCTCTCAACTCCCGCATCCCGGCGTCGACGATAGGGTAGCCCGTCTCCCCGTCCTTCCACGCCCGCAACTCCTCGTCGTCGGTGCGCCACGCGATGTCGTTCTCGTACTCCTTGTAGTTCTCCGTGACCACGTGCGGATTGAAGAAGAGGACGTGCGTGTAGAACTCCCGCCACGCCAACTGCGACTGGAACTCCTCGACGGACTCCGACTCGTCGCCGTCGTCCGCGTCGCCGGCCGCGCGTTCGGTCGCTTCGTACACCTCGCGGATGCCGATGGTTCCCCACTTGAGGTCCGTGGAGAGGCGCGAGGTGGCGTCGCGTTCGGGGTAGTCGCGGTCCTCGGCGTAGCGGAAGATTCCGTCCTCGCAGAACGCCGCGAGTCGGTCTCTCGCCGCCTCGGTCCCCGCCTCCTGCACCGTCGCCGCCGGTTCCTCGAACCCGAGGTCCTCGATGGTCGGCATCGCCTCGCCGGAGACGTCGGCGAGTGCGTCGGCGTCCGGCGCGGGGACCGACGCCTCCTTCTCTCTGTCGCGCCACTTCTTCCAGAAGTAGGTGTACACCGAGTACGGGTCGCCCGCGTTCGTCGTGATAGACCCCGGTTCGTGGTGGATGGCGTCGTGGACGGACTCGCGGGCGACGTCCGCCTCGTTCAGCGACTGTCTGACTCGCGCGTCCCGTTCGCGCGCGAGACCGGAGTAGTCCTTGTTCCACACCACTCGCTCGACCCCGTACTCGGCGGCGAGTCGGGGGAGTTCCTCCGACGGGTCGCCGCGGACGACGAGGAGGTCCGAGTCGCGTTCGCGGTACGACTCGCGCAGTCGTTCGAGGGCGTCGAGCATGAATCGAACTCTGGACGCCCCGGCGTGCGCGAGAACGGCGTCGTCGAAGACGAACACCGGGACGACGTCACCGGCGTCCGCGGCCGTCGCGAGGCCCCGGTTGTCGGCCACCCGCAGGTCGCGGCGGTGCCAGAACAGTTGCATACCGACAGCAAGGACGACGCGACCCTCAAGCTATCGGCACTGTTCGACGCCGACGACCCCGCTGAATCGGATTCGGACCGCGAACTGTCTTCTAACTCTGACTGTTTCGCGTCTCAGTCCCGTTTGTGAGAACTTTACACGCCGGTATCGTGTGATTAGCGCGTTGTCAAGTCCGGGTTACGGTACTTAACGAACGATAGGGACGGCGAAAAAACGCCGTACCTGTCGGGAATCGGTAGTAAGTGCCCCATACCTATCCCCGGACGTCTACTCATGTTCGATAGTGGCGAGAGCGCTTGACCGCGTCGTGAGACGCACCGTGGCAGTTGGCACATCGGTCCGTTCGACAGCCCTCGCTATGCGACGCCGGCGGGACCCTCGCGTGGTAGTCCTCGTCGTCGCCGCGTTCGCCGTCTTCTCCGGCATCGCCGTCGGGATGACGGCACGCTGGCCCACCGCGGGCGTCGTCGTCTCGTTCGTCCTCGTGAGCACCGCGGCCGTCATCGTCGCCGACCACCCGTCGTCGCGTCGGCGAATCGACCGCTGCGCTGACCGGGTGTCGGCGCTGGCCCGTCGCCTCTTCTCCACCGACAGTCGGGCGCAACTGCCCGACGCCGTGGGGGTCGGCTCGGCGGAGGCGCACCTCCGACGGGCGGACGTGTTGGTCGACGACGAGAGCGGTGAGATTCCGCGCATCGCGTCCGACTTCGAACGGTCGTGGCGACGACGCATCCTCTCGATGGGCCACCGAGAGGACGACCCGGCCGCTCTCGCGAACCTCCTCTCGATTCCCGAACGCGAAATCGACCTGCGGTGGGAGGCCGAAGAGGGCGTCCTCGTCGCGTCGGTCAGCAACGAACGCGCCGGCCAGTGGCCGTCGCGTGCGGCGTTCGTGGCCGACGTGACGGCGGTCGCCGAGTTCCGAGCGAAGTACCCCGAGTGGTGGACGCTCGACCCGCCGATGCGGACGCGCGTCCTCGCCGCACTCAGACTCTGTCTCGACCGGTGTCCGACGTGCGACGGCGACGTGACGCTCTCGCGGTTCGACGCCGACCGCTTCGACACCGGCCGGCGTCGGTCGGCGGACGGTCGACCGTTCCTCGGCGACGCCGCCGCGAGAGACGGCGACTCAGTCCTCGCGGCGACGTGCGCCGGATGCGACGCGCGTCTGTTCGAGGCGGAAGTCGACCGGGTCGACTTCGACGCGTCGTACCAACCGGACGCCGACGCCGAAGCATAGACCGAAACCCAGACGGAAGTCCAGACCCGTTCTCAGCGGCGGTCTATCGCGTCACGTCGCCCGTCGAGGACCGCGAACCGTTCCCCACGCCGCCGCTCTAACACCCCGAGCAGTCGCTCCGCCCACCGGAGTTTCTCCGCCTTCGCTTCGTCCACCGTCGGGTCGTCGAAGTCCCACCCGACGAACCGGAGGTCCGCGGCCCCGAACGCGTCGGCGAGAAACGCCGCGCGGTCGCCGTCGGTGAACCCGCCGAAGTTGTACACGTTCTCGACCGGTGCGGCCTGCGTCGTCGCGAGGACGTGCGCGGCGTCGAACCGCGGCATCCACTCGCGGACCGACGGGAGGTTGTCGCCGTGTGCGTGCGCCGCGACGGGGTCGCCCGCCCGCGTCCGGCGACGCGCCGTCTCGGGGTTCTTGTCCAAATCCGTCACCATCAGGTCCACGTCGTACCCTGCGTCGCGGACGACGTCCGCCGCCGTCGACGCGGCGAACACCGCGTCCGCGTCGGCGACGGCGTCCACCGTCTCCGGAAGCGACGGCGCGGCGCCGACGACGGCGACAGTCTCGCCAGTGCAGTCGAGTCGGGTCGTGTCGAACGGACGAGCGTACTCGGCCATCGCGTCGCGGGCGCGTTCGTCGCCCGCCCGCGGGTAGCCGAAATCCGCCAAAATCCGCTCGTACAGGGGTTCCCAGTCGTCGAACTCCATCGCTATCGCTCCTCGAAGAAAATACGGTGTGGGCCGGAGTGGCACCAAGTACCCCTACCCGCGTGCCCTTCCGGCTTACAGTCGCCCGGTTCACGGGCGTCGGGTATAAGCTTTCTCTTACGCTGACGTGTTTCAGTCAGTTCACACGAACGAACCATCGACCACCTCGAGGGCTGTACGGAGCGAATTCGAGCAGTCGGTCGCGAACGCCGGCATCTCCCTGAGGGCTCTCGGCGTCCCGACGAGGAGCACGCCGTGTCCGGCGCCGGTGTCCGCCGTCTTCCCGCGGGCGACGGTGGCCCCCGCGTTCCCCGCCGCGGTGGCCAGCGTTCGCACGTCGTCGTCGGAGAGGCCGGTCAACTCGAAGACGCGGACGACGGACTCCGAGGCGACCGACTCGGGCGAGTCGACGCCGAGGCGGGCGAGGTGACGTTCGGCCTCCTTCGCGGTGGTCACGTCGAGTTCTTCGACGCTCACGTCGCCCTCTCCTCTGGTCCGGCGACGCGAGAACTCGTGGCCCACGAGAGCGGCGTCGCGCGTCTCTCGCACGTCGTGGGTTCGGACGACGTGTGCGCCGCGTTCGACGGCCATCGAGGTGGCGGCCAGCGAGACGGCGAGTGCGTCTTCGGTGCTCCGCCCAGCGACGTCGCGGAGGAAGTTCTTCCGGTTGATGGAGACGAGAATCGGCTGACCGTAGCCGCGGAACTCGCGGAGTCGGTCGAACGTCTCTCTGTCGTGCGCCAGCGTCTTCTCCTCGGACCACCCGCCGAACGCCGGGTCGACGATGGTCTTGTCGGTGATGCCGTTCTGCGCGAGGGCGTCGTAGATGTCGTCTACGTCTTCGACGGCCCCCGGCCGTTCGAGGTCCGGCGGCGACGCCATCTTCGCGACGGCGGCGTCGTACTCCTCGCAGACGACGGGCATCTGCGGGTCGGCGAACCCGCAGATGTCGTTCACCATGTCGAACCCCCGCGAGAGCGCCTCGTCGGCGACTTCGTGGTAGCGCGTCTCGATGGAGAAGACGGCGTCGCCGGAGACGCTCTCCAGCACCTCGATAGCCGTGTCCAGTCGCTCCAGTTCGTCCTCGGCGGAGAGCACCTCGAACTTCTTGTTCGCCGACTCCAACCCCACGTCGACGATGTCCGCCCCCTCGTCGATGAGGGCCGTGTCGACGTAGTCGGCCGCTTCGCCGGCGTCGTCGAACACGCTCGGCTTGTACGGCGACTCCTTCGAGACGTTCAACACACCCATGATTCGCGGCGGATAGTCGTCGCCGATACCGAGTCCGGCCGCGTCGACGGTTCGCATGTGTCGAGCGTAGGAGGCTGTAAGTATAGGCCGTGCGGTCCCGGACGGCGCCTCCGTCGTCCCGTTTGGTGCGCCCGGCCGTGTCTCCCTCACCACTCCTCTCCTTCCGCCTCACCGACCGCATTAGTCGGTCGGTACTCCGATTAGGAGGCGGTTTCGACCTCCCATCTCGTCGATTCCCGCCGACGACGTCTCTGCGGTCCGCTGAGACCGGAGTCACGCTCTTTTTATCCGCGCGTCCGCTATCTCGGGGCGATGGCGAAGGTCAGTATCGGGCTTCGCGGGTGGCGCTTCGACGAGGACGAGGTGTTCACCGACGAGGGGGAGTTCCGCCCCCTCGACGAGGTTCCAGACGACACGCGACGGCGACTCATCCGACTCACCTACCTCCAGGGCAAGCCGTGCGACGCCTGTTATCTGATTCACGGGGAGGCAGAGAAGAAGCGCTGTAACGAGGCCGAACTCGTCTACGGCGAACCGATGGAAGAGGTGCTTCTCTGTGCGGACCACGAGGCGGACTTCCTCTACTGGTTCCGCGAGGCCGGCGGGTCGGCCCACCGAGAGACCGAGGCGTTCCGCGACGAGTTCCACGAGTGGTTCGCGAGCGGCGAGCGTGCGCCCGAGGGCTACGGCGGCCTCGAACACGTCGACACCGACGTCGACGCTCTCCCCACCCCGCCGGACCCGGACGAACTCAACCGCCGTCTCAACGAGAGCCACGGCGGCACGCGAAAGCGCATCGACCTCCGGACCGGCGAGATAACGTACGAGGAGTGGAACGGCGGCGACGAGGACGACGAAGAGACGACAGACGACCTCGGCGACGTCGACCTCGGGCAGGACTACCCGACGAAGTAGATGGCGCGGAGTCACAAACCGGTCGTCGTCGTCGTCGAACCCGAGACGCCGGGCAACGTCGGCACCATCGCGCGGGCGATGAAGAACTTCGGTCTCACTGACCTCAAACTCGTCAACCCGCCCGAACTGCATCCCGACGGCGAGGCGTACGGGTTCGCCGGCCACGCCCGCGAGGACGTCCTCCCGAACGCCGAAGAAGTCACGTTCGACGACGTCGTCGCCGAGTACCACACGGTCGGGACGACGGCGATAACGAACGAAGACAGCAGAAAGCACGTCCGCTACCCGTACAAGACGCCCGTCGAGGTTCGCGAGAGTCTGGAGACGGTCGACACGAAGACGGCGCTGGTCTTCGGACGGGAGGGCCGCGGCCTCAACAACGACGAACTCTCCCGTCTAGACGAGGTGTGCTCGATTCCGGCCAGCGGCGAGTATCCCGTGTTGAACCTCGGGCAGGCGGCGACGATACTGTTCTACGAACTCCGCTCTCTCACCGTAGAAGAGACGCAGTTGCCCGACGTGGACCGCGACCGGGCCGCAGAAGAAGACATCGAACGCTTCTACGACTACTTCTCTCAGTTCCTCGAACGCGTCGAACACCGCGACCACAAGCGACCGAAGACGATGCGGATGATGCGCCGGGTCGTCGGACGGTCGCATCCAACCGACAGAGAGGTGTACACGCTGACCGGCCTGTTCCGTCGCGCCCGAGACAGACTCGACGGCTTCGACGACGAGGACGACGGGGAGAACGAAGACGACGCGAAGAACGGGGGCGACGCGGAGAACGAGGACGACGAACGGACGGCCGTCGAGAACGAGGAGTAGTCGCCGGCGCGGCGTCGGCGGCGACACCGGACGACCGGGGAACGGTTTTGCCGCTGGACCGCGTACCGAGAGGCGATGGCTGCGCCCTCCACCCGCGGCGGCGTTCGCCTCCTGATGGCGCTGGTTGGGGTGCTCGTGTTCGGCTTCTACACCGCCGTCGCCTACGCGAGTTACCTCGGTCTCACCTACCTGTGGCGTCTGCAGTTCGACCCGGTAACGACGGCGCTCACCGTCCTCGTCGTCGCCGTCGCGTTCGGCTACCTGAGCATGCGCGTCGGAACGGTCCGTCTGCTCTCACGACTCGACGCCCGAGAACTCCCGAGAGCGCGCGTTCCGGGCGCGTACGAGGTGCTCGACGGTCTCACCGCGCGGATGGACCTCGACGCGCCCCGACTGATGGTCGTCTCGCTCTCGACGCCGAACGCGTTCGCCCTCGACACCGCCGGCCGCGACACCGTCGTCGTCGACACGGCGCTGTTCGGACTGCTGGACCGCGCGGAGTTCGAGGGGCTGCTGGCGCACGAGTTGGCGCACCTCGAACACCGAGACAGTCTCGTGCAGACGCTCACGTTCAGTACGCTCCAGACCGTCGCGAGCGTCGTCTACGCGCTGGTTTCGCCGCTCGTCTTCTTCGTGACGGGACTCGCGTTCGCCGCGGCGTGGTTCCGCGGCGACCCCCACTCGTGGCCCGAGACGATTCCCGGGCGCGTGCGGACGGCCCTCGAACGCGGCGTCGTCGTCGCGATGAGCGTCGTGACGTTGGCCGCTCGCGCGCACTCGCGCAAGCGAGAGTTCGCCGCCGACGCCCGCGCCGCGTCGGTCACGGGACGCCCCCTCGCACTCGCGCGGGCGTTGGAGAAGATAGAGCGTGCGACGACGCCGGACGTCGGTCTCCTCTCGCCGCTTTGGATTCACGGCGAGGTGGAGTCTCCCGACGAGAGGCGGGTCCGGGACCTGTTCTCGACGCATCCGAGAACGGAGGACCGCGTCGCCAGACTCCGTCGCCGCGCTGAAGAGGGCCGCGTCCGAATCGACGTGCAGTGATTTCCCCGATAGAAGGCGACGCGCACGTCGTCGAACGCGCGTTCTCGACCGAAGAGGTCCGACAGTTCGCTGCGCTCTCTCGCGACGACCAACCCCGACACACCGAGACGGACGAGGACGGGCGACTGCTCGTCCACGGCCTCTTGACCGCGACGCTCCCGACGGAGGTGGGCGGCGAACTCGGCGTCCTCGCTCGCTCGTTCTCCTTCGAGTTCCTCCGACCGGTCTACACCGGCGAGACCGTCCGCTGTGAGTGCGTGCTCGACGACGTCCGCGAACGCGACGACCGGTACGACCTCTCGGTGGACGTGACCTGTACGCGCGAAGGCGACGAGAGGACAGAGTCGGTGATGGTCGGGACGGTGACCGGACTGGTGTGGAAGTAGCGTGGGAGCGCAGTCGGATACGAGCGACTACGCGCGCTTTTGAATCTCTTCTCTGAGGACGCTGCTGACGACTTCGCCGTCCGCCTTCCCGCGGAGCGCACCCATCGCCTCGCCCATCAGACCGGAGAACGCGCCCATGCCCTGTTCTTCGACCTGCGCCGCGTTCCGTTCGACGACTTCGACGACGGCTTCGCGAACGTCCTCCTCGGAGACGCCGGAGAGGCCCGCCTCCTCGACCGCTTCCTCGGCCGACAGCGAGGGGTCCTCGGAGATGGTCGTCAGCACGTCGTTGACGCCCTCTTTCGCCAACTCGCCGTCCTCGACGAGGTGCATCACTGCGAGGAGGTGGTCTTCGGTGAGTTTCCCGACGGCCACGTCGTCGCGGCGCAGTTCCGTCAGCGTCGACTCCAAGAGACCGGCGGCGAACGTCGCGTCCACGCCCTCGTCGGTCGCACGCTCGAACAACGGCATCCGGCGGCCGTAGGCGACCTGTTCTGCGAGGCCGGCGTTCAGACCGAACTCCGACTGGTAGCGCTCGACCTTCTCGGTGAGGAGTTCGGGCGTCTCCACGTCCGAGGGGTCGAGTTCGACCGGCGGCACGTCCGTCTCGGGGTACATCCGCGCCGCACCGGGGAGGGGGCGGAGATAGCGGGTGGTCCCGTCCTCGTTCGCGCCGCGCGTCTCCTCGGGGACGCCGGAGAGCGCCGTCTCCGCGCGCGCTTGCACGGCGTCGATGGCCAGCGCCGCCGTCTCGGGGTCGGTGGCGACGATAGCGACGGCGTCCTCCTCGCCCGCGCCGACGGCGTCTCTGAGGGCCGCGACCTCTTCTTCGGTGACGCCGTAAGCGGGCAGTTCGTCGGTGTGGAAGATGCCGCCCGCGCCGTGTCGCTTCGCGTGGTCGGAGAACTCCGTGCCGAGGCGGCGGTCCGGTTGAATCTCTCGGCCCACGAGGCCGTCGAAGCCGAAGAGGGGGACGGCCTGCACGACGCCGCCCGAGGAGAGTGCGCCGCCGATAACGCCGCTGTCGGTGTCCTCGAACACGTCGGTCACGTCCCGCGTCTCGCCGACGGACGCGCCTCGGTCGTCGAGTTCGTCGCGGATGGCGAGGAGTTCGACCTGGCGGCCGACCTCTTCGCGCACGATGTCGTCGATGGTGTCCAGCGCCTGCACGCCCTTTATCTCAACGCGCGCGCCGTCGGCGATGGAGACGTTCACGTCCTGTCGGATGGTGCCGAGGCCGCGCTTTACCTTCCCCGTCGAACGCAGGAGCATCCCGATGGTCTCGGCCGCCTCGCGGGCCTGTTCGGGCGAGGAGATGTCGGGTCGCGTGCCGATTTCGACGAGCGGGATGCCGAGTCGGTCCAACGAGAACAGCACGCCGTCGTCGCGTTCTTCGACTCGCTGGGCGGACTCCTCTTCGAGCATCAGGTCCTCGACGCCCACGGGGCCGTCGCTCGTCTGTATCTCGCCGTTCTGCGCGACGAGCGAGGAGCGCTGGAAGCCCGAGGTGTTCGAGCCGTCGATGACGAGTTTGCGCATGACGTGCGCCTGGTCGACGGCGTCCATGTCGAGGAGCGACGCGATCTGCATCACTACTTCGCGGGCCTCCCGGTCGAGTCGGTGCGGCGGTTCGTCGTCCTCTTCGACCAGACAGGTGGTGTCGTAGGCGAGGTACTCGAACTCGCGGTCGACGCGGCTCTCCTCTAAGGCGGCGTCGTCGAGTTCGCCGAGTTCGCTCTTCGTCGGGTGGAGAAAGCGGGTGAACGTCCGCGCGGCGTCGTCGGGGTCGCGAATCTCCGTCGGACAACCGCAGAACAGCTTCGTCGCGGTGTCGAGTTGCTGGTGAATCTCCAGCCCGGCGACGAGTCCTAACGCCTCGTAGTCGTGCGCACTCATTGGTAGCTCATGCGAGTGCGGGAGTAAAAAAGGATTCATAAGGACGGGTGACGCCCTCGTGTCTCCGAGTCGGACGCGACCGGCCACCTCGCACGTCGCGGCCGCGTCCGGGCCGTCTCTTCCCGCATCTACCGTCTCGGGTCCGGGGACCCGCGCTGTTCGCCGCTCAGACGCGGCGCAAACCCTGACCGATGCCGTGAGCCTCCTCACACTCCGGACACTCGTAGTGCCAGCCGTCGTTCGTCGCTCTGCCTTCGGGGAACGTCGCTCCGCACCCTCGGCATTCCAACATGTCTCGGCCGCGTTCGCGCTGATACTGCAGGCTCGGCATGAGAGAAGATTCTACGGATTCAGGCATCAAAATACCGATTTTCTACGGCGTTCGTGACTGTTCGCCACGGGAACGTCGCCGTCGTCGGGTTTCCACGGAAACGTTTCTGAAACAAACTATTGAGTGTGTGTAACTCACTCGTGATTCGGTTCCCCGTCGGTGACCACACGGTCGTCTCCGGTGTCCGTAGGTTGTATCTAAAATCAGACACGAATCCGCTCGCCCGGAGATGCTCGACCCTGGGAGACGACTCGGTTCCGGGAGGCTCCGGCGGTCCGTCTCAGTCGTCGCCGAGGATGCCGCGGCGCGTCATCTTCTCGGGGTCGAGAACGTCGTCGGCTTCGTCCTCCGTGAGGTAGCCCTTCTCGAGGACGACTTCTCGGACGGTCTTGCCCTCTTTCAGCGCCGCCTTCGCGACTTCGCTGGCCTTGTCGTAGCCGATGGTGGGGTTCAGCGCCGTCGCCAACGCCATGGAGCGTTCGACCTGTTCTTCGCAGACGTCCTCGTTCGCCTCCAGTTTGGCGACGAACTTGGACGCGAACACCTCGGAGGCGTTCGACAGCAGGTTCGCGGATTCGAGGAAGTTGTGCGCGAGGACCGGTTTGTACAGGTTGAGGTCTATCTGTCCCTCGGCGGCCCCGGCGGAGACGGCGGCGTCGTTGCCGACGACCTGTTTGTGGACCTGGTTCACCGCCTCGGCGACGACGGGGTTTATCTTCCCGGGCATGATGGAACTGCCCGGTTGGTTCTCGGGTTGCTCTATCTCGCCGAGGCCGTTCCGCGGGCCGGACGCGAGCAGACGCAGGTCGTTGGCTATCTTGTTCAAAGAGCCCGCGATGGTGCGGAGAGCGCCGTGGGCCTCGCTCATCGCGTCGTGGGCCGCCTGCGCCTCGAAGTGGTCGTCGGCCTCGCGGAACGACACGCCCGTCTCCTCGGAGATGTACTCCGCGGCCTTCTCGGGGAAGTCGGGGTGCGTGTTCAGCCCGGTGCCGACGGCGGTGCCGCCGAGAGCGAGTTCCGAGAGGTGGTCGCGGACGTAGTCCAGTCGCGCGAGACCCTTCTCGACCTGCGTGCGGTAGCCGCCGAACTCCTGTCCGAGCGTGACCGGCGTGGCGTCCTGCAGGTGCGTCCGGCCCGTCTTGACGACGTGCGAGAACTCGGACTCCTTCGCTTCGAGCGCCTCGCGGAGGGTGTCGAGGGCGGGCAGGAGGTCCTTCTGGACGGCCTCCAGCGCGGAGACGTGCATCGCGGTCGGAATCACGTCGTTCGACGACTGCCCGTAGTTGACGTGGTCGTTCGGGTGGACGACTCTGTCACCGACCTCCTCGCCCATCAGTTCGGCGGCGCGGTTGGCGATGACCTCGTTCGCGTTCATGTTCGAGGAGGTGCCCGACCCCGTCTGGAACACGTCGACGGGGAACTGGTCGTCGTGTTCGCCCGCGATGACCTCGTCTGCGGCCTCGACGATGGCGTCGGCCACGTCTTCCTCGACGAGTCCGAGGTCGCGGTTCGCCTGCGCCGCGCCCTTCTTCACGACGCCGAGCGCGCGGACGAACCGCCGACTGAAGGTGATTCCCGAGATGGGGAAGTTCTCGACGGCGCGTTGGGTCTGCGCGCCCCAGTACGCGTCCGCGGGTACCTGCATCTCGCCGAGACTGTCCCGCTCAGTACGGAAGTCGTCGCTCATATCCTGAGCCACGGGTGGCGGCCGCGTAAAACCCGTCGATGTCCATCGACCGTGAACGAATCGGAAAATCTATCGCGAAATATAACAACAAACGTCGACAGCGGCCGACGATACGCGCCAGAATCCGACGAAATTGGACGAATTCGCACCGAAATCGAGCGCCGAGATTCGTGTAATTGCAGTTGCTAATAACGGAAAAATCGGCCGCAGTCGCCGTGTTTCGTCCGGTCAATTTTCCGTGTGATACCGATTCACTCGGGGTGCAGTAAATGCCACAAACATTTAAGTAAATAGTGTAGAATAGTTCAGTCGCAACTGTCAGCGGATAATTACCATGAACGACGAACACAACGACAGCGGTCTCTCTCGGCGCACGTATCTCCGTCTCAGTGGCCTCGCGAGCGTCGGAATGGCCGGATTAGCCGGCTGTTCCGGCGGCGGCGACGGCGAAGGGACGACGGAATCGGGCGGCGAAGAGACCACCGACGCCGGTGGCGAGGAGACGAGCGGCGAGTCCACAGAACAGAGCGGCGGGAGCAGGAACGCCCTCGAACTCGTCCACTGGTGGACGGCGGGTGGCGAACAGGACGCGCTGAACGCCCTCCTCGAAGGCTTCCGCGAGGAGTACCCCGACGTGGAGATAACGAACAACCCCGCGCCGGGCGGTGCCGGGTCCGCACTCGACACCGTCGTCAAGAACCGCGTGCTCAACCAGAACCCGCCGAGCACGTTCCAGATATGGCCGGGGAAGGCGCTCACCCAGTACGTCGAGGGCAACGTCCTGAACGACATCGGCGACTCGGTGTGGAGCCAAGAGATGCGCGACGCCTATCGACAGGGCGTACAGGACCTCGCGCAACCCGCGGGCAACTACGTCGCGGTTCCGCTGAACATCCACCGCCTCAACAACCTCTTCTACAACACCTCAGTCGTGGAGTCGGCGGGCGTCGACCCGTCGAGCATCTCCGACCCGGGAGCGCTGTTGGAGGCGATGAAGACCGTCGACAGCGAGACGGACGCCGTCCCGATGGCGCACCAGGTGCAGGCGCCGTGGTCGTCGGTCCAACTCTGGGAGACCATCTTCCTCGGCTACAACGGCGCGGACGCCTACCAGTCGGCCATCGTCGAGGGCAACGTCGCGGACCACGAGGACGCGGTTCGTCAGTCCCTCCAGACGCTCAAAGACTACCACGAGTACTTCAACGACGACGCCGGGTCCGTGTCGTGGGACCAGGCGAACAGCAAAGTCGTCAACGGCAACGCGGCGTTCATCCACCAGGGCGACTGGGCCGCGGGCCAGTACAAGGCCGCCTCGGGCTTCGAGTACGAGTCGGACTGGAACATGGTCCCGTTCCCGGGCACCGAGTCGATGTACTCCGTCGTCACCGACTCGTTCGTCTTCCCGAAGAACAACCCCTCGCCGGAGGCGACGCGGAAGTTCCTGAGTTACTGCGGCACCGTCGACGCACAGGAGCGGTTCAACCCCGTCAAGGGGTCGATTCCGCCGCGCACGGACGTGCCGACGGACCCGTTCGGGCCGTTCCTGCAGTCGCAGATTGAGGACTTCAAGAACTCCGAGACGCAACCGCCGACCATCGCGCACGGGACGGCGGTCACGCCCGACGTCCACGGCAACGTCGACGAAGCGTTCGCGAGCTTCAACGAGCAGTGGAACGTCGACTCGGCGTACCAAGCGCTCGCAAACGCCTTCCCGAACTAACGGGGCCACACGATGCCTCACTCCATCTTTCGACGACTCGTGAGCCTCGGGAGCGACGGCGACGGCGACGCGAACGACGCGAACGAGGTGCGGACGGACGGCGGCACGGCGACGGCGACGGGCGAGGGGACGACCCGGTCGGACCAGTCCGACCGGTCGCTCCTCGACAGCGAGTTCGTCCGGTCGCTCCCGTTCTGGTTGCCGCCGGCGCTCCTGATGGGTCTGTTCGTCTACGGCGCAATCGGCTGGAACGCCGTCATCTCCTTGACCGAGTGGTCCGGGTTCGGCAGCCCCGACTACGGCGACCTGGACTTCTCGATGTACGAGCAGATGCTCGGGGACCCGACGTTCGTCGTCGCCGCGCGCAACACCGTCGTCTTGCTCGTCGTGTTCACCGTCCTCTCGCTCGCGGTGGGACTCCTCCTCGCCATCCTCGTGGACCGAGACATCCGCTACGAGAACACCCTTCGGACCATCTACCTCCTGCCGATGAGCCTGTCGTTCGTCGTGACGGCCATCTTCTGGGCGTGGATGTACAACCCCGAAATCGGTCTCATCAACGTCGTCCTCCGGGGGGTCGGATTAGACTTCCTCGCGAACGACTGGATAAGCGACCCGTCGACGAAACTCGGCGCGGTCATCTTCGCGCTGATGTGGCAGTTCAGCGGCTACTGCATGGTCGTCTACCTCGCCGGACTCCGCGCGATTCCGAACGACCAGTTCGAGGCGGCGCGCATCGACGGCGCGTCGACGCTCCGGATGTATCGCCGCGTCATCATCCCGCAACTGCGCGCCTCGACGATGAGCGCCGCCGTCGTGCTGATGGTGTTCGCGCTGAAGGCGTTCGACTTCCTGTTCGTGCTGTTCGGCGACACCCCCGGTCCCTCGACCGACATCCTCGCGACGATGATGTTCCGCGAGGCGTTCAGTTCCTCGAACTGGGCGTACGGCGCGGCCATCGCGACGGTGCTCTTCCTCCTCGCGTTGGTGGTCATCGGTCCGTACCTCTACGTGCAGTACCAGCGGGGTGACCTATGAGCGTCGCGGACGACCTCAGAGAACTCAGCCTCGGGCGGGCGGCGGTGTACGTCGTCCTCCTCCTCGTCGGCGCGTTCTACCTCGCGCCGTTGGAGAGCGGACTGATGACGGCCATCAAGACACAGGACGCGTTCTTCTCGTCGACGCCGTTCGTCCCACCATTCGGCGACGGTTTCACGCTCGAACCGTGGTACGAGGCGTGGGCGCAGATGCAGGGTCCGCTCTCGGACTTCTCCGGGGCGCTCTACAACAGCGCGTTCGTCGCCATCCCGGCGACGGTGCTGTCGGGCCTCATCGGCTCCGTCGCGGCGTACGGCCTCACGAATCTGAAGTGGCGCGGACAGGCGGGCGTGCTGATGCTGTTCGTCGCGGGGATGTTCGTCCCCTACCAGTCCGTCCTCGTCCCGCTGACGCGGTTTTGGACCATCGTGGGACTGCAGAACTACCTCGCGGCGGTGCCGTTCCTCCAGTCGCGCGTCGGTCTCATCGAACTCGTCGTCACGCACACCGCGTACGGGATTCCCATCTGTACCATCCTGTTCCGGTCGTACTACGCGAACTTCGACGAGTCGATGCTGGAGGCGGCGCGCATCGACGGCGCGACGTTCACGCGCATCTACCGGCGAATCATCTTCCCGCTGTCGAAGCCGATGTTCGCCGTCGTGCTCATCTACCAGTTCACGCAGGTGTGGAACGACTTCCTGTTCGCTCTCGTGCTGGTGTCCTCGCCGACGAACGAAGTCGCGACCATCGCCCTGAACAAGCTTCAGGGGTCGATGGTCCAACAGTACAACGTCCAGATGGCCGCCGCGTTCATCGCGGCACTCCCGACGCTTCTCGTCTACGTCCTGTTCGGAGAACAGTTCGCAGAAGGCGTCGCAGGTGAATCATAATGGCAGAACTCACACTCGACAACGTCACGAAAGTATTCGACGACAACGGCTCGGACATCGTCGCGGTAGACGACGTCTCGATAGACATCGCGGACGGGGAGTTCCTCGTCCTCGTCGGCCCTTCGGGCTGTGGTAAGTCAACGACGCTCCGCATGATTGCGGGCTTAGAGACCATCTCCGGCGGGGAGATTCGACTCGACGGCGACGTCGTCAACGGCAAACCGCCCCGCGACCGGGACATCGCGATGGTGTTTCAGTCGTACGCGCTCTACCCGCACATGACCGTCAAGCAGAACATGTCGTTCGGCCTCGAAGAGTCGACGGACATGTCCGACGGCGAGATATCCTCGCTCGTCACCGAGACGGCGGAGATGCTCAGTATCTCGCCGCTCTTAGAGCGCAAGCCCGGCGAACTCTCCGGCGGGCAACAGCAACGAGTCGCCCTCGGGCGCGCCATCGTGCGCGACCCGAAGGTGTTCCTGATGGACGAACCGCTGTCGAACCTCGACGCGAAACTCCGCTCGCAGATGCGAACGGAACTCCAGCGTCTCCAAGAGGACCTGGGCGTCACCACCGTCTACGTCACGCACGACCAGACGGAGGCGATGACGATGGGCGACCGCATCGCCATCCTCAACGACGGCGTCCTCCAGCAGGTGGCGACGCCGTTGGAGGCGTACCACCAACCCGCGAACCTGTTCGTCGCGGGGTTCGTCGGCGAACCGTCGATGAACTTCTTCGAGATGGAGGTTCGAGACGGCCGCCTCGTCGGCGACCAGTTCGACTACCCGCTCTCAGAGGAGACGCTCGCCGCCGTCGGCGACGCCGACCGCGTCACGCTCGGTATCCGGCCCGAAGACGTGCAACTCGTCGACGAGGGCTCCGGTGACCACGACTTCGGCACCGTCGTCGACGTGGTGGAACCGATGGGCAACGAGAACAACGTCTACCTCGGGTTCGCGACGGACGGCCCCGCGGACTTCGTGGCGACTATCGACGGGATGCGTACGCTGGAGGCGGGTCAACCCGTCGTCGCGCGTATCCCCGAGTCCGCAATCCACCTGTTCGACACCGAGACGGGCGCCGCGCTCAGGAACCGTTCGCTCGACGAACTCGAAGAGACCGAACCGAACCTCTGAGTCCTCGCGGACTCAGTCCGCGGCGTCGTACTCCTCCGGGGTGTACGTCTTCAACTCCATCGCGTGGATGTCCGTCGTCATCGACTCGCCCAGCGCGTCGTACACCATCTGGTGCTGTTGCACGAGGCTCTTCCCCTCGAACGCGGGAGAGACGACGACGGCCGCGAAGTGCGCGTCCTCGTGGTTCTCGTCCGGGACGCGCGGGAGCGACACCGTCGCCTCCGCGTCCTCGATGCCCGATTCGATGAGACGTTCGACCTCCGAAGTGTCCATATGCGTCCGTGGGGCCGTCCTCGGATAAAAGACTCCGGAACGTCCCCGCCCCGTCGACACCGGCCCCGCGAGTTCGAACAAACGGTACGAAACTTGCTATCCGTTCTTTCGTTGGTAGCGTGGTACTGTTTTATTCAAAACGATAGGTAGAAAAATCAATGTTGATAACTGGAAGCCTAGGTATAACAATCTGGTATACTAAGTCGAGACGTTACGATGAACATCGATACAGTCCCGGTGGTCGACACGCTCGAGCGAAGTCTCACACGAACGGTCGCGGCGCTGTTTCTCGCCGTCGCCGTATTCGTCGCCGGTGTCGGGGCGTACACGTATCTGAGTCTCAGCGCCGAGATAGAGAGACACACCGCCGCGGCGGCCGCGGCGTCGCTGGAACGGGCGCTGCTGTTGGACCTCGGAATCCTCGTCGGCGGCGTCTTGGTAGGCGTCGTCGGCATCGCACTCTTCTTCGGTCGGTACGTCACCGGGCCCCTCGAACAGTTGGAACGAAGCGTCGAACGCATCCGCGCGGGCGACTTGGACGAACGCGCCGACCTGAACCGACGAGACGAACTCGGACAGGTCGCGGACGGCATCGACGGCCTCCGGCGTGACCTGAGAGACCAAGAGAACGACGCCGAGGCGCACCTCGCGACGATTCGTGCGGGTGCGGAGGGCGACCTGACCGCGCGGATGGACGACGGCGTGAACAGTCGCGACATGCGCCGCATCGCGACGGCGTTCAACGCGATGATGGACGACTTGGAGACGACGGTCCACGCAGTCAAGCGATTCGGCGACGACGTCGCCGCGCAGAGCGAACAGGTCGCGACGAGTGCGACGGAGGTGAACCGCGCGAGTCAGGAGGTGGCCGAGTCCGTCGAGCAGATTTCGTCGGGCGCGCGCGACCAGTCCGACAGCGTCACCGTGCTCTCTTCGGAGATAGAGACGCTTTCGGCCGCGATACAACAGGTCGCCGCGGAGTCCGACCAGGTGGCGTCGCAGGCCGACGAGGCGGCGGCGCGGAGCGAACGGGGACAGCGGTTCGCGGAGGAGGCACTCGACGGCATCGAGACCATCGAACGGCAGACCACCGAGACGGTGGCGGCCGTCGAGACGTTAGACGAGAAACTGGTCGAAGTCGGCGAGATAACCGAACTCATCACCGGCCTCGCCGAGCAGACGAACATCCTCGCGCTGAACGCGAACATCGAGGCGGCGCGGGCGGGCGAGGCGGGCGAGGGCTTCGCCGTCGTCTCCAACGAGGTGAAGTCGCTCGCGGAGGAGACGCAGGCGTTCGCCGAGGACATCACGACGCTCGTCGACGAGGTGCGCGCGCAACGCGCGGCGGTTACGGACGGTATCGAAGAGATGCGTGAGTCTGTCTCCGAAGGGTCCGACGCCGTCTCGAACGCGCTCCGAACGCTCGACGATATCGACGCGGCCGTCGGCGAGACGAACGAGAGCGTCACCGAGATATCGGCGGTCACCTCCGAACAGGCCGGGGCGGTCCAGGAGGTGCAGACGATGACCGACGACGTGGCCAGCATCGTCGAGGAGACGACGGCGGAGTCCGAAAACGTCTCCGCGGCGGCCGAACAGCAGACGGCGTCGCTCGGCGAAGTGACCGACAGCGCCGTCACCTTGGCACAGCGAGTCGACGCCCTCCAACAGCATCTCGCCGAGTTCGCCGTCGACGCGGCGGCGGACGCGGACGACGTCGTGCGTGACGAGGCGGACGCCCTCTCCGGCGAAACCGAGACGGAACGGATGCTGGATGCCGAGGTGACCGACCGACTCGACGCCGCGTCGCCCGTACAGGGATAACATCTAACACGGCGCTGTCCCGTGGTTTTTGACTCAGAAATCAGATTCGATAATCGGCGGCGAAGGGTTTTGAACCGAAACCCCATCGGTCGAACGACATGAAGGTCGCCCGAACGTTTGACGAACTCCTCCCCGAATCGCTCCGGCGAAGCTACCTCGCCAAGTTGGCGTTGCTGTTCGCCGTCGTCTCCCTCGCCGTCGTCGCCATCGGCGGCTACACCTACGTCTCCGTTGCCGACGAGGTGAGCACCTCCGCACAGCGTGACCTGCAGTCGACCGCGACGCTACAGGCCGAGCAGTTGTCCGGATGGATGAACGCCCAGCGACAGACGGCCCGGATGATGTCGCGCTACGACGTGTTCCAGACCGGCGACTACGACCGGATATCGCAGCAACTCCGCCGCGAGAAGGCGGTCCTCCCGGCGTCCGTCTCGAACGTCCACTACGTCGACACGGAGGCGAACCGCATCGTCGCCAGTTCGACCCCCGACGCGGTCGGAAACGACCCCGTTCCGGAGGGCACGGCGTTCGTCGAGGGGTCGATGGAGATGGCCATCTCCGACCAGGTGTCGTTCACACGACCGTACGAACGCGACGGGCGAACGTTCATGGCGTTCGTTAGCCCCGTCCAACTGAAGTCCGACCGCGTGGTCGTCGTGGTCGCGGACCTGAGCTACGTCGAACTGACGCTCGACACCGCCGTCGAGGGGAGTTTCGCGCAGGTGCTCACCGGCGACGGTGCGGTCCAGTTCGACGCCTCCGGAGGCGAGTACTACGGCGACTACGCCGAGGCGAACGCGACGGCGCTCACCGACGGCACCGCGGGCAACGCCGGCGTCTACGAGGAGACGTCCAACGGCGTGATGGACGAACGCCACCTCGTCGCCTACGCGCCCGTCGCCGGCACCGACCTCGTGACGGTCGTTCACGCGCCCGCCGCCGCGGTGTACAGCGTCGAACAGTCCGTCCTCACCAAACTCGGAGCGCTCCTCCTCGCCGTCGGCGGCGGCTTCGTCGCCCTCGGCGGCATCATCCACGGCACGACCGTCTCCCCGCTTTCCACGCTCGCGGGCCGCGTCGAACGCCTCCGCGACGGTGACCTCGACGTGTCGCTCCCCGGCGGTCGAACCGACGAGTTCGGCTCCGTCGTCGACGGCGTCGACGCCCTCCGCGACGACCTGCAGTCTCAGCGCGCGGACGCCCGCCGCTACAGCGACGTGATGAGCGAAGCGGCGGACGGCGACCTGACGGTCCGCATGGACCGCGACTCCGACTCCGACGACATGGTGACTATCGCCACCGCGTTCAACGAGATGGTCGAGGAGCTAGAGACCACCCTCGTCGCCGTCACGGCGTTCGGCGAGACGGTGGCCGAGCGCAGTTCGGGCGTCGCCGACGGCGCGGCCGAGGTGAGCATCGCGAGCGACGAGATAGCCCGGTCGGTCGAGCAGATATCCGCCGGGGCGGGCGACCAGGCCGACCACCTCGCCGACCTCTCCGGCGAGATGGGCGACCTCTCGGCGTCCGTACAGGAGGTGTCGGCGACGACGGACGACCTCGCGTCCGGGGCCGCCGCCGTCGCAGAGAAGGCGGACGACGGTCGCGAAGCGGCGAACGAAGCGCTCGACGGCGTCGAAGCCATCGAGGCGGAGACGCACGAAGCGGTCGCTCTCGTGGAGGCGTTGGACGACGAGATAGCCCGCATCAGCAACGTCACCGGCGTCATCGCGGACCTCGCAGAGCAGACGAACATCCTCGCGCTGAACGCGTCCATCGAGGCGTCGCGGGCGGGCGAGGCGGGCGCTGGCTTCGCCGTCGTCGCCGACGAGGTGAAACACCTCGCAGAGGAGACGGCGACGTACGCCGAGACCATCGAGGACCACGTGGCGACGCTGGAGACGAAGCGTGCGGACGTCGTCGCCGGCATCGAACAGATGCGCGAACAGGTGGAACTGGGCGCGTCCGACGTGGACGAAGCGCTCTCGTCGTTCGACGAAATCGCCGCCGGAGTGAGTCAGAACAGCGCGAGCGTCGAACAGGTCGCCGCCGCGACGGCCCAGCAAGCGAGCGCCACCGAAGAGGTGCTGTCGATGGCCGACGAACTCGCGGGCATCGGAGAGGAGACGACGGCCGAAGCCGAGAACGTCTCCGCGGCGGCCGAAGAACAGACCGCGACGCTGAGCGAAGTCTCCTCCGGCGCGAGTCGCCTCGCCGACCGTGCGGGCGAACTGACCGACCTCCTCGACGCGTTCGAGGTGTCCGCCGCGAACGCGGACGTAACAGACCTCACGGAACTCGACGCCGACACGGCCGAACTGCTCGAAGAGAACTTCGGTGACGATTCGACGGAGGCCGACCCGACGGGAGCGACCCGCTCTGTGGCCGCGCGGTCACCCGTCACCAGCGACGACGACTGACGGCGATTGACGACTGAGGACGACCGACCGCGACGCGTCGGTGACCGACGACTCACCGCGCCTGACGGGGGCGAGTCGGCGTCCGACCGGCGTTCTTTTCCGTCGACTCTCGAATCCTCCTTCGTGTCCGAGACGACAACCCGCGTCGAGAAGCGCCTCCGCTCCGAACATCGCGAGGTACTGGACGGACTCGTCGCCTGCGCGGACGCCGTCGTCGCCGAGTGGGCGAGTGAAAACGGGGACTGGGACGAAGGAGACGACGAGTCGAACGAAGGAGACGACGAGTCGAACGAAGGAGACGACGAGTCGAACGAAGGAGACGACGAGTCGGCTGCGGCGTGGACGACCGACCGCGACAGCGTCGTCCCCGCCCTCGAACACGCACTGGACGCCTCCGGACTCCTCTTGCACCTCCCGAACGTCCTCGCCGACCTGGTGAGCGTGACGGGCCATCCGATGCCCGCCCCGCCCGTCGCCGCCCCGCCGTACGTCGTCGTCACGAGCGAAGGCGTCCTCCTTCGGGCGTCGCTCGACGGCGCACGACTCGTCGTGTCGCTCCGCGTTTTCGCGGTCGAACCCGACGCGGAGACGCGGTACGTGAGAAGAGACGGCGTCGCCGTCGGCGTCGAACTCCGCTGACCCGGCCTACATCTGGTAGCGTCGTTCGTCGTCGCGTTGCGGGTACTGGTCCTGGCCGGTCATCTCCTCGTACGTCATCCCCGAGAGGTACTCGTCGTACGTCACGTCGTAGCCCTGCCGCAGGTGGAAATCGAGCGTCCCGCGGTCGACGGTGGTTTGAAACAGCAGGTGGACGGCGCGGCGGAGCAGTTCGTCGACCTCGTCGGTTTCGAACGCCGCGGAGAGCATCGCCAGTTCGTGGCGCGTCTCGCGGTCGAGCGACACCGTCGACTCGGCGTCGATGTCGGTGTAGGCGGCCTCTACGTCGTCTGTGAGTTCGTCGAGTCCCATACCCACGGCCGAGAACGGCGGGAGGTAAGGCTCCTGCGACTCCGCGCGGCGTCAGTCGTACCCGGCCAGCGACCCCCGAACGAGTTTCGCCTCCGCGCGGCGGAGGTGTTCGCCGACGGTGCTGGCCGACAGACCGAGTTCGTCCGCGAGTCGTTCGTGCGTCGTCCCGCGCGGCGCGTCGTAGTAGCCGCGTTCGACGGCGGCGCGGACGACGGTCAGTTGTCGGTCGGTCAGCGTCGCGGCCGGAAACTCGCCGCCGACGTCGAACTCCGTCACCGACTCCACCTCGAACGCCACCCCGTCGGTGAGCGTCTCCACCGCGCGAGCGACGTCGTCCGCGGGGCCGACGAGGTTCCCGCGGACGCGACCCCCGCGGTAGACCATCGGACGGACGACGACCAACCCGCCGCGCGTCAGCGCGTCGAAAAGCGCCGTCAGCGGCATCGTCGCGACCAGCGTGACGTGCAGCGCGAACCACGGACCGCCGGTGTGCTGGACGTCGTACGCGTGGACGTCGGGGACGCCCGCGAGTGCCGCCTCGAACCGGACGCTGTCGCCGCGGACGACGAACAGGGCGGCGGGCCGTTCGCCCCCGAGCGTCCAGTTGACCAGACGCGTCTCGCGGACCCAGTCGCTCGCGGCCAGCAGGTCGAACAGCGGTCGTCTGAGCGCGCCCTCCGGCGACGCGCTGAATCGAACGTGTCGCACGCCGGGAAGAGTATTTGAATCCATATAAACACACCACGCATAGCCGGAGAAACGGCCACTCCGCTGGGCGACCTACGCTCGGGCATGGGACCAGAGACCGACGACGCGAACGGGCGGGAACGGCGCGGAACCGAGCGCGAACTGGAGACGGACGTGGTCGTCGTCGGTGCGGGTCCCGGTGGGTGCGTCCTGAGCGGCCTCCTCGCGCGGAGCGGTGTCCGGACGACGCTCCTCGAACGCCACGCGACGCTGGACCGCGAGTTCAGGGGGTTCGCCTTCCAACCGTCGGCGCTTCGCATCTTCGACCAGATGGGCGTCTTGGCCGACGTTCTCGACCTCCCGCACGAGCGGATGTCGCGGTTCGCCGTCGTCGTCTACGGACGGTCCTACACGTTCGCCGACTTCACGACGCTCGCCCCGCCGCACGACTTCGTCCTCTCTATCGAGCAGTCACCACTTCTCCGGACGCTCGTCGACGACGCTACGCGGTTCGACTGCTTCGACTTCCGCCCCGCGACGGTCGTCCGGGACCTCCTCGTCGAAGACGGCGTCGTCACCGGCGTCCGTGCGAGAGACCGCGAGACGGGCGAGAGCCTGACGGTACGGGCGCGACTCGTCGTCGGCGCGGACGGGCGGTTCTCGACGGTTCGCGAGGCGGCGGGCATCGACGCGGGACTGGTCGACACCGACTTCGAAATCGTCTGGACGAAGGTGCCGGGGTGGGCCTCCCACGACATCCAGGCCCGCATCGGCGACGACGGCCCCCTCCTGTACTTCGGTCTCGGGTCGAACGTCCAACTCGGGTGGGTGATTCCGAAGGGAACCTATCCCGACCTCCGCGCGGCCGGCATCGAGGCGTTCCGCGACCGAATCGCCGCGGTCGACCCGCGCCTCCGACCCGCACTGGAAGACTCGCTGACCGACTTCGAGCAGTGTTCGCTCCTGGACGTGTCGCCGGGGTTCGCCCCCGAGTGGACGCGCGACGGCCTCGCTCTCCTCGGCGACGCCGCCCACGTCGCCTCACCGCTGGGAGGGCAGGGGAACGCGCTGGCGATTCAGGACGCCGCCGCCCTCCACGCCGCCGTCGTTCCGGCCCTCCGCGAGAGCGAGGGCGTCGTCGCCGAGGACGCACTCGAACCGTACGCGACCCGCCGGAGGTCCGCGGTCAGAGAGGTACTCGACGCCCAACTCGTCGGCCAACGAGTCCTCTCGCGACTCGTGGTCCGCGACGACGTACCGTCCGTGCTCCGCCGAACCGCGCTTCGGGCGGGGGCGACGCTCGCGCGTCTCCCGCCGGCCCACGCCCGAATCCGGTCGCTCCTCGCGTTCGGTCCCGACCCGGTGGACGTGACGACGGCCCTGTTCGACCCCGTCGAGACGGCCGCCCGCGACTCCCCCTCGTCGGCGAATCAGCATCCATAAACGCCCGCCGACCAACCGAGAGACGATGACCGACGGCCACGCTTCGTCGCTCGACGACGGCGACGCCCCCGCCCTCCCGGAGGACCTCGACGCGGTTCGCGACGCCCTCGTCTCGTGGTACGAGGCGGACCACCGCGACTTCCCGTGGCGGCGGACCGAAGACCCCTACGAGATTCTCGTGAGCGAGGTGATGAGCCAGCAGACGCAACTCGGCCGCGTCGTGAAGGCGTGGGAGGACTTCCTCGACGAGTGGCCGACCACCGCCGACCTCGCGGCCGCAGACCGAAGCGACGTCGTCGCCTTCTGGAGTTCGCACAGTCTCGGCTACAACAACCGCGCGAAGTACCTGCACGAGGCCGCCCGACAGGTCCGAGAGGAGTACGACGGCGAGTTCCCGCAGACGCCCGACGAACTCTCCGAACTGATGGGCGTCGGCCCCTACACGGCCAACGCCGTCGCCTCGTTCGCGTTCAACAACGGGGACGCCGTGGTGGACACGAACGTCAAACGGGTTCTGCACCGCGCGTTTGACGAAATCCATAATGCGGACGATCCGGACTACGAAACCCTCGCGAACGCCCTTATGCCGCCCGGAGAGTCACGTATGTGGAACAACGCGATTATGGAATTGGGCGGAGTGGCCTGTCAAAAGACTCCGAAGTGTGACGAGGAGGGTTGTCCGTGGCGGAAATGGTGCTACGCGTACGAGACGGGTGATTTTACTGCGCCGGACGTTCCGACGCAGCCTGAGTTCGAGGGGAGTCGACGGCAGTTTCGGGGGCGGATTGTTCGAGTGCTAAGTGAGTACGACGAACTGTCACTGGACGAACTGGGACCAAAGATTCGTGTCGACTATAATCCTGAAGGGAATCACGGCAGAGAATGGCTTCGAGAACTGCTCAGTGACCTATCCGACGATGGATTGATCCACATGAAAAATTGCGACGGCACTACTATTGCCCAACTTCGCAGGTAAGTCAATATAGAACAAAGCCACTATTATCAACTTCTATAGCTAAGTTAGATTTCAAGGTTAGAGATTGGTACTATCGGGAATACAGTGGATTGAATATCATTTGAGCTTGATTGTAGAAACATTTTTTGAGGAAAACCGATAGCAGCTCAATTTTTGACGACTCGAGAAAGTCATTTATATACACGATAGGTATCAATAATGGACTGATGAATCTCGTAAGGGATAGTCTCCAACAGGCACCTGACCCGCTAGATCACATAAAAATCAATAACATGGCGATTTCTGATCTGGCATTTGAATTGAAGAACGCTAAGTTAGAGATCCCCGAATGGCGACATTCGATATTTCTTGATGAAAATGATCCAGACGAGTCTGTTGAGAGTGTCATTAATTACATTCTTGTCGGTAATTCGATAAATTTTCAGTTCCGGGATTACGAATCTGGAGAAAAATTCCGATCAGAATATAACGGACAGACCTGGACAGGAGCGTTTGGTATGTGGGCGTGTTTGAAGCGTGCCTGTGATAATGGAATACCCATTACGAATGGTGAATATTTGCAGTCTCTGTCACAAAGTGATGTAGAAAATATTTTCCACACATCTTCTGGACCAGATATCCCACTTCTGAATGAGAGAGTCAAAATACTTAATCAGATTGGGGAAATTCTAGTAAATAAATACGACGGCAATTTCTCATCAGTAGTGTCTGGAGCTGCAAGCTATCTCTATCATGACGGGAATGGTCTCCTTGAGATCCTGAATGAAGATTTCCCTCCATATCGAGACTGTGCTACAATAGCTACCGAACATGGTGATAGAGAAATTCACTTTCTAAAACGCTCTCAACTCGCAATAGCAGTTCTCTATGGAAGATTTCATGAGAGTAACAAATTTATGATACACGATCCAATGGAATTTACGGTGTTTTCAGATTACAACATACCCAATATCCTAAGATATTATGACATACTGGAATACGATCGATCATTAACGGAAAAAATCGATTCTGGCGAATTTATTGAAGAATGTAGCCAGATGGAGCTCGAACTTCGTATTGCAACGATACGTGCAGCCGATAGACTTCTCCTCAAGTTAAATGAATACCACGAAGATCAGATAACTGCTCCCCAGTTAGATTGGGAGCTATTCCAGAAACGTGATTCGGTAGACACCAAACCTCATAAATCAATTACTACTAACTATTGAGGATAATATCCTATATAGGAGAGGGGTTAGTACACTAGTATGAGCGACGAGAGAGATAATTCAACTGAGCCCGAACCCAGTCCGGAGAATAGCATAAGCGCCCGTGAAGAATTTCTACTCCAAATGTATGATCAGCTTTGGGAAAGTGTGGAACGTGTTGAAGGGGGAATTTGGTCATTCATCGCGGCTTTTGCAGCCATCGCAGTTTCATTTTCAGCTGGATTCCAAGGGTCGATTTCGATCTTCTACGCAGCAGTCTTCTCAATAATCATTGGATTTTGGGGAATGAACCTTTCAATTGTATCCTCTCGCTGGTTCAATAGGAATCTCATTCAAATATCAAATATAGAGAGTGAATTTTTAGAAGACAACGACTACGATAAAATTATACCAAGAGATTATGAAGAACCAGGTAATAGATTCTTTTTTCAAACATTGGACTTTTATAATTTAAATTTCTTAGCCTTCGCATCCGCCATATTTGTTATTCTTATGGCTATGTTTTCTAGTTCCTCCTCTAATGGTGTAGATGTTGTCGACCAATTACGAATACTCATTTTAACATTGATTGGATCTGGGATTACGTACTATCATTATCAGATCTCAGACGAACATATTGAACATATGCGCCGAAATACCAAGCAAATTAAAAGATCCAATCAGAATACTTACAATAACACGCCTTTGAGATTGGTAGTAGCCGTTTCAGTAATTTCCATTATACTACTTACAGTCTCAATCTTCGGAAATAGGATCACATCAAACATTAGTGGGATTCAAACCATTCCAAATTTGATATGTATGTATATTCTCTCTACGATAGGAGCACTAATAATTTGCTTTGGGTTCGTGGAAATCATAGGAAAATATTGATTGTTATCCACCCCACCCATAATATATGTCCAGAAATAGGGCATATCATCCACTAAAATATTAAACTTGAGGCCATATTGATTGGAAAAATTGGATTGATTAATTGTGTATGTTATATCTTATTGAAAGACATTAACTGAGTTTTGTTTAACAAATATTGTTGTATATTTACGATATGAACCCTACTCAAATTGAGAGAGGATAACGAGCATACGGCTTCAAGAACGATTGTTCTGACCTAATACCGATATTTCTACACGATGTGAGACTTTGACGTTAGAGCGACTAAATGAGAATACTTTGTACACATTATCTTCCTTGTCTTGTACCAGAGTGGTCGTGGACCGATCCTCTTTCAGCCGGAATATCCCAAAGTGAGAATAGCCGTCGTTCGCCAGGGATCTAAGATCTTCGTGGGAACAATTATGAAGATCACCAACCTCAATGAGTTTCCCTATGTAATCGGCCACGTCATGTTCGCGGAGATAGCGTAACTGGTACCAAATTGTATCGTCTTTATCTTCTTGAGAAGCCTCGAATTCTGACAGTTGGTTCAATAATATACTGGATGAATCAATATCATTATCGTTGTCAACCATCTTGCCCTATCATGGATCAGATTTGATAAGAAAGTATCGTTACAAGTGGACTGGACGAGCAATAATTCGTGATTGAGAATCCAGTCTGACGGATTCAACGAGTAGTCAGGCCCGCAACTCGTTATCGATCAAACTAGTATCAAACTCTACAAACGGAATGAACATTTCGTCGAATGTGAACGCTCCGTGAGTAGCAGTCATATCTTCTTTTTCGGAATAGTACCGCCGTTTAAACCGAAGCGTTCGACCATCGCACTTGTCTTTCGTCAAGGCTCTGAGCTCTTGCATGGTTTGCTTAGGTAGGATCTCGAACCATTGATTTTCTGGGTTCTTCCCGAAAGAATTGCTTTGTTGGTTATTATCTTTAAGCCCTGCAACCCGTTGACCAAGATCTTGATAGTATTCACCTCTGTTTTTCAAGGCGTTCAATCCCTCTCCTGATGTCAGTGATTTTCTGGAATTGGCGGTACGGACCATTCCGTGATCCGCCGTAAGAATAGGTAGTATATTGTCGCCGAGTCGCTTGGTAAGTTGTTTCACAAACGTTGCCAAATCATCTGCCACACCAGGTATCAATGAGTCTGCGATGTGGTCAGTGCCTTCGTGTAGTTGGTCGATTTGATTATGCTGGAGAAAGTGAACCGACTTCTCGTACTGGTTTACAACGTCTGCAATGTGTTTAACAGTCTCTTTCTGGAATGCAGCGTCCTCTGCCCTGAGCCCTTCCAAATGTACGAAGTTGTCTGCAGCACTTCCGAGAACTTCGCTGAAGCCGCCTGCGCCATCATGGAGATAGCTCAAAGCTTGAGTATATGCACCCGCTCTTCGGGCACGGTCGAAGAGGTTCCCCTCTGGCGGATTGATTGCTTTTTGAATATCGTCTCTGCCATGCTCAATCGGGAATTGGCCTGTGAAAAGCGAATAATGGCCTGCCCCTGTTTCTGACGGGAAGATTGTCGTCATGGGCGTGTTTGAGGCAACCCCATTTTTGGCCCAATCGCTGATTTTCTCGTTGTTGTGAGTTGCTTCAAGCCATTGGCGTAGACCGAATCCATCAGATACAATCACGAGAATGTGATCGTGATTATCGAGGAGTTTTTCAACCTTAGTTGGGATATCAGTGATCATCGCGACTTCTCGCGATGTGGGATCTGTGTTTGCCCACTGGCGATAAGTATCACGGATGTAGTCTTCACACACTCTAAGGACGGCATCTGCTATTTTCCTCTCTGTTTCCCCGAACTGAGTCGATAAAGACGCTTCCCGGTCGAGTTGATCATCGTATAATTCGATACAATCTGTTGGAGACTCTGGTGACGTCGGGGAGAGTGCCGAAATCATCTCCCGGGCGTCAGTTAGATTCGATCGGGTTTTCGCAGCTTCTTCCGATGCAACCGGTTCAATGAAATCTTCGATCTCTTCGAGTCTGGTTATTAGCTTATTCACCTGACTTTCTTCGTTCGCAATCGCTGTATCAAGATCTGATAGAAGGATATCCGATTCTAGGGCATCAACCACTGTTTGAATCCCACTTGTTGGAGAACTTGAAAACAGAGCTAATGGAATCTGATCCAGATTATTGATTATGTTCTCTTTGAGTTCTTTTGGTCGACTCTCCCTCACATGTCGTCGTATCTCGTCTATTCCGATATCGATTGAATCAATCGACCGGAGTGCGCCTTTCTCATCTGCGAGCTGTTGAGCCATCTCATAGCTCTCGGGAGAGGCAATGTTAACAAGAACAGACCGGAAGTCCGAGTCCAGATCGGTCAATTCAGTACTTATACTGAGTTCGTTTTTTGCCTTCTCGAGCTTCGTATCAATAAGCATATTAGACCGTGACGCTGCAGCTTCTTGAGCATGGGATAACAAAGCATACGACTCCCATTCGGTCTTCGCTCCTCGTGTTGCCTTTGCGTACGAAAGCGCCTGTTCACCTGATAGTGTTTTTTCGTTTTCTCTGATCCATCCCATGTGGATCGCCCACGCTTCATGTTCCAACGTGACTTTCGCAGGCTCCTCCAATGCGAAAATGAAATCATCACTGGTGAGAAGCTCTCGAAGAATCGTCTTTCGTATCTGTTCAGGAGAGTCTGCGTTGCGACACTCTGCTACTAATACTGGCTGTTTATCAATCAGTGCTGGAAGAGGGATTCCTGATTGACCCTTTCTCTTTGCTATCAGGAGCTCAAGAGCGTTCACACGGAGAGAGAGATCACACTCATCGTCAGCATTGATCAAGTCTTGGTACTGCATAACATCCGAGAACCGGAGGGAAAAGCGAACCTTTGATAGTACCTCTGTGAGGTCGTCGAAGTACTGGATTACTTGTGGAGCGTCTTTGACCTGTGATCGGGCTGCTATCGCTTCCCAATTTGCGGCAAAACTGTCAAAGTCCCTGGTGATATACAGCTGTGTAACTGCTCCACGATCTGCACTATTTCGGATTTCCCGAATTGACGACGCGTCCATCACATCGATCAATTCTGCTGAATCACCCTCAGGGCTGACTACCTCAGGTGAGGGACCTTCCCTTCGATACCAGTGATCAGGGTCTTCAACTATATACATATCTATTTGATAGTTACTTGTCCATCGAATCCCATACTCAGATCGCCAGTACTGATCAATGAGTTCAGTGCGCTCACTACCTCGCTCTTTGATTCGAGGAAGTCCTCATCAGGAATTTCACGTGCGATATCGTCTGGAGTAACGGTTTGTCTGGACCGAACCATCTTTTTGATCCGTTCTTCAATAGGGACCCGGTCAATCTCTCCTGCATCGGAGATACGTTCGATACGATTGAGAATCGACTCTATGCGATCCACAGGTTTGCTCTTCAGTGGTCTGCTACGAATGTCCTCGATTTCTTTGCGTCGACCTGGGGGAAGGTTTTCCTTCTCAGACTGGTAGTAGTCCTCTTCGATATCTTTGAGTTCCTCAGCGAAGGTGGAAAACTTCTCTCCATCGCTCATGAATTCTTCATAGTTTTCACGAATAGTAGCAAGTCCATACACTGTCGACGGCCTGACCTCAAGTACTTCTGATGCGGCGTCCTCAATGGTTTCACTGAATGCAGAAAAGTCGTCTCTCCAATTTTGGGCACGTTGCCGGGCACTTGCAGTCTGAATCTGAGAGAGTATAGTCCAATTTGGTTGTGAGCTTATTTCCCTTACATGAGCTCTGATCTCCTGTACTTCATCGGTGATCGAGCTCGTGCGGCGACGTATTTCTTTATCCACTTCGTTCCGCTTTTCCTGGGCGTTTTCGTATAGCTCAGCCGCGTCCTGCACAGTGGATTCTATTGAGTCTATGCTCTCTTCCGATACCCCCCGGAAGCTTGTATTTTCGATTTCTTCTGTCGCACTGATGAGCGCCTCACCAGCAGCGTCATACAGATTGATTACCTCTGCAGCGTCGTCGCTCAGGTCGATGTCTCTGTCAACATCGTATTCACTAAGATCTGTCTCCTCTAGCGATTGGAACTTTTCTAGGAGTTTTGCACTTTCTCGAACTACTCGCTTAGAGAGGTTAATCCGAGTGTCAAAGGTCTCAATGGCATCTACAGCATCTCTGACAGCCTTCGGATCTGGTCTTACTGTAGAAAAGTCTCGGAGAACTCTGTTAACAGCATCGTCATCATTATATTCGTTATAGACCCCTATCTTCTTAAACTCTGGTAGTATGTCATCATGAACTGCTTGCAAGGATTCAAAGACGTTACTCTCGCTGTCTGCATCCAGCTCTTGTTCAAGGAATCGTCGAGCACCGTTTGACAGGTCACTCGATTTTGATTGGAGGATGTTGACCTCGTTGAAATATTGAGTTGAGCTATAATCTGTATCGGGATCTGACTCTTTGATTTCCTCAATTCTTCGACTGGTTTGAACTAGTTTTAGTGCGTAATCCGTTGTATTGAACTTCTCTACCGCCTTGATTGTTGCTTCGTGGAACTCTTGGATGCTCTCGATTAATTTCTCAACGGGGTTTGATGTGCCATCATTATTATGTTTTTTTATTTGCTCGATTTGATCTTCACAGACTCCCTGAAGACGAACGATCTCATCTCGGTTTGGAATTACGTTCCTTTGGAAACTTTCTGGGAACTCTGGCGAAGTAAGCCATTCTGCAACTTCGTTCACCCCATCAAAAAATATCTTAGCTTCATACGAGCTATCTGATGTCCGTTGGATTGTACTGTCCTCAATGCGCACCTTGCCACGCTTTTCGAGAATCGTAAGGAACTCTCTGATGTCTGGGATCGGGTAACCCTCCACAGACATGTGGTTGAAGAGTTTATCCTGATGAATCATCCCATCGTCCTCGTTTTTTATACTATCCAGGATAAGCGACTCAGATTTTGATACCTTCAGTTCGATAGTTTTTATTGAAGAAGATTGTACTTCGTTCGCGAGGTCATACTTGACCCATTCGTCCATGTAATTTTCGACCGATCCTTGACCATCTGCTTTCCCGATCTCTTTGATATCTTCCCATGTCAGTTCCGCTCGTGATAGTCCTTCTTCAATCGCGTTCAGATATGCATCCTTCGCATTACTATTCATTCGACCAAGCGGACCCGGATAGTGTGGATAGACTCGAGTAAATTGGTCCGCTACCCTATTGCCGAATTCGAACTCATCAATATCAAGAGCGTGGCCGACCACTTTTGTTTGGATCCCAGACATTAGCGCATGAGCACCTTCCGGAAGTTCACTTTTTAATTGACGGTAGCCACAGATCCACTTCTCGAGCTTGTATTCTATGTTTTCAACCTCGTAGGACCAGTTTTGCTTAAGTGAACCCGGCTCAATGGCCAGAATCCTTTGATTGCTGTAGTTGTGGTTACCGTAGTCAATCGTGATTACGAGCTCGGCGTCTTGGTCGTCTCGAATCTCCTCCAGTTCTTCAGGAGACTGATTCCCGACTGCAACAAGAAGACGTCGGTCATGAAAGTCTCCGTATGTACTTTTGACAATGAAATAATGTTCATCGTCATTATGGCTTCCAGGAATTAGCTCACTTTTGAACGGATCAGTATCTTGGAGTACAGCACAGAGGTTACGATAGAGGATCTCTTCATCTACCATAACATTGGACATGGTATTCTCAACAATCCGTTTTAGTTCTCCAGCTGTCTCTGCTTCTCCCTCTTTTAGCAGAGCATCAAGTTTCCCACCCGACAGCTCGTATTTTAGTGTGCTTCCACTCTGTCGACGAGTAAGCCACCCTCTCTCATGCAGATGCTCAATCCGATCATCAAGACTATTCTCATCTAAGTGAAGTACTTCTAGTAACTCAGATCGAGAAATACCCACATCAAGGGTTGCAGCAATACTCGAGAGAACTCCCATCTCATCAAATTTCTTGATTTGATTAAATTGATCTCTGACAAAAAAGCCCCCGTCACCAGCTGTGAGGGCGTCCGTAGAGAGGAATATATCGCCGGGACTTACCCATCGAGTTTCGTCATTCTTGAAGAATAAATTATATCCATCCTTCATCAGTTTAATCGCAGTCCGATTTGAGTCTGCTCGATCTGCAATCTGATGAATCGCTCGTAGAGTCGTAGTATGGAGTGGAAATACGTCGCTATTATCTACTTCCGGAAGATCTACACCTTTTCGAACAAGATATTTCTCTCTTCGTAGTTTCCAGGTTTCGAGCAGTTCCTCTTCGTTGAGGGGACGCAGTCGTACATGTTGTCTCGGCGTCGGACCAAACATTCGGTCCATCATTGCAGCGTGGACCTGTTCGAACCGGTTCCACTGATCCCGAGGTGCGGTCATAATCATCAGGACCGGTGTCTCTTGGTCAATTTCGTCGAAGAACTCCCGATACTTATCGAGATCTTCGAAGCTTACGTCTTCTCCACGAACGATGCCTTCGATCTCGTCCATGAGAAGAACGACTGCGTCGTAAAGTTCCTCATTGACGATCGACTTACATCCTTCCGAGAAAGCTATGCCCGCATCCTGGCCTTGTCGCTTCTGAACCTCGCGATCTTTGAATCGAGCTTCTGCCTCCTCACGACTTAACCCTAGTTTGACAAATTCGTCAATGACCGCTTCTGTTTCGTCATCTTGGACATCAGAGATCTTCTCAGCAGCGTCAGGACCGATCTCTGCTTTTACCCGCTCACGCAGTGCTTCAACGATATCTGCCGGATTACTAGTGAAATTGAAGGGGTCTAAAGTCAGGAGATTCATCCCCTCGGGGCAGACAATCTCTTCCTCGTTTTGGAGGAGTTTATGGATCTGAGAAAGGAAGTGGGTTTTTCCGTCACCGTATTGGCCAACTACCCCGTACCCCTTCATTTCCGGATATCCCGCAGGAGAATTTTTGTACTCGCCGAGTAGCTCTTTGATGTTGGCAAGACCATCGGTGTGTACGTCGCCCAGTGAAGTGAGAGCAGCGTACTGTTCGATCTTTTCTTTAATTTCCCCTTTTTCGTATTGACCTGGTTTTGTCTTTCCTAGTTTGACAACGGTTCTGAACGCACTACTGTCTTGTTTGAAATACTTGCTGGGAGGGCCCTGAACGATTGATTGTGAAGACATTATTCTTTATTTGCTTTGATGAAGGAATTAACCACTGTATGGTATCCGAAGGTCTCTGCAGGATCTGTGTTTATCTCTGGAGAGACTGTGTCCATTGGTGATGCGTCTTTGAGGTTTGACAGTAAGTGATCCACCGTAAATGTATCCATTTTGTTCAGTTGGGTGTTAACAATACGCATTCCTCGAATTACTGTCTCAAACCACTCGTTAGTATAGTACTCTGGAAAGACAAGCCAAACTGAACGTTCGTATGAACTTAACGGATGTTCTATATACTCGTGAATCTGTTCTAAGTACGTTCGTTCTTTTGGAATTACGTCAAAGTTGTCTATGACTACAACTTCAGATCCGTCAACCTTGTCCTCTAATTCTGAACTTGACGTAGAATCCAACAGCTGAGAAGCTGGTAAATAGAGAAATTCAGACCCTTCTTCCCTTAAGAAATGGCGAATGGCAAAAGTCTTCCCGGCTCCGATTCCACCGTAGATTCTAAGATCATGATCCTGGTCTAATTCTTCGGTCAACAGTTTCTGATGACTAGTAAGTGAGTACTCTTCAGGTGACGACCAAAGAGCCTCTAATAGTCGATTTCCCAATTTGTTCATCCTCTATACAAGAAGTCATAGTAGGGTATCTTGTAAATCATTGGGTCCAATGTTTCCGACCTGAATGTCAAACACCCCCCCAAATGGATTAGTTCGTGCGCTATCACCCATCGTGCCATACGTGAAGAGAGAATATCGGTCTCTGGTTTGTCTCAGCAATTGTTCTGTTCCTTCATCAGAACAATTCACCAGCCTTGGAAGACGCTGACGCAAGTATGGTGCCTCGAGTGTTTGGTGATTTTGTCCCAAGAGATAGACACCATATGGAATTGATTCAGGGACTGCTTGGTCACGAGTAATCAGTTTCCATTTTTTCTCATCACCCGGTTGGTCTACATTCAATAATTTGAAATCGTCTATGAGATGAAGTGCGTTCCTCACAGAGTTCTCTTTCGAGGTCGAACTGGTGTCACTAATCGTAATCATCCGCTCATGGATCTCTTCTGCACTCAACGATTGAGATGCAGATCGCAGAATATCCAGGGTATATGCTATTGTCGGCATTCCTCGCATGTGTTGGATGAGAATGTCGTCAAGTAGATCGCTCCTTTTTGCTTTAATCACGTAACCAGCGAACTCTCCGCTATCTGTTGGTGAATTATCTGAACCCAGAAATCCGAATTTTTTCAATAATGCATTTGTCTCTTCGCCGGCGCTAGTGCTCGCGCCCGCATACTTTTCGAATTCCTCAATCAGCCGATCCCGATCGTAATCAACTTTCTCGCCTACGTGGTAGATAATGTGGAGAAATTTTCGAAGGTTGTCTCGACTGCGTGCCCGTACATGTTGACACTTCGCGGGCGTATTATCTATGTTGGCAAAGTATAATTCCATTTATATTTCCTTCTTCATGAGCGCCATTTCTCGTCCCCCATCCGTTGTCCTCGTTGACGTAACCTGGAAGTCCATAGTTAGCCAGAACTGTTTTGCATCACTTGAAGCAGCTGTTTCAGCTATCAATACAGTTTTCCCTGCCTCTTTGGCGTAATTCTCTGAGGCTTCGATTAAGTCCGCACCGAGGCCTGTACTACGGAAGTCCGGGTGAACAGCTATTAACCGTACTTGAGCTTGCCCTGGCTTTAGAACTCGTGATTCACACCAAACCATAGAAGCGCCGATCACCTCCTCCGTTTCGTTGTCATCAGTAAATAGTATATCCCGTCCTTCATTGCTGACTGCTCGTTCTAACCCATCACGATAGGTATACCAGTGAAGCTCCTTCTTAATCTGATTGTGGTTATACAATCGTTGAATTCGATCAATGTCCTCCGGGCGTGCAGTTTTAATCGCTGAGCGTTCAAACTCATTAGAAGTCATTAGTTTTCACCACCTCCGTGTCTGCTCCGACGTGGCCGCATCTGAACAATTGAAATGCTCTCATCTTCATCATCTACATAAACGGCTTGGCCAACCCGGTCCAATTTTTGGATATATGTCTTTAGTTCGCTACTCATATAATCCTGAGAAAGTCGGTTCAATTCTTGGATGTCCTCACGAGTCGTGATCTTATGACAGAGGATAACATCACACTGAGAAACCATATCATGATCTAATGCCGATGGTTGTTGGGTTGCTACGGTAAGAGAAACGCCGGGCTGCCTGCCCTCCTTGACCCACCGAATTAAGATGTCTTTCGAGAGGGAGGACTCACCAGAGGGAACGAAATTATGAGCCTCATCAATGAATAGCCAGACTCGAGGGACGTCGACTTGAAGCTCCAATTCTTCGCGTTTTCGTGCTTTGATTCGTCTTTTAAATAAGTCCCTGCACAGCACCGATACAACAAGATTCCGCAGACCGTACTTACCTGGATCCACAACACTCAGATCAAGTACGTTCAGGCTCGTCTCATCTAGACGATCCCATATCGGAGTATACGTATCGCTGAACAGCCCCCAGTCTCGGGACATCTCCAGACGGTTGAGCAGCGCTTCTTTCGTTCGCTCGTTGGATTGAGCATCGCCCTCTACCGTATCAATAATATCATCCAAATTGAACTCATTTCCCTGCTGTCGGGACAAGTTTCGTATCGCCCTGTAGAGGGTGATCCCCATTGGCTTATTGATATTCAAGTCAAACAAATCACACCAGCCATCGGGCGAAATGTCAGATGGATTGATCTTTATCGCGCTGACTTCAAGTCCTCTCCGCTTCATCTCTGATAGAACTTCTTCACCATATCGCTCCTTCGGATTGCCTGGAACGAGAAGGTTGACGCGGTACGCTCGCGACTGAAGTCCCCAGTCCCATAAGCTGTTCTGTTGTTCTTCATTTTCACTAACCATTGTCCAATATATTCCCATTGGGTCAACGATGAGAGGAACAACACCCTGGGTGTGGTCGTGGACTTCCTCAATGATGTCTCCCATCGAGTAACTCTTACCACTTCCCCGTTTTCCACAAATGAAGACTGCCCTGGAATGCGAGCCGTCTACGTACTCTTCTTCGTCTGTATCCAGTTCCTTCCCAATAAATAGTTCAATTTCGTCTTTCATTCTGAATCCTCCGAATTGCGAAACAGCAGTGGTACGAGTGACTCCTCATACGACAGTCCTCCATGAATTCCAAACTCGTCATGATGGAATTCCCGTGAGACAAACGGGTAGGGGAATACTGTGTACGTACTGCCATAAGCATCGAGCAGCTTTGCATCCCCTTGGACGCCGATTTTTGACTTTGCATACCGCATGTTGCTTTGACCATTTGTAGTCAGAATACTCATATGTGGCTCAAATTCTTTCCGCCACAAGATCCCGTGATCTGCCGTTAGAATAAATAGGTATGAATCGACTTGTTCGTCTAAGACCTCGCAGATTGCGTCAATATCTTGTTGGAGCTTCTTAATCTCATGATTGATGTCTGACTCTCGAACTTCCTTTCCGTCGTGGGCATCACCATCTAGTGCTCGTCTGCTAATTTGAATGAACGTCCGATGGTCGCTCAGCCTTCGGTTTTCCAGATCACTAATGATCTCCTCAGATGTCCGAACCCTCGTCAGTTCCGAATCGCTGAAGTTCTCAAAAACGAGCTTGTTGAGATCGTTGTAACTCTCCTTATCCCAGTAACTGTAACCTCGCCGCCGCATGAATCCTCGCTTGACTAAGTGATCAACGATTGGCTTATTATCATGGCCGAATACAATATTTCGGTATCCAATTGGTGTAATAGTTGGTCCGTTGACTAAGCAGGGTTCTCCTTCAAGCTCCGTACCTTGCACATCTTTGTATCCCAGCCCGTCAGCAATCATCAGAACGACTACCGACTCATCAGTCAGATAGTCCAATATCCGCCGCTTGATGTCTCGCTGAGTTAGTAGATATTCCTCAACTTCTTCATACTTGGTTCCGATAATCTTATTTAGTGCTGGGGAAAGTGGGTCGTGATCGATCGACATTGAGGGGTAGGTAGTCGATGTTTTCACCCTCGGCTCTTTGATCGCGACGTTCCTTTCGAAACTCTTCGATGGATTATCTAGCTCATCTTCGAACTGCTTCTCTGACTCGAATAACTCAAGCTCTTCTTGCAAATAGAGATAGCTCAGCGGATGATCAACATCGACTACTACGGGATGAGATTTTGCCTCATCGACGACTTCCTCTAGTTTTGCCATTATTTCTCAGGTAGATCTCGGAACCGTTTTTGAACAGATAGGTCGAGAAGGTTTAATTTGAATAACTTTGCTAGCTTCACTGCGATTTCCTCTGGGTCTTCCGCCTCTTCACCTTGAGACTCCAAAATCTCATCGAGTTGGATCTGTTCCCCGAAATCTAGTTTCTCGTAGAGCTCTTGGATATCGTCAGACTTCGGTCGAACAGGACGGTTGAGAGCATCTACTTCGTCACTAAGAGTGTCGACTTGCCTCCGAATCTCTGCGAGATTATCAGCAATCTCTGAACCCACCTCTTCACTATTCTGGAGAGACCAATCAGTTGTCGATTCAGAGACCTCTGAGAGTGCTTCGTATTGGGACTCAAGTTCGTGTGCAATCTCGTCAATCTCCGCACCCCTCGGAACTGTTTGGAAGCGCTTTGACCGTGAGACTGTTCTCTGCATATCGCTGAGACGACTTTCCATGGGGTCAATAACGTCTGAGTTCAACGTATCCAGAAACTCGGTTTCCAGATTGTCATATGATTGATCTGGATCCGCTTCAGAGAACTGAACTCGAAGTCCCGGATGCCCCCCATTCGCCGTAGATAGGATATTCTCTAACCGTTCTTTTTCTCTTTCGAATGCCTTCCGCTTCTGGCCGACCCGCTCGTCGAACTCGTCCTGGATCGCTTTAAATTCACCTTGGTAGGTATCTGCAGCCGTCAACAATTCTCTGCCATGCTCAGAGAACTGCTCTGCGATACGTGTAAGCAACCGATCGAGCTTGTTCTCAAACTCATCTTCACCGGAGCGCTCCGTAAACCGCATAATTCGCTCATCTAGATCGACTGCCCGACCAGCTAGCGTTCGCCAATCTTCAAATCCACCACAGTACTGCTCCTGTTTTTCTATTTCTCCTTCTATTTCTTCTAGTCGACTCTTTTCGTTTTCACGGGTTTCTGAGAGCTCGATTACCGTCTCAACATTCGGATTCTGCGTATCATTGAGAGTCTTATCTATCTTCGAAGCCACGTTTCCAGCACGCGAGCCTTGATACTCTAATTGATTGTTGATCTTCGTTCGTTGTTTGTTCAAGTGCCGATTGAATGTGGCAGGAACTTCGACCTTGTCCAGAAGATCTGATTCACTACGTCGCTTTAGCGACTCAGCTCGATCAGATAGCTCTTCGAGCGCCCGCTGATTACTGTGAAATTGGGATTTTATCTCTTCATCAACTGACCGCTTCAGGTTCGTAACTTCTTCTCGGAGATCTTCGAGAGTACCTTCGTCATCGGGAGAGGTATTTTCGATTTGTGTGAGTATTCTCTCACCCGTGTCTTTTAACTGTTCAGCTGAAGAAGATTCCTTAGGAACCCTATCGAGTCGGGAGAGAGCTTGTTCTAAATCTGGTTCGATATCTTCCTTACGGACTGCTGTTTCGACACGAACTAAACTGCCATCCTCCTCGTCAAGATATTGTCGAGCGGTGAGCAGTCGTAGAATCTGGTCAAATTCCTCGTCAGTATAACCTTCTTTCTCTGCAATTGCGGTTGCTTTCGTTTTACTCAGAGTTGCCCCTGCCTCGTCTTCGGGGAAATTCTCCAATATCACTTGCTCAAGAGGATGCAACGCGAATGTGATTTCCGCAGTATCTGCATCTCCATGCCCCCAATCGAGGTCGATCAGGTCTTCATACTTGCTCGTGAGTTTTGTTCGAAGACTGGAATGGTTCTTAACATTGAATGCGTCGCCGAGAGCGTCTTTGTCAACTACTACAGATCGACGACCCTGCTTTTGGGTGAGTCCAAGGTTTAGTACCGAGCTCTCGAGAGCGGACGTATATTCACCGACCAGTTTCGTGATACTATTTCCCTTGTATAAGGTGTGGTAATTTGGATATTGGTTTCGCATCACCGATCGGAACAGATCGTCGACCATGCGCTCGCGCAGTCTACGGATTCGGATATGACCTGGTGCCTGGTTTCGTAGTTCGTCATCGAAGAGGATCTCGATTGTCTCCGTGATCAGGTTCTCTCGGAGGTTTTCTAAGGATTGAACCTCAGCGAGCGTCATATTATCTTCCTCGCTGTTGAGTTCACGATTAATCCGACTCGTCAGCGCGAGCATTAGCAGAGGGGTGACGGAACGAGGGTTCATGTAATCCTTGAGCTTCCGAATACGCTGAGGAAGATCCCCCTTCATCAACGTCTCTTTTAGATCAAGTACGATCTGATACGTCTCGTTTTCTTCCAGCTCATTCAGGCCTTCCTCGACCAGATATTTGTGGTCAAGGTAGAACCCCAGCTTGAGATCTGCATCTGAATCAATTCCATTCTCTGAGTAGACGTCACCTATATCTTGTTGTCGTCCCGTGACCCGCACATAGAGCCCGCGGTTCGGGTAATTCGGGTCGAAAGTACCTTCCCGATAGGATTCTAGCGTTTGCGCATGTAGCTGATTAGATTCACGAACTGTCCACCCTGTTTTCGATTGTCCCCGTCCCCGAGAGGGAAGGAGTTTTGGGATAACATGGTCGTTGAATGCTTTGATCGCGTCAGCTACGTCTTCATCATTCTCTTCGAATTCTCGCCAGAAGTCCCGAAGAACCTCACTTCCGACAGAGATGTCAGGGTCACCCTCAACAATATCGACTAATGTAAAGCCGTCTGCGTAATATGTGAGGAGAGTACCCTGGAGCTCCTGACTGAGTTCCTCTATAGTATCCTTCAATCCATAGGTAGCTGAGACGTCTTCTGTGACACCATTCGGGAAGGCTGCCATGAGCTTGATCGCTCGTTCATGATCCTCCGTCTCTGCTACATCTGCTGCCATAGCCTCAGCGACCGCACCGCGGACTTTTTGTTGCGGTTCTGTGAACCTAAGGCGGTTATCGATATATGCCTCAATATACTCAATAGGCGTAAACGTGCTTTCCGATTCGATATATTGAGTCACCGCCAAACCCATGGCATCAATTACGGTTCGAGGACCACGACTGAGATCGTCGCGTGTTGCATACTGTCCGATTGCAATCAAGGTCTCTTCCGGAATGATCTCATCTTTATAATCCTCAAATTCGTATTTTTCCGCATAATGGTCCCAGAGACGTTTTGGGAATTCATGATCGTATGTAGAGGTTAGATTTAATAGCAGGTTGTTCTCTCGAACTCGGTCGAGAATATCCGCACCTCGTTCATTAATAACTGCTAGCTGTTCATCAGGGATCGAGAACATCATACCGAATGAGACTGTTCGCGGGTTGAAACCCCAGATTATAGAACGGAGTTCCTCTTCCGCATGAGAATACGAGTGTTTCTTGAAAAACTGTTGGACCTCATCAGGGAAAACAACTAACCCCTCGTAACCTGCCTCTTGGACGAGATCTGTTGCTTTGAGGAAGAATTCAACGAGGACCTCTGCTGGTAAGTCCTCATTCATTCGACCGCTTTCTTGGAGGCCGGTGATTATGTCGCTCAATTTGTCTGCTTCAATATCGTGTTCCTGACCTGCCTCTTCAGCAATTTCACTAATCCCTTTGCGCTGGTATTTTTCTCTAAGCTGCCTAACTTGATCGGTATAGCGGTCAGCGAGCTTGTGCTCAAGCCATCCCGTTGTCGCTTCTAAGACGTCAATGAGAGATGAAAGGATGAACGGCGGGACAGCAACATAATTTTCATTCTCGCACTTTTCCCAGAAGCTGATTGATGTACTGGTTTTTCCATAGGCGTACTTGCCAGCGATAATCCCGATGGTTCCATCTCCTTCCCCAAGATTCTTGAGAAGCCTTTCTTCAGTCTCTGAAGTATCCCCTAGTGAGAGATGTGTACGAAGATGGTCACGATACTGCTCTTCGACTTCGCGTGGACTGTCTCGCAAGTGACGAGCCTGGACAGTGTCTACTACTTCTTCTTTCTGGGCGATTTCTTGGAGACGGGAGAGTTGATTTTGAGTGCTCATGAGTGGTACCGGTTAAGATAGTTTCTAGTAGAGTCAAGTGAAGTCATCTCCGGATTAATGTTGTGTTTTGAGATGTTGATCCAGTTATCAATAATCTCTTCTTCTTCTTCGGTTGTCAAGCTCATACTTACTTGTGGAATTGTTTCTGCGTGACGTATAGGATGACGAGTGAGTAAGATACAATTAGAAATATAGTTCAGTTGACAATGTGCGCGAGTGGACCTGGCTTCAACTCGCCCAGAGGGAGCATCATCTACGACGACGTATTCCGATGCCACACTACTGAGCGGCCATTTCGTGTAAGACCATCCTTCATTTGAAAGGACCCATGCGAGGAACGTCTTTCCGCAGGAAGAACCGGCAGATAATACTACTAACCGATGAGTCTCCAGTTTGTTTTCAACTTTTGTGAGTACCTCTTCCTGGCTTTCTACCAGCATCTCTCGAGATGCTTTTTGCTTCAATCTGTTTGAAAGGTCCAGCAGAGGGGCTAAGTTAGATGAGGTCATGGTAGTTGACAGGGTCTGACAGTCGAACTTGCTTTGCCATCCCGGTAGAAACTTCTAGATGGTCGAATTCGCGAGCCCATTCAAGAACTTCGTCGAAGCCAGACTCGTCGAGAACGAGGATTCGACAGAGTGTTTCAATATTCTCGTTGTTTAGAATTAAGGCTGTTCCATAATCTGTATTCGACTCTTGATAAAGGAAATCGATTGCGACAAGAAGCATCTCTGCCGGTGCAAAGCTGCGAATTTGGAATTTCTCCTCCATCTCATTATTCGTATGTTGACCTTCTTCTATCACAGGTGGAGAGAGCTCTCTGAGATATTGAAATGCTCCGGAGATGCTTCGAGGGCCAATAGAGACCTCGTCCCGAATCGAGGTTAGTTCTTCCTGAGCTTGTTCAAAGATGGCTTCCGCGATCTCCTCGCGCGATTTTTTCGTACTAACTGGGTTAACGGGACTGTTGTCGATGAGGTAATCTACGACGGCTCCATAGGTCCACGATGACATTTCTCGATTTTTTGGCGGTACACCTTCTGCAGCGTCAATTCGATCTCGGGTATAGAAGAGATGATGTAGGATATTTTTGAAGAGTCGAATGTCGTGGTACATTACTTCAACTAGTTGTTCGCCGCGCTCTGTCCGGGTGGTTGCAGTTTCTAGAACACCCATCTTCTTGAGGACAGTGGGGACTTCACGCTCGGTTTGATAGCCGACTTCGTATCCGAACTCTTCAGCAAGTTCGTAGACCTCTTTTCCACTTGACGCATCCGGGTATTGGTCAAGAATATCGAGATACTGATAACACCATTCGGGGTTCGCTCCATCTCGAATGTGAAATGAAATGCGGGCCATGCTCACCATCATTGGCTGTGACTATTTAAAATATTACTGAGAACCCATGTGATAGAGCTAGTCACGAGTTATGATATGGATCGGAGGATAGTAGTGTATCTCGACTTATCATTCATCAGATCTAACATCTCTTCAGTTGAATAGCTGTTTATCGATTCCGCCATATCTCGAAGTACTATGAGATTATGTAGAATTCGGATAATGCGAGAATCGCGTAGCTTATCATAAGATGCACAGAATGGGCATTTGTGACCCGTTTCCTTCTTGAGTTCCTCTAGATCACTTCGGAAAACTTTCGGACCAGTGCGGTCGGTTTTATGAGTGACGTTCCGGGGAGTTCGGAAGGGGAAGTATATGTCCCCGTATCCGGCTGCCCGAAGCCAACTGGAGCAGTCAAATGAATCGACTCCCAATTTTCCTAAGACTGGTATAGCAGTTGGGCCTCCAACACCAAATGCGTGAATTTTCAACCCTCGCTCGTGTGCGAGGTTAACGGCATATCGCAAAGTCTCTGCTACTCGTTCAGAGATGAAGTTAATTCCATTGTTTTTCCCGAATGTCTCGAAGCTCCCAAACCCAACGGTTTGAATCTGATCTAACTCGGAGTATGTGTCAATACAGTCCGTAATGTGGGGATACTTACTGCCTTGAATGACTGGGACTGCTCGAGATTTCAATTCCTCAGGTAGAAAGTGATAGGAAAGCTTTGCATTCGTTCTAGTCTCTTTAACCTTTCTCTCAACAGTCTCATCGTCGTCATCACTCAGTGGAACATTATCCGGGAGTACGTACTGGTGAGCCCAACGGTTCTTATCATAGAAGGGCATAATGTAGTTATACAACTCATCAAAGTCGCCGTTATTGGTCTGGACGTGATACCCTCCCGAGTCAAACATCACATTCACGCCTTCTTTGCTCAACTGCTTCATTTCCTCGGTTAGCCCATCTCCCGTAGAAATCGGAGTGTATATGAGCGGATCCAGCGCTTCTAATGTGCCATATTCGCGCAGAAGATGCTCTTTAAATTTCCTGACCGTCGACGGACTTACCGTCATAGATGCATAGAGTTTCATTTAAATACCCCAAGATGACAACTCTACACTGTGCGGATTAGATTCCATCAAATTCTACTTTTCTTCTGAAGATTCGACAGTAGTGTAAATTCCACCGCGGGCTTTGAATTCGATCTCCACATGGACGGAATGTGGAGCAACTGCTTCTGCGATATGATTACAGATATCTGAGGCAGCTGCCTCATGCCAAATTCCCTTATCTCTGTATTCGAATAGATAGTCTCGCAGGCTCTTTTCTTCGATTATACGTTGATCTGGCTCATAGGTGATGTTCAATACCCCATGGTCTGGTCGTCCTGTGACAGGACAAACGTGAGTGAATTCCGGAAACTCAAGATTCACTTTAACATCGCCGAATTCGTTAGAAAAGGATTGGAGATCAGGCTCTACACGTTCACACTCGATATCCTCTGCATCAGCGTACGTGCTCATGTATTGTCAGTCGAAGTATTCACAACATATAATTGTATTGTAGCGAGAACAGTCTGTTATTGGTTCACACATCCTAAAGTAGCTCGCAGCTTTGACGACTTTACAGCATTTCTTTGCAGATTATTGCAGGCAGTGAAGCCACTTACTCATCGTGGGATAGTTTAGTTGCAACCATCCCATAGACACCAAAGGCAGAAGTTGAATAGACAGCGATATAACAACTGTATCTAAATTATGTCTGCAGAGTATTTGCCAATTTATTTGTATATGTCGCTTCCTGCTGCTGTACCGGCCACCGTCTGGTTCAGTTGGTTTCCAGTACATATGCCAGAAACTGCTGGCATCGCTCAGATACCTCGTGAATGAGACCATGAGACACTCCGGTAACGCACTGTAACGTACCAGATAATGGTTTACAAACCTGTTCTGACCCTACAGCGAGTAGAGATCGAGAAATACGACGTAACACACTGTTACAGGTCTTTGAGACGGCCACCTATTGTTTGGTCCAACGAGTTCGACTTCAGGAGATACAGTAGGTTCCACACAGTATTCTGGATATGCTCTCGCCATCTTGACCCACAAATCAATAATTGGTGTACTTACCCTGACCAGAAGTATCATCTGCCATTAGATGGCTGTTCGGAGTAAAATCAGACATCTCCAGTCAGGGGTTGGCTGTCTGTTCAGGTTCATTTCAGTCTACTCTCAATGTAGCATATTGTAGGTGTATTTACCGCCGAGCTATCTTCCAGATCGTGCCAAAAAATTGGGCTGGTTCAGCAAAACCAGATAGTTGATGAAGCGTCTATCTTGCTCGATACCCTCTTCTGGAAAGAACCTTGTATCATATACTGAATATTCAAAGTTACAATTGGGAATGAGTATGCGATCCACCAATTCTTATTGGTATACGGCCACCGGTAGCTGACTAATTTACGAATCAAAGAGATATTTTGATATTGAGGGCAGTTTAACATCCTCATACCCGATATTCTAGCTCATCTGCTGTCACTAATTGGGGAACACCAATTCACCAATCCCCAATTCTAATTGGCCCTCTAAATACTCAATTCAGCTCTCTCAGGGTGATGACGTCGAACACGTCAAGAGCATTCGCAGGTCGGCTCCCCGTCGACGAAGCGAAGCTCTTCGAAGCAGCGGTGGAAGAGTCGAACAGAACGAAATCCGATCTCGTGCGGCGGGCGATTCAGTACTACGTCAGTAAGAATCCAGACCGGCTGGAAGTTCTCTATCCAGACGATTCTCTGGAGCGGTTCACGCTGGAGTTGATGGACTGATGGCTGAAAACCAGGTGCCGACCATCGTCTACAACGAGCCTGAGGGACGTGAGGCTCGTATCGCGCGAGATGCGAACGGCGTCGCGATCGGAGTCGCCCTATTCTTCACTCCGGGAGAACTCGCAGCTGTCGGCGTTGACCCCGCGAGAACAGATATCGTTCGACTGCGGTTTGTCGACGGCGAAATAGACCTCGCACCAGCAGGAGCGAGAGAGTACCCATCAGCGTAGCCGTTGCGAATTGAGGAAACGGCTAAATCAGATGTTCCCGTTGCCTACATTAGAAATGGATAATCCCCACGAAGACGGTGAGGGACGGGACGACGAGGGTAAGTTCTCGACGAAATACTCTCCAGAGGATTTCCTCAGCGCACTAGACCAATTAGGTGGCTCAGGGTCGACGAAGGAGATCGCAGACGAAGTCGGCTGTTCCAGGCGGACAGCGAACTATCGCCTCTCTGACCTCGAAGACGAAGGGCGAATCAACTCGCGCGAGGTCGGACGCTCGATTCTGTGGCAGGTGAACGAAGATGGCGAATAGCCGCCACGCAGCGACGTATCCGAGCGAGGAGCAGTATCAGCGGTGGCAGGACCGCGCGAACGAGATGGGGATGTCCACTTCGGAATTCATCGAAGCGATGGTCGAGGCGGGGATGAAGAAGTTCACCGCAACCGTCGAGCCCGACGAAACGAACCAAGAGCTCCGAGATCAGCGACGGGAACTGAAAGACGAACTCGACCACACGCGGAGCCGAATACGAGAACTGGAGGACATGGTCTACCACGGAGAGCGCCGGACCATCAAACGCTACGTCGACGACAATCCGGGCGCGACGTACGACGAGATCATCCAGCACCTCATCGAGACCGTCCCCAGCAGAGTCACCACCCATCTCGGTGACCTCGAAGGAGACGAACTCCGCTACGAGGACGAAGGCTACTACCCGGTCACCGGAGACCATCTCTGATGGTCCAAGGCGACGCCGACACAGCCGAACTCGCTACCAACGAATTCGGAGAGCGAGACGTCGAATACTGGCTGGGAGTGTACAAGTCGATAGACGAGGTTCCGACCCGATATCGACTGGAGAGTTTCTCGTCCGAATTCGCTGGACAGGACACGTGGAGTGACTACTTGGATACGCGTGACGACCTCGCGGAGTCGACGAAGAAGAACTCGTGGTATCCGTGCGGCGACCGCTTCAAGAAGTTCATGCGAGAGAAAGTAGGGCGACACCACGCACTCGCTCACCCGGACGACATAGAGTCGTACCTGAGTCACATCAAAGACGGCGGTTACTCGATCAAGGTCACGGAGCGGTCGTCGAACACCGTCTACTATCAGCACCTCTCCCCGCTGAAGACGTTCTTCGCGTGGTTGGTCCACCACGTCGACTACCCGCACGTCTACAATCCGGTTCTACTGGCGGCCCACGCGGGCGGGATAACGTGCGAGGTGTGGTACTGGCAGACCGAATACAAACCCGGCTACGCGGAGCGACAGGATGAGTGAAAACCAAGCAACCCACGAGACGATAGCACAGGCGTTCGGTCGAACGACCGACCCGCTGGCAGAGTACGACGGCCGATTCAAGCAGCTCGACGTAGACCCGTTCCAGCTCTGGTTAGAAGAGCAGGTCTACACGAAGGAGTACGCGAAGGGGACGGTCAAGGCGTTAGAGCGTCCGATCGATCAGTGGTGCGAGTTCATGGCCGAACGGCACGACCGCCACCCGGCAGTTCCGACGACGAGCCACGTCATGGACTTCGCTCACTACTATCTGGAGGAGCGAGGCAACTCGAAGAACACGGTCGGCGTGAAGTTGGGTACGCTCAGCCGAGTGTTCCGCTACTTCCAGAGCGAGCCTGCCTTTCCCCACCCGACGGATTTCAATCCGTTTGACGCCGCGAAGGGGAAGATCGATCTGAACGGCGACGACCCGAAGGAACCGCGTCCGATTCCGCTGGAGGAACTTCAGAGCGTTCTGCAGAACGAGGTCAAACACGTCCGCGATAGGGCGCTCATCGTCATGCAGTTCAAGCTCGGCCTCCGGGCGTCGGAGACATCGAACATCAAACTGAGCGAGATCCACATCGCCAACGCGGAATTGCAGGACCACTACGAGGAATTGGGCACGCACCCGGCGCTTGAAGGGAGACCGAACGCGGTCTTCATCCCCCACGACCGAGAGCGGAACAAGTCGGAGCGCCCGCGCGTGCTGCCATTAGACGACGAACTTCGTCGAGTGTTGCTCCAGTATCTGCTCTGTCGACCGGACAACGGTGAGCCGTGGCTGTTCCTCTCGAAATCGGGTGGGCGAAAGGTCGGTCACACGAACATCAACGACGTTTGGAAGAAGTACTTCCGACCGGAGTATGGTCCGAACGAGCGATATCGCGGCGTGTCGTCACACTACGGTCGCCACTATTTCACGACGTGGTTCAGTATCGAGAGAGAGTGGCCACGTGACCTCATCAAGTACCTTCGCGGTGATCGACAGAGCGGCGGGAAGATTCGGTCGACACGAGACGCTATCGACTCGTACATTCACGCGTGGTACGAGGACATAGAAGATCGGTACCGGGAGGAGATCTACAAACTTAGAATATGATCGAACCGGAGAGAAGAAACAAAAATCGTCTAACGGCTCGCAATTTTCGCTTTCGCCGCGGTATTTTTTCGACTGAATGATGTGATTTTCACATTTACCACATCATCCACAGCGATATCTTCCGGTACGTCTTTCACAAAGATCTGAAAGCCTTGGTATGTACCTCTCAGATCTCGTCTACCAGAGTGATGGTCCGTCTCTTCTTCTAACAAGATTTCGTATACGCCACCCAGCTCGACTGGTGGTTCCCTTTCTTGAGCGTCTTTATGCGCCATGTACGATTCTTCAACCTTATTGTTGGGTTCATCTGGCGTAATTGAGCTATCACTCGCGCCTGCAGAAAATCGAGTCTCCTCCCCGTACTCACCACTGTCCGACTTTTCGATGTCGTCCGTGAAGTCACCTACAGACATTTCAGCCCCCTCCTCCTCTGCCCTCTCGTAGGCTCGAATTACTTCCTTCTTGAGAATGTCCTCAATCTCATTTGACTCGCGGGTTTCGACTTTGTAGCTTGTCTGGCTGGCTTCTCCCTCAGAAAAATATCTCTTCTCACCGATGACTACTCCCTCATCTCTAACCGCTGTTATGAATGCCTTTTTAGTATCGGTACTGTGAGAAGATGACGTCTGAGAACCAGCAGAGTTCCGCTTTCTGACTTTCTGTGCGACTTTGACCGCACCGACTACTGCAGCGAGCCCAGCCAAGTATGGAGCAACCATGTAGAAAAATAAACAGGTTAGTATATATTACTAACGCACTATTCAGTTGTTCAGAAAATTGGCAAGAAGAGGACTACTCCTCGTGCTTCGGACCTCGGGTGAACTTTTTGCTCTCTTTATCTCGGTAGCGTTCCGCCTCCTCGTTGTACTCCTCGCGAGTAATGGCGTTCTTCACCTTGTCGACTCCCTTCTTTACCTTGTTAGAGGCTTTCTCGGGCATACGGTCCAAAGTTTTGCTACGTTATCATATTATGGTTTCTACCAGTTTCAGATTTTGACTAGTAACTTCAAATTTGATTATTCCCGTCCTCTATCAAACGTGTATCTACTGGGTAGCGACAGTATACCTCGGTATTTGGCCATTCACAATCTCTGTACGTCGTTTCTAGCCGGACACTGACCTCAATCGAGGTCTATTATGAATTTCGCCCATAACCGCGCCTTCGACGTCCCCGACGACGACGCCGCGTTCGAACGCGTCGCGCAGTTCGTCATGCCCGACGGCGAGTCGAGAGTCTGGAACAACGCCATCATGGAACTGGGGGGCGTCGCCTGCGGGAAGACGCCACAGTGTGACGAGGCGGGGTGTCCGTGGCGCAGATGGTGTCACGCCTACGAGACGGGCGATTTCACCGCGCCGGACGTGCCGACGCAACCGAGTTTCGAGGGGAGTCGCCGCCAGTTTCGGGGTCGCGTGATTCGCGTCCTCGGCGAGTACGACGAACTCTCCCTGGACGAGTTGGGGCCGCGGGTTCGGGTCGACTACGGCGGCGACACCGGGGAAGACTGGCTTCGCGGGTTGCTCTCGGACTTGGAGGGAGACGAGTTGGTGTCCGTCGCGGAGACGCAGAACGGCGTCGTCGCGCGTCTGCGCGAGTAATCGCTCTCTCCGAACCGTTCCGAGGTCCGAGGGGCGCGTCGTACGAGGGGACCGACCCGATAGCGACCAGTTCGACGTTCGCCGGGGCGTTCAAAGGGACCGACCCCGACTGTGCGCTCATGGTCGGTGAGTCGGCAACGTTGCTCGTTTTTCTGGCCGGGTTGACGCTCGTTCTGGCGACCGCGCACGCCCTCGGAGCGGTCGCCGACCGACTGGGTTTCGCGCCGGTCGTCGGCGAACTCCTCACGGGCCTCGTCCTCGGTCCAGCGGTCCTCGGCGTCCTCGCTCCGAGGCTTACGGCTCTCGTCGTCCCCGTTCCGGACCGGTTGGCGGCGCTCGCGTCGCTCGGGCTCGTCCTCCTGTTGGTGCTGGCCGGAACGGAAGTCGACGTCGCGACGCTCCGGCGACACGTCGGTCCGACGGTCGCACTCGCCGCGGGAGCCTCGGTCGTGCCGTTCGTCTTGGGGTTCGCACTGGGATGGACGCTCCCCGAGAGCTACCTCGTAGACCCGGAGCAGCGGCTCTCGTTCGCGTTGTTCCTCGCGACGGCGCTGAGTATCTCCGCGGTCCCCGTCGCCGTTCGCGTCCTCGTCGACCTCGACGCGATGGACCGGGCGGTGGGGCAACTCACGCTCTCCGCCGCCGTCGTTATCGACGCGGCGGGATGGGTCGCACTCACCGTCGTGTCCGACGTCGCTCGGCAGGGACACGTGACGGCGTCCGCGCTCGGTCGGACGGTCCTCGCGCTCGTCGGATTCGTCGCCCTCGCCGTCGTCGCCGGCCCGCGAATCGTCGAACGGGCCTTCGACGTGGTCGCTCGCGCCCGGTCGCCCGCTCTGACGGGCTTCTCGCTCGTCGTCATCACCGGATTCGCGGCGGCGACTGCCTCGCTCGCGCTCGGACTCGAAGCCGTTCTCGGGGCGTTCGTCGCGGGCGTCCTCGTGAGAGACCGACTGAGCGGGGAGAGCGCTCGAGTGTTTCAGGTCGTCACGCTCGGACTGTTCGCACCGCTGTTCTTCGCGACCGCTGGGCTCCGCGTCGACCTGAGCGGCGTGTTCACGGTCGAGACGCTTCTGGTCGGGGGAGTCACGCTCGCCGTCGCCGTCCTCGGAAAGTTCCTCGGAGTCGCACTCGGTGCGGCGTTCACCGACCTCTCTCGCGCGGAGACGGTGTGCCTCGCGGTCGGTCTCAACGCTCGCGGAGCGATGGAAATCGTCGTGGCGGCGCTCGGGTTGAGCCTCGGAATCCTCACGCCGACGCTCTACAGCGTCGTCGTTCTCGTCGCTATCGTGACGTCCGTGATGACGCCGCCGCTCCTCCGTCGGGCGCTCTCGCGTCTCCCTGAGGAGGTCCCGTCGACTGGACCCCACGGACAGGAGTGACGACGGCCACCCCTCGATTACCCCTCAGCTACCAGTCCCGCTCAGTCGTCCAACGCCACGTCGTCGGGGTCGACGGCGACGAACGACCCGTCGGCGCGGGCGGACTCGTACGCCGCCTCGGTGACGGCCGTCACGCGGAGGCCGTCGAGCGCCGTCGCCACCGGTCGTTCGCCCGTCTCGATGGCGTCGACGAACGCCTCGGCCTTCGTCGGTTGGTCCTTCCGGGAGAGTCGCGGCCGGTACTCCCCGCTCTCGTCGTCTATCTCGGCGTACTCGCTCGGTTCCCAGTCCCGGCTGTCGAGCGTCACTGCGCCGTCTTCGTCCCACATCCGGACGTGTTCGCGCATGCACGGCGTCTCGCCCGAGAGCGAGAACGTCGCCGTCGCGTCGTTGGTAAAGCGAACCGTGACGTTCGCGCGGCCGTCGACGCGCTTCTCGTCGTCGAGAAAGTGCATGTTCGCCGAGACGGCCTCGGGGGTGAGGCCGGTGCTCCAGAGGACGCCGTCCAAGAGGTGACTCCCGGTGTCGTAGAGGTAGCCGCCGCCCGAGAGGTCGGGGTCCTGTCGCCACGCGCCCTCGAACCGGTCGACCCAGTCCTGTGAGACTTCGGCGGTTATCCAGCGCGGTTCGCGCCCGTCCTCGTTCCACACCTCCTTGGCCGCTCTGAACGCCGGGTAGAGGTGTCGCTGGTAGCCGACCATCAGCACCTCGTCGCGTTCGGCGTCGCGTTCGACGAGGTCGCGGGCATCGTCTAAGTCGGTCGTCAGCGGTTTGTCGCAGAGGACGTGGAGGTCACGCTCGAACGCCGCGAGAATCTGGTCGTAGTGCAGCGTGTGCGGCGTCCCGATGAGCACCGCGTCCAGTTCCTCCGCCTCCAGCATCGTCTCGTAGTCGGTGTACTGCGAGTCGGCGTCGACGCCGAGTTCCTCGCCGGCTTCTTCGAGGACGTCCTCGGCGATATCGACGACGGCGACGACGGCCGCGTCCTCGTGTTCGACGAACCCTTCGCCGACCGCCTTCCCGATGAACCCGCCGCCGACGATGCCGACCCGAAGGGGGGCGTGTTCGGCGTCGGCAGCGTCGCTCTCTTCGACTGCTGTGTTGCTCATGCCGGTGCGACTCGGGGAGGCGTGATAGCCGCTGGGGTTCTGGCCAGTTTGATGGGGAAGCCACGAGAGACCGTCGGCGGTGTCCGCGTCTCGCGGTGTCCGGCGCTGCCGTGCCGTGCTGAACAGTCAGGGTGCGTCGGTGCCTGCGACCGGTCCGACGCATCTTCCGAGACGAAGGGCTTCCACTTTATGCACGTCGTGGCCGTAGGCTGTTGTATGATAGCACGGATTCTCGTCCCGATGGACGATTCGGAGATGGCGCAGCGAGCGCTCGAGTACGCTCTCGAGAACCATCCCGAGGCGGATATCACGGTCCTGCACGTCGCGGGCAACCCGTCACTGATGGCGGGCGCGGCCACGGCACTCGCTCTCGAGGAGAATCCGGAAGCGGCCGCCGAAGAGCACGCGAAGGTGGTATTCGAAGACGCCCGGGAACTCGCCGCCGAGCACGGTGTCGAGATTACCACCGAAGTTCAGATGGGCCACCCGGCCCGGGCGATTCTGAACAGAGCGGACGACTTCGACGCGGTCGTACTCGGGAGCCACAGCGGTTCGTTAGTCGACCGACTGGTCATCGGGAACATCGCGCAGAAGGTGGTCCGCCAGTCGCCGGTCCCGGTCGTCGTCGCCCGGTGAGCGGCGGCGAGGACGGTCGTCGGACAGCTCTGCCTCCCGTCAGGTACCGACTGTCTCCGCAGGGCGGCTAATAGTATATCTCCGTTGGAAGCGTCTCTCTAGACGAGTGAGCCGAAATGACTTCGAGACGATACCTCGGATGGGCGGTCGGAATCGTCGCCGTCGTGGCCGCGTTCCTCCTCGGAACGACCGTCGCCTTCGGCGGGGGCACGACGGGCGGGTGGATGACTCCTGGTGGCTGGATGGCACCCGGAGGCTGGATGGGGATGGGAATGGGGGCCTGGGGGTTCGGGATGCTGTTCGTCGGCCTCCTCTGGATGGCCCTCCTCGTCGGCGTCCCGGTGGCGTTCGGCTACTGGTACGTCACGCGGCGCGACGAGACGAGAGCCGACCCGGCGATGGACGAACTCCGGAGCCAGTACGCTCGCGGCGAGATAGACGAAGGGGAGTACGAGTCGCGCCGACGGCGTCTGATGGGCCAGTAGGCGACGTGCTGAACGTTCGCGGGTCCGCACACAGCTTTTAGGCTCGGCCGCAGACCCACGAGTATGGCAGAGACACACGTCGTCGCCGTCTGCGGGAGTCTCAGGGAGCGAAGCTACACCAGACTCGCACTCGAACGCGCCCTCGAAGGCGTCCGGGAGGCGGGTGGTACCGGGGAGATTCTCGACTTGCGCACGTACGACCTCCCCGTGCTCGACGCCGACGAGGACGCGCAGGGCGACAGCGTCGAAGTCGTCGAGCGAATCCGCGAGGCAGACGCGTTGATACTCGGAACGCCCGTCTACCACGGGTCGTACTCGGGCGTGCTGAAGAACGCGCTGGACTACTGCGGGTTCGACGAGTTCGACGGGAAGACGGTCGGACTCCTCGCCGTCGCGGGCGGCGGATTTCCGGTGACGGCGCTGGAACACCTCCGCTCGGTCTGCCGGGCGTTGAACGCGTGGGTGCTCCCCCATCAGGCCGCGTTGCCGCACGTCTCCTCGCAGTTCGACGCGGGCGCGTTGGCGAACGAGGGGCTAGAAAAGCGCGTGCACGTCCTCGGCCGCCGCGTCGTGGAGTACGCGAGCATCGAACCCGACCCGGCGACGTTCGAGGCGGGCGAGAACGTCGGCGCGAGTGGCAAGTAAGCGGTCCGACACCACGCCGCGACCCGGGGCGAATGGACAATCGTTTTGACGTTCGCTCGCACCCGAACGAGATATGCACGCCATCACGAAGAGCGGGTGGATTGAGGTCATCACGGGGTCGATGTTCTCCGGGAAGACGGAGGAACTCCTCCGTCGTCTGCGACGCGCCGAAATCGCGGGGCAGGAGGTGGCGGTGTTCAAACCCGCCGTCGACGACCGGTACGGTGAGACGACGGTGGGGTCGCACGCCGGCAGTCAGTGGGAGGCGCACGTCGTCCCCTCCGAGGGCGAGGAGATGTGGGAAGTCACGGAGAAACTGAACGGCGAGGACGTCGTCGCCATCGACGAGGCGAACTTCTTCTCCGCGGAACTCGTCGATATCTGCGAACACCTCGCCGCCGACGGCCGGCGCGTCCTCGTCTCGGGCACCGACCAGACGTTCCGCGCGGAACCGTTCGAACCGCTCCCGCAACTGATGGCGCTCGCCGAGTACGTCGACAAACTGCAGGCAATCTGTACTGTCTGTGGCGAACCCGCGAGCCGAAACCAGCGACTCGTCGACGGCGAACCCGCGCACGCCGACGGCCCCACTATCGTCGTCGGCGCGGAGGAGTCCTACGAGGCCCGGTGTCGCAACTGTCATACGCTCCGACGCGACTAGTCTAGACGACGTGACCACCTGGGTAGAGAATCCGGAAGGCGGGCGCGAACGCGGCCCGCGCGGCATCGTTCGAGCGTGGGTCGAAGTGCTCGTTCGCCCCCGGCGGTTCTTCGAGAACGGCGTCGCCCCCGGCGACCAAGCGCCCGGACTCGTGTTCGCCATCGTCGTCGCCGTCGCGTACACGACGGGACTGTTCGCGACGACGCCCGCACGAATCCCGTCGCTCGCCGGCGGGCCGGGCGTCTCCGCCCTCGTCGCACTCGCGGCCGTCGCCCTCCTCCTCGCGCCGGCGACGTTACATCTCACCGCCGCGATACAGACCGTTCTGCTCGTGCTCACCGTCCGCTCCCGCGGCGGTATCAGCGAGACGGTGCAGGTCCTCGCGTACGCGTCGGCGCCGTGCGTCCTCGCGGGACTCCCGATTCCGGAACTCCGCGCCGTCTGCGCGCTCTACGGGGCGATACTCCTCTTCGTCGGCCTGAGCGAACGGCACGGCGTGAGCGTCCCGCACGCCGCCGTCGCCGGCGGCGTCCCCGCGGCGTTGCTGTTCGGGTACGTCTTCGGCGGGTTCGAGGCGATGCAGTCGCTCCTCCGCGGCGCGGGACTCCTCTGACGCTCGACGCCGGGCGGAATATGTGTAGTCAGATGTCAGTTCCGGCGTCCCGTCGGCGAATCCGTCGGAAAAACGGAGGAACGACGGGGAGACGGGGTCGTTTCCGAGAGTGATTCGACAAGGGTTTTAGTCCCGGGTCGTTTGTTGCACGCAATGGATTGGATTACGCACGACGAAGACGTTTGGTTCGAGTTTCGAGGGAATTCCCCTCATCAGCTGACGCCGGGGCGCTACTACAAGGGTGAAGTCGACGGGTTCGCGGAGTTCGGTGTGTTCGTCGACCTCGCACCGGGCGTGACGGGACTGCTGCACCGCAGCGAATTGGACCGCCGCTTGGAGAGTCTCGACTGGGACGCGGGCGACACCGTGTTCGTTCAGGTGAAGAACATCCGCGACAACGGGAACATCGACCTCGGCTGGTCCATCCGCCAGACCGAACGCGAGTTCCGCGGGTCGAAGGTTCACGACCCGGACGGCGACGACGACGGCAAACCCGTCGAGAAGTCCGACGACGACGACTCCGGCCCGGTGAAGAAGAAGCCGAAGGGGATGTCCACGAAGTCCAAAGAGCGCAACGGCGAGAGCCAGACGACGGCCGACGACACGGAAGACGAGGCCGACCACGACGAAGCCGATTCGGAAGTCGCCGCCGCCGCGGCGTCGGAAGCGACCACCGACGACCATCAAGCGGCCGAGACGGAGTCTGCGGAGTCTGACGCGACCGACTTCGACGAGAGCGAGGACGGTGCGTCCGACGAGGAGCGATTCACGCTCGTCACCGTCGACAGTCTCGGTGACCGCGTCGGCGAGGAAATCCGCCTCGAAGGCGAAGTCGTCAGCACGCGACAGACCGGCGGCCCGACCATCTTCGAGATTCGCGACGAGACGGGCGTCGTCGACTGCGCGGCGTTCGTCGAAGCCGGCGTCCGCGCGTACCCCGACATCGGTGAGGGCGACGTCGTTCGCCTCGACGGCGAAGTCGAACTGCGACGCGACGAACTCCAGGTCGAGACCGAAGAACTGGTCGCCCTCGACGGCGACGAGAAGCAGGCCGTCTTCCAGCGTCTCGAAGACGCACTCGCCGCGAAGGCCCGGCCCGAGACGGTCGAACCGCTGGCCGACCACGCGCCCGTCGAAGCCGTCGTCGAGCAACTCCGCGACGCCGCGGAGGTTCTCAACCGCGCCATCCTCGAATCGCGACCCATCGTCGTCCGCCACCCCGCGACGGCCGACGGCTACGTCGCCGGTGCCGCCGTCGAACGCGCCGTCCTCCCGCGCATCCGCGACGAGCACGAACGCGCCGACGCCGAGTACCACTACTTCACCCGCCGACCGCTCGACGACCCCGTCTACGGCATGGACGCGGCGACGAACGACGTGACGCGGATGCTGCAGGACAACGAGCGACACGACGAGAAACTACCGCTCGTCCTCCTCATCGGCGTCGGCGCGACGGCCGAGTCGCTGGACGGTCTCGGTCTCCTCGACGTCTACGGCGCGAAGCGCGTCGTCGTCGACGCCGCCACCGCGGACGAGGAAGTCGCCGACGCGGCCGACGTCGTCGTCAACCCCGGACTCGCCGGCGCAGACGCCGCCGACCTGTCGACGGGCGCGCTGGGTGCGAACCTCGCCGCCGCCCTCGACACGGACGTGCGCGACGACGTGGCCCACCTCCCCGCCGTCAGCTACTGGGAGGGGACGCCCGAGGCGTACGTGACGCTCGCCGAAGAGGCCGGCTACGACGCCGACCGGACGCGCGAACTCCGCGAGGCCATCGCGCTCGAAGCCTACTACCAGTCCTACGAGGACAAGCGCGAACTCATCACGGACCTGCTGTTCGACGACGGCGTCTCTGCCGGTGCACAGCGCGCCGGCGGCGACGCCGTCGAGGGCAACCTCGCCGGCCACATCGCCGAGCAGTTCCGCATCAAACTCGACACGGAAGTCGAGACGGCGCAGGCGAACCTCGACGTGCGCGAGGAGGGCGACGTGACCGTCGCCGTCTTGGACGCCGACGCCTACACCCACCGCTTCGACTTCCCGCCCACGTCGCTTCTCGTCGACGAACTCCACCGTCGCAACCGCGAGGGCGACAACTACGTCACCGTCGCCACCTCGATGGACGAACTGTTCGTCCGCGCGACGGGCGACGTCGACATCCGCGAAATCGCCGCCGCGGCGCGCGAAGCCGTCCCCGAGGGCGGCGTCACCGCCATCGCCGTGCGCGACAACCGCATCGAGTTCCTCTCCGGCGCCCGCGACGCCGTCGTCGACGCCGTCATCGACGCCGCCGTCGACCAGTTCTGAGCGGTTCTCTCTCGACGCGCTCTTCTCTCTGTTCTTTCGACGCCCGCGAGCGACACCCTTAACCCCGAAACGGCGCGATTGAGACCCAATGAGTTCCTTCGTTCACCTGTCGGTCCCGGCGGTGGTGGTGCCGTGAGCACCGACGCCGACGCCGACGCCGAGACGAACCCGGACGACCCGACGGAGACGGACGCGTTCCGCCGCACCTGCGAGTCGCTGGTCGAGCGGATTCTCGACGGCGAGGTGGGCCGCGACGACCTGGAGTCCGCGAAGCTGAACGCCTGCTCGGAGCACTCCTCGCCGAAGGTGCCGAAGAACGCCGAGATTCTCCAGTACGCGCCGAAGAGTCGGCGCGACGAGGTCAAAGAGGTGGTCCGCCGCAAGCCCGTCCGAACCGCGTCGGGCGTCTCGCCCGTCGCCATCATGACCTCCCCGCACATGTGCCCGCACGGGAAGTGTCTGTACTGCCCCGGCGGCCCGGCCTCCGAGTTCTCCTCCTCGCAGTCGTACACGGGTCACGAACCCGCCGCCGCCCGCGGCGTCCAGAACGACTACGACCCGTACGGACAGGTCACGCTCCGCCTCGAACAACTCCGCCACATCGGTCACCCCGTCGACAAAGTCGAACTCATCCTGATGGGCGGGACGATGACCGCGCGGAGTCACGACTACCAGGAGTGGTTCGTCAAGCGCGCACTGGAGGCGATGAACGACTACGACCTCGACTCGGAACCCCAACCCGCCGAGGACCAGTCGTTCAAGCCCGACCCCGAGGACGTGGAGTTCCGCTACCTCGAAGACGTCATCGCGGAGAACGAGACGGCCGACATCAGGAACATCGGGACGACGTTCGAGACGAAGCCCGACTGGTGCGACCCCGAACAGATAGACCGGATGCTCGACCTCGGAGCGACGAAAGTGGAGGTGGGCGTCCAGACCACCTACGAGCGAATCAACCGCGACATGCACCGCGGCCACGGCGTCCAGGCCTCCATCGACGCGAACCGTCGCCTCCGCGACTCGGCGTTCAAGGTGGGCTTTCACATGATGCCCGGCCAACCCGGGATGACCAAGGAGATGTGCGTGGAGGACTTCCGGCAGTTGTTCGAGAACTCGGACTGGCGGCCCGACTACTTGAAAATATACCCGACGCTCGTCGTCCGCGACACCATCACCTACGACATGTGGCGGCGCGAGGAGTACGACCCGCTCGACAACGAGGAAGCCGCCGACGTGGTGGCCGAGGTGATGGGGATGATTCCGAAGTACACGCGCCTGCAACGCGTCCAGCGTGACATCCCCGCGGACTTCATCGACGCGGGCGTCTGGAAGTCGAACCTCCGGCAACTGGCCGAGCAACGCGCCGAAGAGAGGGGTATCGAAGTGAACGACGTCCGCGCCCGCGAGGTGGGCATGAACGACGCCGACCCGGACCCGGAACGCGTCGAACTGCAGGTGGAGACGTACGAGGCCGCCGAGGGGACCGAACACTTCATGTCGTTCGAGGACCCCGCGGAGAACCTCCTCATCGGGTTCTGTCGCCTCCGGTTCCCGCACGACCCCGTCCGCAGAGAACTCCAGAACGCCGCGCTCGTCCGCGAACTCCACGTCTACGGCTCCGAAGTCGGACTCGGCGGCGAGGGCGACTGGCAGCACAAGGGCTACGGCCGTCGCCTCCTCGAACACGCCGAATCGATGGCTCGCGACGCCGGCTACGACAAGGTGAGCGTCATCTCGGGTATCGGCGTCCGCGAGTACTACAAGAACAAACTCGGCTACCATCAGGACGGTCCGTACGTCTCGAAGCGATTCTGAGAGCGGTAGTCGTCGTGCGGCGCGGTACGGTGCGGTGGCGGTGCGGTACGGCGCGGTGCGGTGCGGTGTTTTTCCTCCAGGTTTTGCGGGGGCGAGCGGAGCGAGCCCCCGGAAAAAGTGGAATACCACCGCTCGAACTAAGTTCGGGCTGTCGAAACTCACGCGAATGAACGACGTGACGGTGGACGTGACGGCGGCCCTCGCCGGGCGGAGAGACTGGTCGGACCCCGAACTGGCGGGGCGACTCGCACACCACCCGCTCGAAGCACTGGAGACGGAGTACCCCCACTACGTCCGCGAGGTGAACTCGCCGGACGGCGTCGTCCGCCCGCGAGAGAGAAATCCCGTGTTCTACGGCTGTTACGACTGGCACTCGGCGGTCCACAGCCACTGGACGCTCGTCCGCCAACTCCGACTGTTCGACGACCACCCGAGTCGGACCGAAATCGTCCGGAGTATCGACGCGCGACTGACGCCCGAGAACGTCGCCACCGAAGTCGAGTGGTTCGAGGAGCATCCGACGTTCGAGAAGCCGTACGGGTGGGCGTGGCTCCTCCACTTCGACGCGGAACTGTCGCTGTGGGAGGGCGGACGCGCCGACGAGTGGCGGACGACGCTCGCCCCACTCGCGGAGACGGTCCGGACGCTCGTCGACGAGCGGTTTCTCGCGCAGGACCGGCCGTTCCGCGTGGGGACGCACGGCAACTCCGCGTTCGCCCTGCACTGTCTGCACGACTACGCGAGAACGACCGGAGACGACGCACTCGAACGCGCCGTCGCGGAGACGGCAGTCGCGTTCTACGCGGACGACGAGTCGTACCCCGTGGCGTACGAGCCACTCGGCTGGGACTTTCTGTCGCCGTCGCTGGTGGAGGCGGACCTGATGCGACGCGTGTACGACGGTGAGGCGTTTCGCGAGTGGGCCGACCGGTTCTTCCCCGACGTGCGGACGGACCCGCACGCGTCGCTCTTGGACCCCGTCGGCGTCGACGCGGACCCCGAGGAGGGCGTCGCTCTCCATCTGGTCGGACTGAACGTCTCGAAGGCGTGGGCGCTTTCGGACGTGGCGACGGCCCTCGGCGACCACGAGTACGCCGGGCCGTTCGAAGAGAGCGCGCAGCGACACGCCGAATGCGGCCTCGAACAGGCGTTCACCGACGACTACGCCGGGTCGCACTGGCTGTCGTCGTTCGTGCTCTACCTCCTCTCGCGAGGGGAGGGCGGTATCGCGTCCGCCTGAGACCGAAGACACCCCGCCCCCGCGACACGACGAACGGAACTTATGGTTCGCTGACGAGACGTGCGGGTATGGTCTCGTTGCGAAGTCGTCCGCGGGTCGTCGCCGCGGCACTCGTCCTCTTCACTACCGGCGTCGCGTTCCTCCTTTCGGGCGGACTCGTCCTCGGTGCCGGCTTCTGTGTGCTCGCCGTCGTCCTCGCTCGCGCCGCACCGCGCGACGCCGAGTCGCCCGAACCGAACGAGGTTCCGCCCGAGACGTCTGACACCGCCCTCGCGACGCTCCGGACCCGCTACGCCCGCGGCGAACTCTCCGAGGAACAGTTCGAGGCGAAACTGGAACGACTCGTCGACGTCGAGACGCTCGAAGACGTCGAAGAGAGCGTGGAACGACGGCGCGAGAGAGAGCGAGCGTCCGAACGCGAGTGAGTCGCCTCCCGGCGGCCACGTATCAAATCTGATTTCTCTCAGGAGAACTTATGTGTCGGTGCCGTCGTCTGTTCGACGACGCATGACCAGTCGCGTACCGAACGAAGCTCTCAGTCGACGGACGAGATGCAGATGATGCTGCTCGAAGAACTGTTGACGGGGGTTCGGTCGTCGCTCGCACAACTGGCGACCACGGAGGCACGACTGGGCGCGACGGCGGTGTTGTTCGGCCTCGCCGTGAGTGTCGCGGCGTTGCTCGCTCCGCGTGCGGTGACCCGTGCCGCCGTCACGTTCGACCGGCGAGTGCTGTCCGACCCGCGCGTGCCCGAACCGGTGACGGAGGCGCGGTGGCTCTTGCCACCGTCGCTCGTCGTCAGGTCGCTCCAAACGGTCGTCGTCGTCACGACGGCCCTCGCCGTCCTCGTCGTCTGGGGGCGCGAGGACCTCGCTCTCGCGACGACGGTGTTTCTCGCCTCGCTCGTTCCGCACGTGGTTCGGATACTCTTGACCGTCGCACTCCTCGCGGGGGCGTACGTCGGAACGGACACGCTGGAGTCGTGGCTGTCGTCGTACGCCGCCGACTCCGACCGCATCAACGAACACCAGCAGGGAATCGTCTTCCGCGTCCTCCAGTTGGTCGTTCTCGCCGCCGTCGGACTGGCGACCATCACGCTGTGGGACCCCAACCTGTTGGACGGCCTCCTCGTCGGTGCGGGGTTCTTGGGAATCGTCGTCGGGATGGCCGCGAGACAGACGCTCGGGTCGCTCATCGCCGGGTTCGTCCTGATGTTCTCGCGGCCGTTCGAAATCGGCGACTGGGTGGAGATAGACGGCGAGGAGGGCATCGTCTCCGACATCACGATAATCAACACCCGACTCCGCAACTTCGACGGCGAAACGGTGGTGTTTCCGAACGACCGCGCGACGAACGCGACAATCACGAATCGGACGCGCCGGGACCAACTCCGCCTGACCGTGGACGTCGGCGTCGACTACGAGACGGACCTCGACGTGGCCGTCGACGTGGCGGAGGCGGCCGTCGAAGACGTGGACGTCGTCGCCGACGTCCCCGCGCCGAACGTCCTCCCGACGACGTTCGGTGACTCTTCGGTCGGACTCAAGGTGCGATTCTGGATAAAACATCCCTCCGCACCACGCCGCGCGAAGGCCAACGCCGCCGTCGTTCGCGCGGTGAAGTCGGCGTTCGACGCGAACGACATCAAGATACCCTACCCGCAGCGAGAACTGCACGGCCGCGAGGAGGTGGGCGGGTTCGTCGTCCGACGGACCGGACGAGAGGCGGAGACGCCGAACCGCGTCAGCACCGGCGGCGACTGAGCGCGCCCTTCGACCGTTCTTCGGTCACTCCTCGGCGTCCAACCGCTTGTGCATCTCGATGTGCGGGATACCGGCGTCCTCGAACTCCTCGCCGCGGCACTCGTAGCCGAGCGATTCGTAGAACGGTTGCACGCGAATCTGGGCGTTGAGCATCACGTTCGGAAAGCCGGCGTCCCGCGCCTCACGCTCGGCGGCCCGCATGATTCTGCTTCCCCACCCGTCCTCTCGCACGTCCGCGGCGACGACGACGCGTTCGACCTTCACCGTCTCGTCGTCGTACGCGCGGAGGCGGGCCGCGCCGACGACGCGTCCGTCGTCGTAGGCGACGAAGTGCGTCGCGTCGGCGCTCGGTTCGTCGTACTGGTCCCACTCCAGAGACTCGTCGACGCCCTGTTCCTCGACGAACACCTCGCGGCGGATGGCGAACGCGTCCTCGCGTTCCGCGTCGGTCCGGACAGCGAAGACGCCGCTCCGATTCGAGTCGGTCATCGTCGGTCAGACGGGCCGGGGTGGGCTGAGCGTTTCGGCTTGGGCGACTCGGACCGACGCGGACGCGTCGGTCGAACGTGCGGCTTTTCATCCGCGCGCGAGAACGGAGGGGTATGGATCCGAAGCGGGAGTTGACGAGCGTCGACCTCAGCGCTCTCGTCACCGAGTTGAACCGGTACGAGGGGGCGAAAGTCGACAAGGCGTATCTCTACGGCGACGACCTGCTTCGCCTCAAGATGCGGGACTTCGACCGCGGGCGAATCGAACTCTTCCTCGAAGTCGGCGACGTGAAGCGAGCGCACACGGCGAAACCGGAGCACGTTCCGGACGCACCCGGTCGGCCGCCGAACTTCGCGATGATGTTGCGGAACCGCCTGAACGGGGCGGACTTCGCGGGCGTCGAACAGTACGAGTTCGACCGCATCCTCACGTTCGACTTCGAACGCGGCGACGAGAACACGAGCATCGTCGTCGAACTGTTCGGACAGGGCAACATCGCCGTGTTGGACGAGACGGGCGAAGTCGTCCGCAGTCTGGAGACGGTTCGGTTGAAGTCTCGAACCGTCGCCCCCGGCGCGCAGTACGAGTTCCCCGCCTCGCGTCTACACCCCTTCACGGTCAGTTACGAGGGGTTCAAACGCCGGATGGACGACTCCGACACGGACGTGGTGCGGACGCTGGCGACGCAGGTGAACCTCGGCGGCCTCTACGCCGAGGAGTTCTGCACCCGCGCGGGCGTCGAGAAGACGATGGACATAGAGGACGCGGGCGACGACGAGTACCGCGCCGTCTACGACGCCATCCAGACGTTCCACGAACGGCTGAAATCGGGCGACTTCGACCCGCGCGTCTACGAGGAGGACGGCGCCGTCGTCGACGCGACGCCGTTCCCACTGGAAGAACACGAGGCCGACGGCCTGAACAGCGAGTCGCACGACACGTTCAACGACGCGTTGGACGAGTACTTCTACAGACTCGACCGGACCGCCGAGGACGAACCCGACGAGGAACCCGGGTCGAACCGCCCCGACTTCGAGGCGGAGATAGAGAAGAAAGAGCGCATCATCGCCCAGCAGGAGGGGGCTATCGAGGGCTTCGAAGAGCAGGCGCAGAAGGAGAGAGAACGCGCCGAACTCCTCTACGCCAACTACGAACTGGTCAACGAGGTGCTCACGACCGTTCGGAGCGCCCGCGAGGAGAACGTCCCGTGGGACGATATCCGCCAGACGCTCGAAGACGGCGCGGAACGGGGGATTCCGGCCGCCGAAGCCGTCGTCGACGTGGACGGCGCGGAGGGGACGGTGACCGTCGACATCGACGGGACGCGCGTGGAAGTCGTCGTCGACACCGGCGTCGAGAAGAACGCCGACCGTCTGTACAAGGAGGCGAAACGCGTCGAGGAGAAGAAGAAGGGTGCGCTGGCGGCCATCGAGGACACGCGCGAGCAGTTGGCCGACGTGAAAGCGCGCAGAGAGGAGTGGGAGGCGGGCGACGAAGAGGAGATGGACGACGAGGACGACGAACCCGAGGAGGTCGATTGGCTCTCTCGCTCCTCTATCCCGCTCCGAACCGAGGAGTACTGGTACGAACGGTTCCGCTGGTTCCACACCTCCGACGGCTACCTCGTCATCGGCGGACGAAACGCCGACCAGAACGAGGAGATAGTGAAGAAATACCTGAACAAACACGACCTGTTCTTCCACACGCAGGCGCACGGCGGCCCCGTCACCGTCGTCAAGGCCACCGGCCCCTCCGAACCCTCGAAACCGGTCGAGTTCCCCGACGCCACGAAGGAGGAGGCGGCGCAGTTCGCCGTCTCGTACTCCTCCATCTGGAAGGAGGGACGGTTCGCCGACGAGGCGTACATGGTCTCGGCCGACCAGGTGTCGAAGACGCCCGAGTCCGGCGAGTACCTCGAGAAGGGAGCGTTCGCCGTCCGAGGCGACCGGACCTACTTCCGCGACGTCGAGGCGCGAGTCTCCGTCGGCATCCAGTGCGACGGCGAGACGCGCGTCCTCGGCGGGCCGCCGTCGGCCATCGAAGACCGGGTGGCCGCGTCCGTCCGCCTCCAACCGGGCCGGTACGCGCAGAACGACGCCGCGAAGATGGTCTACCGGAAGTTCCGCGACGCGTTCGCGGACCAGTCGTTCGTTCGAAAGGTCGCCAGTCCGGACAAGATTCAGGAGTTCCTTCCCCCGGGTGGGAGCGAAATCGTCGAATAACCGGCGAGCGGCCTTCTTCCGGCGAGGTGGCTAATCGCCGGACGGCGAAGTAATACTCTGTTATTCTTACTGTACGCTGTACATATTTATCTCCGGAGGCGCTGTCTCTACGTCCGAGCGTACACTCCGTCCTACTGACGGAAAATATCACCATGGCCACATTACGAAACGGTGGCCACACGGCCGGTAGAGGGGGCAGGAGGACGCTCGTGATACACTATGATTAGCGAGTCACTCAACTACGTACGAAACGACGAGGACTGGATTCGGACCGTCCTCATCGGTGGTGTCCTGAGCTTACTGAGCTTCCTCGTCGTCCCGACGATTCTCGTCGCCGGCTACCTCGTCCGCGTCATCCGTTCGACGATGCACGGCGAAGAGAAACCCCCGGCGTTCGACGACTGGGGCGACCTGGCGATGGACGGACTGAAGGCGGCTATCATCGGGTTCGTCTACATGCTCATCCCCGGCATCGTCGCCGGCGTCCTCGTCGGCGGGAGCATCTTCACCATCGTCCTCGGACAGGGTTCGAACGGAGCCAGCATCCTCGGGAGCATCGGCGTCGTCGTCGGCCTCCTCGTGGCGTTCGTGCTCGGTCTCCTGGCGGCCTACGTCATCCCCGCGGCGGTGGCGAACTTCGCGGAGACCGACAGTCTCGGAAAGGGCTTCGCTATCGGCGAACTCCGACCGATACTCACCTCGGGTAAGTACTTCACGGCGTGGATTACCGGCTTCGCCATCATCCTCGCGGCCAGCATCGTCACGGGCGTTCTGAGCGTCGTTCCGCTCCTCAACCTCGTCATCGGTGCGTTCCTGACGTTCTACGCCGCGGTGGCCGCCTACTACCTCATCGGGAACGCGTGGGGCGAACTCCACGACATCCAGATGCAGGAGAGCGACGAACGGCCCGACGAACAGGCCGCCATCTGAGCGGCCGGCCCTTCCTCCTCGGATTTCGAGTTGATAAAGAGTTAACTCTCCAACGGGTGTCGGTTCCTGCAATGTTAGGTGACGCCCTATCGTACCCGCGAAACAACCCCGACTGGATACCGACGATACTCATCGGCGGCGTCCTGAGCGTCCTCGGTGTCCTGATTCTCCCGATATTCATCGTCCAAGGCTACTCCGTCCGCGTCATGCGGAGTGCGGCGAAGGGGGAGACGTCCGCCCCCTCCTTCACCGACTGGGGCGGCCTCACCGTCGACGGCCTCAAACTGTTCGTCATCAGTATCGCCTACGCGCTCCTCATCGTGATACCGATAGTCGCCGTGACCGTCGTCTTGGGTCTGGGGTCGACGCTCGCGGACCCGACGACCGGTCCGAGCGCCGCGTTCGGCGTCGCGACGCTTCTGGGCTTCCTCGTCATCGGTCTGTTCGGCCTCGCCATCGGTTACTTCGCGCCCGCGGGCTACGCTAACTTCGCCGTCGAGGACTCCCTCGGCGCGGCGTTCGACGTCTCCACCATCGTCTCGGCGGCGACGACGGGCGAGTACTTCACCGCGTGGGTCCTCGCCGTCCTCGTCGGTCTCGTCGGCGGACTCCTCGGCGGTGCCCTCTCCGTCGTCATCGTGGGTATCTTCGTCGTCTTCTACGTCCAAATCGTCGTCTACTACCTGTTCGGCCGCGGGTTCGCGAAAGGACTCGGGAAGAAGCGCCGGGCCGCCGCCGAGTCGAACGTCTAAACAGTAGCACCTTTCCCCGCCCGCCTCGCACGTCGCGTATGCGCATTTCGAGTCGCGGACGCGGCGAGGAGGGCCGCGAACGCATCACGCTCGTCCCCGAGAACGTGGACGACCTCTGGCACCTCTCGCACGTCCTCGAATCGGGCGATTTGGTCTCCGGCGACACCACCCGCCGCATCCAACGCGACGACGACCAGATGCGGGACACCGGCGGACAACGCGAACACCTGCACGTCACCATCAGCGTCGACGACGTGGAGTTCGCTCGCTTCGCCAACCGCCTCCGCGTCGGCGGCGAAATCGTCGGCTGTTCGCGGGAGGACCAACTCGGTCACCACCACACGCTCAACGTCGAAGAGCACGACGAGGTGACCGTCGAGAAACACTTCAAACCGGACCAGAAGAAGCGAATCGAAGAGGCCGAACAGGCCGCAGAGAACCCCGACGTCGTCATCGCAACCGTCGAAGAGGGCGAGGCGCACGTCCACACCGTCGCCCAGTACGGCACCGAAGAGCGGTTCTCCTTCACCGCGCCGACGGGGAAAGGCGAGTACGCCCGGCCGCGGTCCGAACTGTTCGCCGAACTCGGGAAAGCGCTCGCCCGGATGGACGTCGACGCCATCATCCTCGCCGGCCCCGGGTTCACGAAACAGGACGCCCGCGACTACATCGCGGAGAACCACCGCGACGTGGTCGACAAGATAACCGTCGTCGACACGTCCAGCGTCGGCGACAGGGGCGTTCACGAGGTGCTCAAGCGCGGCGCGGTGGACGAGGTGCAGACGCAGACGCGCATCTCGAAGGAGGCGGACCTCTTGGACGACCTGATGGAGGGCATCGCGACGGGCGAGAAGGTCACGTACGGCGTCGATTCGACGGCCGAAGCGGCCGAGTTCGGGGCCGTCGAGACGTTGCTCGTCCTCGACGAACGCCTCCGTGAGGAAAGACAGGGCGCGGGCGAGTGGGACGTCGACGTGAACGAACTCATCCAGACCGTCGAACGGCAGGGCGGCGAAGTCGCCGTGTTCTCCTCGGAGTTCGACCCCGGCCGACAGTTGAAGAATCTGGGCGGCATCGCGGCCCTCCTCCGGTACCGTCTACAGTAGGTCGCAGAGAGACTCGACGAGACGACCGACCGAAACGTTTTGCTCGCGGCGTGCCAACTCATCTCGTGGTTCGGCACGGAATTAGACGCGCGATTCGACGGGTCGACCGTTACTTGGACCTGACGTTCTTCGCCGGGATGGAAGTCTGGACGCTCGTCGTTCCGACGCTGTGGTTCCTCCTGGCCGCGCGGCCAGCGGAGGCGGTGTCGCTGTCGGCGATGACCACCGTCTGCGTTAGCCCGTTCGCCGTCGCCGCCTTCCGCGGCGGCTACGTTGGCGGCGGACGCTGGCCCAAGCCCGGACACTACGGGACGCTGGCCGCCCGTTCGGCGTACTACAGCCTCGTCGTCGGCGCGGCGACGTATCTCGGCGTCGTCTCGCAGGTACGCTGGGGGTCGTTCCTCCTCGGTATCGTCGTCCCGGCGGTGGTGTGCGTCGCCGCTCTCGCGGCGCTCCCGCGCGTCCTCGGCGCGTTCGCGCGCCTCTCGCGGGTCCGTCTCTACTAGCTTTCGCTTCGTTACTCCCCGGTCAGCGCGTCGCTGGCGGGCGCGAAGTCGATGGTCGTGCCGAGGCCCTCCGCTTTCGCCTTCTCGTAGAGCAGGTACGCGCCAGCGACGGTTTCGATGCCCGTCCCACCGCTATCGAAGACGGTTATCTCCTCGTCGTCCTCGCGGCCCGGAACCTCGCCCGCGACGACGTCGCCGAGTTCGGCGTAGACGTGGTCCTCGCTGACGACGCCCTCCTCCAGCGCGTGGAGGAACGACCCGGCGTCCTTCGTCGCGCGGTCACGCAGGTCGGGGACGTACTTCGCGCGTTCGATGGTCGTCGCGTCGAGTTCGCGCTTGCCGGGCGCGTACTGGCCCATCGCGGTGACGTGCGCGCCGGGTTCGAGTTTGTCGCCGTCGAACACCGGTTCGGAGGCGTTCGTCGCGGTGACGACGATATCGGCGCCTTCCACGGCGGCGGCGGGGGAGGCGACGGCGGCGACGCTCGTGTCCAGCGCTCGGTCCATCTCGCCCGCGAACGCCTCGCGGTGCTCCTTCGTCGGCGAGTACACCCAGACGGTGTCGAGGTCGCGAACCGTCGCGATGGCGCGCAGTTGACCGCGGGCCTGCGCCCCACTGCCGAAGACGGCCAGCGTCGACGCGTCCTCGCGGGCGAGGGCGTCGACGCCGACGGCGCCGGCGGCACCGGTCTTGAACGGGTTCATGCTCGCGCCGTCGAGGAGGGCAAGCGGTTCGCCCGACTCGGCGTCGAACACGGGCGTCATGAACCACGCGTCCCGTTCGCCAAAGCCCGCGCTGTACATGTACCCGCCCATCGCACCCGTCTCCGGGAGGACGGCGGCGTACGTCGTGAGAAAGCCCGGCGGTTCCTCGTTCGTGAGCTTCGTCCGCGGTTCTGCGGGCGCACCCTCGCCGCGCTGTCGGTACCCCTCGCGGACGGCGTCGACGAACTCCGCGGGCGTCGCGAGTCCGGTCACGTCGTCGCTCGTCAAGAACAGCGTCTCCGTCATGCCTCATCCCTCGGACGCCAGCGGCATGAACGTGCGGGGAACGGCAGACGGCGAGTGGAGACGGTGCGTCGAGACGGTGAGTGGCGGCGACGCCGTGGCTCGGTCGGTGGGTAATAATAGAAGGTCGCTGCGCCGAGTCGTCGATGTGACAGGGAGAGACGACTAGTCGGCGTCGACGGGCGTTGCGGGGTTCGAGCGCGTGGTGGTCGACACGTCCGTCTCGACGGACTGGCTCGCACCAGCCGAGACGGGTCCGTTGACGAACAACGCGTGACCGATGATGCAGGCGGCGACGCCTGCGGCGATTGGGACGGCCTGCGTCAGGCCGAACCCGGCGACGGTGAGTGTTCCAGTGAGTCCGAACAGTGCGACTGGAATGAGTCCGAGAACGTAGTCGTAGTACCCTGTCATAATACATACTATATTACGAGAACAACTGATATAATTCTTTCCCATGGGCCACCCATACGTCTCGCATCACTATCGAATAGGATTCTCATAAGTTATGGGGGAGTGATGGAGGTACGGGTGCCCTGTGTACATTTTTCTCTCATTTCGTACACGAATTAATTACTGTATACCACAGTGGAATATTTTATCTCTCAGTTCGGTTCACAGACTGCCCACATCGGAGCGTTCAACTGTACCCTCGTACGACTCACCGACGTGAATCGGAACGACCGTTCGATAGTCGCGCTCGTGATGCTCGCCCACGGGATGGTGCATACGTACGAGTTGTCCATCCCCATCTTCGTCTCCATCTGGTTGGTGGAGTTCGACGTGGTCAACCTCGGCCTCACGCAGTTGGAGGTGACGGCGGCGACGCTCGGGTTGGTCGTGACCGCGGGGTACGGACTGTTCGGCGTCGGCGCGCTTCCCGGCGGCATCCTCGTGGACCGCCTCGGGTCGCGACGCCTCATCTCGCTGTGTCTGTTCGGGATGGCCGGGTCGTTCGTCCTCCTCGGCCTCTCTCCGAGTCTCGTCGTCGTCACGCTGGCACTGCTCTTTTGGGGTGCCGCCGCCAGCGTCTACCACCCCGCCGGACTGGCGCTCATCTCGAAGGGCGTCGAAGAACGCGGAACGGGGTTCGCCTACCACGGCATCGCCGGCAACGTCGGCATCGGTCTCGGACCGCTCCTCACGGCTATCCTGCTCTTGTTCCTCGATTGGACCACCGTCGCCATCGTCCTCGCCGTGCCCGCACTCGGCGCGGGCCTGTACGCCACGCGCGCGAAGTTCGACGAGACGGCCGCCGTCGGCGCCGGTGAGGGCGGGTCCTCGAAGGCCGACGCGGGCGTCGACTCGCTCGGCGAACTGCTCTCGGAGTCGAAGCGCCTGTTCGCGGGCGGGTTCGTCGTCGTCTTCCTCGTCGTCATGTGCTCGGGGCTGTTCTATCGCGGCGTGCTCACGTTCCTCCCGAACCTCTTGGAGGGACTCGACGCGTTCGCTCCCGTCCCCCTCGCGTCGCTCCTTCCGGCCGCCGTCGCCGACGCTCTCGGCGTCGAAGCGGGGTCGGGCCGAACGCTCCAACCGGAACGGTACTTCTACTCCGGACTGCTCATGGTCGGCGTCCTCGGGCAGTACGCCGGCGGCAAACTCACGGACCGCCTGCCCGTCGAGTACGGACTCGTCGGGTCGTTCGGCGGCCTCGCCATCCTCGCCGTGCTCTTCTTACCCGTCGCGGGCGCGGGCCTCGTCCCGCTTCTCGCGTTCGGCGCGGTGCTCGGCTTCTTCCTGTTCGTCATCCAGCCGTTCTATCAGGCCACCGTCGCGGAGTACACCCCGGCGGGCACGCGCGGCCTCTCGTACGGCTTCACCTACCTCGGGGTGTTCGGCGTCGGCGCACTCGGCGGCGCACTCGCCGGAGCCATCCTGACGTACGCGACGCCCGCCGTCCTGTTCACGACGCTCGCCGGTATCGCCGTTCTCGGTGCGCTGTTCGGACTGTATCTCGCGCGGAAGAACGGGTCGTCCGCCGGGTCCGACGCCGCGTCGAACTGACGAGACGACGCGTCACGCGACGTCGACGCCTCGAACCTCGAATCGAGCGCCACCGTCTCGACTCTCGCGAACGCCGACGGTCCAGCCGTGGCTCTCGGCTATCTTCCGGACGATAGCGAGTCCGAACCCCGTCCCGTCGGCCGAGTTCGTGTAGCCGTCGTCGAACACCGAGTCTCGCTCCGCCGGCGGGATGCCCGGGCCGTCGTCGTCGACGAAGAAACCCTCGCCGTCGTCGAGTCGTCCGACGCGGACGACGACAGCCTCGTCGGCGTGGTCCACGCAGTTCCGAAACAGGTTCTCGAACAGTTGTTGGAGGAACGCGGGGTCGGCGTCGACCCTCTGCTCGTCCGCCGTCTCGAACGAGAGTGTCGCTCGCTTCGTCTCGACCGTCTCCCACGCTCTTCGGGCGACGGACTGGACGGAGACGGACGTCGGGTCCACCGCGTCGGTTCCCACGCGAGCGAGGGTCAGCACGCCCTCGATTATCGTCTCCATCCGCTCTAACGACCGCTCGACGGCGTCGAGGTGGTCCGTTCCGGCGTCTCGCTCTCGTGCGAGTTCGAGGTTCCCTATCGCCACGTTGAGCGGGTTTCGCAGGTCGTGACTCAGCGCGTTCGCGACGCCTTCGAGCCGTTCGTTCTGTCTGTCCAGCCGGTTGCGCTGGTCGCGGAGGAGACGCACCTGACGAACGCGCAGTCGCTCCCAGCGGACGAGTCCGACGAGGAGCAGTCCGACCCCGGCGATCATCGACCCGTCCTCTAACACGGTGAGCACGGCCGTCGGATGGGCGAGAAACTCGTCGAGGACGTCGGTCACGGCCCGTATCGTGAGAAGCGTGATTCCGAAGAGCACCGGGGTGGACGCGTATCCGACCCGTTCTCTGGGGTTGGCGGTCAGTTCTCTCGACGACGACACCGCGAACAGGCCGGCGACGGCGACGACGAGGAACACCGATTCGACGACCGCTTGACTCGTCACGGTCGTGTTGTCGACGGGGAACGCGAGTAACTGGGCGACGGTCACGACGACGACGAGAGCGAGGAGGAGAGACGGCTTCGCACCCGCCGCGTACCGTTCCATGTCCCTTCGAGGCGAACCCCGAGCATAGCTCTGATGATACGCACGCTGTCAGTTACTGCCGAGCGAGGACGCGCGGAGAACGGAACCGAATGGAACGACCGCGGAGAAACGGGGTTACGCGAAGAGCTTGAAGTAGAGCCAGCGCCAGCCGACGAGGGCGACGAGGCCCGTCACGACGATGACGACGGCGAACACGACGGCGAAACCGCCCTCGAACAGCGGAGACGCGCGGAGACCGAGGCCGAGAACCGACCCCGGAATCCAGCCGCGAATCGCCAGCGGAATCGCGGACTTCGCGGTTTCGGCCGCCCCGGCGGAGTACGCGCCGATGAGCGTCCCGAAGACGGCCCATCCGAGCAAGAACGGAACGAGCGTCAGTATCCACCCGACCGGTTCCGCCGAGAGGTAGTCCACGCCGTTGTGGTTGACGACACCGAAGGTCAACACGCCCGCCAACGCGAGGAAGTCACCCACTGCGAGGGGGGCCGCGCCGGCGTCGAGTCGTTCGTCGAGGAACGAACTGTTCGAGGTTCCCATACCCGTGGATTCGGAGCGTCCCACATGACTCTCTCGTTTTCTGGTCGGTCCACGCCTCGCTCGCTCGTCCGGGGAGAGCTGTCAGCGGGTAAGAACTATACTGCCGCTCCGAGAACTGACCGTATGGACCTTCCACGGAACGTCGGTGGGAGGGACCGCATCCTCCGAGGCGTCCTCGGCGTCTGGTTGGTCGTCGTCGCCGTCGCCGCCTACTCCGAAGACCGCAGACTCTCCGCCGCCGTCGCCGGACTCTCGGGGGCGGGCCTCCTCCAGAACGCCGCGACGGGGTTCTGCGGTGGTAACTTCCTCTTCGGCATCGACACGACGGACGACGCCTGTGCGCTCGACTGAGCGGACCACACCGGGCTCTCAGTCGTCTTCGACGCGCCCGACGACGACGTACTCGAAGCCGCCCGAGACGATTCTGGCGTTCAACCCCGCCCGTTCGAGCACGTCGCAGAGTTCGTCGGGCGTCCAGAACTGCGAGTCGAACCCGATGGCGCGTTCGGCGAGGACGAGTCCTCGCCCGCGGAGCGTCCGCGGACCGAACTCCTGAATCACGACGACGCCGCCGGGGACGACGACGCGGGCCGCCTCGCGAACCGCCCGTTCGGGGTCCGGGAGGTGGTGAAGCGCGTCGACGACGACGACGGCGTCCACGCTGTCGTCTCGCATCGGGAGCGTCCCGGCGTCGGCGTGGACGGCTTCCCGGCCGTCGTCGCGCGCGCGTTCGAGCATCCCGCGCGAGAAGTCCACGACGGTCGGTTCGGGGCCGTCGCGGGCGAGTGCGCGCGTCGCGCGTCCGGTTCCGCCCGCCACGTCCAGCACCCGTTCGACCGGGCGGCGAGCGAACGCGAGTCCCGCCCGAAGCGAGTCGGCGTCGGCGGCGGGCATCGCGGCGTCGTAGAGACGGGCGATTCGGTCGAAGAACTGCACGTCGCCGGGGCCGTGGAGTCGGGACATACGCGCCGTACGGTAGCGAGCGTGAAGAACCGACGCACTCATTCGTCCGACTCTCCACCGACGAGTATGGAGTTCGTCGTCCTCGGGTGGCCGGACGACGGGCCGACGCTTCGGTTGGACTACCGTCGGTTCGCCTACGCCGGGAAGTTCGTCATGTCGAACACGGGGAAAGCCGTGGCGCTCGACCGGTGGGACACGATGCCGACACAGTCGCGGGAGTACGACTCGAACGTCGTCGCCGCCGTCGCGTTCAACGAGGACCGCACCGACGAGACGACGCTGTGGCTTCGCTACGTCTCCGTCCGCGCCGACAGACGAGGCGAGTCTCTCGGCCCGCGACTCTGCGCGTTCGTCGTCGACGCGGCGCGGAGCGAACGCTACGAGACGCTCAGGATAGCCGTCAACAACCCGTTCGCCTACGCCGCCCTCTACAAAGTCGGCTTCGCGTGGACGGGCGAGACGACGGGCCTCGCGGAACTCGTCCTCGAACGTCCCGCCGACGCGCCCGCACCGCGGACGCGAGAGCGGTATCAGTCCGGCCTCGAACGCTACCGGGACCGCGAGTTGAGCGACGAAGAACGGACGTTCGTGGACGCCAACGAGGGCTCCGGGCCGCCGGAACTGCTCTCGGTCCTGTACGCCGTCGACGCCGACGCCGGAAGCGACGACGACGCCGGAGGCGGAGTGGACGGCGACGCCGAGGACGGGGCCGACGCCGGGACGGACACGGGACGTTGATACCCCCGGCGGCCCTACCCGAGGCCGATGGGTAACGCAGACTTACGGACGCTCGCCGCACTCTCCGACGTGTCGTTCGACGACGTCGCCGGGAGCGTCGTCGCCGTGGACGCGCACAACTGGCTGTACCGCTACCTCACGACGACGGTCAAGTTCACCAACAGCGACGTCTACACGACGAGCGAGGGCGACGAAGTGGCGAACCTCGTCGGCATCGTCCAGGGCCTCCCGAAGTTCTTCGAACACGACCTGGTCCCGGTGTTCGTCTTCGACGGCGGCGTCACGGAGTTGAAAGACGCCGAGGTGTCCGAACGCCGGGCGCAACGCGAGAAGGCCGAGGAGTTGAAACAGGCGGCCGAGGAACGCGGCGACGACCTGGCGGCGTCCCGACTGGAGGCGCGAACGCAGCGACTCACGGACGTGATTCACGAGACGAGTCGCGGCCTCCTCGAACGACTCGACGTGCCCGTCGTCGAAGCCCCCGCCGAGGGCGAGGCGCAGGCGTCCCACATCGCAAAGCGCGGCGACGCCGATTACGTCGGCAGCGAGGACTACGACACCCTGCTCTTCGGCGCGCCGTACACGCTCCGACAACTCACCTCGAAGGGCGACCCCGAACTGATGGACCTGGAAGCGACGCTCGCGGACCTCGACGTGACGCAGGAACAACTCGTCGACATCGCAATCCTCTGCGGAACCGACTTCAACGAGGGCATCTCCGGCGTCGGCCCGAAGACGGCGCTGAAGGAGGTGAAAGAACACGGCGACCTGTGGGCGGTGCTCGAAGCCAGAGACGCCTACATCGAGAACGCCGACCGGGTGAGAGAACTGTTCTTCGACCCCCCCGTCACCGACGACTACGAGTTCGACACCGACATCTCGCCGGATATCGAGGCGGCCCGCGCCTACGTCACCGACGAGTGGGAAGTTCCCGAAGCGAAGGTCGAACGCGCCTTCGACCGCATCGAGGAGTCGCTCGTCCAGACCGGGCTGGACCAGTGGACGTGAACCGAAAGTACGGACGAACGACACGTTTGTAACGCCCGAGCGAAAACCTCGGTGCATGGTCCCGCAGCCCTCTCTCACGCGCCGGACCCTCCTCGGCGGCGTCGGTGCCGCACTCGGCGCGAGTCTCGTCGGTACCGGACTGTTCGCTCCGACGTGGCTCCCCGACGCCGTGACGGACGAACTGCTCAGATACTATCCCGAACCGGCGGACAACTACCTCTGGCGGCCGCCGGTGTCGGAGTCGCACGCGGACGCCGCCGTCGAACGCCTCGCGGAGACGGTCGAAGCGGCGAACCGGCTGGCCGAACGAGTCGACGAGGAGTCGCTGTCGGACGACCAGTCGTACTACTTCCGCATCGGCCGCGACCCCTCGGGCGGTTGGCTCGGGTCGGCGCGAGACGCCTCGGACCCGCGGGAACGACTGTTCAACGCGACGTACGGGATGCAGTTCGCGGGCGAAGCGCTCGGCTACCTGAAGCTTCACTTCGACGAACTCGACGCCGAGGACGTCGTCGAACGAGGGGACAGACTCCGAACCGCCGCGGCCGACGTGCACGACTCCGTGCGCGACTACCGCGTCTCGGACCCGAGACGTGACCTCGCGTATCTCTACTCCGTCGAGAAGTATCTCGGACTCGTCAGACTCGACTCGCACCGAGGCGGCGTCTTCCTCGGCGGCACCGCAGACGCGGAGGAGTACGACGAACGGGACGTGGCGGGGACGGTGGGGTCGCACCTGCAGGCCGAACAGCGACTCGCGGACGCTCGCCACTACCGCGACCAGTACCGCGAGAATCTCGGGGACGACGCCCGGCCGTACGCCGACCAGTTGGACGGTGCCCTCTCGCGACTCACCGCGATGGCGAACGACTACCCGCGACGGCACGACTTGCAGGAGAGACTGCGCGAGGAGGACGTCGACCAGTCCACACCGCTCGGCGCGGCGCGGTGGGAACTGTTCACGCTCGGCTACGACGACGACTTCCGGTTCGGCTTCGACGATGACGGCTACCGACCGAACCACCGCGTCCAACACGTCGTCGAGACGGCGTGGGCCGTCCTCGCTCGTCGGGCACACGAGTTCGCCCTCGACGAACTCGACGTCTCGCCCGGCGACACGGGCTACGACTCCGGCCGGACCCTGAAGGCGAAACGGCGCGCGATGCGGACGTTCCGGTCCGTACGCGAGGCGTACGACTCGCCGTTCGCGGGCGTCCTCGCACAGGAGGCGGCCAGTCGCATCCGCGCGGGCGACATCGGCCTCGGGAGTCGCTGGGACGCCGCCGCCGACGACAGACCGGCGTGGCAGGACCGCGTCGAGTCGACGACGTACTACCTGATGGGGAACGGGACGATGCGCGAACTCGGCGACGTTCTCGGCGTGATTCTGGCGCGGTAGCGCAGACGGCGACTCCCCGTCACTCGCACTCTTCGACCGCTTCGCAGAACAGCGAGGCACCCAACTCGATTTCTCGCTCGGTCACGTCGAGGGGCGGCAGGATGCGAATCACGTCGTAGCCGCAGGCGAGCGTGAGAAGCCCCTTCTGGAGGCAGGCCTCCTGCACGTCGTTTCGCCGTTCTTTCGAGTCGAACTCGACGCCGAGCATGAGGCCCTTCCCGCGGACGTCGGTGACCGAGGACAGGCCGGCGTCGCGGACGAGTTCTTGGAACTGTCGTCCGCGTTCGACGGCGTTCTCCATGAGGTCGTAGTCGCGGATGGCGTCGAGCGTCAGTGCGCCCTGAAGCGAGGAGATGATGTCTCCCGCGCCCCACGTCGAGGAGATGCGCGATTTCTCCTCGGGGAACACGTCTTTCCGGGAGATGGTCGCACCGACGCGAAGACCCTTCGCGGAGGTGATGACGTCGGGTTCGATGGCGTAGTGGTCCGAGCCCCACATCTTCCCGGTTCGGCCGACGCCGGACTGAATCTCGTCGGCGACGAGCGTGATGTCGTGTTCCGTCACCAGCGAGTCCAGTTCCTCCATGAACGCGTCCGAGGGGAAGCGGTAGCCGCCCTCGCCCTGTATCGGTTCTAAGATGACGTAGGCCACGTCGTCGGGATGGACGTGTCCCTCGTCGGGGTCGAGTTTCTTCCGCAGGCGGGAGACGGGCGACTCGTCGGGGAAGAAGCCGCAGTCGCACGTGGCGGGCGAGCACCCGGTGTCCTCGCAGAACGGCACGTCGATGATACCCGAAATCTCGGGGAACCGCCGCCGGTAGACGGACTTCGAACGGTTCAACGAGAGTGCGCCGAGCGTTCGTCCGTGGAACGCGCCCTCGAAGGTGACGCCGTACTTCGCGCCGCCGGAGGCGTCGTAGGCTATCTTGATGCCGTTCTCGACGGCCTCCGCACCGGAGTTCGAGAGGAACACCGTGTCCATGCCGTACTGCGAGGTGGCTTCGACCAGCCGGTCCATGAGTCCGGCGGGGCCAGGGAACTCCTCTTCGCCCGGCGAACTGCCGTCGGAGACGTAGAAGTCCTGTCCCGCTATCTTCAGCGGGTCGACGAGGTCGAACTCGCGGAGGCGGCCCATTATCTTCGGGTTGTTGTAGCCGAGTGGAGCGGCCGCGACGTGACTCGTGAAGTCGAGGAGGACGTTTCCGTCCACGTCCGTGCAGAACGGCCCTTCGGCGTCGGCGGTAACGTCCCACACGAAGTCGTAGACGTACGTGCTCGGGGCGGCGTTCGAGCGGTGGTAATCGACCCACGCGCGTGCGTTTTCACCCGGGAGGGAGTCGACCTGCGGGGTCGCGGTGTCTCGGTCCATGCACGTCCGTCTGCGTCCCACGTGTTAAGAAGTTCGTTCGTTCGTGATAGACTCTCAGAGCAGGCCGAGGAAGACGAAAAGCGCCGTGAGCGCACCGGTGACGACGAGGAGCACGACGGACCAGATGGCGACGACGCGCGCGAAGCGACGCGGTCCGCCCAGAGAGAACAGCACCTTCACGAGGACGCTGGACGCCGTCGCGAGGAGGACTGCGACGGTCGCCGTCGAGGAGTCGATGGTTCCGCTCCGGTAGAGCAACACCGCCGTCGTCGTCGCGCCCGCCGAGGAGACGAACCCCGAGACGAACGAACTGGCGTAGAGGCCGGCCCGACCCAACTCGCTCTGCGCCAAGGAGCCGACGACGAGGATGGTGAGGAAGACGAGACCGAACGCCAGCGCGTTCCGGAGCGAGAACGGACTCTCCAGGGGAATATCCACCCGTTCGCTCCAGTCGGCGGCGTACCACGCGGCGACGAGGCTCCCGACGACGAGACTGCCCAACGGGAGGGCGACGCCGTACAGCACGCCGCCCGAGAGCGTGAAGCCGACGGCGATGACGAGGTTCCGAACGGCCATCGCTGCGTCGGCGAGGAGGACGGCGGCGACGCCGTACCGGTAGGCGTCGGGACGTTGCCGCACGTGGTCGAGCATCGTCCCGACGACGGCCGAGGAGGAGGCGAGACCGCCGAAGAATCCCGTCACCGCGATTCCGCGGCCGCCGTACTGCTGGACGACGGCGTAGTTGACGATGCCGATAGCCGCGACGGTGACGACCATGAGCCACGCCACGCGCGGTTCGACTTCGACGCCGAACACGGGGTACGGTTCCGCCGGGAGAAGCGGGTAGGCGACGAACGCGAGGATGGCGAACTCCGTCGTCGAGCGCAGTTCCTCCCGTTCCAGACTCCCCGCGAGGCCGTGCAGTTCGCGCTTCAACACGAGGAGCAACGAGGAGACGACGGCGACGGAGACGCCCTCCAGGACGCGGCCGAGGGCGACGAGCGTCCCCACCCCGTACGCCGCCATCAGCGACATCGACGTGGTGAGAGAGAGGCTGTCGGCGTCGCCGGTGGTGAGGCCGCGGGCGGCGAGCAGGACGCCCTGGACGACGACGAGGACGGCACCGACGGTGAGGAGGGCGACGCCGAGTATCGACTCGACGGCGATGAGCGTGAACACGCCGCCGACGAGACTCGCGAGACTGAACGTCCGGATACCGGCGGACTTCTCGGACCACTCGCGCTCTAAGCCGAGGAACATCCCCAACAGCGCCGCGAGGACGAGTCTGACGACGTCGTTCGAGAGGGACGCGGACACCACGTCCCCGCCCTGTAGGACGAACGGAGCGAGAGAGGACATCCAGTAGCCTACGCGCGGCGGCGGGTTTAATTCGTTGCGGCAGTCGACGAAACCCGTTAGATTCGCGACAGACTTTTGCCGACGGACGGTCCGTTCTCTGGTATGTCCCTCCTCGACATGGACCGTTCACGCGTGGCTTGGTGGTCTCTCGGTGCGGTTCTCGCGGCGGCACTCGTCTTCGTCTTCTACTCGTTCGTCGGCACGTTCGTCTTCGGCATCTTCCTCTACTACGCGACGCGGCCCATCTACCGCCGCCTCAAGCGACGCGTCCGACCGCCGAGTCTCGCCGCCGCCATCGCCCTGTTCGCTCTCGCCCTGCCCGCACTGGGCCTCGTCGGCTACGCGTTCGCCATCGTCGTCAACGAACTGGTGAAACTGACGAACTCGGGCGTGTTCGACCTCTCTCAGTACCCCATCACGACCGACCAACTCGCTCGGTTCACCGACCCGAACACGCTGTTGGCGTTCGACTTCTCGGACGTGTCCGAAGCGCAGGTGTCGCAACTGCTGTCGTCGCTCGGGTCGGCCGCCGACACGCTGGCGTTCTTCGGCATCGGACTGATCCACCTGTTCGTCATGACCGCACTCGCGTTCTACCTGCTGCGCGACGACAAACGGTTCGCCCGGTGGTTCAGAACGCAGTTCTCCGACGACAGAGGCGTCATGGAGGCGTACGTGACCGCCGTCGACCGCGACTTCAAGAACATCTTCTTCGGGAACATTCTCAACGCCGCCCTCACGGGGACTATCGGCGTCATCGCCTACACGCTCTTGAACGTCGTCGCGCCGCCGGAGATAGCGATTCCCGGGGCGGCACTCGTCGGATTACTCGCGGGTGTCGCCAGCCTCATCCCCGTCGTCGGGATGAAACTCGTCTACGTTCCCGTCGCACTCTATCTCGCCGGTCTCTCGTACTTCTCGAACCCGACGGGATTCTGGTTCGTCATCCTCTTCGTCGCCGTCTCCTTCGTCGTCGTCGACACCATCCCGGACCTCGTTCTCCGACCGTACGTCTCGGGGCGCGGTCTCCACGTCGGCGCGGTGATGATCGCGTACACGTTCGGTCCACTGCTGTTCGGGTGGTACGGTATCTTCTTCGCGCCGATGATACTCGTCCTCGTCGTCAACTTCGCGAAGTACGTGCTCCCGGAACTGGTCCGCGGAACGCCGATTCAACCGTACGCCGTCGACCCCGCGGCCGCCGAAATCGAGGTGGGCGGCACCGAGTCGACGGACGAAGCGGTGCCGGCCGACGAAGCGGTCGAAGAGGCACCGACGGACGACGTGGTGAAAGAGACGCCGACGGGCGGCGACGCTCCCGACCGAAGCGACGAGAGTTCATCGCCGTCCTGATAGGACCGACAGAGATGTCGACTGAGGTAGAAGAACGGCTCGACTACGCGCGGACGCCGCTGTACTCGATGTCGATGTAGTTTCCTTCCCAGTCTTTCCGGGCCTCTATCTCGCGACGGCCGCGGCGGGTCAGCGTGTAGTAGTTCGTCCGCCTGTCACGTTGTCCCTTCTCGACCAGCCCTTTCTCGACGAGGGTGTCGAGGTTGGGGTAGAGACGGCCGTGATGAATCTCCTTTTCGTAGTAATCTTCGAGTTCCTCTTTGATAGCGAGTCCGTGCGGTTCGTCCAAGCCGGCGATTACGTACAGCAGGTCACGCTGAAATCCTGTCAAGTCGTACATCGGTAAATTCAACTAGACCCTTATTGTCTGATTGAAATAAACATATCGGAGAACGACCGTTCCTAGAGAGTGTTAAGACAGGAAAAATCGGATATTCTCTCCGGCAGTTCGTGTAAATTTGCTTTCAGGAACCGGGGCTGATGCGGGTTGGCGGGGGAACCTCTCGCTCTGGCGACGGTTGCGATTTATGTCTCCGGTGGTCGTAGTTCCCCTATGCCCGAGACGATACTGTTCGAGAGCGAGTCCCCACACACCCGCGAAGAAGTCGCGGCGTACCTCCACACTGTCGCGGACGCACTGGGCGACGGCCGCCCGATATCGCTCACCGCGGGCGACCAGTCGGTCGAGATGGACGTTCCAGAGCGCGTGACGTTCGAGGTGAAAGCCGAACACGAGACGGAGACGGGCGCGACGACTGGCGAACTGAGCGTCGAGTTCGAAGTCGCGTGGGACGAAGACGGGACGGACGAGTCGCAGGGAAGCCTCTCTATCGAGTGAGTTCGTGGAAAAGGAAGCAAGCCACGCGAAAATCGCGTGGATGCTTGCCGCCCTGAATTGGTCCCCGCTGACGCTTCGGCCCTCCAAAGCGAAGCGTCACCAGCAACTATTGTACCATATATATTAAAGATATCGACCGTCCGTTAATTTGCCGGTTGTGAGGACGGCAATCCTCACATGTGTTCTTCTTCGAGCACCCACCCGAGCGCACGCTTGTAGTGCGTGAACAGTTCTTCGACCCCGCGGTGTCGCATCTCCTCGGACGCCAGTTCCTCTTTCAGAAACTCGTACTGCTCGCGGACCTCCTCTTCAGAGCGCATGGTCTCTCTACTCGCCTCGGCCGCATGAAAGTGGTGCGGCCGCGGTGCGGCCGTGGCGTCGGGCTTTTGGTCCGCGAACGCGCACGTCGGCACATGGAGATACGGGGTCGCCGTCGGTGCAAGTCGTGTGAGCGCGAGTGGTCGTACTACGACACCGGGGAAGTCGCGTGCCCGGCGTGCGGGAGCATGCAGAGCGTCGGCGTGGGCGGCCGCGCGAGACACACTGACAGCGCAGACCCACTCGACCTCTCGGCACACCGGACGGCCGCGAACGACGACGCCCTCTCCGCAGTCGTCGACGACCTGAAGTCCGACCTTCGAACGTACCTCAGAGCGCGGGGGTTCGTCCACGGGGGCGAACTCCGCGAGTTGGACGACACCTACCTCGCCGCCCGCGAACTGCTCCACGCCGTCGACGTCCTCGTCCGTGTCCGCGACCCGGACGAAGACACCGAACTGTACGTCCTGTCGCTCCTCAGAGGCGCGGACGCGGGCGAACGCCCCGAACCCGAGGCGGTTCCGCAGGCGATGACCGCCGCCCGCGGCCTCGCGTACGCCGAATCGCTCGCCGCGTACCGGCGCGACTTCGCGACGTGGCTGGACGACAATCCGCATCCGGAGGCGGCGAAAACGCTGTCGACGCTCTCAGAGCACGTCAAACGCGCCGAAGCGCTCCACGGCGACGTCCCCGTCGAACAGGCCGAGAGCCTCGTGCGCGTCGCGCGCGAACTCACGAGGTACGTCCGCGACGACGACGAGTCCGCCCTCGCGGCGGCGCGCGACAGACTGTCGCGTCTGGCCTAACGAAGAGAAGACAACGACTTTCTCGCTGTACGCTCGTTCACTGACGATGCCCGAGCGATTCGACCAACACGCCGTGCGCCACCGGATGAAACTCCTGACGGACGACGGCGACGTGACGTTGTACGAGAACCGCGACGGCGTCCCGTGTCCGGCCTGCGGCGACGCCTTCGACCGCATCCTCCTCACCACGCGGCGAAGTCACTCGTTCGACGTGGCCGGGAACTCGCGCTTCTGTCTCACCGACGAGGGCGACAGGCGCGTCGTCTGCACGCATCGCTGAGTCTTCGTCTCGAACGCGGCGCTCAGGGCAGGTCGACGTCGACGCCCGACGACTCGCCCGCGGCCTTCACCGTGTTCCAGAGGAGCATCGCCCGCGTCATCGGCCCGACGCCGCCGGGGACGGGCGTGATGGCGCTGGCTTTCTCTTCTGCGCTCTCGTACGCCACATCGCCGACGAGTTCGTAGCCCTTCTCGGTGTCCGTCTCGACGCGGTTGATACCGACGTCTATCACGACGCACCCCGCGGAGAGCATGTCGCCGGTGAGGAACTCGGGGACGCCGACGGCGGCGACGACGACGTCCGCCGCGCGCGTCTTCTCGGCCACGTTCTCGGTCCGGGAGTGACAGACGGTGACCGTCGCGTTCCCCATCTCGGCCTTCTGGACGAGGAGGTTCGCCATCGGCTTGCCGACGATGTTCGAACGCCCGAGGACGACGACGTCGGCACCCTCCGTCTCCACGTCCGTCGCGGCGAGCAGTTTCTGGATGCCGTGCGGCGTGCAGGGTTTGAAACGCGGGTGTCCCGCGACGAGGCGGCCCACGTTCTCGGGGTGGAAACCGTCCACGTCCTTCGCGGGGTCGATGCGCCGGAGCACCTCCCTCTCGTCCACGTGGTCGGGGACGGGCATCTGCACGAGGATGCCGTGCACGTCGTCGGCGGCGTTCAACTCGTCGATGGTGTCGTACAGTTCTTCGGCGGGCGCTTCGGGGTCTATCTCGTAGTCCCGCGTCGCGATACCGACTTCCTCGCAGTCGCTGTGCTTCATCGAGACGTACGTCTCGCTGGCGGGGTCGGTGCTCATCAGAACGGTGGCCAGACAGGGCGTCACGTCTTCGTCGGCGAGGGTGTCCATCGCGTCGGAGAGGCCCGAGCGAACGTCCGCGGCGACGGCGTTCCCGTCGATGATTTCAGTCATACTCGAATCGGCGCGGGCCGCACACTTCAATCACGCGGATTCGTGCATACTCTGCGTCTCATCTCCGGATAGATACTCACATCCGTGCTTAGAAACGGCCGTCGGCGTCTCACGGGCAGGACGTCGCCAACTCGGCGTTCGCTATCGCCTCGGCCTCCTGTCTGACGCCGGCCGTCTCGCCGCTCTCGAGGTTCACGAGGACGACGCGGCCGCCGTAGCCGTGCGTCTGGTCGTGACCGCGGACGACGACGCAGTTCACGTCTTCGGGAATCGGCATCGTCGCCGACCGGGTGAACTCCCGCGTCCCGTGGGCGTGGGTGAGTTCCCGCCGACCCAACCGCCGCCCCTCGGTGTCTTCGACCTGCCACCAGTCCGCGTAGCCGTCTTCGCCGTCGTCGTCGTGGATGAGCGTCACGTCGAAGCGGTACGTCGTCCCCTCGCGCCTCTCGAAACGCACGTCGACGACGTTCGCCTCGCGGAGGTCGAGTTCGCTCCGCGGCGTGGTCGTGCCGGGCGTCGCCGTCTCGGTTCCGGTCTCCGTCCCCGTCTCGCCCTGGGTACCCGTCTCGGGCGCGTCCGTGGCGGTGTCCGTCTCCGTCGGCGTCGCCGTCTCCTCCGTCGCTGTGGGACTCCCGACGCGCGTCGTCCCCGCGTCCGGACTGGCCGTCCCGTCGACCGGTCCGGGGTCGTCCTCCGGCGGTTGCGTCGGGTTCTCCGAACACCCCGCGAGACCGGCGATGGCGAGGCCGAACGTGGCGAGGAGGCGTCTACGGGTCGGCATGGGTCGGTAGTCGGCCCCCGCGAGCAAAAAACCGGCGCGGGTGCGGTGCGGGTCGCGTCTCAGTCGTAGAGGGGGTGCGCGTCGCAGAGCGCTTGCACGTCTTCGGCGACGGCGTCGATAGTCTCCTGGTCGTCGTAGTCGTCGACGATGCGGACGATGAGTTCGCCGACTTCGCGCGTCGCCTCCTCGTCGAACCCGCGCGTCGTCAGCGCGGGCGTCCCGGCGCGGATACCGCTGGGGTTGAACGCAGAGCGCGTCTCGCCGGGCACCGTGTTCGCGTTGAGGACGATGCCCGCCTCTTCGAGCGCTTCTTCGACGTCCTTCCCCGTCGTGTCGGGGTGCGAGGGACGAAGGTCGACGAGGACGAGGTGGTTGTCGGTGCCGCCGGAGACGACTTCGAGACCGTGTTGGGAGAACGTGTCCGCGAGTGCGCGGGCGTTGGCGACGGTTCGTTCGGCGTACTCGGTGAACTCCGGTTGGAGCGCTTCGTTGAAGCCGACGGCCTTGCCCGCGACGTTGTGCATCAGGGGACCGCCCTGCGCGCCGGGGAAGACCGCGTTGTCGATGGCCTTCGCGTGCTCTTCGCCGCACATGATGATACCGCCGCGACCCGCGCGGATGGTCTTGTGCGTCGACCCCGTGACGAAGTCCGCGACGCCCACCGGCGAGGGGTGGACGCCCGCGGCGACGAGGCCCGTGATGTGGGCGATGTCCGCGAGGTGGTACGCGTCGACGGACTCGGCGACGTCCTGGATGCGCTCCCAGTCGACGGCGCGGGGGTAGGCCGAGTAGCCCGAGACGACGATGTCGGGGTCGAACGCCTCGGCCTGTTCGGCGAGCGTCTCGTAGTCGATGTAGCCCGTCTCTGGGTCGACCTCGTACTGCTCGACGTCGTACGTCTTCCCCGTGAAGTTCGCCGGGTGACCGTGCGAGAGGTGCCCGCCGTGGCTGAGTTCCAAGGAGAGAATCTTGTCGCCGGGGTCGAGCATCGCGAGGTAGACGCCCATGTTCGCCTGCGTCCCCGAGTGCGGTTGGACGTTGACGTGCTCTGCGCCCCACAGTTCCTTCGCGCGGTCGATGGCGAGGAGTTCGACGTCGTTGGCGAACTCGCACCCCGCGTAGTATCGCTCGCCGGGGTAGCCCTCCGCGTACTTGTTCGTGAGTGCGCTCCCCTGCGCTTGCATGACCGCCTCGCTCACGTGGTTCTCGCTGGCGATCATTGCCAGTGTGTTCTGCTGGCGGTCGACTTCACCCTCGAGTGCGTCGGCGACCGCGGGGTCGACGCCGCGGACGTGACTGTAGTCCATGTGTGCCACGGTGGGCCTAGTTCCAATAAATGTGTCCACTTTGGCAGTGAGTTCCCCTTCTGCTACCCACATCTGTGCATACAATCGGAAGGAACAGCCGCGAGTCCGACGCACGGGGTCGTCTCATCGCGCGTTTTCACGATTTCTGCCGGCGATAGACATAAATTCGGCAAGCCCGGTCATCCAGTGTACCTGATGGTCAAGGTGAAGGCGACAGATGCCGGGGTCCAAGCGGTCGGACCCGGCACGGCCTCCGCAGTCGTCGCCGCCGAGGGGTGGGTGGCAGGCGAGTCAGAGCACGAGCTACCGCGTGCGGCGGTGGACGCAGTCGGCGGTGCGGCGGAGTCGCTTCGACTCCCGCCGGGACTCCTCCGACTTCGCCGTCTCGACTCGGAGACGGAGCGTGAGCCGACGGCTCCCGCCGAGGGGACGGTCCAACTCCCGGACGCCCCGCACCTGCTCCGCGTCGAAGGGGCAGCCGTGGTGTTCGTCCGCTTCGACGGCCCCGCGACGCTGACCGACGCGGGCGGCGCACCGACGGTCAGCTTCGCCGACTCCCGGCGCGTCACCATCGGCGTCGGCGACCGCTCCGAGCGACCCGAGACGGTCACGGTTCCGCGGACTCCCGAGGGCGTCGCGACGGCGCTCTCCGTGATGCCCGCGGGACATCTCACGACCACGCCCGACCGGTCGCTCCCGGAGATGCGCGCGCTGCCGCCGCGAATCGAGTTCGGCTCCGAAGTCGACGTCCCCGAGAGCGTCGCCGCCCGACGACCGGAGGCGTCGGTCACGCTCGAACTCCCGGCGAGCCTCGACTATCTCGTTCCGGCGTCGTCGCTGGCGCACTACCTCGGCGCCGACGTTCGCGTCGCCGACGAGACGAACCCGACGCTCCGGACGCCCACCCTCGAACGCGAGTTCGACCCGAACCCGGGCTACCAGGCGGGGGTGGCTCGCGTCCTCCGTCGCGTGTTCTTCTTCGACTGTCTCGTCCGCGGTGCCGGCCCCAACGGACGAGACGTCGCCGAGGCCGACCTACTCGACGAAGTGGGCCTCGACGCCGCCGCGCTGTACCGTGCGGACGCGGGTGATCGACTCGAAGCCTACCTCGACGCCCCGTTCGACGACATCTCGAGTCGCCTCCCCGGCTGGCATCTGGCGATGTACGTCGCTCCGACGTACGAACACATCCGGACGCTCCCGTACTTGCTGCAGAACGTCCCGAACGTGTTCCTGCCGGAGGCGAAACCGCTCGGCACCGACGAACGTCTCTCGCGGTCGTTGGACGACTTCTACCGCGTCGGCCCGCCCCACGACGGGGGGAACCGGGCCGACACCGGGGACGTTCCCGACGTGAACCCCGTCAAACCCGTCCTCGGGGCCGGGCGCGTCCACGGCTGGTTGGCCGACGGCGTCCCCATCGACGTGTTCAAGTCGATTCCGCAGGCGTACGAACACCGCGCTCGCTACCCCGAGGACCCGCAGTCGCTGTCGGTCGTCGCCGTCCTCAACGACAAGCGGATGATAGACGAGTACACCGACGCGACCGAGATATACGAGTCCGGCCCCGCCGGCCTCGACATCGAGACGACGGTCAAGAAACGCACAACCCGCGCGGAACTCGCCGAGGTGTTCGAGTCGAACCACGACCTGGTCCACTACATCGGCCACTGCGACGAGTCCGGTCTCCGGTGTGTCGACGGCAACCTCGCTGTCGACGACATCGAAGAGTCGAACGTCGAGGCGTTCTTCCTCAACGCGTGTGGGTCGTACTACGAGGGCCTCGAACTCGTCGAGAAGGGGAGCGTCGCCGGCGCGGTGACGTTCGACAAGGTGTTGGACAGTCACGCCGCCCGGGTCGGGACGACGTTCGTCCGTCTCCTCATCAACGGGTTCAGCCTCGAACGAGCGCTCGCACTGGCCCGTCGCCGTATCATCATGGGGAAGGACTACACCGTCGTCGGCGACGGGACGCACCTGCTCACGGAACCGGGCATCCCCGCCCCGGCGGTGGCGACGATAGACGCCAACGACGACGGGACGTTCCGACTGAAGTACGACACGAACTCGCCCCGAATCGCCGGGGGTACCTACGCGCCGCCGTTCCCCGAAGACGAACGGTCGCACCTCCTCGGGACGTCTCAACGAACTGACCTGACCGACGACGACCTGGCGGACTTCTTAGAGCGAACCGACGTCCCCGTCATCTACGACGGCGACATCCACTGGTCCGGCGACCTCTACCGAGAGCTGACCTCCTGACTCCGACAGATGTTAATTACGTAGTCGACTACCACTGGTACATCTTGCGACCGTGTTTATTTATCGGTACTATTCTGGTATAAATTCGGAGGTAATATTCGGAATTTCTTCATCAACGGCTTAGAATTAGGTCCTACGCGAGGGATTCTGATAGTCGGCTTGCGTTAATATTAAATATTCTCTGAGGCATATTGTAAGGCATGACCCTCACTTCGAATATGCTCACAGAGGGTGTTGAGCATATCCTTCGCTCGGTCCTCGGGTCGGGAACGGAGGAGGTACTAGTCGTCGATCCGTCGACGGACGTCATCGATACGCTGGTCGCAGTCGCATCCGAAACCGACGGCGACCGACCGCACGTCAAGGTCGTCGCGGACGAATCGCTCCTGAAAGACGTCATGGACGACTTCATCGTCGCGAGTAACGCCGCCGACCTGGTCTCTTCGGGCGACCTATCGATGCGCGTCTCCGCCGACGGCACCGAGAATCCGCTCCTCATCACCGAGGACGCCGTCGTCTCACTCGTCACCGCCGGAGACCACGTCGCCGGTCTCGTGACGACCGACGAGGAGTTCGTCGCCGCCGCTCGAAGCACCTACACGACGCGGTGGGAGGAAGCGTCCGACTACAAACTGCGGACGCCGCCCATCACGGCGGTTCGGACGAGTCTCGAAGACGAAATCAGTCCCGACGCGCGGACGGACTTCGACGCCGTCCTCTCTTCGCTTCAGACCGCCAGAGGCGACGGCGACGGACTCGACGAAGTGACCATCAGTCTCCTCGTTGCCGCGAAGAACGAAGTGCTCCTCTACGACATCTCGAAGTGGGGCGAAGACGTCGGTATCGCCTCGAAAGCGACGTTCTCGCGCACGAAGACGAAACTCGAAGAGATGGGTCTCATCGACACCGAGAAAGTCCCCATCGACGTGGGCCGTCCGCGTCTCCGCCTCAAACTCGGCGACGACCGACTCGTCAACTCCGGCCCGGACCAACTGGCCGGCGTCGCCCAGAGTCTCCTCACGTAACCCCCTCCACTCGCCCCCTCCCGTTCCCGTCGCCGAAGACCCCCGAGACTTTTCTCTCGTTCTCCCGTCCGTCAGCGCGTGACAACGTACGATATCGCACTCGTCGGGAGCGGTCCCGCCGCGGAGGCGGTTCGCGCCGCCGCCGCCGACTGTGACGCGAGCGTGATGGAGGCGGCACCGGACGCCGTCGACGACGCCGACCTCGCCGTCGTGGTGGCTCCCGCGGGAGCGTCCGCACCCCGCACCGCCGACGCTCTCGCGGACCGTCTCGTCGTCGTCGAACTCGGTGGCATCGGTGGCGTCGCCGTCTCTGAGGTGGACGCGAGCGTCTCCGCGTTCGCCGACACGAGTCGCTACAGCGACCTCTGTACCCGCGTCGCGGCGACGACGGAGAACGGAGGGTCCCCGTCGGGTGACCGAAGTGCCGTCCGTCTCGCCGGGGCCGTCGCCGGACGACGGGCTGTCGCCCTCCTCGTCGGCGACGAGGCCGTCGCGGGCACCGCCGTCGAAGTCGCCGGTACCGGCGTCGTCGCCGAGCGACACGTCCTCCCGGTTCCCGACGCCTCGGACCGCGACCGGACGGTCCGGCGGGAGTTCCGGGACGTCTCCGTGGACGACGCACTCGCCCGTGCGGAGCGTTCGCTGGACGACCGAACCGGACTCGTCGCGCAGGTGGGCGAACGGGAGTCGTTTCCGGTGCCGTACTACCTCGCGCAGACGACGGACACGCGGAGGTTCAGCGACGCTCGCGCCGCCGAGTTCGCCGCCGGCGTCGACGCCGACTGGGACGTCGCGTTCGTGAAAGCGCTCGGCGAGGCGCTCGAACGATACTGCGCGGGCGTCTATCGCTCGACAGAGTTCACAACCGCGTCGGAGCGCACTCGCGCCCGCCCCGTCTCGCCCGCCCGGTTCGTCCGACCGGACTCGTACCGAGCGCCCGACGCCGAGGAACCGATTCCGTGGGTCGACGGCGAGCATCTCGCGACCGGTGAGTCGGTGTCCGTCCCCGCGGAGTTCGTCCACTACCCTCCGCCGAACACGCGACACAAACCGCCCATCACGACCGGACTCGGACTCGGGAACTCGGGGGCGGAGGCACTGCTCTCTGGACTGTACGAAGTCGTCGAACGCGACGCGACGATGCTGTCGTGGTACTCCTCGTTCGAACCGCTGGCGCTGTCGGTTGACGACGACGGGTACCGGACGCTCGTGAAGCGCGCCCGCGCGGAGGGGCTGACGGCGACGGCGCTGTTGGTCACACAGGACGCCGACGTGCCCGTCGTCGCCGCCGCGGTTCACCGCGAGGGCGAGTGGCCGCGATTCGCTGTCGGGTCGGACGCGTCGCTCGACCCCTCGGACGCGGCGAAATCGGCGCTCGCGGAAGCGTTGCAGAACTGGATGGAACTCCGTGCGATGGGACCGGAACGGGCCGCAGAGGAGGAGGGCGCTATCGGCGAGTACGCCGACTTCCCCCGGGCGGCGCAACGGTTCGTCGACGCCGGACCGACCGTGCCCGCCGAGAGCGTCGGCCCCGACGAGATACCCGCCGGGACGGCGGAACTGGACGCTCTCGTCGAACGCGTCGACGACGCCGGACTCGACGCCTACGCGGTGCGGACGACGACGGCGGACGTGGAGCGACTCGGGTTCGAGGCGGTTCGGGTCTTGATTCCCGAGGCGCAACCGCTGTTTCAGGGCGACCCGTTCTTCGGAGACAGAGCGAGAGACGTGCCCGCGGAGATGGGCTTTTCTCCCGAGTTGGACGGCCCGTACCACCCGTTCCCGTAGGCGAACAGTCGACACTGCGGTCGTACGGGCGACCACCGCTCGCACGACGTCGTGTCGAACACTCGCGTCCCGTCGTGCGGACTCGTCTCGACGATGGCGGGTCTGGGTCCGTCTCCGTACAAGAAGGTTCACACCGACGAGACGGCGGTCTGTTGGCGTCGTTCGCGCCCGCGACGCTCGGACCGGGGTCGCCGAAAAGGGGTGCCTCTGAGAGAGATGGAAGGAGTCGAGAGATATCGGGGTCTGGTGGGGTGGTCTCCTCCCACCGATACCGTAGCGGTGAGAATTAAAATATACTTCGGAAGTTATAGAAATATACACCTATGCTGTCCAACACGTCTGGATACCGGTTCCTGTACCGTCTGGAGTTCCGTCGGACACGCCGCGCCGGAGTGGTGCCGCAAAGAGAACGCGGCCGACCGGTCAGACGCCGAACGTCGCCCGGAGCATGTCGCGCGTTCCCGGGCCGAGGCCGACGGCGAGGACGGCGACGAGGAGGAGCATCGTGTAGCGTGGACTCTCCTCGAAGATACCCTCCTCGAACACCCAGACGACGAACGTGGCGGCGACGAGTTTCACGAGGAGGAACGGCCACGCGTCACCGGTGACCGCGAGGACGGACGCCGGGAGCGTACTGGCCGTGAAGTCGACGACGAACTGGTTGACCGGGTGTTTCGGGACGAGGTTCGGTCCCGCGTTGAGCGCGGTCATCCAGTCGAGGCCGACGACGTTCGCGACGCCGTCGACGGCGTGGCCCCAGATGATGACGAGGCCGATGGTTCCCGTCCCCGAGTTTATCTCGGGTGCGAACCGTTCGATGAGCCACCACGTCGCGGCGGCGGCGAGCGTCGCCCCGACCAGCATCACGACGAGTACCTGCGGGTAGAACTCGACGCCCGGTGCACCGGTGACGACGAGCGACAGGAGGTACGCGAGACTCGCGGCGAGGACGACGACGCCGATGCCGAACAGCGGTCTCTCGTAGGACGTCGTCACGTCGAACTGGTCGAGGGCGACGGCGACGACGACGGCCCCGAGCGTGATGAGAAAGACGGTGAAGTAGATGATGGGGCTGATGACGAGCGTGTTCAGCGGATAGCTGATGAGCGTCTCTGCCGCCCCCGGGGTGTCGTTGGCGTCCTCGACGACGCGGAGTGCGCCGCCGAAGAACATGAACGGCAGTAACGCGTAGAAGAAGCTCCTGTCCTCGCCGATGTCGAGACGACGCATGAGGAAGACCACACCGATGAGCGCGAACAACAGCGTCACCATGTAGCCGACTTCGGAGACGAGCGTGTACCCGGGGTAGGCGACCGGTTCGGCCGCGGCCGCACACGCACTCGCACTGTCGAGGTACTTGGTGGCGCCGCCCTCGCGGACCGCACAGACCATCGAGTTCGCGTCGACCTGTACCGGTCCCCAGAAGTAGTGCCACACGAAGCGGTCGTAGACGAGGTTGGGGAAGGCGAGCGACCCACCGACGAGTGCGAGGAGGGCGACGAGGAACGTCCCGCCCCACAGTCGTTCGGGGTCGACGCCGACCCGTTCTGCAACGGTAGCCATACCCCAAAAGCTGACGTCGCGGGTGTTGAGGATTCCGGTCTCTCGCACGCACGGCGCACGGGTCGCCCGACAGCGACGACTACGGACGGGTCGCGGCGACTACACCGACAGCGACGGGTCCTCGAAGTCCGTCCCGAGGATGACCATCGTCTGCGACCGGGAGAACCCTTCCATCTCGGCGATGTTCTCGAACATGAGTTCGCGGAGGGCGTCGGTGTCTTCGGCGTACACGCGGAGCATCACGTCCCACTCGCCGGTCGTGAGGTGGACCTCTTTGACGCCCGCTATCTCGCGCAGTCGGCCAAGCGCGTCCTCTTCGCGACCCTGTTCGACGCGGAGTCCGACCAGCGCGGACGTGCCGTAGCCGACCTTCCGCGGGTCGACCTTCGCGTGGTAGCCCTCGATGACGCCCGCGTCTTCCATGCGGCCGACCCGGTCGTGGACCGTCGCACTCGACATCTCTATCTGCCTCGCGATTTCGCTGAACGGCGTCCGCGCGTCGTCTTGCAGGATGCGGAGGATGGCCCGGTCCGTCTCGTCGAGTTCCATGCCCGTCAGTAGTCGACGGCCCCCTTTTCGCTTGCGGACCGTCGCCCGGTGGTCAGCCGTCGAGCCCGTCTATCTCGCGTGCCGCTTCGAGCACGGTCTCGTGGACCGCGCCGTTCGAGGCGACGAGACCGGTCGAGTCGTGCCGCCAGCGGTCGCCGTCGAGGTCGGTGACCGTCCCGCCCGCGGCGCGAATCAACTGGACGCCCGCGACCGAGTCCCACGGGTTCGCCCGCACGTTCGTCAGGACGCCGTCGAGTTGCCCGTCGGCGACCATCGCCAACACGGCCTGTGCGCATCCGAAGCGTCGCATGTCGCCGAAGCGTTCGACGATGGCCGTCGTCGCCCTGCCGTACTGGTCGCGTTCGTCGAAGTCCCACCAGATGGTCGGACAGACCGCACAGACCTCCGGGTCGTCGCGGGCGCTGACGGTCACTTCGGTGCCGTCGCGGTACGTCGTCTCGCCGTCGGTCCAGTAGAGGTCGTCGAGCGCGGGAAAGCAGGTGGCGGCGGCGACGGGTTCGCCGTCTTCGACGGCGGCGACGGCGGTGCCCCACACGCGCAGGTCGCGGACGAAGTTGTTCGTCCCGTCGATGGGGTCGACGACCCACGCCGCCCCCTCCTCGGGCACTCGCTTCAGTTCGTCGTCCTCCTCGCCGACGACGGCGTCGTCGGGATACGACTCGCGAATCACGTCGATGACGCGGGTCTGTGCGTCTCTGTCGGCCTGCGTCACCACGTCGGTCTTCCCGCCCTTGCGTTCGACGTCGATACCGGTCCGGAACCGGTCGGCCGCGACGGCACCGCCCGCGCGGGCGGCGCGACGGGCGACGTCGGCTCTCGTGTCGTCTTCCATACACGCCCGCGGGCCGCCGCCGCCGTAAATCTCTCGTGTGACGTCGGCACCGTCGCTCGTCGTCTGGAACCGTCGGCGTCCGCTTCGACACGTTTTATCCGTCGGCTCTCGTCGGTGTCTGTCGTGACGGCCGATGCTCCCGAGGACGTGCCCGCAGACGTTCGCACGAAGCTCTCAGAGCTGTTCGTGCGCGGTGCGGACGCGGCGCGGGCCGTCGACGGCGACACCGTCGACTCCGTCGTCGACTCGGTGGATACGGTCGTCTTGAGCGAGTTACCGGACGGGGAGACGAAGACGGTGCTCCTCCACGGCTGTGACCGCGTTCGGCGAACCGCGGCGGCGGAACCGCTCGTCGCGGCGGAGTACTTCGAGGCGATGCGACGGTTCGTCGGCGAGTGAAGGCGTCGCTCGGCGAGCGATAAGCAGAGAAACTGGAACACGATTAGGACCCGGACGGGATGCGTTTTCCACGACCCACACGTCTCTTTCGGGGGCTCCCTTCTTACGGGGTCTTCCGACTTCCCGAACTCCGTTTTCACGTAATCCGGTAGTTAGACTTCGCCCTGTTCCTTGCGGAACAGCACTGGGTCGTCGCGGTCGTCCTTCGATGCGTTGACCTTACGTTCCTGTTACGGGCCGCTTGGTGTTTGCATCGACGCCGTTCCTCCCCTTCTTCCGAAGGTTCGGTCAGGTCGCCCGGTACGCCCTCGCGTACCAGCAACTATGGTATATGGTACCGAACAACATAAATATATCGCCCGTCTCACGCCTTGACAGTCCGGAACTCGGGTGGTTCACGCCCGACTGCTCATATACTCTGCTGTCGTACCCCGCACAATGTCCGAGTACTCGCTCAAACAGCGATTCGTCCTCGACACGTCGCTCTTTCTCTCCGAGGAAATTCGAGAAGACGGAGAGACGCTCGAAGCCGCCCTGTACCGACTGCTCGACGCTATCGCGCGGGCGAAACTCCGACTCGACATCTCCTGTTACATGGCTCCCACCGTCCACGCCGAACTCGTCGGTATCCTCCACGAACGCGGCATCGACGGCGAGATAGAGACGCAACTCAACACGTGGGTCATCAAAAAGAACCCCGCCCGGTACGAGGTGATGGTCCCGGCCGCCGTCATCCACGACTTCATCCACGAGATGTCCGACCGGGTGAACCGGGGACTCCGCGTCTCAGAAGACGCCGTTCGCCGCGCGCGCGACGAGGACCCGGAGCAGGTCATCTCCGAACTCAGAGCGGAGTACCGCATGGAACTCCGGCAGGGCATCCTCGACTCCCGAGAGGACTTCGACCTGCTCATCCTCGCGCGCGAACTCGACGCGGGCGTCGTCACCGAAGACACCGGCATCGTCGACTGGGCCGAGGACTTCGGCCTCCGCTACCTCCGGGGGCGCGACTTCCCGTCGCTCCTCGACGCCTACCTCACGGGGACCGGACAGGACCAACCGCTGAGTGATTAACTCAGTTCCGAGTCGGAGTACACTTTTGTGTATCCTGCCCGTCGTGTGGAGTATGCACCCCGCCGACGCAGCACGACAACTTCGATACGCGGTCGCCAAAGAGACGAACACGTACGACTACGAAGTCAGCCACTGGGAGGCACACGCCTACGAGGACGTCTTCGCGGACGTCATCGAACGCGGCGACCTCTCGGACGTGATGTCGGTGGTAGAGACGCTCGGCGCCGAGTTCTCCGAGGAATCTCGTCCGACGCCCGACCGCGCACGCGTCGTCGCCGACGACGTGCTCTCGTCGAACGGCCGCGCCCTCACCGACGGCGGCCCGCGCGAAGACGACTCGTAATCCGACCGCTCGTCGGACGCTGTCGACGGCCCTTCTCTCCGATTTCCTCGGACGCGACGCGTGCGTTTCGAATGTGGCAACAGATATGTCCGGTCGAAAACGCTATTAATCGGACCAACCGTTTATGCAAGTGCTTCCGTAGGTGGTCGGTTCAGTCTCCCACGGGAGTACCGACGTGCGACGCCGGATGGCACCTGTCGCGCCGTACGTCACGGACCGCCGCCCTCTTGGTCCACCTCTTTCACCCCGCGACCGTTCGGTCTCTCGGTTCGCTCGCTCTCCGAGTCGCCTCTCTCAGATGCGCAGTCGGCACTCCTCGCGTTGGTCGCCGGTACGAGTGCGAGGGGGGGATTTGAACCGCACTCGCAAATCGGAGATGTGCTCGCTGGTCCGAACTCCCCGTTCGAGGTTCACCCCTCGCTGTCGCTCGGGGATGAGAAGTGCGAGGGGAGGGATTTGAACCCACGGACCCCTACGGGAGCGGATCTTGAGTCCGCCGCGTTTTCCAGACTTTGCTACCCTCGCGCAGTTACAGGTACGGACACCACGCCGCTAAAGCGTTCCGAAACCGCGTCCCCCCGTGCGAATCGGTCGTGCGCAACTCGACTACGTCCCGCCGAATCGCTCCCGGAGCACTCGCGGAAGTTCGAGTGCGACGGCGGCGCCGACTGCCGGGAGGACGACGGCGAGGAGAACGAGGACAACGCCCATCCCGACGGGCGCGAAGCCGATGCCGAAGAACACGACGAGGAAGACGGCCGTGTAGAACGCGCCGCGTCCGAGGGCGCGCCCGACACCGACGGCGTAGGCCGCGAGTGCGTCCGGGACGTCGCTGAGTCCGGGTTCCATGTCCGACTCGACGACACCCACCGGGATAATACTGTACCACCGGCCGTCGCGCACCACCCGCGGTCACGTGCTCGGCGACGCCGTCGCGTCGCTCTGTCCGGCGATGCCGTTAGGTCGCTCCGTCGTGTGTCTCCGCACATGGACGAGCACACCCGCGACCCGAGCGTCGCGCCACCACTCGGGAACCCCTCCGGTTGGTCGGCGGAGCGTCGCGAGTGGGAACACGCCACGCTCCGACGCGCGACGGAACACGGCGTTCGCCTCTACAACGCGAGTGACTTCCACGAGTCGCACGACTGCTTCGAGGACGAGTGGTACAACTACGGACGCGGGAGCGTCGAGTCCGCGTTCCTCCACGGGATGGTCCAGGTGGCCGCCGGCGCGTACAAACACTTCGACTTCGAGGACGACGACGGGATGCGCTCGCTGTTCGGGACGGCGTTGCAGTACCTCGACGGCATCCCCGCGGACTTCTACGGCGTCGACGTCGCCGAGGTGCGGACGACGCTTCGCGCGGCGCTCGACGACCCGACTGCGCTCCACGGGTGGCAGATACCGCTCGACGGCGCGGCGACGACGGCGTATCCCGCCGATTACGACTACGTCGACGGGTTGGACCATTGACGACTCCGTCTCGGATTCGAACTGGTTTTGTCTCTCCCGCGGCGAACTCGGCCATGCGAATCTACGAACTCGGGGACGGGACCCCGGAAGTCGCCGTCGTCGGCTCTATCCACGGCGACGAACCCTGCGGTGCCCGCGCGATAGAGCGGTTCGTCGCCGAGGAACCGGACGTCGAACGGCCGGTGAAACTCGTCGTCGCCAACGAGAACGCTCTCGACGCGGGCGTTCGCTACCTCGACGAGGACCTGAACCGCGCGTTCCCCGGCGACCCGAACGCCGACAGCCACGAGCGCCGCCTCGCCGCCGACTTGGTCCGCGAAGTGCGAGGCTGTACGACGTTCTCGCTGCACTCGACGCAGTCGTACGCCAAGCCGTTCGCTCTGGTCGACACCGTCGGGGCCGTCGCACGCTCTATCTGCCCGCATCTCCCCGTGGAGGAACTCGTCGAGACGGCGGAGTTCGCGGGGGGTCGCCTCATCGACCACGCGCACACGCTCGAAGTCGAGTGTGGTCTGCAAGGGACCGACGACGCCGCGGAGAACGCTTACTGGCTGGTCCGGTCGTTCCTCGCGGCGACGGGCGTGCTCTCCGCACCCGCCGACGGGGAGGAGTCGCCCGTCTCGCTGGACCGCCGTGACCGAGACGACGTGACCGTCTACCGGATGCTCGAACGCATCCCGAAGGGACCCGCGGAGACGTACGAGGTGTACGTGAACAACTTCGAACTCGTCGAGGAAGGAGACCGGTTCGCCGCCGCCGACGGCGAGGTGTTCACCGCCGACCGCGACTTCTACCCGGTGTTGCTCTCGGCGTACGGCTACGAGGGCGTGTTCGGCTACGCCGCCGACCGCCTCGGCACGCTCGACTGACTCGGACTCGCTACTCTTCTCGCGCCGCGAACTCTACCTGCGTCAGGTTCCGGTCCAGATAGCAGACGTCGTGCGGCGGGTCACCGTGAACCTCGGTGATGCGGTACTCCGTCTCGAAGTCCGCGCCGTCGGGGACGCAGAACTCGTGGCTCGGACACTCGGTGTGCGGGCACGGTCCCGCCAGTTGCGCTTTGCTCCCGGCGTAGGCACCCTTCGAGGGGACGTTGGCGACGACGGGCGCGGGTTCGACTTCGACGGCGCGAACGCCGGTGTCGTGGACGGCGCAGTCGAGGAGTTGGGCGTTCTCGCGACGGCCCACCACCTCGTATCGGACGCCCTCTTCGAGGTTGAGACACTGCTTTCGGTACGGACACCCCTCGCAGGCCGAGGACGCCCCCTGATAGACGAACTGCGTCCCCGACTCCGCGAGTCGGTCGCCGATGAGCGTGACCTTCGTCATAGTTCGAACGATAGCCGGGCCGGTCGGATAACGTTACTCGTCGCGACCGGTCAACTCGTCTAATCGGTCCAGATACGCCTCCTCGGGCACCTGATACAGGTCTCTGTACGCTATCTCCCCGGCGGCGAACCGCCGTGCGAGTTCGTTCGCGCCCGCGACGGCCGCCTCCCGAGTGTCGAACTCCTCGACCGGTCCCTCCACGTCGGGTTCCAGTCGCAGGACGGCGTGCCACGTCTCCGTGCGGACGTGCGCGGCACCCGGCCGGTTCGCCCGCGACCGGTTCGAGACGAAGATGGTCGGTAGGCAGGCGGCCGGGAACTCGCTCTCGTTGAACACGTCCGGCCGGTAGGCGAGTATCCGCCGCCCGTCCGTCTCGTCGTTCCACACCGTCCACCCGCCGGGCGGCGCCGCCTCCGGAGACCGGTCCGACGTCGCGTCGTCACTCATAGTCGTGAGATGCGGCCCGAACGCCGAGTCTCCTTCGGTCCGCGGAGGCCCGTCGTCGTCGCCTCTCGGTGCGTTCGCCTCCGGACGGCCCGCGCTCTCGTCACCGAACGGTGAGCGTCGATTGGCGGTCGCGTCCGGCCGTGTTACGTGACGCCGCGCTGGGAGGATGAGACCACAAAAACCTGTCTGTACTGTCTGTCGTTCCGAGCGGTTCTCTGACGAGGGTCCCGTGCATCGTTCTTCGTGTCTGACGCTGGAGAGAAGAGTTATATGTGTGGGAATCTCACACACAGTTAGTCTCGGTTGACCGGACCGAGCACCCGCCCCTCCGCGCACCGCCTGCCAAACACTCGACGACTCGTCGCTCGCCGCCGATTTGCTGCCGTTGGTCGTCTGTCGCGCGTACCGGGCGGTCGATACGAACGACCGCACGTCGGCGCCCCCTCTCGGACCGACCGTCGCGTCCGCGATACGGCAGTCGTCGCTCCTCCGATTCGAGGCACGTCGGGGAGATGCGGCCGTTCTATCGGGAGATCCGTCAACAAACAATGAATGGTGACATCGAAACCCTCGAAGGGCTGAGCAAGCACTACAAAGAGTCCGTCCCTGAGGACCTCCGCGAAGCGAAGAGCTTCCAGTGGTACCTAGAGGAGGTGTACGCTGACCCGAGAATCGCCCGCAACGCGCACCAACGCGTTGCCGACATGTTCGACTACTACGGCACCGAGTACGACGAGGAAGCCGGCATCGTCGAGTACCTGATGGCGTCGGAAGACCCCATCCACGACGGGGAGAACACGTTCTACGGCCGCGAGGTCCACGAGTCCATCCACGAGTTCGTCAACAAGGTGAAATCGGGGGCTCGCGGCCTCGGACCCGAGAAACGAATCAAACTGCTCCTCGGACCCGTCGGGTCGGGGAAGTCGCACTTCGACTGGATGGTCCGCCGGTACTTCGAAGACTACACGATGCGCGACGACGGCCGGATGTACACGTTCCGGTGGACGAACCTCACCGACGTGATTCGGGACCAAGACCCCGCCGACGACGTGGTCCACTCCCCGATGAATCAGGACCCCCTCGTCCTCGTCCCGCAAGAACAGCGGGACATGATAATCGAACAACTCAACGAGGTGCTCGACGCGCCCTACACCATCCGGAACGACCAGGCGTTAGACCCCGCCTCGGAGTTCTACATGGACAAACTGCTGGCGTACTATGACGACGACTTAGAGGAAGTCGTCTCGAATCACATCGAGATAATCCGCCTCGTCGCGAGCGAGAACAAGCGCCAGTGCGTCGAGACGTTCGAACCGAAGGACAAGAAGAACCAAGACGAGACGGAGTTGACCGGCGACGTCAACTACTCGAAACTGGCCGTCTACGGCGAGTCGGACCCGCGGGCGTTCGACTACTCGGGGGCGTTCTGTAACGCGAACCGAGGGCTGTTCTCCGGCGAGGAGTTGCTGAAACTCCAGCGGGAGTTCCTCTACGACTTCCTGCATGCGAGTCAGGAACAGACCATCAAGCCGAAGAACAACCCGCGAATCGACATCGACCAGGTCATCGTCGGCCGGACGAACATGCCCGAGTACAAAGACAAGAAGGGCGACGAGAAGATGGAGGCGTTCAACGACCGGACGAAACGCATCGACTTCCCGTACGTCTTGGAGTACTCACAGGAGGCCGAAATCTACCGGAAGATGCTGCGGAACGCCGACGTGCCCGACATGCACATCGAACCGCACACGCTGGAGATGGCCGGGTTGTTCGGCGTCCTCACCCGCGTCGTCGAACCCGACGGCGGGAACATCTCGCTCGTCCAGAAGGCGAAAGCGTACAACGGCGAGATAGACGACGGCGACGACGTCGACGTGAAGAAACTCCGCGAGGAAGCGGAGGGGAAGACGGACATCGGCGAGGGGATGGAGGGCGTCTCCGCGCGCTTCATCGGCGACGAGATAGCCGAGGCCATCATGGACTCGACGCACCGCGGGCGAGGCTACCTCTCGCCGCTGTCGGTGTTCAACCACTTCGAGGGCAACTTGGAGAACCACGGCTCCATCCCCGAGGACAACCTCGAACGCTACCACCGCTACCTGGAGATGGTCCGCGAGGAGTACAAAGAGCGCGCCATCGAGGACGTGCGCCACGCGCTGGCGTACGACTTAGACGAGATTCAGCGACAGGGCGAGAAGTACATGGACCACGTGATGGCGTACATCGACGACGCCACCGTCCAGGACGAACTCACCGGCCGCGAACAGGAACCCGACGAGAAGTTCCTGCGCTCCGTCGAAGAGAAACTCGACATCCCCGAGGACAGGAAAGACGACTTCCGACAGGAGGTGTCGAACTGGGTGTCGCGACGCGCCCGCGAGGGGCAGGCGTTCGACCCGCAGGACAACGACAGACTCCGCCGCGCCTTAGAGCGCAAACTCTGGGAGGACAAGAAGCACAACATCAACTTCTCGGCACTCGTCAGCGCCAACGAACTGGACGACGACGAGCGTAACGCGTGGATAGACGCACTCGTCGAACAGGGCTACTCGCGCGACGGGGCCAGAGAGGTGTTAGAGTTCGCCGGGGCGGAGGTGGCAAAGAGCGAACTCGAAGCATGACGCCGCCGAAAGACTACATCCGAGAGGCCGACGACCGACTCCGCGGGACGTACGAAGAACCGATGAGTCTCGCCGCGTACGTCGACGCGGCGTTCGAGTCGCCAGCCATCGCCTCGCACGCCTCGAAGTATCTCCTCTCGGCCATCGAGGCGGCGGGGACGCGCACGGTGGTCGAAGAGGGCGAAGAGCGAGAGCGCTACCGCTTCTTCGACGACCCGTCGAACGGCGGCGAACACGCCGTCCTCGGCAACACGGAGATACTGAACCGGTTCGTCGACGACCTGCGGACCATCGCCGCCGAACGCGGCAAGGGCGAGAAGATAATCTGGTTCGACGGCCCCACCGCGACGGGGAAGTCCGAGTTGAAACGCTGTCTCGTCAACGGTCTCCGCGAGTACTCGAAGACGAAGGAGGGCCGGCGCTACACGGTCGAGTGGAACGTCACCAACGCGGACGACAGCAGGGGACTCTCGTACGGCGGCGAGATGAGCGGGACGGAAGACGAGTCCGACTGGTACGAGAGTCCCGTCCAGTCGCACCCGCTGTCGGTGTTCCCGGCGGCGGTCAGACGGGACCTCCTCGCGGACCTCAACGAGAGCGAGTTCGACCACATCCCCGTCGCTCTCGACGAGGAGCTCGACCCGTTCTGCCGCGAGGCGTACGACTACCTCGAAGAGAAGTACCGCCGCGCGGGCAAGCCCGACCTGTTCAGCGCCGTCACCGACCCGAAACACCTCCGCGTGAAGAACTACGTCGTCGACGTGGGCAAGGGCGTCGGCGTCCTCCACTCTGAGGACGACGGCTCTCCGAAGGAGCGACTGGTCGGGTCGTGGATGCCGGGGATGCTCAGAGAGTTGGACTCGCGCGGGCGCAAGAACCCGCAGGCGTTCAGCTACGACGGCGTCCTCTCGCAGGGCAACGGCCTCCTCACCATCGTCGAGGACGCGACGCAACACGCGGACCTGTTGCAGAAACTCCTGAACGTCCCCGACGAGGGCCACGTCAAACTGGACAAAGGAATCGGGATGGACATCGACACGCAACTCGTCATCATCTCGAACCCGGACCTGGACGTGGAGTTGGACAAGTACGCCGACCGGAACGGACGCGACCCTCTGAAAGCCTTGAAACGCCGCCTCAACAAACACGAGTTCCGCTACCTGACGAACGTCTCCTTGGAGACGGAACTGATTCGCCGCGAACTGACGAACGAGACGGCGGTCTGGGACCTCGAAGAGAGACCGGAACTAGAAGCGCGCATCCGCGAGGGTCTGTTCGTCGACGTGCGAAGCGGTCCCGGCGCGGTCAAGCGACGCGAACTCGCGCCGCACGCACTCGAAGCCGCGGCGCTGTACTCCGTCGTCTCGCGTCTCGACAGCGACGACGTCCCCGACGGCTACACCCTCGTCGACAAAGCCGTGCTGTTCGACCGGGGCTTCCTCCAGGTCGGCGACACCCGCGAGGAGATAGACGAGTTCGGGTTCGACGCCGAGAACGAGGGGACGCACGGTATCCCGGTCACGTTCACCAGAGACGTCATCGCGGACATCCTCCACGAGGACAGAGACAGACACCACCCCGAGTTGGACGTGGGTGCGGTCGTCATGCCGGACGACCTGTTGGACGCGATGGCCGAGAGCCTCCACGAGGCGCCGGTGTTCTCGCGGGCGGAACGCTCCGAGTACGAGACGCGCGTCGCCGTCGTGAAGTCGCACATCTTCGACCAACAGGAGAGCGACGTGCTCTCTGCCGTCCTCGCCGACAAGCACGTCGAACAGGAGACGGTCGAAGAGTACGTCGAACACGTGTACGCGTGGGACTCCGGCGACGAGATAGAGACCGAACACGGGGCGGTCGAACCCGACGCGCTGTTGATGAAACTGTTCGAGACCGAACACCTCGGACGGTTCACGGAGAGCGACTACACGGGTAACGACCCCTCCGAGGACGTCGAGACGTTCCGTCGCGAGAAGGTAATCACCGCGCTGAACCGGTACGCCTGGGAGAACCGCGACGAGGGGTTCACCGTCGGCGACGTCGACCTCTCCGAGATTCCCGTCATCCGGACGGTGTTAGAGACCCACGAGTGGGCCGACGTCCGTCGACTGTTCGAGGACTTCGACCCCGACCAGTGGGACGACCCGCCGACGAACACCGAGACGGACCGCGTGAAACGGCGGACTATCGAGCAGATGGTACAGGACGGCTACACGCCCGAGTCGGCCGAACTGACGAGTAGAGCAGTCATGAACGAGGTACGACACAGATGGGACTGAGAGAAGACATCGAGCGGTTCCGCGAAGTCGGCGAAGAACGCCGCGAGGACCTCGAAGAGTTCATCAGCTACGGTGACCTCGGCGGGTCCGGCCCGGACAGCATCAGGATACCCATCAAAGTCGTGGACCTCCCGGAGTTCCGCTACGACCGCCTCGACAAAGGCGGCGTCGGGCAGGGACAGGGCGGGACGCCCGACGTGGGCCAACCCGTCGGTCAACCGCAACCCGGCGACGGCGACGAGGACGGCAAGCCCGGCGAAGAGGGCGGCGACCACGAGTACTACGAGATGGACCCCGAGGAGTTCGCACAGGAACTCGACGAGGAACTCGGACTCGACTTAGAGCCGAAGGGAAAGGAGGTCATCGAAGAGATAGAGGGCGACTTCACCGACGTGACGCGGACGGGACCGCACAGCACCCTCGACTTCGAACGCCTGTTCAAAGAGGGACTGAAGCGGAAACTCGCGATGGACTTCGACGACGACTTCGTCCGCGAGGCGATGAAAGTCGAAGGAGAGGACGCGCAGTCGGTGTACCAGTGGTGCCGCGAGAACCACATCCTCGTCTCGCTCCCGTGGATAGAGGACGAGTGGACGCGCATCCCCGAGGACGAACGCGACACGTGGGCGTCGTTCGAGGAGATGGAGGAGAACGTCGAGCGGACGACGACACTCCAGCGCATCCGCCGCGACGGCCTGCGAGACATCCCGTTCCGTCGTGAAGACGAACGCTACCGCCACCCCGAGATAATCGAGGAGAAAGAGAAGAACGTCGTCGTGGTGAACATCCGCGACGTGTCGGGGTCGATGCGCGAGAAGAAGCGCGAACTCGTCGAGCGGACGTTCACCCCCCTCGACTGGTATCTCACGGGCAAGTACGACAACGCCGAGTTCGTCTACATCGCCCACGACGCCGACGCCTGGCAGGTCGAACGCGACGAGTTCTTCGGCATCCGCTCGGGCGGCGGCACCCGAATCTCCAGCGCGTACGTCCTCGCGAAGCAGATACTTGAAGAGCAGTACCCCTGGTCCGAGTGGAACCGCTACGTGTTCGCCGCGGGCGACTCGGAGAACTCCTCGAACGACACGACGGAGAACGTCATCCCGCTGATGGCGGAGATTCCGGCGAACCTCCACGCCTACGTGGAGACGCAACCGGGCGGGACGGCCATCAACGCGACGCACGCAGAGGAAGTCGAACGGGCGCTCGAAGAACAGGATAACGTCGTCGTCGCCTACGTCTCCTCGCCCGAAGACGTGATAGACGCGATATACAGCATCCTCAGCACGGAGGCGAACTGACATGACGATGAGACGATTCAGACACACCGCACGGAGGGTCGCCGGGGAACTCGAAGAACCGGTGCGCGAGGCGGGACGACTCGCTCGCAAACTGGGTCTCGACCCGTACCCGGTGAACTACTGGGTGGTAGATTACGCCGAGATGAACCAACTCATCGCCTACGGCGGGTTCCAAAGACGGTACCCGCACTGGCGGTGGGGGATGACGTACGACCGCCAGCAGAAACAGGACCAGTTCGGCATGGGCAAGGCGTTCGAAATCGTGAACAACGACAACCCCTCGCACGCGTTCCTGCAGGAGTCGAACTCGCTGGCCGACCAGAAGGCCGTCATCACGCACGTCGAAGCGCACGCGGACTTCTTCGCGAACAACGACTGGTTCGGGATGTTCGTCGGCGAGTCCGACTTAGACGCCGCGGCGATGCTCGAACGGCACGCCGAGGCCATCCAGCGCTACACCGACGACCCGGAGATAGACCGCGAGGACGTCGAGCGGTTCATCGACGCCGTCCTCTGCTTAGAAGACAACATCGATCAGCATCGCACCATCGGCGACGCGGCCACCGGCCGCGAACGCATCCAACCGGAGGACCTCAGAAAACGGCTGGACGCGATGAACATCTCCGAGAACGTGCGCCGGCAGGTGTTCGACGACGAGTGGTTGGACCAACTCGCCGAGGCGGAGGCGGCGGCCGCGAGACTCGACGCGCCGCGCCGCGACGTGTTGGCGTTCGTCCGCGAACACGGGATGTACTACGACGAGGAGGAGGGCAAAGCCGTCGAGATGGAACCGTGGCAGAAGGACGTCCTCGACATGCTCCGCAAGGAGTCGTACTACTTCGCCGCCCAGAAGATGACGAAGGTGATGAACGAGGGATGGGCCGCCTACTGGGAGTCGCTCATGATGGGCGAAGAACGCTTCGCGGGAACCGACGAGTTCGTCACCTACGCGGACCACCAGTCGCGCGTCCTCGGGTCGCCCGGACTCAACCCCTACAAACTCGGCAAAGAGCTGTGGGAGTACATCGAGAACACGACAAACCGAGCCGAAGTCGCGGACAAACTCCTCCGCGTGAACGGCGTCTCGTGGCGGAACTTCCACGACATCATCGACTTCGAGGAGGTACAGGAACTCCTGCAACCGGACCCGGCCATCGACGGCGTCCGGTCGGACACGCTTGACCGTCTCGCGGCCCTCGACGACGACGACCCGCGCGTCGACTGGGAGACGCTCGACGCGGCCCTCGCGGGCGACGTCGACGTGGACGCGTACCCGTGGAAAGTGCTCACCTACGAGGGACTCGCAGAACGGCACTTCTCGCTCGTGAAGCCGCAGAACCGCGGCTTCCTGAAGCGCATCCGTCGCTCGGAACTCGAACAGTTGTCGCGCTACATGTTCGACGACCAGGTGTACGACAGCGTCGCCGAGGCCATCGCCGACGTCGACCGGTCCGCCGGGTGGGACCGGATGCGCGAGATACGCGAGAGCCACAACGACGTGACGTTCCTCGACGCGTTCCTCACCCACGAGTTCGTGAAGGACAACCACTACTTCACGTACGAGTTCACCCGGTCGACGGGCGAGTTCCGCGTCTCCTCGACGCAGTACGAGGACGTGAAGAAGAAGCTCTTGCTCCAGTTCACGAACTTCGGCAAACCGACCATCGTGGTGTTCGACGGCAACTACGCGAACCGCGGCGAGTTGCTCCTCGCACACCAGTTCAACGGTATCATGCTCGACATCGCGCAGGCGCGAGGCGTCCTCGAACGCCTGTACGACCTGTGGGGACGGCCGGTGAACCTCGCGACCATCGTCAAAGAGTACGACGAACACGACGTGGAAGTCGCCCGACGGCGGAACCGGGAACCGACGCCCGTCGAACGGGGAACGCGAATCAGATACGACGGCGACGAGTTCGAGACGTTCGACCTCGACGACGAGATAACCGACCGGATTCGGGCGACGGATATCGACTACGACACGAAACCCGACGAGTGGCTGTCGTAGCTCCGTTCTACTCTCCTTGTATTCTCTAATTTGAGACTGTACAGAATTGGAACACATTAATATAGCATCAGTTATAATTACCTATCATGCCAACGGGAGGGGCCGAGTCCGTGGGAACGACTCGACACGGGGAGACGAACGGACTCGACCAATCAGACATTCACGACGTCCTGCGCAACGACAGGCGACGCCTGGTCCTCGAGCGACTTCGGTCCGCAGAGGAAGCCGAAGCCGTCGCTGACCTCGCCGAGTACATCGGTGGCGTCGAGTCCGGCGAGTCGCCGCCGCCGCGCAACGTTCGACAGAGCGTCTACGTGTCACTTCATCAGACACACCTGCCGAAACTCGACGAACTCGGTATCGTCACGTACGACAGCGACGCGAAGACCGTCGCACTCGCGGGTGCGGCCGACGAGGTGGCCGTCTACATGGAGATCGTCCCGAAGTACGGTATCTCGTGGGCGGAGTACTATCTCGGCTTGGGCCTCCTCGGCCTCCTGTCGCTCGTCGGGTCCGGTATCGGCGTCCCGACGCTGTCGGGCGTCGACCCCACCTATCTCGGGGGGGCGTTTCTGGTGCTCGTCTTCGTCTCGGCGGCCTACCAACTAGCCGACCAGCGCAGTTCGCTCGTCCACCGCCTCCGTGAGGAGGCACCGGCCATCGGACCGGCGACGACGAGCGACGACGACTGAGTCGTTCTCGGACGCGGGCCGCCGCCCCGTCTGTTCAATACCGCCGCGTCCTAACGTCCACCAATGACGGAGACGGCTCTGGTCTGGTTTCGTCGTGACCTGCGGGTCCACGACAACGAAGCGCTCGCGGAGGCGGCCGCCGCCGACCACCTCCTCCCGGTGTACTGTTTCGACCCTCGCGAGTACGGCACGCGCGAGTACGGCGGCGACGACTCGTTTCGGTTCGAGAAGACCGGGAGTCACCGCGCCCGCTTCCGCCGCGAATCCGTCTCGGCGCTCCGCGACTCGCTCTCTGACCTCGGGTCGGCCCTCGTCGTCCGACACGAACGCCCGGAGACGGCCCTCCCGGCACTCGCTGCCGCCGTCGACGCCGACGCGGTGTACGCCCAGACGCTCCCCGCGCCCGAGGAGGTAACCGCCGAGAACCGGGTGACCGCGGCGCTTCGAGATGCCGGCGTCGCCGTCCACCGGTTCTGGACGCACACGCTGTACCACCTCGACGACCTCCCGACGCCGTACACGTCGATTTCGGACACGTATACCTCGTTTCGGAAGTCCGTCGAGTCGGAGTCGACCGTCAGAGACCCGTTCGCCGTACCCGAAATGCCCCCGCCACCCGCGGCGTTCGACGGCGTCGACGCCGGGGCGATACCGTCGCTCTCGGACCTCGACGGGGGACTCTCGGACCCCGGACACGACGAACGCGCGGTTCACGCGTTCCCCGGCGGCGAACCCGCCGGTCTCGAACGCGTCGAGTCGTACCTGTGGGAGGGCGACCACCTCCGGGGGTACAAACAGACGCGGAACGGCATGCTCGGAGCGGACTTCTCCTCGAAACTCTCGCCGTGGCTGAACGAGGGCTGTCTGTCTCCCCGGCGCGTCGAACGGGAGGTCAGGCGGTACGAGGACGAACGCGTGCGGAACGACTCGACCTACTGGCTCCTCTTCGAACTCGTCTGGCGCGACTTCTTCCAGTTTCAGGTCGCAAAGCACGGGCCGCAGTTCTTCCGTCGCGAGGGCATCCGCGAACGAGACGACATCGACTGGCGAACGGACGACCGACGACTCCGACTGTGGAAGCGCGGCGAGACGGGCATCCCGTTCGTCGACGCGAACGTGCGCGAACTCCGCGAGACGGGGTACGTGTCCAACCGGGGACGGCAGAACGTCGCGTCGTTTCTCGTGAACGACCTCGAAATCGACTGGCGCGTCGGCGCGGCGTTCTTCGAGACGCACCTCGTCGACTACGACCCGTGCTCGAACTACGGCAACTGGGCGTACGTCGCGGGCGTCGGAAACGACTCCAGAGACCGAGCGTTCGACGTCCTCGAACAGGCCGAACACTACGACGGCGACGCCGCGTACGTGAAACACTGGCTCCCCGAGTTGTCGTCGTTGCCAGCGGAGTACGCCCACCGCCCGTGGCGACTCTCCGCGGACGAACAGGCCGAGTACGGGGTTCGCCTCGGCCTCGACTATCCGAAACCGACGATTCGTCCGGACTGGCGGACCGACCGATAGGCCGACTGATGGACCCGCTGACAGACCGGGTTACGGACTGCTCCACGGGTCGTCCTGCGAGGTGAGGCCGACGCCGCCGACGAGGACGGTGAGGAGGGCGAACGCGACCAGTGCCAGTCGCGGGATGGTCAACAGTCCGTCCAGCATCGGGTAGAGCACCGCCGAACAACCCTCGCCGAGCGTACACCCCGTCGACGCGGGCGGGAACAGTTGAATGTAGACGTGGTACGCCGAGACCCCCATTCCGAGAAGAGAGAGTGGGAGCACGGTCCGGTAGACGCCCGAGCGGTCTTCGACTGCGGCGACGCCGAGAACGACGACGAGCGGATACATGAGGATGCGCTGGTACCAACAGAGTTCGCACGGCACGAGTCCGAGGCCGAGACTGAAAAAGAGGCTCCCGGCGGTGGCGACGACGGCGACGAACGTCGCCACAGCCAGCACTCCGCGTGTGGAAGACACCATGTGCGCACCGGGAGTGCCGGCGGCTTCAACGTGTCGGCACCGCCACCGTTCCGGCTCAGTCGTCGTCTCGCAGGCCGACGTCCGTCAGGAACCCCGAGACGCTCGGGTCGCCGCCTTCGAGTGAGACGCGTTCGGTGTAGACGTGGACGGCCGCAGAGACGGCGAACGTGAGGCTGACGAGGAGGGCGTATCCGAGGTCAGACACCAGCGAGAAGGGAAACAGGTCCGTCCACGCGAGACCGACGACGAGAAGCGACAGTCCCGAGAGACCGAGATAGTAGACCGACCACGAACTGATACGACGGTCGGTCGTCCCGTCGAGGAACGTGTCGAGGTCGGCCGCCAGCGGTGTCAGCGAGATGTATCCTCTGTCGCGGTCGTAGACGACGACACCCACGTCGTCCAGTTTGGGGAGATGCGTCTGGTGCAGCGACGTGTAGACGCGCTTTCGCTGCTTGTACGTCAACTCCTCTCTGTCGATGCCGTTCTCCATCGCGGCGACTTCCTTCGACAGGTCACGCACGGACACCTTGTCCTCGGTCTGCCGGAGATAGCTGAGCGCTAATCGCCGCCGACGGTTGCTCAACATCGAGTAGATGTCGTCTTTCGACAGACTCTCTGCTTCTTCGTTTACGAACACACGTTGTACACTCACCTCGTTGAACCCTCCCCACCGTTCACGTCAACATATTCTGCCCGATGGTATAAACAATCCCCTACATCGCGAAGTATCGTTCCTGCGAGGCCCGCGAGACGAATCATATTACGCACTCACAATAGATGAACAAAATACTACTGGCCGTGAAATAAGCAGAAAGTGACACGTCTTTGCCACTGAACGAATCGGATACTTCGTCGGTGCGCGTCCGTTTCAGTCGATTGGGCCTCGTGTGCGACGAAAACGAGTCGCTTGGGTGTTGTGTTCGAGAGAAGCGCTCGGTAGGAGGAGTTGAACTTCGCTCGCTGATTCACCTCTCGACACCACGCACTCTTCGTCACGTTGTTCTGCAGAGAAATGCTCGGTAGGGGATTTGAACCCCTGTCCTCGGCTCGAAAGGCCAAGATGATTGGCCGGACTACACCAACCGAGCCTGCATCCTATCGTGGTTGCCTGATTCGTTTAAAGATTCCGTTACGAGACGACTTCGGGAGTGAGTCTCTTACTCGCCTTTGAAGTCGGGTTCGTGGTCACCCATGAACGCCGTCATCCCCTCCATCAGGTCGTTCGTCGTGAAGAGGAGGCCGAACGCCTCGGACTCGGCTTCCAGTCCGGCGTCGGTGTCGTCCCACCCGCGGTGCATCACGCGCTTCGTGTACCGCTGTGCGATGGGGGGTCCCTGTGCGAATCGCTTCGCGTACTCGAACGCCGCGTCCTCGAACTCGTCGTTCTCGACCAGTTCGTTCACGAAGCCGTACTCGGCCATCTCCTCGGCCTCGTAGCGGTCTGCGGTGAAGATAATCTCCTTCGCGCGACCCATGCCGACGATTCGCTGGAGGCGGACGCTGCCACCCCATCCGGGGATGAGACCGAGGTTGTGTTCCGGTTGGCCGAACTCCGAGCGTTTCGTCGCGAGACGGAGGTCCGCGCACATCGAGAGTTCCATCCCGCCGCCGAGACAGTAGCCGTCGATGGCGGCGACGACCGGTTTGTCGCACTCCTCCAGTTTGCCGAACGTGCGCTGGCCCCGCCGCGAGAGTTCGGCGACGGCCGTCGCCTCTCCGGCACTGCTGGAGAGACTCTGGATGTCCGCGCCCGCGGAGAACGCGCGGTCACCCGCGCCGCTGAGGAGGATGGCGCGCACTTCGTCGTCGTCCGCCAGTTCGTCGATGGCGTCGCCGAGTTCCTCGACGAGTTCGCCGCTGATGGTGTTCAGTCGGTGCGGGCGGTTCAAGCGGAGGTGACCGACGCGTTCTCGAACCTCCACCGAGAGCGTCTCGAACTCGTAGCGACCCGACTCGTCGTCGTCGCTCTCGCCGTGGAAGCCCTCGCCGGACTCGGCGAGTTCGCGCAGAAGGTCGACCGCTTCGTACCGTTCCGCACCGGTCTCGTCGTACAGTTCGTCCAGCGTCTCGACGAGCGTCTCCAACCCGGCGTCGTCGGCCATCTTCGCCGGACCGTCGGGGAACCCGCCGCCGAGCATCACGGCGTGGTCGATGGCGTCGGCGTCGGCCACGTCGTTCTGCACCAGTCCGGCCGCTTCGTTGGCCATCACGGCGGTCAGACGTCGGGAGACGTCGTCGCGAATCTCGTCGGAGGGGACCTGTGCGCCGTCGCCGTCTTCGTAGTCGTAGAAGCCCCGTCCGGTCTTCTTCCCGAGGTTGCCGGCCTCGACTTTCTCTTCGAGGAGGGGACACGGTTCGTAGGCGTCGCCCAGCACTTCGTGCATGTACTGGAGGACGTGGTAGCCCACGTCGATGCCCACCTGGTCCGCCAGTTCGAAGCTCCCCATCGGGATGCCGATGCCGTACTTCGTCGTGGAGTCGACTTCTTCGACGGTGGCGTCGCCCGACTCGACGATCCACGCCGCCTCGTTCATCAGCGGAACGAGGATGCGGTTCACGATGAATCCGGGGCTGTCCTTGTGGACGCGGACGGGCGTCTTACCCATCGCTTCGGCGAGGTCCGAGACGAGGTCCATCGTCTCCGCGGACGTCTCCGCGCCGGAGATGACCTCGACGAGTTGCATCCGAACGGGCGGGTTGAAAAAGTGCATCCCGCAGAACTGCTCGGGTCGGTCGGTCACGTTCGCCAGTTCCGTGATGGAGAGACTGGACGTGTTCGTCGCGAAGACGGTGTGGTCGGGGGCGGCCGCCTCTAACTCCGTGTAGACGTCCTTCTTGATGTCCATCTTCTCGGGGACGGCCTCTATCACCACGTCCGCCTCGGAGACGGAGTCCGCGAGGTCGACGTACGTCGTCACGCGGTCGAGGGCGGCGTCCGCGTCCGACTCCGATATCTGGTCTTTCTCGGCGAGTTTGCCGACCGACCACTCTATCTGGTCGTAGCCGTTCTGGACGAACTCCTCGTTGATGTCGCGGAGGTTGACGTCGTATCCCGCGAGTGCGGCGACTTCGGCGATGCCGTGGCCCATGTTTCCCGCACCGAGAACCGTGATAGTGTTGATATCCGCTAACTCCATACCGGGATTCTCGGATGCGAGGCGTTTGAACGTTTCCCTCGCTGACAGATGAAACTCGTAGTCAGTTTATTCGTGGTTTTTCGTCCCTACGACTGCGGCAGACGCGCCGACGCGGGCCGCTCGTCCGCTCGGACGCGGCCGTTAGTCCACCGCGCGCCACAGATACCGAGCCGCGACGCTTCGATAGGGGCGCCACGCCTCGGCGCGTTCGACCATCGCCGCCCTGTCGTCCTCGTCGATGCCGTAGAGCTTCGCCATCCCCTTTCTGATTCCGAGGTCTTCGACGGGGAACACGTCCTCGCGACCGAGGACGAACATGAGGTACATCTTCGCCGTCCAGTCGCCGACGCCGCGAATCTCGGTCAGCCGGGCGAGGACCTCCTCGTCGGAGTAGCCTTCCAGTCCCGTCCGCGTCAGGTCGTCTTCGAGGAAGGCCGTCGCGATGTTCCGGACGTAGGATATCTTCTGGCTCGACAGGCCGACCTCACGGAGGGCGTCCTCGTCTGCGGCCAGCACCGTCTCGGGCGTCACCTCGAAGCGGTCGAACAGACGGTCCCTGATGGCCGCCGCCGACTGCGTCGAGAGCTGTTGGTTCACGACGGAGACGACGAACCGTTCGAACTCGTCGTCCGCGGGTTCGACCGAGAGTTCGCCGTGTTCGTCGACGAGTGGACCGAGTCGCTCGTCGCTTCTGATTGGTTCCATCGGCTTTCTCTGCGTCTCCCCGACCCATAGACACGTCGTTCTCTCCTCGCGGGCCGTGAGAGTATTCCGTCGGCGGTCCTCCAGTCGAATCGAACGCCATGACCGACGACGCGACCGCGGTCCTCGGACGAGACTCCGTGATGCAGCGAGTGATAGACGAACGCGACCCGTACACCGAACCGGACTGGACGGCGTTCGAACGCCTGTGTATCGCCATCGTCTCCCAACGGGTGTCGACGGCGAGTGCGGCCGCCGTGCGCGAACGCGTCTTCGAGGTGCTGGACGGGGTGGTGACGCCCGAGTCGGTGCTGGCCGCCGACGAGGGCGCACTCCGCGAGGCGGGCCTTCCGGCGTCGAAAGTCGGCTACCTCCGGAACGTCGCCCGCGCGTTTCGGCGCGAGGACCTCACGAAGGCGGGATTGGCTGGGTACTCCGACGACGAGGTCCTCGACCGACTCACGGAGATAACGGGGGTCGGCGAGTGGACGGCCGAGACGTTCCTCATCTTCGCTCTCGGACGCGAAGACGTCCTCCCCCTCGGTGACCTCGCGGTCCGACGCGGTATCGAGCGACTGTACGGCGACGCCGACGGCGACGGTGCGGAGTTGACGCGAGCGGAGATGGAAGAGATAGCCGAGCAGTGGCGGCCGCACCGGTCGCTGGCGACGCGGTACATCTGGGCCGACTACCTGGCCGAGTGACGACCCGACGGAGGCGGAACGACGACCCGACGGAGAGGGGAGACCGAGCGCGGGGCAGTGAGCCGACTTACTCTTCGAGGTACTCGTCCGGGTCGTCGCTCTTCTTGCCGCCTTCGTCGGCGCGGCGACGGACGTCCACGCGGTAGTGCTGGAGGATGTCGCGGCCGAGGAGGATGGGGTAGTCCATGTGCGAACGGTCTTCGACGCTCGCGGTGACGGTGTGTTGGGTGCCGCCGATACCGATGACCAGGTCGACGACGGGACGGGCCTTCCCGCCCTTCAGCGACCCGGACTTCACGCGCGTCATGCTCTTGATGGGGCCCGCACCGATTTTGGCCGCCAGCGAGGTGTCGATGCTCGTCCGCGTCGCCCCCGTGTCGGACTTCGCGAGAGCCTGCGTGGACCCGCTGGTCCCGGAGACGACGATCTCCTCGATGTAGCCGATGAGGGGCATCTCGCCCTCGGGTCCGGGGTCGATGCGGGGCATGCTCGCGGGTTCGGAGTCGTCGAGCGTCGCCGCGAGGTCTCTGACTCGGTCGTCGTCGACGTGGCCGCCCGCCTGTTCGATGGCGAGTTTGGCGATGTACGGCGCGGGGGACCGATTGGTCGCCTTGTACAGTCCCTTGAACCCGGCCGTCGGGTTCACTTCGAGGACGAACCAGCCGTCTTCGCCCTCGACGAGGTCGACGCCGACGTAGTCGAGGCCGATGACCTCGGCGGCGTACAGCGCCGTCTCGCGGGCTTCGGTCGGCATCTCGTCGGTCGCGTTCAACACGTCGCCGCCGAGTGCGACGTTCGTCCGCCAGTCGCCATCGGGGGCGTACCGGTACATCGCACCGATGACCTCGCCGTCGACGATGTAGACGCGGAGGTCGCGGTGCCGCGCCTCGTCGCGTTCGATGAGGTCCTGCAGGAACGCCTGTCGGTTACCGACCTTCGGGTTCACGGGTTCGGTGAGGTCGACCTTCCAGGTGCCGCCACCGTGCGTCCCGATGGCGGACTTGTAGACGCCAACGTCGCCGAAGCGCCCGCGGCCCTGATTCAGTCGGTCGTTCGAGAGCGCGAGGAGGGCGTCCGGCACCTTGATGTTCCAGTTTGCGAGCGTCGCCGCCGTCGCGAACTTGTGGATGGCGGTGAGCACCGACGCCGGTTCGTTCAGCATCGGGCGGATACGCTCGAACGTCGTCGCCAGCCCCAGGAGTTCGGCCGGTTCCTCCGTGTTCGAGAGGAGGAGTCGGTTCGCGATGATGTCGACTTCGGGTTCGACGGAGACGTCGCCGTCCTCGATGCTGATCGCCGTGTTCTCCTGGCGGAGCCAGATACCCTCGTGCCCGAGGTCGTCGACCGCGTTCAGAATCGCCTTCGTCTCCTTGCTGTTGTGCAGGGACAACACACCTACCCGTACTGTTTCTCCGTCGCTCATACCGCTACGTATCAGACCTGCTTTCAAAGATATGCCGGTGTCTCTTCGCTGTCTGTTCGGTCCCGTCGCTCGTTCGCGGTCGGGGGAGTTTATATACCACGGTGACCGAAGGGCCGTATGCGCGACGACGGCGCCTTCACGTACAACGGCGGGAAGGTCGCCCCCGGTGAGACGCAGAACATCCGCTACGGCATCAGCGAGACGTACCTCGGCGACCCCGTCCGTATCCCCGTGACCATCATCAACGGCGAACGCGACGGCCCGACGGCGTTTCTCTCTGCGGCCGCACACGGTGACGAACTGAACGGCATCGAAGTGGTCCGCGAAGTCGCCCACGAGTGGGACCTCTCTGACCTCGCGGGAACGCTCGTCTGTATGCCCGTGCTGAACGTCCCCGGCTTCTTGGCCCAGCAACGCTACCTCCCCATCTACGACCGCGACCTGAACCGGTCGTTCCCGGGGCGCGAAGACTCCACGAGTGCGAAGCGGATGGCCGCTCGCATCTTCGACAACTTCATCGCCCCGTGCGATTTCGGCATCGACTTCCACACGTCGACGCGCGGACGGACGAACATGATTCACGTCCGCGCCAACATGGAACACAAAGGCACCGCGCGCCTCGCACAGGCGTTCGGGTCGAACGTCATCATCGCCGGGAAGGGGTCCGACGGGATGCTCCGCACGGAGGCGACGGCGGTCGGCGTCCCCACCATCACCGTCGAGATGGGCGAGGCCCACCGGTTCCAACGGGAACTCATCGACGAGGCTCTCGCGGGCGTCGAGAGCGTCTTCGCGGAGTACGGCCTCCACGACACCAGCGCGGTCAGGTGGCCCGGGTGGCGGACCATCATCAACGACGAGAACGAGAAGACGTGGATTCGAGCCGACGCCGGCGGAATCGTCGATATGCACCACGAACGTGGCTCTCTCGTCCACGAGGGCGACCGAATCTGCACCATCACCAACCCGTTCAAAGACGACAACGTGACCGTCGAAGCCCCGTTCACTGGACTGATGGTCGGCGTCTTGGAGAACCCCGTCGTCTACCCCGGCAACCCGCTCTGTCACCTCGTCGAACTCGAAGAACGCGTCCGCCGGGTCGTCGAACTCGAACAGTCCCCCGACGGCGACGTCGTCCGGGCCTGACCGCCCTCCGGCACGCTGCCGAGACGAACATCCTGTCCGCCAATCGTCAGAACTTCGCGGCACGGTCTGCCGATTCTTTCGGCGACGTTCCCGGACGTACACGTAAGTTCTATACTACTGTGCTCCCCAGACTCACGAGAGTATGAGTCAGTCTTACAATCGAGGCCTCATCGAGGACTTCGGCCGATGGCGGGAGTTCTCCGCGGGGATGTGGGCCTGGATTTTCCACAAGTTCACCGGCTGGGTGCTGGTGGGATATCTCTTCACCCACATCGCCGTCCTCTCGACGGCGCTGACGGGTGCCGCGGCGTACACCGAGACCATCCAGACCCTCGAGAGTCTGCTCGTCGTCCGTCTCCTCGAGGTCGGTCTCCTCGCCGTGGCCGTCTTCCACATCCTCAACGGCCTCCGACTGCTCCTCGTCGACCTCGGCGTGGGGCTTCACGCACAGGACAAGAGTTTCTACGCGTCGCTCGCGCTGACCGGTGCGATAGTCGTCGCCAGCGTTCCGACGTTCGTGGCGGGGGTGTTCTAACGATGGCAGAGCACTACTCCTCCTTCGAGCGCGGCGGCCGCCGATGGCTGTGGCAGCGACTGACGGCCGCGTTCCTCGTGGTCGTCCTCGCGTTCCACTTCTTCCTGCTTCACTTCGTCCACCACGCGGACGAGGTGACGTTCGCCATGTCGTCGGCGCGGATGGAGCAGTGGACCTACTACTCGCTGATGATACTGTTCCTCGTCACCGCGACGTTCCACGGTGTCAACGGCGTCTACAACGCACTGGTGAATCAGGGGCTCTCCGGCACGAAGAAGACGGCCGTGAAGTGGACGCTCGTCGCCGCGAGCGTCCTCCTCGTCGTGCAGGGAGTCCGAACCGCGAACGTCTGGGCAGGAATCAGCCTCCTCCCCTTCTAACATGAGTACGCAAGTTCCCGAACAGGTCGAAGAGGAATCGTCCGCGGACGCCGAACAGCAGTCCGCCGCACAGCAGTCGCGCATGGAGAAGAAGCGGCAGAACGCGGCCGCGCGCGAGAGTCAAGAGCAGGCCGAAGCCGAAGAGAAAGCGTCGAGCGAGGAGGACACCTACCTCCTCAAAGTGTTCCGCTACGACCCCGAAGTGGCGGGCAAGCAGGAACCCCGCTTCGACGACTTCCACGTCCCCTACCACAAGGGGATGACCGTCCTCGACGCGTTGATGTACGCGCGGGACCACTACGACTCCAGTCTGACCTTCCGGCACTCCTGCCGACAGGCTATCTGTGGCTCCGACGCGATGTTCGTCAACGGCAGACAGCGACTCTCCTGTAAGACGCAACTGTCGGACCTCGAAGAACCGGTCCGCGTCGAACCGCTCCCGCACCAGGAAGTCGTCAAGGACCTCGTGGTCGACATGGAGCACTTCTACGACCAGATGGAGGCCGTCGAACCGTACTTCCAGACGAACGACCTCCCCGAGGGCGAACAGCTCCAGTCCCGCGAGAACCGCGAGAAGATCAAGATGTCCACGCGCTGTATCTGGTGCGGCGCGTGCATGTCCTCGTGTAACATCGCCGCCGGCGACAACCAGTATCTCGGCCCCGCGGCCATCAACAAGGCGTACCGCTTCACGATGGACGAACGCGAGGGCGAGGAGATGAAACAGCACCGACTGGAGATTCTCGAACAGGAACACGGCGTCTGGCGCTGTCAGACGCAGTTCTCCTGCACGGAGGTGTGTCCGAAGGACATCCCCCTGACCGAGCACATCCAGGAACTGAAGCGCGAAGCGGTCAAGAACAACCTCAAGTTCTGGTGAACGCGGTGAAACGCTCAAGTTCAGCCAGTCCTAACCCACGATAAACACTCACACAATGTACGAACACGACGTTATCGTTGTCGGCGGGGGCGGCGCGGGTCTCCGCGCGGCCATCGCGGCACAAGAAGAAGGAGCCGACGTGGCTATCGTCTCGAAGCTCCACCCCGTCCGCAGTCACACGGGTGCGGCAGAGGGCGGTATCAACGCCGCCCTCCGCGACGGCGACTCCTGGGAGAAACACGCGTACGACACGATGAAGGGGTCGGACTACCTCGGCGACGCCCCTGCCATCGAGACGCTCTGTCAGGACAGCCCCGACGAAGTCGTCCAACTCGAACACTGGGGGCTGGCGTTCTCCCGCGACGAAGACGGGCGGATGAGCCAACGCCCGTTCGGCGGGATGTCGTTCCCGCGGACGACGTACGCGGGTGCGGAGACGGGTCACCAGCTCCTGCACACGATGTACGAACAGTTGGTCAAACGCGGGATTCAGGTGTACGACGAGTGGTACGTCTCCCGACTCGCGGTCTCCGACGAGGAAGACCCCGCAGACCGGACCTGCCACGGCGTCGTCGCATACGACATCCAGAGCGGCGAACTGTCGGCGTTCCGCGCCCGCAAGGGAGTCGTTCTCGCGACGGGCGGCCCCGGTCAGGTGTTCGACCACACCACGAACGCCGTCTCCAACACCGGCGACGGCGTCGCGATGGCCTACCGCGCCGGCGTCCCGATGGAGGACATGGAGTTCATCCAGTTCCACCCGACGAGTCTGCCCAGCACGGGCGTGCTCATCTCCGAAGGGGTGCGCGGCGAGGGCGGTATCCTCTACAACTCCGAGGGCGAGCGGTTCATGTTCGAGTACGGCTACGCGAGCAACGACGGCGAACTCGCCTCGCGAGACGTGGTGTCGCGCGCCGAACTGAGCGAGGTGAACGCGGGTCGCGGTATCGAGGACGAGTACGTCCATCTCGACATGCGCCACCTCGGCGAGGAGCGCATCCTCGACCGACTGGAGAACATCCTCCACCTCGCGAAGGACTTCGAGGGCGTCAACGGGTTAGAAGAGCCGATGCCGGTCAAGCCCGGCCAGCACTACGCGATGGGCGGAATCGAGACCGACGAGAACGGCGAGACCTGCATCTCAGGACTCTACGCCGCCGGGGAGTGCGCCTGCGCCTCCGTCCACGGGTCGAACCGCCTCGGCGGCAACGCCCTGCCCGAACTCATCGTCTTCGGCAAGCGCGCCGGCCACCACGCCGCGGGGCGTGACCTCGGGAAAGCGAAGATTCAGACCGGCAAGCGCGGCGAGTGGGAAGTCGGCGAAGTCGACACCCCCGTCGAACCCGGCGACGTCTCCGCCTCCGGCGAGGACGTCGTCGCCGACGGCGGGGCCGCGGCGTCGTCCTCGGGCGGGTCGCTCTCGCCCGAAGAGTACGTCGACCGCGCCCTCGACGCCGAGCGCGCGCGCGTGGAGTCGCTCCTGAACAAAGAGGAGGGCGTCCAGCACGCCGAGATTCGCGCCGAGGTGCAGAAGTCGATGACGCGGAACGTGAACGTGTTCCGCGAGGAAGAAGGGCTGAAACAGGCGCTCCGTGACCTGCGCGAGGCGCGCGAGAAGTACGAGGACGTGTACGTCGCCGACAAGTCGCGCACGTTCAACACCGACCTGATGCAGACCATCGAGACGCGGAACATCTTGGACCTCGCGGAGGCCATCACGCTCGGCGCGTTGGCCCGCGACGAGTTCCGCGGTGCCCACTGGCGCAAAGAGAACCAGGAGCGTCGCGACGACGTGTGGCTCAAGCACACGATGCTGTCGTGGAACGACGGCCGTCCCGAACTCTGGTACCGCCCGGTCATCCTCGAAGGCGAGGAGAAGACGTACGAACCGAAGGTCCGCAGTTACTGACTCGGCCCGACGACTGACTCACCCGACGCGACGTTTTTCTCCGCGCTCTCCGATGGTCCGGTAGTGACACGTCCGAATCCGCGTCGACTCGCCGTCGCGCGCGCCCTGTTCGACATGAGTCGTCCCGAACAGGTGCTGTTGATGGCCGTCGTCTACTCTTTCGGCGGCGCGGTAGCGGTGAACCTCGCCCCCGGCGAACCGCCCTCGCCGACGGCGTTCGCGCTCTCGTTTCTCGCGTTCGTCCCGACGGCGCTCGCGATTCACTACGCCAACGAGTACGCGGACTACGAGACCGACGTACAGGCCGACCGGACGCCGTTCTCGGGCGGGAGCGGTGCGCTCTCGCGGACGGGTCTCTCGCCGGAACTCGCGCGTCGGGCGATGGTCGTCTCCGGGGGCGTCGGCGTCGTCGCCGCGGTCGCCGCTCTCCTCTCCGGCGTTCTGTCTCTGCCCGCGTTCGTCCTCCTCGTCGTCGTCGGCGTCGTCGGCGTCCAGTACTCGATTCCGCCGCTTCGACTCGTCTGGCGTGGGTACGGCGAGGTGACGAACGCCGTCCTCGGCGGACTCCTCCTGCCGGCGTACGGCTACGCCGTCGTGAGCGAGACGGTCCCCACGACGGCGGCCGCGACGTTCCTGCCGTTCGCGGTGCTCGTCTTCTCGAACCTCCTCGCGACGCACTGGCCCGACAGAGCGCCCGACGGGACGGTGGGGAAACGGACGCTCTCGGTTCGGTGGTCGTCCCGACGACTCCGGCGGACGTACTGGCTCTCCCTTCTCGTCGGCTACGGGTCGCACGTTCTCCTCGGCGTCTCCGGCCTCGTCCCCTGGGTCGTCGTCTTCGCCGGCCTCCCTGCACTGCCGTTCTCGGTGTGGGGCGGAGTCCGGTACACGCGGGTCCGGTCGCCGCTTCCCGCCGTCGCCGCGATGGTGGTGTTCGTCTCGGCGCAGACGCTCGTCTGGGTGTGGCTTCCGTTCGCTCGGACCTGACTCCCAACGCCTATTTAATCGCTGGCACCGTACTGACGAACGGAAGGGTGGCTCAGTGGTAGAGCAATAAATTTCCGGCAGCGACCCTCTGCGGTCGCCCGGGTTTACGGCTTCGCGTGGTTCGACTCCCGCCCCTTCCACTCTCCGTTCTCGCGTCGAGACCGATTCTCGTCAGCAGTCGAAAATAGTCGTCGACGACCGGCGCGGTTCGCGGACGAACGTTCCTGACGGTTCGGCGGTTCGGTCGTTTCGAGCGCCCTCTCGGACGATTCCGGTTTCGCCGGGTTCGACAATCGTCGTGGAGTGATTTTATTATCGTCGAAGCCGACGACCCGGTAACAACTATGCAAGGAACCGTCCAATCGCGACCGACGACAGGAACAAGCGCCGTCTCCGTGCCCGCGGAACTCGACTCGCCGCGTGCGAAACTCGTCTATCTCTACCTCTCGGTCGAGGGTGAGTCGTCCGTGACCGAACTGCAAGAGGGGTTGGAGATGAAGAAGATCTCCCTGTACAGCATCCTGGGAACGCTTCGCAAGCGGGGACTGGTCCACCAGGACGCCGAGCGGTACCGGATCGCCTGAGAGGAACTGTTGCGACGACGTGCCGATAGTCGTCGAACCGGCGTCGGTGGACACCGGCCAGAGACGGCAACAGTTCCGATATCGGGGTCAGGTGTTCCGCGGTGAACGTGCTTTTCTCACCTGTGCGCCGTCGCGAACCATATCCTCACAGTTCGGACAGACGCGTGGGTGGTCCATGCCGTCCGGGGCGAACACCCGGGCGTACGCCGTCGTGACGAAGGAACCACAGTTCTGACATTCGGGCATGGCATCTAAGTGACGAGAGCTTTTTGTCATAAACTTTCCGTCGGCTCCCGTCAGAGGACACTCAGTATCAACCCCAGCGCGAGGAGTACGAAAATGAGCACCGATACGACCAGGAAGAAGGTATCAGACCCGTCCATGAGAAGACACGTACGCAGAGGGGTCGCTTAAAAGTGTCCGATACAGCGATTGTGCCCTCCGGCGAACGCCGACCGGTGGCTCTCCGCTCCCCCCGGAAGACGCCCCCTAACATGACACTCGGCTAATAATATCCGACGACACTCGGAAGTTGTTTGTCGGAGGACGCCATGGGTGTGGCCGAATGAGTCGTCCCGCCGTCCGCACTCTCTGCGTCGTGGTGCTGGTCCTCTTCGCCGTGCTGAGCGGTGCGGTGACGCCCGGTGCGGCCCAGTCGACGCAGACCATCGCTGGAACGCAACTGTCGCCCGACGACGTTTCGCTTCGCGTCGACGTGCACGAGAACGGGTCCGCCGTGTGGGAGGTAGAGTACCGGGTCCTCCTCGACGACGAGAACGCCACCGCGGCGTTCGAGTCGGTCCGCGCGGACGTCGAAGCGAACGAGTCGCAGTACGCGAGCGCGTTCCGAGACCGGATGGCGTCGACGGCCGCGACGGCCGAGAACTCGACCGGACGCGAGATGAGCGTCCGAAACGTGACCGTCTCCGCGTCTCGCCAGCAACTCCCGCAGGAGTACGGTGTGTTGACCTACCGCTTCGTCTGGGTCGACTTCGCCGTCGTCGAGGGCGACACCATCCGCGCGGGCGACGCACTCGAAGGACTGTTTCTCGACGAGGGCACGTCGCTTCTCGTGACGTGGCCCGAGGAGTACGTCCTCTCTGAGTCGACACCCACCCCGGACGACGAACGCTCGCAGACGGTCGTCTGGAACGGACCGTTCGACTTCGGGCCGGGGGAACCGTCCCTCACGCTCTCGCGGCGCGACGCCGGGACGACCGGTGCGGCACAGACCGACGAAGGGATGGGAGAGACGGCCCGCGACGGGTCGTCCGGAGATTCGAGCCCCTTCCTCATCGGTGCCGGTCTGTTCGTCGGCGCCGTCGCCGTCGCCGGGGGATGGCTGTTCTACCGCCGACGCGGCGACGTCTCCGGAGCACGCGCGACTCGGCCGGACGACGGACGCGGCGGGACCGAAGCGGGTTCCGACACCGCGGCGGTGACTGCGGGAGGCGGCGCGTCGGGAGCGGTCGAATCCGCCGCGGGCGCCGGAGACTCCTCGTCGCCCGAGGACGCGCGAGCGGACGACGCCGACGCCGACGGAACCGACGACGTCCCTCCGTGGGAGGACGAACTCCTCAGCAACGAAGAACGCGTGCTCGCCCTCATCGAACACGAGGGCGGGCGACTGAAGCAACAGGAAGTCGCACAGACGCTCGACTGGACCGACGCGAAGACGAGTCAGGTCGTCCGTCGGATGCGCGACGACGACGAACTCGACGCCTTCCGCCTCGGCCGAGAGAACGTCCTCGTCCTCCCCGACGAGGACATCGAACCGGACAGGGACTGATAAGAATGTTTCGACCGTTCACGATATCAGACCGGAGCCGAGAGGGAGAATCGACAGACAGCGCGGACCGTGAAACGTCGTTGATTCGGTCAGACTCGGCGCGAGCGTCTACAGTTTATAGGTGGGTGGGGCGAGAGGGTGCAGGTAAGATGAGACAGGTCGTTGCGCTCTCGATGGTCGTCCTCCTCGTGACGTCACTGTCGGCCGGAGTCGCGACTGCGGACACGGCGGAACCGCCCGAAGTGGCCCTCGGAGGCGACACCGTCGCCGCACAGGACGCGAGCGAGGCGTCGACCGACGAAACGGCGGACGAAGACCCGACGGAGACGTCGACACCGACGAACGACTCGTCGGACGACGCCGACGCGTCGGCGTCGTCCGAGAGCGGACTCTCGCCCGGTGCGCAACTCGCCGGCGCACTCGCCGTCCAACAGGCCGAGATAGACGGCGAACTGGAGACGCGGTCGTTCCAAGCGCAGGTCGCCACCGCGAACAGTAACGAGTCGAGAGCGCGCGTCGTCTCTCGGCAGGTCGCTCAGACGAACGAACGCCTCTCGGAACTGCGAACGCGACTGGACGAACTGGAAGCGGCCAGACGGAACGGGAGCATCTCGCAGGGGCGATACCGTGCGCAGGCGGCCCGCCTGACCGCGGAGATTCGCTCGCTCGAACGACTCCTCGACCGTACCAGCGAGACCGCAGCGGAGTTGCCTCCGGACCTCCGTCGGGCCAACGACATCAGTGAAGACCGGTTCGACCGCCTCCGGACGGACGTGAAGAACCTCTCCGGACCGGACGTCGCCGCGGCCGCACGCGAGATAGGGACGAACGTCGGGAACGGATTCGGCCCCGCTGCGAACGCCCGGTCGGGCGACCGTGGACCGCCGGATAGAAACGGTTCGGACGCCCCCGGGAACTCCGCGAACGCCCCCGGGCGTGACGGCGGAAACGCGACGGGTGGCGTCGACGAAACGGGTCGTCCGGGCGAGACCGCCGCGAATCGGACTGTCGGCAACCGAACTGCTTCTAACGGAACCGCCGCGAACGGAACCGCCGCAAACGGGACTGCTTCTAACGGAACCGTCGCGAACGGAACCGGAAACGAGGGCCGAGGAGCGGGTTCGGACGCTCCCGGCAACTCCGGCGACGCCCCCGGCCGAGACGAGAACGCGTCCGACCGCGGTGAAAACGACGGCTCCGGCGCAAGTGAGTCGGACGAACGCGCGAGCGACGAGCGAAACACCACCGCGGCGGCGACGACCGTCGACGAGACGGCGGTGATTCCCAACGAGACGGCGGACGCCAACGAGTCGAACCGAACGGACGGAACCGACGACACCGGGAATCTGAGTCGAGGTCTGTCGGGATTCTCGGCGTTCGCTGCCGTCTTCGCGTGAATCTGCGGGAGACGCTCTCGGCGGTCCATACTCAGTTCTGATAGTCGGAGAGGTAGAACTATACTCGCAGAGAGTCTCCGCGCGAACGAGCATGGAGTACGTGTACCCGGTGAGTGGACTGTTCCTCGGCGCGTTTCTCGTCGCCGTGAGCGTGTTCACCGCCTTCGTCTACACCCCGTACACGTCCTCTACGGTCGACTCTCTCGTTACCGCCTTCACCGGCGTCACCCTGCAACTCGGCGACTTCGTCGCCGTCTCGTCGGCGACGGCCATCCTGTTCGACGTGCTCGCGACACACCTCGGTCTGACTTACCCGCTTATCGTGCCGTTCCTGTTCGGGTACGTCGTCACCCACGTCACCGTCTACTACTCGTGTCTCCGCATCACCGACGTCCAGAGCGAACCGCTGGACCCGGACGTCGACATCCGACAGAACCCGCTGAAACTCGTCGCCCTCTCCATCCCGGGTGCGCTCATCCTCCTCGCGCCGCGGGACCGGGACTCGACGCGCTGACGTTCGTTGCTCTTCTTTTCGGGCGAATACCGACGAGCGGAGTATCGCTAAAACGATCGTTTGAGTATACGCCGTGGTTATGTCACCGGGTTACGTAGCAGAAAACGCGCCGCCGACGGTTCCACGGCAGACGACCGTGGCCGTCCGTGTCGGCCGCCGCCGGTGTCGTTCCCCCTGACGCTTCGCTCCCCCTCCAACAGACCCGACGGCCCTCCGAACGGCCCCCTCCATCCTCCCCCCCTCGTCGGGTTTTCGCGCCATCCCCCACTCGTTCGTCCCGCTTCCCCGAGCGTCGCTCGTACGCGCCGGAGCGAACGAACTCCGGAGTCTCTCGCAGTGGCGTCTCAGAACAGGTCGGCGATTCGTCGCCTCGTCGCTTCGAGGTCCGCGGAGTTGTCGACCACCGCGTGGTCGCGTTCGACCGACTCGAACCGGTCGCGAAATCGGAGGTAGATATCGAAGTCGGCGTCGCTCTCGTCGTCTTCGCGGGCGCGGATACGCTCTCGAACGACGCTCTCGTCGCACCGGACGCGAACGATGCGGAACGACGAGGCGGCCGCCTCGGCGACGTCTTCCGCGCGCGCTCTGTCCTCTCGCTTCCGGAACGTCGCGTCGAGGACGGCGTCGGTGCCGTCCCGAACGGCGGCGCGTCCGCGTGCGAACAGTTCGTCGTAGACGGCGCGCCGTTCGGCCGACGTGTACTCCGGGTCGGCGAACAGTTCCTTCCGGACGACGTCCGTCCGGACCAAGCGCGCGTCGAGTCGGTCGGCCACTCGCTCGGACACCGCTGTCTTACCGACGCCGGGGAGGCCGCAGACGGCGACCAGTTCGCCCGCATCCGTCGCGGCCTCTCTCCCGTTCGCCGCCCCGTCGTCCGCGTACTCCGTGGTTCCTCCGCCGTCCATGTACCAGGCGTGTCGTCGTCGCACCGGTATTTCAACGTGTGGAAAACGCGGCCGAATCGGCCCGCCGGTCGCTCTCGAAATTAATTTCACGTAACCAAATCGTCGAAAAGATACTTCCCCCTGGAGCAATACCCAACTAGACGAGTGATTCAAAGTGGAACTTCGTCCGACTGATTTCATGATTCTCGACCGGTTGCGCGAGGGCCGGAACGTCGGTGCGAACCTCGCGATCGAACTCGACCGCAATCGCGGCTACATCAACAACCAGCTGTCGAAACTCGCGACGCTGGAACTGGTCCGCCGCGTCGGCCCGAGCGAGAACGGCGGGCTGTACGAACTCACCGACCGAGGTGACGCCGCGGTCACCTACCGAGAGATGTACAAAGACGAGTCAGTCGATTTCGCGGCGCTGCTCAACAGCGAGTTGAACACGTCCGAGAGTCCTGAGACGAACGCGGAAGCTGCAGAAGAGTAGGAAGTGAACTCTCTCCTCTCGCGACCGGCGCTCTTCAGTTAATCTCGAACTCGCCCGTGTGGTTGAGAGTTACCTCGTAGCCCGCGTAGTGGAATCGAACCGACCCCTCGTGAAAGGGTGCGTTAGGGTGCCCGAACAGTTTGTCTAGTGACTCTGTATCGACGCAGTCCTCCAACGGCGGAAGCTCGAACGGTTCGACACCTTCCAGTCGTGAGATTTCGGTCACGAGTTGGATACTGAGGGGTGCCTGGGGTGCCATCGCTCGTTCACAGTTGGCACCGCCAGGGTAAAAGAAATGCCCGATTGTGTAACTGGTCGTGCGCTGTCAGTTTTTCTCGGAAGGCAGGCCTCGGACGAACCGCCCGTCTCGAACAGGAGAGCCAGGGGCGGAATGTCGAACCACGGTCGCTCACTTCGTTCGCTCCCTGATTCGAATCCCTCGTACGTACTTCGTCCTCACTGACGTTCGGACAGAAGAGCCAGGGGCGGAATGTCGAACCGTGCCGAGACTCGCTACGCTCGCCTCGTCGGGTTTCGAATCCCTCGTACGTACTTCGTCCTCACTGACGTTCGGACAGAAGAGCCAGGGGCGGGATTCGAACCCGCGAAGTCTCGATTACAAGTCGAGTGCATGAACCGCCCATGCTCCCCTGGCGCGACTTCGAGTAGTCAGTCCTCCTTTGAGTGTGTATCGCTTTCGACCGCTTTCTCGAACTCCACTCGGTGGACGGCGTAGCCGTGGCGGGCGTAGAACCGTCGCGCGTGTTCGTTCTGTGCCATCGCTTCGAGTGTGATTCGCGTCGCGCCCGCGCGCGAGAGCGCCGCCTCTGCAGTTTCGAGCAGCCTCGACCCGACACCGACCCCCCGGAACGCCGGTTCGACGTACAGATTTCTGACGACGCCGCGCGTCTCGTCCTGAGCGAAGTCGCCGTGTTCCAGTCCGTACATGACGAAGCCGACGACGCCCTCGTCCGTCCGCGCGACCCGAACGCCGTCGGTGATGACGTGCCGAGCCATCGCCTCGCGGATTCGGTCGCGGTTCTCCTCGGCCCGGAGGTGAGACCGATACGACCGCTGGTCGGCCGCGAGTGCAACCCAGAGGTCGGCGAGGACGTCGACCTCGTCCGTATCGACGCGGCAGATACGAACCGAACGCTCGTCGGCGTCGTCCATTGTCGTCTCTTCGGCGTCGGACGCGAAAGAACTACTCCCCCGACTCGTGGCGGGGCCGACACCTCTCACAGGTCCGTCTCGATGTCTGTCGGTGGGCAACAGTGCCCACATGTGTCTATTCCGTTCAATATCCACGTTGAGACTTTCCGACTGATGAAGAAAGACTTATCATCGTTTCACGTCCGCAAATACCGTGAGGATAGTTATCAATGGGTATCGCTGAGACTTATTCACGCGGTCGCCGATTCGCAGTCGACAGACCGGGAGCGATTCTACTCGTCCTCGTGGCGGTTCTCCTGTTCGGAGACCTCCTCGTTGGACTCGCTACCGGGCGGACTGCGTTCAGTGAGGTCGGGTCGCTACTGTGGGACGGCCTGATGCGTGGATTGGTAATCGGTTTGGCAGGTATCGGACTCTCGATGACGTACAGTATCCTGAACTTCGCGAACTTCGCGCACGGCGACTACATCACCGCCGGAGCGTTCTCCGGGTGGGCGACGACGTACCTCTTCGCCGGACTCGGACGCGCCGACATCGGGTCGCTGTTGCTCGTCGGCGCCGGTGGGTCGGTGTTCGGCGGGGCACTCGGCATCGGCATCACGGGGACGCCGTTCGCGGTCATCGCCGGTCTCGTCGTCGCCGGCGTGTTCGCCATCGCGCTCTCGTTGGCGGTCGACCGCGTCATCTTCCGCCCGATTCGCGACCAGGACGGAATCACCCTTCTCATCACCAGTATCGGTGTCGCGTTCGCACTCCGGTACATGATGCAGTTCGTGTTCGGGTCCGACGTCCGCGGGACGACGGCCCAACCGCCGTCGCTCTCGCTGTACTTCGTCGACGGCGCGATTCGCATCAACATGCACGACCTGACGCTCGTGGTCGTCGCTGGCGGACTGATGCTCGGCGTTCACCTTCTGCTTCAACGGACGAAACTCGGGAAGGCGATGCGCGCGATGGCCGACAACGAGGACCTCGCACGCGTGACCGGCATCCCGACGGAGCGAGTCGTTCGTTCGGTGTGGATCATCGGCGGTGGCCTCACCGGCGTCGCCGGCTACATGTTCGTCCTCTGGAAGGGGACGCTCGGGTTCAACGACGGATGGCTCCTGCTGCTTCTCATCTTCGCGGCGGTCATCCTCGGCGGTATCGGCTCCATCTACGGCGCAATCGCCGGCGGCCTCGTCATCGGATTGACGGCGTCGCTGTCGGTGCTCTGGATCCCCTCGGCGTTCGCCCGCGCGGCGGCGTTCGTCGTGATGATCCTCATCCTGCTCGTGAAACCGTCCGGCCTGTTCAGTGGGAGGGCGACCGCATGAGCGTCAGAGAAGACCTCGCCGACCGGATGCCGGGCGGCGACGCGGGACTCATCGTCGCCGTCCTGTTGGTGACGTACGCCGCGTACGTCCTCGTCGGCGTCGGACTCGGCTACTCGCTCCGCGGGCAACTCAACACCATCGCGGTGTTGACGTTCTACATCGGTGTCTTCGCCATGCTGGCGCTCGCGTTGAACCTCCACTGGGGCTACACGGGGCTGTTCAACATCGGTATCGTCGGCTTCATGGCCGTCGGCGTGTACGTGATGGCGCTGTTCACGAAGCCCATCTACACGCCCGGCGGCGCGGCGCAGGTGGGAGGTCTCGGCCTCCCGCTCATCGTCGGTATCGTCGCCGGGATGGCCGCGGCGGCGCTTCTCGGACTCGTCGTCGCCCTCCCGGCGCTCAGACTCCGGGCGGACTACCTCGCCATCGTCACCATCGCGATGTCCGAAATCGTCCGTTTCAGCTTCCTGTCGAGCGACCTCCAGCAGTTCCAGATGTTCGGGAACCGCGTCGGGTTCGGCGGCGGGTCGGGGCTCATCCTCGACTTCACCGACCCCCTGCAGGCACTGTTCCAGTCGGTCGGCCTCTGGGGCGCCTACCTCGGGTTCGTAGACGCCTTCAAAGCAATCGTCCCGACCAACCCGAAACCGGTCGTCGACGGCCTCGTCTACGGCCTGTTCTTGCTCCTGTTCGTTGCGGCGTACTACTGGCTGCTGAAGCGGACCGGCGAGTCGCCGTTCGGTCGCGTCCTCAAAGCGATTCGCGAGGACGAGGACGTCGCGAACTCGCTCGGCAAGGACACGAACCAGTTCAAGATCAAGTCGTTCATGCTCGGGTGCGCGCTGATGGGGCTGGCGGGCATCTTCTGGCTCATGACGCAGGGCGCGGTGACGCCGAACTTCTTCCGTCCGCGGGTGACGTTCTTCGTCTGGATCGCGCTCATCATCGGCGGCGCGGGGTCGAACACCGGGAGCGTCCTCGGCGGGGCCGTCTTCGCGGCGGTGCTCTACCAGGGACCGCGGTACTTCAAGAACCTCGTCGACACGGTGCTTCCCGCGGCGGACGCACCCAGTAGCTTCGGTCCGGCCATCGCACCGCTCATCTCGAATCTCAACCCGGCACCGATGTTCTTCTACACCGTCGACAGCATCCGACAACTGCAACTCGTCGTCATGGGTCTCGTGCTCATCTGGTTGATGCACAACCGACCCGAAGGGATGCTCGGACACAGAAAGGAGACGGCTGCGGGAATCCCGCTGACGGCGGCGCACGCGCGCGCCGCCGCGACGGACGGCGGGACGGCGAAGAACGCGGCGAACGACGCGGCGGACGACGCCGCGACGGCGGGAGGTGACTCCGATGAGTGAGACAGATTCGAATCCAGAGACGGAGACGGAGGCGTTCGGATCGGCACCGATAGACACCTCGTCCGGTCCCGACACCACGGCGGAGTTCCCGCTTCAAGTCGACGGGCTACGCAAGTCGTTCGGCGGTATCACCGCCGTCGACGGCGCGACGTTCCAAGTCGAGAGCGGGACGCTCACCGGACTCATCGGCCCGAACGGGGCCGGGAAGTCGACGACGTTCAACCTCATCACCGGGATGCTCAAACCCGACACGGGGACGGTGACGTTCAACGACGAGGACATCACCGGGATGGAACCGCACGAGATAGCCAACAAAGGCCTCGTGCGGACGTTCCAAATCGCCCGCGAACTCGAAGACATGACCGTCCTGGAGAACATGATGCTCGCTCCGAAACACCAGCGAGGGGAGAAACTCTGGCGGTCGGTGCTCCCCGGCGTCCGGGGCGAGGTCATCGAACAGGAAGAGGAGTTGCTCGAACGCGTCTGGGAGGTGTTGGAGTTCTTCGAGATAGACCACATCGCCGAAGAGTACGCGGGCAACCTCTCGGGCGGTCAAAGAAAACTGTTGGAGATGGCTCGGGCGCTTCTCACCGACCCGGACATGCTCCTCTTGGACGAACCGTTCGCGGGGGTCAACCCCTCGCTGGAGAAGCGCTTGCTCACGCACATCCACGAACTGCGAGAACAGGGCTACACCTTCCTCCTCGTCGAACACGACATGGACCTCATCATGGAGAACTGCGAACACGTCATCGTCCTCCACCAGGGGCGCGTCCTCACCGAGGGCACCCCAGCGGACATCAAGTCGAACGAAGAGGTCATCGAAGCCTACCTCGGAGGCAACGTATGAGCTCAGACGCCACGGACGCGAACGACGTGACCGCCGCGACGGACTCCACGCCCGACGTGGCCGGCGACGAACTCCTCCGCGTCCGCAACCTCGACGCGGGGTACGGCGACTTACAGATTCTCACCGACGTGGACATGGACGTCCACGACGGCGAGTACGTCACCATCGTCGGCCCGAACGGCGCGGGCAAGTCCACGCTGATGAAGTCCGTCTTCGGCCTCACCGCGCACATGGGCGGGACGGTCACGTTCGAAGGCGAAGACATCACGGGACTCCGCCCCGAAGAGATAATCCACGAGGGTATCGGCTACGTCCCGCAGAACGACAACGTGTTCGCGACGCTCACCGTCCAGGAGAACCTGGAGATGGGCGCGTACATCTTAGACGACGTTCCGCAGGACGCCCTCGACATGGTGTTCGACCGATTCCCCATCCTGCGAGAGCGGAGAGACCAGAAGGCGGGAACGATGTCCGGCGGGCAACAGCAGATGCTCGCGATGGGTCGCGCGTTGATGCTCGACCCCTCGTTGCTCCTCTTGGACGAACCGTCGGCGGGACTGGCCCCCGACTTAGTCGAGGAGATGTTCGACAAGATAGACGAGATAAACGACGCGGGGACGGCCATCCTCATGGTCGAACAGAACGCCAAGGAGGCGCTTCGGCGCTGTGACCGCGGCTACGTCCTCGCGAACGGCGAGAACCGCTACGTCGACTCCGGCGACAAACTCCTGAACGACGAACAGGTCCGACGGGACTTCCTCGGCGGATAGTCGCCGCTCGTCACGCTTTTTTTGGTTTCGTCGCAGACGTACTGCGTCGTAGCGACGAGCGGTAGCGTCCGCATTTCGTGGTCGGTCTCCGACCCGGTTCATGACCGAGCGTCGTCGTCGCCATCGACCAGACGGCCACAGACGGCGACGAACGACGACTCGACGTCGCGAGGAGGACGCGGTGCTTCGTGGAGTACTCTCATCGGTGAGACAGTGAGCGCTTTCTGCTCGTCGGTATCGCCGCCGCTCCTCGGGTAGTCGAAAAGAAAATCGGAGTCGTAGTCGGCTCAGTTCTCGGGGCCCGAGAGCGCCGTCTCGATGACCGAGGAGTACGAGGACTCGCCGATGTTGAACGCGACCTGGTTGTACACTTCGCCCTCGAACTCGTTCTGGAACACGTCCGAGAAGCGGTTCGACAGTTGCTGGCCGTAGTCGTTGTTGACGTACAGCGTCGCGACGCTTTCCGCTTCGAGACGCTCCGACATGACCTGCGCCATGACGCGGCCCTGCAGGAAGTCCGAGGGCGCCGTCCGGAAGATGAAGTCGTTGTCGTCGAGGTTCGACACCGAAAGCGCCGTCGAAGACGGCGAACAGCCGACGACTTCGTTCGGGATGAACGCCTGCTGGGAGACGGGGACGTTCACACCGGAGGATGCGGAGCCACAGACGCCGGGGACGCCCGCGCTGACGAGCGACTGCGCCGCGGAGACACCGGCGTCCGGAGACGTCTGCGTGTCCTCGATTTGGGCGTTGACCGTGAGTCCCGCGGGGTTCGCGTCGTTGACCTGTGCGGCCGGGAGCTGTGCGGCTTGAATCATCGGCTGTCCGACGGAGGCGAGGTCACCCGTCTCCGGCAGGAGGATTCCGACCGAAATCTCGCGGTCGGAGCCGCCCGGTCCGCTGTCCGCGCTCGGACCGCTCCCGTCGGGGTTGTCTCCCTCGAAGTTCTGCGTCTCGACGGTGCTCGTCGAACTGGAGTCGGTCCCCTCGAACTCCCAGATGGCGTACGCGGCGGACGCCGGGTCGCCCGCCTCGTTGAAGTTGGTCGCCGAAGACGCGCCCTGGTAGTTGATGTCGTCGCCGTTGGCGGCCGCCTCGACGGCCTCGACGAAGTTCTCGGGGCCGTACTCGTCGCCGCCGGGGTTGGCGATGCGGCGCATCTGGTCCCGCAGGGCGGGACCGCTGTTCTCGCCCGCCGCGGCGTTCGCGAGGATGAGAATCGCGACGGAGTCGTACGACTGCGAGGTGAACACGCCCGGCGCGGCGTTGTACTCCGACTGGAACAGGTCGCTGAACGCCTGCTGGTTCGGACCGCCCGCCGCCGGTGCGGTACCGGTGACGTTCCCCATGTCGTTCCCCACCTGACCGGGCATCGCTCCGTCGCGTAGCCCGTCGGGGACCAGAATCTGCTCTTCGCCGTCGGAGGCGCTGTAGTAGTCGCGGAACAGCTGAATCCCACTCTCCGGGTAGCCGATGACGACGAGCCCGTCTGGGCCGCTCCCGCCACCGCCACCCGGACTTCCGATACAGCCAGACAGTCCCGCTGCACCCACAGCACCGGCGGCACCCGCGCGTTTCAGAAAGTCACGGCGTGCGATATCACGTGCCATGTGACACGCAAAGGCATCACCCCATTATAAATCTACCTTTCGACGGAGCGTGGACGGGCGATTTCGGTACGTTCACACCCTCGAAACTGTCGTGTCAGAGAAACACATTCGGAGCCAACTCTGACCCTCGATACCCACCTACGCACGCGGACGCCCGGCAATCGCCACCCTCAAACCGGCGCGGACGAGTTGTCTACTGATGACTATCCCGTCGTTCGTCATCGGTATCGCGGGCGGGACCGGTGCGGGCAAGACCACCGTCGCACGACTCATCACCGAGAACGTCGGCGAGGCCGTCACGCGCATCCCCATCGACAACTACTACGAAGACCTGAGCCACCTCGAACTCGAAGAGCGGGCGTCGATAAACTACGACCACCCCTCGGCGTTCGAGTGGGACCTCCTGCGAGACCAACTCTCGACGCTCTTGGAGGGGCAGTCTATCGAGATGCCGGTGTACGACTTCGAGATACACAACCGAAAAGAGGACCCGAAGACGGTCGAACCGACCGACGTCGTCATCGTCGAGGGAATCCTCGCGCTCTACGACGAGGACATCAACGAGATGCTCGACCTTCGCCTGTACGTCGAGACGGACGCCGACGTACGCATCCTCCGGCGCATCCAACGCGACGTTATCGAACGGGGCCGCGACCTCGAAGGCGTCATCGACCAGTATCTCTCGACGGTGAAACCGATGCACGAACAGTTCATCGAACCCTCGAAGAAACACGCCGACCTCATCATCCCGGAGGGGGCCAACAGCGTCGCGGTGAACCTCCTCGAAGAGAAAGTACAGGCGGAAGTCGGCAGCGACGCGATGCGTGACTGGGAACGGCCGTCCGGTCCGTCCGCGGAGTAGCCGTCCGAGAGAATCAGAAGACTCAGGCGCTGTTCTTCCCGCCGACGAACTTCTCCGCGCCCTCGTAGAACCAGTAGCCCGACTCGCGCATCGCCCGTCCGACGGCCTTGTGGAACGCGACGAAGTCGTCGAACGACTCCTGTTCGACGTTCTCGAAGACGTCGCGAAGCGAGACGACCGTCTGGTAGTCGATGCGGATGGGTTCGTCGCCGTGAGCCTCCACGAACTCGTCTCGCGAGAGAGGGAAGTCCTCGTCTTCGTTCACCTTCTTCGCGATTATCGCCTGTCCGTACTTGCGCATGCCCTCGCTCCCCTGTTCGCCGTCGGGGTCGTGTGGCCAGTCCATACCCCTGTGTTGGAAGGCCGACGCATAGCCGTTACGCATCTTCGGGGCTCGGCGGGGCCACCGCAGACGAAACTACGGCGCGTGGTTCGTTCGCAAAATGCGGTGGGGCTGGGATTCGAACTCACTCGCTCACTTCGCTCGCGTCGCTCCCTGATTCGAATCGCCAGTGTGTCCGACGTACTCGCTCACGCGGGACGCCGTAGATGAAACTGCGGCGCGTGGTTCGCTCGCAAAATGCGGTGGGACTGGGATTCGAACCCAGGAAGCCAAAGGCTACCTGCTTTCAAGGCAGGCGCAATAGTCCACTCTGCCATCCCACCAGCGCACGGGAGTTCTCGGTCGTCGGTCTAAGACCTGTCGGTCACTCGGCGTCCCGAACCAACGTCGGTTCGCCGTCCACCGCTCGCACGAACAGTCCCGTCTCCACGACGAACTCGGCGGTGTGACCGGGGACGAGACGCTCCGCCTGCCAGCGCGAGCGAATCGCCGGAACGAGCGTCAGGAGGTCCGCACCCGTCCGGACCGTGCCGTACAGTTCGGTGAAACCCACGTCGTGTCCGGCGTCCGTCGCTCGTTCGGCGAGCGTCTCCAGTTCCGGCGTCACGAACGCGTCCGTGAAGTCGATGGGTTCGGTGAAGCCCGCGACGGCGGTTCGACCCGACGTCGAGGGACCGAGGACGACTTCGTTCGTCCGGAGTTTCATTGCCAGCGAGTCTATCTTCGCGCGGGTGAGGAACGGGGCATCCCCGCGGACGACGGCCGCGGAGTTCACTTCCTCGTCGCGGAGCAGGTGCATCATCGTGTTCCCCGCGCGTGCGGAGAAGTTCGAGCCGACTTGGACCTCGAACCGCGCCTCGTCGGGGTCTTCGAGGGCCGAGACGGCCAGCGCTCGAATCTCCGCCTCGGCGGTTCCCTCCTCGTCGCGGTGGGCCTCGGGGAGGAGGTCCTCGGAGCGGTAGTTCACGAGCAAGTCGCCGCCGGACCGCGCGACGGCCACCATCGTGTCTTTCAGCATCGCGGCGTAGAGGTCCGCGGCCTCCGCCTCCGACAGCGGACTCGTCGCGGCGAGTTCCGAGAGCACGAGTCCGGGGCGCGGCGGGTCGGCCATGAGACAGACGACGGTCATGCTCGCACCTCGGGCGGGGTGGTCCTTCAACTCGCCGCTTCCGTTCAAGTACCGCGGGTCCGAACGGTGGGGTATGACGCAGGACACTGACACGGTCACGGACACTGACGCACGGTCGGCCGACGGTGCCCCGGCGGGCGGTCTCGCCGGGTCGAGACTCACGCGCACGCTATCGCGTCTCGGTGCCCTCTCCGTCGTCGTCCTCGGCGTCGCCGCTCTCGGCGTGTTCCTCCTCGGCGCGACGGGGTGGACGCTGGTCGTCGGTGGACTGCTGGTCGTCGCCGTCGTCGGGACGGTGCTCTACGGCGCGCGAAACGCGAGAAAGACGAAGACGCCGTACTGGCGGACCTGAGCGACGAGTCGAGCGGTTAGCGGCCGCGCCGACCCTTCGTCTGGCGGTAGTCCCGACCGAAGACGGACTCCCTGAGGTGTTCGACGAACGCCTCGGTGTCGTCGTCGGTCTGTTCGTCCAGTTCCAGCATCGGGACGAGTTCGAACCCGCGGCCGCGAATCGTCGTCGCGTGCTCTTCGGTCACGTCGAAACTGTCCGGCGCGCGCGTCGTGTAGTCGATGGCGAGGGCTTCGAGCGTCCGTTGGCCGATGGGGACGATTATCTCGGGGTTTATCATCCGTATCTCGGCGTTCAGGTAGGGTTCGCAGGTGAGTATCTCTTCGTCCGTCGGCCGACGCTCGGGGTGGCGACACCGCGTGAGGTACGTGAGAAAGACGTTCTGCAGGTCCGGTTCGTCGCTGTCGGGGTCGGAACGCGAGAACCCGAGGTCACCGAGGATTCGCTGGAGGCGTTCGCCCTCCTCGTCGCCGGTGAAGGGGATGCCGTTCTCGTCCGCACCCGACGAGGGGCGTTCGGCGACGAACACGAACTCTCCGCCCACGTCGCCGTAGCCGTGGACGACGTTCTCGCGGACGTCACACAGACCCGGACAGTTCTCGCAGTCGGGGTCCATACTGAAGGGGTTCTCGAGCGTGTGTTGTTCGGCGTCCACACCCAGTGGTGGGCGGCGACGGTGAAAAGTGGTCGCTCTCGCGGCGTTCGACGGTACGGCCGTCGGGTCGCGCCCGGGGCCGGGCGTCGTCGGACGCGGTCGACGCGGTTTCGGATGCGGTCGGACGCAGCCGGGCGCGACGGAAACCGCGTCCGACTCGTCGCGGAGAGCGTGGTGGAAGTGTAATCCACCGAACTGGTCTTCTGCGGGGGGTTGGACGGTCAGAGAACGCGGATGTCTCCGTGTAGAGAGGTGAAAGTGAACCCGTTACGGAGATTCAAGGAGAAAGCCCCGTGCTTTAGTGCGGGGATGAATCCGACACTACTCGGTTCGGAGGCCGCCCTTCGCCTTGATATCCATGATGTGACGGACGTTGAGATATATCTCTTCGGGGGAGGTGTCCTCGTCGGGGTCGTACAGGTCGCTGACGCGGTAGAGGATGGCCGAGAGCTGTCGACTCTCAGAAGAGTCGCCGTAGACGTCTTCGGCGACGTCGCGCAGCAGTTCCCTGCGGTCGGCGTCGGGGTCGAACGCCGCGTCGGAGTCGGGGCTCATCTCCCAGTCGGGTTCCTCGTCCCGCAACTCCTCGGGGAGTTCGGCGTCCTCCTCGCTCATCGCTCTGCGACCTCACGCCGTCGGACGACGCCCGCCATGTCCGCGACGCTCTCGGTCAGTCGGCGGAACGCGTCGGCCGTCTCGTTGTCTTCGTCGAGGACGACGGGCCTGCCGCCGTCGCCGCCGCTTCTGACGTTCGGGTCGAGTGGGATGGACCCGAGGAACGGCAGGCCGTTCTCGGCGGCGAACGCCTCGCCGCCGCCCGCGCCGAAGATATCGTGCGACGACCCGCAGTCCGGGCACCGGAACGAGGACATGTTCTCGACGATGCCGAGGACGTTCGTGTCGTGCTTGCCGAACATCCGCAGTCCCTTTCGGGCGTCGTCGACGGCGACGTCCTGCGGCGTCGTCACGATGACCGCCCCCGTGAGCGGGAGCGTCTGGAGGACGGTGAGTTGCGTGTCGCCCGTCCCCGGCGGCAGGTCCAGAATCATGTAGTCGAGTTCGCCCCACTGCACGTCCTCCACCAACTGCGTCAGGAGTTGGTGAACCATCGGACCGCGCCAGATGACCGGGTCGTCCTCGCCGACGAGGAAGGCCATCGACATGAGCTTCATCCCGTACTTCTCGGGCGGAACGATGACCTGGTCGCCCGTCGCCTGCGGCGCTTCGTCGGCCGCCACCATCCGGGGGACGTTCGGGCCGTACACGTCGGCGTCGAACAGACCGACGCGAGCGCCGAGTTTCGACAGGCCCGCCGCGAGGTTCACCGCGACGGTGGACTTGCCGACGCCGCCCTTGCCTGAGGCGACGGCGATGACGTTCTTCACGCCCGGCAGGACGTCTTCGTCCGCCGAGAGACCGCCCGGAATCGACGCCGAGAGGTCCACCTCGTAGTCGGTGTCTTCGAACTGCGCTCTGACCTGAGCGGCGATATCGGTCTCGTGGGGCGAGTACGGTGCGCCGAGTGCGAGCGAGATGCGGACGACCCCCGCCTCGTCGTCCACCTCGACGGCGTTGACGAGGCCGAGCGAGACGATGTCGTCGCCGAGGTCCGGGTCTTCGACCGCCCGGAGTCGGTCGCGTACCGCGTCGTCGTTCATGTCCGAGAAGTGGGTCCGTCCGCCGAATAAGGGTTGTGTAAGCGGTGGCCGGCGCTACCGCACCGCGGTCGTCTGCCCCGACGGGTGCGCCGCCGTCGCCGCGTCCAGATAGCCGTGCTCGCGGAACCACTCGACTTCGTCGCGCAGCGTCTCTTCGAGAGGGCGGAACGTCACGCCCAGTTCTCGTTTCGCCTTCGCCGAGGAGAGTTCGACGCCCTCGTGCACCGAGTGGACCGCGGCGCGACTGACGAGTGGGTCGCCGCCTCGGACTCGCGCGGCGAGTTCGCTCGCCAGACCGACCGCGAGGCCGACGCGGTAGGGCAAGACGCGTCTCGGCGCGCGGACGCCGGTCAACCGCCCGACCGTCGCCGCGAACTCGGCCATGGTGCGGTAGCGTCCGCCGACGACGTAGCGCTCGCCGCGAGCGCCGCGTTCGGCCGCCGCCACCGTCGCCTCGGCCACGTCGCGCACGTCGACGAAGCTCAGTCCCCCCTCGGGAATGGCGAAGACGCGCCCCGCCACCAAGTCGAGGACGACGCGACCCATCACCGTCGGTGCGGCGTCGCCGGGGCCGACCATCACCCCCGGGAGGACCATCACCACGTCCATCTCGTGTTCGTCGAGGAACTGCTCGACGGCCCGTTCCGCGAGCACCTTGCTCCGGAAGTAGTAGTTCTCCGTCTCGGTCGGGTCGATGCAGTCGGACTCGTCGCTCGGCGACCCGTCTCTCCTCGGGCCGACGGTTCCGCTCGAACTCACGTGAACCGCGCGTCCGACGCCCGCCTCTTCGGCGGCGACGAGTAGGTCGACCGTCGCGTCGACGTTCACCGCGCGGAGTCTCGCCGTGTGGTCGCCGACGCCGTAGTACTCGCGGAAGTACGCCGCGGCGTGGAACAGGACGTCGTGACCGCGGAGTTCGTCGGCGAACTCCCCAACGTCGGTCACGTCTCCCACGACGATTCGCGCGTCGGTGTCACCCAGAATCCGCTCGGCCTTCTCCGGCGAACGGACGAGTGCCGTGACCTCGTGTCCCTCGGCTTCGAGGCGTCTGACGAGTGCGTTGCCCAGTAGTCCGGTCGAACCGGTAACGAATGCTTTCATGTCGAATACTGCACCGCCGGATAGACGCGCGCTCAGCGCATAGACTCTCGCTCGGAGACGCCGCCGCCCGAACCCGTTCGACGCGACGTCGACGGCCGCCCGAAACCTGATTCGGTTACGCAGCGCCCACGGCGACCCACTTCTTTATCAGCGCTCACACGTAGAACCGTTACATATGCTCGTGGACGACTTCGGACGTGAGGTGAGCGGCGTCCGCATCTCTCTGACCGACCGCTGTAACTTCGACTGCGTCTACTGTCACAACGAGGGACTCGGCGACACGCGCGGGCCGATGGACCCCGCAGAAGAGGAGATGACAGCCGACGACGTGGTTCGCTTCCTCGAAGTGGTCGAGGAGTTCGGCGTCGAGAAAGTGAAGTTCACCGGCGGGGAACCGATGCTGCGACAGGACTTAGAGGAGATTATCGAACGCACGCCGGACTCGATGGAGACGTCGCTGACGACGAACGGGACGTTCCTCCCCGGGCGCGCCGAGGCGCTGAAAGCGGCGGGTCTCTCGCGGGTGAACGTCTCGCAGGACGCCCTCGACCCGGAGGCGTTCGCGGAGATAACGAAATCCGGTGCGTACGACAAAGTGATGGAGGGCGTCCAGGCCGCCCTCGACGCCGGACTCGACCCCGTGAAGCTGAACATGGTCGTCTTCGAACACACCGCGGGCTACGTCGAGGAGATGGTCGACCACGTCGCCGAGAACCCCGGCCTCCAACTCCAACTCATCGAGTACATGCCCGAACTGACCGGTCGGCCCGAGTGGAACATCGACATCCAGCGCGTCCACGACTGGCTCGAAGAGAAGGCCGACCGAGTGGAGACGCGCGATATGCACCACCGCCGTCGCTACTTCGTGGGGGAAGGCATGGTCGAAATCGTCGACCCCGTGGAGAACGAGGACTTCTGTGCGAACTGCCACCGCGTCCGCGTCACGCACAAGGGCTTCCTGAAGGGCTGTCTGAACCGCAACGACGACCTGCGCCCGATGGGCGAGATGAGTCGCGCGGAGATTCGCGAGGCCTACCGCGAGGTGGTGGAGAACCGCGTCCCCTACTACGGCGAGTACCTCGTCCGCGACGACGACGACGAGTGGGTCATCAACGAGGAGTATATCGGCGCCTGAGTCGCCGTCGCTGCTTATCTTCCGGCGGACCGTACGGCTCTCAATGACGGCCACCCGCGACACCGACGCCGCGAGCGCCTCGCTCTCGTTCGCGCCGACCAGTCTCCTCGTCGCGACCGACGGGAGCCCGAGCGCCGAGGCGGCGGCGACGCACGCCATCGAACTCACCGCGCGGACGGACGCGACGCTCCACGTTCTGGCCGTCGTCGACGACGACCGGGTGGCGTCGTTCACCACGGAACAGATGCGTCGGCGCGCGCGGACCACCGCGGCCGTGGACGCCGAGACGGCGGTCACGAGCGTCGGGCGACGAGCGACGGCCGCGGGCGTCCACGTCCGCACCGCCGTCGAAGAGGGCGAACCCGCGGCCGTCGTCGCCGACTACGCGACGGACGTGGGAGTGGACGTCGTCGTCGTCGGGACGCGAGGCGAGACGGACGCCCGGCGGTTCTCGCTCGGCGGCGTCACCGAGACGCTCCTCGACCGAGTCGACTCGGCAGTCCTCGTCGTTCCGAACGAGAGAGCGGGCCGCACGGCCGCGTACCGACGGGTCCTCCTCGGCGTCGACGGGGACCGGTCGAGGGCCCGAGCGACGTCGGCGGCGCTCTCGCTCGCGGCCGCCTACGGGGCGGACGTGCGCGCGCTCTCCGTCGTCGACGACCGACTCGCGGGAACGGCGGCCGCGCGAGCGTCGCTCGACGCGGCGGCGCAGACGACGGCGCAGGCGGTCGCACTGGACGGCGTGAAAGCCGGCGTTTCCGTCGCCCCGTCCGTAGAGACGGGCGTTCCGGCCGCGCGCATCATCGACGCCGCGTCGGCGGGAGCGGACCTGGTCGTCGTCGGCGCGCGAAGCGGGTCAGCCGACGCGCCGGCACCGCTGGGAAACGTCGCGCGGCGGGTCGTCCGCGGGAGTTCGGTGCCCGTCCTCGTCGTTCGCGACGGCGAGACTACGCCTGGGGGTTCGACCGCGACTCGGCGATGAACTCGTCGATGGCCGCGCCGCCCTGAAAGCCGTCCGCCAGCGTCCCGACACGTTCGCCGTCCTCGAACAGGACGAGCGTCGGGACGCTCCGGATGCCGAACCGGTCGACGAGAGCGAGGTCGTCGCGGGGGTTGCAGAGGGCTACGGCCAAGTCTTCGTGCGCGCGTGCGACGTTGCCGACGACCGGTTCGATGCTCTGACAGAGGGTACAGCCCTTCGTGAAGAAGTCGACGAGGACCAACTCGTGCGTCTTCAAGAGTTCGTCCAGTTCCTCCTCGGACTCGACGGTGACGGGCTTGTTCGGCGCGTTCGACGGAGACGTATCTGCGCTCACGGTCGCCGTTGCGTCGCGACGAGTATAGCCGTTCTGCGCGCGGACAGAGCTGACGCATCCCCGTCACGTCGTCGCGTGGCACGGCGTCGGCGGCAGTCCGCTCAGAACTCCGCTCGCGGCGATATTCGGTCGTATGTGGCGCTTTCTCACCCGAACGCCCTATCGTGATGTTTAAGTAGAGTCCACGTTTCCTTTCGACTGCAATACGATGTAGGGGCGTCGGCCCCGAGTCCGAGAGGGCGACAGTAACCAGAGCATGTGTTGCGGTAGCCAAGCCTGGCCCAAGGCGCTGGGTTGCTAACTCAGTGGCACACCGCCTCCGGGGTTCGAATCCCCGCCGCAACGCTCACCCGACTTTCCAGTCATGAGTGCAGAAGAACCACAAGACGACGCTCCCGAGGAGGAAGAGAACCTCCGATACTTCGTCCGAATCGGTCAGACCGACCTGGACGGCACGAAGACGGTAGAGCGGAGTCTCTCCGACATGAAGGGTATCGGCAAGCGCACGGCGCGCATCGTTGCCGACGCCGCGGGTGTGGACCGAACGGCTACGTTCGGACTTCTCGACGAAGACGACATCGAATCCGTCGTCGACGTCGTCGAGAACTTCACCGACCACGCCCCAGAGTGGATGATCAACCGCCGAGACGACTTCTACACCGGCGAGACCACCCACGAGACCGGCTCGGACTTCGAACAGAAACGTCGCCACGACATCAACCGCATGAAGATGATAAACTCCTACAAGGGCGTCCGACACAAGCGCGGACAGAAAGTGCGCGGACAGCGCACGAAGTCCACGGGACGTACCGAGGGGACCATCGGCGTCAACGTCGAGGCGATTAAAGAAGAACAAGCCGCCGAAGCAGAGGGTGGTGACGAATAATGGCGACCGGAAAGAACACGAAGTTCTACGAGACGCCGAACCACCCGTTCCAGGGCGAGCGTATCGCGCAGGAGGCCGACCTCCTCGGACGCTACGGCCTGAAGAACAAAGAAGAACTCTGGCGCGCCCAGTCCGAACTGCGTAACTACCGCCGCGAGGCCCGACGCCTCATCGGCGAAGCGCAGGGCGACATGGAACTCGCCGAAGAGTTAGGCGTGGAGTTCCTCGACCGACTCCGCCGCTACGGCATCCTCTCGGAGGACGACGACATCAGCGAGGTCCTCGGTCTCGACGTGACCGACATCCTCGAACGCCGTCTGCAGAGTGTGGCCTACCGCAAAGGTCTCGGCCACACGCCGAAGCAGTCGCGTCAGTTCATCCTCCACGGCCACGTCGTGGTCGACGGCGCACGCGTCACGCGCCCGTCGAAGAAGGTCGAAGTCTCCGAAGAGGGTCTCGTCGAGTTCGACGAGCGCAGCCCTCTCTCGGACGAGCTGCACCCCGAAAGAGCAGAGGGACAGGAGTAACCAATGAGCGAATCAGAGAACTCCGGCAGTAAGTGGGGAATCGCCCACGTGCACGCATCGTTCAACAACACGCTCATCACCGTCACCGACCAGACCGGCGCAGAGACGATAGCGAAGTCGTCCGGTGGTGCCGTGGTGAAGCAGAACCGAGACGAGGCGTCCCCGTACGCGGCCATGCAGATGGCCCAGACGGTGGCTGAAGAAGTCAAAGCCGCCGGCATCGAGGGCCTGGACGTTCGCGTCCGCGGCCCCGGCGGGAACCTCAACAAGAGTCCCGGACCCGGCGCACAGGCGACCATCCGTGCACTGGCCCGTGCTGGACTCGAAATCGGGCGCATCGAGGACGTCACGCCGATTCCGCACGACGGAACTCGCGCACCGAAAAACAGCCGACTCTAACACAGATCCATGGCAGAAGATTTCGAGGTCGAGTTCATCGAACGCGAAGACCGAAAAGCACGCTTCCTCGTCCGGGGCATGACCCCGGCCGTCGCCAACGGCATCCGCCGTGCGATGGTCGCGGACGTCCCGACGTTCAGCGTCGACACCGTCCGGTTCGTCGAGAACTCGTCGGTGATGTTCGACGAGATGATCGGTCTTCGACTCGGCCTCGTTCCGCTCACGACGCCGCTCGACGACTTCGAGGAAGGCGACGTCGTGACCCTCGCACTCGACGTGGAGGGTCCGGCGACGGCGTACTCCGGAGACATCGAGTCGTCCGACGAACTCGTCCAACCCGCAGAGCTGAACGTGCCCATCATCGAACTCAAGGAGGGCCAGCGGCTTCAACTGGAAGCCGACGCCGTCCTCGGGAGCGGGAAGGCGCACGCCAAGCACCAAGGCGGCGTCGCGGTCGGTTACCGACACCTCCACCGCGTTGAGGTCGTCGGCGACGCCAACGAGTTCGAAGAGCAGGAACCCAACATTCTCCGTGGTGTCATCGAAGAGGCGGCCGCCGAACACGCCGCCGACGAGAGCGCCGAAGACGGTGCGCTCGTCCCCACGTCCGAGTTCGACAACGACCTCACGAAGCGGTACCCCGGCAAGGACGTCGAGGTACACGACGTGCCCGGCGCGTTCGTCTTCCACGTGGAGACGGACGGGTCGTTCACCGTCGAGGAACTGGTCCGACGCGCGGTGGAGAGCATCTCCGACCGCGCGGCCGAACTCGAAGAGAAAGTAGCGATATAGAACCATGACTGCCCCACAGATCACCAGTCGACGGACGCCCGCCGCGACAGCGGCGGGAACGGCCGCCCTGACGGCCACAGCGGACGTCTCGCAGTCGCGTGAACGTCTGTCAGAGGACCGTCGGACCGAAACTGGTTTGAAGGGGCACGCAGTAGACCGGAGTGCGAGCAGGGATAGCCAAGTCTGGCCAACGGCGCAGCGTTCAGGGCGCTGTCCCATAGGGGTCCGCAGGTTCAAATCCTGCTCCCTGCACTCCGTTTTCTCAGAAGGAGGTAGACAATGAGTAAGACTAACCCGAGACTCAACAGTCTCATCGCCGAGCTGAAGGCGGTCTCTCGTGAGTCTGGCGCCAACGTGTGGCAGGACATCGCGGACCGTCTGGAGAAGCCCCGGCGCACCCACGCAGAGGTCAACCTCGGTCGTATCGAACGATATGCCAAGGAAGACGAGACCGTTATCATCCCCGGCAAAGTGCTGGGCAGCGGTGTGCTGGAGAAGAACGTCACCGTCGCGGCTGTCGACTTTTCGTCGTCGGCCCGCAAGAAGATCGAGCAGGTCGGTTCGACGGTGACCCTCGAACAGATTGCAGAAGACAACCCCGAAGGCTCTAACGTACGGGTGATCCGATGAGTCTCGCAGAGTTCGACGCAGACGTCGTCGTCGACGCGCGAAACTGCATCCTCGGCCGTGTCGCCAGCGAAGTCGCACAGCGCACGCTCGCCGGCGAGAAGGTCGCCATCGTGAACGCCGAAGACGCGGTCATCACGGGCTCCGACGAAGACGTGATGAGCGTCTACAGAAAGCGCGTGGAAGTCGGGTCGGACCAGGGGCCGTACTACCCCAAGCGTCCGGACCGCATCTTCAAGCGCGCCGTTCGCGGGATGATCCCGTACAAGACCGACCGCGGCCGCGAGGCGCTCTCGAACGTCCGCGTCTACGTCGGCAACCCGTTCGACGAGGACGGCGACGTTCTCGACGACACCTCGCTGGACCGCCTGTCGAACATCAAGTTCATCTCGCTCGGAGAGGTCTCCGAGAAACTCGGTGCTAACGTCACATGGTAACGAACACATCTGGGAAGAAGAAGACCGCAATCGCCCGCGCGACGGTGCGCGAGGGGAAAGGTCGCGTCCGTATCAACTCCCGACCGGTCGAACTGACCGAACCGGAGATGGCCCGTCTGAAGATGCTGGAACCGTTCCGCATCGCCGGCGAGGACCTCCGTTCGCAGGTCGACATCGACGTCAGCGTCTCCGGCGGCGGCTTCGCCGGGCAGGCAGACGCCACGCGAACCGCCATCGCGCGCGGTCTGGTGCAGCACCTCAACGACGCCGAACTCCGCGACGCCTACATGGACTTCGACCGCTCGTTGCTCGTCAACGACGTTCGACAGTCCGAGTCCAAGAAGTGGGGCGGACCGGGCGCACGAGCACGCTACCAGAAGTCCTACCGCTGAGGTGATTCAGCTATGATGATACCCGTCCGGTGTTTCACGTGCGGCAACGTCGTCGGCGAACACTGGGACGAGTTCAAGTCGCGCGCCCGCGAAGGTGACGAAGATCCAGCCGCAGTTCTCGACGAACTCGGCGTCGAACGTCACTGCTGCCGTCGCATGATGGTCGCGCACAAAGACCTTGTGGACGTGGTGGCACCGTACCAATAATGCACCAGCGCTACAACCGATACGAGAAGGCACGCATCCTCGGCGCACGAGCGCTGCAGGTGTCGTACGGGGCACCCGTCCTCCTCGACACGGACCAGAGCGAACCCATCCTCATCGCGGCCGAGGAGTACGACGCCGGTGTACTGCCGTTCACGGTCAAACGAGAGGGTAAGTGATATGACACTCATCACGGAAGTCAGACTCCGACGCGTCCTCGACTCGCGCGGGAACCCGACTGTCGAAGCGGACGTACTCACCGAATCGGGCGGCTTCGGTCGCGCGGCCGCACCCAGCGGTGCGAGTACCGGCGAGTACGAAGCCATCGAACTCCCACCGTCGGAGGCAATCGCCTCCGCGCGGCGCCACGCGGTGCCGCGTCTCGTCGGTGAGGTGTACGCCGGAGACCAACGCGGCGTCGACGGTGCGCTCCGCGCCGCCGACGGCACGGACAACTTCTCCGAAATCGGCGCGAACAGCGCCGTCGCAATCTCGATGGCGGCCGCGAAGGCCGGCGCGGACATGCTCGGTGCGCCCCTGTACCAGCATCTCGGCGGCGCTTTCCGCGGCGAGAACTTCCCGATTCCGCTCGGCAACGTCGTCGGGGGCGGCGAACACGCGAAGGAGGCCACCCACATCCAGGAGTTCCTCGCCGCACCCGTCGGTGCGCCGAGCGTCTCCGAGGCCGTCTTCGCCAACGCCGCGGTCCACGCGCGCGTCTCGGAGATTCTCGACGAGCGCGACACCCCCGCCGCGAAGGGCGACGAGGGTGCGTGGGCACCGCCGATTTCGGACGCCGAAGCGTTCGAAGTCGTCGACGAGGCCGTCTCCGACGTGGAAGACGACCTCGGCTTCGAGATCGGATTCGGCCTCGACATGGCCGCGGCCGAACTCTACGACGACGAGCAGGACGGGTACGTCTACGGTGACGAGGTGAAGTCCACCGACGAACAGGTGGACTACGTCGCCGAGATGGTCGACGAGTACGACCTCGTCTACGTCGAGGACCCCCTCGACGAGGACGACTACGAAGGCTTCGCCGACCTGACCGCCCGCGTGGGCGAGAAGACGCTCATCTGTGGGGACGACCTGTTCGTGACGAACGTCGACCGTCTGCAGGACGGTATCGACGCCGACGCCGCGAACTCCATCCTCATCAAGCCGAACCAGATCGGCACGCTCTCGGACGCGTTCGACGCCGTCGAACTCGCCGTCCGCAACGGCTACGACGCCGTCATCTCTCACCGCTCCGGTGAGACCGAAGACACCACCATCGCACACCTCGCCGTCGCGACCGACGCCGCCTTCATCAAGACGGGAACGGTCCAGGGCGAGCGAACCGCCAAACTCAACGAACTCATCCGCATCGCGGACGACGCAGTATGACAGACAACGACAACGAAGCGGTCGAAGTCGTCGACGACGACGTCGCGGAGGCCGAAGCGGCCGACACCGACGCCGAGACGACCGAGGCCGAGACGACGGAAGAAGAAGTCGCCGAGGCCGAAGAGGCCGGCGCCGAGGCCGAAGAGGCCCCGGCGGCGGACGAGGCCGACGCCGAAGAAGCCGAAGAACCGACGTTCGACGAGGACGTCATGCCGGACGACGAGGCCGACCTCCTCATCCCCGTGGAGGACTACCTCGGTGCTGGTGTCCACATCGGGACCCAGCAGAAGACCAAAGACATGGAGCGGTTCATCCACCGCGTCCGTGACGACGGTCTGTACGTCCTCGACGTGAGTCAGACCGACTCGCGCATCCGCACCGCCGCGGACTTCCTCGCGAACTACAACCCAGAGCAGATTCTGGTCACGAGTTCCCGGCAGTACGGTCGGTTCCCGGCCAAGAAGTTCGCCGACGCCGTGGGCGCTCGCGCCCGCACCGGTCGCTTCATCCCCGGTACCCTGACGAACCCCGACTACGCGGGCTACATCGAACCCGACGTGGTCGTCGTCACCGACCCCATCGGCGACGCGCAGGCCGTCAAGGAGGCCATCACGGTGGGCATCCCGGTCATCGCGATGTGTGACTCGAACAACCAGACCTCGAACGTCGACCTCGTCGTCCCGACGAACAACAAGGGTCGACGTGCGCTGTCGGTCGTCTACTGGCTTCTCGCCAACGAGACGCTCGACCGCCGCGGCACCGACCAGGTCTACGCGCTCGAAGACTTCGAAGCCGAAGTCTAGATTTCCGCGACGACGCGACTCGATTTTCCTTTCTCTCGCCGTCGAGCGACTGCTGTCTCCTCCCGCCGAGCGACGGCGCCCGTTTTCCGTTCGCCGTCGTCTCCGACCCGTCTCACAGTTCGACGACGCCCAGTCGTTCGCGGAACGCCCCGTGGTCGAACCACGCGAGTCGACGGTCGCTCTCCGGGCCGAAGGGTTCCTCCGTCGTCAGCGAGAACCGGTCGGCGGCGGCCTCGAAGTCGTCGACGCCGAGGAGGTACGCGCACGGCCCCTGACCGACCGCCTCGATTCGCTCGGCCAGCGCACCTCCGGTCGTCGCCTCCGCGAACGCCACGGGCGACCCCGGACAGAGACTGAACGCCTCGAACGGCCCCGCGGCCTCGACGGGCGTCGGGAGGCGATGCCGGCGGGTGAAAAGCGCCGCCGTCTCCTCGGCGTCGGTGACCGCGAGGACGACGAGAGCGGTTCCGACCAGCGGCGACTCCACGAAGTCGAGGTTCGGCGTCGTTCGGTACGACCGGGGCGTTCGGTCGGCGATGGTGAACGGGAGACGTTCGTCCCCGTCTGGACCCTCGAAACACATGTCCCACTGGACGGGCGTCCCGTCGGGGCGGGTCCGCGCGCCGTCGTGGGGGCCGTCCACGCGAACGTCGGCGTCGATGGCGGTTTTGGCGGCGGCGGCGACGTTCGGCACCTCGACGCACCACCCCGCCGGCCCGGCGTCCGCGGCGAGGTGCGCCGGCCAGAATCCCGCGTCCGCGGGGTCGCTCTCGTCCGTCGGGGCGACGAGTTCGAGGTAGGAACCGTCGGGGAGGCCGACGACGGCCATGTGGGTCGTTCCGGTGCCGTGCGGTCCGCCGTACTCCGACGGCAGTCCGACGTTTGCCGCGGCGGCGCGCAGGTGGTCTAAGTCGCGTCCCCCGAAGGCGACGTGGTCGACGGTGAGCATGAACGACTGTCGACGGCGACGCGGATAAAGACGAGTCTCGGGCCGTGAGACTGGAACAAGGGTTTTGTCTCCCCACCCCGACCACTCCGTATGGATATCTTCCGCAGCGTCCACGCGGTCGCGACCGCTTCGGGCGACGGCGACGGCACCGGTGCCATCGACTGGTCAGCAGTCGCCGACGCCGCGAAGAACGTGACCGACCCCGGTGACCTCACGCTCTCCGAGGCCGACCGACAGGGGTACGCGACGGACGTGCGAGACGCCCGCGCCCGCCTCCGCGAAGTCGGCGAGGTGGAGTTCGACGTCCCCGACGCTATCGAGGTACAGAACCGACACCACTGGATAGACGCGAACATCCGAACCTTCGAACGCGTCATGCGCCCCATCGAGGAACGCGGCCGCGTCGCCCTCCCGGGCGTCACCCGCGTCGTCAACACCGGGACGATGGCGTTCATGCTCTCGTTCCTCGGGAAGAACGTGCTCGGCCAGTACGACCCCCTCCTCCTCGCCGAGGGAGACGAGGCGCACGGCCTCTACTTCGTCCACCCGAACATCGTCAAGGCCGCCGAGTCCCTGGACGTCGACCTCCCTCGCTTCCGCCGGTGGATCGCCTTCCACGAGGTGTCGCACGCCGCCGAGTTCGGAGCCGCGCCGTGGCTCTCGGACCACCTGGAGACGCGGATGCAGGACGGACTGGACGCCCTCGCAGACGGCGAGTTCGACCGCGACGCGTTCTCCGACCTCGACACGGCGATGACCGCCGTGGAGGGCTACGCGGAACTGCTCATGGACCGCGCGTTCGACGAGGAGTACGAAGACCTGCGCGCGAAACTCGACGCCCGCCGTCGCGGCGGCGGTCCGGTCGCCCGCATCGCCCGTCGACTCCTCGGCCTCGGAATGAAACGCCGTCAGTACGAACGCGGCGCGAAGTTCTTCGAGACGGTCGCGGACGAACGCGGCGTCGGTGCGGCCTCGGTCGTGTGGGAGAAACCGGAGAACCTGCCGACCGAAGCCGAGATAGAGAACCCGTGGAAGTGGATTTCGCGGGTCAACCCCGAATCGCGTCTCTGAACCACCGTCACCGCTCGCGACTCACCGACGGTTCGTCGTCGCGACGAACTCGGCCCACCACCGAACCAGGAAGTAGACGAGGACGAGGCCGAGGAGGAGTCCGCCGACGAAGCCGCCGCCGACGTAGAAGAGGTCGCCGCCCGCCTGAAGCGCGACGAGTGCACCCGAGACGGCCACGAGGAGGACGAATCCGACTCTCAGACGAGTCCCCGCGGCCGTCCGTTCGTCGTCGGTCATGCTCGGCCCGACCATCACTCGTCCTCCCGTTCGTAGGCGACGCTGACGTGCATCCCGAGGAACACCCACTCCTCGGCGTCGTCGCCTGCGGTGACTCGCCGTTCGAGCGTTCCGCTCCACCGCGTGTCGAAGTCGTAGTCGGTCTCCGCGTCCGTGTCCGTCCACGCCATCCGGACGCTGTCGGAGAAAGTGGCGTGGCCGTCGCGTTCGACGACGCGCAGAGCGTCGCTCTCGACGACCCAATCGGTCGTCGTCCGCGTCTGTTCGCGGAGTCCCTCCGCGATGGCGTCGTACCCCGCCAGCGTCTCGCCGACGCCGAACTTCACGGCGTCGGGTTCCTCGGCGAAGTACGGGTAGAGGGGTTCACCGCGGCGGAGGGCCTCGTAGTAGTCCTCGACGGTCGCCCGTGCGCTCATGGTCGATAGTCGGGTCGGAGGGATTTGAAAACACGGTTACGGGTCGGGTCGCGGACTCCCGAGTTCGGTGCTACTGGAAGCCACGGCCGACGTCGTCTTCCTCGATGAGTTCGTCTAAGTCTCGGTCGAGGAGTTCGTCGGCGTCGGCGAACTCGTCGGTCAAATCGTCTAAGCGGTCGGGTCGGCCGTCGAACTCGTACTCCATCGGGCCGAACGCGGGACTGTCGACGGCGTCCATCAGGTCGGTGAAGAAGTCTTCCGGCGTCGTCGGTGCCTCGGCGTGCACTTTCACCGTCTCCTCGACGCGCGTCGCCATCGACTTCGCGTGGTCCTCGTCCTCCGGCGCGGATTGGACGGCGAACCGGCCGCCGTCGTCGCCGCGTCGCGGGAGCAGGGGGTCGATTTCGTCGTCGATGCGGCGGGCGACGCGCGACCCGACGCCCCGCACTTCGAGGGGGTTCTTCGCGTACGTCTTCAGTTCGTAGACGCCGACGTTCGGGTGGCCCAAGAAGAGTTCCTCGCCGAGGCCGTCTTCGCGGTGGCCCGCGACGGCCCGCCAGCCCTCGGGGTCTGCGCCCGAGTCGGTGACGTCCGACAGGATGTCTGTCCAGTCCCTGACGCGCATACCCCACGGTACCACGGCGCGTCGGATGAGCGTGCCGGTTCCGGCGGTTCGGCGGGCAAGTCGCGCCCTCGCCGTCCCACCGCCGCGACCGACAGCGTTTTTCGCCCCGGCACGGACCAGTCTGTGTGAACCTCCGCGGCCGCATCGTCGAGGTGGGCGACGAACGCGAAGTGGAGACGCAGTACGGAACGCGGTCGCTCGCCGAGGTGTCGATTCGTCCCGACGGCGTCGACGACGACGCCGATGCGGCCGACGGAGACGCGTACGTCCGGGTGACGCTCTGGGGTAAGTGGACCCACACCGCCGACCTCGCGGAACCCGGGATGGACCTCCTCGTGACCGACGCCGAGGAGTCGGAGTACCGCGGCGAGAAGACGTACTCCACCTCGAAGGAGTCCTACGTCGTCCTCGAACCCGACTTCCTCGTAGACGTGACCGACGTTCGGTCGTGGGTGCAGTGCCCGCGGATGTACTATCTGAACAAGCTGTCGGGCATCCCGCTGAACTACCCGGTGGTGAAAGGGACCGTCGTCCACGAAGTGTTCGGTGACCTCCTCCGGGGCAGAGACTTGGACGACTCCATCGACGAACGCGTCGCCGAGGCGGGCTTGCAACTGGGACTCCTCGGTTACGACGCCGCCGAAGTCAGAGACGAGGTGCGTCGGAACGCCGCCGCCATCGAGGGCTGGTTGGCGCAGGGGACGCTCACCGAAGAGGACGCGTGGCGCTCCGAGTACACCCTCATCTCGCCGACGTTCGGAATCAAGGGGCGCGCGGACGCCCTCCGGCGCGGGATGCCCGTCGAGTTGAAGACGGGCAAGAACCTCAGGCGCGACCCGCGGTTTCAGGACAAGATTCAGGCCGCCGCGTACGCCCTCGTCCTCGCGGAACGCGGCGTCCCCGCGGACACCGGGACCCTCCTGTACACGAAGAACACGACGCTCGAACGGAACGAGGAGTCCGGCGACCTCTCGCCCGCAAAGGAGTTCTCCATCGGGAAGGGCCTCCTGGAGTTCGTCGTCCGCAAGCGAAACGAAATCGCCGCGATGGAGTTCGACTTCTCGGTGCCCACGGGGTTCGAGGCGGACGCGAAGTGCGAGTACTGCTTCGAGAAGGACACCTGCATGGTCGTCTCCGGCCGCCTGAACCAGGAGTCGAAGGCCGGGCAGATTGGGTCGCCACTCCCCGAGGACGAACGCGACTACTTCGACCGACTCTACCGCGCCATCGAGGAAGAGCGTCGAGAGACGCACGAGGAGTACCGAAAGCTCTGGGAGCAGTCCGCAGAAGAACGCGCCGCGGACGACCGGGCGATACTCGGCCTCGAACCCGCCGGTCGACGCGAAATCGAGGGCGGTCGGTGGGAACTCCGCGCGACGAAGACGGACGACGCGGTGTCGAAACTCCGCGAGGGGGACATCTGTCTCGCCAGCGACGGCGACCCGGTCGGCGGGCACGCCGAACTCTGTCGCATCCGCGAACTCGGAGACGAGGTGGTCGTCACGGCGGACGAACCCGTCTCGGTGCGCCGACTCGACGTCTACCCCTCCGAGATATCCGTCTCGCGGATGCTCACCGCCGTCCACGACGCCCTGTTGAAGGGCGACGAGCGGAGAAAGGACGTGCTGTTCGGCCGCCGCGAACCGGCGTTCACCGACCGAAGTTCGCGGACGTACATCGACAACAACGACTCGCAGGACGACGCCGTGAGACTGGCCGTCGACGCCGACGACGCCGCCCTCGTCCACGGGCCGCCGGGGACGGGCAAGACGTACACCATCGCCCGCATCGTCCGCGCCCTCGTCGCCGACGGCAACCGCGTCCTCCTGTCTGCGTTCACGAACCGCGCCGTCGACAACGCCCTGGAAGCCCTCCGCGACCAGGGCTTCGACTCCATCGTCCGCGTCGGCACCGAGAACGGCGTCCGCGAGGACATGCAGGAACTCCGTCTGGAGACGGCGGGCGAACCGAACGACTGCGCGGCGGAACTGAACGGCGCGCCCGTCGTCGCCGCCACCACCGCCTCCTGTGGGTCGCGCGTCGTCCGCGAGCAGTCGTTCGACGTGGCCCTCGTGGACGAGGCGTCGCAGTTGACAGAACCCGGCACACTGGCCGCCATCAACCGCGCCGACCGGTTCGTCCTCGTCGGCGACCACGAACAGTTGCCGCCGGTCGTGCGCGCGGAGAACGACCTCCAGCGGTCGCTGTTCGAACGTCTCGTCGAGGAGTACCCCGACGCGTCGGTGATGCTCGACCGCCAGTACCGGATGAGCCAGCGGATACAGGCCTTTTCGTCGGCGGAGTTCTACGACGGCGCACTCCGCCCGGCGACCGGCGAGGTGGCCGCCCAACGCCTCTCGGACCTCGGCATCGACGAATCCGTCCTCCCCGACGACCTGCACGACCCGGTGGCGTTCGTCGACAGCGACAGTCCCCGCGTCGGCAACACCAACCCCGGCGAGGCCGACCGAATCGCCGAACTGGTGGAGACGTACGTCGCCGCCGGCGTCGACCCGGACGACATCGGCGTCATCGCGCCGTTCCGCGCGCAGGTCGCCGAGATAAGCCGCCGGACGGACGTGACCGTCGACACCGTCGACCGATTCCAAGGCTCTTCGAAGGAGGTCATCCTCGTCTCGTTCGTCGTCAGCGGACGTATCGACGGCCCCATCTTCGAGGACCACCGGCGCATCAACGTCGCGTTGACCCGGGCGAAGAAGTCGCTCGTCCTCGTCGGCGACGCCGACGCCCTCGCCTCTGACCCGTTCTACGCGCGGATGCTGGAGTGGGCGCGTCGCTGACGCGGCGTCGTCTCTGGAGCGCTCCGTCCGGCGGGAACGCTTTTGCTCGCAGACGCCGTGTGTGTATCTATGTCGAACGAGCGTTCGGAGATGTCTCGGCCGAAGGCCGAACAGAGCGACGTGAAACTGCTCGGTATCCGACAGGCGTTGCTCGGTGCCGCCGCGGGGTTGGCCGGGATGGCGTCGATGGCTCCGTTCCTCGGTCTCGCGTGGATTCTCGGCGCGTTCGACCTCGCGGCCGTCTCCGGCCTCTCGACTATCGTCGGACTGGGCGGGTTCTCGCTCGGTCTGTTCATCTTCGTCGCCGGCGGGATGACGACGCTCCCGCTACTGTTCGTCTCGCTCGCGGTGTTCATGCCCGGCGAGACGGTAGCGCGGAAGGGCGCCGCGTTCTCCGCCGTCGTCTGGACGGGGTTCGCCGTCGCCTTCTGGACGGGTCAGACGGGCGTGACGCTCGCGCTCTTTCTCGTCCTCTCGCTTCTCGCGCACGTCGCCTACGGCTACGTCCTCGGGACCGTCTACGGTCGTTACGCGCACATTCCCGTCTACGACGTGTGAGCTGAACGAGGCGACTGCCGGACACAGGTGTTCTCCGAGACGCTCGACACACGCCGGAGCGTTCTTCACGTCCGACGACCTATCGCCACCGATTCATGACTACGTTGCGAGAACGGTTCGAGCAGTCGGACGCCTTCAGACGCGGCGTCATCGGCGCTATCGCCGGTGCACTCGCCGGAGTGGTACTCACGCTCCTCGGTGGGACTGGTATCAGCGACTTCCTCGTCGCAATCTTCATCGGCGGCGTCACCTACGTCGCGCTCTGGTTGCTGGTGAACTGAGCTTCAGTCGTCCACCGGCACGGCTTCGTCCTCGCCTATCTCGTCTATCACGCGGGCGTGGAACTCTCTGAGCACCTCGTTTTCGTCCTCCGCGAGGACCACGTCGCTCGCCGTCAGCGTCGCGAGACCGAACGCTCGGGGCGTCGGCGAGTCGACGGTGCGGGAGACGAGTTCAACGTCGCCCGCCTCGACGTCGTAAAGCACGTCTTTCACCGCGGCGACGTTCAGCTTGTCCTCCAGAATCTCTCTGTACGTCTCCTCCATCACGGCGAAGGAGTCGAGGTCGTCGGCGAACGAGAGGAGCATCTCCGAGGACACCTGCTGTTGGGCCGCGGACTTCTCGTATCCCTTGTAGCGCTTCAGAATCATCAGCGACCGCGTCGCGTTGATGCGGAAGTAGCGCTTGAGCAGGTCGGTGCCGTCGAGTGCGGCGCGGAGGTCCTCGTCCACCGACTCGGGGTCGAGGTCGGAGAAGACGTTGCGGAGGTCCACCTTCCGGTTCAGCGGCATCGAGATGGTGAAGCCGTTGTCGGCGACGGCGACCTGGACGTTCGTGTTCGACCGCCGCGCGCAGTGGTACGCGAGGAGTCGCGAGAGGCCGTCGTTGAACTGCCGGCCGTAGTTCGAGTGGACGTAGAAGTGTCTGCGGTACTCCGTCCGGTCGAGTTGCTCTTCGACGACGAGGCGGGAGTCGGTGGCGACGCTGTCGGGGCCGGCGTACCGTACCTGTTCGTCGAACATCCGAGTGATGGCCCGGACGCTGTTCTCGTCCAGCGGAAACTCCCTGAGCCACGTCCGGACGCCGGGCGCGCCGCCGTCTTCGAGTCGGCGGACGAGTTCGCCCTGAAACCGCGTTATCTCGCGCCCGAGGTCGTACGAGAGCGGAAGGCGTTCGGAGAACCACGAGGGGACGGTCGGACGTTGACTCGTCCGGTCGACGTACACCTTCGACCCGCGGCGATAGCGGTAGGCGAAGCGGTCGCCGCCGAGGACGAACACGTCGCCCTCCTCTAAGGTGTCGAGGTAGTTCTCGTCCAACTGGCCGACCCACTGGTCGCCGGACCGCGTCACCACGTCGCAGGTGAACGAGTCGGGGATGGTCCCGATGTTCGTCATGTAGATGACGCGGGCCATCCGGCCGCGCTTGCCGACGAGGTGTTCGCCGACGTCGTACTCGGGGTAGTGGTGTTCGCCGTCCGGCGCGTCGTTCGTGTCGCGCCACACCTTCGCGTAGACGTTCTTGTCCTCCAGTCCGTCGTAGTCCGACGTGAGATACGCCATCAACCGCTCCCACTCGGCGTCCGAGAAGTTCCGGTACGGGTACGCCCGCCGGAGGGTCTGACGAATCTCCGACTCGCGCCACACCCGGTTGATGGCCATGCCGTAGACGTGCTGTGCGGCCACGTCCTGGGCGTTCTCTGGGACGAACACGCGGTCGACGAACCCCTCTTCTGCTTTCTTCAGCATCACCGCGCACTCGACCAACTCGTCTCTGTCGAGGGCGACGACGCGGCCCTCGACCGTCTGGCCGAGTCGGTGGCCCGCCCGCCCGACGCGTTGGAGGAGGGAGGCGACGGACTTCGGCGACCCCACCTGTACGACGAGGTCGATGTGCGGCATGTCGATGCCGAGTTCGAGACTCGTGGAGGTGGTGACGACGTCCAACTCGCCCGCCTTCAACTGGCCTTCTATCTCCTGTCTGCGCTCTTTCGACAGACTGCCGTGGTGACAGCCAGAGTTGGTCTCGTCGTAGTCGTCGTACTCCTCTCTGAGGGTGTGGAGCACGCGTTCGGCCCCCGACCGGGTGTTCGTGAAGACGAGCGTGTTCGTGTGCGAGCGTATCAACTCGTCCAGTCGGTCGTAGAAGCGGTCCTGGACGACGCCGCGGGGCGTGTCGATGAGGTCGTCGGTCGGACACTCCAACCGGACGTCGAAGTCGCGGACGAACCGCGTGTCGACTATCTCGTAGTCGCGCGCCTCGCCGTTCGCGTCGCGGCCGACGAGATACTCCGCCATCGTCGTGAGGGGTTCGACCGTCGCCGAACAGCCGATTCTGGTCGGCGAGGACTCACAGAGGTTCTCCAGGCGTTCGAGCGAGACCGACAGATGCGTGCCGCGTTTGTTCTCCGCAAGGCTGTGAATCTCGTCGACGACGACGTACTCGACGGTCCGGAGTTTCTCTTTGAACTTCGGCGAGTTCAGCAAGATTGCGAGCGTCTCGGGCGTCGTGTTGAGGATGTGCGGCGTCGTCTCCAGCATCTTCTGGCGGTCGGCACTGGACGTGTCGCCGTGGCGGATAGCGTGCCGAATCGCCACCTCTTCGCCGCGTTCTTCCATCTTCGCCGCGATTCCGTCCAGCGGTTGCGCGAGGTTCCGGTGGATGTCGTTCGCGAGCGACTTCAGCGGTGAGACGTACAGACAGTAAACGGAGTTCTCCAGGCCGTCTTCGAGTTCTCTGTCTCGCCGAAAGAGGTCGTTGATGATGGCCGTAAAGGAGGCGAGCGTCTTCCCGGACCCGGTGGGCGCGCAGATGAGCGCGTTCTCACCCTCGTCGATGAGCGGGACCGCTTCGCGTTGCGGCGGCGTGAAGAACCCGCCGTTGCCCTCGACGTAGCGGCCGAACTGGTCGACCCACCACTCCCTCACGGAGGGTTCGAGCCGAGAGAGCACGTCCTCGTCCGCGAGCGAAACCGTCTCCGGGTCGAAGCCGAACGGGTCGTCCGCTCGACTCGCCGCCTCGCAGAGCAGTTTCCGTCCACGGCTACTCATTGTCCGCAGTCGGGGCCGCGCCTGTAAGTCCGTTGCGCCCGCGCGACGCGAGAGCGCGCTCGCGGCGGCGAGACGGTGGGCCGACGGGCCGAGCGGAGGGCGGTCAGTCGCGAGCGAGTTCTATCTGGTCGTTCCCGGTGAGGGTCACGACGTAGTCGGCGTAGCGGAACTGCAGCGTTCCGTTCGCTCCGCGCCCCGCGAACAGCGCGTCGACCGCGTCGGGGTCTATCGCATCGTACAACGGCGGGAGTTCGAGCGGGGAGATTCCCGACGCGGCGCTCACCGCGTCGACGATGGCGGTACTCGTGGCGGTGTCCGCGTCGACGGTGAACAGTGATTTACTCGCGGTCGTTGCCATACCGAGACCTAAACGACGGGCAGGTTATTAATCTTCGTCAGACATTCAGATTTTGAAGACAGTCTCGGGGTAGTGTGTATGGAGAGTCACCATCACTAACACCGGCCTCGACGTAGGACAGGTATGCGCGTCACGTTCCTCGGAACGGGCAGTGCGATGCCTCTCCCCGACCGCGTCCAGACCGGTCTGCTCCTCGAATCGGACGACAGAGCGCTCCTCGTCGACTGCGGGAGCGGGGTCCTCCACCGCCTCGCGAACACCGAGGTGGGCTACGAGGGCGTCGCGACGGTTCTTCTCACGCACCACCACTTGGACCACGTCTCGGACCTCTTGGCCCTCCTGAAGGCGCGGTGGCTAGCGGGAGAGACGCATCTCGAAGTCGTCGGCCCGACGGGAACGAAACGACTGCTCGACGGGTTGCTGGACGTCCACGACTACCTCCAAGAGCGAGTCGAACTCCGGGTCAGAGAGGTCACCACGGGGGAGTTCGAAGTCGCCGGGTTCGACGTGACGGCGAGAGAGACCAGACACTCGATGACCTGTCTCGCCTACCGCTTCGCGGGTGCGGACGGCGACTTCGTCTTCTCCGGGGACTCCGAGGCGTTCGAGGGGTTGGCGACGTTCGCCGACGGCGCGACCGTTCTCGCGCACGACTGCTCGTTCCCCGACGAGGTTGACGTGTCGAACCACCCGACGCCGACGCAGTTGGGCGAGACACTCGCGGGTCACGACGTCGGCCGCGTCTACCTCACGCATCTGTACCCGCACACCGACGGAAAACACGAGGAGATGCTCGACTCTATCGCCGCCCACTACGGCGGAGACGTTCGATTCGCCCGCGACGGCCTGCGCGTCGACGTGTGAAGCGCTTCGACCCTCGCTCCGCTCTCCGCGAGTCGAGACGCCGCGTGCTCGGTCGGAGACGGCGTCGGTTCGCCGCCGTCGAGCGACTACCCGCGAATCACGGTGCCCGCGTCGTCGCCCGCGAGGAAGTCCGCGAGGGCGCCGGGACCGAACACGTGGGCGGGCGCGCCGAGTTCGAGCAGTTCGCGGACTTTCGCGGCCATCCCGCCGGTCACGTCGGTGGTGTCGCTGCCGCCGAGGACGCTCGCCACGTCCTCGAACGACGTAATCTCCGGAATCACCTCGTCGTTCTCGTCGAGGACGCCCGGAACCGTCGAACAGAGTCCGACCCGGTCGGCGTCCAGTCCGCGGGCGAGACTCGTCACGAGTTCGTCGCCGCTGACGATGGTCGCGCCCGACCCGGCGTGCGCCACCACGTCGCCGTGGAGGACGGGGACGAACCCCTCGTCCAGCATCGTCGCCGTCGAATCGAGTGGGAGCGAAAAGTCCGCCTCGGCGTCTCTGACGGCGACGGAGAGCGGGTGGACCGGAAGCGCGGGGACGCCCGCCGCCAGCAGTCGCGCGACGATGGCGTCGTTCAGACGGCGCATCGCGTCGTGAATCTCGAAGACGGCTTCGGCGTCGTCGGTTCCGTCGGTGCTGCTGACGGCGTGTTTCTCGGCGTTGTGGTGGCCGAAACTGCCGCCGCCGTGAACGACGACGAGTCGGGCGGGGTCCGCGTCGGCGACGGCTTCGACGGCCGCCCCGAGCGTCTCCTCGTCCACCGTCTCCGGCGTCGCCTTGTCGGTGACGACGCTCCCGCCGAGTTTGAGCACCGTCGTCATTCTTCCACCCGGACGCCGTCGTGGGCGAGTTCGGCCCGAAAGACGTCCTCGCACTCGGCGGTGTAGCGAAGCGCCGTCTCCGTCTCTCTGGTCGCGTCGAGTGCGACGATACAGCCGCCACCGCCCGCGCCGGTGAGTTTCGCGCCGTGCGCGCCCGCCTCGCGGGCGGCCCACACCATGTTGTCGAGGGTGCGCGAGGAGACGCCGAGCGCTTCGAGCAGGCCGTGGTCGAAGTCCATCAGCAGGCCCAACTCCGAGAGGAGGTCCGCCGTGGGGTCGTCGCCGGGGTCGGCGTCGGCCAGAATCTCCTCCCCGCGGCGGACGAGGTCACCGATGTTCTCGACGGTCTCGGCGGCGAATCCGTACTCTTCGCGGAGTTCGCGTACCCCGGCGACGAGTTTGCCGGTGTCGCCCGCGCCGCCGTCGAACCCGACGACGAACGGGAGGTTCGGCGTCTCGATGCGCCGGCAGTCGTCTCCCTCGACGCGGACGGCCCCGCCCATCGCACAGCAGAACGTGTCCGCGCGGGAGGCCTGCCCGTCCTGCACCTCGTGTTCGGCGCGGTACGCCCTGTCGGCGAGTTCGGCGGCGTCCAACGGGTGGCCGAGTTCGCGTGTCGCGGCGTCGATGCCGGCGACGACGACGGCCGCCGAAGAGCCGAGTCCCGCGCCGAGAGGGATGTCGCTCTCGACGGTCACGTCGAACCCGGCGTTCGGCCGGTCGAGGGCGTCTCTGGCCTGTTCGACGGCGGCGTCGACGTAGCCGATTCCGGCCTCGACGAGGCCCTTCGCGACGTTCACGTCCGGGCGGCCGCCGCCGTCGCCGCCGTACTCGACGGTGAAGCCGTCGAGGCTGAGGTCCGGTGCGGTGACGCGAACTCGGTCGTCGTCGCGCGCCTCGGCCGAGACGGTCGCTCGACGCTCGATGGCGCACGGAATCGCGGGTTCGCCGTAGACGACTGCGTGCTCCCCGAACAGGTACACCTTGCCGGGAGCGCTGGAGACGGTCATATCCGAGGATTCCACGGACGCCGCTTAAGACTATCCGAGTGTCTCCGCGGGAGGGCGACCCGAACGGCCGCAGGGGTGACGAAGCGTTACTCGTCGTCGCCGCTGTTCGAACCGCTCGACTCGATGGAGACGTCCGAGAGGTCGTCGAGTTCGTCGACGTCGTCGTCGCCGCTCAACACCTTCATGGCGACGACCAGCGCCACGAGGAGGATGAGTGCGATGACCGCCGCTTTGCCGACGCCGCCGCCCGTCTCGTCGTCGCTGGCGTCGCTGGCATCGTTGGCATCGGTGTCGCTGGCGTCGTCGGCGTCGACTCGCGCCTCGCTCTCGTCCGCGTCGTCCGAGTCGGCGACGTCCGCCGAGCGCCCGGAGTCCAACTTGTCGACGCCGGCGAACTCGCCCTCGCCGTCGGAGTCGGCGTCTGCGCCCGCCTCGTCCGCCGCGGGTTCGTCGTCTCCGACCTCGATGGAGTGGTACTCGCCGTCGTCGCTTCCGTCGTCGGCCTGCTTCGACCACCGGAGTCGCGGCGTGGTGTTCGACGCGCTGAACGTCGCGTCGGGAAGGTGAATCTCGAAGAGCGTGAACGATTTGTCTCCCATTGCGTTTCGATACGCCGACAGGACGCATAATCGTTGTGCCACTCCCCGTTCGGCGTCTCGGACCGATGCCTTGAGGTGGTGATTCTTCCTCCCGATAGCTATGGACGACGAACGACGAACGTTTCTGAGGGACCTCCTGGAGACGCCGAGTCCCTCCGGCTACGAAGCGGACGGACAGCGCATCTGGGTCGCCTACGTCGAACAGTTCGCCGACGAGGTGACCGTCGACGCCTACGGCAACGCCGTCGCGGTCCACGAGGGAGACGACTCGGCCCCCGAAATCGCCTTCACGGGCCACGCCGACGAAATCGGGTACATCGTTCGCGACGTGACCGACGACGGGTTCCTCCGCATCGAGGCCATCGGCGGCGCGGACCGAACCGTCTCGAAGGGCCAACACGTCACGGTCCACGCCGCCGACGGCGGCGTTCCGGGCGTCGTCGGACAGACGGCCATCCACCTCCGGGACACCGGCAACGAGGAGTACGACGACCTGAAAGAGCAGTTCGTGGACATCGGCGTCGAGAGCGACGACGAGGCTCGCGAGTTGGTCGAAGTGGGCGACCCCCTGTGACCGTCGACACGCGCGTCCGCGACCTGCAGGGGACGCGACTGGCCGCGCGAGGAATGGACAACCGCGTCGGGACGTGGGCCGCCGCGGAGGCACTCAGACACGCCGTCGAGGCGGACGTCGACGCGACGGTGTACGCCGTGAGCACGGTGCAGGAGGAACTGGGCGTTCAGGGAGCGAAGATGGTCGGCCACGACCTGAACCCCGACGTCGCCGTCGCCATCGACGTGACGCACGCGACGGACAACCCCGACGTGGCGGGCAAGCGCCGCAGTCCGGTGACGCTGGGCGGGGGACCGGTCGTCTCGCGAGGGAGCGCGAACCACCCCGCGGTGGTCGCACTCGCGCGCGACGCCGCCGCCGATGCCGACATCGAGGTGCAGTTGCAGGCCGCCGGAATCCGAACGGGGACGGACGCAGACGCGTTCTACACCTCGAAGAGCGGAATCCCGTCGCTGAACGTCGGCGTCCCGAACCGCTACATGCACACGCCGGTGGAAGTCGTCGACACCGACGACGTCGACGCGGTGGCGTCGCTCCTCGGAGCGATGGCCGAACGCGCCGCCGACGCGGGGCCGTTCACCGTCGATATCTGAGTCACCCACCCGGCCCGTCGGAACGCCGTATCCGTTGCGTGGCTCTCACACGCAGGGACGCTCGCGCGAAAGAAAACCGTTAAAAGTCGCCGAAGGGTGACTTGAGGTATGGCTGGAACTATCGAAGTGCTCGTTCCCGGCGGAGAGGCCAACCCCGGCCCGCCGCTCGGTCCAGAGCTCGGCCCGACCCCGGTGAACGTTCAGGACGTCGTCCAAGAGATCAACGAACAGACCGCCGCGTTCGACGGGATGGAAGTCCCCGTGACGGTCGAGTACGACGACGACGGCTCGTTCAGCATCGAAGTCGGTGTCCCCCCGACGGCCGAACTCATCAAGGACGAGGCCGGATTCGAGACCGGTTCCGGCGAACCCCAGGAGAACTTCGTCGCGGACCTGAGCATCGACCAGGTGAAGAAGATTGCAGAGCAGAAGTCCTCTGACCTCCTCTCGTACGACACGAAGAACGCCGCGAAGGAAGTCGTCGGGACCTGCACCTCGCTCGGTGTCACCATCGAGGGCAACAACCCCCGCGAGTTCAAGAAGCGCATCGACGACGGCGACTACGACGACCAGCTCGCCGCGTAAGCGTCTCACTACTCCAGCGGGACGACACTCACTTTTCGGACACGCGACCGACCCCCGAGAGCGTCGCGGCCGTCCACGACTTCGCCGCCGCGACGACTCGTGAGGAGGGGCGGTCGCGTGTGGCCCAGTCGCACGGAGACGGCGCGTAGGAGCCCGATAGCGCGCTCTCGCGGCACGTGCTTCGACGGACTTAAGGCCGGCATTCCCGTCAACCCGCACGAGGCAGGCAGACGCCTGTTTCACTGACCCGTAGGAGCAATCCTGCGTACTACGGAGGTGAATAATGGCAGATACGATAGTTGACGCAGTCTCTCGCGCACTTGACGAGGCACCTGAGCGGAACTTCCGCGAAACGGTCGACCTTGCGATCAACCTGCGCGACCTAGACCTAAACGACCCGTCGAAGCGTGTCGACGAGAGCATCGTGCTCCCAGCCGGCACCGGACAGGAGACGCAAATTGTTGTCTTCGCGACTGGCGAGACCGCGCTCCAAGCAGAGGACGTCGCCGACCGAGTGATGGACGGTAACGACCTCGAAGACCTTGGAGACGATTCGGACGCCGCCAAAGACCTCGCCGACGAAACGGACTTCTTCGTCGCGGAGGCAGACATGATGCAAGACATCGGCCGTTACCTCGGGACCGTCCTCGGTCCTCGTGGTAAGATGCCGACGCCGCTCCAACCGGACGACGACGTGGTCGAAGTTGTGAATCGAATGAAGAACACGGTCCAACTCCGCAGTCGTGACCGCCGGACGTTCCACACCCGCGTGGGTGCCGAGGACATGTCGGCCGACGAAATCGCGGAGAACATCGACGTCATCGTTCGTCGTCTCGAGGCGACCCTCGAGAAAGGCCCCCTCAACATCGACGGGGTCTACGTCAAGACGACGATGGGTCCGTCGGTGGAGGTACGCGCATGAGCGAGAGCGAGTCCGTCCGCAAGACAGAGACCATCCCCGAGTGGAAGCGCATCGAAGTCGGTGAGCTCACCGACTTCCTCGAAAGCTACCAGTCCATCGGTGTCGTGAGCGTCACGGGCATCCCGAGCCGCCAGCTGCAGAGCATGCGGCGGGAACTCCACGGCAGCGCCGCGCTCCGGATGAGCCGTAACACGCTCACCACGCGCGCGCTCGAAGAGGTCGACGACGGCCTCGAACAGCTCACCGAATTCGTGTACGGGCAGGTAGCCCTCGTGGGGACGAACGACAACCCGTTCGGCCTGTACAAAGAACTCGAAGCGTCGAAGACGCCTGCACCCATCAACGCGGGCGAAGTCGCCCCGAACGACATCGTCATCCCCGAGGGTGACACCGGTGTCGACCCGGGTCCCTTCGTCGGCGAACTCCAGCAGGTCGGTGCGTCTGCGCGCATCATGGAGGGCTCCATCAAAGTCACCGAGGACTCGCACGTCCTCGACGAGGGTGAAGTCGTCTCCGAAGGACTCGCAAACGTCCTGAGCGAACTCGGTATCGAACCCAAGGAGGTCGGTCTCGACCTCCGCGGCGTCTACTCCGAAGGCGTCCTGTTCGAGCCCGAAGAGCTCGCAATCGACGTGGACGAGTACCGCGCGGACATCCAGTCCGCCGCGGCCGGTGCCCGCAACCTCTCGATCAACGCCGGGTACCCCACCACGCAGACCGCACCCACGATGCTCGCGAAAGCCGCCGGCGAGGCGAAGGCGCTCGGAATCTTCGCCGCCATCGAGGACCCGGAACTCGTTCCGGACCTCGTCGCCAAGGCAGACGCGCAGCTCCGCGCGCTCGCGGCCCAAATCGACGACGAAGAGGCGCTCCCTGAGGAGCTCCGCGGCGTCGAAGCGCCCGCAGCGCCGGCCGCCGACGAGGCGGACGAAGACGAATCGACTGACGAAGAAGCAGAAGCAGACGCCGAAGCCGACGACACCGACGACGACGACGACGAAGACGACGGTGCCGACGGACTCGGCGCGATGTTCGGATAACATTCGAGGTACACAACAATGGAATACGTTTACGCAGCTCTCATCCTGAACGAATCGGGCGAAGAGATCAACGAAGACAACGTCACGGCGGTTCTCGAGGCCGCTGGCGTCGACGTCGAGGAATCCCGCGTCAAGGCGCTCGTCGCCGCGCTGGAAGACGTCGACATCGAGGAGGCCGTCGAGACGGCCGCCGCCGCCCCCGCGCCCGCCGCAGGCGGCAGCGCCGGTGGCGAAGTCGAGGCCGCTGACGACGACGACGAGGCCGACGAAGAGGAAGCAGCCGACGACGACGACGACGAAGAAGAAGAAGACGAGTCCTCCGGCGAGGGCCTCGGCGAACTCTTCGGTTAAACCGAGAGTTCCGCGTCCATCCGGACGTCGCTTCTCGAATCGTCAGTACAACCCGCACTTTTTCGAGTCCACCCGACAGTACCTACTCCGACTCGACGCGAAGGCGGGCGTCTCCCGACCGCGTGTCGACGGTCGATAGCTCCCGCTCTTCGAACGGTCGGGCCTCCCGCCGATACCGTTCGTAGACGCCCTCTGCCCACTCGCGGGCCTCCGGCGAGGCGGTGTCGATGACCGCTTCGAGTTGCGCGGTGTCGGGGTCGTGGCCGCAGAGGCCGATACAGTCGTCCATGATGTTGAGTCCGCAGCGATTCTCGTCCGGGAGGTCGTCGTGGAGGAAGATGGTGCAGTTGTCACGCTCGAACGCGCTGGCGGTCAGTTCGGGATTCCAGTCGACGATGGCGCGGAGAATCTCGGGCGAGTAGACGTACTCCATCTCCATGCCCTCCAGTACGCGTCGGCAGAACACGTCGAGATTACCCGACTTGTAGATGGTCGTCCCGAGTCCGCGGATGGACTCTGTCGACTCCAGGAGGTGGCTCACCCGTTCGACGGGCGTGTACGGATAGCTCGGTCCGGGGTACGAGACGACGAGGTCCTCGAAGCTCTCCACCGCGAACCCGTCCATCTCCCTCGGGAGCCACTGCCAGACCTCACGGAGCGTCTCGCACGTCCGCATCCCGGCTCGAAGCTCCAGAAACCGCTCGCTCACGAACGCCCCCAGTAGCGTGAGTTCGTAGCACGGACCGTCGCGCCTGACCCACGAACGACGCTCGAAGTCCCGGAGGATGCGCCCGATGGTCGGGTCGGACGCACCGGTCGCCTCGCGCAGGTCGCGCCGGTCGTACTCGCTGTCGGAGAGGGCCTCCAGCGCCGCGACACGATGCTCCGACCGCGCGATGAACCCGATAGTCTGTGTCGCGTTACCCATGCTAGCAATCGACGATGCAGGCATAAAACGGTTCAGTCGAGTCGGGCGGCTGACTAATCGCCGCGTCCTCCCGACTCGACGCGGACGCGCGTCCACCGTACCGCTCTCATCCCAGTTTCGCCTGGATGTGTTCGATGACCGCGCTGTGCTCCTCCTGCGGGCTGAACATGACGATTTCGGAGTCTTCGCGCGCGCGGACCGTGTGCCCCGGCGGCCAGTAGAACAGGTCGCCCGCGCGGGCCGTCTCCCGACTGCCGTCGGTGTAACTGACGCCGAGGTCGCCCGTCAGGACGTACCCCCAGTGCGGACACTGGCAGTGGTCGTCTTCGAGGCCCGCCAACAGCGGGGTGATGTCCGTCCCGGCGGCGAAGGTGAAGTACTCGCCGCTGAGTTCTCCGTATCCGCTCGCGTCACCGAACCCCGTCCGCTGGCGAGCGGTGGCGTCCGGCGTGTCGACTCTGACTGGCACGTCTCGTTTGGCTTGCTTCATCTCGTTGGCCTCCCGGCGTTCTGACCGACGAACCCGACCGACCTGTAGTTATTTCGTGAATAGTTTCACCGCGTGAAAAACGGTCTCCGCCGCAGACACGTCTCCGTCGCTCGGCGGTCTCCGTTCGTCGCGAACGTTCAAATACCATCGAGCGGCCAGCACGCGCAGATGACCGTCTCCGCTCTCTCGCTTCCGACGAACGCCGCCGCCCTCACGCTCGCGTTCGCCTTCGGCGGCGTCCTCCTCGGCGCGGTGAGCGGTCTCGTCCCCGGACTACACGTGAACGCGCTCGCACTCTTGCTGGCCGCCGCCGCGCCGACGCTCCCCGCCCCGCCCGCCGCCGTCGGTGCCGCCGTCCTCGCCGCGGGCGTCGTCCACACCTTCTTGGACGCGATTCCGGCGCTGGTCCTCGGCGTCCCCGACGCGGCGACGGCCGCCGGGTCGCTACCGGGACACCGCCTCGTCCTCGCCGGGCGCGGGAAGGAGGCGCTCAGACTCTCCGCCGTCGGGAGTTTCGCGGCCGTCGTCGTCGCCGTCCCGCTCTCTCTCCCCCTCTCGCACCTCGTCGCCGCCGGCCGTGCGGGACTGTACGCCGCGCTCCCGTACGTCCTCGCCGCCGTCGTCCTCGCACTCGTCGCCGCCGAACCGACGTGGCGGACGCGGGGCTGGGGAGCCGCCTGTTTCGCGCTGGCGACGGCGCTCGGACTCGCGACGCTCGGCCGGCCGACGGCGGGTTCGCTCGTCCCCTCCGAGGCGGCGTCGATGCTCGCACCCCTGTTCGCGGGGCTGTTCGGCGCGCCGGTGCTCCTCGACGCGCTCGATAGCCGGGGCGCGTTCCCCCCGCAGGAGGGAACGGCGGTGGCGCTGTCGGCGCGCGAGACGTTCCGGGCGGCCGCGTCCGGCGTCGGCGGCGGCGCACTCGTCGGGTACCTCCCCGGCGTCTCGGCGGGCGTCGCGACGGTTCTCGCACTCGGCGGCGTCGGCGGGGAGACGGCGGGCGGACGGACCGGTAGCGAGCGGACCGACCGCCTGTACGTCGTCGCGACCAGCGGTGCCGACACGGCGACGGCGGTGTTCGCGGCGGCGGCGCTCGTCGTCCTCGGCGACGAGCGAAGCGGCGTCACCGTCGCGCTCTCGGCCGTCGGCGGCGGGGCGTCGCCGTTCGGGTCCTCCGGCGCACTGGCCGTCGTCGTCCTCGCCGCCGGCGTCGGCGCGGTGGCGGTTCCGTTCCTCGGAGACCGGTATCTCGCCGTCGTTCGCCGACTCCCGCACCGACCCCTGTCGCTCGTCGTCTTGGTCGCGCTCTGGGTGTTGGCCGGCGCGTTCGCCGGCGTGTCCGGCGTCGCCGCGTTCGCCGTCGCCACGTTGGTCGGCCTCGTCCCGCCGCGGGTCGGCGTCCGACGCGTCCACCTGATGGGTGTGCTGCTCGGTCCCATCGCACTCGGATAGCCGAGAAAAGACAATCGTTAAAAGTCGCGGACGGTTCCTTGTCTCTATGAGCCAGTCTGAGCAGCGTCACGCCCGACAGTGCGTGTCCTGCGGAATCAACATCTCCGGCATGAGCGCAGCGACGTTCGACTGCCCGGATTGCGGTACCGAAGTCTCGCGCTGTGCGAAGTGCCGCAAGCAGAGTAACCTCTACGAGTGTCCCGACTGCGGATTCATGGGTCCATAATCATGGGGAAAGTCGCTGCCAAGATGAAAGTCATGCCGAACAGCCCCGAAATCGACCTCGACGAACTCCAAGAGCGTCTCGAAGACTCGCTCCCGGAGGGCGCGAAGATAAACGGCTTCGAGCGTGACGACGTGGCGTTCGGCCTCGTCGCACTCCTTCCGACGGTCATCGTCCCCGACGACGCCGGTGGGACGGAAGCCGTCGAAGAGGCGTTCACGGACGTCGAAGGCGTCGAGAGCGTCGCAGTCGAGAACGTCGGCCGCATCTAACGTCGCCGGCTCGTCGGGGTGACCCGACGCGACGTTCACTTTTCAGTCGCCGCGTTCCAACACGAGGAGTCCGACGAGCGGCGCGAGGATGAACCCCGTGCCGAGTGCGAGAAAGAACACGACGGTCGGGTCGCCGCCGAGTGCCCATCCGGCGGCGACGCCGACGAGGGCACCGACGAGGATACCCGCCGTCGCCCCCACTCCGAACTGTTCGGCCGCGTGACTGGAGGAACCAATCACGGACTCTTCGGCTCCGACGTCGTACTCGACTACCGACTGCTCCCCCGAACGGGCGTCGCCCCCCGAGGTGAGTTCTTGTGCCATGCGAGTCCGTACTCCGGCCAGTGTGTTATGTTTTATCGCAGTTCTCTCGGTGTGAGAGAGATGCGACGACTCAGAACGCGGCGTCGAACGCCGCGTCCAGGTCCGCCTTCAGGTCGTCGACGTGTTCGATGCCCACCGAGACGCGGACGAGGCCATCCGTCAGCCCCGCCGCGAGACGCTCTTCGCGAGGGATGGCCGCGTGGGTCATCGCCGCCGGTTGCTCGATGAGGCTCTCGACGCCGCCGAGGCTCTCGGCCAGCGTGAACACCTCCGTCTCCGAGACGACGGTCGAGGCCTGTTCGAGCGTCCCGTCCACCTCGAACGAGAGCATCCCGCCGAAGTCGTCCATCTGCTCGGCGGCGAGTTCGTGCTGTGGGTGCGCGTCGAGGCCGGGGTAGTAGACGTGGTCGACTCGGTCGTGGTCGTCCAACCACCGCGCGAGTTCCTGTGCGTTCTCGCAGTGGCGGTCCATCCGGACGCCGAGCGTCTTCGTCCCGCGGAGGACGAGAAAGCAGTCGAACGGCGACGGCGTCGCGCCGACGGAGTTCTGGTAGAATCCGATCCGTTCGTCCAGTTCTTCGTCGTCGGTGACGAGTGCGCCCCCGACGACGTCGGAGTGTCCGCCGAGGTACTTCGTGAGCGAGTGCGAGACGACGTCCGCGCCGTGTTCGAGCGGTCGCTGAAGGTACGGCGTCGCGAACGTGTTGTCGACGGCGCAGAGCGCGTCGTACTCGTGCGCGAGGTCCGCGAGCGCGCCGATGTCGTTGACGCGCATCAGCGGGTTGGTCGGCGTCTCCACCCAGAGGAGCGCCGTCTCCTCGCGCATCGCGTCTTCGACGGCGGCGTGGTCCGTCGTGTCCACGAAGTCGAACGAGAGGTCGTACTTCTCGTACACCTGCGTGAAGATGCGGTGCGTGCCGCCGTAGACGTCGTCGCCGGTCACGACGTGGTCGCCCGCTTCGAGGAGGTTCAGCACGGTGTTGATTCCCCCCATACCGGAGGCGAACGCGCGCCCGTAGTCGCCGCCCTCCAGGGCGGCGAGGTTGGATTCGAGGTCGGTTCGCGTGGGGTTGCCCGTGCGCGAGTACTCGTAGCCGCGGTGGTCGCCGGGGCCGTCCTGCACGTACGTCGAGTTGGCGTAGATGGGCGTCATCAGCGCGCCCGTCTCCTCGTCGGGTTCCTGTCCGGCGTGAATCGCGCGCGTCTCGATTCGCTGGTCGTCGTGTTCGTCCATGCCACCTCACTCGGGGGCCGCGTAGTAAACGGTGGCTACATCCGCGCCGAGGGTCGGGGCGACTGCCGGCGGAAACGACGACGCCTCCGTCCCGTCGCGGCAGTCTCCCGCACGCGCGAGACAGGAACGTACGTTTTATAACTGCGTCACCAGTACACTGTCTCACGACTATGCCGAGTTCCAACGGTCCGCTTCACGGTACGCGAGGAAAGCTCTCGAACAAACCGCGCGAGCGAGGTACCTCGCCGCCGCAGCGAGCGATTCAGGAGTACGACGAGGGGCAGAAGGTCCACCTGAAGATAGACCCCAGCGTCCGCAAAGGTCGCTTCCACCCGCGCTTCAACGGTCACACGGGCGAAGTGATGGGCAAGCAGGGACGCGCGTTCAAAGTCGAAATCAACGACGGCGGCAAACTGAAGACGCTCGTCGTCCGACCCGCACACCTGCGCGCACAGCAGTAACTCCACACGCCGATGACCATCTTCAAACAGAAGGTAGACGAGGAGTACCTCACCACGAGCGAGGTCAAGTCCCTCCTCGAAGACGTCGAGGCCGAACGCGCCGCGGACGAAGAGCGTGAACTTCGCTACGAACTCGCTCGCGCCATCGAACACGTGAACCGATTCGCCGTCCTCGACCCCGAGGAGTCGCGCGAACTCGTCGAGGAACTCCTCGAACTGGAGAAGGTGGACGAGACGACTGCGTTCAAGATTGCGGACCTCCTTCCGCAGAGCCGGGACGAACTCCGCGCCGTCTACGCCCAGGAACGGTACGCGCTGAGCGGGGACGAACTGGACGAGATTCTGAACGTCGTCGCGAAGTACGCGTAATTCGGCGGCTCCGTCGCCGTCATCCGCCTCTTCGATATCACTCGTTCGAGCCGCCGGCTCGCCGATTTCCACGCCGAAGCGTCACTTCCGATACGCACCGCCGCGTCCGTCCGAACACGGAGTGCGCGCCACAGAGCGGTCGGCCGGAGAGAGAGTCCGAGAGGGTGACGAACGGGAACGACGGATGCCTACGGCGACGGCGACGGCGACGAGGAGAAACGGAGCACCCGCGACTGCGTGAACCGGCGGTCGTCGGGCCAACTTTTTAAATACGCCCTCGGCGTATCGATTGACATGACAAGCGCTGAGACCGGAGACGCCGACCCCGAGCAGTCGGTCGACGAGACCGAGAGCGGCGCCGACGAGACGGCCGAGGACGTACAGTACGCCGTCGTTCTCGACCACCTGCCCCACGGCCGGCCGGACGACGACCGTCCGCGGTACAAGAAGTCCCCGCTCGCGTACGCCCTCGGAGAGCGCAACTTCCGACTCTTCGAACTCCGACTCGGCGACGACTCGGACGTCTCCATCGGCGACCGAGTCGTGCTCTACCCCGCGGAGCGACGCGAGGCGGTCGAAGAGTTCCGCGAAGTGAGCTACGACGACGTCTCGAACACGGCCCACTCGGAGCTAGAGTACGTCGTCGAAGACGTCGTCACGGAGAACGAACGCCGGTTCGTCGACTTCTACAACGACGCACAGCCCATCACCCTCCGTCTGCACCAGTTGAACCTCCTGCCGGGCATCGGGAAGAAACTCCGCAACAACATCCTCGACGAGCGAAAGCGCGGTCCGTTCGAGAGCTTCGAGGAGCTAGAAGAGCGCGTCTCGGGGCTTCACCACCCGCGCGAGGTGCTCGTCGAGCGTATCATGGAGGAACTGCGCGACGACGACCTGAAGTACAAGACGTTCGTCGGTCGGAGCGACTGACCGCGGACCCGAGACGTTTACACCCGCTCGGACAGTATCGTCCTCCGATGACCGAGCCGCAGCCAGACGCGACGGAGGCCGCGGCGCACGCCCCACGCGACCCGGACCGACTCGTTCGACGCGCGGGCCTGCGCGGCGACCCCGACCAGGACCAACACTTTCTCGTCGACGACCGTGTGTTAGACCGCATCCCCGGCTACCTCCCCGAAGACGCGGACACCACGCACGTCCTCGAAGTCGGCGGCGGAACCGGCGCCCTCACGGACCGTCTGCTCCGCGTCGCCGACCGCGTGACCGTCGTCGAACGCGACACGCGACTCGCCGCGTTCCTCCGCGAGGAGTTCGCCGACGACGTCGAGTCGGGACGACTCACGATTCTGGAGGGCGACGCGCTCGAAGTCGACCTCCCCGAGTTCACCGCCTGCGTCTCGAACCTCCCGTACGGCATCTCCTCGGAGATAACCTTCCGTCTGCTCCCGCGAGGCGTCCCCCTCGTGTTGATGTTCCAAAAAGAGTTCGGCGAACGGATGGCGGCCGAGGCCGGAACCGACGAGTACGGCCGACTCTCGGTGAGCGCACAGCACTACGGTGACGTGGAAGTCGTCGAGACGGTGCCCAGAAAGGCGTTCTCGCCTGCTCCGGCCGTCGAGAGCGTCCTCGTTCGCGTGACGCCGCGAGACCCCGACTACGAGGTGAGAGACGAGGCGTTCTTCTTGGACTTCGTGAAGGCGCTCTTCACTCAGCGGCGAAAGACCATCCGCAACGGTATCCGCAACACCGCGCACATCTCCGGGCTGTCGGACCCGGAGGCCGTCGTCGACGCCGCGGACGAAGAGGTACTCCGGAAACGCGCGGGGAACATGGACCCGCGAGCGTTCGCCGAACTGACGGCGCTCGCCGACGAACACGGACGGTGAACTGATGGAGGTGGTGTCGGCCGTATCGGCGACGTTGCAGACGGGGCAGCTACAGGCGGCGCTGTTGCAGTCGAGTGAGGTGGGACTGGACGTTCTCGGCGACCTCGTCCCGTCGTTCGCCGGTCGCGTCGCCGTCACCGCGGGCGTCGTCTTCGTCGTGACGCTCCTTCTCGCGAAGGGCGACGAACTCCACGAACGCGACCCGCGGGGCGTCCCTGCGGCGCTGTGGAGTCTGAGCGTCACCCTCGCGACCATGTCGCTGACCGTCGGCGCTGCCGTCGTCATCGTCGGTCTCTGGAACCAGACCCAGCAGGTGGCGTCGGTGTTCGAGGGCTACCGGTTCGGCTACGACTCGTTCGTCAAGTTGGGGCTCTCGATGCTGCTTCTCGTCGGCGCGTACACGATGACGAGTCTGGTCCGACGGCTGGTCGACGAGGTGACGGCGGCGCGTCCGACGGTCAGCCAGCACCAACGGGAGATAGCGTACCGACTGGCGCAGGTGTTCCTGTACGTCGTCGGCATCGCCATCGTCCTCGCCATCTGGGAAGTGGACCTCGGCGGCATCCTCGTCGGGGCGGGATTCCTCGGCATCGTCGTCGGGATGGCCGCGAGACAGACGCTCGGTGCCCTCTTGGCCGGGTTCGTCCTCATGTTCTCGCGCCCGTTCGAGATCGGCGACTGGATTCAGGTCGGCGACCACGAGGGAATCGTCACCGACATCACCATCGTCAACACGCGAATCCAGACGTTCGACGGCGAGTACGTGATGGTGCCGAACGACGTCGTCTCCTCCGAGAGCCTCGTCAACCGGAGTCGGAAGGGACGACTCCGCATCGAGGTGGAGGTCGGCGTCGACTACGACGTCGACCCGAAACACGCCTCGGACCTCGCACTGGAGGCGGTGGAGTCGCTGGACGAACCGCTGAGCGTGCCGACGCCGCAGGTGGTGCTCAAGCGATTCGCCGACTCCGCCGTCGTCCTCGGCGTGCGGGTCTGGATAGACCGCCCGAGTGCGCGTCGCAAGTGGCGGACGCAGACGGCGGTCATCTCGGCGGTCAAGGAGGCGTTCGAGTCCGAGGGAGTCAAGATACCGTTCCCCCAACGCGAACTCATGTCCAGAGCGGAGGAGGACGGGTTCGTCCTCGCCGGCGAGGTTCGGGACGGGACCGAGCGTCGGCGACGGGCGGGCGCGACGACCGACGGCGGGAACGAGTCGGAGGAGCGCTCGGAAACTGAGGCCGAATCGGAGGCAGAGGCCGAATCCGGGACCGACGACGGCGCGACGGACGGTGACGAGGAGTGACGGGTCGTGACCTCGCCGAACGGCGCGGGATGGAGACGAACGTCTACCAACCCGCGGAGGACTCCGCGCTCCTCGCGGAGGCCGTCGTCGACCACGCCGAAGGCCGATTTCTCGAAGTCGGTACCGGGTCGGGGTGGGTCGCAGAACGGGCCGCCCGGGAGGCGAACGTCGAACGCGTCGTCGCCAGCGACGTGAATCCGCACGCCTGCGAGAGCGCGCGCGAACGCGGCGCGACGCTCCGCGAGGAGGGTCACCTCGGCATCGACGCGGTGCGCGGCAACCTCCTCGACCCCTTCCGCGAGGACTCGTTCGATACGGTGGCGTTCAACCCGCCGTACCTCCCGACGGACCCCGATAACGAGTGGGACGACTGGATGGAGCAGGCGCTCTCGGGCGGCGAGACGGGACGGAAGTTCCTCGACCCGTTCGTCGACGACGTGGGGCGCGTCCTCCGTCCGGGCGGCCGCGTCCTCCTTCTCGTGAGTTCGCTCGCCGGGTTCGACGATGTCGTCGCGCGCGTCGAATCCGCCGGATTCGACCACGAAACGGTCGTGCAGGAGTCGTATCCGTTCGAGGTGCTCTCGATTCTCCGACTGACAAAATAACTGCTACGAATATACGGCATCAGCAAATATTAAGCGTCGGCATTTCGTAGCCGAGTGTGATGACCGAATTGGTAGCGACGTCGCCCGGGTTGTTCCCCCTCCCGGACTGGGCGAAGTCGGACCTCTCTGACCTCAAAGGGCACCAGAAAGACGACCTCATCTCCGGCGACGAGTCGGAGGCCATCGTGGGCGTCTACGACGAAGCGCGCGAAGAAGTCGTCTCGGACCAACTCGACACCGGTCTCGACCGAGTCGTCGAGGGACAACTCCGCTGGGACGACATGCTCGCGCACCCCCTCGCCGTCCACGACAACGTCGAGACGGGCGGTATCGTGCGGTACTACGACAACAACAACTTCTATCGCGACCCCCGCGTCACCGGCGAACTGACGTTCTCCGGCGACGTGGCCGCCGAACTGGAGTCGGCCGCGACTCTCGCCGGAGAGACGCCGCTTCAGGCCGTCCTCCCCGGTCCGTACTCGCTCGCGGAACTCGCCTCGAACGAGCACTACGACGGCGAGACGGACTTCCTCGCGGCCGTCGGTGACTTCCTCGCCGCCGAAGTCGAGGCGTTCCCCGAACACGAGACGCTGTTCCTCTTGGACCCCTCGCTGGTGACGGACGCGCCCTCGGACGACGTCGCGGAGCTCGTCCCCGAGGCCATCGACGCCGTCGCGGGGTCGACGGACGCCGACGTGGTCGTCCACACCTACTGGGGCGCACTCGACGAGAAGACGTACGCGCACCTGATGGACGCCGACGTCGAGGCCATCGGCTTCGACTTCGTCGCCGGCGACAGAGAACAGACGCTGTACAACCTCAACGAGTACGGCGCGAAAGACGACGTGGCTCTCGGCCTCGCCGACGGCCAGAACACCCTCGTCGAGGACCCCGAGACCATCCGCGAACGCGTCGACTGGGTGAACGACCAGATTCAAGCGAACGAGTTCGACACGGCGTATCTGACGACGAACACCGAACCGTTCTACCTGCCCGTGAACAAACATCAAGAGAAACTGAGCGCGTTGGCAGCGGCCGCAGACCTCGAATCGGAGGTGGAGGCGTAATGTCCCGAAACGCCGAAAACCGCGAACAGTTCCGTCCGCACGACCACGAGTCGGAGCACTTCCTTCTCACCACCGTCGTCGGCAGTTACCCGAAGCCGAAGTGGCTGAACCGCTCGAAAGAACTCGCCGACGACGAGGCGTCGAAGTTCGACGCCGAGGACTTAGAAGAGGCGTACGACGACGCCTCCCGCGTCATCACGCACGAACACGAGAACGCCGGCCTCGACACCGTCGTCGACGGCGAGATGCGCCGCGAAGAGATGGTCGAGTACTTCGCACACCGCATCCCGGGCTACGAGTTCAACGGCCCCGTGAAGGTGTGGGGGCACAACTACTTCGACAAACCCTCGGTGGCCAGCGAAGTCGAGTACGACGAACCGTGGCTGGTCGACGAGTTCGAGTTCACCACGAACGTCGCCGAGAAGCCCGTCAAGGTCCCCATCACGGGGCCGTACACGCTCGCACGCTGGTCGTTCAACGAAGCGTACGACACCGAGGCGGACCTCGCGTACGACCTGGCTGACCTCGTCAACCAGGAAGTCGAGAAACTGGTCGAGGCGGGCGCGCGCTACATCCAGATAGACGAACCCGCACTGGCGACGACGCCGGACGACCACGCCATCGTCGGCGAGTGTCTCGAACGCATCGTCGACGGTATCCCGGAAGAGGTGCGCATCGGTCTACACGTCTGCTACGGCGACTACTCGCGCATCTACCCCGAGATAAACGACTACCCCATCGACGAGTTCGACGTCGAGTTGTGCAACGGCGGCTACGAACAGATAGACGTGTTCACCGACCCCGAGTTCGAACCGGACCTCGCACTCGGCGTCGTGGACGTCCACACCGCCGAAGTCGAGTCCGTCGAGGAGATAAAAGAGAACATCAAAGAGGGTCTCAAGGTGGTCCCGCCGGAACGACTCACCGTCTCGCCCGATTGCGGCGTGAAACTCCTGCCGCGCGAGGTGGCCTACCGGAAGATGGAGAACATGGTGACGGCCGCACGCGAAGTCGAGGCCGAACTCGACGCGGGCGAGATAGACGTCACCGCGCCGACGCCGCAGGCGGACTAACCGCGTCGACGCCGCAGACGACGGAAACACCGGCGACACGCCGCCGGCCGCCGTGCTTCGATGTGCCGCGGCCCGACAACGTTCGATTTATTATCTGTTACGGCGGACGTGACTCCGTCAGAGGCACCTTCTTTCCACTTCGGTGAACGTTGCCGCTCGCGCCCGCAGTCACCGCCACGGATTCTGCCGGAGTTCGCGGACCACCTCCGGTCCGACACGGAGCGTGCAGGCCGTCTCCGGACGCGCGATGCAGGGGAGGACGTAGCCGCGACGCCGATGTCTCGTTCTGAGCGCCCGCGGTTCGGTGTCGTATCCGACGACACCGGCGACGAGATAGCTGGTGCAGGTGCCACAGAACCCGCGGCGACAGCCTGCGGGAAGACGCACCCCTTCGCGTTCCGCCGCCGCGAGGACGCTCTCGTCGTCGCAGGACACCACGTCCTCGCGGCCGTCGGCCCACCGCAGGCGGACACGGGTCACACCCACACGTCGCTGGTGCAGTCGGCGTCGGGCCAGCGAATCTCGTGCGCCCGGGCGGGCCCCGCCGGGAGCGTCCCGAAGTCGACGAGGAAGTCCGTATCGAGCGTCATCGTCCCCTTCCGCGGGTTCACGTCGGCTTTCAGCATGACCGACCCCGCCTCCGCCTCGCCGGGGAAGAACTGGTCGTCCCACGTCGAGTACAGCGAGGTGGTGAAGTACAGACGCGTCCCGTCGAGCGACAGTTGGAGCATCTGCGGTCCGGCGTTCAGTGGGCGGTCACCCGTCGGGTTCGGGTCGCCGTAGAGGCCGCCGACGGCGAGCGTGTCCGTCAAGCGGGGGTGCGCCCGGTCCGAGGCGTCGTACATCCGCACCTCGCCGTGGACCCAGTTCGAGAAGAACAGATACCGGTCGTCCATCGACACCACGAGGTCGGTGATGACGCCCGGGACCGGAATCTCCCAGTCGTCGTGCTCTCTCGTCTCCACGTCTATCACCTTCTCGGCGCGGAACTCGCCGTCGCGCTCGAAGAAGTGGAATACGTTCGAAGAGAGGGCCGCACCGACGTAGCCGTGCGTCGACTCCGGGTCGTGGAGGAACCGGACTTCGAGGGGTAACAGACCCTCCTTGCCCAAGTCGAGCGTCTGTCTCACCTCCCGTTGCTTCCAGTCCCAGACGTGGATGCGCCGACCGTACCGCCCGGCTTCGACGTCCGCGAAGTCGAACCCCGGTTGGTACGTCTTCGGTGCGGCCCACTCCGAGGAGACCATCACGTTTCGGCGAGGCTGGTACCAGAAGTCGTAGTTCATCGATATCTCGCCCGGCGGGTCCCACCGACCGACTATCTCGAACTCCGCGTCCAGTTCGAGGAAGCCGCCGGGGAGGTCACCGTCCGCGTTCCCGAGCATGCTCACGAGGATGGACCCGCCCGGTGCGCAGTGGACCGTGTGCGGCGCGGAGAGGTCGTACTCGGACACCGACTCGGGTTCGATGGTCCGCACCAACTCGGGTTCGCGCCGGTTCTCGGTGTCTATCACGTGGATGCGCGAGGACCGCTGACCGGGGACGAGGAGGTAGCGCCGTTCGAGGCCCTCGACGTGGCACGACGACGAACAGGCGTTCCACCCGAAGTGGTGCAGTTCGTCGCCCGCGTGCGGCATCGGAACCTCGTGAAGCACCTCGCAGTACGTCGCCGAGTCGGGGTCGACGTCGACGACGGTGAGTCGGTCCGGCGCGTCCACGTCCGTCCCGACGTACAGCGCGGGGACGTACGCGACTCGCTCCGGTTCCGACTGTTCGATAGCCGCCTGCGGCGTCGCGTATCCGACGTGGTGGTGGGCGTGGTGGGCGTGTCCGTCGGTGTGCGTCGCTACGTCGCTCATGTGAGAGGATACTATCGGGAAGAGAATAGCGGCGTGAGTTACCGCAGGGTAGTATCCGTGCGGATACGGTACGAACCCGGGACTGTCAGCACAACGTGATTATAGCTAGATATTTGCGCTCAGTCTGCGATATCTCCCGTACTCATGCGGGAAGATAACATGGGGGATGGAGAGGGACCGACGAGAGGGGGAGCGCGACGGGCGTACCCGGTCGCTCGGCGAGCAGTTCTCAGAGCGGTCGGCGCGTCGTCCGTCGTCGGACTCGGCGTCGGAAGCGTCGCGGCCCAGGAGGGACACGGCGACCACCACGGTGACGAGAGCGGCGGGGAGAACGGAGCGGGGAACGGAGTCGCGGAGACGCCGCCGCGGATAGACCCGCTGTTCGGGTACGCCTCTGGCGGGCCGAACCCGTGTGCCGGGAGCCACCACGAGGAGTCGGACGAGACCGGCGGCGGGTCCGACCACCCCGCCGACTGCTTCGCGTCGTTCCCCGGGTCCGTCCGTCCGACGCACGAAGTCGAGATGCACATCGGCATCCCGGGACTCCTGTTCGCCGTCGGGGGGCAGGGCGTGCTCTCGGACGTGACGACGCAGAGTATCGGCGAGGCCGTCGCCGACGGCACGGTCGACCGGTCGGAACTGCACCGCCCGCGCGCGACGGTGACGGTCCAGACGCCCGACGGACCGGTGGACGTGACCGTCGAAGAGATAGCCCGGTTGGTCGCACAGACCGTCGGCTTCCACTTCGAACCCGCCGGACTCCACGTCGCGCCGGGGGACGTCGTCCTCTACAGCGCCGAGACGCCCGACCACGCCGTCGCGTCGTACCACGAACGGCACGGCCGACAGAACCGCGTCCCCGACGGGGTCGGGCCGTTCTCGTCGCCGCTCGTCCCGGTCGGCGGCTACTGGCTGTACCGGTTCGACACGCCGGGCGTCTACGACGTCTACTGCCCGCCGCACGAACCGTTCGGAATGGTTCAGCGCGTCGTCGTCAGCGACGGCGACGTCCCGGAACCCTCGGTGGAGATGACCGGTCGGCCTCCGGAAGACCACAACCAGCTCGCGGCCATCCTCGGCGGCCTCGACCCGAACGTCCCGAGTTCCGCGGCGGCGCTGGAGACGGCGGCGCTCTCCCCCGCGGCCATCGTCGAACGGGGAGCGGTGCCGTGGGCGGACGTGGTGGCGGACCACCGAAGCGGTGGCCCCGGAACGCCGGGCAGTTAAAATCGACCGTTCACTGTTTTTTCAGGACCGTCGAAGGTCGCGGAGCCACGACTCGTCTTCGGTCTCAGGCGTTCGTGCGGTCCCCGGCGTCCGCGCTGTCCTCGCCGTCGCCGCGCCGACGACCCAGCGGTCCCCGACCCGCCGGACGGGTATCTCCTCGCCGACGGCGTCGGAGAGGCGGTCCGGCGAGACGCCGCAGGCGGCGGCGACGCGTTCGAGCGGCGTCGTCCCGGTCAGTCGGTCGGGAAGCGGCGTCCACACGGGGAGCGTCGCGTCCGGGTCCGTCATCGGAAGCGCCACGTCGAATCGGACGCCCGGCGTCCGCGCGAACCGCCAGAACAGCCTCCCGCCCTCCCGACGCGACTCGGGGACCACTCGGCGAACGACGCCGGAGTCGAGATGTGGCGTCTCCGCGAGCGTCGCGAGGTGCGTCTCCACGTCGCGGATGTCCGCCGTGGAGCCGGTTCGGACGGGTGCGACGGCGGCGAACAGGCGGTCGAACACGCGCGTCGCCGTCCACGCCGTGACGGCCGTCAGCCCGACGGCGAACGTCGTCCCCGCCGCGAGCACGGCGACGAACAGCCAGAACAGCAGTTCCAGTTCGCTCATGGCTGTGGTCGGTTCGCAGAGAGATTAGCCGTTTTTCGGCGTCGAGAGGACGGTCAGACGGGCGAGAACGTCACCGGCCGCTCGCCGCCACGCGCCGCTGGCGGTCGGTCTCTCCGTTCGGTCGGGGACGTCGTCGCCGCGTCCACCGGTCCGGACGCGAGAACGAACGCTCTCAGCGCGTCGAGACGGCCGGTGACACGGACGTCGCTCTGCACGGTGAGAAAAACGGAAGAACGCGCAGCAGACCTAGTGGTCTTCGTCTTCGTAGAGCCACGTCGCGTCGACGCGCTCGTAGTCGACGAGTTCGTCCTCGTCGAAGAACAGCGAAATCTCGCGCTCGTTCGCACCCTCGTCCTCGTGGTCCGAGGCGTGGATGACGTTGCGGCCGAGGTCCAGTCCGTAGTCACCGCGGATGGTGCCCGGTGCGGACTCGGCGGGGTCGGTCTCGCCGACCATCGAGCGGACCTGACGGGTCGCGTCAGCGCCCTCCCAGACCATCGCGAAGACGGGTCCGGAGGTGATGAAGTCGACGAGGCCGTCGAAGAACGGCTTGTCCTCGTGTTCGCCGTAATGTTCGTGAGCGAGTTCCTGGTCGATCTGCATGAACTTGCCACCGACCATCTTGAGGCCGCGCTCCTCGAAGCGGGAGACGATGTCTCCGACGAGGTTGCGCTGGACGCCGTCGGGCTTGACCATCACGAACGTGCGCTCGTCGTGGTGGCTCATTCCTCAGACGCCCCCGAAGGACCCTTCTCCGCTCGACCCTGCGCCGTCCACTCTAAGTCGCGCGCCTCGCGACCGAGGAAGTAGTTCTTCTCGGCCTTCGAGTCTTTGAAGTGGAGGATGGTCCCGTCGTTCTTCACGTACATCGTGCCCGTTCCGGGCTCTATCTCGTCGCCGCTGTAGTCGCACGTGCGGTGTTCTACCATTGGTTACTGACCTCCGATGGAGTCTGCGTCGCGCTGGGTCTCGCGCAACTGGAGGATGTCGCCCTCGCGGACGGGGCCCAGCACGTTCCGCGTGATGATTCGGCCCTTGTTCGAGCCCTCGCGGATTCGGCACTTGACCTGCATGGCTTCGCCATGCATCCCGGTCTTGCCAACGATCTCGATGACTTCAGCAGACGTCGAGTCGCTGGCGGTCTCTTCTGCGCTCATGGTCGATTACTGGAGTTCCTCGACCTTCGCGGCGATGTCTTCGACCTGTTCGGCCGCCTCGCCGGCGTCGACGATGGCGGCGGCGGCGGAGCCGACTTCGAGACCGGCGGCGTGACCGACTTCGTCCTGCGTCTCGATGAAGATGTACGGGATGCCCTTCTCCTCTGCGAGTTCGGGGAGGTGCATCACGATCTCCTCGGGGGAGACGTCTTCCGCGACGAGGACGAGTTCCGCGTTACCGCGCTCGACGGACTTCGTCGTCTCGTTCGTTCCTTTCTTTACCGTGCCTGTGTCTCGTGCGACCTCGAGCGCCTCGAGGGCGTCCTCTGCGAGGTCGGCTGGGACGTCGAATTCTACGTATACTGCCATGTTGTTCACCTATTCCTGCTCGCGGGCTCGACTTCCTCGCCGGCGGACCTTCGTGGTCGCGGTCGTTCCCTCTCGGCGAGGAGCATTCATCAACCCCGGACAGGCTGTACACTCAGGTTGCTCAGGACCCCATAAAAACGTGTCCAATGCTCCCCTGCCGTGTCACCCGTCCACACGACGGTCTGCGGCACATTCACGCCCCCTCGAACGTCCGTTCGAGACAGCGCTGACTCGGCTTCGGAAACTGGCTTTGCCGACCCCCTCGAAGGACGGGTATGACGCTCTCGGCTCTCGCTTCTCGTCTCCGCTCCGACGCACGCCGGACGAACCAACGACGGCTCCTCGTCCTCGCGGGCGCTCGCGACGCCGGCATCGACGCCGCCTTCGACGTCCTCGACGGGGCCGACGTCCCCGACGACGAGGTGACGTTCGTCACGGCTCGGGAGGGGTTCCGGTTCGACCGCGTCCACCCCAAGCACGCCGGGACGCTCCTCGGCACCACGCGGACCGCCGTCGTCTGCGACGCGCACGAAGACTTCTCGCCGAACGTCGTCGGTCGTCTCGCGGGCGTCGTCGACGGCGGTGGTCTGTTCGTCCTCCTCACCCCGCCGCTCGGGGAGTGGCCCGCGACGGACGGTTCGTTCGAGGAGTCGCTGGCCGTCCCGCCGTACGCCGTCTCGGACGTCGGCGGCCGCTTCCGGGAACGACTCGTCGACACGCTCCGAAGTCACTCCGGCGTCGCAGTCGCGAACGTCGACGACGGAACCGTCGAACGCGAGGGGGCGACGGACGCGCCGGCGTCGACCGGCGACTGGTCGTCGTCGTCCCCCCGAGCGCACGCCTTCCCCGCCGCCGCCTACGAGGCGTGCCGCACGAGCGACCAGTCCCGGACGCTTTCGGTCCTCGAACGACTCCGAGAGACGGACGAAGCCGTCGTCGTGGAGGCGGACAGGGGCCGCGGGAAGTCGAGCGCCGCCGGACTCGCGGCCGGGAGTCTCGCGGCCGCGGGAACCGACGTGCTCGTCACCGCGCCCGCCTATGACGGCGCACGCGAGGTGTTCGCTCGCGCCGTCGAACTCCTCGCGGAGACGGACTCGCTCGCCGAACACGACGACGAGGCGCACGTCGTCCGCGCCGTCGGCGGCGGCCGAATTCGGTTCGAGGACCCGCCGACGGCGGCGGGTCTCCCGGACGACCCGGACGTGGTCCTCGTGGACGAGGCGGCCGCGATTCCCGTCCGCTTGCTCGCGGCGTTCCTCGACGCGCCCGCGGCGGGCTTTTTCACCACCGTCCACGGCTACGAGGGGGCCGGACGGGGGTTCTCGGTCCGGTTCCGTGACCGCCTGACCGAGAGCGACCTGTCGGTCACCGAGGTGCAGATGGACGAACCCATCCGCTACGCCCGCGGCGACCCGGTGGAGACGTGGTCGTTCCGGACGCTCCTGCTCGACGCGCGACCCGCCGTCGACCCACTCGTCGCCGACGCGACGCCGAGTTCGGTCGAGTACCGCGCGCTCTCGGCTGACGAACTGGCCGCCGACGAACACCTGTTGCACGAGGTGTTCGGCCTCCTCGTCCTCGCGCACTACCGCACCGAACCGGACGATTTGGCCCGCCTCCTCGACGCGCCGAACCTCTCCGTCCGCGCACTCCTCCACGACGGCCACGTCGTGAGCGTCGCGCTCCTCGCCCGCGAGGGCGGACTCGACGAGGCGACCAGACGGTCGATGTACGAGGGCGCGAGGGTGCGGGGAAACATGCTCCCCGACGTGTTCACGAGCCAACTCCGCGACGAGGACGCCGCGGTTCCGGTCGGCTCCCGCGTCATGCGCATCGCGACGCACCACGCCGTCCGGTCCTCGGGGTTGGGGTCGAGACTCCTCGCGGAGATTCGGCGCGAGGCGGTCCGCGAGGGGAACGTCGACTACCTGGGCGTCGGTTACGGCGCGACGCCCGAACTGCTCTCCTTCTGGGACGACAACGACTACGGCACCGTCCACCTCTCGACGACGAGGAACGACACGAGCGGCGAGTACTCGGTGTTGATGCTCTGTCCGCTCTCCGAGGCGGGCCGGGAACTCCACGACAGACACGCCGACTGGTTCCTCGACCGGTGTTCGGGCGTCCTCGCGGACCCCCTCCGCGACGCCGACCCGGACGTGGTTCGCGCCGCGATTCGCGCCTGCGACGCCGCGCCACCGCTCGAACTCACCGACCGCGAGTGGCGCATCGTCGTCGGCGCGTCGTTCGGGCCGGGGATGTACACCACCGCACCCGACGCCTTCCGGACGCTCGCACTCGTCGCACTCGCCGCGGAAGACCCGGTCTGTACGGAGAGAGAGGGGCGACTGCTGGTCGGGAAACTGTTACAGGGACGACCGTGGCCCGTCGTCGCCGACGAACTCGACTACCACTCGCCGCGGAACGCGATGAAGGGACTCGGCGAGGCGTACGTCTCGATAGTGGAACGGTACGGGGCGGGCGTTCCGGCGGTCGAATCGGAACGGGCGCGGTTCGAACGCGACGAGAGCGGAGACTGAAGTCGCTCGCACCCGTCGCCCCGCGTATGAAGACGTGTGCGGAAGAAGGCTGTGCGGACCCGGCGGCCGTCCGCGTCTACGTGCCGTGGGGCGAGGACAGAGACGTCTGTACGGGGCACGCGCGGGCCCTCGTCCAACGAGACGGCGTCGTCGCCGAACCCCTGCCGGGGAGCGACGAAGACTGGCGGTGAGTCGGGTTCGCTCGTCGCCTCAGCGTATCTCCACCGCCATCATCACTTCGTCCACGTAGTCGTCGTCCATCTTGTAGTGGTTCTCGCGGACCGCTTCGGTCTCCCAGCCGTGCCGTTCGAGGAAGGCGATAGCCCCCTCGTTCGTCGACGGGATGGAGTTGTACAGTTTCTCGAAGCCGTGTTCTCTGGCCCAGTCGACGCCGCGTCCGAGGAGGCGACTCCCGAGGCCCTTCCCGCGGAACGACGCGCGCGTTCCGACGGTCAGGACCGCGGTGTGACGGAGTTTCCCCGTCTCCGGTAAGTCGAGGTGGACCCACCCGGCGAGTTCGTCTTCGACGGTGGCGACGAACACCATCCGCGAGCGAACCTCGTTGTGCCGGATGACGACCTCTTCGTGGTCTATCATGTCGCCCACCGTCTCCGCCTCGATGTACGTCCCCTCTTCGGCGACTTCGCGAATCGCGTCGACGAGCGCGTCCAGGTCGACTTGCTGTGCCATCCGGATGGTGCACTCGGTGCCGTCGTCCATCTCGAACGTCTGCGCGTCGCCCTCGTCGTACGCTACCTGTAGCTTGTCGCCGACCTTTCTGATGTAGCCGTCTCGTCGCAGGACGGTCAGGTGCGCTCCCAACGCGCCGGGGTCGAAGTTGAGCGCACGGCGGACGTCGTCCTCGCGGACGATTCCCTCCCGCTCGATGTAGTCGTAGATGTCCTTTCGGTCCTGGTGGTCGAACGTCAGCGCCTCGGTCACGTCCATGACACATGATACCATCTATCGGTAGTTAATGTTTTTTCGTGAAGGTAAGAAAATCCGGCTGAGAGACGTTATCCCGACGGCGTGTCGGTCAAGAGACGGGCGACGTCGCGTGCGCTGTGCGTCTGGAGGAGCACCTCCGCGGCCGTCCGAACCGTCGCGTCCGGGTCGACCCGAACCCCGTAGCACCGCGCGTACAGCGTCAGCCAGTCGTTCAGCGCGCGGTGAAGCAGTTCGAGTTCCGTCGCCGAGAACCGCACGTTTCGCCCGCCGGTGTGGCCTTCGAGGTAGACGCCCGTCACCGGCGCGACACCGCGGCGGACGTACGACAGCGCGCGTTCCTCCCGTTCGTCCTCGTCGGGCGACTCGAAGCGCCGTCGCTCCTCCCGCGCCGCGGCCGCCAACGACCGAATCTCCTCGTAGTACGAGGAGTGCGCGTGTGTCTCCGCCATCATCCCTCGTCGAAGACGACGCCCTTGCCGCCGCTTGGGTGGTGCCACTCGGTGTCGGCGACGACGGCGCACGTCCCGCACTCCACGCAGGGTTGCGTGTCGAGGCTGACGAGGCGTTCCTCGTGGCCGTTCGTTCGGACCAGTTCCTCGCGGTAACAGCCGCCGCCGAAGCCCTTCGCGCTGACCGGACAGGCCGTGATGGCCGCCCCACTCGCCTCGTAGGAGTCGTCCACGAGGACGATGTGGGGGTTGCCCACGTCGGTGTCGTACGTCAACTCGCCGATACGCTCCTCCAGACTCGGCGGTTCGACCCGACTCGTCTCCGTCACGCGCGTCCCCAACTCCTCCGCGATGACCGTCGGGAGCGTCACGTACGGGGTTCGCGTGTCCGGAACTATCGCGGCCAACCGCGGCGACCCGTACAGTCGTTCGAGGTTCCCGCCGAGTGCCCGGACGCCGAGGCGTCCGAGGCGGGAGGTCAGAAGCGAGTCGACCACCTCGGTCACGTCGTCGCGTTCGCCGACCGTTCGAACCAGGTCGTAGCCGCGGGGCCGGAGTTTGTCCATCACGCCCTCCTCGCGGAGTTTCTTCGCGTAGAGTCTCCCTGCCCTGTCCGGCTTGCCGCGTCCCTTCGCCTGCGCGTACGCCTCGGCGGCGAGTGCGCCCGCGGTGACGGCGTGGTTCATCCCCTTGATGATGGGACCTTGCGCCTGCATCTGTCCGGCGGCGTCGCCGACGACCAGCAGTCGTCCGGCGTGCGGTTCCCGCAACGCCACCTTCTTCGAGTCGGGGACGAGCTTCGCCGCGTACTCGCGTTCGCGGTAGTCCTCGCCTATCCACTGCGCCAAGAGCGGGTGCGTCAGCAGTGCGTCGAGCAGTTGGTGCGGTTCCGCCTCCTCGGCCACGAGACTGTCGAGGTGGAAGACGGTCCCGACGGAGAGCGAATCGCGGTTCGTGTAGAGGAATCCGCCGCCGCGAACGTCGCTGAACAGGTCGCCCGAGAACAGATGCGCGGCCCCCTCGTCCTCGCTCAGAGCGAACCGGTCGTTTATGGTCTCCGCGGGCATGTCGACGACGGCTTTGACGCCCTGGAACCACTGTCCGGGGTCCTCCCAGTCCATCAGTCCGGCGTCGCGCGCCAACTCCGAGGCGACGCCGTCGGCGGCGATGACCACGTCCGCCTCGATGGGGTCGAGTTCGTCCGTCGTGACGCCGCGTATCTCGCCGTCGTCGCCTCTGAGGAGGCCGTTCGCGCGGATGCCCGTGAGCAGTCCGCCGCCCGTCTCGCTGGTCATCTCGTGGACCTGCGATTCGAGCCACGAGTCCATCTTCCGGCGGAGAACGGCGTCGGCCCACTCGGTGTCGTGGTCGTGGAGTCGCCCGAGGTCGAACGTCTCCACCCGGTCGCCCGCGACGTTGTGGAGGTAGTACCGCGTCACCGGTCGCTCCGCGGCCTCCTCGCGGAAGTCGGGGAACAGGTCGTCGACGGTCACCGGCGCGGACTGTTCGGCGTAGATGAGTCCGCCCGAGACGTTCTTCGACCCCGCTTCGACGCCGCGTTCGAGTACCAGCGTCTCGATTCCGTATCGCGCCAGCGTCGCCGCCGCGGCGGCCCCGCCGGGTCCCGCGCCGACGACGACCGCTTCGTAGTGTTCGTGTTCGGTCATTCCTTGTCACCTCCCTCTCGCCGCCTGCTATCGCCCGCTCTCGCGCCGCCGTCCGTCGCCGCCTCCTCCGTCGCCGTCCCGAACGCGAACGTCCCCGCGCGAACCGACTCGGTCAGACGCGGGAGCACCTCGAACAGGTCGCCCTCGACGAAGAAGTCCGAGAAGTCGCGGATTCGGGCCTCCGGGTCGGTGTTGACGGCGACGATGGTCTCGGACTCGTCCATGCCGACCTTGTGCTGGACCGCCCCGGAGATGCCCGCCGCGACGTACAGTTTCGGCGCGACGACCTGTCCGGTCTCGCCTATCTGGCGGTCCTCGTGCGTGTACTCCTCTACGTGCGGGTCGAACGAGTATGACCCCGTGACGATACCGCGCGAGACGCCGACGGCGGCGTCGTCGAACGCGTCGGCGAGTTCCAGCGCCAACTCCATCCCGCGCGTCGGGTCCGCGCCGATGCCGCGTCCGACGGCGACGACCACGTCGTGACCCGAGAGGTCGACCCCCTCGTCCAGTCGTTCGTAGTCGCCGACGCTGACGCGGAACCAGTCGTCGGGCAGGTCGAGTTCGTGTTCGACGACGACGCCCTCGCGTTCTGGGTCCGGGTCCGGCACGTCGAAACTCCCGGGGATGACCGACGCTCCCTGCGGGTGGAACTCGCGTCGGGGGTTGTCCAGACAGAGGATGGTCGAGTACTCGAACCCCGAGAAGTCCGGCCGCTTCATGTGCAGGACGCGCTCGAACGTCCGCTTCGACCCCGCCGAACCGGTCTTCACCGGGTTCGAGATGACCTCCTCGTCGATGTAGAGCCCCGAGCAGTCGCTCGCGAGTCCCGAGTCCAGTTCCGCCTGGACGAGTGCGGACAGGTCGCGCCCGTTGTTCGTCGCCGGGAAGAGGAAGTAGCGCGGTTTGTCGTAGTCGCGCCACGCCTCCTCGCGGCCGCCGACGACGTCCCCGCCCTCGTGCGTCGCGCCGGCGCGGGCCATGTCGCAGACGATTTCGGTGTACGGTTTGTGCTGGAAGCGCGCGAGTCGCGGGTCGTCGTGAACGACGGCCACGTCCGCGCCGAGTGCGAGTACCTCCTCGGCGTGCTTCTGCACGTCGTCGCCGACGAGAACCGCCACGACGCGTTCGTCGCCCCCGGTGTCTCCGTCCGCACCGACGTCACCGTCCGTACCGTCTCCCTCGCCGCCGTAGCGGCCGTTGTAGTCGTCCATCAACTCGCGGGCCTTACCGAGCATCTCCTTCGACACCGAGACGAGTTCGCCCGCCTGCGTCTCGCAGTACACCCACATGTCGCGGTAGCGTCCGTCCCTGAGGGACCGAACGTGTCGCTTGTCACGCGTCGGGTGCGAGAGGTCCGGGTGGCGTTCCTCCGGCGAGCGGTCGTCGATTTCGGCCGCCTCGCCGTCCTCGTCCTCGCTACCCTGCACGGCGTCGAGTCGTCGCTGGACGAGACGCTTCACCGCGCCGCGGTCCTGTCCGGACTCTTCCTCTTCGAGGAGCCGTTCGAGTTCCGCCGGGTCGTCGAGGTTCTGGAGGGCGTTGCCGACTTCGGCGGCCGACATGGAGTCGAGGGTTATCTCGCCCGCGTCGGCGTCGTCGTCCTCGGTGAACTTCTCGATGCGACTCTCGACGAGGGCGACGACGGCGGGGCGGTTCTCGCCGGCCCGTTCGGTCTCCAGAATCTCGCGAAGTTCGTCGGGGTCCTCGACGTCCTTTATCTTCGGTCCCAGTTCGGAGATGTCGTACTCAGTCGGGTCGAGTGCCACGCTCAGTCACCCCCCGCGGCCGCGGCGTCGGAGGCGAACGGTCGCATCGCGTCCAACACCGCCCGCATCTCCGCCTCGTTCGCCGGGTCGACCATCGTCGCCTCGCGCTCTGCTGGCGGTTTGGGGATGGGGTCGACCGAGGAGACGATGGTCGGCGACCCGTCAAGCCCGATGTAGTCGGGGTCGACGTTGACGTCCGCGTGGTCCCAGACCGTCAGTACGTCCTCGTACGACTCCGCTCGCTCCCGCGCCGTCGCGCGGAGTTGCTTCAGCGTGAGTCGGTCTCGCGCCGTCCGATAGGAGGGTTCGAACTCGGGGTCGACGACGACGAACGCCGGGAGGTCCGTCTCCACCGTCTCCACCTCCGCGATGTCACCCTCGACGAGACGCCGTGCGCGGACGCGACCCGCCTTCTCGTCGACGTCGAGGGCGACAGCGTGCGTTATCATCGGCATATCCAGACACCAGCAGGTCTGCGGACCGGTGTGGCCGGTCTCCCCGTCGGCCGTCTTGAACCCCGCGAACACGAGGTCCGGGACGCCGAGTTCCTCGATGGCGGCGCTGAGCGTGATGGCCGTCGCCCACGTGTCGGCGGCGGCCATCTCGCGGTCCGAAACGAGGTAGAGGTCGTCGGCGTACGCCGAGGCCATCGCCTCCTGAAGCACCTCTTTGTACCCCGGCGGCCCCATGCTCATCACCGAGACGCGGCCGTCGTGTCGAACGCGCGTCTGCAACGCCGCTTGAAGCGCGTGCGCGTCGTTCGGGTTCATCACCGTCGGTGTCTTCCCGCGTTCGAGGTGGCCGTTCTCGTCGAACGAGACCTTACCCTCTCGAAAGTCGGGGACACCCTTCGTCAGGACGAGTGTGTGCATCGTTGACTCCCCACGTACCGGAGTCGGGCGACAGTTCCTTAACGATTATTCTGGAAAGAATGAGCGTCGGTCGTCAGACGCGCCCTGCGCGGCCGGGGTCGACGTCGATGGCGTCGACGGGACAGACGTCAACGCAGAGCATACAGTCGATACACTGGTCTTCACGGGCGGGTTCGACTTTCACCTCGGACTCGGGGTGGTCGGGCGTGTCCACCCACGAGAACACGTCGACGGGGCAGTCTTCGAGGCACGCACCGTCGCCGATGCAGATGTCGAAGTCGACGGCGACGTGCGTCCCGTGGATACCGAGTTTCTCCGGCGGGTCGACCGGTCCCCAGACGGTCACGCCCTCGTTCTCGTCGACCGGTTCGCGGTTCGTCTCGAAGTTCGGGTCTATCGGCATACCCCGAAGATGACCACGAGTTCGCTTAAACCTACGGCACCGGCGGGCACACGATATTTCCGCGCCGGGGGCGAACGACGGCCATGGACGTTCTCGCTCTCGTCGCCATCGCCCTCGCCGTCCTCGGCGTCGTCGGCACCGTCGTTCCCCTCCTCCCGGGCGCACTGCTGTCGCTCTCCGGCGTGTTCCTCTACTGGTGGTCGACGGGCTATACGGACCCCTCGCTGCCCGTCCTCGCCGCCCTCGTCTTCGTCGGCCTGTTCACCGTCGCCATCGACTACTTCGGCGGAGCCATCGCGGCGCGGGCGGGCGGCGCCTCCGCGGTCACGACGGGTCTGGCCGTCGTCGTGGGCCTCGTCCTCCTCGTCGTCACCGGTCCGGTCGGCTTCCTGCTGGGCATCGCCGCGACGGTCTTCCTCGCCGAGTTCTACCGCAACGACGACGCCGAGGCGAGCGCTCGAGTCGCCTTCTACGCCACCGTGGGCGTCCTCGCCTCGACGGTGATGCAGGTACTGCTGACGGGTGCGATGCTCGTCGTCCTCCTCCTCGCGGTGTTCTTCTGAGGAAACTCTCCTCAGAAGTCGTCCGACGACGGCGTGCATCTAGAAGGCGCACTGTTCGACGAGAGGCACATCGGTAGGGAACTCCCGGAGATGACGGCGTAAGCCGTGATTACGTGTGCTCCAGATATTCCGCCGAGTGGCCTCATACTCCCCATACCCGTCGTATACGAGAGACGTATCTTCGAGGAACTGCGTGTTCCTGAATTTGAAACTCTCTGGCTCGATAGCCGAGAGGTTAGTGATGCGCGGAGCGGTTCCCACGGACGACACTAGATATGAAGAAAGGGCTCTGTTGAAATCATCCGGAACTGACAGAATCCACGTGCGAGATACAGAGGGCGTGTTCAGCAACTCGTCCGTACCTATCTCACGCGACCGTCAGTCGAGTCACTCCCTGCGAAGGTGCGCGGAGGCTTCGCGACGGCCTGCGCGTAACAGGAGGACGCCGAGCGCGACGAACCAGACGATCTGGGTCAGCCCGAAGACGCCACCGCCGATCTCACCGAGCGCTGGAATCGCCGAGAGGATGCCTGCACCTCCGACCACGAGCCCGAGATAGTTCACCAGCCGGTGGAGCGCCCGCGTCCGGAGCGCGACCACGCTCACGAGTAGCGTCCAGAGGCCGCCGACGATCTCGTTGCCGCCGCCCAGCCCGTCGATGACCGGACTGACCGCCAACCAGACCGTCGTCGCCTGCGTCGGGTCGGTGCTGTAGAGGTCGACGACGACGTCCGTCGCGAGGGTGGCGACCATCCCACTGGCGATGACGAGCCCGGCCCAGATGAGCCCGAACGCGGTCGTCGCTCGCATCAGCATCGGTGCCCCGGCCGCGAGGCGCTCGTGGAGCGTCAGCACGAGCGCCACCAGTACGATGCCGAAGACCACGTAGATGAGCAGGTACATCGCGGACAGCGTCGTCTCGTTCGCGGCGAACAACTCGACCTGCTGGAGCGCCCCGGTGACGCTCGCGAAGTCGAGGACGACGAGGAAGTACGCGATTCCGGCCACGTAGATGGCCGCCTCGGTCAGCGCGGCAAGGCCGCCCACCGTCAGATAGTTCCAGCGGCCCACCGTGGGCGACTGCTCGATGCTCTCCCCTACTTGACCGGTCGTTGCTGCCATTCGGTTTCTGTCGTGGTGACATTACCGCCGGAGGAGATAGCCCTGTCGTACACGGTTCTCCCCCACGATGGAGCGCGAGCGGCCAGTGGACTACGCGAGTGGATTCCGACCGAGCATCGTCGCGATGCCGGCGAACACACGCAGGAGCGGTCGCTGAACCACCCACGGAAGTCCTGCGAGACGCACGTCCGCTCGGTGGTGAGAGAGAACTGCCGCCACCGCGAACAGATCGGGATAGCTCACAGTAGCGCTGCGGCGCTCGGCTCGTGGAGTCGTCGACCACTCAATCGGTACGACCGTCGCGTCTCAGCCGTGGCGATACGAGCGAGATGCTGGTGGCGGCCGCTCCCGAAGCGAGGATGACGAGGATTCCGGCGTCCGGGGTTCCCCGGAGGACGTACGCAATCCCGATGATGAGTACACCCCAGACGAGTACGTTGGCGAGAACGAGACGCTCGCCGGGACTCTGGAGCGCCTTCCGAACGTTGTAACCCATGCCCTCTGGACGCCAGAAACGGAGATAGCCCTTGTGCTTCCGCTGTAGTGGGGCTGAAGGCTGTTGTGTGGTTCGCGGGGGTCACAAACGGAGTCTTCCAGTCTGACTCGATTCGAGTACTGTGACGTTGGGCCGACCCGTCTGACCGACTCGCGCGCTATATTCAAGCAGCGGCCTCAACAAACTATCAACAGTTGAGGGTTTCAACAGAGCCGAAGAAAGTAAAATTATATTGATGTGCGACGTTCGTGTCGGTGTCCGTGGGACACCCACACAGGGTGTGCTCTGATTCGAAGGTGCGTCGGACTACATCGACGAGAACGACCCAGGCTGGCCCTCCATCGAGTTCGTATTCCAAGCAGCCTCGGATTTGCAGTCGTTTGATGAAGGACTATATTCTCGCGACGGCCCGTACCGGCGCGCCGTCCGCATCTACCTTCAGCGGAAGCACCAGCAACTCGAACCGGTCGGGCACCGCGTCGAGGTTCGTCAGATTCTCGACTATCAGCAGTCCCGCCCCGAGGAGTGCGTGGTGTGCTGGAACGCCTCCGTCGCCGTCCGTTGGGTCCGGACTGAGCGCGTCGATACCGACGTGAAAGTCTCGTTCGGCGCATCGCTCGGCCGTCTCCGGTGCGAGGGAGGGATGCGCGAACATCTCGTCTGACCCCCACTTCTCGGCCCATCCCGTCCGGAAGACGAGCATCTCGTCTGTGTCCGCCGCGTCGTTCGGTTCCGGAACCGCGTCGGGACCGATGGCCTCGTTCGCGCCGACGCCGCGACAGTCCACGACGCGAGCGTCGAACCGGAACTCGTCCGCGTCGAACGCGCCCAGCGAGTCGCCCTCGCTTTCGGTGTGCGCCGGGGCGTCGACGTGGGTTCCGGTGTGCGTGCCGAGTTCGAGACGCGAGACGCGGTAGCCGTCGGACTCCTGCGTCGCGTGCGGCGCTACCGAGACGGCGGGGTCGCCGGGGTAGGTAGGCATCCCGGACTCGACCGAGCGCGTGAGGTCGACGAGACGTGTCATCGGTCGTTCCCCCGGGCCTACTTGTGCGCCCAGTAGACGACCGACTCGTCGCCGTCCGCGTCTCGCGAGTCGCCGTCGTGCCCGTCGACCCTGACGAAGCCGAGGCGCTCGAACTGCACCACGTCGTCCGCGTCGGTGTCGGCGAAGTCGGGTTCGGCCACGCCCGTCACGTCGCCTTCCATCGTCCGCATCCGAACGGTGACGTTGTCCTCGGCGGGGGCCCAGTGAACCACGTCCACGTCGCCCGACCGGACGACTTCGATGCTGTCGTCGGTGTGGACGAGGGCGTCGCCCTCTCGGCGGACGCATCCGTACCCCTTCAGCCAGGTTCGGTCGCCCTCCGCCGGCACGTCGTCGGGTTCGACGACGACGCCGCCCGTCACGGGGACGGTCCGGTCGCCGCGTTCCTCGTGGTCCGGGTGGAGTGCGGGGTGGCCCGCGTCCGGTCCCCCCTCGACGGCGAACCGCTCTCCGTCGCGGACGAAGAAGTAGCGGTCCGACTCGTCGTCGACGATGTCGCGGTTGTTCGCGTAGATGGCCGACATCGACAGGTCCACGTCCGAGGTGGAGGTGCCGAGTTCGAGCATCGCGTCGACGACGGCCGACCCGCGGATACCGCGGCGACGGAGGCTCTTCAGCGTCGGGGCGCGCGGGTCGTCCCAGCCGTCGAGTTCGCCCGCGTCTATCTTCTCTTTGAGCGTCGAGGTAGACATCTTCACGTCGTAGGCGTCCACCTGCACGTGGCCCCAGTGGACGACTTCGGGGTAGTCCCAGCCGAAGTAGTCGTAGAGGAACTGCTGGCGCTTCGCGGAGTCCTGCAGGTCGATGCCGCGGATGATGTGCGTGACGCCCGTGAGGTGGTCGTCGACGCCGGACTGGAAGTCGAGCATCGGCCACGCGCGGTAGTCCTCGGCCTCGGGACGCGGGTGGGGAGTGTCGACCATCCGGAACGCCACCCAATCGCGCAGCGCGGGGTTCTTGTGCTCGATGTCCGTCTTGATTCGGAGCACCATCTCGCCGGAGGAGTACTCCCCGTCGACCATCGCCTCGAACTCCTCGCGCGTCGTCTCTACGTCCTTGCCGCGGTGCGGACACGGTTCGCCGGCGTTCTTCAACTCCGAGAACGCCTCGCCGGAGCACGAACAGGTGTACGCGCCGCCCATCTCGATGACCTCGCGAGCGTGGTCGTAGTACGTCTCCATCCGGTCGGAGGCCGTGATGACCTCGTCCGGTTCGAAGCCGAGATAGTGGACGTCTTCGAGGATGGCGTCGTACGCCTCCAGGTCCGGTCGCTTCGTCTCGGGGTCGGTGTCGTCGTAACGGAGGACGAACGACCCGTCGTAGAGGTCTTTGTACGTGCCGATGACGGCCGGCATCCGCGCGTGGCCGATGTGCCACGGACCGTTCGGGTTCGGCGCGGCGCGCATCCGCACCTCGTCGTAGTCGTCGGCGTTCGGCAAGTCGGGCAGGACCTGGTCGTCTCCTTCGTCTTCGGCCTCCATCTCGGCCAGTTCCTCGGGAGCCAACTCTTCGAGTCGCGCCCGCTTCTCTTCCGTGGAGAGGCCGTTGACGCGACTCACGACGCCGCCGATGACGCCCGGAATCTCGCCGCCGTGGGGTCGGAACTCGGGGTTCTCGCCCATGAGCGGCCCCATGACCGCCCCAACGTCGGCGTCGCTCTCGTACTTGACCGCGTTGAGGAGGGCGTGCTTCTCCGCCTCGCGCTCGACGCGCTCTCGTAACTCGTCGTCCATTACCCTCTCGTTCCGCACGCCGAGTGAAAACAAGCCCGGATTCGGGCACACCTCCGCCGTGCCCACCGTACGGGCGCACGGGTAGGGGTACGTTAGCAATTGTCAGTCGAGACGTAAAACGCTTTCTGCGGTGTGTATCGGTGTTTCGGACGAGAGACCGCACGGACGGCGCGCGACGCGCCGAACCGACGGCGTCAGTAACCGCGAGTGATGAGGTAGTCCGCGATGTCCTCTAACAGCGACCGGGCCTCGTTGTCCGGGAGGACTTCGAGGTGGCGTTTCGCGCGGTCGGTGAGGTCCTGTGCCTTCTCGCGAGCGTAGTCGATGGACCCGGCGTCGTCGAGTTCGGCGACGGCGGCTTCGACGTCCGCCTCGGTGACCTCGCTGACCGTGTCGGCGGCGACGAGGCCGTCCACGTCGACGCCCTGTTGGCGGGCGTGAAGCGTGATGAGCGTCTCTTTGTTCTCGACGAGGTCCGAGCCTCGCTGTTTGCCGAGTCGCTCCGAGGAGACGGTCAGGTCGAGCACGTCGTCCTGTATCTGGAACGCACAGCCGGAGTCGATTCCGTAGCGGTAGAGCGCCTCGATTATCTCCTCGTCCGCTCCCATCAGCGTCGCCGTGATGGACGCCGCCGCGCCGTAGAGCACGGCGGTCTTCAGTTCGACCATCTCCAGGTACTCCTCGGGGAGCACCTCGGTTCGCTGTTCGAACTCGATGTCGACGGCCTGTCCCTCGCAGATGCGCGTACAGGTCGTCGCGAGCAATCGGACGGCTTCGAGGCCGTCGGCGGGGTCCGCCCCCGTGCCGGTCATCAACTCGAACGCCTTCGCGTAGAGCGTGTCGCCCGCGAGGATGGCCGTCTCGGTGTCGTACTCCTTGTGGACCGCGGGGACGCCGCGACGGAGGTCGTCGTCGTCCATGATGTCGTCGTGGATGAGCGTGAACGACTGGATGACCTCGATACTCGCGGCGGCGGCCATCACGTCGATGCTCGTGCCGTCGAGCGACGGGAACGAGCGGTAGTCTTCCGTCAAGGGGTCGACGTCTGCGAGTGCCTCGGCGGTGAGCAACGCCACCGTCGGGCGGAGTCGCTTCCCGCCGGCCTGTAGGAGATACCGCGTCGCCTCGTACAGACGGGTCGGCTCCGCCATCGGGACGTCCTCGTCCAACGCGTCGTTGACGAGTTCACGCCGCGCTCTGACCGCCTCGAGTACTCGCTCCTCCGTCGCTTCCGAACTCATCTCACTCCACCAGCTGAATCATGTTGCCGTTCCGCGTGACGTGGAGGTCACGACCCAACGCGTACCCCTGCGACTCGCAGAGGTCCACGTACGGCGAGAACCCTTTGAGGTTCTGGTGGGCCGGGATGACGTGTTGCGGCTGCAGTGCGTCGAGCATCTGGTAGTGCCCCTCCTCGCGGAGGTGGCCCGACACGTGAATCTCGTCGTAGATGCGCGCGCCCTGCATCTTCAGGAGACGCTCGGACTGGTAGCGCTGCCCCTCGTTCGTCGGTTCCGGGATGACCCGGGCCGAGAAGATGACCTTGTCGCCGTCCTCGATTTCGTACGGCGTCTCGCCGCGGCCCATGCGGGTGAGCATCGCGCGAGGCTCTCCCTGATGGCCGGTGACGATGGGCAGGAAGTTCTCTTTGCCCTCCTTCATGATGCGCTTGAACGTGCGGTCGACGGACTTACGGTGGCCGTACATCCCCACGTCGTCGGGGAAGTCCACGAAGCCGAGTCGCTCTGCGGTGCCCGAGTACTTCTCCATCGAGCGTCCGAGGAGGACGGGTTGGCGACCGATGTCTTTGGCGAACTCGACGATGGAGGAGACGCGGGAGACGTGCGAGGAGAACGTCGTGGCGACGATGCCGCCGTCGTAGTCCTCGATGGAACGGATGGTGTCTTCGAGGTGCTTGCGCGCGACGGACTCGGAGGGCGTGCGGCCCTTGCGCCCGGCGTTCGTACAGTCCTCGATGTAGGCGAGGACGCCGTTACCCTCGCGGCCAATCTCGCGGAACCGCTGCATGTCGATGGGGTCCTCGATGACCGGCGAGTGGTCCATGCGCTTGTCGAGACCGTAGACGATGGCCCCTTCCGGCGTGTGGAGGACGGGGTTGATGGCGTCGATGATGGAGTGGGTGACGTGGACGAACTCGAGTTCGACCTGTCCGGAGTCGCCGATGGACATCGTCTCGCCCGCACTCATCTTCACGAGGTCGTTGTTGACGTTGAACTTGTTCTCGCCTTCGACCTGCTGTTTGACCAGTTCGATGGTGAACGGGGAGGCGACGACCGGCGCGTCGTATCGGTGCGCCAGTTTCGAGATGGCGCCGATGTGGTCGAGGTGGCCGTGCGTCGGCACGATTGCTTTGACGTCCCCTTCGAGGTCGGACATGACCCGGTCGTCCGGGATAGCGCCCATGTCGATGAGGTCGAGGCTGTGCATCTTTTCGGTCTCCACGTTGTCGTGGATGAGGACCTGGCTGAGGTTCAGGCCCATGTCGAAGACGACGACGTCGTCGCCTGCGCGGACCGCGGTCATCTGGCGACCGACTTCTTCGTATCCGCCTATGGTTGCAATTTCGATTTCCATGGTTTTCCGAGCATTGAAAGCCACAACTGTGGCGCGGGTGCTCACTGAAACGCCCCGCCGGTTCCCGACCCGCCGTCTCACGGCGAGTCACGTCACGGGACTGAACGGCCCCGGCATCTTACAGCACGTCGGTCGTCGGCCCCGCGTGTGGCGATTCCGGCCGCCACACTTACCCGCGGGTGTATCGGTAGATGAGGCTACACACTGGGGTATTAAAAACTACGTGGGTTAGTCGCGGCGCGGTGCCGCGCGCGTTCGCCAACGTCGAGAACGGCGAGAGCGGACGCGACGGTGTGAGGATGTGTGTGACTCACAGAAATCGGCCGTCCGTTCGGCACATTTAATACCGAAACCCGATGCGTTGTGTCCATGAGCGGACGACCCCTCGACGTACTCGAGGCCTCGCTAGACGAATCCGTGACTGTCAACCTGAAAGACGGCAGTTCGTACCACGGGACGCTGGCGGGCTACGACCAGCACATGAACGTCGTACTCGAAGCTCCCGCGGAGGAAGAGGAGGCCATCCTCGGAGAGATAGAAGTGACGCCAGTGGAAGACACAACCATTATACGCGGCGATAACGTCGTGACCATCAAAGCATGACGGGAGCAGGAACCCCGAGCCAAGGAAAGAAGAACAAGACGACGCACGTGAAGTGTCGTCGCTGCGGAGAGAAGTCCTACCACGTGAAGAAGAAGCAGTGCTCGTCCTGTGGCTTTGGCAAATCCGCCAAACGCCGCGGCTACGAGTGGCAGTCGAAAGCGGGCGACAACTGAGTCTCCCCTGCGAACCGAATCTTCTCTCACTCTCCTCGCGTCCCAGCGGTGCCGCTCTCCTCGTTCGTCTCTCGTCTCGTCTGCGTTTCGTCTCCCCCATCTCCCTCCGCTCCCCGCTTCGTCCACGGCGTGAGAGCGCTCTCGTGACACCGACGCCGTCGATGCGTCGAGGGCGAACGGACCGTCCGTCGTCCGGAGGTTCGCGACGAGAATATACACAATCGTGTGCATCTTAGCGTGTCGAACCCGGCAAAGAACACACAAGGACGGGTTTTTTACCGCTCGGCTTCCGTACCTTCTCCTATGTCAGACGGGCGGGACGCTCAGACCCCCACACCCGGACGGGACGCCGGCCGACAGCAACCGACAGCCGAAGACCTCTCGGGTCCGACGGAGAAATGCGGCGTCGTCGGCGTCGCCCTCGCGGACCGCGCCGCCGCGCGGCCCCTGTACTACTCGCTGTACGCTCTCCAACACCGCGGGCAGGAGTCGGCGGGAATCGTCACCCACGACGGGTTCCAACAGCACAGCCACGTCGAAGTGGGCCTCGTCGGCGACGTGTTCGACGAGGGGAACCTCGACTCGCTGGCGGGGTCGACGGGCATCGGCCACGTCCGCTACCCCACCTCGGGCGGGCTGAACTCCTGCTGTGCGCAACCGTTCTCCGTCTCCTTCAAGTCGGGGTCGCTCGGCCTCGCGCACAACGGCAACCTCGTCAACGCCGACGAGATTCGCGACGAACTCGAAGACCTCGGCCACGCGTTCACGTCCGAGGGCGACACCGAGGTCATCGCCCACGACCTCGCGCGGAACCTCCTCGAAGAGGACCTCGTCCGCGCGGTCAAGCGCACGATGCAGCGCATCCACGGGTCGTACTCGCTGACCATCATGCACGACGAGACGGTGCTAGCCGTCCGCGACCCCGAGGGGAACCGACCGCTCTGCATCGGCGAACTCGACGACGGCTACGTCGTCGCCTCGGAGTCCGCGGCCATCGACACCCTCGACGGCGAACTCGTCCGCGACGTGCGACCGGGCGAACTCGTCGTCCTCGAACCGGACGGCTCCGGCTTCGACTCCTACCAACTCGTCGAACGCGACAACACCGCCCACTGTTTCTTCGAACACGTCTACTTCGCCCGGCCCGACTCCGTCATCGACGAGACGCTCGTCTACGAGGCGCGCCGCGGCCTCGGCCGAAAGCTCTGGGAGGAGTCCGGCATCGAGTCCGACGTCGTCATGCCCGTCCCCGACTCCGGTCGCGCGTTCGCCTCCGGCTACGCCGAGGCGGCCAACGAGACGACGCCCGACGGCGAACCGCGCGACGGCGACGACAGCGTCGAGTTCGCGGAGGGGCTGATGAAGAACCGCTACGTCGGGCGGACGTTCATCATGCCGACGCAGGACGAACGCGAACGGGCCGTTCGACTCAAACTCAACCCGATAAAGAGCACTATCGAGGGTCGCTCGGTCACCATCATCGACGACAGCATCGTCCGCGGCACCACCTCCCGCCAACTCGTCCAACTCGTCCGCGACGCCGGCGCGGAGGAGGTCCACGTCCGCATCGGCGCGCCACCCATCGTCGCGCCGTGTTACATGGGCATCGACATGGCGACCAGGGAGGAACTCATCGCCGCCGACAAGACCACCGAGGAGATTCGCGACGAGATAGGCGCCGATAGCCTCTCGTACCTCTCTATCGACGCCATCGCCGACGTGCTGGGCGAGTCTCGACTGGACCTCTGTCTCGGCTGTGTGACGGGCGAGTACCCCTACGACATCGACGGCGAGACGACCGACAGAGCCGTCGAACGTCCGTTCATCGGCGACGACACCGCGACGGCGGACGACTGAGGACCGACGCTCGCCGGCGCGACGCGTTCGTTCCGACTACCTGTCAGACGATGCGCTGTTTATGTCCGTTCGAGACGTAAGAACGCTATGAACTCCGAATCGTCTCCTTCCGAACCGGACGAGTTTCGCGTCCTTCTCGTCGGGAGGGAGGCGTGGCGGCGGTCCACGGCGTCGCGTCTCGAACCGCGCGGCGTGACCGTCGTCGAAGGGCCGCCGGGGACCGTCTCGAACGTCGACGCCGTCGTGGCGCCGCGGGCCACCGTCCCGAACGGCCTCGTCCCCCCACCGGAAGTGCTCAACCGCGTCACCGACGGCATCTTCGCCCTCGATAGCGAGTGGACCGTCACCTACGCGAACGACCGGATTTGCAACTACTATCGCAGGCGGGGCGCGACCGACTCGTACTCACCGGAGACGAGCGACTCCGACGAGTACGAAGCGCACCGGAGAGCCGAGTTGCGCGAGTTCGTCGGCGGTCACTTCTGGGACTTCGTCGTCGACGCGGAGGAGACGGCCATCTACGAGGCGGCGCACCGCGCGATGGAGGACCAGCGACCGGTCGAACTCGAAGCGTACTACGAACCGTTGGACCGCTGGTTCGCGACGAGTATCTTCCCCTCGGCGACTGGACTGACGGTTCTCGTCCGCGACGTGACCGAGGTGAGAGAGAACGAACGGGAGTCCAGAGAGCTTCATACCATCCTGAGCGTCGTGAGCGACGGCGTCTACGCGACGGACGCGGAGGGACGGATACGCTGGCTGAACGACGGCTACCTAGAGATGACCGGCTACGACCGCGAGGAACTCATCGGCCAAGTGGGGGCCGGGTTGCTCTTCGACTCCAGCGAACGGGAACGCGCGGTGGCCACCCGTGAGTCGGTCGCCGCGGGCAGCGAGACGCCCGTCGTCTTCGAGACGGACCTGCGGCACGCGGACGGGAGTCCCCTCCCCGTCGAGACGCGCGTCTCGGCCCTGTTCGACGACGGGGAGTACCGAGGAACGGTGGGCATCGTCCGCGACGTGACCGAACGACGGCGGCACGAACGACAGGTACGGACGCTCACCGAGACGGCGCGGGAGTTGCTCTCCGCGTCGGACGCGGCCACCGTCGCGCGCGTCGTCGCCGACGCGGCAGTCGAGGGGTTGGGGTTCGAAGGCGCGGCGGTGTGGCGGCCGGAGGAGTCGGCGAACTACCTCGTTCCGACCGTCTTCGCTGGCGGTGCGCGGCGGGCGTACGCCGCAATCGGGCAGACCGGCGCCGCTGGTGACCGGACGGCGTGGTCGGTGTTCGCCGACCGCGAGACGCGCACCGAGGCGGACGCGGACGACCCGCCGTTCGCGGCGACCGTCTGGGTGTCGCTCGGCCCCTACGGCGTTCTCGTCTGCGGGTCGGACGCGGCGTCGGCGACGGACGCGACGGAGGTGGTTCGCGCCCTCGCGAACGACGCGGTGGCGTCGTTCGCGCGCCTCGACAGCGAACGGATACTGTCGTCGCAGACGACCGAACTGACCGAACACCGGCGTTCGCACGAGTCGCTCGACCGGTACTTGGACGTCTACACCGACGTCATCTCGGCGGTCGTCTCCGCGGACTCTCGCGAAGAGGTGAACGAACTCCTCTGCGCGCGCCTCTCGGACCACGAGGGCGTGGACTTCGCGTGGGTCGGCGAACGAACTCCGACGGGCCGAGTCGTCCCTCGGTCGTGGAGCGGAGACGCCGTCGCGTACCTCGATTCGGCCTCCGACTGGACCGGCGAACCGGCAGTCCGTGCGGCGGCCGATGGACGTACCGTCGTCGTCCACGACGTGTGGGCGGGCGTCGACGACGAACCGTGGCGGCGCGACGCGACGGCGCGCGGGTTCCGGTCGGTCGTGAGCGTCCCGCTCACGCACCACACGCGTGACTACGGCGTCATCTCGCTCTACGCGGGCGAGGCGAACCAGTTCGACGCGGACGCCGTCGAACTGTTCGAGACGCTCGCCGCGTTCGTCGCGTTCGCCATCGGTGCCGTCGAACGGACGGCGTCGTTCCTCTCGCGAGGCCCCGTCGAGTTGACGTTCGAGGTGACGGACCCCGGCTTCCCGCCGTTGGCCCTCGCGCGGCGACTCGACCGGTCGCTCCGTCTCGACGGCGCCTCCCGATTCGTCGGCGGCCACATCGTCACGACGCTCTCCGTCCCCGACTGCACCGAGGCGGAGATTCGCGCCGCCGCCGCCGAGATGGCGTCCATCGACTCGGTGACCGTGACGCGAGTCGAAGGCACGAATCTCCGCGTCGAGGCATCCATCGTCGCCTCGCACGCCTACCGCGAAATCGCGGCGCAGGGCGCGGTGTTGAAGTCGCTCGAGTCGACGCCGACGGCGGCCCTCGCGACGTTCCTCGCGTCCGAGGCGACGGACAGTCGCGCACTCGCCGACGTCATGTCGATAGTCTACCCCGACACGCGCCTCGTCTCGAAACGCTCGGCGGCGGGCGCGACGGCGTCGGGCGACACGCTCGGGGAACTCACCACCCGACAGTACGAGGTGTTCATCACGGCCGTCCGCGGGGGCTACTTCGAGTCGCCGCGACGCCACACCGGCGAACAGCTCGCCGACGAACTGGGCATCTCCGCGACGGCGTTCCACAAGCACCTCAGAACGGTCGAACGGAAGTTGTTCGAGCGGCTCGTTGACCGGGGGGTTGTGTAAGCAACCCCTCCTCGACGAAGGGGTGGACAGCACAACCACGAGAATGAGACGACTAGCACGCGAGAGACGGTTGTCGATACCGAATCGGGACGACCCGACGACGACTGACGATGATACATCAACGCGACGGCAGGCGGTCGGCGGAACTCGTCGAAGAGGTAGCACTCCGCGGGGAGCCGCAACAGCCGGTTTGTATGGCCGTCGTCCGCGCGTTGTCACGGGCCTGCGGAGTCGAGCCGGAGCGGCTCGACCCGCTGTACCACGTCGTCGACCCCGAAGCCATCGACGCGCTGTTCGTCTCGCACGACGAGACACCCCGGACGCTCGCGGTCGACTTCGGCTACCGTGACTTCGACGTTCGGGTCACCCCCGACCGCGTCACGGTGTGGAGGCACCCAGAAGACTGACCCGAGACACCGCGGGACGCCGGCGGGTTCGGTCCCACCGGTCACCGTGCGAGATACCGCGCTCCCCGTCGGCGCTCTGCGACCGTTCTTTCAGTACACGAGATACAGCAGGACGTACACCACGTCGCCGAGAACGAACGAGACGAGCCACAGCGACGCGGCGACGCGCCCGACCAGTCTGTGCCGCGTGTCGTAGATGTCCGCGACCGGACGCGTGAGCGCCAAGAGGAGAACGTAGTACAACAGCGGGATGCACGCGACGGCGAGGAGGATGTGCACGGCCAACGTCGGCAGATAGACGAACCGGTACACGACGTCGGGGCCGGGGAACGCCGTCGTCCCCTCCAGAACGACTTTGTAGAGGTAGAGGACGAGGAAGGCGACGAACAGTCCGAGCGTCGTGAGCATGAACGCGCGGTGTCGCGCCACGTCGCCGCGTCGGATGGCGCGGACGCCGAGGACGATGGTGACGATAGCCGTCGTACTCAACACCGCGTTGACGTGCGGAACGGCGGTGAGTACCGCCGGAGAGGCGCGCGGGAACACCGACTGCGGGATGTAGCCCAGAACCGCACCGAAGACGAGTGCGAGAGAGACCAGACTCAAAAGCGCCGCGACGCCGGGAACGTGGTCTCGAACACGAAGTTCCATGTCCGGAGAGGGAGTCCGGACGGGCAAAACGATGCCGACAGACCGACGGCGCGACAGTGGCGACTGCGAACGCCCGACACGACACTGGCGAAAGGAAACTCATTTAAATTACCCCGGATAACGAAGGAGTGCAACAAGACACAGCGAGCGTGGGTAGCCAAGCCAGGCCAACGGCGCAGCGTTGAGGGCGCTGTCTCGTAGGAGTCCGCCGGTTCAAATCCGGTCCCACGCATCGCAAGGGTGGTCGAACCGACCACCGTACCGAGGCGACCACAGTCGCCGCGGCAACACGATGCAGGTGATCTCCCTTCCGGGACATCACCCACGCACAATCCTTCCGACGCTAACTTCCGAGCGACCGCCCCACGGTTCGCTCGCCCTCGATATCGACGCGGAGAGTCTCTCTTTCCTCACCGGGACGCGAGCCCGACGCCCTCGGCCAGCAGTTCGTGCGAGCGAAGCGCGTCTTCGTGGTCGGGGACGACGTGCTGAATCATCACCTCGTCCACGCCGACGCGGTCCGCGAGTTGCTCCAGAATCCGGCTCAGCGTCTCCGGACTGCCCGAAATCGCTCGCGGCCACTCGTCCTCGTCGAGCGTCGCGGGGGTGGGGTCGGGGACGTCGCCGAGTTCGTCGATTGCCTCTTCGACCGACGGCGCGGGACCGACCTCACCGCGTCGCATCCGTTCGTACGACGCCTCCGACACCGCTCTGAGTCGCGCCGCCTTCTCGTCCGTCTCCGCGCAGACGGCGTTGACGGCGACCATCCCCTGCGGGTCGTCGACGCCGCCGGGGGACGCCGGACGCGGCGACGACCGGAAGGCGTCGCGGTAGTCCTCGAAGGCGTACTCGGCGAACTGCGGCCGGATGAACGCCGCGAAGCAGTAGCGAAGGCCGAGTTCGCCCGCTATCCTCGCACTCGACGTACTCGACCCGAGGGCCCATGGCACCGGTGGCTCGGCCCCCGACCGCGGAATCGACAGGTCGGCGTAGGCGTGCCCCTCGGGGTAGTCGTCGAACAGGTGCGAGACGACGGCTTCGACCTTCTCGCGGTGGTCCTCGTCGGGGTTCTCGACGTGGCGTTCGGTTCCGAGTGCGCTGTCGACGGCCGGCGAACCGTTGGCTCGACCCAGTCCGGCGTCGATGCGACCCGGCGCGAGGCCGTCCAGCGCGCCGAACAGTTCGGCGACTTTGAACGGACTGTAGTGGTTCAACAACACCGCCCCGGAGCCGAGACGTATCGACTCCGTCTCCGCGGCGAGATGGCCGAGGAGCACTTCGGGCGTCGTTCCGGCGAGGGCCTGCGGGACGCCGTGGTGTTCTGCGACCCACACGCGGGAGTAGCCGAGTCGCTCGGCTTGCCGGGCGATTTCGACGGTGTTCGCGTAGGCGTCTGTCGCGGTGCCACCGCGCGGAACCGGCGAGAGGTCGACGACGGAGAGGTTCACACCCGAGGTGAGAGCGTGGGCCGAATAACGGTTCGGCTCGCGGCGGTCTCTCGGTTCGCCTCGCCGGGGTTCCGTCTCGCGTCCGGTGCCGCGATTTTAAAAGGATAGAGACGGTAGAGAGTGCCATGCCGAAGTACTCCACCGGAGGCGGGGGCGGCGGGAGCGACGGCGAGAGCTGTGAACTCTGCGGTCGCTCGACGCCGAAACTCCGCCGCGCCAACGTCGCCGGGGCGAACCTGCTCGTCTGCCCGGACTGCGCGCCGCACGACGACTCCCGACACGGGAAGCGCCAGTCTTCGGACGACGACGCGTCCGGCGGCGAGCCGAGTCGCAAGAAGCGCGCCGCCCAGCGACAGGCGAAGATGTACGACCAGGCGAAGGGCGACGCGAAGCACTGGGAGAAGGAGGGGACGAACTACGAGAAAGACCGCCTGCCGTACCTCGTCTCCGGCTACGGCGGCGTCGTCGAACAGGCCCGACAGGACGCCGGTCTGACGGCCGAAGAGTTGGCCGACGAACTCGAAACTGACGAGAAGGCCATCCTCGCCGTCGAGCAGGGACGGGCGACTCGCGCGGGCGTCGGGGGGTCGCTCATCCGCAAACTCGAAGAGCGACTGGACGTCGCGCTGGTGGACGAGTAACGTCTTCCGCGACGAAACCACTTTTGTCGACCGGCGGCGCACCATCTCCCATGTTGACGCGCGCGCCAGTAGAGCCGACCATCCGCGAGTTCGAAGCCGAGGTGACGAGCGTCGACGGCCGCGACGTGACGCTCGAACGGACGTACTTCTACGCCGAGAGCGGCGGCCAACCCGCCGACCGAGGGACGCTCGGCGGCGTCCCCGTCGCCGACGTGCAGTCCACCGGAGACGACGTGGTTCACACGCTCGAATCCGCCCCGGAGTTCGAGTCGGGACAGACCGTCACCGGCGTCGTCGACGACGACTTCCGGACGTACTGCATGCGAGCGCACACCGCGAGCCACGTCCTCTACGGAGCGGGGCGGAAAGTGCTGTCCGACCTCGGCTACGGCGGGTTCGACATCTCCCCGGAGAAGGTCCGCGTGGACTTCACCACCTCGACGGACATCGACGACGAGACGTTGGTCGAACTGGAACGCCTCGTCAACCGCGCCGTCTGGGACGGCAGAGGCGTCTCGTGGGAGGAGGTGCCGACGGAGGAAGCTCTCGACAGAGACGACGTCGCGTTCAACACGAAGACCGAAGAGGGCGTGATGGGCGACGCCGACACGATTCGCGTCGTCACCGTCGAGGACTGGGACGTGGCCGCCTGCGGCGGCACGCACGTCTCGAACACCGCCGAGATAGGCCCGGTGACGGTGCTCGGCCGGTCGAACCCCGGCGAGGGACTGACCCGCGTGGAGTTCGCCGTCGGACCGACGGGTATCGACCGGCAGTCGGACGTCCACCGCGCCGCCCTCGACGCCGCGCGCGAACTCGGCACCTCGGTGACCGACCTCCCAGAGGCGGCGGCGTCGCTCCGCGCGGACAAACAGTCGCTCGAAGACGAGGTGCGCGAACTGGAGTCTGAACTCCTCTCGAACCGCATCGCGGAGTTCGAGACGCTCCCGCGAGACGGCGCGACGTGGCACGTGGGCGTCCTCTCGGGGTTCGAGGCGAACGAGGCGGGCGAGGCGGCTAAATCCGCGGTCGACGACGGCGACGGCACCGACGTGGTGGCCGTCGTCGGCGCGGGCGAACGCCCGTACCTCGTCGTCGCCGCCGGGGAGGCAAGCGGCGTCGACGCGGGCGACGTCGTCGCCGACGTGACCGACGAGTTCGGCGGCGGCGGCGGCGGCGGCGCGTCGTTCGCGCAGGGCGGCGGCTTGGACGCCGACCCCGTGGACGTGACGACGTTCGTCACCGACAGATAACGGGCGTCGGCGCGGCCGACTACGACTCGACCTCCTCTAACACGGACGAACCGGTCCCCGGTTTCGACTCCCACTCCCAGTCGTCTTCGACGCGGACGCGGCCGTCCGGCAGTTCCGTGACGACGCCGACGGAGTGACCCGTCGCCGTCTCGCCCGCGGCGTCCACCTGCACGTACCGCACGTCCCACCGGTCCCCGTCGAACGTCCCGAGCAAGTGGCCCTCGGCCACGTCGCCGCCCGCGTACCGGGCGCGAATCCGGTCGCCGTCCTGTTCGAACTCGAAGCGCGTGTCGCGTCCGACGTCGCCGGACGCCGCGTTCTCGACGCCCGCGAGCGTTCGGCCGTCGAGCGAGATGTCGGTCATACGTCCGCTGTCTCGCGCGTAGTCGTAACTGTTCGGAACGCCCCGGCGACGTGGCCGACGTCTCGCGTCTGCGAGACGAGCGCACACCGCCGGCGATTCAATCACCTTTTTCCATCATAGACCCGAGCGAGAGGTATGGCAATCGCAGACGCCGGTTCGTCGCTCACGGACGAGCAACGGGCCATCCGCGACGTGGTTCGCGAGTTCGCCGTCGAAGAGATTCGCCCGACGGCCCGGGAGGCGGACGAGACGGAGACGTTCCCCGAGGACGTGTGGGACGGCCTCTCGGACCTCGACCTGACGGGCCTCACCGTCCCCGAGGAGTACGGCGGATTCGACGCCGACCGGACGACGTACGCCCTCGTCAACGAGGAAGTCGCCTACGGCCAACTCGCCGTCGCGACGGCGCTTTCGGTCCACTGTCTCGCCACCTCCTGCATCGCCGAGTTCGGTTCCGAGGACCAGAAGGAGACGTGGCTTCCCGAGATGACTCGCGGGCGTCCCGTCGGGATGTTCGCGCTGTCGGAACCCGACGCCGGGTCGAACCCGGCGCAGATGTCCACCGTCGCCCGCCGCGACGGCGACGAGTACGTGATAAACGGGAAGAAGCAGTGGATAACGAACGGGCAACGCGGCGAGGTGTGCATCCTCTTCGCGAAGACGGACCCCGACGACCCCTCCTCGGTGACGCAGTTTCTCGTCCCGAAGGACGCGGGCTTCGAGGTGGGGAAGAAAGAGCACAAACTCGGCCTGCGCGCGTCGGACACGACGGGCCTCCTCTTCGACGACGTGCGCATCCCGGCGGAGAACCGGCTCACCGAGGAGGGAAAGGGCCTCTCCGCGGCGTTCCACATCCTCACGGGCGGGCGCGTCGGTATCGCCGCGCAGGCGGTCGGCCTCGCGCAGTCGGCGTTCGACGAGGCGCGCGAGTACGCCCACGAACGCGAGCAGTTCGACGGCCCCATCTCCGACATCCAGTCGGTCCGGCACAAGTTCTCGGACATGGCGACGCAGATTCACGCCGCCCGTCTCATGGTCCGCGAGGCGGCCAGACAGGACGACGCGGGCGAGGACCCCCGAACCGCGGCGGCGATGGCGAAGTACTTCGCAAGCGAGGCGGCTGTCGACGTGACGAACGAAGCCGTCCAGATTCACGGCGGCTACGGCTACACGACCGACTTCGAGGTCGAACGGATGTACCGCGACTCGAAGATAACGACCATCTACGAGGGGACGTCGGAGATTCAGAAAGACATCATCGCGCGCGGCGTCCTCGACTGAGTCACCGCACGGCCACCGCCTCCCTCCCGAACGGTCTTGTTCTCCCCCGCCCTATCGCCGTCGATGAGCACGCCGGACCTCACCGCGTTCGACGCCGTCGTCTGGGACTTGGATGGAACGCTCGTCCACCTCGTCGTCGACTGGGCCGCCGTCGCGACGGAGGCCGAACGGACGTTCGAGACGGCCGGCGTCGACGCCGCCGGGATGGACCTGTGGGCGATGCTGGACCTCGCGGACGAGGCGGGGATGCGCGCCGAGATAGAGGCGGTCATCGCCGGTCACGAACGCGAGGGGGCGCGGCGTTCCGACCGACTCGCGTGCGCCGACTCGGTGGGTCGGTTCGAAGTCGAGGGCGTCTGCTCGCTCAACTGCGAGGACTCGTGTCGGGTCGCACTCGACACGCACGACCTCTCGGCGGGCGTGGACGCCGTCGTCGGCCGCGACACCGTCCGAACGCGGAAACCCGACCCCGAACCGCTCTTGGAGACGCTCCGTCGGATGGACGCAGAGCCCGAAGACGCCGTCTTCGTCGGCGACTCGCGCAGAGACGAACTGACGGCCGACCGGGCGGACGTGGCGTTCCGCTACGTCGGCGACGGCCCCTCCGGCGTCTGACCGCGCGACTGCTCCGACGGCGAGAGCGAGACGCGCCGACGCGGACGTTATGTGCTTCACGCCCTAACTGCGAGGCGATGAGCTATCCGGTCAGCTACTACTGCCCGCACTGCGGTGCCGTCGTCGAACTCGCGCGAGACGGCTACCTCTCCGATAAGTCCGTCACCCCCTATCCGCTCGTCGGGTGGGCGTACGCCGACCCCGACGAGTCGTTCGAAGACGGTGCCGCCGACGGCGTCCACCTCGTCTGCGGCGAGAGCGAGGCCGACGGCCTCCGCTGGACCGGCGACGTGAGCGAGGCGGACGACGTGGACGAACCGCACCTCGACTCGCCCTGCGGCCGCGAGTTCTACCTCTCGTTCGTCCGCTACGAGAACGGCCGAGAGGTCGAACCGGTCCCCGAGACGGAGTACGTCGACATCGGACTGTGACCCGGGTTCGCGCGCCGTGGGCCGAAGGGAGTGAACACCGCTCACAGCGGTCTCTATCTCCTCGGCACGCGATATCGGGGTATGGAACTCACACCCATTCAGTCGATACTCGGTGACGCGGTGTTCTTCGGCGGATTCGCGCTGATAGTCCTCGCGATGCTCGGACTCGTGGTCTACATCACCCGCCTCGAACACGCAAAGGAGATGGCGCTCATCGAAGCGGGCGAGTACCAACAACTCCGCAACGACAGGCGCGCGTGGGTGCTCGGCGGTGGTCTCGTCCTCGTCGCTCTCGGCCTCGCCGACGTGACGACGACGTTCCTCGCCGGCGGCGTCCCGCAAGAGGGCGTCGCGGCGACGTTCGTCGGTCTCGCGGCTCTCGCGTACTACTTCTACAAGCGCCGCGAGGACCGCGAGGACGACGCGACGACGACGGCCCGCGCCTGAATTCGTCTCTTCGCTTCTCGACGGTTTCCGCTTCGCTCTCTCGGACCCCCGTCGACGCGCTCTTTCCGCCGCATCTCACGCTCCCGTCCCGGACCGTTTCCGTCGACGAGAGACGAAGACCCAGACGAGAACCACGGTCCAGCACGCGGCGGCGAAGACCCCGGCGACCCAGTAGCCGACCAACTCCGCGAGGCCGAAGAAGTACGGGACGACGAGGAGGACGAGGAGGAGGTTCTGCCGTCGTTCGATGTTACGGAGTCGGTTCTGGAGGGACTCGTCCATCAGTGACGACGTATGCTTGCGCCGTGAAAGTTCTTTACACCGACAGTATTCGGCGTATCGGAGGGGTCCGGGGTCAGCCCTTGATGTTGCAGACGGGGAACGTCCGCACGACTTTGTCGCCGATACCGAGTTCGTCGGAGACCCGGACGACTTCGTCCACGTCCTTGTAGACGCCCGGTGCTTCCTCCGCCACCGTCGCGCCCGACTGCGCTTTCACGTATATCTTCTGTTGGTCCTGCAGTTCCTTCTGGACCGTCTCGCCCCAGTACTCTTGCTTGGCCTTCGTCCGACTCATCGTCCGACCCGCGCCGTGCGCCGTGGACCCGAAGGTGAGGTCCATCGAGTTCTCGCCGCCGCGGAGGACGTAACTCCCCGCGCCCATACTGCCGGGGATGATGATGGGTTGCCCCACGTCGCGGTAGGCGGGCGGCAGTTCCGGCCGACCGGCGGGGAACGCGCGCGTCGCCCCCTTCCGGTGGACGTACAGTTCGCGCTCTTCGCCCTCGACGGTGTGTACCTCCTTCTTCGCGATGTTGTGGGCGACGTCGTAGAGGAGGTCCATCTCCATCTCTTCCCAGTCGCGGCCGAACACTCGCTCGAACACCTTCCGCGTCCGATGCATGATGAGTTGGCGGTTCACCCACGCGAAGTTGATGGCGGCGCACATCGCCCCGTAGTACTCTTCTGCGAGGTGCGACCCGGCGGGCGCGGCGGCCAGTTCCTTGTCCGGGAGGGCGGCCAGCATGTCGCCGTGTTCCTTCTCGATGCGCCGGAGGTAGTCGCTGCAGACCTGATGACCCAGTCCGCGGGAGCCACAGTGGATGAGGACGACGACCTGGTCTTCCGACAGACCGAACTCCGCGGCCACCTCGTCTCGGTAGACGTCCGTGACGCGTTGCACTTCGAGGAAGTGGTTTCCGGACCCGAGACTCCCGAGTTGGTTCTTCCCCCTGTCTTTCGCCTTCTGCGAGACGGCGTCGGGGTCGGCGTCCGGCCGGAACCCCTCGTCCTCGCAGTGCGCCAGGTCGTCTTCGACGGCGTGGCCGTGTTCGAGTGCCCAGTCCATCCCGCGGGCGAGGACCTGTTCGACCGTCTCCGCGTCGCCCTCGACGATGCCGCCGCCGCCGAGGCCCGAGGGAACGTTCGCGAACAGGGCGTTCACCAACTCCTCCTCTTTGCCCTGCACGTCGTCGTACGTCAGGTTCGTCTTCATCATCCTGACGCCGCAATTTATATCGTAGCCGACACTTCCGGGCGAGATACAGCCGTCTTCGGTGTCCGTCGCACCGACGCCGCCGACGGGGAAGCCGTACCCCTGATGACCGTCGGGCATGCAGATGGCGTACTTCGTCATCCCCGGGAGGTGCGTGGCGTTGCGCAACTGCTCTAGCGTCTTGTCCTGTCGAATCTGCTCTAAGAGTTGCTCGCTCGCGAGGACGCGCGCGGGGACGCGCATCTCGCCCTCGCGGGGCATCTCCCAGACGTGTTCGCGGACGCGTTCGAGGCGAACGTCACCGAACTCCTTCACGTCGTCGTCGCTCATACGGAGAGATTCGACAGGCCGACTGAATAGGATTCCGTCCGCGAGTCGTGACGGTCACGTCGTCGCCGACGTCGCGGTCGAAAAATCCGCGAGGCCCTCTCAGTCGACCTTCTCTGTGGTCGACCGGCCGCACTCGATGCACGTGTGCACGAGGTGTGGTTGGCGGGAGAACTTCTCGTTCTCCGCCTGGACGTTCTCGCGACGGGTGTCCTCTCCGATTCGAATCGACGTCTCCCGTTCCGTCGGTTCGTCACATCGAGGACAGTACTTTCGCGTCGATGCCGGGGAATGGGGGTCGCGGGTTTGGTGTGACACTGTCGTGCTCCATCCCCGCCGGATAGTGAATTGTGAGCATCTCTCATATATTCTTCTCAGATTTCTGAGAATGTAGTTGCAGCCGTACGAACGGCAGACGTAGCGGGTCTGAAAAGGGCGTCCGAAGATACGTGTCAGTCTGCAGTCGGTGCACTCACGTCCCGCGTTCGTTCGTCCGCGTCGTGAAGCCACGCGTCGACGGAGAACGGGCCCGCCCCCGTTATCAGGAGCGCCGAGACGAGGCCGAAAAGCGAGATGTGCGCGAGCACCGGGTCGTCCGGGAGGCCGAACAGCGTCGTCGTGAAGAGGAGAAACGAGACGGCCGCGGCCCCGCGGGTGAACGCCCCGGCGAGGAGGGCGACGCCGACGAGCACTTCGGTGAGGCCCGCGCCCACGACCCAGAGTTCGGGGGCGACGGAGACGACGCTCGTGAGGTCGTACTTCGCGACGACGGCGAGCGCTTCACCGGGGTTCATCAGTTTCTGGGCGACGCCGAGGTAGACGAACGAGACGCCCAGACCGACGCGCAGGACGACGGGGACGACGGACGTGTACGGTTGGACGCGACGGACGAACGGAAGGGCGACGGCGCGGTAGAACGGGTCGATGCGCGAGTAGACGGTGTCCTCGGCGGCGAGTCGGGCGACGACGTGGTCCGCGCTCGGACGGCCGCCGCCGAGGAGTGCGATGGCGAGGAAGCCGGGGACGTACTCGACGGCGAGGAACAACGCCGGTTCGAACGCGAGGCCGACGAGGTAGGCGACGAGGCCGAACGTGGCGACGATTCGGGTCCCGAACCCGAACAGGAGGAGAAAACCGACGCCGATGCCGAACAGGCGGGTGACCGTCGGCACGGACAACTCGACGACGGGGCTGAAGAAGTACCCCGAGAACCCGGCACCGACGAGTGGGAGGCCGACGCTCAGGCGGAGCAACCACGGTAGCAAGTCCCGGTACCCGTTCATCGTGGTCCGGAACACGGCCACGTCGCGACGTGCGGGACGGACGCGCAGATAGACCGCACCGGCGGCGACGACGGAGGCACCGCCGACTCCGAGGACGGCGAGCGTGAACGGGTCCGACAGCGTCGTGACGAGGAACTCGACGACTTCCCGCGGTTCGCTCCCCGGCGCGACGTACTTCACGTGCGCACTCGCCCGCCCCGTCGCTCCGACGAGGACGAAGACGAGCGCCGATACGAGCAGTCCGAGTCGGGGGAAACTCCCTCTCTGCTCCATGTGTGGGAGTTGGACCGAAGGGGTGTAAGACCGTCGGACGATTATCACCGAGAGAGAACGCGAGCGGGTCGTTAACGGACGATAAGGTCGGTTCGAGAACGGCGTCTCACACGTCCAAGACGACGTAGGCTTCCCACCCGTCTGCGGTCTCTTCGACGCGCATCTCCGAGTACGTCACGGCCTTTATCTCGCGGGCGTCCACGTCGGCGAGGGGGACGCCGCGGGCCGACCCCGACAGTCGCCACCCGTCGGGCCGTTCTTCGACGGTCACCTCGTTGTCCACGGGGAGGACGGCGCGCACGTCCCGTTCGTAGATGAGGTGGTCGAGGTAGTCGAACAGGAGGGCTTCGACGCCCTCCGCTCGCACGTCGACGTCGAACCGGTCGCCGCCCGTCTCCGGAATCTCCTCGCACCCGGCGGCCGCGAGTCCGTCGCCGACGGCGGCGAACAGTTCCGAACGCGTCGGTGCGGACGCGGCGACGGCGACGTCGGCGGTGTGGTCGCGGAGTTCGAAGCTCATACCGACTGGTCTTCGCCGCTCCCGTCCTCTGTCTTCCGGTCTCCGTCAGTTCGAGACGTGGGGCCGCGGTCGGTGTGGGGGCCGCGTCCCTCGTCTCGGCCGCCGGAGCCGAACTCGTCGGCGGGCCGGTCCGCCGGCGATACCGACGCCGGTGGCTGGTTCGTCCGTTCGGACTCCGCGGCGGTTCGCCCGGCCATCTCTTCGGGCGTCCCGTCGGTCGAGTCTCGGTCCTCCGGGGTTCGCCCGCGCGCTGCCGGCCTGTCACGCGGGCCGTGCGCCGCGCCGTCGTCGGCCCGTTCCGCCCGTTCGAGGTTCTCGGGGGTGTCCGCGTGTCGAGGCTCGACCTGTCTGTCGTACGCCGTCGGTCGGTCGGTCCGCACGGGGTCCCGGCGGTGTGCGTACGGGTCGTCGCCGTCGGGGTTCATCTGCTGGTCGGCGCGTTCGACGCCCGAGAGTTGGCGCATCTGCGCTTCGGTGAGGCCGGCCACGCCGTCGCCATCGCCGCCGCCGGAGATAGCGACACCGCTCGTCACGACGGCCTGTATCCCCTCTTCGACGGTCATGTCGACGTCGATGACGCGGTCCGCGGGGAGGTGGACGAGGTGCCCGCCCATCACGGGGTTCGGCGCGAGGGGGAGAAACAGCGTCTTCATGTCGGGGTAGCCCGCCGGCGTGCTGAGGACGTCCGGGGTGTCGGTCGTGACGAACCCGAGCGTGTACGCCCCCTCGTGGGGGAACTCGACGAGTTTCACGTCGCGGAAGTTCTGGGCGTCGCTGTCGAGCATCACGTCGCTCATGCGCCGAAAGCTGTCGTAGACGGAACCGATACCGGGTATCTGCGACATCACGTAGTCGAAGTACGAGACCGCCCGTTCGCCGTACCGCGAACTGTTGACGAGGAGGCCGACGACGAGAACGAACAAGAAGAGGACGGCGGGGGTGAGCAGTTCCACCATCGTCTCTCGGGAGATGTCGAGGACGCCGGGGATGACCGTCACCGCGGGCGTCCCCACCACCACGTCCGAGAGCATGTTGAGGAAGGGATAAATCGAGTTGAAGAGGAAGACGATGACCGCGGCGGTGATGATGAGCGGTACGACGACGGCGAGACCACTGATTATCGCTTCTCTGAACACGTCGCGTAGCGACCCGCGGACGCGCTTCATCCGCGGGTCGTTCCAACCAGTCCCGGACATGTGTAGTCGATTCCGCGTTCGTGGTTCCCCCACAAAACGTTCGCGGCCCCTCGGATGCGACGGTGGAGTTATATTCGTGACCATTCTATCGGGTGGCGTGAGCGTCAACGTGGAAAAGCGGGTGGACGGGCCGGGGTCCACCGAACACGCCGAACAGGCGTGGGAGCTCAAAGAGCGCATCCGAAAATCAGAGGGCGTCCTGAAGCAGCGACGCGGTTTCTTCTTCGACGCCTATCGTCGCGCGACGACGCATCTGTTCTTCGAGGACGAGACGCTCATGGGCTTCGCCTCCACGCGTCGCGACGGCTACATCCTCTTTCTCGCCGTCGCGCCCGAAGCGCGCGGGCAGGACTACGGCAAACGCCTCGTCGCCGAAGTCGCCCACGACCACCGCTCGGTTTCCTGTCACGCCCGGACGACGAACGAGTCCGCACTCGCCTTCTACGAACACATCGGGTTCGAGACGAAGCGAAAAATCACGAACTACTACGAGGACGGCGGCGACGCCTACTACCTCCGTCTCGGCGAGAAGGCGAGCATCCGCGAGAAGTTCTCCGAACTGTTCCGCCGGTAGCGTCCCGCCGCCGGAGTCGGCGGACGCGCCGATTCAGACGTCCTCGACCAACTCGCCCAGTCGCTCGACCGGAAGCGCCTGCATCGTCTCGGTGTCGAGTCCGTGGCGTTCGACCACTTGCGTCACCTGGAACGCGGTGTCGTCGTCCGTCGCCTCGAACCGGACGTCGAAGTCGTACGACCCGAGGACGGCGTAGGTGTCGAGGAGTTCCGCGTCGAGTTCGCTCATCTCCTCTCGGATGGTTCCCCAGACGGAGACGAGTTCCTGCGAGTTCTGGTACTCGCTCTCGTTCACGTCGACGTGCATGATGTACGTCGGCATGCTTTCACAACGTCACCCCAAGATGAAAAGGCTGTAGGCCGCGGCGGCGGCCGTCACCTGAACCTTTAATCGAATCCCGTCTGTTGGCCACAGTATGTACATCGGCGTACTCACCGTTCCGCTCGGCGGCGAATCGCTCTCGGACGCGCTCTCGTACCTCGACGACATCGGCGTCGACGGCGTCGAAATCGGCGTCGGCGGCTATCCGGGTGAGGACCACATCGACCGGCAGGCCTACCTCGGCGACGAGGAGAAGCAGGCCGACCTGCACGACCTGTTAGACGAACACGACATGCAGGTCAGCGCACTCGCCACGCACAACAACCCGCTTCACCCCGACGACGAGACGGCCGAGGAGGCGGACGCCGAACTCCGGGAGGCCATCGAACTCGCCGCGGAACTGGACGTGAACACGGTCACCTGCTTTTCGGGACTCCCCGCCGGCGGCCCCGACGACGAGGTGCCGAACTGGATTACCGCGCCGTGGCCGACCGAACACGCCGACGCGCACGACTACCAGTGGGAAGTCGCCGTCGACTACTGGTCCGACCTCGCCGAACACGCCGACGACCACGGCGTCGACGTCGCCATCGAGATGCACCCGAACATGCTCGTCTACGAACCGTCGGGCATGATGCGCCTCCGCGAGGCGACGAACGAGCGTATCGGCGCGAACTTCGACCCCTCGCACCTCTACTGGCAGAACATCGACGTCGTTCACGCCATCCGCTTCCTCGGCGAACACGACGCCATCCACCACTTCCACGCGAAGGACACGAAGGAGTACTCGTGGAACTCGCGCCTGAAGGGCGTCCTCGACACGACGGACTACGCCGACGAGTCGAACCGGTCGTGGCTGTTCCGCTCTATCGGCTACGGACACGGCGAAGAACACTGGAAAGACGTGGTGTCGACGCTGCGGATGGTCGGCTACGAGGGTGCGCTCTCCATCGAACACGAGGACTCGCTCACCTCTTCGACCGAAGGACTGGAGAAGGCCGTCGACGTGCTTCAGCGCGCCGTCTTCGACACCGAACCGGGCGAGGCGTACTGGGCGGAGTAGCGACGCACCGGCACGGGGCGTAATCGCTGTCGAGACCACGATTTTGAAGACGGTCGCCCGAGAACCGCACGCCATGACACTGAAAGTCGGTATCCTCGGCTACCGGTTCATGGGACAGGCTCACTCGAACGCGCTGGCACGACTGCCCATGTTCTTCCCCGACGCGCCGGACGTAGAGCGACACACGCTCGTCGGTCGGAACGAGGAGGCACTCGCCGACGCGGCGGACCAGTACGGCTTCGAGCACACCGAGACCGACTGGGAGTCGGCGATAGACGAGGTGGACGTCTTCTACAACCTCGGCCCGAACCACGTCCACGCCGAACCCTCCATCGCCGCGTTGGAAGCTGACACACCGGTCTTCTGCGAGAAACCGCTCGCGCCGACGCTCGACGAGGCGGAAGCGATGCGCGACGCCGCCGCCGACGCCGACGCCATCGCCGGGTGCGCGTTCAACTACCGATTCGTCCCGGCGATTCGCTACGCGAAGGGACTGATAGACGACGGGAAACTCGGCGAAATCCGACACGTTCGCGGACGCTACCTCCAGGACTGGCTGACCGACGCCGACGCGCCGTGGTCGTGGCGCAACGACGAGGAGATGGCGGGAAGCGGTGCGCTCGGTGACCTGGGTGCCCACACCGTCGACCTCCTGCGCTTCCTCGTCGGCGACCACACCGGCGACATCGACAGTCTCTCGGGCAGTCTGCAGACGTTCGTCGACGAACGCCCCGTCGAAGGCGGGGACGAGACGCGGCCGGTCACCGTCGACGACGCCTACTCGGCGCAGGCGACGTTCGAGAACGGCGCGATGGGGACGTTCGAGGCGTCCCGCGTCGCGGACGGCCACAAGAACGACCACACCGTCCAGATTCACGGCTCCGAGGGGAGTCTGAAGTTCTCGCTCGAACGTCTGAACGAACTGGAGTACAAGGGACCGGACCACCGCGGCTACGAGACCATCCTCGTCACCGACGGCGACGACCCGTACCTCGACCACTGGTGGCCGCCGGGCCACGTCCTCGGCTGGGAGCACACGTTCGTCCACGAGAACTACGAGTTCCTCTCAGCCGTCGAAAGCGGCGAGGAGTTCCACCCGTCGTTCGAGGACGGCTTCGAGGTGCAGAAAGTGCTGGACGCCATCGAACGGAGCGACGAGTCGGGCGAACGCGTGGGAGTCGAGTGAGACCTGTGTGGGACCAACGAGGTTAGTCGAGGGTCTCTTCCGTCAGCCATCGCTCGAAGTCCCGTAGCATCGAATGTACTTCGGGGTCAAGAGCGTGACCAGTCTCGGTCTTCACGAAATACCGCCTCGGTCCACCGTACGCGGGCCCCGAGGCTCCACTGTAGGCTTCGAACGTGTGCTGACTCTCTCGGTCACGAACGTGCACGGAGAAGCCGTCGTCGGTCTCCTCGACGTTGTCGAACGCCGATTCGAGGAGCGCTCTAAACGCCGCTTCGTCGAACGCCTCCTCGACAGATATGTCGGGGTTCACCTCTCGTCGACTGCAGAGCTTCCTCCCGCCTGCGGGGTCGTTCGATTCGACGAACCGCGGTTCGGCAGGTTCCGATGGTGCGTTGGACTCGGTCACGCTGTATCACCGCCTTCCGTACCATCAGACCCCATGAGCGTGTCGATGGCTCGTGACAGTACGACCAAGACCAGCGCTGCGCCGGCGGCGACCGCACCAGCTACCCCGGCCGCTGCAGCGGCTTTGGCCAAGAGAATCGCTACGCCAACGACGAAAGCGAATATCGCTGCTGCCACGATGAACGCACCGATGATCATCAGGACCTTCTCCGCGACCGTCAGGACCGCCTCGAAGAAGCTCTCGATTGCCTGTTCGATAGCGTTGATCGCTGCGGCGACCTCCTGAAGCATCGCGGTCGCCAGTGTCGCGAGAACGGACTGGACAGCGACCGGGACGAGCCTTCGTGCTTCTTCTTCGAGCAGTTTTCTGAACTGGTCCATCAGTGCTGCTAAGGTCACGACTGGGACACCCACGCAGGCCGCCGCCACCGCCTGCCGGAGGAGTATGCGGACACTCTCACGGAGGAGCCGTCTCATCTCGCCAAGCAAGATGTTTTTCAGCCGCCGGGCGAGCGTTCGGCTCATGCTTCGGACGGGGCCGCGGACGTTCGACTCCACGAGCCGAGCGATGCGTTCGACAGTCTCTTGATCCAACTGCGGAATGGTCGCCAGCGGAACTCCGAACTGTGTGGCGACGAGTGCCCGGACTCGCTCGCCGAAGTATTCGTTACCAGCCGTCAGCAACTGACGGAGGTCCATCTGGTCTATCGCCTTGTCGATTGGCTGAACGAATCGCTCCTCGAGGAACCGGTCCACTTCGTGGTACGCACTCGAAGTCACACGGTCGAGGAACTCGGTTACCTGTTCCGAGGATGCGTCGCACGGGAGTGTCTCTGAAGCACCACCAGTGCACCAGTAACCGACTGCACCCGGCGACGTGAGACGTGCTTTCAGCGTCCGATCTCGATCTCCGTCGAACGACCCGATGACCGTGTCGTTCGTTAATACACCAGTCAGCATCTCAAACGATGTCGGAACTGCGATGGGACCCAACACCCCGACATCGGCCGCGAAGCGCAGGTCGTCCTCACCGGCGGGCTGATTCCCGCACCCAGAGGGTCGCATTTCTGGGCCGAGTACTCTGTCAACGGACTGGTTGGCGCGCCTGATGTAGTGTTTGGCTTCAGGTATCCCGTAGCTGTCTGCAAATCCGATAGGTTTTATCTCACCTACTTGGACGGTGAACCCGTCCCTCCACAGATCCGCTCGACCTGGGTTCCGGGACGGCGGTTGGCAGCCAGTGTCGTCCATATGTCGCTTCGTCGCACGCGGAACCTCCTGTTCGGCAAAAATACCACTCCCGAATAAAAACGATTGAATTTGGGCGTGGGCGACGGCCCCGGCACGGAGAGGTCCTTCTTCGTCTTCGTCTACCGCTCTTGGAGGACCGCATCCGCCCGCTCCACGGGTCGTTCGACGTTGAACTAATCTTGCCCGAGAACCCTGCTGAAGCGTGTGGGTCAGTTCGTGAGCGAGTAAGAATCGCCCCGACCGAGTCGTCGGGCGGTACTCGCCGGCCGCGAACGCGATATGCTCTCCCACCGCGAACGCTCTGGCATCGACTGACCGCGCAGCGACGTCCGCTCGCTCGCCGGTGTGTACTCGGACGGTGCCGAAATCTGTCCCGAATCGGGATTCCATGAACGTGCGCGTTGTTGCGTCTAGCGGCCGGCCGGGCGACCGAACCGCGTCACTGACCACGGACGGTGCGCGTTCGAGCATCGAACTACCGCCTGTCTGCGGTGTGGGACGGTTATCGCTCAAACACCGTGAACGTGAGACAGGCACACGGGTGACGAGTCTCTGAACGGCGGCGGGTCGCGTGCGCTGAAGTGTCTCCTCACAGTCGGGACAGGCGAGTGGCTCGCCTCTCGAAAGTCGTTCACGGCACCGAGGACAGACCTCTCCGAGTGGCTGTCCCAAGTCGGAAGAATCACCGTTCGAGACCGATGTCTGCTCCGGACTTCGCGCGACCCGCGTGGCGACCCGTTCGGCTTCACGCTCTTCTGTACCGTTCGCTGGGGCGACCGAAAGCGGCCGAACCGTGTTCCGACTCATTCGCTGTATCCGTTGATTGCCGAGCGTTCTATGGAGTCGGTGTACAGACGTCGTGGGCCTTGTGGAGACTCGTTCCACGGCCGGGCCCTGATGCTCGCAGATCGCACCCGTAGAGCAGCGGACGCCGCCACTTCCCTCGCTCTTCTCGCCGTCTCGTCGGCGGTGCATACGAACGGCCTCCGTCATTCGGTCTGTTCCTCACTTCCCGCGAAATCACGGCGACTACTGACCGCTCCGATAGCCCCCACACGAGTCTCTGTCGTCCACGAACTCACAATAGGTATTCATCTTGACAAGAATTAACACTTTTCCACGCCCGCAGTAGTGTCTCGCTCAGCAGACAGTTCCTCGCTACCGATGTGCGTTCGCGTTGAAACGAGGTGTTTCGTCTCTTAGCACCCCCCAGACATCGACAGCTCTTCGGACCACTCAGTGAGATGCGGTTCGGGCACCGCCGAGGAGTCACCGTCCAAGAAGACACCCACTGTCGTGCCGGCGTGCAACGGGACCATGACGGCGACCAGTTCCTCGAAGTAGTGGATAGAGCCGCGGAGTCCCCCCGGACCGCCCGGGAGCGCCTCGTGGCGACGGACCGACTCCTGTCCGATATAGAACCGACGGAGAAGATGCGCGTGCTCACGCGCTTCGGCAGGGTCCACGTCGGACCGCAGATAGTGTGGTTGCACCTCCTCGCCTGCGTACTCCACGCAGCATCGCAGGTCCTCGTGGAGTTCGCCGCGGAGGTGGTCGACCAACTGTGCGATAGACATACCGCCCCCGAGGGAACCCCCCACCAATAACCCTCGGTCCCGAGTATCACTGCCGAGAACGGGAGACGTCTCGGACCAAACGACGGGACGTCCGGTCGTCGGTCGTCGACTCAGAACGTCTGGACGCCGTCGTCGGTGATGACCTCACTCACGAGCGACATCGGCGTGGCGTCGTAGGCGGGGTTCTCGATGACGACGTTCTCGACGGGTTCCAAAGAGACCTCCGCCGAGGAGCGAATCTCGTTCTCGAAGACGAAGCCGTCGTCGACCATCTTCGCGCCCGACCCGACGACCGTGACGGGGACGCCGAGTTGCTTCGCGGTGGCGGCGATGGGGAACGTGCCCACGCGGTTGTACAGGACGTCGTCGACGATGCAGTCCATGCCGACGACGACGCGGTCGCACTCTTCGAGAAAGAGGCCGGCCGCGCCGTCGACCATCAGGTGCGGTTCGACGCCGTCGACGTCCGATAACGCCCGCGCGGTCTTTCGACCGAGGTAGCGCGGCCGGGCCTCGGTGACGTACGCGGTCAGGGTCGTCCCCGCGTCCGCGGCGAGTTCGACCGCTTCGAGCACCGTCGAGGAGTAGTCGTGCGTGAGAATCGTCTCGCCGTCTTCGAACGTCTCGGCGGCGTTCGCGGCCGCCCGAGACTTCCCCTGTTCGATCTCGTCGACGACCCGGTCGATGGTCTCTTCTGTCAGCGTCTTCGCCGCCTCGACGGACGACGCTTCGCCCTCGACGCTGCGGAGAATCTCCTCCATCGCGTTGTAGAGCGAGGCGTGCGAGGGGTTCGCCCGTTTCAACGCGCCGACGTTCCGTTCGAGGTCGCGTTCGAACTCTTCGACCGTCGCGTGGTCCCGTTCGGTGAGGGCTCGCAAGGCGTACGCGGCCTTGACGGCGACGACCGAGGAACTGTGTGTCTGCATCTCCCGAATTTCCTCGATGGTGTCGTCGATCATACCGAGAGGTCACGGAGTCGGGACAAAGGCCTTCCGGGAGTGGTCGTCGCACGCCGCCGCGATTCGCGCGACGGAGACGGGTCAGTCGTCCGTCTCGGCGGTCGCATCGTTCGTCGCCTCGGCGGTCCCCTCCACGTCGGCCTCGGGAGGCGTCCCGCCGTCGCCCGCGTCGGTCCGCTTCGCGTAGACGAAGACGGCGACGGCGGTGAGAATCCAGATGACCGCGCCGACGCGGATGGCGAACGAGACGCGTGACGCCCACGTGGGGAGGTCGTACGCCAGCGAGAGTGCGGCGACGGTCGGTGCCCCGGTGAGGATGGTGACGACGAACGTCGTCTGCATCACCCAGCCGTAATCGACACCGTCGGGGTCCGTTCGTTCGACGCGTGACACACCGGCAGTTCGGTGGGTGGGGCTATAATCTGTGTGAAACGCGTCGGAGGCGTCGCCAGCGGAACCGGCCGACAGCGGGACGCTTAACACGCACACCGGTGTGCAGTAGGGCATGACGACGGTACGAGACGTGCGCGAACAAGCGGGGTCGACGCCGATAACGATGTTGACCGCCTACGACGCGACGACGGCCGCGGTGGCGAACGAGGCGGGCATCGACGTGGTCCTCGTCGGCGACAGCATGGGGAACACCGACCTCGGCTACGACTCGACGCTGAAGGTCACCGTCGACGACGTCGCCTCTCGGACGGCCGCCGTCGCCCGCGGCGCGGACGACGCACTCGTCGTCGCCGACATGCCCTTCCTCTCGTTCGGCGTCGACGAGACGGCGAGCATCGAGAACTGCGGCCGGATGGTGAAGGAGGCGGACGCCGACGCCGTGAAGTTAGAGTCCGGCGAACACACCGTCGAACTCACCGAACGCCTCGTCCAACTCGGCATCCCGGTGATGGCGCATCTCGGGCTGACTCCGCAGCGTATGAAAGAGACGGGCTACGCCCGACAAGGGACGACGCGGGACGAGGGTCACCGCATCCTCGATTTGGCGCGCAAGCACGAGGAAGCGGGAGCGTTCTGTCTCGTCCTCGAACACGTCCCGTCGAACCTCGCCGAACAGGTGACGGAGGCGCTCACCATCCCGACCATCGGTATCGGCGCGGGACCGCACTGCGACGGGCAGGTGCTCGTCGTCGACGACGTGGTGGGTCTGTCGACGTACTCGCCGCCGTTCTCGAAACAGTACGGCGACCTCCGCGAGCAGATGCTGGAGGCCGTGAGTGCGTACCGCGAGGACGTCGAGTCGGGGGCGTTCCCCGCCGAGGAACACGGCCACGTCGCCGACGAGTTAGACGACCTGTACTGAGTTCGGCCGCGCCGGTCAGTCGGCAATCCGCTCGATGAAGTCGAGAATCGCCGCGTTGAACGCCTCCGGTCGCTCCAGCATCGCGAGGTGAGCGGCGTCTTCGACGACGCGGAGTTCGCAGTCGGGCATCGTCTCGCGGAGGTACTCGTGGTATCGCTGCGGCGTCAGTCGGTCGTGTTCGCCGACCACCGCGAGCGTCGGCACCGACAGGTCTCCGAGTTCGCCGCGCACGTCGAACTCGTGGCAGGTGCGGAAGTCCCGTTCCGTCACCGCGCGTCCCACCTCGTGCATCGCTTTCTCGGAGAACGTCACGTACTCGCTCTCCGCGTCGTAGAACATCCGGTTCGGTTCGTGGAGGAACGCCACCGCGCGGTCGAAATCGTTCGATAGCCACGCCAACAGGTCGTCGAGGACGGCGAGTTTTGCGCCCGTCCCCGCGAGAACTAATCCGTCGAGCGACAGGTCGCGTTCGAGCGCGGCCGTGAGGGTTACGGCACCGCCGAGCGAATTGCCGACGAGCACGGAGGCGTCCACCGCTTCGGCGACGGCGACGACGTCGTCGACGTACGCCGCGCGCGTCTCGTAGCCCGCGTCGGCGTCGATGTCGTCGCTCTCGCCGTGGCCGCTCAAGTCGAGGGCGGCGACGGACACCTCGTCGGAGAGTCGGAACTGCGACTTCCAGACGGCGTGTGTCCCGCCGCTTCCGTGGACGAACAGGAGCGTCGGCCCCGTCCCGCCCCGGTCGGAGACGTGATACGCCGTCTTCCGACCGTGATGTGTGACGGTTTCCATACGAGGGTATCACACGGTTCGGTGATAAACCCTCCACGACGACCGGACGGTGACAGAGAGTGTGAACCGCAACACAACCGTAGAATGTTCTTCCGTCTCCCGTCGTGCGATTCACCAGCGATACATTTATATTCTCCAGAGGATTACTTGTGGTTAGGCACTATCATGAGTACGCAACAGTTCGCAGGCGGCAACGAGCGATTCCTCCGTCGCTACGAGTACGAGGATAGCTGGGTCATCGCCGCCGACTTGGACACGTTCGGGCGGGAGGTGGACGTGGACATCGTCGGCAGCACCGCCATCGTCGTCGCAGAGACGGGCGACAGAGTTACCGAGACAGAATTCGAACTCCCCGGTGAGGACGCAGCGGTCGCGACGAACAACGGCGTACTCACCATCACCGTTCACAAATGAAGCTCATCGTCAAACCCCTGAAACAGAAGGACGCCGGTCGCGGACTCGCGGCTATCGACCGGGACGCCGCCGAAGAACTCGGTCTCGAAGGCGGCGACTACATCCGCATCGAGGGCGACGGCGGCACCGCCATCGCCCGCGTGTGGCCCGGCTACCCCGAGGACCGCGGCACCGGCGTCATCCGCATCGACGGACGACTCCGCCAGCAGGCGAACGTCGGCATCGACGACCGCGTCCAGGTCGAACAGGCCGACGTCAAGCCCGCCCAGCGCGTCTCCATCGCCCTCCCGCAGAACCTCCGTATCGGCGGGAACGTCGGGACGTACATCCGCGACAAACTCTCCGGGCAACCCGTCACGAAAGGCCAGAGCATCCAACTCCCCCTCGGGTTCGGGTTCATGTCGTCTTCGAACCAGTCGGTCCCGGTGAAGGTCGCCTCCACGCAACCGCAGGGAACCGTCATCGTCACCGACTCCACCGAGGTGCAGATCAGCCAGAAACCCGCAGAAGAGATTCACGGCAGCGGTACCGGCGAGTCCGGTGACGGTCCCTCGGTCACCTACGAGGACATCGGCGGACTCGACAGAGAGCTAGAGCAGGTCCGCGAGATGATCGAACTGCCGATGCGGCATCCGGAACTGTTCAAGCGCCTCGGCATCGACCCGCCGAAGGGCGTGCTCCTCCACGGCCCGCCGGGCACCGGGAAGACGCTCATCGCGAAGGCCGTCGCCAACGAGATAGACGCCTCCTTCCACACCATCTCCGGGCCGGAGATCATGTCGAAGTACTACGGCGAGTCCGAAGAGCAACTCCGCGAGATATTCGAGGAGGCCGAAGAGAGTTCGCCGGCCATCGTCTTCATCGACGAGATAGACTCCATCGCGCCCAAGCGCAGTGAAGCGGGCGGCGACGTCGAACGACGCGTCGTCGCGCAACTGCTCAGCCTCATGGACGGCCTCGCCGAACGCGGCGAAGTCGTCGTCATCGGCGCGACGAACCGCGTCGACGCCATCGACCCGGCGCTCCGCCGCGGCGGTCGGTTCGACCGCGAAATCGAAATCGGCGTGCCGGACCGCGAGGGCCGCAAGGAGATTCTGCAGGTCCACACGCGGAACATGCCAACCGCGGACGCCGTCGACCTCGACGAGTACGCCGACATCACCCACGGGTTCGTCGGCGCCGACTTGGAGACGCTGGCCAAAGAGTCCGCGATGAACGCCCTCCGGCGCATCCGCCCGCAGTTGGACTTAGAGGCCGACGAGGTGGACGCCGAAGTGCTGGAGTCGCTCGAAGTCCGCGACGACGACTTCAAGGAGGCGATGAAGGGTATCGAACCCTCCGCGCTCCGCGAGGTGTTCGTCGAGGTTCCGGACGTCACCTGGGAGGACGTCGGCGGCCTCGAAGACACCAAAGAGCGCCTCCGCGAGACCATCCAGTGGCCGCTGGAGTACCCCGAGGTGTTCGAGCAGATGGACATGCAGTCCGCGAAAGGCGTCATGCTGTACGGCCCGCCGGGGACGGGGAAGACCCTCCTCGCGAAGGCCGTCGCCAACGAGTCCGAATCCAACTTCATCTCCGTGAAGGGGCCGGAACTGCTCAACAAGTTCGTCGGCGAGTCCGAGAAGGGCGTCCGCGAGATATTCAAGAAGGCTCGTCAGAACGCCCCGACCGTGGTGTTCTTCGACGAGATAGACTCCATCGCGACCGAACGCGGACGCAACTCCTCGGACTCCGGCGTCTCCGAACGCGTCGTCTCGCAACTGCTCACCGAGTTGGACGGCCTCGAATCGCTCGAAGACGTGGTCGTCGTCGCGACGACGAACCGGCCGGACCTCATCGACTCCGCGCTCCTCCGCCCGGGGCGACTCGACAGACACGTCCACGTCCCCGTCCCCGACGAGGAGGCGCGCCGCGCCATCTTCGCGGTCCACACCGAGCACAAACCGCTCGCCGACGACGTGGACCTCGACAGACTCGCTCGCGAGACCGAGGGCTACGTCGGTGCCGACGTCGAGGCGGTCTGCCGGGAGGCGTCGATGGCGGCGAGTCGCGAGTTCATCCGCAGCGTGAAACCCGAAGAAGTGGCTGAGTCCGTCGGTAACGTCCGCGTGACGATGGACCACTTCGAGGCGGCACTCGACGAAGTCGGGCCGAGCGTCACCCAAGAGACCCGTCGCCGCTACGAGGAGATCGAAGAGCGGTTCCAGGCGAGCGAGGTCGAACGGGACCCCGAGTCCAGCGTCGGCCGGACGTTCCAGTAGTCACCGACCGCCCTCCCGTCGTTCTCCGGCGCTCTCCCGTCGAAGCCCGACTTTTCGACAGGACACGACGGCTCCGGAGACGAACCGTCGAACCACCCAATCGACGGGCTTTTAGTACCCCGTTCGACTACGTAGAGATACGTTCTCTCGGTAGACCCAGAAATCCACTAGTTGAAAGTTTATTTCACCGGAAATACGGTGTGTCGGAGCCCGGTTCGCCGTTCGCCGCCGTTCGTTCGACTACGCGCCGTGACGCTCGATGTCCGAGAGAATCTGTGCGGCGTGGCCCTCGGGTGAGACGCCCTCGTAGACGAACGCGATGGTTCCGTCCGGCCCGACGACGTACGTGTTGCGGAACACGCCGTCGAAGGTGTTGCCGAACATGTTCTTCTCGCCGTAGGAGTCGTACGCCGCGGAGACGGTGCCGTCTTCGTCCGAGAGGAGTCGGAACGGAAGGTCGTGGTCGTCCTCGAACTGCTTCAGGTCGGAGACGGGGTCGTCGCTGATTCCGAGGACGGTCACGTCTCTCGACTCGAACTCCTCGTAGGCGTCGCGGAACTCGCACGCCTCGGTGGTGCACCCCGGCGTGTTCGCACGGGGGTAGAAGTAGACCACGACGTACTCGCCCGCGACGTCCGACAGCGAGACCGTCTGGCCGTCCTGGTCGTGCAACTCGAACTCTGGCGCTTCGTCGCCGACGCTGAGCATGGTTGTCGTGTCGGATGCGACGGTAAAAACGCCGCCGGTCGGGCGGTCACCGACCGCGGGCGAATCCGGGAGTCAGTCGAGGCGTTCTGCGGCCCCGCGGTCGACGAGTGGTCCGGCGTTCGTCGCCGGGAGGGTCACCACGTCCTCCGTGGCGAGGTCGTACTCGCGTTCGTCCACGCCGAAGATCTGTCCCACGTCCTCCGTGATGCGGAGCGTGACGCGTTCGGTGTCGGCGGCGTCTTCGGGTTCCTCGTTCGCGGCGTCGTCCGGGTCCGCGCTCGGAGTCGTCTCGTCGGGTGAGTCGCCCGCGACGACCGCCGCTTCGGTCGCCGGCCGAGAGTCGTTCGACTCGCCGGCGTCGCGGGCCGCCTCCGCCGACGCCGCGTCACTGGTCGATGCATCGGTGGTCGGAGCGTCACCGGTCGGAGCGTCGCCGTCGGTGTCGCTGTTCGCTCCGTCGCCGCCCATCGCGTCCGCGAGGACGCCGCCGGAACCGGCGTCCGCCGTGGGTTCGTCGGGGTCGACGTCCGGCGGAGTCGGCGGCGTGTCGTCCGCGGGAGTGGCGGCCGTCTCCGTCTCGTCCGGGGCCACCGCCGACGACGCGTTCGTCACGTCCGCGTCCACCGCCTCGTCCAACTCCGTCGTCGTATTCGACCCGGAGCGTTTGCCCGCGAGGACGTCCAGTACGGTTTCGCGGTTCGTCTTGATTCGAGCGACGAGGCCGTCGAACAGGTCGCGTTCCTCGGCGGTGAGACCGTTCGTGTCGGCGCTCATGTCCGCCGCGGCGAACGACGCGAGTTTGACGACCTTGCCGACGCGGCGTTCGTAGATGGCTTCGACCACGTCTTCGGCCGTCTCTATCTCGTCGGTCAGTCGTCCAACTTCCGGGTCCGAGAACGGGTCGTCGGCCCCCTCGGCCGCGCGGTTGCGTTCGGCCTTTCGCTCTGCGATGAAGTCCGCGACGTCTTCGTAGAACGAGTCGCGGAGATGCTGGAGGCTGTCCTTCTGCCGCTCTGTCCGCCGGACGCTCCGTAACTCGTCTAAGTTCATTCTTTCACCTTCTCAGCGCGACCGCGTGCCATGAGGAAGACGCCGAGGCACTCTTCGACAGACTGGTCACCTGCGCTGAGTGTAAAACTATCGCCGTCGAACTCGACGGGTCCGGGGTCGGTCACCCGAACGGCGATGTCGCGCCCGCGGAATCGGGAGGCTACGGCGTCCGAGAGCGGGTCGAACGCCTCGATTTCGTCGCGTTCGAGCGTCCGGACGCGGAGCGACGACCCGCCGTGGAGACTCCCCGGCAGGCGGATGAGGCGTTTCGTGTCCGTCGTCACCGGTTCGTCGATGGGGGCCGTCTCCTCCGCGACGGCTTCTCGCGCGAGGGCGTCCACGAGGATGCGCGTCCCGGGGCCGCCCGCCTCGACGTTCCCCTCGCGGATGGCGTCGAAGTTGTTGTGCACCTGCCCGAGGATGGTCTTCGCGCGACCCTCTCCGATGCCCTGCAGTTCCTGGAGTCTGTCGAGTGCGTCCGCGTCCTCCATCTCGCGGAGGTTCTCGGCGAGTTCGAGGAGGCGGTCGTGGACGCGTTTGCCCCACCCGCCGTGGCGCCGGAGGACGCGGCGCGTCGTTCCGCGGTTCGACTCCGTGCCGACCAGTCCCTCCACGTCTAAGTCGATGGCCCGGACGTAGTCGACGACCTCTCGTCGCGCCTCGCTGTCGAGTCCGCGAACGCTCTCGTCTCGCACGTGCACGTGATACCCTCTCCCACCCGAGAAGACGACCTGCGTCTCCTCGAACGCGAAGTCGTCGTCGAGGACGTCGAGCAGTTTCAACAGGTCGTCCTTGCAGGCGTCGAGCATGTCCGCGTACGACGTCGTCTCGGGGTCGACGCCGGGCAGGTGGTCGGCGTCCAAGTCGAACACCAGGTCCGCCGACTGCCAGCCCTTCTCGTCCATCGTCCCCGCGCCGGGGTCCGTAAAGCGCGCGGACGAGAAGTAGACGTGGCGCGGCGCCGTCCGAGTGAGGAAGTCGCCGAGGTCACCCACGTCGAGGAGCGACTGGTGGCGAACCATCGTCGTGCCGCCGGCACTCCACGGGATGTAGCCCCACTCGCGTCGCTCCGCCGCGGGCGGGAGCGGTATCTGGGCGCGTCGGTAGTAGTCTCCGAACCGCCCTTCGAGGTAGTCCCGAGTTCGTGCCTCCATCTCTCCGCGAGGATAGCGAAGGCGAGACTAAAGCCGTTTTGTCTCGCCGAATCGCGTCGGTCGCTGTCACGCTCTCGGGGAGCGTTCGAGTCCCCGTGTCACCCACGGAAAAGCGTTATACTCACGACGCCCGTACTGTGATGCGAGTTAGCGACGGGTGCCATCACCGCAGGACTCGAAGCCGGTGGCGAGGAGATTCGTGCGTCGAGATAGTGACATCGAAATTACTACAACAGCAGTAGTTACTACTACCAAAACTATAAATAATCCTGATTCTAAACGTACCAACTGTAATGGACGATTCCGATACACGCGAAGGTAAGCGCAAGCTCAGTGGCGTCTCGCGACGGAGCTTCGTGAAGGCGGCGGGTGCGTCTGGTGTTACTGTCGGCTTGGCGGGCTGTATCAGTAGCTCCGACGGCGGCGACGGTGGCGACGGTGGCGGTGGCTCCGACGACACCGAGACGGGAACCCCAATCAGCACCGAAGAAGTGACCGAGGACATCACGATTCAGCTCGCGGGCGACTCGCGGATGTCCGACAACATCGAGGGCATCCGAGAGATTCTGTACGACAACGGTCTTCCGGAGAACATCACGCTCGAAATCATCGCCGGTTCGCAGGTGACGAACAACCGTCAGAACCAGTACCAGCAGTGGCTGGGTTCGGGTCGCGAAGAACCGACCCTCCTGATGATGGACAGCGGGTGGACGATTCCGTTCATCGCGCGCAACCAGATTCAGAACCTCTCGCAGGCGCTGCCGGAGGACATGATCTCGACGGTCAAAGACGAGTACTTCCAGGCCAGCGTCGGGACGGCGACGGGCGACAACGGGGACCTGTACGGCATCCCGCTGTTCCCCGACTTCCCGACGATGCAGTACCGCAAGGACCTGCTCCGGAACGCGGGCTACGACGACTCCGACTTCGAGACGTGGGCGACGGAGTCCATGTCGTGGGAGGAGTTCTCGAAGATTACGAAGGAGGCCATGGAGGCCAACTCCGACATCCAGTACGGGTTCACCTTCCAGGCGTCGGCCTACGAGGGCCTGTCGTGCTGTGACTTCAACGAGTTCATGACCTCGTACGGCGGCGCGTACTTCGGCAACCCCGAAGAGAACCTGTTCGGTCCCATCGGCGACCGACCCATCACGGTCGACGAGGAACCGGTCCTCGAATCCATCCGGATGGTCCGGACGCTCATCAACGGCGAGGACGACGAGCACTCGCTCGACGGCATCACCGGGAACATCGCCCCCGAGGCGGTGCTCCAGTGGACCGAAGAGCCGTCGCGCAAGCCGTTCACCGGCGGCGACGCCATCATGCACCGCAACTGGCCGTACTCCATCACCATCAACGGTGCGGAGGACGTGTTCGGCGAGGACCTCGGCGTGATGCCGATTCCGTACGGCGTGACCGAAGACGAAGCCCAGTACCCGATGACGGGCGGCCCCGTCGCGGCCCTCGGTGGCTGGCACCTCGCGATGAACCCGAACGCGCCCGACCGGAAGAAGCAGGCGGCCGTGCAGGTGCTTCGCGCCTTCATGCAGCCCGAGGCGGCGCTCGCCAACTTCGGTCTGCAGGGCTGGATTCCGCCGCGACCGGAACTGCTCGACTCCGAAGAGGCACAGGAGGTCGACGTCATCGGCCGCTACCTGCCACAGCTGAAAGTGGCCGGTGAGAACGCTATCCCGCGGCCCGTCACCGTCGTCTGGCCGCAGCAGTCGAGTCAGATCTCGACCGCAGTCAACGCCGCCTACGCGGGCGAGAAGTCGCCCGAACAGGCGATGTCCGACCTGAAGTCGACGCTCGAGCAGATAGAGCAGAGCCAGTAGGCCGGCGGATAAACATAAGTTACCTCGCGATACGTTATTATTTATCATGGCAACAGAACAAGACTCGGGGGATACACTTCGGGATAGCTCCAGGAGTGGGCCCTACGTCTCCGCCGTCCGGTGGATGGAATCTCTGTCGGAGACGCAGTTCGCCTACTTCCTGTTGAGCCCAGCACTGCTGATACTGCTGGTCATCGCGCTATACCCCCTCATACAGACGTTCGGCTACTCGTTGTACGCCGACCAGTTGACCGGGTCGTCCAGACTGGGCCAGTTCGTCGGCCTCGAAAACTACGTCGCGCTGTTCACCGGGGCACGCGACTTCGCGTTACCGTCGGCGTTCCTGCCGGGGTTCTCGTCGTCGTTCCCCTTCGTGACGGGAATCTACTCGAGCGCGCTGATGGTCACGCTGCTGTTCACGGCCGTGAGCGTTCTGTTCGAGACGCTCCTCGGCTTCGTGCAGGCGCTCGTCCTCGACCAGGACTTCCGCGGACGGCGCTGGGTTCGGGTCGCCATCATCATCCCGTGGGCCGTCCCCATCGTCATCCAGGGGATGATATGGTACCTGATGTTCCAGCCGAACATCGGGTTCCTCGTCGGGTCACAGGGCGACCCGGCGTTCCTGAACTATCTGGGGCTCAGCTACACGCCGCTTCGTAACACGGCGGACTCGCTGTTCCTCATCATCGTCGGCGACGTGTGGAAGACGACGGCGTTCATGGCCCTCCTCATCCTGGCGGGCCTGCAGAGTATCGACCGGTCGCTGTACGACGTGGCTCGCGTCTCCGGTGCGAGCAACTGGCAGCAGTTCAAGATGATTACCTTCCCGCTCATCCTCCCGACGGTGCTCGTGGCGATGCTGTTCCGCACCATCGGCGCGATGCGCGTGTACGGTATCATCGAGACGATGGCGGGATGTACGACGGTGCCGTCGCTGTCGTGTCTCGTCGTGACCACGTTCAACAACTCGATGTACGCGACGTCCGCCACGGTGGCGTTCGTGACGGCGGGCCTCATCGGCATCGTCGTCTCCGTGTACATCTTCAAGTTCGCCGACGCGGAGGGAGGCTTCTAACATGGCGACAGAGAACGAACAACAGAGCGGTATCGGAAAGCAGGGCGACGCGGACATCAAACGAGGGCCGTTAGAGCGGTGGGTAGGCGCGGCCATCAAAAACCCCAAGCGCGCGTACAGGGCGATGTTCTACGTGGCGACGGTGTTCTTCCTCGTCACCACGCTGTTCCCCTTCTACTGGCTGTTGGTGCTCGCGCTGACGCCGAACAACCTCATCTCGGACATGGGGCTGCTTCCGAAGGGGTTCAACCCCGAGGTGTTCATCACGATGTTCGAACGGGTGCCGTTCCACCTGTACATGTTCAACAGCTTCGTGCTCGGCCTGTCGACGACCATCATCGTGCTCCTCCTGGCCAGTCTGGCGGGGTACGTGTTCGGCCGACTCCGCTTCCCCGGCCGGAGCGCGCTCATGCTGGGCATCCTGGCCATCTCGTACTTCCCACCGGCAGCGTTCTTCCTGCCCCTCTTCGAGCTGTTCACGGGCGGGACGGACATCGTGCTCGGACCGGTCACCGTCTCGTCGCCGGACCTGTTCAACACGCCGGCACCGATGGTGCTGCCGTTCAGCGCGCTGTTCATGCCGCTGTCCATCTTCATCCTCACGACGTTCTACGGGCAGATTCCCGACGGGTTGGAGGACGCGGCGCGCGTCGAAGGGACGACGCGACTCGGCGCGCTGTTCCGGGTCATCATCCCGCTGTCGGCACCCGGTGTGGCGACGGCGGGCGTCCTCACGTTCATCAGCGTCTACAACGAGTTCTTCTTCTCGTTCCTGATGAACAACGGCGAGGCGTCGTCGTGGGCACCCATCGTCGCGGGTATCCTCAAGTACCAGGGGCAGTTCGACACCCCGTACAACCTGATGGCGGCGGCGAGCATCGTCGGGGTCCTCCCCGTGGCGATTCTCGTCATCGTCGCCCAAGAACGAATCGTGAGCGGACTGACTGCGGGCGCACTCAAGGAGTAAGACAATGGGAGACGTAACACTCGAACACGTGACGAAACGCTACGAAGACGTAACGGCAGTCGACGACATGAACCTCGCCATCAACGACGGCGAGTTCATCTGTCTCGTCGGCCCCTCGGGGTGCGGTAAGTCCACCACGATGGAGATGATCGCCGGACTGACGATGCCCACCGAGGGCGAGGTGTTCATCGGCGGCCGCGAGGTGACGAACCTCCCGCCGAAAGACCGGGGAATCGCGATGGTGTTCCAGAACATCGCGCTGTTCCCGCACATGGACGTGTACGACAACATCTCGTTCGGTCTGCGCCTCCGTAAGTACGACAAAGAGGAGATAGACCGTCGCGTCGAACGCGCCTCCGACATCGTCCAGTTGGAGGGGATGTTAGACCGGATGCCCGACGAGATGTCGGGCGGACAGCGACAGCGTGTCGCCATCGCCCGCGCCATCGTCCGGAACCCCGAAGTGTTCCTGATGGACGAACCGCTGGCCAACCTCGACGCGAAACTCCGCGTCCACATGCGGACGGAACTCCAGCGCCTGCACAAGGAACTGGACACGACCATCATCTACGTCACGCACGACCAGGCGGAGGCGATGACGATGTCCGACCGCATCGCGGTTATCGACTCCGGGCAACTCCAGCAGATAGACCCGCCGTTGGTCTGTTACAACGAACCTGCGAACCTGTTCGTCGCCGGGTTCATCGGCAGTCCGTCGATGAACTTCGTCGACGGCGAGGTGACGGAGGCGGGCTTCCACGGCAAGAACGTCGAAGTCGACTTCGACCCCGCCGACGTCGGCGTCTCGCCCGGCGACGACGTGACGCTCGGCGTCCGTCCCGAAGACGTGTACACCGAGGACGAACAGGCCGGTATCGCGCACCCGACGAAGCGCATCGAGGCCACCACGGACGTGCTCGAACCGATGGGCGACGAGATATTCGTCTACCTCCTCTTGAGCGAGGACGCGACGACGAGCATGGACGACGCCAGCGAGGGCATGTCCGACCAACTGCTCATGAGCGTCGACCCCGACTCCTCCATCACGGAGGACCAGGACGTCTCCGTCGTCCTCGACAGGGCCAAACTGCACCTGTTCGACACGGAGACGGGCGAGGCTATCCAACACGGCATCGCGACGACGACGACGACCAGCACGGACAGCAGTACGCCCGCAGAGAGCGACGACTAGTCGGCTTCGCGTCGGCTTCGCGGCGATTTTTTCAACACCGGACATAAGTGGCACGCACACCACAGCGTAGCTATGGTCACCGAACTCGGGTGGTTCTACATCGGCGGGATGACGCTGCTGTTTTTCTTCTGGGCGTACGGCGTCGTCTCGTTCGTTCTGGACCTGAAGAACGTCATCGTTCCGAAGACGAGACAGTACATCAGAGGCCGCAAGAAGTTGAAACGAGAGCGCAAAGAGGAGGAAGAACGCGAGGAACGAGAACGCCAACTCTACTGACGGCGACGACGGCGCGGACGGGACGACCGGTCTAACGAGAAACTTAACAATCCCGGTAGTAAATCAGGAACTATGAGCTCCCGGAAAGCCCCACAGATAGGTATCGTCGGTCTCGGCAACATCGGTCACCACCACGCGGACCGACTCGTCGAGTTCGGTGCGAATCTGGCCGGTGGCCTCGACATCCAACCGGAGGCCCGAAGCCGATTCGGTGAGAAGTACGGCGTCGACACCTACGAGGAGAGAGACGCCCTGTACGACGCTGTCGACGCCGTCGTCATCACGACGCCGAACCGATTCCACGAGGAGTACGCCGTCGCGGCACTCGACGCCGGCCTCCACGTCCTCTTAGAGAAACCGCTCGCGCACTCGCTCGAATCCGCGGAGCGAATCGCCGCGGCCGCAGAACGCGCCGACGGCGTCTGCATGGTCGGCTTCAACAACCGCTTCGGCAACCCGGTCAGAGTGCTCAAGAGCTATCAGGCCGAGGGTCGCTTCGGCGACGTTCGACACGTCGAGGCCAACTACGTCCGCCGTCGGGGCATCCCCGGGCGCGGGTCGTGGTTCACGTCGAAGGACGTGGCCGGCGGCGGGTCGGTCATCGACATCGGCGTCCACGCCATCGACCTCTCGCTGTACTTCCTCGACTACCCCGCGGTCGAAGAGGTGTCCGCGGTCACGCGGTCGCAGTTCGGCAACCGCGAGGACTACGCGTTCGTCGAGATGTGGGGCGAAGACATCGGACCGGAAGGGTTCGACGTGGACGACTCCGCGTCGGTGTTCGTCCGGTGTGCGGACGGGAAGACGATATCGCTGGAAGTCGCGTGGGCGGCCAACCGACCGACCAACGACGAGTTCTACGTCCGCGGGACGCAAGCGGGCGCGTTGTTCGACCGGGCCAGCCACGACCTGACGTTCTTCGAATCGGGCGTCGGCGGGAGCAACCACCTCACCGAGACCGACGTCGAGACGCAGGCCAACGACACCCACAAGTCCGAACAGAAACTGTTCTTGGAGGCCGTCCGAACCGAAGAGCATCCGGGCATCAACACCGTCGAAGAGGGCCTCGAAGTCCAACGCGTCATCGACGCCATCTACCGGTCCTCGGAGAACGGCGCGGCGGTCTCGCTGACCGACGACGCGGCGGAGACGGACCCCCAGTCCGCACAGGACTGACGGACGACGGCGCCGGGGCCGACGCGCGTCGAGAAAGTCATAAGTCCCCGTCGGAACCACGGTACGCTATGTCACTTCTCGAAACGATTCGTCGCCCCGACTACACCGGGTCGCAACGTTGCTGGCCCTGTACGGCCGTCAACGCGGCACTCCTGGTTCTCCTCGCGGGCGTGCTCCTGTTGTTCTCACCGTTCCTCGCCGTCGTCACCCTCGTCGGCGGCGCGACGCTCGTCTACCTCCGAGGGTACGTCGTTCCGGGGACGCCCGACTTCGCGCCGGAACTCGTCTCCCGGCTCGGACTGGCGTTCCTGTTCGAACACACCGGCACGGACACCGAGGACGCCCGCCGGTCCGACGAACTCGGCGACGCGGGCGACGACGACGCGCCGGACGGCGAAGCCGTCCTCTACGCCCTGTTCGAGGCGGGCGTCCTCGAAGACGACGAGACGGGTGCGCTGTTCCTCGCCGATTCGTTCTGGTCGGCGTGGGCGGACGAGATGGCGACGCTCCGCGCGGCGGACGACGAGACGGTCGCCGAGGCCACCGCGGACGTCGCGCCGTTCGACGCCGAGGGCGGCACGGGCTACGGCGGCATCACCGTCGACGGCGGCACGCACTCCATCTGGCTCTCGCGCGCCCACGCCGTCTCGGACGCGGCCGCGATGCGGACGATGGACGCGTTCGACGTCCCCGAGTCGATGCGCGCGCCCGCGACGGAACCGCTCCGGATGTTCTTAGAGACCTGTCCGCTCTGCGGCGGCGACACCGAAGAGACGACCGTCTCTGGCTGTTGCGGCGGGACCGCCAGTATCTACGACTCGCCGACCGACGAGGTGTTGGCGTGCGCCGACTGCGGCGAGATACTGTACGTCTACGAGGACGAGACGGCGTAACGGGCGGCGAGAAGACGAGTCCGTCTGCGATTTCGACGACGCGGCTCAGACGAACTGGTTTCTGTCCGGGACGCCGTCGTGGCCGAGGATTATCTCCTGCGCTTCGACGTCTTCGAGCGCGGAGACGAGACCACCGACTTCGAGGATACCCTCGTCGGTTTCCATCTCGAACGACGCGACTTCCTCGGACTCCTCGAACGTCGTGGTGACGACGCGTCCCTCGACGACGATGGGGTCGCCCGACTCGACGTGCCGACCGGAGACGGAGGCGTAGAACTCGCCGTCGAGTTCGCGGACGTCCTTGACCGCGCGGCGGATGGACGCGTACCGACGCGGGAACGGGCGACGCTTGCCGTCGGCGGCCAGCGTCTCGGCCGTCGTCCAGAGGACCGTCCCGAAGAACCCGCTGACGAGAAAGCCGAGCGCAGAACGGTTGAAGATGACGCCGTAGCGGTCCCTGTCGTCGCGGAGGGCGTCCTGCGTCGCGTAGACGGAGTACTCGCCGTCGGCGACGGCGAGGACGGGCGTCGTGATGCCGCGGCGGGCGCGAGCGATGGTGGCGACTTCGAGGTAGTCGAACTCCGCCGGGTCGGGCGCCTGCGCCAACGGGGTGATGAGGAGGTCGATGCTCACGCCGTCGTCGATGGCCTCCGCCAGGTCGTCGCGGAAGCGACGCAGGAGGTCCGGCGTGAGAGAGAGCACGAGTTCGTACTCGGCGTTCTCGATTATCTCTTCGATGTAGCGGAGGATGGTCGACCGCGACTTCACCAGCGAGACGGCCTCGGTGTCGCGTGCGGGGGCCGTGTAGCGGGCCTCCAACTCGGCGATGAGTTCGTCGAGGGAGGTCTGGACGTTCGCGAAGGCGTCGTCGGGGTCGACGGCGACTATTTTCATCGGGCGCGACTCGCGGAGTTCGACCAGTCCGCGGTCCGAGAGACTGCGGACGGTGTCGTACACTCGCGGTTGCGGGATGTCCGTCCGGTCGGCTATCTCGGAGGCCGTGAGTTCGCCGTGTTCGAGGACCGCGAGATACGCCTCTATCTCGTACTCGCCGAGGTTGAACCGTTCTCCGACGCGTTCCATCGTCGTCCGGAGTTCGTCTGCCATATCTCCCGGTTGGCGTCGAGCCCCTTGGTGTTTACTATCATCTGAGTAGCACCGGATTTCAGAAAACGATGGTATATAACGGTCGAACGTCCGAAAATCGGAGGGCGGTCCGTCGGGGAGGGGTCGAACCGCCGGGGTCACATGTACATCCGGTCTTCGGGCATCTCCTCTTCGCGGTCTTGCAGTCGCTCGGCCAACTGCGCGTAGTACTGGCGAACCTCGTCGGCGAACGCCTCCAACGGGTCGGCGTCGAGGCCCAGTCCGTAGACGGACTCGACCGCTTCGACGAGTCGAATCGCCGCCTCCACGTCGGGCACCTGCGCGTGCACGGGCGTCACGTAGACGCAGACGCCGAGCGAGGAGTCGATGCCGCGTTCGACGAGGGCGGCGTTCGTCCCGTCGAAGAAGCCCCGTCCCATCGGTTGTACCGCGGTGTCGGTCAGTCGCCGTTCGCGGTAGTCGTCGGTGGCGACGAAGTACGTCTCGTGCTCGTCGGGTCCGTGTGGGATGGGGACACCCGAAAGGACGGCTATCTCGCTCACACCCTGCGCCTCGGTCCACTCCAGAACGGCGTCGGCGAACTCCCCACCGACCGCCGCCGGGACGAACAGTTCGCCGACGAGGACGGTCACGTCCAGGTCGTCGCGGGAGAACAGGCGCGTGTGGTGTCGCGGCCGACCGTCCTCGAACGGTGTGACGGCCGGGAGACCGTCAACCGTGAGGTGACCCGTCTGTTCGAGGTCGAGTTGGTCGACGACGAAGTCCGCCGCGGTCAGTCCCGCGAGTCCGAACGAGGAGAACCCCGCGAGCAGGACGTCACCGGGTGTCTCGTCGCTCGTGATGGTGAAACCGGGCGACCGTCGAAATGAACCGAACATGTCGGACCACACGCAACGAGAGGACTTAGCGGTTCACCCGGTCCGGTAGCGGGGACGGAGAAGTGACACCCTTTTTGCGTCGCCCCGCCGTGGTCCGGCGTATGCAGACGGGGACGGGAACGGCTGAGTCGCCGACCGGGGCGGAGACTGCCACGGGAGACGGCGGCGGTGGCGCGTCGGCGCCGACGCCGACGGAAGCGGGCGCTACCGGCGGCACCGGGACGCCGACGCCGACTCCGGGTCCGGGAGAGACGGAGCAAGCCCTCCAGCAACTCCTCCCGGACTTCTTCTTCTTCTCCGGGTCGCAGTACGTCGCCGCCGTCCTCGTTCTCCTGTTGGGGTACGTCCTCTCCGGCTACGCCGTCAGATTCGTCGGACGACCCGTCGCCCGCCGATTCCGGCGACAGAGCGTCGCCCAGGTGGTTCTCCGTATCGTCCGCTTGAGCGTGCTCTTGCTGACGCTGGTGACCGCGGCGGCCGTCGCCGGGTTCGAGTTCAGCAACATCGCCATCTCCGTCGGTGTGTTCTCCGCCGTGGTCGGTATCGTCCTCGCACCCATCGTCGGGAGCACCATCAACGGCCTGTTCATCCTCGCGGACCAACCGTACGAAGTCGGCGATATGATCGAACTCGACGACGGGCGAAAGGGGTTCGTCGACGAGATAACCATCCGCTACACGAAGGTTTTCACGCTCGACAACACGTTTCTCACCATCCCGAACTCGACGATTCGCGAGAATTTGGTGACGAACTACTCCGCCGAGGACGAACGCATCCGGATGCGCATCGGCTTTCTCGCCACCTACGAGTCGGACATCCCGCGGACGCGCGAACTCCTCGAACGGGCCGCCAGCAACGCCGAGATGGTCATCGAGGGCGGGCCGGACATCCGAATCGGGAGCGCACGCTACCCCGCGAAGCCGACGGCCTACCTCGACCAGTACGGCGACAGCGGCATCCTCGTCACGCTTCGGTTCTGGGCGAAGAAGCCCTACAAACTCCTCACCGTTCGCTCGCAGGTGCAGACGAACCTGTACGACCTGCTCGAAGACGAACCCGACGTCGAGGCGGCGTACCCGCACCAGCATCTCGTCTTCGACGACACCAGCGGGTCGCTTCGCGCCGAGGTGTCGGAGGGGCGAGACGAGTCGTGGTCGGAGGCGGGGACGCGACTCGACCCGGACGACGAGGACGGACGCGACGACTGACCGTCAGGCCTCGCTCTTCTGGTCGGGGCGGACGGTGATGACCGTACAGTCGAGTTTCTGCCGGAGGTACGTCTCGATGTCCGGGTCGTCGAGGAACCGCCGGAGCATCCGCCGCCAGCGACTCGCCTGTTTCGACCCGATGACGACGATGTCGGCACCTTCTGCGGCCGCCTCTTCGAGAATCGTCTCCTCGACGAGGAAGCCGCGCCGGATAACGTACCGCGTCCGGTCGAGTCTCCCGAACTCTCGTTCTATCGCGCGTTTCAATTCGGCTCTCGTCACGCCGCGGTTCTCTTGATAGAGGTCCACGTGGAGTATCGTCAGTTCCGCTTCACGCTCCTCGGCGATACGGACGGCTTCCGAGAGCGTCGCTTTCGAGTGTCGCGTCAGCGGATATCTGACGGGGACCACCACTCGCGTCATCGTCGGGGAGACGTGGCCCGCCGTCCTGAACGTTTCCCCTTCGGCACGACTCGCTCGTCGGACCCGTCGACCCGTCTCGCAGACGTCCCGCTCAGTCGTCCGCGGCGACGCCGGAGACGCGTTCGATTCGGCCGTCCGTCTCGCTCCGGACGCCGACGGCGCGGGCGTAGTCGGCGAGCACCTCGTACTGGATGTCGCCCTCGGCGGCCCGGTGGCGCGCCTCGATGGTGGGGAACTCGTGGTCGGTGTGGAGGACGTAGTCGGAGGTGGCGACGGCGTACGTCCGGTCGGCGATTATCGGGTCGCCGCCGACGCGCGCGGAGACGATTTCCGCTCGGTCGTCGTCCCAGACGAGTTCGACGCCGCTCAGATGTCCCTGCCACCAGTCGGGTTCGCCGAAGTCAACCGTCGCGGCGGCGCACTCGCGGAGGACAGAGCGGAGTTCCTCGCCGGTGAGTTCGGCGACGACGACGTGTTCCTCGAAGGGGATGACGCTCACCAGGTCGGCGACGGTCACCTCGCCGTCGAGGGCCGGACCGTTGCGAATCCCGCCGCTGTTCTGGAGGCCCACGTCGGCGTCCATCGCCCACCGGTAGGCGTCCGCGACGAAGTTGCCGACGGCGCACTCGCCCCCGAACACCGTCTCCTCCGTGCGGTCCAGCGGTCCGTCGGTGACGGCGACCACCTCGTCTAACTCCGCGGCTTCGACGCGGCCGCGGAGCGATTCCGCGAGCGGTTCGTAGACGGGCGCGTCTGCCGTCTCGTGGCGCGTCGCAGTCGGTCGATTCTCGCCGTCGCCCTCCAGTTCCACCTCGAAGACGACGTGGCCGTTCGCGCCGGGGCGCAGGAGAAGGGTGCCGTCGACGTACTCGTGTCGCTCCGAGTGGACGTGGCCGCCGAGAATCACGTCGGCGTCGACGCGTTCGGCGAGTTCGTCGTCGCCGCCGCCGAGATGCGAGAGGGCGACGACGTGGTCTACGCTCTCGGCTCTGAGGGCGGCGACGCTCTCGGCGGCGGCGGCGTACGGGTCCGAGAACCGCAGCGTCGCGGCCATCGGGTTGAGCGAGGGCGTCGCGGGGTCGGTGACGCCGACGAACCCGACGCGCACGCCGTTCACCTCGCGGACGGTGTGAGGGACGACGTGACCTGCGGCGAACCGCTCACCGCTCTCCTCGAAGACGTTCGCCGACACCCACGTCTGCGGCGAGTCGGCGACGACGCCGCGCGTCGCCTCCGGGCCGTAGTCGAAGTCGTGGTTGCCGAACGTGTCCACGTCGGCCGAGACGGCGCGGAAGAAGTCCAACGACTGGCGTCCGCGTTCGACGAGGGCGAGGACGCCCGGTGAGGTGGTGTCGCCCGTCCCGCAGACGACTGCGTCCTCGCCGTCGAGTCCGCGGACGCACCCCGCGAGGCGCCCGGCGCGCGTCGGGTCGTCGTAGACGTTCTCGATGTCAGAATAGTGGAGCAGACGCGGCATTCGTCTGTCGTGACGGCGCGGAGAAAATGAAGCCGTCGGTCCGGTCGTCTACTCGTCGGTGCCGGACTGCAGTTCGAAGGCGACTTCCACTTCCGCTTGGTACTCGCGCGAGTCGACGCTCGCTATCTCGACGCCCATCTCGACCACTTCGACCCAGTGGACGTTGTCGAGTGTCTCCTGTGCCCGGTCGACGGCGTCGTCTACCGCCGCGTCGAAACTCTCGCCGCTTCGCCCGATGAGTGTCACTTTCTTGTATACCATAAGCCAGGTCAGTGTACATCTCGTGACAAGATAAAAGACGGGGCCGACCTCACTCGCGGGCTTGCGATTCGGACGCACGCTCTCGGTCTGTCGCGGGTCCTGATGGTCCCACCGGAGGACTAGTTCGACTTCGAGAGTCTCGGATAACCCTGCATTAACTGCGTGTCTATCGATTGACGGGTGCATAACTTTGTCACACCGCTCTCGACAACGACGCGAGTTTGGGGTGTTCGATGCAGCGAACTAACGTACGACAGTCCGACGCATCGGTTCACGAGGCGAGGGGTCGCTTCGGAGAGAAACGAATTGAGACCACGCGAGGGTGGGGAGACGGACGTGCCGGATGACGAGTCTCGCCCGACGCCGAGAGCGTCGCTTCCGACCGGTACGTCCAGTGCCGTCTTCTGCGTCGTACTGCTTGTCGGGTCGCTCTTGACACCACTCGGAGCGGTGGCAAGCGTCTCCGCGGCGGCCGGCACGTCGGTCGACGCCGCAGGTATCGACGGGGACTGGAGCAGCGTTTCCGACGCCCCGTGTACAGCCGAGTGTACCGCTCCACCCACGAAGCAGTTGTTCGGGTCGTCGAAGAACGGAGGTATAGAGCGCGTGAGCGTCGTCGACACGACCGACGAGGACAGCGACGGTGTGGTCTCGCAGTTCGACGTCGCCGTGACCGCCGACACCCGCATCGGAGGGGACGTGATGAACCCCGGAGACCCGGTCTTTCTGGTCACCGTCGGGGACGTGACGAAGCGGATGGAAGTCGCTCGCGGTCAGGGGACGTTCGACGTCGCCATCGATGCGAGCGAAGTCGCCGACGAGAGCGCACGTCTCACGGTGACGGTCGAGTTGGTAGACGACGACGTCGTCGGTCACGACGAGATAGACGACCACCGCACGTCTGTCCGCTACGAACCCACGAGTGCGGATACGCCGACACGGAAACGCGCGCTCCGAGGTATCGAGTGGCTGGAACCACAGTACGAGCAGTACCACGAGCAGTTCTTCAACAAAGAGTGGTGGTCCGGCAAGTCGGGCGAGGCGCTGAGAGAAGCGGCCCGTGCGGCCAACCCCGTCCCGACGTCGCCCAAGGAGGGGGCGATGTACGCTCTGGAGAAACTGGGTAAACGCGCCGGAGAGAGCGCCGCCGGCGTCTGGACGGGGACGCAGGTCAGCGTCTGGTCCGGTATCGGCTTCTTCGACTCGAAGATGGCTCGCGTCCTCGGGATGACGAACGAGTACGGCGAGGGAGGATACGACGACTTCCGGCGAAAGCTCGACCGACTCCACCGAAATACGGAGCGAATCCAGCGAGCGGACTCGGAGGCGGAGCGACGAGAACTGTTCAGAGAGCGCGTTCGGCTCCTCGAAGACCTCTACCGGACCGAACAGCGATACAAACAGAACATCCGCCGGTCGATAGCCGACGGAAACGGCTTCGGCCTCGACGGTCCGTTCTGGGACTTCTGGGAGGTGAACCAACGAGATTACGAGTGGATGGAGAACGGATTCGAGAAGTTGGAAGCCGACTTGGAAGCGGACTACGCGTGGACGCAGATGTATCTGAATCCCGACGGAGAGAGCTACCAACCGCTCTCGGAAGCGGCTCGAACACCGGCCTCGACGTCACCCGACCCCCGTATCGAGTCGTTCGAGGTTCCGGAGACGGGACGGGTCGGAGAGTCGGTCGAAGCCACCGTCACCGTGACGAACGACGGCGGGGACGCGCCGTACCAGACGGTCGCACTGGCGTTCCCGGACGTGAAGGGCGCCAGTTCGGTCGAAATCGTCGGCTCTGACTTCAGCGACGCGAAGTACGCGAAGGTGTACACCCGCGGGACCTCGGTCGGAGCGAAGTACGGCCAAGAGGAGACGCGACTCAACTACCCGCTCGCCGAGACCGGTGGGGCGTGGGACGCCGGAGAGACACACACGGTCCGAATCCGGTTCACACCACGGCGAACCGGGACGTACGAGGTGTACGCGAAGACCGTCGCACAGGACGGTGCCTGGTACCGCGATCCGGGGGTCGGTGAGACCGACGTCCGCGACCAACAGTCGGAGTTCGTGCGGTCGAAGACGGTGGCCGTGCGAACAGCGCCGACGAGTACGCCGCCGCCGGGTCCCAGCGAGTCCACCGTGACCGAGAGCGATACCCCCGCGTCCGGTCCCACGGAGACCGAGACGGGAATCTGGAGTACGTCGACGACTCTCCCCGACCGTGATACGGGAACCGCGACGCCGACGGCCACGCCTACCGCGACGCCGACGGCCACGCCTACCGCGACACCGACACCGACGCCTACCGCGACGCCGACGGCCACGCCTACCGCGACACCGACACCGACGCCTACCGCGACACCGACACCGACGCCTACCGCGACGCCGACGCCTACCGCGATACCGACGGCCACGCCTACCGCGACACCGACGGCCACGCCCCGGTCGCAGGCGGAACCCGACGACAGAGCAGAGACGCACACGCTGACCGTCACGAAAGACGGCGCACCCGACGGCGTGGCGACGTACGAACTCTCCGTCGACGGTGACGTCTCGGCGAACGACGACTTCGAGGACACCATCGATGGCGACAGCGCCGAGGGTCGAGTCGGTCCGACGAGCGGAACCGACTCGGTCACGTTCACGGGGTCGATAACCTCGCTGTCCGTCGACGGTAACGCGAACGTGTTCGTCGACGGAAAGCAGGTCCGGACGTCGCGGGTCGACGGAAGCGACGGGACAGCGACGCCGTCCGAGTCAGCGCCGTCCGACGATGAGTCGGAGAGCGAACTGCCGAACACGCTCCGCGTGACGAAAGACGGCGCCGCGGACGGGCGAGTCTCTTTCAGCGTCACCGTGAGCGGTCGAACGGCCGCAGGCTCGGATTTCGAGCGGAACGACGACGCAGGAGGCCCGACTGCGAGCGGTAGTATGGGTCCAAAGTCGGGGACGGATACGGTCCGGTTCGCCGGCGACATCGTCTCGTTCTCGCTCGACGGCGACGCGACGGTATACGTGAACGGCGACCGAGTCGACCCCGGGTCGCTCGGAGCCGAGAGCGACGACTCCGAGAGCGAGTCGTCCACTCACGTCCTGACGATAACGAAAGACGGCGCGCCCGACGGCGTGGCGACGTACGAACTCTCCGTCGACGGGAGTCTCTCGGCGAACGACGACTTCGAGGACACCATCGACGGCATCACGGCGAGTGGGCGGGTCGGCCCCGAGAGCGGAACCGACTCGGTCACCTTCACCGGCGACATCACCTCGTTTGCGCTCTCCGGCGATGCGACCGTCTATCTCGACGGTGAGGAGGTGGACCCCGAAGAGCTCTGAGGCGGTTCTGTCACGCCCTCGTCCGGTCGAACCGCGTCGTGAGAGCCGAAACGACGTCGGTCAGTTGCGGACTTCCCCACGTCGCGACGACGACGGCCCCCGCCGTGTCGAACAGCAAGTCGAGCATCGTGTCGCCGAGGCCGTACTGCGTCAGGACCGACCCGACGCCCAATCGCGCCGCCGTCAGCGAGATGAGGAACTCGATGACCTCCCAGAAGACGCCGAACGCGAGGGTGAACGTGAGGATGAAGACGAACATGAAGCGCGGGGGGAGGTGGACGGAGTCGCTGTGCAGGTCGAACGCCCGTGCGGTCGAGTACCCCGTCGCGGCGACGATGCTGGCCGAGAGCGCGTGCGTGAGGTGGTCCCACCACCAGACGCTCGTGTAGGGGGTGCCCACGACGGGAAGCGCGATGGTGCCGAGGGCGTGGAGGAAGACGGCCGACGTTATCCACAGCGTCAGGCCGGCGTCCATCGGGATGCCGTGGTCGCGTTCGAGCGTCGCGGGCAGGAAGGTGACGGCGAAGCCGACGCTGGCGTTGACGAAGACGCCGCCGTTTCTGGTGACGAGGCCGACGACGACCATCACCCCGAGGAGCACCTGCATCACCCGCGTGGTCTGTCGCTGCCGGCGGGTCGAGATGTGGAGAACGTCGCGTATCTTCACTCGTCGCTCACCTCGTCGTCGGACAGCGGAAACGGCCTCGCGCCGGCGTCGCCCTCGGGAATACGGCGACGGAGGCGCGCGCGCCGACGGAAGTAGTACTCGAAGAGGACGCCGGCGAAGAGACCGGCGACCGTCGCGGCGACGAAGTCCCACATCAACGCCTCTTCGATGACTGCTTCGGGGCGTCCATCGAACAGGAACGACGTGCCGAGGAGGATGTCCGAGAGCCACCGCACGACGGCCCAGACGCCCGCGGCGGCCATCGTCGTGACGACGACGAACGCGACGGCGAACGAGTGGTTCATGCGGACGGCCGTGAACACGTCGAGTTCGACGGCGACGAGGAGGGCGACGGCGGCGACGGCGAGGAACGTGGTGACGCGACCGGTGAACGTCATCCCGCCCACCGTCTCGCCGGCGACGAGTGCGCGACCGATGAGGGGAAGCGACGCGAGGAAAAGCACCTCCCACGGGAGCATCGACGTGGGGTCGCGGCGGGCGACGGCCGGAACGACGGCGACGGCGACGACGGCCAACGTGAACCCGGCCCACTGGAGTTCACCGTCGACGAACTGACCGACGGCGGTAGCGACGAGAAAGAGAACGAGGAGCCACCCGAGGGCGGTGTTGAGGCGTCTGCTCTCGACGGCGCTGTGCAACCCGGTCTGTGACATACCGACGCGTAGGAGTGCAAGAACAAAAACGGTTCGCGCGACGCGCGTCGCTCAGCGCGCTTCGGGCAGGACCACGTCGTACTCGCCGGTGTCCGCGTCGTCGACGCCGATGACCGCCCACTCGTACGACGGGTCGGCGTCGGTGAGTCGACTGCGAAGGTCCCCTGCGGTGTCTTTCCACGTGACGAAACAGCGGAGTGGATACTCTCGTGTTCGGCCGCCGTCCGCGAGTGCGCGCCGACCGCGCAACTTCGTGTCGGTGCCGACGACGGTCACCTGAACGGTCCGCCACTTCCGCTCGGCGACGAACTCCGGTCCGTCGCCCGAGACGGTGTAGCCGAGCCGACTGAATATCGACCGAGCTTCCTCCGACGGAGGCATGCTGACAGGGGGCATGTACCCTACGATACCACCGGACGTGTGATAAAGATTGGCACGGATTGTCACCTCGTAAGAATGTCTCTCATATGACGTCTCTTCGGCCGAGGGACGCGTCGACTACTCGTGGGCCGCGTCCCACTCGTCCGGTTTGCGGATGTTGCCGCAGACGTTGCACTCGACGCGTCCCATCGTGTCCATCGCGGTGTCCAGCGAGTCACAGTTACCACAGAAGTAACCCCATCGAGTCTCGCGGTTCTCGGTGACGTACACGACGAAGAACGGGCCCTTCGCGCCTCGTTCGCCCTCGCTGCGGTCGACGTACACCGTCTTCCCGCGGTCGGTCTCGACGTCTTCGAGTTCGACAGCCATGGGCGTCGTTCGCCCCCGTGGTGGTTTATCCTGTCGCTACCGTCGCCGTCACGCTCTCCGTCGTCCGGCGCTTACGTCCGGAACGACTCGCCGCACCCGCACTCGCTCACGACGTTCGGGTTCTGGACGTGAAAACCCGCACCCTGCAGACCGCCCTCGAACTCCAGCGTCGACCCGCCGATGTAGTTCTGACTCGCCGGGTCGACGAACACGCGAAGCCCGTTCTGTTCGACGATTGCGTCGTCGTCCTCGGGTTCGTGGTCGAACCGCATCCCGTAGGACAGGCCCGCACAGCCGCCCTGTTGGACGAACAGGCGCAGACCAGCCACGTCGAGGTCCATACCTTCGGACTCCATCAGTCGGAGCGCCTCCGACGCGGCCGATTCCGTCACCGTCACGGCCGTGTCGGTCCCGCCGTCGACCGTCTCGGTACTCATGCGTATCTGTACCAGATACACCCTGTTAACGTTGGCGCCGATTCACTCGCTTGTCTCGATCGGTCGGACCGCCGAGCCGACGACTTCTCCAGCCGTGCCACCGTCGTCAGAGACGCTCACGTCCACGAATCCGGCCGATTCGAGCGTCTCTTCGATGCTCTCGGCGTCGTCGACGCGGAACGGGAGGCGTTCGGAGGTGACGCCCACCTCGCCGGTGCGCAGGTCGGTGACCCGGTAGTCCGCGTGGACCACCGGCGGCCGTCGCGCGACGTCGACGGAGCGTTCGAGGACGTATCTGGCGGTCCGGTACGTCTCCACGCCGGACGTGGCGGCCGCCTGCGGGTCCGAGAGCGCGTCGAAGACGAAGAGACCGCCCGGCCGGAGCGTCGCGTACGCCGCCTCGGACAGCGCCGAGAGCGGCCGGTTCGCCCCGAGATGTTCGAACGAACACACCGCGTCGAACGCGGCGCGAAGCGGCGGACGCGCCGGGTCGCCGCAGACGACGGACCCGCCGCGCGCGGCGGCGAACGCGAGCAGTCCGGGGGCACTGTCGACGCCGACGGCGTCGTACTCGTCGTCGAGTCGAGAGAGGAGCGTCCCCGTCCCACACCCGAACTCGGCGACGCGTTCGACGTCCGCGGGGAGGGTGCGCCGGAGCAGGTCGAACCGCGCGTCGGTCCGCCGGTCTTCGGCCTCCGTGACGGCGAGACGCGCCTGCAACGGGGCGAGCGTCGTCGTCACCGAATGCGCCGCGTCCGGGTCCGAGACGACGCGCGCACAGGCGTCGGCGAATGACGGCGGGCGGGGACGAGGCATCTACTCGTCGTCCGCGAAGCGGGCGCGGACGCTCTCGGCGTGCGCCTCCAACCCTTCGGCCTCGGCCAGCGTCGTGATGGTGTCCGAGAGGTCAGAGAGGGCGCTCTCGTCCAGTCGCTGGACCGTCGACGACCGGAGGAACGTCTCCACGGAGAGGCCGCCGTAGCGCTTCGCACCGCCGGAGGTGGGGAGGACGTGGTTCGTTCCCGAGGCGTAGTCGCCGGCCGCGACGGGCGTGTGCGGCCCGAGGAAGACGCTCCCGGCGTTCGAGATGCGGTCTAAGAGCGCCTCGTCGTCGTCGGCCTGAATCGACAGGTGTTCGGCGGCGTACTCCTCGGCGAACAGGACGGCCTCGGACATCGACCGCGCCAGCAAGACGCCGGAGGCGTCGTTCTCGAACGCGTCGCGGACGGTGTCGGCGCGTTCGCGGCCCTCGACCTGCCGTTCGACGGCGTCGACGACGGCGGCGGCCGTCTCGGCGTCGTCGGTGACGGCGACGACGGAGGCGTTCGGGTCGTGTTCGGCCTGCGCCACCAGGTCGGCGGCGACGTACTCCGGTTCCGCCGTCTCGTCGGCGACGACGAGAACCTCGGACGGTCCGGCGAGGAAGTCGATGTCGACGTCGCCGCGGACTTCAGCCTTCGCCGCCGTCACCCACTTGTTGCCCGGCCCGACGACTTTCTGCACCGCTTTCACCGTCTCCGTCCCGTAGGCGAGTGCGGCGATGCCCTGCGCGCCGCCGACGCTGTATATCCGGTCCGCGCCGGCGACGTGCGCCGCCGCGAGCGTGATGGGGTTCATCGGGTCGGCGGGCGGCGTGGCGACGGCGACGTGTTCGACGCCCGCAACCTTCGCGGGGACGACGCCCATGAGGACGCTGGAGGGGTACGCCGCCGTCCCGCCGGGCGCGTAGACGCCGACGCGTTCGAGGGGGCGGAACCGACGGCCGAGTTCGCGTGTTCCGGGACCGCCGAACTCCTCGCGCCAGTCTTCGGGGAGTTGTCGCTCGTGGAACTCGCGGACGTTCTCGGCCGCCGCCTCGATGGCCGCGATGACGTCGTCGTCCACCTTCTCGTAGGCGCGTTCGGCGTCGTCGGTCACGTCGATGTTGCCGACTTCTACGCCGTCGAACTCGCGGCAGAAGTTCCTGACCGCGACGTCGCCCTCCTCGTGGACCCGCGAGACGATGTCGCGAACGTCCGACCGCACTTCGGCGACGCCCGCGTCCCGTTCGAAGAACGCCCGGCGTTCGTCCGGCGAGAGTTCGGCCACGTCCCGAACGTCGAGTTGCATACCTCGCGGTTCGACACGAGTCGGTAAGGACGTTCCGAAACCCGTCACCGCCGCGCCGGCCGCCCCGCGACAGGATTGATGTATCGGGCGCGCGTCACCGCAGACGATGACTCCCGCCCCGGTTCGCGTGCTGAGTTTCAACGTCCGCTACGACACCGACGACGACGGCCCGGACGCGTGGCCGCACCGCCGCGACGCCGTCATCAGCCTGCTCCGGTACCACCGTCCCGACGTCGTCTGCCTGCAGGAACCGCTGAACCACCAACTCGACGCGGTTCGCGAGGCGCTCGACGACTTCGCGTGGGTCGCCGTCTCCCGAACCGGTGGGGAAGACGTGACCGGCGTCACGAACGAGTACGTCCCCGTCGGCTACGACACCACCCGCTTCTCGCTGGAAGACGACGAGACGTTCTGGCTGTCGGAGACGCCGGAGCAACCGGCCAGCGTCGGGTGGGACGCCGACCTACCGCGCATCCTCTCTCGCGCGACGCTCACCGAGGACGACTCCGGAGAGCGGTTCCACGTGGCGAGTATCCACCTCGACCGGAAAGGGGAGACGGCACGCGTCGAGGGAGCCCGCACGGCCTGCGACCGACTCGGCGAGTTGGACGGCCCCGTGGTCCTCGCGGGCGACTGTAACTCGACGCCGGGGTCGGCCCCCTACGAGGTGTTCACCGACTCGTTCGACGACGCGCGCGACGTCGCCGAACTCGGTCACCACGGCCCGGAGAAGACGATGCACGAGTTCTCCGGCGACCCGACGGAGCGAATCGACTACGTGTTCGTTCGGGACTGCGACGTGCGCATCCACGCGACGCTCCCCGACCACACCGACCGGGGCTACCCCTCCGATCACTTCCCCGTCGTCGCCGACGTGATTCCCACCTGACCGGTCGACCGAATCGGCAAGCAGCCTTTTTAGTGCGTGTGAGAAAGAGATGGATATATCTTCGTGCCGTGACGGTTCGAGCGTGAGACTCGGTCGGTCGATTCGGCGGGCGGCCGTGGGCGAAGTCGGCGTCGACGAACTCGGAACATGAACTCAAGCGAACACACACCGCAGTCACAGAGCCGTATCGCATGACAGACAACGAGGACTCCGGCGGCGACGCGGACGGACTCCAGACCGAACTGTTCCACCCCGAATCCGGTCGCGAACCGGGGGACACGAACATTCGACGCTTGGGCTTCGACGTCCATCCCGTCGTCTTCCCGGCCGCACTCGTCGTCGTCGCGTCGTTCGTGGCCGCGACGCTCCTGTTGGGCTCGCAAGCGGCCAGCGTCTACTCCGCCGTCCGGACGTTCTTCGAGGGTCACTTCGGCTGGTTCTTCCTGCTCTCGGTCAACGTCTTCATCGGCACCATCCTGTTCTTCGCGGTCAGCAAGTACGGGACCATCCGCATCGGCGGCGTGAAAGCCGAGAAGGAGTTCGGCGACTTCTCGTGGATGGCGATGCTGTTCAGCGCCGGGATGGGCATCGGGCTGATGTTCTACAGCGTCTCGGAACCGCTGTACTACTTCGGTACCGTCCCGGGGTTCTTCGAGGCGGAGGGCGGAACCGGTGCCGCGGGCTCTGCGGCCATCGCACAGACGTTCTTCCACTGGGGTATCCACCCGTGGGCCATCTACGGACTGGTCGGCCTCGGACTCGCGTTCTTCTCGTTCAACCGCGGCCTCCCGTTGACGTTCCGTTCCATCTTCTGGCCGTTGTTGGGTGACCGAATCTACGGCTGGCCGGGGCACGTCATCGACCTGGTGACCGTGTTCGCGACGCTGTTCGGCCTCTCCACCTCGCTCGGACTCGGCGTCAAGCAGGTCAACAGCGGGTTCTCGTACGTCCTCGGCGACGTCCTGAACGTCGCGCAGATTCCCGTCGGAACCGTCCCGCAGATACTCCTCATCGCCGGTATCACCGCCATCGCGACGCTCTCCGTGGCGGCCGGACTCGACGGCGGCGTCAAGCGACTGAGCACGCTGAACCTCTATCTCATGTTCGCACTGCTGGCGTTTCTCATCGCCGTCGGGCCGACGGTGCAGATTCTCGGGACGTGGGTGCAGGGGCTCGGACGCTACCTCAACGTGCTCCCTCGGCTGTCGTTCTTCACGGGCGCACTCGGCGAGGGCGGCGGCACCGTCTCGGGGTGGACCGTGTTCTACTGGGCGTGGTGGATCGCCTGGTCGCCGTTCGTCGGGATGTTCATCGCCCGCATCTCGAAGGGCCGGACCGTCCGGGAGTTCGTCGTCGGCGTGCTGTTCCTCCCGTCGCTGTTCTCGACGCTCTGGCTGTCCACGTTCGGCGGGAGCGCCCTGTTCAACTCGCTGCAGGGCAACGGCGCGGCGCTCGACATCTACACCGAGATGGGACAGACGTACGCGCTGTTCGGCCTGTTGAATCAGTATCCGTTGGGTGCCGTGTCCGGGCTCTTGGCGACGCTCCTCGTCGTCACGTTCTTCGTCACCTCCTCGGACTCGGGGTCGCTCGTCATCGACCACCTCACCTCCGGCGGCAAACACGAAGTCCCGAAAGTACAGCGTATCTTCTGGGCGACGACGGAGGGGGCCGTCGCGGCGCTCCTGCTGTACGGCGGCGGCCTCGAAGCGCTCCAGACGGCGGCCATCGCCACCGGGTTCCCGTTCGCCGTCGTCCTCCTGTTGATGTGCTACACGCTCTATCTCGGCCTCAGACGGGAGTACGAACTCCTGCAGTCCGAGCAGTTCGCCGAGCGAATCCGCGAGATGGCCGACGAAGAGGGAATCGACGTGGTCACCTCGAGAGAGGACGTGGTGACGGACGTGCGAGACGGGACGACGGACGACTGAACAGGCCGCTCAGGAACGCGTCGGCGTCTCGGCCGTCTTCCGGTACTCCCAGTCGTCGGTGTAGGCGTCGAGGAGGCGCGAGAGCATCGTCGGGTTCGCCGCCAGTTTCGCGAGGAGGACGGGGTGTCGCACGAGACGCGAGAAGGCGTGCCTCGGCTCTCTGTCCACCGCCTCCACGTCGATACCGGAGACGGCGTTCATCACGCCGCCGAGGATGTCCGGTCGGCCGTCTTCGAGTGCGCCGCGGACGACGTACGCCAGTCGGTACTCGTTTTTCATCCGGTCGTACAGTTCCTCGGGGTAGTCGTCGAGACGGTTCCGCGCCGCCAACTCCGCGAGGAGGTACGACGACTCGACGGCCTGCGAGATGCCTTTTCCCGTGAACCGGTTGGCGACGCCGGCGGCGTCGCCGACGCGGGCGATACGCCGTTCGGCGTCCCAGGTTCGCTCGGGGTCGAGACTCGGCCCGCGCGGGATGGTGTAGATGTTCATCGCCGACCGGTCGGGAACGGGCCAGTCGTTGCGCTCGCACGCCGCGACGAACGCCGCGTAGTAGTCGTCCGGGAGTTTGTCTTCGGCCCAGCCGATGCCGACGTTCGCGCGCGTCTCCGACTTCGGGAACGCCCACGCGTAGCCGAGGTAGTTCTCGAACAGGATGCGAGAGTTGGGATAGAGCTCCGAGAAGTCCCCCTCGACGTCCGCGTTCAACGCGGTCATGCGCCCGGCGTACTCGCCCGTCGTGCCGTCGACTTTGCTCGCCATGGAGGGTTGTCCCGTCGCGTCCACCACGAGGTCGAACTCCTCGGAGAACGCGCGGAACTGCGCCTTCCTCACGCCCGTCGACTCGCGCACGTCGACTCCCTGTTCGGCCAACTGCTCGGCCCACCGTCGTTCGACCACGTTGCGGTCGGTGACGTAGCCGTCCGTGGAGGGGAAGACGCCCTCGCCGGCGAGTGTCCGCGCGCCCGTCTCGCCGGTGTAGACGTGCACCTCGAACGCGGGCGGGCGGTTGGCGAAGCCGTACGCCGGCGTCTTGGGGAGGGGAATCGACCCGGCGTCGGTCATCGCCTCGCCGCAGTTGACGCGCTTGTCCGCGTACGACTGCCGTTCGTACAGGACGACGTCCCAGTCGAGTGCCCGCAGTGCGTGCGCCGCGGCGAGGCCAGCCATCGCCCCGCCGACGACGACGGCCGACCCGCCCCGTTCCCGGGCGGCGCGGAGCGTCGGGGCGTCGAGTCGGGAGACGAACGGGTCCGTCTCGTCGAGTTCGCTCATGTCTCCGTCTTGTCCCTGTCACCTCAAAAACACGCCGAGACGGCGCGGACGTCCCTCGAATCCCGACGGACGGCGGATTCATCAGTTCGTGCCGCGTACTCCTCGCCACAATCCATGGTCGAGAGAGGCCGACGGGACGGCGTCGACGCGGCTTCCGCGGCGGACCGAGAGCCGGACGTACGACCGACCGAGGCGTCGTCGGACCCCGTCGTCGCCGTCTCGGGACTCCGATTCACCTATCCCGGCGCCGCCGACGAGACGCTCCGCGGCCTCGACTTCGAGATTCATCCCGGCGAAGTGGTCGGCTTTCTCGGGCCCTCGGGGGCGGGGAAGTCGACGACGCAGAAGGTCCTCGTCGGCCTGTTGGACGACTACGAGGGGTCGGTCACGGTCCTCGGCCGCGAGGTGCGCGAGTGGGGCGGCGACTACTACGAACGAGTCGGCGTCTCCGCGGAGTCGCCGAACACCTACGTGAAACTCACGGGCAGAGAGAACCTCGACCTGTTCGCCTCGCTGTACGACGGGGAGACGCGCGACGCCGAGGAACTCCTCTCTCTCGTCGGCCTGTCGGACGCGGCGGACCGCCGCGTCGCGGACTACTCGAAGGGGATGAAGATGCGGTTGAACTTCGCGCGGTCGCTGCTTCACGACCCGGACCTCCTGTTCTTGGACGAACCGACCACCGGCCTCGACCCGGCGAACGCCCGGCGCGTGAAAGACATCGTCCTCGACCTGCAGCGGTCGGGGACGACGGTGTTCGTCGCGACGCACGACATGAGCGTCGCCGACGAACTCTGCGACCGCGTGGCGTTCGTCGTCGACGGCGAGATACCCGTCGTGGACGCCCCGGACGCCCTGAAACGCCGCCACGGGTCGCGTCGCGTCCGCGTGGAGTCGACGGAAGACGGACGGGAACGGGTACGCGAGTTCGACCCCGCGGACGAAGCGGACGCCGCCGCCCTCGCCGAGGTGGTTCGGTCGGGTCGCTACGACACCATCCACACCGAGGAGGCGACGTTGGAGACGGTGTTCATCGACGTGACCGGGAGGACGCTCCGGTGACGCTCTCCGCGTCTCGGCTGGCGTCGCTCGTTCGCACGGACGTTCGACTGCAGTCCAGATACGGCTTCTACGCCGTCTACATCGTCGTGACGCTCGCGTTCGCACTCGGCCTTCGACGGGCACCCGACGCCGAACTCGGCCGGTTCGTCACGCTCGTCGTCCTCGGCGACCCCGCCCTCCTCGGCTTCTACTTCGTCGGCGCACTCGTCCTCTTCGAGAAGGCCGAAGGCGTGCTCGACGCCCTCGTCACCTCGCCCGTGCGCGCCTCGGAGTACCTCCTCTCGAAGGTCCTCTCTCTCACGCTCCTCGCCGTCGTCGCCACCTTCGTCGTCGTCCTCGGCGCCGTCGGAACGGCGTTCGACCCCCTCGTCCTCCTCGTCGGCGTCCTCCTCACCGTCCCCCTCTACGTCCTCGTCGGCTTCGTCGCCGTCGCGCGGTTCGACACCATCAACGCCTACTTCATGACCGCGCTCGCGTACATGACGGTACTGACGCTTCCGATGCTGGGTCTGCTCGGTCTCTACGAGACGCCGCTCTTCTATCTGTTCCCGGTGCAGGCCTCTATCGTCCTCGTCCGCGCCGCCTTCGACCCGACGACGACGACGATGCTGGCGTACGGCGTCGGCTACTCGCTCGTCGCCACCGCCATCGCGTGGGTGTTCGCCCACCGGGCGTTCGTCCGTCACGTCGTCCGCGACGACGGCGGCGCGGGCGCGTCGAAACCCCGCCCGTGGACCGCCGCGACGAGACCAGGCGTCGGTCGTCTCGCGGGTCGCCGTCGCCGACGAGGACCGGTCGAATCGATGGTGCTCGCGGACCTCAAACGGTGGGGGACCGACCCCCTGCTCGTCTACATCGGTCTGTCTCCCCTCCTCATCGCCGTCGTCGCGCGGTTCGGCTACCCCGCGGCCGCCGCCTCGCTCTCGGGGCGCGTGGACTTGCTCGCGTACGCCGACGTGGCGGTGGCGTTCGTCGCCGCGTTCGCCCCCGCGACGTTCGGGTTCGTCGCCGGTTTTCTCGTCCTCGAAGACCGGGACCAGGGACTCGTCGCTGCCTTCCGAACCACCCCGCTCACGGGCCGGGGCTACCTCCTCTACCGAGAACTCTCGGTCGTCGTCCTCAGCGCCGTCGCCGGCGCGGTGGCCGTTCCGCTCGCGGGGTTGGTCGCCGTCCCGCCCGCGGTTCTCGCCGTCGCCTGCGCCGTCTCGGCGCTCTGGGCGGCCGTCACCAGCCTCCTCCTCGGGTCGCTGGCCTCGAACTCGGTGGAGGGCGTCGCGGTGAGCAAGGTGCTCGGCCTCCTCGTGATGGTACCCCTGTTCGGCCTCCTCGCCGTCCCGGAACCGTGGCAGTACCTGTTCGGCGTCTTCCCGCCGTTCTGGACCATCAAACTGTTCGTCGTCGGCGTCGCTTCGGGGACGACCGCGGAGTTCGTCACGCTCGCCGTCGCGGGCGTCTTCGCACATCTCGTCGTCGCGGGCGTCCTCGCGCGCCGGTTCCTCGCGCGCCCGGACTGACGCCGACGACGACGCCGCCGCCGACGACGCCCACTCCGACTACTCCCGGGCGAACAGCACGCCGAGAACGGCGATACCGGCGAGTTCGGCGGTCTTCGAGACGGCCGCGAGCGGTTCGGCCGTGAGGTGGTTCACGACGTTCTGAAGCGGCGAGACGCCGTGGTGATGCAGCGGTTCTCGGCCGGGCAGGAAGCTCCCGTGCCCCGAGAAGTGCCACGCGAAGTAGCCGCCGAGATAGAGCGCGAGGATGGCGATACCGACGGCGTAGTACGGTCGTCGGGAGGGGGCGTTCCGCGCCAACGGGACGCCGACGGCGAGGGCGAACGCCGAGAGGACGAACGCCAGCGGTCGGGGGTCGTACACGAGGAGGCTCGGGTCGCCGAACAGGCGCACGGAGAGTGCGGCGAGGCCGTGACTCGGGTGGAACAGGTGGAGACCCGCGACGACGAGGACGAGGGCGGCGGCGACGTACGAGAGCCACCGCGTACTCCGCCTCCGGTCGTCCGCGGACCACGAGGGAAGCGCGTCGGACGTGCTCATTCGAGCGTCCTTCTTCGAGGAGGAACCTTAGTCTTCGCACGTGGTGTGCCGCGGCTACACGAACGTAACTGACTCCCGACTCCGTCCCGTCCGCCTACGAGATGACCGACGACACGTCCGAACCGCGCCCGTACGACCACGTCGCCGGCGACGGAGACGCCCTCGCGAGGGGGACGTTTCGTGTCGTCGGCCGCGCCGACGAGAGCGCCGCTGACGGCGAGGACGACACCGCGAGCGTGACGCTTCTCAGAGTCGCCGACGCGTCCGGCCGGCGGGTCCACTCCGGCGAACTCGTCTCCGTCTCCGCGGCGGCGTTCGCGTCGCTCGAACCGGCGGCGAACCCCGACGAGGCGAGCGGGTTCACCACGTGGGGTCTCGTCCTCCTCGGCGGCCTCGTCGTCACGTTCGGGACGCATCCGCTCGTCCTCTCGGCGACGGGCGCGCCCGAGGGCGTCGTCTCGCTGGTCGGCGTCGCACTGTTCGCCGTCGGTCTCGTCCGCGTCTTCAGGAACCGTCGATGACTCCGCGAACCGTCACTCCACCCGCGAATCGGCCCGAATCTCGACCGTCCCGCCCGCCGAGTCGAAGACGGCGTCCACGACGCGTTGCACCCGCGTCGCCTCCGCGAACGACACCAACTCGGCGTCGCCGCCGTCCATCGCCGTCACGAACTCGTCGACGAGCGTCAGCGTCGTCTGCTCGCGGTCTTCGTTCAGCACCGCCTCGTCGTCCTGTTCGCGGTTTTCGAGGAGTCGGTACCACTCGACGAGCGTGAGTTCCGACTCGGTGCCGACGACGGTTATCGAGTTCTCCTCGTCCTGTTCGTGGTCGCACAACAGGTCGATGGTGCCGTGCACGCCGTCCACCTCGAAGTAGCCGACGACGGAGTCTTCGTACGCGTCCGGTCCCGAGTACGACACCGTCGCGTTCACCCGTTCGATGGGGCCGAAAAGCTCCTGCACGCCGAACAGGAAGTGCGTGCCCACCTCGCGAATCGGCCCGCCCTGCTCTCTGGAGCGTAGCCACGCGACGTCCTGCCACTCGCGCGGCCACTGCGGGAAGCGGAAGTCGAGCGTCACGCGTTTCGGCGCGCCTATCTCGCCCGCCTCGACTCGCTCGCGCATCTCCACGAAGCCCGGGGTGTAGCGGAACGGGAGGTTCACGGCCGTCTCCCGGTCCGTCTCGCGTTCGAGTGCGACCATCCGCGCTCCCTCGGCGGCGTCCTCGGCGATGGGTTTCTCGCAGATTGTGTGTCGGTCGTGTTCCAGAGCGAACGTCACCACCTCGCGGTGGACCGTCGGCGGGACGCCCACGTAGACGACGTCCACCTCGTCCGACCGAATCATCTCGCGGTAGTCGGTGAACGCGCGGGCGTCGTACTCGGCGGCGAACGACTCGGCCTTCGACTCGACGAGGTCGCAGACGCCCCAGACGGTCGTCTCCGGATGTTCGGAGAACGACTCCGCGAGACGGCCCCCGACGACTCCACACCCCACGATAGCGGCGTTGTACATACGCGGAGGATTCGGTCGTCGGCTGATGGGTGTTCGGGTTTCGGCGGAGGGCGTCGCGCGGACCGCTTCGACGGGCTACAGTCGAACCGCCCCGACGACGAACGCGACGAGGGGGACGGCGACGAACACGTGGAACGCGGTGAGGACGAGTTGGCCCGCTGGCGTGACGCCGAGTTCGGGCGCGAACGTCAGCACGGGGACCATCATCGCCGCGAAGACGCCGGCCGCGAGGACGACGAAGTTTCGCGCCGGACGGGCGGTCGCGCGGTCCAACACGGCGTACGCGACGGCCGCGCCGATGCCCGCGACGACGGTGCTCCCGAGTATCGGCGCAGTGGCGAACGGACTCGCCGCGCCCGAGACGCCGAGGTCGACGCCGAGGAGACCGACGACGACCCGCGTCGCGAACACGAACGCGAGTGCGACGAGGACGCCGAACGCCGTCTGTCGGGCGAGGTCTCCGGCCGAGGTGGGTGCGACTGCTCTGGTGGTGGTGAGTTGCATGGGAGACGTACGCTCGCTGACGATATAAGCCAGTAGCTCGCCGGTAACAGTAAAATCGGAAGATGGTTCGAATTCGTCTGCCGCGGTGACGCGGCGTACCGAACCGAGTTAGAGACGCGTCAGGTTCGCCGCGCGCGGACCCTTGGGGGCGTCTTCGATCGTGAATTCTACGTCCGTTCCCTCTTCGAGGTCCTCGCCGCCGATGTCTTCCATGTGGAAGAACACGTCGTCGTCAGCGTCGTCCGTCGAGATGAAACCGTAACCGCCAGTGTCGTTGAAGAAATCAACGTTTCCTTTCGCCATTGCTTTTGAACACAATGGAGGTATACGGATAAGACTTGCGAGGTACGTAGTACCAATGGATAAATTAGTAGACGAGTGTGCTACAGAAAAACCGAATCCGAGACGAATGTTCTGATGCGTCGATTCGGGGGGCTATCCTCGTCGGGGTCGGCGTCTCTGCACGCTGCTTCTGTGGTATCGTCGGTTCGAACGTCAGTCGTCCGCCGCGTCGGACTCCCAGCCCTCCGTGTAGATGTGCTCTTCGTCGACGCCTTCGTCTTCGAGGAGTTCACGCGTCTCGACGACCATCTCGGGAACGCCGCATACGTAGAAGTCGGTGTCGTCGACGCCGTCCAGCGCGTCCGGGAGGTGGTCTTGGACGTGTCCCGTCTTCCCGTTCCAGTCGGCGTCGTCGTCGGCGTCCGAGAGCACGTAGTTCACGTCGAGGTTCTCGTGTTCGGCGCGGAGTTGGTCGAGGCTCTCGCGGAAGATGAGGTGTTCTTGGTCGCGTTCGCCGAACACGAGGTGCGCGTCGCCGTCGCCCTCCTCGGCGTACTGTTTGAGCATCGGGTACAACGGCGTGATTCCGGTTCCCGTCGCGACGAAGACGGCGTCCCGGTCGAAGTCGCGCACGCGGAGGTTGCCGTCTAGCTCCTCTATCTCTATCTCGTCACCGGGACGCCGTTCGTGCATGAAGACGGAGGCGTTCCCGTCGTCGTAGCGCTTGATGGCGAGGACGAGTTCGTCCGTTCCGGGGAGGTTCGCCGCGGTGTACGGCCGCGCCTCCTCCTCGCCGTCGTTCTCGAAGTGGACCATCGTGTGCTGGCCCGGGTCGTACTCGAACGTGTGGTCGTCGGCAGCGAGGCGGAACTGCTTCACGTCGGGCGTCATCTGGTGGACGTCTTCGACGGTGACGGTGAGCGTCATGTTCGGTGGGTGGAGTGGAACGCCCAAAGGCGTGCTGGCAGACCGAGAACAGGTTCGAAGTCGCACCGTTCGAAGCACTCAGTGTCTCCCGGCGCGCATCGGCGTCTGTGCCGAGATACGACGCGTTCCTGTTCGACAGCGACGGTGTCCTCGTCGAACCGCCCACGCGGGAGACGCAACTGGCCGCCGTCGAGTCGGCGTTCCGCGAAGTCGGCGTGGACGCCCCGCCGACTGACCACGCAGACGCACTCGCCGGCGGCGTGACGCCGGCCCGACTCACCGAGGTAGCGGACGCGCACGGCGTCGCAGTCGACGACCTGTGGGACGCCCGCGAACGACACGACGAACGCTCGCAGTTCGAGGCGTTCCGCGCCGGGGGTCGCACCCGGTACGACGACGTGACGGCGATTGCAGAGTTGCCGCCGAACCGGGGCGTCGTCAGCAACAACCACCACACGACCGTCGCGTTCAAACTCGACTTCTTCGACCTCGGGGACCTCTTCGATACCTACTACGGCCGCGAGATGACCGTCGAGAGCCTGACGCTGAAGAAACCGAACACGCACTACCTCGAACTGGCGGTGGCCGACCTGGGGGCCGAGTCGGCGCTCTACGTCGGCGACAGCGAGAGCGACGTCGTCGCCGCCGAACGCGCCGGGATGGACTCGGTGTTCGTCCGCCGCGACCACAACCGCGACACCGACCTCTCGGTCACACCGACCTACGAGGTGACGACGCTCGCCGACGTGGTGGCACTCGCGGAGTGAACCCGGGAGGCGAGTTATCGACCGGCCGCGCGGTCGTCGAGAACCGCTGGAACGCCTCGAAGCAGGGCGTACAGGTGGTCTGCGCCGTCGAGCGCGTTCCACCGCGCCGAGAGGCGGTCGGCGAATCGTCGGGCGTCCGCCGCCGGAACGTTCGCGTCTCGCGTGCCGTGCCAGAACGTCACCGGCACGTCGAGAGACGCGGGCAGCCACTCCCATCGGTCGCCGAGGAGACGCATCTCGGTCACGAACCCCCGCCGGGACCGACCGAACGCTTCGACGAAGTCCCGCCTGACGGCGTCCGCGTCCGCGTCGTCGACGCCGTCGCTCTCGTCGGTGTACTGCGAGACGACCAGTGACGGCGGCGCGCGGGTCGCGACCCACCGCTGGAGTCGGAGCGTCGCGCGGAGGAGGGCCGGAGCGGTGTTCGCGAGGGACTCGAACAGTCGGAGAGCGGGCGGTTTCGAGGCGGTCACGGACGGCGGTACCGCGCCGGACACCACGTCGACGCGTCTGACGCGCCGTCCGTGCGTCGCGGCGAACGCCAGAGCGTGCGGGCCACCGCCGGAGAACCCGACGACGCCGACGCGGTCGACGTCGGCGTCCGACAACACGGGTTCGACGAACCGCCCCGTATCGGCGAGCGTCCGCGAAGGCCACGGCGACGACCGACCGTACCCCGGTCGGTCGGGCGCGAGGAGGCGGACGCCCCGTCGTCTCGCCGAGTCGTGGAACAGACGGCCGAGGAGGCGCGACCCCGGCGTCCCGTGGAAGAAGAGGACAGGCACCCCAGCGGGGTCGCCGTAGTCGGCGTACGAGACGGTCCGCTCCGCGCCGTCGACGGCGACGGAGACCGTCCGACTCGTCGGAGACGATGCGTACGCGTCCCGTCTCTCGGATGTCTGCTCCACGACTACTGCTCGGGTCGCGACCGTGGAGAGCGTACTGCCGCACGAGTGCGGCACTTTATATACTCTCCCGCACTTGGTCCGCCGTGAAACGAGCCACGCTCGAACTCACGTACCCTCCCGACCTACTCCATCCGATACACCGGAGACTCGCGCGAACCGACGGCGTCTCGCGGATGGAACTGCTCGCGTGGGGGCCGACGACGAACGTGCGGACGCTCTCGTGGTTCGACGCTGACCGCGAAACGACACACGGGGTGCTCTCGGTACTCGACACGCTGTCGTCGTCGAGTCTCGTCGCGGACGACGGCGGGACGTACGCGTTCGTCGGACAGACCGGCTTCGAGATGGACGACGGCGTCCTCGGGGTCGTCGCCGAGGCGGACGTCGTCTTCTTGGGTCCGGTCGTGTTCTTCGACGACCGGACGGCGACCGTCGACGTGGTCGGCGAGTCCCCGGCCGTCGCCGACTGCTACGAACGGCTGGACGAACTGACAGACGCCCGAGTCGCCCGCGTTCGAGGGTTTCGACGTGGTCTCTCCGCGTCCGCGACGCCCACCGAGAGACAGCAGTCGGCACTGGAGGCGGCGGTGGCGGTCGGTTACTACGACGTGCCGCGAACCGGGTCTCTCGAACGGGTCGCCGACGAGTTGAACTGCGCCGTCAGTACCGCCGGAGAACTGGTTCGAAAAGCCGAGTCGAAAGTGCTCGCCGGCTACGCCGACACGGCAGACACCGGCGTCTGCGACCGACGACTGTAGTCTCGCGCCCCGACGAGGGAAGGACGGGAACCGCCGAATTATCACCCTAGACGACGTTCTTCTAGCGATGACGACAGACCTCGAGTCGGCAGTGTCGGCGTGGCCGGGCGTCGTCGCCGGGCCGCACCGCTTCGCGGGCACGGAGTTCACCGTCGGTGGGCGAGAGTTCGGTCACGTCCACGGAACGCGGCAGGTCGATATCCCCTTCCCGAAGGGGGTCCGGGACGCCGTCGTCGACGAGGGCCGGACCTCGAAGCACCACCTGTACCCCGACTCGGGGTGGGTGACGAAGTATCTCCACGCAGAGAGCGACGTCGAACAGGCCGTCTGGTTGCTTCGCCTCTCGTATCTGCTGCACGTCGCCGCACTCCAACGGCGGCCCGACGCCGAAGAGGCGATACGCGCCGTCGACGTGGCCGCAGAGACCGCCGCGATGGACCTCTCGGCCGGCCTCCGGGAGATGTTCGCCGCGCGGACCGGCGGTCGGACGAGGCGCGCGAGCGACGCGTGAGAGAACGAGCGCTACTCGGGACCGGAAGCGTTGCTGCCGCGAATCTCCAAGTACGGGGGTTCCTGAAGACAGCTGACGTGGCAACTGACGTCCGTCTGGCCGGCGTCGCCCTTCTCTAAGCGCAGGTACTCCATCCCGTTCTCGTGGACCCACTGGCGGAGCACTTGCTGTGCGTCGTGGACGTAGAACTCGGCGAGTTTCTCGCCCATCGAGACGGGGTTCTGGATGAACACGACGTTGTCGTCGGGGTTGAAGATGTTTCCGCGCGCCCAGTTGTACTGAAAGCGCACGTCTGAGGCGTCGAAGTCCTGCAGCATCGTTTCAGTGTACACCCACGCGGTGAGGGGGGACTCGCGTCGCTCTTTGATGGTGCTGTAGATGCGGAGGAGCTTCTGCGTGAGGTAGAGTTGGCTCTTCGAGACGAGACCCAACAGGCCCGAGAGGTGGACGTTGAACACGTTCCGGTGCTCGACGGGCCACGTGTTCGACCAGTCGACGACCATCAGTCGGTCCTCGTCTAACAGTTTCTTCATCGAGCCGACGTGCTGACCGACGTGCTCGCGGAACCACTCCGGCGTGATGTTCGGCGTGGGAAAGAGGACGATGACGCGACCCTCTTCGAGCGTCGCGAGGAGGCCCGCGGCGACGGTGCCGTTCAGGTTCGCCCGGCCGTCGTGTTCGATGACCGTCGAACTCCCCTCCGAGTAACCGCCGCCCATGAGTCGGTCGAGGCCCTCGATACCCGTGCTGATGGGCGTGGTGACGCCGTTGGCTCGCCTGTCGTCGCGGGGGAGCACTTCGATACCGCGGCGGGTTATCTCGAACTCGTGGGGAGCGGTGTCGTGGTCGACGCCGCGCATCTTCGCGATTTCGAGGTATCGGTGGTACTCGCCCGCGACCCACTCGCGAGACACCTGTATCGCGCCGTGCGTCGTGAACTGGAGGAGTTCGGCGGCGGGCACGTCCCGGTGTTCGGCGGAGGCTTCGGCGACGAGGAGACTGGCCGCGCCGAACTCGTCGGAGAACGTCCGGATGAGTTCGAGGAGGCTCCGACGGAACCGCGGCGTGTTCTCGGCCATCGGGGTCAGGCCCGAGACGCTGTCGAAGACGATGCGGTCGCAGTGGCGGTACTCGGCGAGCTGTTCGCGGATGTACTGAATCTCGAACGGCCGTTCGATGCTGAACAGTTCGTTCTCGCCGGCGGACTCGGCACCCTCCATGTCGCTCAGTATCAACTCGTCGTCGCGCTCTATGGTCTGGCCCGGGACCGCGTGAATCGAGGTGACGTGACAGTTCGGTGCGTCGAGGTCGAAGGCGAACTCGCCGAACGAGTCCCGCAGTTCGTCGACGGTCTGTTCGGTGCTGACGTAGAGGACTTCCTCTCCCGCTTCGATACCCGTCTGGAGGAACTGCATACCGAGCGTGCTCTTTCCCGCCCCCGGGCCACCGCTCACCAGGACGGCTCGTCCCCGCGGAACGCCGCCTCTGAGCATCCTGTCGAGTACTGTGTCCCCCGTACTTGCTTCGCCTATGTCCGTCTCGGTCACAGAGGAGCCCACCTGCATGGTCACTGCGTTAAATCACACCCATCTTATACGTTCTGATTGGATTCTCTTTATTGATAACTGGTACACAACTAATATATCTCTCTCCGATAAAATCGGTTCAGAATGACTACACTCGCCATCTCGCGCGAGGAGGTGCGGTCCCTGCACGCTGACCTCGCGGACGACGTCGCGGGTCGCGAGGCGCGACTCGGTGCCGAACTCCCCGTCGACTCGACGGCAGACGTCGCCGCGCGCCTCCGCGAGGTGGTCGGAAAGTGGGAGCGCGGACGCAAGTCGGTTCGAACCGTCCCCGCGTGCAACGCCTACGCTCGCGTCTGCGACGAACCGGTCCCCGAATCCGTGAAACGGACGCTGACCGCGCTCGACGCGACCATCAACGTCTTAGACGACATCATCGACACGCGCGACCTGCGGACGCAAGAGAAGATAGCGCTCACGGTCAACGCGGCGTTCTCCGGCGTGGCGATGGTCGGAAGCTGTCCGCCGGCGTACCGCGCGGACGTCGAGGACGCCCTCTTGGAGTACTACACGTCGGTGTTTCAGATTCCGCTCGTCGAACGCGAACTGTTCGAGCACATGGAGGCCGCGGACGCGACGAGCCAGAAACTCGCCGCCGCGGAAGCGCTGTACGCGTACCGTTCCTGCGACATCGACGCGTTCGCTCGCATCCCCGCCATCGTGATGGACGTCGGCGAGGAGACCGAACGGCGGATGCTCGAAGACCTGCGCGCGTACCGCTGTCGTCGCCTCCTCTACAAGGACATCGGCGACGTCGAACGCGACCTCGTCGACGGCGACGTGACCCCGGTCATCCACTTCCTCGGCGCGTCCGCGTCCACCGACGCGGTGGTCGACAGCATCGAACGACTGCACGACCGCTTCACGTACTCGACGGTCGGTCGACGGCAGTACGGCGACGTACTCGAACTACTGGAGGAACCACCAGAAGACCTCCACGCGGCGGTCCGGGAGGCGCGACAGAACGTTCTCGAGATGACGCCCTGACGCCGCGGTCGGAGATACTGTCTCGGTACTGGTATTTTTCGAAATCGATAACACGGGGACCGGCGAACTAGCGCGGTGAGAAGGCGGCGTGCGCCGGAGACGACGGAAGCCGAGACGGAGCGTAACGTGTCCTTCCCGCTGTACCAATGTCCGACTACCGCGAGATATTCGAGAAGCTTCCCGACGGCATCTTGGTCCACGAGACGGACACCGGCGAGATTCTCGACTCGAACGACCTGTTCTGCGAGATGCTCGGCTACCCGCGCGAGGAACTCCTCGAACTGAGCTTTCAGGAGATACACCCGAACGAGCCACCGTACACGCTGGACCGCGCGGCGGAGTTGGTCCGCCGTGCGGCCGCGGAGGGGCCGCAACAGTTCGAGTGGGTCGTCGAGACGAAGGCGGGCGGCCGACTGCCGGTCGAGGTCCACCTCTGTGAGACCGCCATCGAGGACGAGAGTCGCGTCCTCGCGGTCGTCCGCGACATCACCGAACGGAAACGGCGCGAACAGGAACTCCGACTGCAGAACGAGCGTCTCGCGAAGTTCGCGAGCGTCGTCAGCCACGACTTGCGGAACCCGCTCTCGGTGGCGCACGGACGCGTCGAACTGGCCCGCGAAGAGTGTGACAGCGACCACCTCGACGTGGTCGCTCGCGCCCACCGCCGAATGGAGGACCTCATCGAAGACCTACTGGTGCTCGCTCGCGAGGGAATGGCCGCCATAGACATCCACTCCGTCGCACTCGCAGAGCGAGCGGAGGCCGCGTGGTCGCACGTCGGACACGACGAGGCGACGCTGACCGTCGACTCCGACGGCACCCTCCGCGCGGACCCGATGCGACTCGACCAACTCCTGGAGAACCTCTTTCGGAACTGCATCGAACACGGCGGCGACGACGTGGCCGTGTCGGTTGGCGAACTCCCGGACGGGTCGGGGTTCTACGTCGAAGACGACGGCGTCGGTATCCCCGAGAGAGACCGAGACGCGGTGTTCGAGGTGGGCCACACGACGTCGCCCACCGGAACCGGAATCGGGCTGAGTATCGTCTCGGAAGTCGCCGCCGCGCACGACTGGGAGGTTCGCCTGACTGAGAGCGACGCGGGCGGCGCGCGGTTCGAGATTCGCGGCGTCGACGCCGCCGAGTGAGTCGGTCGCTCGCGGCCGAACGGCACCCGGTGGTGCGGAATCAAAAGTACCATGCCATCACGATGCACAGTGCAGCGTACTCAGGTGGTTTCTGTGACCAAGAAACGCGAATACAAAGACGACTATCCGGAGAAGAAGTTGTACATCCCGGGCCCGACGGGCGTGCGAGACGACGTCGTGGAGGCGATGTGCCAGCCGATGTTCGGCCACCGCATGGACCGCATGACGGACCTCTACACGACCATCGTCGAGGACACGAAGGAGTTCCTCGGCACCGACAACGACGTGATGATTCTCACGGCGTCGGGGACGGAGTTCTGGGAGGCGTCGACGCTCAACCTCGTCGACGAGAACATCCTCGTCACGACGTGCGGGAGTTTCAGCGAACGCCACGCCAACGTCGCCGAACGACTGGGGAAGGACGTCGACAGACTGGCGTACGAGTGGGGGCAGGCGGTCAAGCCCGAGGACGTCCGCGAGGCACTCGAATCGAGCGAGAAACAGTACGACGTGGTCGCCTGCGTGATGAACGAGAGTTCCACCGGCGTCCGCAACCCCGTCGAGGCCATCGGTGACGTCATCGCGGAGTATCCGGACACCTACTTCGTCGTCGACGCGGTGTCCTCTCTCGGCGGCGACTACGTCGACATCGACGAACACGGTATCGACGTCGTCTTCGCGTCGACGCAGAAGGCGTTCGCGATGCCGCCGGGACTCGCCGTCTGCGTCGTCTCCGACGAGGCGTACGAGAGAGAACTGCAGAAAGACTCCGCGTCGTGGTACGGCGGGTTCCAGCGCTCGCTCGACTACTACGACCGGAAGGGCCAGACGCACTCCACGCCCGCGATACCCATCATGCTGGCCTACCGCAAACAGATGAAGCACATGCTCGACGAGGGCCACGAAGAGCGCAGTCGCCGTCACGAGGAGATGGCCGAGTACACCCGCGAGTGGGCCGCAGAACACTTCGCGATGTTCCCCGAGGAGGGCTACGAGTCCCAGACCGTCGCCTGCATCGAGAACACGCAGGGAATCGACGTCGCGGCGACCATCGAACGGGTGTCCGAGGAGTACGACATGGTGTTCTCGAACGGCTACGGCTCGCAACTCGGCGAGGAGACGTTCCGCATCGGCCACATGGGCGAACACACCGTCGAGTCGATTCGCGAACTCACCGACGCCATCGAAGACGTCGCCGGGTTGTAGTCACTCGCCTCACCGCGCCATCCGCACCACTCTCATCTCCACGACAGTCCTCGCGGGTCCGTCGGCGGCGCGAGCGGACTCGTCGGAAGGTCACCGGTCGGGTTCGGGTCGTTGTACGCCTTCGGGGCCACGTCGTTCGGGGCGTCCGGGTAGAACAGCGACGCGATGGCGTGGATGTGTTCGCGACCGACGTCGAGTTCGAACTGACCGCCACCGAACGTCCGTATCTCGTGCTCTCGGCAGTAGTCTATCGTGTCGAACAGCGACTCGACCGACCCGAATCGGGACGGTTTGACGTTCAGCCACTCGGGTTCCCACGGGAGGTCCTCGACCGTCTCGACGCCGCGAATCGGGTAGTCCCACGTCACTCGCGCCTCTTGGCCATCGAACAGCGGTCGCGTCTTCTCGTTCAGCTCCGGGTCCTCGACGAGTGCCTCGGGGAAGCCTGCGAGGACCCGTTCGTACAGGTCCGCGTCGGCGGGCTGGTCCACGGTCGTCCCGTGATACTGCCCCTTCAGGTCGAGAATCCGCACGGCGTCGGTCGCGGCGAGGCGTTCGACGACGGCGTCGGTCCAGTCGGACGTGGGGTCGAGTTTGAACTCCAACTCGGGGTTTCGGTCGAGCCAGTCGAGCACTCGGTCGCCCGTCGGCGGGTCCTCTAACCGGGTGCTCACGACGAACCGGACCGGGTCGTACGTCCGGTCGAGGCGGTCCGCGAGGTCGGTGTCGGCCTGTCTCAGCGCGAGGTCCAGCGCGGCGCTCTCGAACGCCCAGCGGCGGTAGTTCCGAAAGATCGACTGGCCGGGTTCCTCGCCGAAGAAGAGGTCCTGCTCGGAGAGGTGCGCCGAGAACTCGTCCAGCGTGAACTCACCCGTGACGGCGAAGTCGACCGCCGTCTCTCGGAACGAATCGTGCGCAGCCGTCTCGTACGTCACGTCCTCGCCGCGTCCGGTCTCGCCGTCGCCGTGCAGCGAGACGACGGTGGTCGCGCGGGTGAAGCCGCTCGACGTGTCTCGCTCCCGCCGGTCGAGGTCGTATCCTGTGACGCTGAGGTCGAGGTCGGAGACGTGGTCGTACAGCATGTACCCCACGTTCGCCGCCGCCGAGCATAGTTCCCGTGCACGTCTCCGCGCCGTCGGCCGCGCGGGTCGAGCGAGAAGACGGTGCAGCCGTCACCGCTCACGTACTCGAACGCAGTCGCTCTCTGAAGAACTCGACGAGCGTGCCGACGTAGCCGGTGCCACCGACCGCGACGATGACCGCGCCGACGGCGTTGAACACGAAGTCGGTGACGATGTCGTCGATTCCGTAGACGGTGATGAGGTCGCCCAGAGCGAACTCCAACACCTCCCAGAGCATCCCCGCCGCGAGGACGAACACGACGATGAACACCGCCCGAAACGTCGACGGGACGTCGATGCTGTCGGAGTGTAGTTCCAGCGCCCGGAAGGCGGCGTACCCCAACCCGGCGACGAGCGTCGCCGAGACGGTGTGCGTTATCTCGTCGTACCACTGGTACTGCTGATAGAGACCCAGCGACCCCACCGTGTGAAGCGTCATGGCGACGGTTATCCAGAGGACGAGTCGGGCGTCCATCGAGTAGCCGTACTCTCGGCGTACCAACGCCGGAAGGAGCGTCACACCGAGCGCGATGCCCCCCATGACGACGATTCCGACCCGCATCGTCACCACGCCGAAGAGCATCAACCCGACCAGTGCGAGTTGCAACACGCGCGCGAGGAGTCGCTCTCGGGAGTCGGGCACGACGAGCGAGTCTGTACCCGTCATCGCGAATCGACCCCGTTGCCCGACCGTCTCACCGTCTCCGCGGGGTCGAACCGGTCGAAGTACCAGTAGAAGACCGCTCCCACGGCGAAGCCGACGAGGGTGACGAGGACGATGTCCTCTTGCAGTTCGGTCTGCGTGCTCAAGAATTCGGTTCCGAGCCACCGGTCGGAGTAGAACTGCGCGACGATCCAGAGCGCCTCGAGAGCCATGGTGGTCAGGACGCCGAACCCGACGGCGAACCGCCGACCGAGTTCGACCGACGTGTACAGGTCGAGTTCGACGACCACGAGGAACGCGAGCGTCGCAATCGCGACGTAGCCCGCGACTTCCGGGTACAGTCCGACCGCTCTGGCGACTATCGCGGCCGCGGCACAGAACAGAAGCGGCCACGGAACCATCGCCGTCCGACTCCGGGTCGCCAGCGCCGGCAACGACGCGACGAGGGCGAGAAGCAGCGAGAACCCTCCCCAGAGGAGCGACCCCCTGAGAACGCCCTCGACGGCCCCGAGTGACAAGACGGCCACCAGAGCCCATCCGGCGATTGCGTTGCTCCGTTCGCTCGGCGTGAGTGCGTTGAGAGCCACGAGCGCTGTTCGAAGGGGTGCCCTGTAAACGCTGTAGCCGAACCCGTCGGTCGGCGTCGCCTGCCACCGTCTGCGACCCCGACACCGAAACTCTTCGGAATCCGTTCGCCGAGAGAGAAGAGACGCCCTCGAAGCGGGCGTGTCGAGAGACCCACACTCGAAGCGTCAGCAGAGCGGACCCCCGAGTATGCGATGGATTGACGACGCTACCCTGCGAATCGTTCGCACATCATGCCCCCGATAGGCGAACTGACGATTCTCATTCCAATCGACGTCTCGAATCCCGACCCTCCGGGACTGGAGGTCATCGACGCACTTCGTCCGTTCGAGGTCATTCTACTCGGATACTTTCCCGTTCCCGACCAGGCGGAACCAGCGCTCATCAAGCACGAATACGAGGACGAAGCGTCGGCGAGGCTCGCTCGCATCGCCGAGGGACGAGACGGCGTGACGGAAGTCTTGGTGTTCACACACGACAGGGAGGCCACCATCGACCGCATCGCCGACCAGTACGACTGCGACGCCGTGTTGACCGCCGGAGATACGGACCACATCGAGAAGGTGCTCGTTCCGATTCGGGGGGATGCGAACGTCGAGCGAATCGTCTCCGTCGTCGCGGGGTTGCTCGGGAGGAGCGACGCGACGGCGACGTTCTTTCACTCGGCCCTCGAAGACGCCGAACCCAGTCAGGGGGAGTTTCTCCTGCGCGGAGCGGTCGAACGGCTCACCGAATACGGCATCGACGGGAGCCGGGTCGACTGGAAACTCTCCGAGGAGGGCGACCCCTCTCAGAACATCGTCGCGATGGGAACAGCGTACGACATCGTCGTTCTGGGGGAGACGGAGCCCTCGCTCCGAGAACGTATCATCGGGGTCTTCTTGTCGACGCTCATCGACGAAATCGAAATTCCGGCACTCATCGTGAGAGACGTCGAATGAGTCCGCGCGAACCCAACACGACCGGCGGCGCGAGGGTGCGATGAGCGCCGACGGAGGTGAACTGGAGCGCACGCTGGGATTTCTCGAAGCGATGACGCTCGGCGGCGGGACGATGATCGGGGCCGGAATCTTCATCCTGCCCGGTATCGCGGCCCGAAACGCGGGCCCAGCGAGTTCCATCTCGTACGCGATTGCTGGTCTCGTCGCGCTACTCGCGGCGCTCTCGCTGTCCGAACTCGCGACGGGAATGCCCATCGCGGGCGGGAGCTACCACTACGTCAACCGCGCGCTCGGCGGACTGTTCGGTGCCATCGTCGGGTGGGGGATGTGGACCGGGTTGATGTTCGCGAGCGCGTTCTACATGGTCGGCTTCGGGCAGTACATCGTCGGGCCGATTCCCGGCCTCGACGGTCGTCACTTCGTGATAGCGCTCGGACTTCTCGGATTGGCACTGCTCGTCGGGGTCAACTACTACGGGACCGACGAGTCGACCGCACTCCAGAACTGGATGATCGGAACCGAGACGGCAATCGTCGTCCTCTTCGTCGCCGTCGGTCTCTTCTTCATCGACTCCGCGAACCTCACCCCGTTCGCCCCCACGGGTCCGACGGGTATCGTCGCGACCACCGGAATCGTCTTCGTGTCGTTCCTCGGGTTCGAGATCATCGCCACGGTGGCTGGCGAAATCAAGAACCCGAGTCGGACGATTCCGCTGTCGATGATTCTCTCGGTGGTCTCCGTGACGGTTCTGTACGTGCTGGTGATGCTGGTGAGTACCGGTGTCGTCCCGCTCGAGGTACTCGGCCAATCACCGATTCCCGTGTCCGACGTCGCCGAGGTGTCGATGGGTCCGGTCGGGGTGGCCGCCATCGCGTTCGCCGCGATAATCGCGGCCATCTCGAGTTCGAATTCCTCGATTCTCGCCGCGTCGCGGGTCATCTACGCGATGGGCCGAGACGGACTCATGAGCGATTGGTTCAACGAGAGCCACGAGCGGTTCTACACGCCGCACCGTGCGATACTGACCACGGGCGGCGTGACGGCGCTCCTGATAGCGCTCGGACTGCGTGTCGACACCATCATCGCCCTGTTGGCCGAGGCGGCGAGCTTCAGCTTTCTCGTGGCGTATCTGTTGGTGCACGTCTCGCTCGTCGTGTTCCGGCAGGCGGACCCCGACGAGTACGACCCGTCGTTCGAACTGCCCAGCGTGCTGTATCCCGCCGTTCCGGTGCTCGGAGTCGTTCTGACGGTCGTGGTCATCTCGCAGATGGCCACGGTCATCGTGCTCATCGGGTCGGGCATCATCGGCCTCGGAGTCGTCTGGTACTTCGCCTACGCGAGACGCCGCGTCGTCGGCGAGGGCCTCTTCCGAGAGGCGTTCGAACGGACGCCGGCCGAAACGTACCGCGTCGTCGTTCCGGTCGCGAACCCGGAAACCCAGCACGGACTGCTCCGACTCGCCGCGGCGACCGCCCACGCCAACGTCGAGAGAGGGACGCCGGAACTCGTGGCTGTCAACGTCGTCGAAGCCCCACAGGACACGGAACTGCAGAATATCGAGTCTGCGCGACTCGACCACCAGCGGGAACTGCTACAGAACGCTCGAGACATCGCCGCCGAGATGGACGTCCACCTCCGAACTCGCTCGCCCGTCGGTCCCGAAATCAGCGCCTCGGTACTGGACATCGTCGCGCAAGAGGACGCCGACCAACTCCTTCTCGGCTGGGACGGTGCGGTCGGAGAAGACGGATACGCGTTCGGCCACACGATCGATCCGATACTCGGGGGTGCGAGCTGTGACGTCTCGCTCGTCAACCTCTCGCGGGACTCGATTGGGACGCCGGTGGCGCTCGTCGCCCCCGGACCGAACGCTCCGGTCGTCGCTCGCCGCGCCTACGAGTTCGCCACGGTCGAGGGAACGAGACCCACCTTACTGTACGTCGACGCGTCCGGCGTCGAGACCGGGTCCGACTCCGACGGAGCGGACGAATCGATAGTCAGAGAGATTGCGGATTCGGCCGGTCTGGATACCGACGAGTACGACTGCGTGGTCGTCGCCGACGACGAGGTCGAAGAAGCGCTGATGGGAGCCATCGAAGGGTACGATACGGTCTGTATCGGGCTCTCCGACCGGACCGACGGTTCCGGCATCGTCTACGGGAGCATCACCCGTTCCATCTCCGAGAGCGCGGCCGGAAACGTCGCGTTGGTACGAGGCACGAAGACCGGCCGGTGAGGGTGAGGCGCGGTTCCTCTTGGCTTCGATTCCGAGACGCCTCTCGAGAGGCTACGAAGATGTCGCCCGGTCCGGTCAGGAGTGACGACGGACCCCTCGACGACCGGCACTCGCCGGTTACCGGATGAGGGTGACCGGGACCGGAATCCGATCGACGACGCGTTCGGCGACGCTTCCGACGAAGAACCGCTCGAGGAGATCACGGCTGTGACTCCCGAGAACGACGTGGTCGACGTCGTGATCGTCGACGTAGTCGAGTATTTCCTGCCACGGTCGGCCCTGCTCGACCGCCGTCGTCACGGGCGCGTCGAACTCCGCAGCGACCGCCTCAGCCTCCTCGAGTATCGCTTCGCCCTCCTTCTCGCGCTGCTCGTAGATCTCGCCGAGTTTCACACCCACGTACGTTTCGGGCTGGTTTGTGACGCTCGTGTCGACGACGAACAGCGCCGTCACCTCCGCCTCTGGGAACCGCTCGTAGGCGAACCGAAGGGCCTGGACTGCGAGCTTCGAACCGTCGAACGGAACCAGAACGTTCGTCATGGCCTACCCCTCGAGAGCCAGCGCATTATTCTCGGGTTCGACTATTGGGTGGCATTTATATAAATCTGTGTAGTGTGTGCACGTATGACAGAGTTTGGAGCACTGTCGCTCATCCCGCCGTTGCTGGCCATCGTTCTCGCGATCGCCACTCGAAAAGCGGTCCTCTCGCTGTTCGTCGGCGTCTGGGCCGGGGGTGTCATCCTCACCGGTGGTGTCGGGCTCGGACAGACGTTCGACTGGATCGCGGCGGCGGTCGGCGAGAGCGTCTTTCACGCCCAGATAATCATCTTCACGCTGTTGCTCGGCTCGTCTGTCGCGATGATCTGGCGGCTGGGTGGCTCGCACGCTGTCCGGGACTTCGCGATCGAACGCATCGACACGAAGCGCAAGGCCGGCGTCGCGGCGTGGATACTCGGAGTCGCGCTGTTCTTCGACGACTACGCGAACACGGCCGTCGTCGGGAGTACGATGAAAGACGTTTCGGACCATCTGTACATCTCGCGGGAGAAACTCTCGTACCTAGTGGACTCGACCGCCGCGCCAGTCGCGACGCTGGCGATATCCTCGTGGGTCGCGTTCCAACTGTCGATGATCGAGTCGGGCTACGGGGCGACGAACCTGGCCGAGAGCGAGATTCCCGACTCCTTCGAAATCTTCCTGCAGTCGATTCCCTACAACATGTACGCGATTCTGGCCATCGTGATGGTCGGTATCATCGTGCTCACCCAGCGAGACTTCGGCGAGATGCTCACCGCCGAACACCGCGCCGCCAGAACCGGCAAGGTGACCCGCGACGATGCCCGACCGATGCAGGACGTCGAATCCGAACTCGGGACGCCGAACGTCGACGACCCACGACTGATATCGTTCTTCTTGCCTATCGTCGTGCTCATCTCCGTCACCATCGGTTCGGCGCTGTACACCGGCTACGAACCGGGGGCGTCGCTGTACGATATGGTCACGGGTGCCGACTACGCGGTGGCGTTGATATTCGGCTCCTTCGCGATGGTCGTCTCGACCTACGTGCTCGGATACGCGTACGACGTGCTATCGCTGGGCGAGAGCGTCGACACGACCATCGACGGGTTTGGAATCATGCTGACAGCAGTGACGATTCTGGTCCTCGCATGGAGTATCGGCAACGTCGTCGCGCCGGTCGAGGACGGCGGACTGGGGACGGGCGCGTACATCGCGGCCCTCGTCGGACAGTTCCTCTCGCCCGAGATACTGCCCGTCGCGGTGCTGATTACGGCCGCGTTCATCGCCTTCTCCACCGGGAGTTCCTGGGGGACAATGGCCATCGTTACCCCGATCGCCGTTCCGGTGGCTTGGGACCTCACCGGTAGCCACACCATGGTCGCTGCCATCGTCGGGATGGTGTTCTCCGGGGCCATCTTCGGCGACCACTCCTCTCCCATCTCCGATACGACGGTGCTGTCGTCGACGTTCACCGGTGCCGACCTCATCGACCACGTCCGCACGCAGTTCTACTACGCAGCGACGGTCGTCCTCGTGGCTATCGTGCTGATGCTCGTGTGGGGGTACACCCGTATCACGCCGTTCGTCCTGCTCGCGGTCGGCGTCGTTTCCCTGGTCGGACTCGTCTACGGTCTCTCCGAGTTCGACGCGAATCGCCGCGGGATCGACCCGAAGTCGACCGACGAACCTCCGGAGGCCGCACCGACCGACGACTGATGGTGTCAGGCCGAAGTGGGGGTCGACCGGAACTCCTCGTTGAACGCGAGGAACGCCTCGAGGTCGTTCGGTTCGATGCCGTAGGTCTCTGCGTCAGCGACCGGGTTGGCACCGTAACCGACCTCCTCGAACCAGACGTACATGTCTGCCATCTCGTCGCCGGCCATCTGGCGGTAGTCGTCGATATCGGGGCGAACGTGCGTGATCTCGTGGCCCAGCACCGTCGAAAGGGCCGCCGCTATCTCTGCTGGTGTGCGGTTGTCACCGGCGAGTTCGATAGTCTCCCCGACGAAGCGCTCGGGATTCGCCAGTGCCATCGCGGCGGTCTTCCCGATGTCCGTCGCATCGACGAGTGCAAGCGGCGTATCGGACGCCATCGGAATCGAGAGGGTCCCTCTGGCGAGTTCCTCGCCGTAGAACTGCGTGAGATTCTGCATGAAGAACACCGGGCGGATAATCGTGTAGTCGAATCCCAACTCTTTGACCCGGTCCTCGACGCGCGCCTTCGACGCGAAGTGTGCCAGCGGCGCTTCGTCCGCTCTGCCGACCGACGAGAGGACGAACCGCTCGACTCCGGCTTGCTTTGCGGCCTCGGCGAGGGTGACCCCCTGTTCCGTCTCGACGTCGGTACCGGCTTCGAAGAACGTCGTCACACAGAAGACGGCATCCATCCCCTCACAGCACTCGCGCATGCGCTCTGCGTCGGTGAGGTCCCCTTCGAGCATCGTGACACCTCGCGTTTCGAGTGCCCGGGCCGCGTCACTGTCGACGTCGCGCGTCAGTCCGTACACGTCGTACTCCCCGTACGCTCCGGAGAGAAGCTGATCGACGACGCTCCCACCCTGTGTACCGGTCGATCCGGCTACGAGTATCTTCGTGGCCATACGAGCACTACGTTGGTCTTTTGACGACATAAGCTGGCCATGACGCGTGTTAGCTACGTGACGGTAGATCGTGTCTCGGAACTCGTCTACGAACCCCGTGAAACCGGTGTCCGGGGGCCGAACGTGGCGGGGGAACTTTCCTCGGTGTGGATATCACTGCGTCTCTGACGACCGTTCCGTTCGCTGTCGGGACGATTCTGCTCGGGAAAGCGCTCCGAAAACGGTCGGAAACGGTCGAAAGCGAGTCGCGGACTGGGTGCGTCACCGTGCCGTAATCGACGTCTGGTCAGCGAGGAAAGCTCGAACTGCGCTGTTGAAGAACTCCGGGTTATCCCAGGGGGACGCATGGCCTGCGTCGGGGACCTCTCGAACGGTCGAGTCGGGGATTTGTGCAGACAGCGTCGGGGCGTGGCGGCTAATCAGAGAGGTTTCGTGTTCACCGTAGAGGACGAGCGTCGGGACGGTAATCGAGGAGAGGTCGATGTCCGTGGTGTGGAAGCCGGCGACGGCCTCGAGGGCGTTCACGGCATCCACGGTGTCCATATCTGGGAAGGCGTCGGGACGGAGACTCGTCGTCTGGTCTCGCTCGAGTTTGCGTCCAAACCACAGGATGAGGCCCTTCGCACGGTTGTATCCCACGAGACGAACGAGTCCGGCCGTAGTTGCCACCAGCGTAGATCGCTGGAATCGGTCGCGCCAGTCGAGGAACGCCGGGGAGAACGTGTCGGCGAGTACGAGGGCGCTGAGCTGATCCGGATAGCTGCTTGCGTAGACCTGGGCGATCATCCCGCCCATCGAGACACCGCAGAGAACCGGTCGTTCGAGGCCCATCTCGTCGATAAATCCGTGTAGGTCGTCCGCTAACCGGTCGATCGAATACGGTTCGTGTCGCGGGTTCTCGGTGTCGCCATGGCCCCGGAGATCGTATGCAATAGCAGTGTGCGTGTCGCTGAAGGCCGCCAGCTGTTGCGTTGCTGCTGAATGGTCGGACAGCGCCCCGTGTATGAAGACGATCGGCGGACCATCGCCCCTCACCTCGTAGTATATCTCGATATCGTCCGTCTGAACGGTAGGCATAGTCGGTGTATCTATATGACACGACGCGAGATGAAGCTGCGGTCGGAGCCAAAGACGGAGTCTCACCCCTCACAGAACGTCTACTCGATACTGCGTGACGGCTGTCGAACACACCCGTCGATCGAACGCTGACTATGCGCGCTCTATTCGGCACGGTCATCCAACACGGACAGATGTCAGTACTCCCGGCAGACCTCGTTCCGGGCTCGCTATCTTCGACTATCACCAGAGATTCGGCAGGAGAGTGGGTCGAACTCCCGACTGTAAGCCGACAGTTTCGCGTTGCCGAGACGAGAGCCGTTCGACGGGTGAGAGTTTCTCGCCAGGTAACTACAACCTCGTTCGAGGGGTCTGTACGGTCGACGGGGCGGACGAGTTTGGAACGCCCGGTGGCGGTCCTCTGTCGGTGCCCTGTCGGAGAAACTGATGGCCACGTACACGCACACAACAGACCGCCGAAACGAATCCGAACACTACCACGTCCTCGGTGCGACCCTCTCGATTACGGCCGACTCCGACGCGACAGACGGGGAGTACCTGGTACTCGATATGCTCGTGCCCCCGATGTTCGAGAACGGACTACACACGCACGAAGAGAGCGAGGTGTTCCACGTCATCGAGGGGGAGGCGCGACTCCACGTCGACGGACGAGACGAGATTCTCGGGCCGGGGACGTCCGGCTACGTCGCGGGTGGTGACCCACACGGGTTCGCCACCGAAGGGGACGACGTGTGTCGAGTCATCGCAGTCATGACTCCCGGTGGTGCCGAAGGGTTCTTCAGAGCGGTCGGCCAACCGACCGAGGAACGGTCGCTCCCCGAACCCGTCGAGCCGACCGAGGAGATGCTCCAGTCGGTGTTCGCGACCGGCGAGCAGTACGGCTTCCGATTCTTGGGTCCGCTTCCCGAGCGGACGGTGTGACCTCGAAAGAACGTTCCGTCACGTACCGCCGTCGGCGATGACCGCTCGAGTGCCGATGTCGTCCAGAGAAACCTGCCTCGCGTCTGCGAGATAGCTGTCGACAGTCTCCTCGGCCCACCGTCGGATGACCTCGTCGTCGCTCACAACGAGCCCTTGGGGGCACCCGCTCTCGTCGACGGCTCCGAGAATCACCGTCTCGTCGGCGATAATCAGGACGAGTGGGACCGAGTCTGCGGCGACAGCGATGGTCGAGCCCTGTGCGAGCAGGTCCTCGAAGTGTGCTGTCGCCGCCGGGTCGGCCAGAAGCGTCTCGACGAGCGTCGGGTCCAACACGCCTTCGAAATACTGGTCCGCTTCGATGAAACACCGTCTGGTGGCGGGGTCGCCCTCCGGGAGGAACGTGTAGGTGACCATTCGGATACGGTCCGCGCCGTGGATTCGACGCAGCATCCGCCTGGTCGGCGCGAACGGGTCGTTGTGATGTGGCAGAACGACCTCGGCGTCTCGTAGCCGGGCAAAGTCGAAGTCGAACTCCGCCGCCGGGAGCCACCTGACGACCCGGCTCAGCGCGGAGACGGTGTCCATGACCTCGAACACTCGTGCGAACTCGGCGGCCGCGAGTTCGCCAACCGGCGTGAGCGCGAACTCCCCGTCGCGCTTCACCACCAGTCCGTCCGCTTCGAGCGCTCGGACCTGCCGATGAATCGTCGGCCGTGACACGCCCACTCGTTCTTGGAGGTCCCGCCGGTCCAGTGGTCCCTCGCGGAGCGCACCGAGCACTGACGACCGTCTGGTGAGCCCGACGAACTCATCAATATCCATCTGTTTGTAGATTGATGCCGAGTAGCATGAAGATGGCTGTCTCTCCAATCGCGAGGGTCGATACGTCTGACGACGGATAGAAACGTGCGCTTGGAACACGAGCAGTCGACGAGCGACTAGCAGATTCTCAGCAGAGAGAGATAGATGTCTCCCAACGGCTCCCTACGAGGTACGTTCGAGGCACGCACAGAACGCTTCGGAACCCCTCTACCAACCAGCGGTAGTCGGACGTTCCGCACGGCGATTCGGTCGCGAGAGACGACTTGCACACGGGAACCAACTGCTCCCCAGGAACACGTCCACAGCGAAGCCACTGCTGGTGAATTCGGAGATGTCGCCCGAGACACTAACGGCCGGCATCATCCCGTGGCGGCGTGCCGTGTCAGCCGGGAAACCCTCGTGTCAGGCGGCCCGTCTTTGCGGCGCGGGCGTCCGGTACTGTCGCACACCTGGGTTCTCCGCCGATTCATCGCTCCCGTAACGGGACAACTCGGGCGGGGACTAGTGGTGTGCAGATGCCGTTACGACACCGAGGATAATGGGGGTTCCGACTCAGACGACGAACTCGTCGGCGTGCAGTTGGACGAACCGGTCGCCGCGCAGGCCGTACTTCGTCTTCTTGTACGTCGCGACGAGGCGCGCGGCGGTCAGGCCGGCGGTGACGTTGTTCATCTTGAACAGCGTGTCGCCCGAACTCGCCTCCATCAGTTTCCGCGCCACGGAGAACGCCTTGTCCCAGTCGTCGGGCCCGTAGTCGCGGACGACGTCGGAGAGGGCGACGTTCCGGCGCACCTCGTCGCCGATGGCGTCCTTCCACCGGTCGTTGTACGGCGAGAGGTCGCCGTCGGCGGCGAGTTCTCCCGCGATAGCGCCCGTGCGGACGGCGACGTGGTCGCCACCCTCGTGGAACGCCGAGGTGACTCCCATCGCGCCGCCGGTGACGACGATTCCCGCCTCCGTGGGCGAGTCGATGGGTCGCGTCGAGGAGATGGCGTACGTCTCCGTCCCTTTCGACTTCCCGCGGTCTTCGACGAGTGGGAAGTCGGTCTCGATATCGTACTCGTCGCCGTACTCCTGTTCGAGCAAGCGACGGATGTACTCCTTTCCGGGCGGGATGCGCTCGTCGGAGTCGCGGAGAAGCGCGTACTGCTCTCTGGCTTCGACCGCCGAGAGGTCCATCCCGATGGGCATCGTGAGTCCGATGCGAGCCACGTTGTCGTCGTTCGGGAATATCCACGGGTAGGCGGTGTGGCCGGGCATGTAGCCCCACCAGAACTTGATGGCACCCTCGACGTCGCGGGCGACGTCCTCGGGCAGGCGACGGTGTTCTTGGTAGGCGATGTGGTTCACCTTCGTCGTCGCCAGTCGGTCGGTGATGTCGAACGGCACGTAGCGGTCTAAGACCTTGTTCGTCACCTGTCGCTGGGGGCCGTCCGCGAGAACGAGAACGTCGCCGCTCACGTCGTCGCCGTTGGCGAGGTGGACCGTGTGTCGCGGACTCGCTTCGAGGTCGGTCTCCACGTCGCGGACGGACGCCTTGACGCGGTACTCCGCGCCCGCGTCGGTGGCGCGGTCACGCAGGAAGTCGTCGAACCGCGCGCGGTTCATGCAGTAGCCGAAGTGGTCGTACGAGGAGTCGAACCCCGTCCGGTGGAGGACGAGTGACTCTTCGGGGCCGATGAACTCCGCGCGGTCGAGCGTCGAGACGACGACGTCGTCGGGCATCTCGTCGGGGTGGATTCCCATGATGTCCACCCAGTAGTCGAGGATGCCCGCGGCGTCCGTCGAGTCGGGCCCGAGGCGGTCGGGTCTGTCCGCCCGCGGAACCCCCTTCTCCAACACCACCGCCGACGCGCCCGACTCCGCGGCGGCGTGCGCGGCGGCCGACCCGGCGGGGCCCCCGCCGACGATCACAACGTCGAATCGCTCCATGTCGCTACACCTGCGTCGGTCCGGTATTAAACCCCGTGAACTACCGAGGCTCGTGCGACAGTGTACCCCGATTCCGGCGTGTCGCCGCGACGGGAACGCCGGGCGAACGCTCAGTCGCCCGCCGTCGACGTCCGGCCGTCGCCGCCGTCTTCGTTCGCGGCACCGTCTTCGCTCACGGCACCGTTCTCTCCGTCTCCCCTCGCGTCGTCGGGCGTCGCGAGGACGTCGGCGAAGACGAACCGCGCCCCGTCGGTGTACGTCCCGTCCACGCTGACGGTCCACCCGTGCGACTCCGCCATCGTTCGGACGATGGAGAGACCGAGTCCGCTCCCTCGCCGAGAGGTCGTGTAACCGTACTCGAACACCTGTTCGCGTTCGCGTTCGGGGATACCCGGCCCGTCGTCGGTGACGAGAAAGCCGTCTTCGGTCGTCTCGACTTCGATAGTCGTCGACGGTTCCGCGCCGCGTTCGACGGCGTCGTCGGCCTCCGTCCGACCGTTCGTGGACCCGTGTTCCACGCAGTTCCGAAACAGGTTCTCGAAGATGCTGAGGACTCGCGACCGGTCTCCGACGACGCACCCGTCGCGGACGACGGTGAGCGACGCGCCGTCGCTCTCCACCGTCTGCCACGCCGCCGCCGCCGTCTCGCCGAGGCGCATCGACTCGGTCGCTTCGACTGACTTGCCCTTCCGCGCCAGCGTCTCCAGGTCTTCGACGATATCGCGCATCCGGCCGTGGGTCCGAGCGACCGTCTCGAATCGGTCGCGAATCGTCGCGACCGTGGCGGAGTCCGCCGACGCCGTGACCGTCGTGACGTCGGCGGCGGCGAGTTCGAGGTAGCCCTGCGCGACGTTCAGGGGGTTGCGCAGGTCGTGCGTCACCGTCCGGGCGAACTGGTCGAGTTGTTCGTTCTGCCGTTCCAGTTCGCGGCGGTACGCGACGAGGTCGGTCACCTCGCGGAAGACGAGCGCGTACCCCACGTCGGCGGCCGACGAGAGCCTAGTGCGTTGGACCGAGTAGTGTCGGTGTTCGTCGTCGACCCGGAACGTCGCGGCGCGGGTCGACTCGTCTTCGAACGCCGAAAGCGGGGCGACGGCGGCGAGCGACGGACAGACGTCGGCGTACGGTCGTCCGACGGCGTCGCTCGCGTCGAGACCGGGACACAGCGCCGTCGCGGCCGCGTTGTAGTCGATGAGTCGCCCCCGGCCGTCGACGGCGACGACGGGGTCCGCGAGTTCGTCGAAGAGGATGTCTCGGGCGACGGGGTCGACGGTGAGAAACCCGCTGTCGAACACCGCGACGGCCGCACCGGCGGCGAAGAAGCCGACACCGAGCGCCGTGTGGTCGAACGCCGGGACGGGAGCGAGTCCCGCTTCCGCGGCGACCGACGGGAGCGTGGCGGCACCGGCAGTGAGAAGGAGAGCGAAGACGGCGGCCGGCGAGCGGTGCCGAGAGCGGAGGAACAGCGACCCGAGGCGTGCGATACCGCCGAAGATACCGGCCGCCGAGAAGGCGATGACGGCTACGGTCAGGGCGTTCACCCGCGCGACGGCGTGGACGAACGGCGCGTCCGCGGCGACCGTGTACGCCGGCGGGAAGAGAAACACCCCTCCGACGAGCGTGAGGTAGACGGCGGCGACGACGAGCGACCACGGGTCTTCGCGGAGCGTCGACCGCCCGGTGTATATCGACGCGAACCGGAACCAGACGACGACGGCCGTCAGCGACAGCACCCCGCGAGCGGTCGCCGCGGCGACGACGACGTCGGGAGACGAGGCGAGGACTTCGACCGCCGAGGCCAGCACCCACGCCGTGTCCACGGCCATCAGCGCGGCGAACGCGTTCGAACCTCTGACGTCGACCTGTCGCGTCGCCCAGAGACCGACGCCGGCGGCGACGGCTGCCGAGAAGAGGTGTGCGAGTACGTACGCCGTCTCCGTGGTCGTCGTGAACACGACTCGTTCGTCTGAGAACTACCGTCTCGGTTATTAACGTATTTGCTCAACGCCGAGACACGAGGTCCGAGACGGGCGCGCCGAAGACGGCACCGCCCGCCGGATGAGGTGGACCTTTGTAGCCGGTACTGGTAGCTGTTCGCACACGATGAGCGCAGACGATACGCCGGACGTGGTGGTGCTTCGACAGAAGATACACGGCCTCTCCGCCGACGAGTACGCCGAGACGCTTCGAGAGCGACTCCCCGACAAGAACGTCGTCCTCGCTCGCACGCCCGCCGAGGAGCGCGAGTTGCTGAAACAGACGCCCGTCGCGACGGGGTTCAACATCGACGCGGACGTCCTCGCAGAGGCGGAGAACCTCGACCTGTTCGCCTGCGTCTTCGCCGGGACGGGACACCTCCCGATGGAGGCGTTGAACGAACACGGCGTCGCCGTCACGAACGCCTCGGGCGTCCACGGCCCGAACATCGCCGAACAGGTCGTCGGCGCGATTCTCTCGTTCGCTCGGCGATTCCACGTCGCGTGGCGACAGAAACAGCGCAACGAGTGGCGGTCGTACCCGACCCACGAACTGCAGGGGTCAACGGTGACGGTCATCGGCCTCGGGGCCATCGGACAGGCCATCGTCGACCGTCTGGACCCGTTCGGCGTGGACACCATCGGCGTCCGCTACACGCCCGAGAAGGGCGGCCCGACGGACGAAGTCGTCGGCTTCGACGACGAGGCGGGCTTCCACGACGCCCTCGCGCGCTCGAAGTACGTCGTCGTCGCCTGCCCCCTGACGGACACGACGCGGGGCATCCTCGATTCGGACGCGTTCAAGACGATGCATCCCGACACCGTCCTCGTCAACATCGGCCGCGGACCGGTCGTCGACACCGACGCACTGTTAGACGCCCTCCGCGGGAACGCCATCCGCGGCGCGGCACTCGACGTGACCGACCCCGAACCGCTCCCGGACGACCACGAACTGTGGAACTTCGACAACGTCCTCATCACGCCGCACAACGCGGGTCACACGCCGAAGTACTGGGAACGGATGGCCGACATCATCGCGGAGAACGTCGAGCGGTTGGGGAAGGGGAAGACCGAGTTACAGAATCAGGTCTGAACGGCGGTCGGCGGTTCCACCGCGAGCGGTCGTCCCGCGGCGAGCGAACGGGGTGAGCGAGTCGCGGCGTTTTTTGTCGCCAGAACGCGAAGCGTTCTGGCTGAACGACCAGAAATCTTCGATTTCTGGTAGTGGTCCAGCTTTTTCCGACGAGGGTTCCCGCAGGACCGTGTAGCGGTCCGAGGAAACCCGAGTGTGGAAAAAGGTGGGTTTAGACCCAGCCCTCTTCGACCAGCAGTTCGCCGTTGAGGAGAGAGGCACCGGCGGCACCGCGAATCGTGTTGTGCGCGAGACAGTTGTACTTCAGCCCGTTCTCGGTCTCCTGAATTCCGCCCGCAGAAATCTGCATGCCGTCGCCGCGTTCGCGGTCCAGACGAGGCTGGGGTCGCGAGGGGTCCTCGAAGACGTGAATCAGTTGTTCGGGTGCGGTGTGGAGGTCGATACCGGGGTACTCGCGCATCGCGTCGGCGGCCTCTTCGGGCGTCACGTCGTCTTCGGTCTCCGCGAAGACGTTCTCTAAGTGGCCGTCGAGCGTCGGGATGCGGTTACAGGAGGCGGCCACCTCCATCTCGTGGAGTTCGACGTCGACGCCGTCGAACTCGCCGAGGAGCTTTCTGGACTCGGTCTCCATCTTGTCCTCTTCGCCGCCGATGTGCGGGATGGCGTTGTCGATGATCTCCATCGAGGAGACGCCGGAGTAGCCCGCGCCGGAGACGGCCTGCAGGGTGGAGACGTGGACCTCTTCGAGGCCGAACTGGTCGAGAGCGGCCAGCGTGGGGACCATCGTGATGGTCGAACAGTTCGGGTTCTTCACCAGTGCGCCGTCCCAGCCGCGTTCGTCGCGTTGGACCTCGATGAGGTCGAGGTGTTCGGCGTTCACCTCCGGAATCGTGAGCGGAACGTCGGGGGCCATCCGGTCGTTCGAGGAGTTCGAGGAGACGACGTAGCCCTCGTGGAGGAACTTCGGTTCGACTTCGGCGGCGACGCCGGAGGGGAGCGAGGAGAAGAGGAGGTCCACGTCCTCCGGGACGGCTTCGGGCGTCGTCGCGCCGACTTCCATCTCGGCGACCTCGTCCGGGATGGGCGCGTTGACGCGCCACTTCGCGGCCTCCGCGTAGGTCTTGCCCGCGCTCTCCTCGCTCGCGGTCAGCGCCGCGAGTTCGAAGGTCGGGTGGTCGTCGAGAAGTTGGATGAATCGCTGTCCGACCGCACCGGTCGCGCCGAGGATACCGACTCGTACTGCCATTGGCGTGCTTTTCCGTGGCACACGCATAAGGCCGTTTGGATTGGGGACGTATTTCACGAACGTTCGTATCGGACGTCAGTTTCGGCGGAAGAACGGACGTTCGTCCACTCGGTCGCCTCACGGGTCTGCCGAGTGGCGAATTAACTCCGGTTCGGAACCGATAGAATGAGGTGCCACCTTCGGGAATACTCCCGTAAATGTTCAGTAAGGTTCTCGTCGCCAACCGAGGAGAGATCGCCGTTCGCGTCATGCGAGCGTGCAAGGAGTTGGGCGTCCGAACCGTCGCCGTCTACAGCGACGCCGACAAGCACTCGGGCCACGTCCGCTACGCCGACGAGGCGTACAACGTCGGGCCCGCGCGCGCGGCGGACTCCTACCTCGACCACGAGGCGGTTATCGAAGCCGGCGAGAAGGCCGGTGCCGACGCCGTCCACCCCGGGTACGGCTTCCTCGCAGAGAACGCCGCGTTCGCCGCGAAAGTCGAGGAGTCGGAGATGACGTGGGTCGGCCCCTCGGCCGCCGCGATGGAACGACTGGGCGAGAAGACGAAGGCGCGCGCGCTGATGCAGGAGGCGGACGTGCCCGTCGTCCCGGGGACGACGGACCCCGTGGAGTCGCCGGACGAGGTCAAAGAGATAGCCGACGAGTACGGCTACCCGGTTGCCATCAAGGCGGAGGGCGGCGGCGGCGGCCGCGGTCTGAAGGTCGTCCACAGCGAGGACGAGGTGGAAGAGCAACTGGAGACCGCCCAGCGAGAGGGCGAGGCGTACTTCGACAACGCCTCCGTCTACGTCGAGAAGTATCTCGAAGCGCCCCGACACATCGAGGTCCAGATTCTCGCGGACCACCACGGCAACGTCCGTCACCTCGGCGAACGCGACTGCTCGCTCCAGCGCCGTCACCAGAAGGTCATCGAGGAGGCCCCCTCTCCGGCGCTCTCGGACGACCTCAGAGAACGCATCGGCGAGGCGGCCCGTCGGGGCGTCGACGCCGCCGACTACACGAACGCCGGGACGGTCGAGTTTCTGGTAGAGGACGGCGAGTTCTACTTCATGGAGGTCAACACCCGGATTCAGGTCGAACACACCGTCACCGAACAGGTGACGGGCATCGACGTGGTGAAGTGGCAACTGCGCGTCGCCGCCGACGAGGAACTCGCCTTCGAGCAGGACGACGTGGAAGTCGAGGGCCACGCGATGGAGTTCCGCATCAACGCGGAGAACGCCGCGAACGGCTTCTCGCCCGCGCCGGGCGGTAAACTGGAGACGTACGACCCGCCGGGCGGCATCGGCGTCCGCATGGACGACGCCCTCCGACAGGGCGAGGACCTGGTGACGGATTACGACTCGATGATAGCCAAACTCATCGTCACCGCAGGAGACAGAGAGGAGTGTCTCGCACGCTCCGAACGCGCCCTCGAAGAGTTCGTCGTCGAGGGGTTCCACACCATCATCCCGTTCCACCGACTGATGCTCACCGACGAGAAGTTCCGCGCCGGCGAGCACACGACGAAGTACCTCGACGAGGAACTCGACAAAGAGCGAATCGAACGGGCCGTCGAGAAGTGGGGTCCGGGCGACTCGCAGAGCGAGGACGACGACGAGGAGGTCACGGAACGCGACTTCACCGTCGAGGTGAACGGCAAGCGCTTCGAGGTGAGCCTCGAAGAACGCGGCGCGCCCGCCATCCCGACGCCCTCGGGCGGCGGCAGTGGCGGAAACACTCGCTCGCGTCCCGACGTGGCGACCGAAGACGACGAGGACGACGTCGTCATCGAGGGCGACGGCGAGCAGATAACCGCCGAGATGCAGGGGACCATCCTCTCGGTGGACGTCGAAGAGGGCGACGAAGTGTCCTCCGGCGACGTCGTCTGCGTCCTCGAAGCGATGAAGATGGAGAACGACGTCGTCGCCGAACGCGGCGGCACCGTCGCACAGGTCCTCGTCGGTGAGGGCGAGAGCGTCGACATGGGCGACGTGCTGGTTGTCTTAGAGTAACTGGAGACCGGAGAACCGCACGACTCGACCGCTTACAGTTCTTTGACGACGTCCGCGGGGTTACCCTGTACGACCACTTCGCTCGGTACGTCCCGCGTGACGACGGCACCGGAGGCGACGACGCTGTCGTCGCCGATGGTCACGCCGGGGTTGACGACGGCCCGCCCGCCGAACCACACCCTGTCGCCGACGGTGACGGGCTTGCCGTACTCCTCGCCCGCCATCCGCGCGTCGGCGTCGAGCGGGTGCGTCGCGGTGTAGACGTGGACGCCCGGCGCGAGCATGCACTCGTCGCCGAACTCGATGCGACAGACGTCGAGAAAGACGCAGTCGAAGTTCGCGAAGAAGTCGTCGCCGACGTGGACGTTGTAGCCGTAGTCGCACTTGAACGTCGGTTCGACGAACGGACTGTCGCCGGCGGACCCGAACAGGTCTCTGAGGATGGCTTCGCGTCGTTCGGGTTCGTCCTCGCGCGTCGCGTTGTACTCGCGGGTGAGACGCCGCGCGCGACGCCGTTCCTCGACCAGCGTCGGGTCCGAGGGGTCGTACATCTCGCCCGCCAGCATCTTCTCCTTCTCGGAGGGCATCGTTCGGGTCTTCGGACGGCTGAAGAGGAGTTAGGTCTTTTGCGGACCCACCACGCGTCTGTCGTCCCTGCTTGGCTTACACTCCCCCCGGCGTGCAACTGTGCTTATGCCTGTTCACGTCGAATTCCGTACGGTAATCCGGTGGTGGGGTCGGCGGTGTCGGAGGCGAATCCGGTGACGAGAACGATGCACACCAGACAGCTCGAAAAGGAGGGACGGACGTCGAAAGTGGTCCGTTCGGGGCGGAGTCCGGGTGGAGAACGGAGCGACCGCGAGCGCGCAGGGTTCCAGCCGAAGAACGGCGGAGCCGTCGGCCGGGCCGACCGTCAGTTCGGTAATCAGGCGGTCCAGCGACTCGTTCGTCTCCGGCGGGCCGAGTCGACAGGACGGGAGGGTCCGAGCCCCCGGACAGAGTCCCAGCGGTCCCCGCCGTTGTGCGCTCGGTGTCGACGGCTGCTGCGAGCGGGGAAGCCACTGAACTGCCCCGACTGCGAGCGGACGCTCCGGAGGTCCGTCGCCGACGCCGCCCGCGAAGTGAGAGCGGGCGCGGAGACGGAGGCGCTCTCAACGGCCATCGGCTCGGTTTCGGCGGGTGGGCGGCCGCTTTCGGAAAACACCCGGTCGCACTTCGAGCGTCGGTTCCGTCACGACTTCGGCCGCGTTCGGATACACGATGGGCCGCAGGCCGCCCGCACGAACCGACGCCTGAACGCGGAGGCGTTCACCGTCGGAAGCGACATCCATTTCGCCAGGGGAAACTACCGCCCGGACACGGACGCTGGCCGGCGATTGCTGGCGCACGAGCTCTCTCACGTCGTCCAACAGCGCGACGCCTCCCGAACCCCTACCCGAGCGCGCGTCGAACTCGGGCCGGCGGACGACAAGTTCGAGCGCGAAGCCGAACGCGCCGCCGAGACGGTGGCCACCGGCGGGACCCCGACCCTGTCGCGGGACGGCGGAGCCTACGCCACACTCCGCCGGTTCACCCGCGGCGAGCGAGGCCAGATCTCGAACGTCGACGACGTCGTGAAGACCGCAGAGACACTGGCCGACGAGACGTCGCTGGGGTTGATGCGATGGGGACGGTTCACCGCCGCCGCTGAGGGAGTTGGCGCGTGGGAGGCGCTCACGACCCCCGAGTCCGGCAGCCAGGGGAGGCTGTCGAACCGCTACCTGTTCACCTGTCGTTGCGGGCTCATCGACATGCGTCACTTCTACCAACTCATGTACATCGGCGTCGTCGCGAGTAACGAGACGGCGACCGAGAAGGGCCGAGAACACGAACTGAGCGCGGAACCACAGTCGCGTTTCGCACCGGAGGACACGACGTCGAACGCGTTGGGCGCGTACTTCGGGTCGCAGCAGTCGTGGTTCCAGCAGCCGAGCACGTTCGTCTCCAACCTCCGGTCCTTCCTCCAGCAGTGCGCTCCCGTCGACTTCGCGGCGATGCCGCGGGCCGACCAGGACACCGTCGTCGACTTCTACGCTGCGCGGACGGCTACCGGCGAGCCAGCCACCCCCCGCGAAACCGCCGTTCCGGACGTCCTGAGCGTGAGCGTGTGCGCGACAGGCGACCGCTCGTTCCCGTACCGGGTCGAACCGTCCGACGAGAAGACGATACGCGGCCGGCGGTGAGACCGAGGTGCGGGCGGTCGCTCGGCTTCGGAACCATCCCGACGTCGTCTCGGTTCCGGTCGACTCACGCCGGGCACGGGGAATCCCCGAGATTCATCTGCTCGCGACGACTCTCTCTGCGTATGAACGAGACGCGACGCGCCCTCCTCCGCGCACTCGCCGACGGGCCGACGACGGGCCCGGCACTCGCCGACCGACTGGGAATCTCTCGCGCCGCCGTCTGGAAACAGGTCGAAGCGCTCAGAGACGAGGGGTTCGGCGTCGAGAGCGGCGACGACGGCTACCGCGTCACCGACGTCCCCGCGTACGGCGCGGCGGCCGTCGAGTTCGGACTGGACGCGCCCTACGAGGTCGAGTACCACGACTCGGTCGGGAGCACGAACGACCGCGGACGGGAACTCGCCGCCGACGGCGCGTCCGACGTCGTCGTCGTCGCCGACGAGCAGACGGGGAGTCGCGGCCGACTGCGACGCGAGTGGTCCGCCCCGTCGGGCGGCGTCTGGGCGAGTCTCGTCCTCCGTCCGGAGATTCCGGCCGCGCACGCACCGCTGTACACGCTCGCCGCCGCCGTCGCCGTCGTGCGCGCTGCCCGCGAATCCGGCGTCGACGCGTCGATAAAGTGGCCGAACGACGTCCTCGTGAGCGGAGCGAACGAGGGCCAATCAACGGAGGTTGATGAACTCCTCGTGAGCGAAGCGAACGAGGGCGGCGCACGACCCGCCACCGACCGCGGCGGCCGCAAACTCGCGGGCGTCCTCACGGAGATGGAGGGCGAGGCGGACAGAGTGTCGTGGCTCGTCGTCGGCATCGGCGTGAACCTCAACGTCGACGCCGCGGAGTTACCGCCGGGCGCGACGAGCGTCCGCGACGAAGTCGGCGACGTGGACCGACGCGTGTTCGTCCAGCGACTGCTGGAGACGTTCGCGGCGGTGACCGAAGAACCGGAGACCATCCTCTCGGCGTGGCGCGAGCACGCGGCGACGCTGGGGCAGTACGTCAGAGTGGAGACGCAGAACGGCGTCGTCGAGGGCGAAGCCGTGGACGTGCGCGTCCCCGGCGCACTCGTCGTCCGAACGGACGACGGAGAGCGTGTCGTCCACGCGGGCGACTGCGAACACCTCCGTCCGGCGACCGAGTAGCGGTAGCGGGTACTGCTCGGCTCAGTCGGCTTCGACGCCGGCGTCGACGTCCGCCTCTCGTTCCGCCTCGGAACCGTTCTCCGCGTCGTCGCGTTCGCCGACGCGGACCGTCAGGACGGGAACTTTCGACGCGCGGACGACTTTCTCGGCGACGCTCCCGAGGAGGAGTCGGTCGATACCGCCGCGTCCGTGCGTCCCCATCACCACGAGGTCACAGTCCTCGCGTTCGGCGAACCGGACGATTTCGCGACTCGGCGTCCCCTCGACGATGCACGTCTCGACGGGGACGTTCGACTCCGCGGCCACGTCGCAGACGTCCGCTATCGCCGCCTCGGCGTCCTCGCGGAGCATCTCGTCTAACCCCTCCCACGAGGACTCCATCGGGAGTCCGGCGAAACTCCCGGTGTTGACGACGTACAGCGCGTACACCGTCGCCCCGTGAACCGCGGCGAGGCCGATGGCGTGTTCGAGGACGCGTGCCGACCCGGCCGAACCGTCCGTCGGAACGAGGATACGCTGGTACATCATTGGTAACTCGTCACATACTATCAGTCTCGGCGGCTTAATACTATCCACCGAATATATTACGAAACGAAAGGGTACGAGGGGAGACGTGGGGAGAGACTACAGAACGACGCGCTTCACGTCGGCGTGACCGGCCCTGCGGACGACGGCGCGGACGGGGTCTTTCACGCCCGCGAGATTGTCCGAGTCGCCGTCTAAGACGAGGAGCTTCGCCGGTCTCCCCTCCTCGACGACGCCGTAGTTCAGTCCCGCTATCTCCGCGCCGTTGACCGTCGCCATCCGGAGGACCGCCTCGGCCGAGACGTCCGCGAGTTTCGACGCGAACTCCATCTCGCGGAACATCGACGGCGAGTTGAGCATCACGTTGTCCGTCCCGAGGGCGACGGTGGTGCGTTCGACCCACTCGCGGACGGGCGGGACGCCGACGCCGGTGACGAGGTTCGACCGCGGGCAGACGACGATGGGAACCTCCTCGCTCTCGACCCGGTCGTAGTGGTCCGATTCGGGGTGGACCATGTGGACGAGAAAGTCCGGTTCGAAGTCGAGGGCGGGCGTGATGTCGTGTGGGTCGCGTTCGCCCGCGTGGATGCCGAACAGTTTGCCCGCCTCGCGCGTCGCCTCGCGGAGGTCACCGAACTCCGCGTCTCGCGCGCCCGACGCGCCGAACCCGTCGGAGACGCGCATGGCGTCGGCCGTCTCCCGGCCGAGAACGACCGGGTCGATGTCGAGTCCGTTCGCCGCCTCGCGGATGGCGTCGACGCCCGAGACGCCGCCCTCGCGGAACTCGATGCAGGTGGCCGTCCCCGTCTCCTCCATCAGGTGCAGTGACCGGCGCATCGCCTCGACTTTCTCTTCGTGACTCGCCGCGCGGAGCAGGCGGTGTTTCAGGCCGTCCGGCGGCGCGACGAGGTCATCCAGCGACAGTCCGGCGCCGGCCTCCTTGGCGATGGAGTCGCCGATGTGGGTGTGTGCGTTGACGAACGCCGGGAGGACGATGTCCGTGGAGTCGACGTCGGCTTCTTCGACGGCCGCTATCTCGCCGTCTTCGACGACGACGCGGCCGCGAACGGGGTCGAAGTCGCGGCCGCGGAGGATAGTTCCCTCTACGTGCATACTCGTCAGTCGCCGCGGACCGTGTTGAAACTCCCGACCGCGGCACCGTTCGGTCGTCGCGTCCCCCGGTCTCTCCCTCACTCGGCGAACTCGTCCAGCGTCTTGTGGACGCCGTGACGGACGTCCGAGACGAGTGCGCCGTCGATGTCGAGACCCATCGTCTCGACGGCGGCGCGGCCGACGGCGTCCGCCTCTCCGCCCGGCGTGTACACGCCGAAGCGCCACTGCTGTTTCTGCGCCGTCCGGAGGGCGGAGACGAGTGGCGACTGCTTGCCGAGGTGGCGTATCTCGCCGGAGACCATCACGCGGGAACTCGACTCGGTCATCGACGGGCGCGCCGGGGCGTCGACGATGACGGACTCGGCGTCGACGCCGACGCGGTCTGCGATGTCGACCTCGAACTCCCGGAGGGTCTCGTGGTCGGCGTCGATGACGTCGTCGGGGACGGCGTCCATCTCGGCCCAGACGGCGCGCTTGTACAGGTCGCGACTCCCGAGGCGGTCGGCGAACACACGCGTCTCGGGCGTCATCCGCAGGGCCGCAAGCAGGTCGTGGTCGTCCATCCGGCGGAGTTCCTCGGCCGTGAGGTCGGGTTGCGCGACGAGGCGTTCGGTCGCCTGCCTGAGCATCGCCTTCGAGATACGGGCGACGTGGTGCTGGTAGACGGTCGGGTTCATCAGCGCGCGGGCGAGAAGCAGCGACTCCGCCGTCTGGACGTTCCCCTCGTCCAAGACGAGTTCGCCGTCGACGAACGTGAGTTCGCGAATCAGGCGTTCGTGGTCGATGGTGCCGTAGGGGACGCCCGTGTGGTGGGCGTCGCGCACGAGGTAGTCCATCCGGTCGACGTCCAACTCACCCGACACCAGTTGGCCGTACTTCCCCTCGCCGGCCACGAGGTCGGCGATTCTGTCGGGGTCTAAGTCGTGGTCGCGGAGGACGTCGCCGACCGACCCGGTCGCGATGAGTTCGTGGACGTCGTCGTGGTACTTGCCGGTGTAGCGGTGCGTCACGCTCTCGATGTTGTGGCTGTACGGGCCGTGACCGACGTCGTGGAGGAGGGCGGCCGCGCGGAGTCGTTCGGCCTGCACACCTTCGATGCCGAGGTGACCGAGGGCGCGGGAGGCGAGGTGGTAGACGCCCAGCGAGTGCTCGAACCGCGTGTGGTTCGCGGAGGGGTAGACGAGTTGCACCGTCCCCAACTGCTTGATATGCCGGAGACGCTGCATCTCTTCGGTGTCGAGGAGGGCTTCGGCGACGCCCTCGACCTCGATGTGGTCGTGGACGCTGTCCTTGATGGTCGTCATGGAGGAACGTCGGCCGTCTTCGGATAAAAACCGTCGGAGGTCGAACGTGACGAAACGGTACCGTCCGCGGCGTCACCGACCGAGGTCGACGCGAATCTCCGACAGTCCGAGGACGTCCGCCGCCGCGGCGCGCACGTCGTCGGTGGCGTCAAAGGGAGCGTAGACGCCGAGTCGCCACTGCGCCCGTTCGGCCGCCCGGAGGCCGGTGACGAGTTCGGACGCCTCCTCTAACCGCTGGACGACGCCGTTGACGACGACGCGGGTTCTCGACTCTTTGAAACTCGGTCGGGAGGGAACGTCCACGAGTACTTCGTCGGCGTCGACGCCCGCCGCGTCGGCTATCTCGCGGGCCGCCGCGCGCGTCTCGGTGTCGTCCATGTCGACGACGTTCGCGGGGACGCTGGCGATGGGGGCCCAGACGGCGCGTTTGTACAGGTCGCGTCGTTCGATTCGCCGGCCCAACTCGGGGACGTGGTCGCGGAGCGAGACCAACAGGTCGTGGTCGGCCATCCGGCGGAACGCCTCGATGTCGACGTCGCCGGTGTCGAGCAGTCGTTCGGAGGCGCGTTCGAGCATCGCGCCCGCGATGCGCGAGACGTGATGTCTGTAGACGGTGCCGTTCATCAGGGCGCGGGCCAGAAGCAGCGACTCCGCCGTCTGGACGTTTCCGTCGGCCAAGACGAGTTCGCCGTCGCGGTAGCGGAGTTCGCGGACGAGACGCCCGGTGTCGATGGTGCCGTAGGGGACGCCCGTGTGGTGGGCGTCGCGCACGAGGTAGTCCATCCGGTCGACGTCCAACTCCCCGGAGACGAGTTGCCCGAGTTCGCCCTCGCCGCGGACGAGACTCGTGATGCGGTCCGGTTCCAGACCGTGGGCGACGAGGGCGGCGGCCACGTCGGTCCCGTCCAAGAGGTGTCCGATTTCGTCGTGGTGCGCGCCCGTCCGCCGCCGAATGACCTCCTCGGTCTGATGGCCGTACGGACCGTGTCCGATGTCGTGGAGGAGGGCGGCCGCGCGGACGTGTCTGGCTCTGTCGCCGTCGATACCGAGGTGGTCGAGGGCGCGGGAGGCGAGGTGGTAGACGCCCAGCGAGTGCTCGAACCGCGTGTGGTTCGCGGAGGGGTAGACCAACCTGACGGTAGAGAGCTGTTTGATGTGCCGGAGTCGTTGCACCTCCGGCGCGTCCACGAGGTCCTCGGCGAGGGGGTCGAGGGTGATGTAGTCGTGAACGCTGTCTTTGATGGCGCTCATACGGCAAGTCGTCGGTAAGTCGTCAAATAGCCACGCGTTCTCCCGTCGCGTCTGCGACGGCCGACCGAACCGTCGCTCACACGGTCGTCTCGCGCCGAATCGCCTCCAGCGTTCGGCGGGCCGTCTCCTCGCCGACTCGTTCGGCGAGATGGCGGTCGTACGCCGGACGCGAGACGAGTCCCGTCCCGCGGTCACGGAGTCGGTAGTCGCCCGAGACGACCGCGTCCGGCCCCGAATCGAACCGAATCGGCTCGTCGGCGAGAGCGGCGTCGACGTGTCTCTCGTGGCCGTTCGCATCGAACGCGGCGCGCCACTCGGCGCTCGCCGACGGGGTCACGGGGTTCCACCGCGCGTCCCACGAGTCGACGACGACCACCACGACGGGCGTGCCGTCGTCTGGTATCTCGGAGGCGACGGTCACGTCGAACCCCTCCTCGGCGAACGTCTCGCGGGCCGAGCGTTCGATGGCCGGGCGAACCGCCTCCGGCGCGCGGACGACGAGTGTCGCCTCGGCGACGACGGGGCGCGAGTCGTTCACCGTCGCCGACGACGCCGTCGTCGTCCCCCGTGCGGTCGTCTCGAACTCGGCCGCGGAGACGTCCGCGAGGAGGAGGATGCCGGACGCGGGCGCGACGACGGCGACGAGGACCACGGCGAACGCGACGAGGAGACCGAGGCGGGCGTCCAGTTCGGACATCGACGTGTGGTTGGACCGCCGCGTGGAAACCCCTTCTGGAACCCCGGGTGCCGCTGAAGGAAGGTTGAAACCGTCCGTGCACAAAGCGTCGCTATGGTCACCTTTCTCGCCGGGGGAACGGGAACCCCGAAACTGCTTGACGGCTCCGACGAGGTGTTCGACCCCGCGGAGACGACAGTCGTCGCCAACACCGGCGACGACGTGGAACTCGGCGGCCACCTCGTCTGCCCGGACGTCGACACGGTGCTCTTTCACGGCGGCGGCGTCCTCGACACCGACCGCTGGTGGGGAATCGCGGGCGACACCACGGCGACGGACGACGAACTCCACCGCCTCGCCGACGCCGCCGGACTGGACGGCGGCCCGCGCTACCTCTCCGACGAGGCGCAGACGGCCGGGCGAGACATCTCGCGGTGGCGGCGGTTCTCCGGCGTCGCGGAGTTCATGGAGATAGGCGACAGAGACCGGGCGGTCCACATCACCCGCACGTCCCTCCTCGACGAGGGGAACACGCTGACTGAGGTGACGCGGACGCTCGCTGAGGCGTTCGACCTCGAAGCGGACCTCCTGCCGATGTCGGACGACCCCGTCGCCTCCATCGTCCACACGGACGAGGGGACGATGCACTTTCAGGAGTACTGGGTCCACCGTCGCGCCGACCCCGCCGTCGAGGACGTGGAGTTCCGCGGGGCCGACGACGCCGAACCCACCGACGCGGTGCTCGACGCCCTCGCGGACCCCGTCGTCGTCGGGCCGTCGAACCCCGTCACGAGTCTGGGGCCGATGCTGGCGATGGACGTCTTCCGCGACGCCCTCTCGAACACGCCCGTCGTCGCCGTCTCGCCGTTCGTCGAAGACCGGGTGTTCTCCGGTCCGGCCGCGGAACTGATGGCCGGCGTCGGGTTCGACCCCTCGACGGCGGGCGTCGCAGACGCCTACCCGTTCGCCGACACGTTCGTCCTCGACGCCGACGACGGAACCGAGTTGGACCGTCCGGTCGTGCGGACGGACACGCGGATAGACGGCCCCGAAGACGCCGCCCGCGTCGCCCGCGCCGTCGAGTCGGCGCTCTCGGAGGTGTCGTAATGTTCGAACCGCGCGTCGCCCTCGCGAGTCTCAGCGGCGAAGCGGACGCCGCGTGGGCGAGACGGGGCGCACCGTACGCCGGGATGGCGTTTCTCGGCGGCGTCAGCCTCGACGACGAGAGCAGGCGGGCGGCCCGGGAACTCGTCGCGCGCGACAGAAACGAGTTCCTCCCCGAGGACCCGTTCGCCTTCGTCCACGCGGAACTCTCGACGCTCGCCGACGCCAGCGCGGACGCGGACGCCGACGCCGACGCGACCATCGCCGCGGGCGTCAACGTCCGGAGCGCGACGCTCGACCCGATACGCCGCGCGGCCGCCGTCTGCGCCGCCCACGACGCCGTCCTCGAAGTCAACGCGCACTGCCGACAGGCGGAACTCTGCGCCGTCGGATGCGGCGAGACCCTCCTCCGAGACACCGAGAGACTCTGCGAGTACGTCGCCGCCGCCGCCGACGAGGGCGCGACGGTGAGCGTGAAAGTCCGCGCGGAAGTCGACGGCGTGGACCTCGCAGACACGGCGAGACGCGTCGCCGACGCGGGCGCGGCGATGCTCCACGTGGACGCGATGGATTCGGAATCTGTCGTCGCCGACCTCTGTGACACACCGCTCTTCGTCGTCGCCAACAACGGCGTCCGCGACGAGGAAAGCGTCCGCGAGTACCTGGGGTACGGCGCGGACGCCGTCAGCGTCGGCCGACCGAGCACCGACCCGCGCGTCCTCCGTCGCGTCCGCCGGGCGGCGGACGACTGGTTCGCCGAGCGCACGCCGTCTGCGACCGACGAGGTGGTCGAGTCGTGAGCGACGACGGACCCGGCGCCCGTCGAGAGAGTCCCCGAACGCCCGCCGAGAACGCCGAACTCGCGCTCCTTCTGGAGGTGTCGGCGACGCCGAAACCCGGCAACGTCGACCGGGGACACGACCTCTCGGACCTCCGGTTCGAGCACTTCCTCGCCGGGGCCGTCGGGTCCGGAGAGGGCCTCCGACGGGCCGAATCGGGCGCGCCCGTCGGCGTCGCCTTCGAACGCGCCGTCCGCGGGATGCGGACGCAGGAGGGCGGAAACACGCAGTTCGGGTGTCTGCTCCTCCTCGTCCCCCTCGTCCGCGCGGCGGCCGCCGGGGACCCGACGGCGTCGGGGGTGACCGACGTGGTCGAATCGACCACCGTCGCCGACGCCGCGGACTTCTACCGGTCGTTCGAGCACGTCGACGTCGCCGTCTCCGACCCGCCCGAAGACTTCGACGCACTCGACGTCCGCCGCGGGAGCGACGCGATACCGACGCTCAGAGAGCGCGGACTGACGCTGTTCGACGTGATGGCCGCGAGCGACGGCGACGGCAACGCCGCGGAGTGGACGGGCGGGTTCTCCCGGACGTTCACCGCCGCCGAGGACATCCTCGCGGACGACGGCCCCGTTCTCGACCGAATCTCTCGGGCGTTCGTCCGCCTCCTCGCCGAGCAGGAAGATACGCTCGTTCGGACGAAACACGGCCCCGACGTCGCCGCCGACGTGGTGCGCCGGGCCGCCGAGGCGCGCGGTGACCCCGAGGCAGTCGCCGAACTCGCCGACGCGTTCGTCGCGGAGGGAATCAACCCCGGGACGACGGCGGACGTCGTCTGCGCGGCGACGTTCGTCGCCCTCGAACGGGGGGTGAGCGTATGACCGGTGAGGAGACTGCGGGGCGTCCGGCCGGGTGGCCCGTCTCGCTCCGCGGCGTCACGGAGTCGGTGGTGACGACGCTCGGCCCGAACGACCGCTGGAACGCCGCCGCACTCGGGTTACACGCGCCCGAGAACGACGGCGAACCGGTGACGGCGACGACGTGGGGGAACACCAGAACCCGGCGGAACTTCCACCGGCGGGGCGGCGGCGTCGTCCAGTTCGTCGCCGACCCACGGGTGTTCGTCGCGGCGGCGGCGACCATCCACGAGGTTGACGACCCCGTTCTCGACGACGCGCGCGCGTGGGTCGAAGTCGAAGCGACGCGCGTCGACGGCGGCGAACGCGGCGGGACGCGCTGGGAGGAGTGGAGCCTCCGACCCGTCGAGAGCGACGTCGTCTCCGAGACGGTGCCCGTGATAAATCGGGGGTTCGGCGCGGTGATAGACGCCACCGTCGCGGCGTCGCGGTTGGACGTTCCCGGCTACGACACCGAGGAACTACTCGCCCGACTCGACTACTTCGCGGAGACGGTGCGAAAGTGCGGCGGTCCGGCGGAGCGAGAGGCGTTCGAGACGCTGAGCGAGGTGTCGGGGTGGCGAGAGCGCACGGACTGAGGCTCTCGGCGCGTCTGCGAGGGACCGTGACACGCCGTCGCGCCGACGACGCCGGAACGAATCGTTTTAGTGCGCGCTGACGGTATCGTCGGGCATGGCTATCAAACCCAAGTACGTCAAGCAACTCGGCAAGGTGCTGTTAGAGAAGTACCCGCAGGCGTTCAACACCGACTTCGACACGAACAAAGAGAGCGTCAGCAAACTGACGAACGTCGAGTCGAAGGAAGTGCGCAACCGCATCGCGGGCTACATCACGCGAAAGAAGGGCGGCGTCGCGCAGACGGCGTAATCCGGCGAACGCTTCTCGATATCGCCGCTACGGGCCGAGCGACTGCGCTACGATATCTCTAGGCTGCCGTCGCCTCCACCGTCGCCCGCGTCCTCGTCCCACTCTAACTCGAACTCGATGCTCAGTTCGCCGGGCTGTCCGGTCGGCCCCTCGCGTTCGGCCTCCACCTCGAACGTCAGCCGAGACGGGGGGTCCATCGTCACCGACTGGTCGCCCGCCGAGAGCGTGAGCGACTCACCCGATTCGAGTTTGTCCGCGACGCTCCGCAGGTACGCCGCAATCTCCGCTCTGTCACGGTCACTCTCCGACTTGAACAGTGTCTCTTCTGGCATGTGCCGAACCCTTCGTCGGCGACGTGGATAAGTACACCCGTCGGCGAGAACCTCGAACCCGAGAACGGCCCGCCGCGTCCGTCGCCGTCGACGCGGTCCGTCGCGTTCAGAACCGGTCGACGCGGCCCGCCGCACTCCACCCGTCTCGCGGCGCGCCGTCGGTGACGCGGACCCCGTGCCGTCCGGTGAGCGTCGCCACGCGCCCGGCAAACGCCCAGCGCTTGCCGTCCCACGAGTCGCCGCCGTCCTCGGCGGCCGCCGCGGCGGCCGCGGCCTGTTGGTCGCGGAGGTGCGCGGCGACGGCCGCGGCGATGGCCGCGGCTTCGTCCTCGTCGGCCGTCTCCGGGATGGAGAGTTCAACGTCCTCTCCGTCGCTCATATCGGGATGTTACCGTGCTTCTTGTCCGGGAGCGACGTGCGCTTCGAGCGAAGCATCTCCAGGTCCTCGACGAGGCGCGCCCGCGTCTCCGTCGGTTCAAGCACATCGTCGACGAAGCCTCGGTCGGCCGCGGTGTACGGGTTGGCGAACTCCTCTCTGTACTCCTCGATGAGTTCGTCGCGCCGGGCGTCCGGGTCGTCCGCCGCCTCCAACTCGTCGCTGTAGAGGATGTTGACCGCGCCCTGCGGCCCCATGACGGCGATTTCGGCCGTCGGCCACGCGTAGTTCACGTCCGCGCCGAGGTGCTTCGACGCCATCACGTCGTACGCGCCGCCGTAGGCCTTCCGCGTGATGACGGTCAAGAGCGGCACCGTCGCCTCAGAGTACGCGTACAGCAGTTTCGCGCCGTGGCGGATGATGCCGTCGTGTTCCTGGTCCGTTCCGGGGAGGAAGCCCGGCACGTCGACGAACGAGACGATGGGGACGTTGAAGCCGTCGCAGAAGCGGACGAAGCGGGCCGCCTTCTCCGAGGCTTCGATGTCGAGCGTTCCGGCGTTGACGCGCGGTTGGTTGGCGACGACGCCGACGGAGTGGCCGTCCAGTCGGGCGAACCCGACGACGATGTTCTTCGCGAAGTCCTCGTGGACGCCGAAGAACGACCCCTCGTCGAGGACGCCGTCTATCACGTCGTGGGCGTCGTACGGCTTTCTGGGTTCGTCGGGGACCACCGAGTTGAGCGACTCGTCGGCGCGTTCGGGGTCGTCCCACGGTTCGACGCGCGGCGGGTCCTCGACGTTGTTCGGCGGCAGATACGACAGGAGCAGTCGAATCTGGTCCAACGCCTGCTCTTCGTCGTCGCACGCGAAGTGCGCGACGCCGGACTCGGAGGCGTGCGTCGTCGCGCCGCCGAGTTCCTCGAACGTCACCTCTTCCCCGGTGACCGTCTTGATGACGTCCGGGCCGGTGATGAACATGTGGCTCGTGTCCTTCACCATGAACGTGAAGTCCGTGATAGCGGGCGAGTAGACGGCCCCGCCGGCGCAGGGTCCCATGATGGCGGATATCTGCGGGACGACGCCGGACGCCTCGGTGTTGCGGCGGAATATCTCGCCGAACCCGGCCAGCGACTGGACGCCCTCTTGGATGCGCGCCCCGGCGGAGTCGTTCAGGCCGACGATGGGTGCGCCCACCTCGACGGCTTTGTCCATCACCTTCGATATCTTCTCGGCGAACACCTCGCCGAGACTGCCGCCGAAGACGGTGAAGTCGTGGGCGAACACGAACGTCTTGCGCCCGTCGACTTCCCCGTACCCGGTGACGACGCCGTCGCCGGGCAGTTGTTTCTCTTCCATCCCGAACTTGTGGTTGCGGTGCGTCCGGAACTGGTCGAATTCGTTGAACGTTCCGTCGTCGAGGAAGTAGTCGATGCGCTCTCGCGCCGTCATCTTCCCCTTGTCGTGTTGGGACTGGATTCGGTCTTCACCGCCGCCTTTGCGCGCGCGCTCGCGCTTTTCGCGGAGTTCGTCGATACGGTCGTCCATCGTCACGCCGGACCACCTGCGGTCATTGTCACGAACGTCCGTCCGGGGTGCAAAAGGGTTTCCGCTCTCGGCCAAAGGTGGATTCGACGTTCGTCGAACCACGAGGAGAGGTTATGCTGGTCGCGCGCCTACTCTCACTCCCGGAAGGGTGTGAACCATGAGCATGAGAGTCACCTGTAGAGAGGCGGGCCACGACTGCGACTTCTCGGTCCAGTCGGAGAACATGAAGGAACTGGTCGAGATGGTGCAGATGCACGCGCTGAACACGCACGCGATGCAGGTATCGTCGTCCGACGTGCGCGGTATGGCCGTCGAGGCGTAGGGCGAACGTCCGCGACCGGTCGTCCATTTTCTCGTCGTTTGCGCCCCGCGAGCGTCTGCCACCCCGCTTCGGCGACTGGCATCGGTACCTCGTCGTCGCTATCCCGTCGCCGCCCGCTCGTCTCCACCTACACCGTCACGAGCGCCGCCCCGACGACGACGAGCACCGCGCCCGCGACGATTCGCCACGTCACCCGTTCGAGGTCCGAGAGCAGGAAGTACGAGAACAGCGTGGTGAAAAGCGGCGCCGTCGCCACGAGGGGGTCCACGATTGCGATGCGTCCGGCGGGCATCGAGAGCGCGGTGAACATCGACAACAGCGCACCGGCGGTGAGGACGCCGCTGACGGCGAACACGAGGTACGTTCGCGGCGGCGCGGTGAACACGTCGCGACGCCCGCGGGCGACGACGTACGCGAGGAGGGCGACGAGCGCCGCGAGTTCGTTCAGCGCGACGGCTTCGAGCGGGGTCGTCGCACCCGCGTCGAGACCGAATCGCCTGAGGACGTTGCCGACGGCGAACGCGACGGCGGCGGCGAGCGGAACCAGCAGGTCCCGCGTCTCCCACCCCGAGAGGTCGCCGCCCTTCGCCACGGAGAGCACCGCGAGGCCGCCGACGAGGACGACGATACCCGCGACGGTGGTGAGCGAGGCGACTTCGCCGAGGAAGCCGACGGCGAGCGCCGTCGCGAACAGGGGGCGAGCGCTGACGACGGCGCTACTGACGCTCGCGCCGACGCGGGCGTTGCCCGCGAAGATGGCGATGCGGCCGACTGCGGTGCCGAGCACGCCCGCGAGGACGAACACGGCGAGCGTCTCCGCCGACAGGTCCGCGAACGGCACCTCCCCGCGCGCGAGGAGTGCGAGCAGGTAGAGTATCGTGTCCACGACGACGACGGTCAGCGCCGCTTGGAGGGGTCGCCCGCCCCCGGAGAGCGCGCGCTTCTCGATGACCGGGGTGAACCCCCAGACGACGGCGGGAGCGAGCGAGAGCGCGTAGACGGCGAGCGGAACGCTGGCGGCGTCCATACTGGACCGTCCTGCGGGCGAGAGGAAAGCGTACTGATACCAGAAGAACGAGCGAGGCGAGTCGAACGCGCCGCGTCAGACGAGCGAGCGTTCGCCGCGCAGACTCGCGAAGGCGACGGCGGCGACGCCGACGGCGGCGGCGACGGTGGGCCAGAAACCGATTCGGCCGTCGACGCCGAACGTCGTGAGGAGCGTGAAGACGAGGAAGGTAGGGATGAGGACGCCGACGCCGAACAGCCACGGCGTCGAGACGGCCCGCCCGACCGGTCCCGACCCCGACCGGAACTCGACGAGTGCGTCGCGCCCCATCACCCAGCCGACGAAGACGAGGCAGGCGGCGAGGCCGGCGGTGAGAAGGATGTCGACGAGCGTTCCGGCGACGAAGCCGAACACGCCGGATTCGAGCGCGCACACCGACCCCGTGACGGCGACGAGAGCGCCGACGGACGCCGCCGCGCGACGCCGTTCGAGGCCGTACTCGTCGACGAGGAACGACACGGAGATTTCGAGGATGCTGATGGACGAGGAGAGCGCCGCGAGGGCGACGACGGCGAAGAACGCCGTCGCGATGAGCGCGCCGCCGGGGAGTTGCGAGAACGCCCCCGCGAGGCCGACGAACAGCGCACCCGCGCCCGTCCCCGTCTCGCCGGGTTCGATGCCGAGCGTGAAGAGCAGGGGGAAGACGACGAGGCCCGCGAGGACGCCGACGACGGTGTTCAGGACGGCGACGCTCGCGCCGTCGAACGGCAGCGAGCGGTCCTCGTCGAGGTAGGAGGCGTACGTTATCATCGTCCCGACGCCGAGCGAGAGGGTAAACAGCGCCTGTCCGGCGGCGGGACCGAGGAGGCCGAAGAAGTTGTTCTGCAGCGTCTGCGAGTCGAATCCGAGGTAGAACGCGTACGCCTCCGACGCGCCCGCCTGGGTCGAGGCCCACGCGCCGAGGCCGACGAGGAGGAGGAAGATGGCCGGCATCATCCACTTCGTCGCGACTTCGATGCCGCCGCGGATGCCGGCGACGATGATGAGCGCCGTCAGTCCGAGAAAGAGGAGGTGGAAGACGACGGCTTCGAGACCGAACGACGCCGACGCGAACGCGGCACCGGGGTTCGAGAAGTAGCCGACGCTCCCGGTGGCGAGGCCGAGGGCGCTCTCGCCGAGGTAGCGGAGAATCCACCCGCCGACGACGCTGTAGAAGGAGATGAGTACGAGCGAACTGGCGACGAGGAAACCGCCGACCAGCCCCCAACTGTTCGACCCCGAGAGCTCTCGGAGCGCACCGACGGGGTTCCGCTTCGAGCGTCGGCCGATGACGAACATCCCGACGAGCGCGGGGACGCCGACCAGGAGAACGATACCGAGATACACCGCGAGGAAAGCGCTACCACCGTTTTGTCCGGTTATCCACGGAAACCGCCAGATGTTCCCGAGCCCCACCGCACTCCCGACGGCGGCGAGGATGAAGCCGAGGCGCGTCGCCCACGTTTCTCGTGTCATTGTCACGCAGTCTCAGTTTTGCGGCAAAAGCGCTTTCGAACCGAGGATTCGTCAGGCGGCGAAAGTGACGGACGATACCGCGGTGAAGGGGCGATTCTCGTCGCTATCCGACCGGAAAAACGCTCGTTCGGTTACGATTCGTCAGTCGAACGGCGGCGCTCCGAAGGCGGTCGTTCAGAGCGGTGGGACGATGGCCGGGTCCTGTCCGCCGAACAGCGTCACGAGTCCGAGGACGAGCGTCACCACGACGGCGAGGAAGACGACGCTCCGAACCGTCCAGAGCCACGTCGCGCCGACGCCGTGGCCGAAACTCGTCCCGCGAAGGAGTTCTTCGAGGGCCGGGCGGCCGAACACCCACCCGACGAACACGAGGATACCCAGCACCGACAGCGGGAGGAACAGTTGGTACGCGAGATTGTCGAACCAGGTGAGCCACGCCGTGTCCCACGCCGAGGGGAGGCCGAGGAGGAAGATGACCGCCCCGAGGCCGACGGCGACCTGTGGGCGCGAGACGGCGTAGTTGTCGATGGCGTAGGCGACGACGACTTCGAGGAGGCTGATAGCCGAGGAGAGGGCGGCCACGAGGACGACGCCGAAGAAGACGACGCCGACGACGCGCCCGAACGGGATGGACGCGAACGCCCCGGCGACGCTGATGAACAGCGCACCCGCGCCGCCGCTCCCGGGTTCGACGCCCTGCGCGAACAGCAGGGGGATGACGACCAGACCGGCGAGGATACCGATGAGGCTGTTGAAGACGACTATGGTCGCACCGTCGCCGAACAGGCTCTCGTCGCCGTCGATGTAGGAGGCGTACGTTATCATCGCGCCCATCCCGAGCGACAGCGAGAAGAACGCCTGACTGACGGCGAAGGGGATTATCTCCGCGAGAGGGCCGCCGAACGAGACGAACGGGAAGCCGTCGGTCGTCGCGACCGTCAGTCGCAGTTGGCTCAGGTCGGGCGAGAGGAAGTAGCCGTACCCCGGTCCGGACCCGGGGAGCGTGAACGCCCACGCGGCGAGGGCGACGAGGATGACGAGGATGCTCGGCACCATGAACTTCGTCGCCTTCTCGATGCCGTCTTCGATACCGAACGCGACGATGCCGACGACCAGCGCCATGAACACGGCGTGGAGGGCAATCGCATCCGGTCCGGCGGCGATGCTCGAGAAGTACGCCGCGGAGTCACCGAAGTACGCGCCGGTGAGACTCCCGCCGACGTAGCGGAGCACCCACCCGCCGACGACGCTGTAGTACGACAGAATCCAGAACCCGGTCACGAGTCCGAGGACGCCGACGAACCGCCAGTTCCTGTATCCCAACTTCTCGAACGCGCCGATGGTGTTGAGGTTGCTCTTCCGCCCGATGACGAACTCCGCGAGGATGGCCGGAAGCCCGATACCGAACGCCGCCACGAGGTAGACGACGAGGAACGTCGCCCCGCCGAACTGCGCCGTCTTGAACGGGAACTGCCAGATGTTCCCGAGTCCGACGGCGCTGCCGACGGCGGCGAGGATGAAACCTGCCCGCGTCGCCCACGTCTCTCGTTCGCTCATGTCTGGCTCCCTCTACCAGACGAGAACGTGATAAACGACACGATACGAGGGCGGAAACGCGAGGATAGTCCGACATATTCTCCCTGCGTATATATACTGACGAAACGTTCGTGGGTTTTGTCTGCTCGGCAGAACTTGTGAGACACCCTCTCTCAGGGGACGGTCACGCCTCGCCGTAGACGGGAACGGCCGCACCGGAGGTGACGCCCGTCGCGTCCGAACAGAGCGCGAGGAACGTCTGCGCTATCTCCTCGGGTTTCACCCACTTGTCGTGGTCCGCGTCGGGCATCATCTCGCGGTTCATCGGCGTGTCGATGACGCTCGGCATCACCGCGTTCGCGCGGACGACGCCGCGGTTCTCCTCGGCGATGGTCTCCGTGAGGAGTCGCACGCCCGCCTTCGACGCCCGGTAGATGCCGTCGCCCTCGCCGCCCTCCAGCGAGGATTTCGCCGAGACGCTGACGACCGCGCCCTCGCGTTCTCGGAGGTACGGTAGGGCGTGCTTCGACGCGAGGAACATCGTCTTGAGGTTCACGTCGAACAGGAAGTCGAACGTCTCTGCGTCCGTCTCGTGGATGGGGTCGCCACCGCGCCACGTTCCGGCCACGTTCGCGAGGAAATCGATACCGCCGTGGTCCGAGATGACCGAATCGACCACGTCTCGCACGTCGTCCTCGTCGGTGAAGTCGCCCTGGTAGAAGTGGATGCCGTCGCCGGCGTCCAGCAGTGCGTCCTCGTCGTCGGGTTCGACGACGTCCGTCGCGGCCACCGTCGCACCCGCGTCCCGGAACGCCTCGGCGACGGCACTGCCGAGGGCCCCGGAGGCACCGGTCACCAGTGCGACGCGCCCGTCGAAGTCGAAACTGACGTTCATGTTCGTAACTCGTCACCACGGCACATAAACGAGCCGGCGGACCCGCGATTCGACCGCCGGAGTCAGGGGACGAGCACGAGTTTACCGAGGAAGCTGTCGTGCAGCACCGCCCGTTGGGCCTCGCCCGCCTCCGCCAACTCGTACGTCTCGTGGACGACGGGGCTCACGTCGTCGCGCAGGAGGAGGTCACCGAGACGGGAGAGGACGGCGTCCGTCTCGCGCGTGTTGAACATCGACATGAACTGGTAGCGCAGTTCCTTGCCTTTCGTCACGCCGATGTCGTCGAACCCGCCCTCCGCGGTGTCGTTGCCGACGCCGACGATGCGCGCCCCGTCGGCGGCGACGTTGGCGTTCAACTGGAGGTAGCGGTCCATGTGCGTGTCGAGGACGACGTCCGGCGCGTACTCCTCGGAGATGGCGCGTTCGAGGTTCGGGTGGTCGTAGTCGAAGGCGGCCTCGGCACCCAACGCGGTGAGTGCGTCGTGAGAGTCCGGCGACGCCGTGGTGACGACGTGCGCGCCCATCGTCGCGGCGAGTTGGACGGCGACGTGGCCGACGCCGCCGCTTCCGCCGTGAACGAGGACCGTGTCCGCGGGCTTCACCTCGCCGTGTTCGACGAGCGCCTGCCACGCGGTGGTGCCGACGAGAGCGAGGGCCGCCGCGTCGGCCAACTCGACGTCTTCGGGCAGGTGCGCGAGGAGTCCGGCGGGCGAGGCGACCTGTTCGGCGTACGTCCCGGACATCCCGTTGCCGAGGCCCGTCCCGAACACGCGGTCACCGAGCGTGAAGCGTTCGACGCCCTCACCGACCGAGACGACGGTGCCCGCGAGGTCCGACCCGGGGACGAACGGCAGACCGGGAACGGGGTACGCGCCCTCCCGGAAGTACGTGTCGACGGGATTGACGCCGATAGCGCCGACTTCGACGACCACCTGTCCGTAACCGGGGTCGGGTTCGTCGACGTCGTCGACGGTCAGTACGTCCGGGCCACCGTGTTCGTGGAACCTGACAGCACGCATGGGGCGACCGTTCGAGGCGGAGGTTCATAAAGGAGGACGAGGCAACGGTGGCGTATGGGCGAGCGAACGTGCCCGGACTGCGAGACGGCGATGCGGCGAGTCGGTCACACGACGACGTACTCCGGCGACGGCATCCGCGTCGACACCGACGGCGGCGTCCTCGGCGCACTCGACCTGAAGGGCGACCACGTGCAGACGTACGTCTGTCCGGACTGCGGGTTGGTTCGGTTCTACGCCGAGTGAGCCGGGCGGCCGACGCGGGCCGACCGCGCTATCGAACCGTGTACCCGCCGTCGACGACGACGGACGCACCGGTGACGTACCGGGCGGCGTCGCTGGCGAGGTAGACCACGGTGGGAGCGACGTCCTCCGGCGGTGCGATGTCGTCCATCAGCATCTCCGACTTCCACACCTCGTCGATGTCGGGGTCGATAGCGTCGGCTTGGTCGGTGTTGTCGGTGCGGATGTAGCCCGGCGCGACGGTGTTCACGCGCACGTCGTGTTCGGCCCACTCGGAGGCGAGTTGTCGCGTGAACGACTCGACGCCGCCCTTCGAGGCGTTGTACGCCACCTGTCGCTGCGGGTAGTTGGCGACGAACGCCGACATCGAGGAGACGCTGACGATAGCGCCGCCGTCGCCCGCGACCATCGGCGCGCCCGCGTACTTCGAGCAGAGGAAGACGCCCGTGAGGTTCGTCTGGACGACCGAGTTCCACTCCGCGAGCGTCATGTCCTCGATGCCCTCGTGGACGACGATGCCCGCGTTGTTGACGAGGACGTCGACGCCGCCGAACTCGTCGAGTGTCGCCTCGACCATCGCCTCGACGGAGGACTCGTCGGCCACGTCGACGGGGACGGCGAGCGTCTCCGCGTCGGTCGAATCGGCTATCTCCTCGGCGGCGACGCGCCCGGATTCCTCGCTCCGGTTGGCGACGACCACATCCGCACCGGCCTCCGCGAGCGCCTGCGCGATGGCCCGGCCGATGCCGCGGTTGCCGCCCGTCACTATCGCCGTCTGGCCGTCGAGTCTGAATCGGTCGAGGACTGCCATGAGGGAGCGTCACGCCGAGGTGACATAAGTCGTCGTCGAGGGGTTCGCGGAGAGACTAACCGGAACTATCGTTACCGGATGAACGGGATTTAAGCGGCCGTCCTTCGCACTCACGGACGCATGAAACTCCACGAGTATCAGGCGAAGGATATCTTCGCCGAGGCGGGGATTCCGGTACCCGAGTCCCGCCTCGCGACGTCGGTTGACGAAGTCATGGAGGCCGTCGAGGACATCGGCTACCCGGCCGCCATCAAGGCGCAAGTACACGTCGGTGGTCGCGGGAAGGCCGGCGGTATCAAGATAGCCACGAGCGAGGACGAGGCGCGCGAGGCCGCCGAAGACATCCTCGGCATGGACCTCAAAGGCTACACCGTCGAGAAGGTGCTCGTCGAGTCCGGCGTGGACTTCGAGAACGAACTGTACGTCGGTATCACGATGGACCGCGGCGAGGGCGAACCCGTCGCCATGGTCTCCACCGAGGGCGGCGTCGACATCGAGGCCGTCGCCGAGGAGACGCCCGACGCCATCGCGCGCGAACACATCGACCCCGCGTTCGGTCTGCACCCCTACCAGGCGCGAAAGGTCGTCTACGAGGCGGGCATCCCCCGCGACGTCGCGGGCGACGTGGCGTCCATCCTCTCGACGCTGTACGACCTCTACGAGTCGAAAGACGCCGCGGACATCGAAATCAACCCCGTGATGATAACGTCGGACCGCGACGTCGTCGCCGCGGACGCCGTCATGAACATCGACTCGGACGCGCTCTTCCGCCACCCGGACCTCGCGGAGATGGAGGACGAGGCGGCCGAAGACGAACTCGAACGCAAGGCCAACGACTACGGCTTCGACTACGTTCGACTCTCCGGTAACGTCGGTATCATCGGCAACGGCGCGGGCCTCGTCATGACGACGCTGGACCTCGTCGACCACTACGGCGGCGAGCCCGCGAACTTCCTCGACATCGGCGGCGGCGCGAAGGCAGAACGCGTGACGCAGGCGCTCGACATGGTGTTCTCCGACGAGAACGTCGACGCCGTCGTGTTCAACATCTTCGGCGGTATCACCCGCGGCGACGAAGTCGCGAAGGGTATCAACGAAGCGCTGGAGTCGTTCGACGAGATTCCGAAGAAGGTCGTCGTCCGACTCGCGGGCACGAACGCGAAAGAGGGGATGGAGATTCTCAACACCGACCTCGTGGAGGTCGAAGAGACGCTCGAAGACGCGGTCCAACGGGCCGTCGAGAACGCACAGGAGGCGAGCCAATGAGCATTCTAGTCGACGACGACACGCGCGTAGTGGTACAGGGAATCACCGGCGGCGAAGGTCGATTCCACACCGAACAGATGGTCGAGTACGGCACGAACGTCGTCGCCGGTGCGGTCCCCGGCAAGGGCGGCGAGAAGGTCAACGGCATCCCCGTCTACGACACGGTCAATCAGGCCGTCGAGGAGGAGGACGCCGACGCGTCCGTCGTCTTCGTCCCGCCCGCGTTCGCGGGCGACGCCGTCTTCGAGGCGCTCGACACCGACCTGGACCTCGTCGTCGCCATCACGGAGGGCATCCCGACGCAGGACATGGCGAAGGTGAACAAGCGCCTCGGCGAGGTCGACACCCGACTGCTCGGACCGAACTGCCCCGGTCTCATCACGCCCGGCGAGGCGAAACTCGGCATTCTCCCCGGCAACATCTTCGAGGCCGGAAACGTCGGTCTCGTCTCCCGTTCGGGGACGCTCACCTATCAGGTCGTCTCGAACCTCACCGACCGCGGCATCGGCCAGACGACGGCCATCGGCATCGGCGGCGACCCCATCATCGGCACGTCGTTCGTCGACGCCCTCGAACTGTTCGAGGCCGACGAGGACACCGACGCCGTCGTGATGTGCGGCGAAATCGGCGGCGAGGACGAAGAACAGGCCGCGAAGTTCATCGCGGAGAACATGGACACGCCCGTCGCGGGCTTCATCGCGGGTCGCACGGCACCGCCGGGCAAGCGCATGGGTCACGCGGGCGCTATCGTCTCCGGGTCCGGCACCGGCACGGCCGACTCGAAGATTTCGGCGCTCAACGACGCGGGCGTCCCCGTCGGCGACACCCCGAACGAAGTCGCAGAGTACGTCGAAGACTTCCTGTAGACCGTCTCTTCCGGTCTCGTTTCTCGTTTTTTCACCGAGCGCAGAGGACAGAGGGCTCACTCGTCCAGCGACGCCAGGCAGGCACCGCAGAACTCCGCGTACGGCGGGTTCGGCGCGCCGCACTGCGGGCAGGCGTCGGTTTCGCCCGTCTCCGTCGCCACCGACATCGGCACGAACCCGGGCGTCGAGAGCGACGACCCGCCCGCGCCGTCGTACTCCTCGTCCATCTGCATCAGCACTCGCTCGACGAACGGGTCGTCGCGGAGTCGTTCGAGGGCCCGAACGAGGCCGACGTACAACGCGGTCGGTGCGAGGATGCAGAACCCCGTCAGGAGGAGTCTGAACGCGACCTCCCACTCCATGTGGTGTGCAAGCGTGCGACGACCATGGTTCTATCGCCACCGGCGACGCGAGAGCCGGAAATCCCACGTCTCTGAGGACTGGCTCACCGTTTTCTCACTCGTGAGAGACACACGTCCACACCCCGCACGAGAGACTATCAGAAACGATAACTCGCCAGACAGTTTTAACCGTCTGTTCCGGCGTTCGGCAGACGATGGCTGAGTTCACACGTCGCGTGTCCGACCTCGTCCCGGACGCGATTACGCAGAGTTACACCCGCCAGTTGGCGGCGATATTTCTCCTGGTCGTGCTCGTCGTCTCCGGCGTCGCCGGCGTCCAGTACGCGGCGACGGCGTCCGCGTTGAACGAGGACGCCCGAAGCGGCTTACAGGCCGCCGCCGAGCGACAGGCGATACAGGTCGAACAGTGGGAGACCGAGCACAGACGACTGGTGGCGACCATCTCCGGTGATACCAGCGTCAACAGCGTGATGGCAGAACGGAGCAACGGCGCACTCGCGCAGTACATGGAGTCCGCGCCCGAGGACGTGACGGGCCTCTACCTCCTCGACTTAGAGTCGGGTACCGTCGCCGGGTCCTCCGACACCGACGCGGTCGGTGAGACGCTGTTCCCCGGCGGTGAGGTTCCCGTCTCCGAGGACGCGGACCTCACCGACACGAACACGATACACCGCACGGCCGTCTACACGCGAGACGGGCGAAGCTACGTCGCCTTCGTGAAGCGACTCCCGTCGATGCGGCCCCGCGCCGTCGTCGTCGTCGCGGACGCGACGGCGCTCGGCGACCGGATGCGCGCGAACGTCGACGACTCGTTCACCCAACTGGTGACGACGGACGGCACCGTCGTTTACGGAACGGGCGGCGGCGCGCCCGGGCGCGACTACCCGGCGGCCGAAACCGACGCGTTCGCGGCCGCCACGACGGGCGAGTCGGGCGTCTCCGCCCAAGACGCCGTCGGCGGATTCACGGCAAACCCCCACCTGGTCGGCTACGCCACGCTCGACAGCGGCGAGACGGTTCTCCTGCACGCGGAACGCGCGTCCGTCCTCTCGCTCTCGCGGCGCGTCGGCACCGACATGGCGGCCGTCATCGGCCTCTCGCTCCTCGGCTTCCTCGGACTCGGGGCGCTCTTGCACGTCAACACGGTCAGACCCCTCCGCGGCCTCTCGGGGTCGGTGTCGCGACTCCGCGACGGCGAGTTGGACGTGGACCTCTCGACGGACCGCAGCGACGAGTTCGGCGACGTGCTCTCCGGCGTCGCGAAACTCCGCGACGACCTGCGCGACCAGCGGGGCGACGCGCACGCCTACAGCGACGTGATGGTTCGGGCCGCCGACGGCGACCTGACCGCCCGTCTGGACGAGGACTCCGACTCCGAGGACATGCGGACCATCGCCGTCGCGTACAACGAGATGATGGACGAAGTGGAGGCGACGGTCCGTCGGACCCGCGAGTTCGCAGACGACGTCTCCGCACTCGTCACGCGCGTCGCCGAGAACGCCGAGGAGGTGAACCACGCGAGCCAAGAGGTGAGCACCGCCATCGAACAGATATCCGCCGGTGCGACCGAGCAGAGCGACAACCTCGTCGCCGTCTCCGGCGAGGTGAACGACCTCTCGGCGTCCGTCGAGGAGATAGCCTCCTCGGCCGACGAACTCCTGACGCTCGCCGACCGAGCGACCGAAGAGGGACACGACGGCGAACGCGCCGCCGAAGACGCCCTCCGCGGCATCGACGACATCCGGACGGAGACCGAACGCACCGTCGAAGAGGTGCGCGAACTCGACCGGCAACTGGGCGAAATCGGCGACATCGTCGAGGTCATCACCGAGATAGCCGACCAGACCGACGTCCTCGCGCTGAACGCGAACATCGAGGCGGCGCGGGCGGGCGAGGCGGGCGAGGGCTTCGCCGTCGTCTCCAACGAGGTGAAGTCGCTCGCACAGGAGACGAAGTCTTCGGCGGCGGACATCGCAGCCCTCGTCGAGGACATCGAGTCGCAACGCGACGACGTGGTCGACGGCATCGAACGGATGCGCGAGGAAGTCGACGCGGGCGCGGCGTCCGTCAACGACGCCCTCGGGTCGCTGGGGAGCATCGTCGACAGAGTCGACGAGACGGCAGCCAGCGTCGAGGAGATTCACGACGCGACGGCCGACCAGGCCGAGTCCGCACAGGAGGTGTTGGCGATGACCGACGAGATAGCCGGAATCGGCGAGGAGACGACGGCTGAGACGCAGACGGTGTCGGCCGCCGCCCAGCAACAGGCGGCCTCGCTCGACGAAGTGACAGACGAGTTATCGACGCTGGAGACGGGTATCGCACGACTCGAAACCGCGCTCGCAGGTTTCGAAGTCGACCGAGCGGACGGGGCGAGCGAGACGTCTCCGGCGGAATCGACCGACGAGACACGGCCTGTGCGAGCCGAACCCACGTCAAACGTCGACGAGCAGTCTGCCAAAAAGAATAATCAACTGACACGATAGTCGCACGGACTGCAAACGAGTAGAGTACTTATATGTCGCAACTCCATTCTCGTCGCATATGAGGAACGACCATACGACGCCAACCACCCCAGAGATGCTCCCAGCGTCCATCGTCTCGCTGGTCGCAGAACTGGAAGGCGTCGACGTATTAGATATTCCACCGCTCGCGTCCGTCGTCGACCCCGATGCACTCGTCACGCTCTTCGACGGAGAGAGCGGTTCCGGGTCGTGCGTCCTCGAGTTCGACTACGCCGGCTACCGAGTGTTCGTCCGCGGCGACGGCGACGTTCGCACCCTCGAAGCGTCGCCCATCGAGTTCTGCGACGCCAACTGAGTCCGCGCGTCTCGCGTTCGACGTCTTCGACTCCGCGAGTCGCGACTTCGTCCACTTCGACGCTCGGAGCCGTCCCGGTTCTCTCGACTGTCACGACGGTCACGTGTCAATACGGACGTTGCGGTGGGGCCTCGCTTCGACTGCACGCGTTCGTCGCGCCCCGGTCCGGCGTTCCTCCGCGCCGGACGGACGCGTGCGGGTGCCTTCCCCGCTGGGCGCCTCGCCTCGCGGACCCCATCGCCTCGTCGTCTCGCCTCGACCGACTTCGGCCCTTCACACCGTCCCTCCACGCCGACTCCCCACCCGGGAGCGTTCCACCCGATTCGCCCCGTCCGGGTCGATGGTCTGCGACCGAGTCGTGCTCTCGTCACCGCCCGGTCGCGCGGTTCTGACAGTCGTTCAGAAGATTCATGTGTAGGTTCGAACCATTCCGACCATGGACAGCGGACTCCCCTCCGGCCGGCGCGTGCACATCGCACCGCTCGGTTACGAACGCGACCGCGTCGTCGACCCCGTGCGGACCGAGGCCGCGGACGTGGTCTACCTCCTCGTCGACGACCCCGCCCGCACCGCGGCCGACTACGGCGACGTCGACGACGACGCGGATTGGTCCTCTCCCGACACCGAAAGCGTCTCCTGGGAGACGGCGACGGCGTACCAACGCGCCGTCCGCGAGGAACTCGGCGCGTACTGCGACGCCCGGGGTCTCCCGGTCGACATCCACAACGTCTACGACGTGATGGGTGTCACCACCACCGTCGCCGCCACGCACGCCGACGACCAGGTGTTCGTCAACATCTCCTCGGGGACGAAGGTCGCCGCCGTCGGTGCGGCCATCGCGTGCATGACCACCGCCGCCCTCCCCTACAGCGTCGAACCCGAGCGCTACGGTCACGACGTGGGCGCCGACCCCCTCTCGGAGGGCGTCGCCAGCATCGACCGCGTCCCCGACTACCCCATCGAGGCACCGACGCGAGAACAGGTCCACATCATGGGCTACCTCTACGAACAGACCGTCGAGAATCCCTACACGCTGAACAAACGGAGCCTCATCCAGCGCGCGAACGACTACGGCCTGCCGTTCCTCGCGAACTACTCCACCGAGAGCAGACAGTCGGAGTACCGCCGCCTCGACACGGCCATCGTCGACCCACTCGTCGCGAAGGGCTACCTCCGTCTCGAACCCGCGGGAAAGCAGAAGAACGTCGTCCTCACGGAGACGGGAATCAGCGTCTACCGAGCCTTCAGACACAAAGTCCGGGTGGAGTAGCAGATCGACGGTTCGGAGACGACTCCCCGTCGAACGCCGCCGTCGGTCCGCAAACGTCATCCCCATCGCCTCGTAACCTCCGACGACGACACTCGCCCGTCTCGCGGGCGAGAGACACCACATGGTCTCGTACTTCACTCGTCGACAGGTCCTCGGCACGCTCGGGTCCGGTGCCCTCGCCGGTACCGCCGGGTGCCTCGGCACGCTCGGATTCGAGACGCAGTCGGCGTGGCGCGACCCCCCACTCGTCGAGAACCGACCCGACGCCGTCTACGTCCCCGCCATCACCGAAGGGATGGCGATGTTCGGACGGACCACCGTCGGCCCCTACGGCGTCGCTCTCACCTACTCGTACCCGCACCGCTTCTGGACGCTGACGGGCACGGAGTTCTCGAAAACCGTCGTGGAGTCCGAGGACTCCGTCCACCTGATGGCGTCGCTGTGGGACGCCGAGACGAACACGGTCCTCCCCGTCGACTCCGGCGTCACCGTCGAGGTGACGCGGGACGGCGAACTCGTGACGCAGGAGGTGGCCTACCCGATGCTCTCCCAGCAGATGGGGATGCACTACGGGTCGAACTACGCGCTGGACGGCGAGGGCGACTACGAGGTCAGCGTCCGCGTCGGCGGCGTCTCACTCCGTCGGACGGGAGCGTTCGAGGGACGATTCGAGACGCCCGAGACGGCGACGTTCGACGTGACGTTCGACACCGACGAGTTGTACGACGTACCGATAGAGAGCCCGGAGAACCCCGGTTCGAGGGGAGCGATTCCCCCGATGGAAATGATGGGTATCCCCGTCGGACGCGCACCCGACCCGGAGTCGCTCCCCGGCGACCACCTCGGCCGGGCGACGACCGGTGACGCCGTCTTCCACGCGTTCGCCGTCGGCGTCGACGGCGGTGACGGCGCAGACGACGGAGCGGACGAAGCGGCCGCCCGATTCGGGGACGACCCGTATCTCTACGTCTCCGCACGGACGCCGTACAACGGTATCGTCCTGCCGATGATGGGTCTCTCGGCGACGCTGTCGCGCGACGGCGAGACGGTCGCGGAGACCGAACTCGCGCGGACGCTCGACCCCGAACTCGGCTACCACTACGGGGCGCACGCCGACTCGGTCGAACCCGGCGACGAACTCCGCGTCGCCGTCGACGTGCCGCCGCAGGTGGCCCGCCACGACGGCTACGAGACGGCGTTCGTCGAGATGGGACCGACGACGTTCACCGTCCCCGAGTGACGCGACGAGCGACGGCACGACGCCAGCGAGCACACCACAGACACGAAGCCATGGAGAACACGACGACGGAACCGACGGAACCGACGGAGGCGACGAGGACGACTGGGGAGACGACGAACGGGGGCACCTGTCGCGTCTGCGGTCGGACGTTCCCGGAGACGCGCTTGCTCGTCCTCCACCGCGGCGTCCGCCACCCGAGCGTCCTCACCGACGCGGAGCGAGAGGCGTACCGGGAGGCGTACCGAGCGGAAGAAGAAGAGATTCGGTCGTTCAGGCTCCGAGCGCTCGTCGTGCTCGTCGTCCTCTACTTCGGCTTTCTCTTCCTCTACGCCGGGTTCGCGGGGTGACCACCGTGCCCGACACAGACAGACTCCTCGCGCGCACGCTCTCGGCCTGCTTGGCACTCGTGGGCGTGCTTCTCCTCGCCCGCGGCGTCGACGCGAGCAACGCGGCCGTCGGCCTCGGCGACGCCTCCAGAGACCCCCTCAGCGTCCCGCGATGGCTGTACGTCGCCACCGGCGGCGCGACCATCGGCGCGTCCGCCCTCCTCGCCAGTTTCGTCACCGACCGCCGACTCGTCCGCCGCATCCACCGCTGGTCGGTGACGACCCCCGACCGAGCGACGGCGCGTCGCGTCGGCGTCGCCGCCGGCAACGCACTCGGCCTCGGACTCCTCGCACTCGTCGTCTATCGGGGGTTCGCCGGGCCGCAGATTCCGACGGTGAACCTCGCCGTCGTGTTCGTCTTCGCGGGGATGCGCGCCGGACTCACGATGTTCGCGTACCTCGTCGGGAACGCCTGGCCCGCGCTGAACCCGTGGCGCGCCGTCGCCCGGCGTCTCCCAAACGGGTTCGTCTCCTACCCCGTCCGAGTGGGCCGGTGGCCCGCCGTCGCCGGACTCCTCGCGCTCGTCTGGATGGAGACGACCACCGGGATGACGAAGCGGCCCGAACTCCTCGCGAGCGTCGTGCTCGCGTACTCGGTGCTCACCGTCGTCGGTGCCGTCGTCGTCGGCGTCGGCCCGTGGTTCCGCAACGTCGACCCCGTCTCGGTGTTCTTCCGGTTCTACGGCCGCGTGGCACCGCTCTCGTGGGACGGCGGCACGCTTCGTCTCACGCTCCCGGGGATGCGGCTCGTCGGCGACGACGATGCGAGCGAGGGCGACGCCGCGGCCGACGGTGTCGCCGCGAACGGTGCCGTGGACGGACCGTCAGACGTGGCGTTCGCCGTCCTCCTCGTCTGGGAACTCACCTACAGCGGGTTCGTCACGACCGAACGGGGAGCGACCGTCGTCCGGGCACTCGTCGACGTCGGCCTCCCGCCCCTCGCCGTCTACGGCGGCCTCTACCTCCTCGGGTTCGCGGCGTTCGTCGGCGCGTACGTCCTCGCCGCCCGGGTGTCCGCGTCGCGGTTGCAGACGCACCGCAGGGCGCGGGAACTCGCCGTCCAGTTCGCGCCTCCGCTCCTCGTCATCGCGGCGGGCTACCACCTCGCGCACTACCTCGCGTTCTTCGTCTCTCTCACCCCGTCGTTGGCCGCCGTCCTCGCCGCTCCGCTCTCGACGCCGGCGAATCCCCTCGTCCTGACGTTGCCGTCGTGGGTGAGCGCGGCCAACATCGTGTTCGTCCTCGGCGGCCATCTCTTGGCCATCTGGGTGGCGCACTCGACGGCGTACCGCCTGTTTCCGAGTCGGATGCAGGCGATTCGGAGTCAGTACCCGTTCGTCGTCGTGATGATGGGCTACACGGCGGCGAGTCTGTGGCTCATCTCGCTTCCCACGTCGCCGCCGCCGTTCCTGCCGTGACTGGGGGCGAACCGACTGTGACCGGTCGGGCGAACCGGCCATCGCCGCCGCACGCCGTTCCGCAACCGCTTTGACACCGGCCGCCGACCGAACCGAGGGAACATGCTCCTCGCCGGAACCGTCATCGCCGACTCCCAGACCGTCATCGACGACGGGGCCGTCGTCGTCGACGCCGACCGTATCGAAGCCGTCGGCGACAGAACCGAGGTAGAAGCCGCCCATCCGGACCACGAGGTGCGCGAGTTCGACCTGCTCTTGCCGGGACTCGTCGGCGGTCACGTCCACTCCGTCCAGAGCCTCGGCCGAGGCATCGCCGACGACACCGCCCTCCTCGATTGGCTGTTCGACCACGTCCTCCCGATGGAGGCGTCGCTGGACGCCGAGGGGATGCGCACCGCGGCCGAACTGGGCTACCTCGAACTGTTAGAGAGCGGTACGACCACCGTCGTCGACCACCTCTCCGTCGCGCACGCCGCGGAGGCGTTCGAGGCGGCGGGCGAACTCGGCATCCGCGGCCGACTCGGGAAAGTGATGATGGACCAGCGCGCGCCCGACGGCCTGCTGGAGGAGACCGAGGACGCCCTCGCCGAAACCGAACGACTCGTCCAGACGTACCACGACAGCCACGACGGCCGAATCAGGTACGCGGTGACGCCACGTTTCGCCGTCAGTTGCACCGAAGAATGTCTCCGCGGTGCCCGAGACATCGCGGACCGGTACGACGGCGTCACCATCCACACGCACGCGAGCGAGAACCCCGACGAGATTGCGACCGTCGAAGAAGACACCGGGATGCGCAACATCGAGTGGCTCCACGAAGTCGGCTTAACCGGCGAGGACGTCGTGCTCGCACACTGCGTCCACACCTCCGAGGCCGAACGCGAACTCCTCGCGGAGACGGGCACGAACGTCACCTACTGCCCCTCCTCGAACATGAAACTCGCCTCGGGCATCGCCCCCGTCGTCGACTACCTCGAACGCGGCATCACCGTCGCTCTCGGTAACGACGGCCCGCCGTGTAACAACACGCTCGACCCGTTCACCGAGATGAAGCAGGCGAGCCTCCTGCAGAAAGTCGCGGCGTCGGACCCGAAAACGACGCCCGCGCGAGTTGTCTTCGAGATGGCGACGGTGAACGGCGCGCGGGCCGCCGGGTTCGAGGACGTCGGCGAACTCCGCGAGGGGTGGAAAGCCGACGTCGTCGCACTCGACACCGACCTCACCCGAGCGACGCCCCTTCACGACGCGCTCTCGCACCTCGTCTTCGGCGCGCACGGCGACGACGTGCTGTTCACGATGGTCGACGGCGAAGTCGTGTACGACGAGGCGTTCGGCGGCCTCCAGACGGGGGACGCCGACGAGATTCGTCGCCGCGCCCGCGAGGTGGAGTTCGACGGCAAGCCGACGTAATCGACCGGACCGCCCCGGTCAGACCGTCTCGTGTCTGGCGACCCACTCGCGGCCCTCGCGCCGAACGTCCGAGACGACGCGGAACCGTATCTGTTGCTCCTGTCTCGTCACGACCGGGAACTCGTAGTGTTCGGCGTCGTACCCCGGCGGACTCCCCGTCTCCGCTCGCTCGTCGACGAACGCGCGGTGCGCGTCGAGTCGCTCCTCGACGACGCGGCGAGACAGGTCCGGCGCGTCGGCCGCGCGGGCGTCGAACGCCTCCACGAACGCGTCTTCGAGTTCGTAGCCGATGGAGTTACGCGCGGCGACCATCGCCGCCACCGACGTGGTTCCGGTCCCGAAGAACGGGTCCAGGACGGTGTCGCCGTAGACGGAGTACATGTTCACGAGACGGTACGGAATCGCGAACGGGAACGCCGCCGTTCGCTCCCGGAGTTCGTCCGCCGCGTCGGCGTCCTCGCTCGTGTCGCCGTCGCTGTCGGTGCCGTCGCCGTCGTCGCTGTCGGTGCCGTCGCCGTCTACCCGGACCGCTCGGCCCCGCGCCGCCGTCTCGTCTGCGACGCGTTGCGACGCGCCGGTGACGTCCGTCCAGACGTCTGTGAACCAGGCGTTTCGCTCCTCCCAGAAGTAGGCCGACTCGTAGCGCAGAGGGTCACGAGGTTCGAAGGAACGCGAGTCGGTGCCGTTTCTGAACACGAGAACGTACTCGTGTTCGAGCGTCACGTAGGCGTTCGGCGGGAGCATCCCGCTTCCCATGAACTTCGCCGCACTGTTCGTCGGCTTGCGCCAGAGGACGTCCGGCAGCGGTTCGAACCCGCGCTCGACGAACGCCTCCGTCACGCGGGCGTGGTTCGGGTACACCCGAAAGCTGTCGCCGACGGTTCGCGTCGCGTCGCCGACGTTGACGCAGGCGATACCGCCCGCCACGAGGACGCGTTCGACTTCGGACCAAACGTCGTCTAACACCGCGTGCATCGCCTCGAACGCCCGTTCGCCGTCGCCGTCGGCGAGGGCCTCCTCCGCGTCGTCGTCGAGCGTCGAGAACAGGTCGTCCCACATCTCGACCATCGGATACGGCGGCGAGGTGACGACGAGGTCCACGCTGTCGTCGGCGACGTCGCTCATCTCTCGGGCGTCGCCGGTGACGACGCGGTGTCGTGACTCCACGATGGCGAACCCACGGTTCGAAATCTGATATAACCTTCCCCTGTTCGCGGCGGCGTCGTCGGGCGGCGAGGACGCTCCGGGGCGAAGCGAACAGTCGGCGGAGAGAACTCCCCGAACCGCCGCGCGGCCTCACTCCTCGTCGAAGTACTCGTCGAACAGCGCGGAGACGCGGGACTCGATGTCGCCGCGAATCTCGCGGACGCGTTCTGCGTCCTTCCCGTCGGGGTCTTCGAGGGCCCAGTCGCGCACGTCCACGCCGTCGGCGTCGAGTTCGAGCGTCGAACAGCCCATCGTCGCCACGACGTCACAGGACTCCAACTCCTCGGTCGACACCTCTCGCGGCGTCCGGTCGGAGACGTCGACGCCCAGTTCCCGCATCGTCTCGACGACGCCGTCGTGGACGTGGTCTGCGGGGTGCGTCCCGCCGGTCACGATTTCGACTCGGCCGCCGAGTCCGCGGCGGTCGCGTTCTCGCTCGGCGAACGCCGTCGACATCTGACTTCGACCGGCGTTCTGCACGCAGACGAATCCGAAGCGCACTGGGTCGCTCATACGTGAAAGCGACCACACACCTAATAAGCAGTTACTATGTGTGCTCTGTAGCGATATAGAGAGAGAGACCGAACGGGCCGGGTTACGCGTCGTCTTCGTCGTCGTCCTTCATCTCTCCCAGACGGTCGACGAGCGCGTCGGTCGACACGTCGCTCTCGACGGTGACGGTTCCTTCGTGCTCGTGTTCGTGGCTCTCGACGCCCTCGGACCCGTCGTCCTCGTCGTTCGACTGTTGACGCTCCTGCTCTGACTCGTCGTAGCTTCCGAAGCCCATGGGGGTCGTTCCCGGGTAGGAGGGAAGAAACACACGGTGTCGCCGTCGTGTGCGAGCCGTGAGCGTGAGTCGGTGTCGACCGCCCCGAGTCGTCGCCGCGGGGATTCGGCGACGGGGGCGACCGGTGCTACGCTCTGCGGACGATTTCGCGAAGTTGCTCGAAGACGTCCGGGCGGTGTTCCGCGAGGAGTCGGACGTCGGCGGCGACTTCGTCTCTCATCCGCTCTCGGAGGCGCGCGACCGTCTCGCGGTACTCGTCCGCGTCGGCGTCGCCCGCTTCGAGACGCGCCCGTTCGACGTTCGTGAGCAGTCCCCGCCGCGTCTCCGCCTCCGGGGCGAAGAACTCAGTGGGAATTCGGTCGGCGAGGTCGGCCGACGCGACGGTGTCCGTCTCCGGGTCGTGGACGACCAGACCCGCGTGAATCAGCTTCGGGAGGTGGACGTGGACGATCTCCGCTTTGACGTCCAAGCGGTCGCTGTCGCCCACGTCTCGGTCGCTGAGTCGCGAGGCGACGGCGTCCACCGTCATCGGACGGCCAGCGCCGTCGAGTTCGTAGAGGAGGGCCCGTCGGAGGTCACTAGAGAGCGCAGAGTAGACGTCGTCCCAGTCGACTAAAACGTTCTCTGGCATGTTGTGTTTAAATAACCGTGTCCCGTCGCGATAAGAGATTCGGCTAGCCGTCCATCGATATCCGGTGTGGGTACCACGTCCGTCGTCCGTCTCCTCCAGAAGTCGCAGTACGACTCGCGAACAGATTAATTTCTCAGTCCGGGTCGGCCGAACGCGAAGGTGCGGTCACGTCGTCGGTGGTCTCGGGGACGGCCCAGTCGTCGAGGGCCCGCGCGTCGTGAAACTGGCCGTCCCATATTAATAAACACATCAACCAATCTGCCATACCGGTTAGAAGGAATGGAAGTGGCCACTCGACCGTTCACCCTGTTGAACGGGTTTCGTCACGTGAGGGTAGCCGCACGTAGTGACACTGGGAGAACATTTAAATGTCGATGTACAGTCATGAAAATGTGTCATTCTCAGATACTATTCCAGGGATGAAGGGTGGATCGACCATCCGAAACGTCCTGGTCGGAATCGTGTACGTATTCCTGCTTCCACTGTTGTTCGCACTGCTTCCCGTGACGGTCGGCCTGATAGTGGGTATGAACGTCGGTGGTGCCGCGGGCAAACTTTCTGTCCTCCCGGGTGTCGGCGACGGCGGTGGTGCGATCGCGGGCGTTGCGGCAGGCGTCTACGCGGTCTTGATTCTCGGCGTCCTCGGAGCAGTCGTCCCCAGCGACGATACGGCCGAGGCACCGGAGCAGAACGTCGAAGGTGCGACTGGCGAGGCGGCGACCGCCGCTGACGGCGGTAACCAAGGCGCAACCGCCGAAGAGAGTTCGACGGCGGCACCCGAGCCGACCGTGACTGCGACACCAAAGTCAACCCCGGAGCCAACAGCCGAGCCGACACCGGAACCCACGCCAACGGCGACAACTCAGCCGGAGATGCCGATGCACGATGTCGGCGAGTCGTTCACCGTCGGCGACGGTGAGATGTCTATCGAGTACACCGTAACTGACGTGACGACAGCGGACAACGTCGGCGGCGAGTACGGCGAGGACGCCGATGGGGAGTTCGTCATCGTGACGATGTCGATGGAGAACGTCGGCGATGAATCGCTAGACATCACGTCCCGACCGTTCACAGTTGTCGATTCGGAGGGTCGTGAATTCGAGGTAGACACTAATGCGATGGTTTACGCGGAGGACTCTATCGTCTTCGAGCAACTGAATCCTGGTCTGTCGAAAGAGGGTGTCGTGATCTTCGACGTGAATCCCGATGGCGAATACACGATGCATATCGCCCCCGCTGGGATGTTCTCGACGGCGACAACTCACCGCGTCGCGATTAGCGGCGAGATACAGTAGTCAGAAAAGAACTGACCCAGTCGTTCCGTATCTGTAAGAAGAGAGGTGGTGGACCGAGGCAGATTCGAACCTCACTCGCTCACTGCGTTCGCTCGCTGGTTCGAATCTTCGGCTACCACACACTTCGACGGACGCTCCTCGCTCCGCTCACGGCTTCGCCGTTCGCATTCGAGGTCGAACACGACCTCGCGTCGCTCGTCGTTGCGAGGAATCAGAAAATGGGTTGGGGCAGATTCGAACTGCCGACCTGCTCCGTGTGAAGGAGCCGTCATAACCTGGCTAGACCACCAACCCCAGGCAAAAACTGCTACCCGCGGGTGAGACTTAACCGTTCTGCTTCGCCCTCACTTCGCGGCACCGCCGCGGTACCGTTCGATGCGCCCGCGGGCCTGGCGAATCGCCTTCTTGCCGCCGCGTTCGGCGCGCCGCGGAACGCCGCGCAGTTCCGTCTCCAATCGCTCACGCCCCGTCGGTGTCGGCTCTTCCTCGCGTTCTCGTCCGAGCGCCTTCCGAACGCGGCGCTCCACCGGTGCGCCTTCCTCTCGCAGTCCCGCCGCGAGGTGACCGCCCGCGCGTCGAAGGTAGTACCACGCGTCCTCGAAGTGTCGATTCATATCTGTCCATATACGAGCGACAAATAAAAGAATTGTGTGTGTCAATACCATTCATGAAGATAGTTTTAGGCCAGCCAAAATCGAAGCGTTTTTGTATTTGTTAGGCGTGCCTAAAACTGGTGAGGCGCCGGCCGTGACGGCGTCCATCGCGCGTCTGTCCCTCAGAGACCGACCGTGGGCATCATACACAGTCGGTCCACCTACTTCGTCGCCGCGAGCGAGCGACCCGCCCAGCCGTCAGTACGTCGGCGACTCTTCGGGCACGCCGTCGCGTTGGTTCACGAGTCGAGCGAACACGAACAGCGCGTCCGAGAGGCGGTTGAGGTAGCGAATCGCCTCCTCGTTCGCCGGTTCGTCCCTCGCGAAGGCGACGGCGCGGCGTTCCGCCCGCCGCGACACCGTCCGCGCGTGGTGGAGTCTCGCGCCCGCGTCGCCGCCGCCGGGCAGGATGAACGACCGGAGCGGTTCGAGTTCCTCCTCGGCCTCGTCGATGAACGACTCCAACTCCGAGACGTGGTCGGCCGTCACGACGGGGGCGTCTTCGTTCGGGTCCGGGTTCGCGAAGTCCGCCTGGAGGACGTGGAGGTGGTTCTGGACGCGTTCGAGTTTCTCGTCGACGTCGTCGTAACCGGTCGGACGGACCCTGCCGACGAGGGCGTTCACCTCGTCGACGGTGCCGTACGCCTCGATGCGCGGACTCGTCTTCGAGACGCGCGACATATCCCGCAGGTCGGTCATCCCCTCGTCGCCGCGCCCGGTGTATATCTTCATGCGGCGAGCGTCGTCTCGACGTACTGCAGGATGTTCTCGGACTCGCCCATCGTGACGCCCCGGTCGTCGTCGACGAGGACGGGAACCGCGCGCTGACCGCTCACGCGCTTGACCTCGTCGCGTTTGGAGTGGAGCGCCTCGACCCAGACGGTCTCGTACTCGACGCCGTTCTCCTCCAATGCGTCGTGGACCTTCACACAGAACGGACAGCCGTCCAACGCGTACAGCGTGATACTCATACACGCCCCCTTCGGGCGCCGGCCGCAAAGAGATTTGGCCGGCGGCAGGACGCGTCCCCGGCGGATTCAGTCGACGGCGTGGGCTCCCGCGCGGCCATCGACGGAACCTCACGAACGACCGGGAGGGACGCTCTCGCGTCAGAAGCGTTAATCCCCGCCTCCGAGTACGTCGGCGTATGATAGACATCGAGGAGACGTACATCGAGAATCGCGTCCTCGTTCACCCGAACGACACCAACAACTACGACATCGCCCACGGGGGCAACGTGATGAAGTGGATGGACGAAGTCGGCGCGATGTCGGCGATGCGGTTCGCCGGCGAGACGTGCGTCACCGCCCGAATGGAGAGCGTGAACTTCCACCGACCCATCCCTCGCGGTAACGCCGCCCTCATCGAGTCGTACGTCTACGGCGCGGGCCGAACGAGCGTGAAGGTCCGCCTCCGCGTCTTCTCGGAGGACCCGCTCACGGGCGACACGGAACTCACGACGGAGTCGTACTTCGTCTACGTCGCCATCGACGAGGACCGCGAACCGACGGAAGTGCCAGAACTGGGGACGAACACGGAGTACGGCCGCGAACTCCTGGAGGCGGCGGTCGAAGGCGAGAAAGCGAGCAACGGCCACGGCGACGACTGACCGACGCCCGAATTCAGTCTCTCGAACGGACTATCCTTCACTAGCGACATTCTTACTAACGATAAGAACGTAGTTAGAAACGAGGGCCAACGTGACAGAAACACACACACTCGAATCGCTCGTCGAGGACGTCGAGGCGTCTACCCAGACGTTCTCTCTCGTCAACTACGACGGTCCGGACGCCGAGAAAGCGCGGGTCGTCCGCTACTTCGAACCGCAGAGCGTCGACGTGAGAGAGGGGGTAACCGACCCGAATCTACCCCGGAACTTCGCCGTCCTCCACGACGGAGACGAGTTCGTCGCCGCGGCCGCAGTCGAGGACGTCCACCGGCACGTCGCCGGCGGCGTCTTCGAGGGCGACGCCTTCGAGAGACGCGACAGACCGACGATTCTCGCGCACGTCGACGACCGAACGTTCACCAGTTACGACATGCGGCGGATGCTCCTCGCCTCCCACGAAGTCGAACGGTACGCGTGGCGTACCGGCGCGGGCGAACTCCACGCGGGGTTTCAGCGACTCTCCACGCTCGCGTCGCAGTCACACATCTACGACGAACTTCGCGCGAGCGGTGTCGACGTCCACGTGTACGGTGCCCCGGACGCGTCGGTTCCGCCGGGCCTCGTCGAACACGCCTCGGAGAGTCCCGAGATTCGAGACTCGTGGTTCGTCGTCTACAGGGGCGAGAGACGGGCGGACCACCGCGCCCTCGTCGCCGTCGAAACCGGGCCACGCGAGTTCTCCGGGTTCTGGACGTACGACGAGGATACCGTCGACGACGTCCTCGAACGTCTCGACGCGACGTACCCCGCGACGGCCGACAGCGACGCCGCCGCCCCCGGACAGAACGGGCGGTAGTTGCCCACTCACGAACCGCTTTTTCGACCGGTGAGAGACCGGGTGTATGACCACTCATCTCGGGATTCACGGCTCCGTCGAGCGCATCTTTCCGCCGTCGCTGCTCCGGTCGAGACTCGTCGACGGCGACGACGCCCCCGACGCGGACGCCGACCTGACCGTCTCCGTCGTCGACGACGACTTCGACGGCATCGACGCACTCGTCACGTTCGGCTACGACCCCGCCGTCCTCGACAGCGACGTCGAGTGGATTCACGTCGTCCGCGCGGGGTACGACGAGTTCCCTGTCGAGACGCTCCGAGACGACGGCATCTCGCTGACGAACAGCACCGGACTCCACGGCGCGTCCGTCGGCGAGACGACGGTCGGCTACTTCCTCCAGTTCGCTCGCGGCCTGCACCGGTATCGGTCGGACCAACGCGAGAAGGAGTGGAACCCGCCCGCGTGGGACGAGACGTTCACGCTCGAAGGCGAGACGGTCTGCGTGGTCGGCCTCGGAACGCTGGGCCGCGGTATCGCCCGCCGCGCGGACGCCCTCGGGATGTCCGTCGTCGGCGTCCGTCGAACTCCGACGCCGGTGGACCACGTCGAGACGCGGTACGGCCCCGCCGACCTGCACGAGGCCGTCGAAGACGCGCGGTTCGTCGTCCTCGCCGTCCCCCTCACCGACGACACCGAGGGGATGTTCGGGGCGGTCGAACTGGACGCGATGCGCGAGGACGCCTACCTCGTGAACGTCGCGCGGGGTCCCGTCGCCGACCAGTCCGCTCTCGTCTCCGCTCTCCGAGACGACGCCATCGCGGGCGCGGCCCTCGACGTGTTCGAAGAGGAACCTCTCCCGGAGGAGTCACCGCTCTGGGCGTTCGAGAACGTCGTCGTCACGCCGCACGCCTCGGCCGCCCGGAGCGACTATCCCGACCGAATCGCCGAACTCGTGGGCGAGAACGTCCGCCGGTTCGAGCGAGGGGAGTCGCTGGCGAACCAAGTCGTCTGACTCCGGGTTCGGTGCTCGCCCCGGAGGCGGCGGGCGAGAGACGCCCCCTCACGGTTCGTGTTCTGCGGCCCGGTCGAACGTCACCGTCACCTCGTTGCCGCCGGTCTCGCGTTCGGCGAACGACACCGTCCCGTCGGCGTGCTTTACGACCCACCTGACGACCCACAGGCCGAGTCCGGAACTGTGGCTGATTTGGTCGATGGGCTGTCGGTCCGTGAGTATCTCCACCTCGAAGCGCGGAATCGGCGGGCCGGCGTCGGCGACGCGGAGAGAGACGTCGTCGCCGACTGCCTCGACGGTGACCGTCACCTCGGGCGCCGGGTCGTCGGCGTGGACGACGGCGTTCTCGACGAGTTCGGAGACGGCGTAGTGGACGTTCTCCGTGGCCGAGACGACCGCGTCGGAGTCGACGCGGCAGGTAACCTCGGCGTCGGGGTAGTCGTCGCTCACCGACCGAACGACCCGCCGGACGACCGCAGAGAGGTCTATCGGGCGGGGGTCGGGGTCGCCGACCATTATCCCGAGGATGACCTGTTGTTCGTCTATTAGCCCGAGGAGGTCCTCCGCGGCGGACAGGATGGAGTCGAGGTGGCCGCTCGGTTCCTCGTTGGCGAGAAGCGCCGCCCGCCCGACGACGATGTTCAGTTTGTTCCGCATGTTGTGCCGGACGACGTGGTTCGTTATCCGCAGTTGCCGCTCGCGGTCCTTCTGGCTCGTGATTTCTTCGGCGATACCGACGAGACCGACGATTTCGCCGTCCGCTCGCCACGGGACTTTCGAGGTGACGAACCACCGGTCGGTCTCCGCGAAGTGCTCTTCTTTCTCGAGAATCGGCTCGCCCGTGGCGACGACCGACAGGTCGTCTTCGTAGGGTCCCCGCGCCTCGGCGTCGGGAACCACGCCGTCCACGTCTCGCCGACCGAGGTACGCGCTACTCTCTCGGTGAATCCGGCTCTCGACCGGACCTTCGCTCACGACGACGTGTCGCCCCGTCCGGTCTTTGACGAACACGTGGAGCGGAATCTCGGTGAACAAGTGGTCGAACAGGTTCGCCTTCCACGCGTCCATCTCGCTGGCCTCCGTCGGATGTGCGCCGACGACGCGGGGGTTCGTACGGTCGGGAACGACGTCCCGCACGGCGTCGGCCAGTCGGGGCCCGAAGTCCGGTCGGTCCCGACGGACCACGTCGGCGAACGGCGCCGTGACGGCCGCGGCGGGAACCGTTCCGTCGCCGCCGTCGACCACGAGGACGACCGGCGGCGACCCCGACTCGGGCAGTCGGTCGAACAGGTCGTCCGCCGTGCCGTCGGTCAGTTCGTACGGGGAGACGACGCAGTCGACCGTCCCGTCGCACCGGTCGACGCCCTCGGAGATACCGTCGGCGACGACCACGTCGGCTTCGGAGAGGTCGACGTCGAGTTCGCGGTCGGCGGTCTCGTCCCCTCCCGCAGGATGGAGGCGAACGACGCGAAGCGGAGGGCTGGCTTCGTCGGATGTCACACTGCGTCTCTTTCGGCCCGAAGTATAACAGTATGTCTCACCGTCACGTCGCACCCGCGACAAATTTCCGCTCGTGACTCGAATAACCGTAATCGCCCGCGCGAGAGGCGACAGCGGGCGAACACTAAGCTGACGGGACGCGTCTGTTCTACTCTGATGTGGAGCAGGGGTGCAGTGCTCGTCGTGACGGTGTTGCTCGTCGTCGCTGGCGTCGCTCCGGCGACGTCGGTGGGGACGGCTGGAATCTCGCAGATGGCGAGCGAGACGGCGGTGAGTGTACCGGTCGGGGTCGAGCGAGCGGGCGGCGCCGAGGAACCGAATACGCCGAGAGACGCGGAGTCGAACGACACGGGTTCGGGAGATTCGACCGCCGAACCCGCCGCAGACGACGGGCGGCCGACGCCGACGACGGCGAACGCCGAGACGACTGCTGACGGTGGCACGACTGCCGACGACGGCACCGACGACGACCCGCGCGGGGCGCGGACGGTCGGTCCCGACGACGCCGGAGGGGTCTCGTTGGAACTGTTGGCCGACACCGACTGGCTACGGACGGACTTCGGGCGAGCCGAGTCGTTCGCGGTGTCGCTCCCCGAGAACGCCTCGGCGTCGATGCTCGTCCAGTTCTACCGACCGGAGTCGTTGCTCCCGGTCGGCGTCGTCGTCGTCGAACCCGGGGAGACGGTGGTGCTCCCCGTGACGGCGTCGGGCGCGAGCACCGTCGGTGTCTCGAACACCACCGCGCTTCCGCAGACCGAACTGGAGTCGTTGCCCCCGGAGGATACGTTCTACTCGTTCGGGTGGGACGAGACGATAGGGAACGACGCCGGTTCCGGGTACAACCTCCCGGACGGACGCTACTACTTCCCGGCGAGCGTCGACGGGTCGGTTCGGCCGGTGAATCCGCCGGCGTCCGTCTCGAACTCGGGTCTCTCGTCGCTCGCAGTCGGGACGGCGACGGACGACGCCGACTCCGCACCGGAGACCCAGTTCCTCCTCGTCCTCCCGTCCGCCGAGAATCTCCCCGAAGACGACGACGCCGTCGTCGACGCTCTCCTCGCACACGCGAACGCGACGCAGGAACCGCTCGTCGCCGCCGTCGACGCGCGTCCCGGCGTCCGCGTCGTCCAACGCTTCTGGCTGACGAACGCCGTCCTCGTGAAAGTGGACGAGGACGTGATGACCACCTCTTCGCTGCGCGACTACCCCGGCGTCTCGGCCGTCGTCGCCAACCAACGGGTGTTCACCGTTCAGTCGGCCGTCGGTGCACCGCTCTCGGCGACCGAACAGGTGGAAACATCTGCCGCCGCGACCACCTCCGCCACCGACCCCCGCGCGACGTACGGCGTCCGGCAGGTGAACGCGCCCGCCGCGTGGGAGCGGTACGGAACGACGGGCGAGGGCGTCACCGTCGCCGTCCTCGACAGCGGAATCGAGCCTTCACACCGCGACATCGACCTCCACACGACGGACGCGACGGACGCGACGTACCCCGGCGGGTGGGCCAAGTTCGACGGCTACGGCAGGCAGGTAGTGGGGGCCGTCCCGGCGGACAGTTCGTCGTTCTCGCACGGGACGCACGCCAGCGGAACCGTCGCCGGCGGCGACGAGGGCGGAGTTCACATCGGCGTCGCGCCGGGCGTCAGACTCCTGCACGGGCAGGTGACCGACGGCGAGGCGGGGACCGTCTCACAGGTCGTCGCCGGTATCCAGTGGGCCGTCGAACGGGACGCCGACGTGGCGAGTGTCAGCATCGGCGCACCGTTCCGCGTGCCGCCGTACGTCGACGCCGTTCGGAACGCCGAGCGCGCGGGAACGCTCGTCGTCGCCGCGTCGGGCAACGACGGACCGGGCGTCACCTCCTCGCCGGCGAACGTCTACGACGCGGTGAGCGTCGGGGCGACGGGGCCGAACGAGGAGCTACTCCCCTTCTCCAGTAGCGGCGTCGTCACTCGCGAGGAGTGGGAACTCGCGCTCCCGCCGGACGACTGGCCCGAGTCGTACGCCGTCCCCACGGTGGTCGCCCCCGGCGGCGCCGTCCTCAGCGCCTCCGCGCAGGGCGGGTACGCCTCGCTCAGCGGGACGAGCATGTCCACGCCGCACGTCGCGGGCGTCGCCGCCCTCGTCGTCGCCGGAGCGGGCAGAGAGGTGACGTCCGAGGAAGTCCGCGCGGCACTCGTCGCCTCCGCCCGGCGGCCCGCGGACCTGACGCCGGCCGAAGAAGTCGCGTACGGCGCGGGTGTCGTGGACGCCGTCGCCGCCATCGAGGCAATTCGAGCGATGGACGACGACACGGGCCGAGTGCTCGACTGGAACGAGGTCCAGTCGTCGTCGCTCGCCGAGAGCGAGACGCACCGCTACTCGCTGGCGACGGACGGTCGGTCGACGCGCGTCGTCGTCGCCAGGCCGGACGCCGGAGACGGTCCGTTCGCGGTGGCACTCCTCGACGAACGCGGGCGGCCGTCGGGGCTGTTCGACGCCGGCGGCGAGTCGCGTCGGTCCGTCGAACTCGCGCCGGGCGAGGCCGTCACCCTCCGAACCGTCGCCGCCGGAACGTACACGCTCGCCGTCTCCTCGTCGGGAGGGGCGGGCCCCTACACCGCCGCGCACTCGGTGTCGCCGCCTCTCGCGGGCGACCCGGCGGACACGGCGTCGCAGTTCGACGCGGCACTCCTCGGGCGCGGCACCGAACTCCCGGGTCGACTCACCGCGTTCGACTGGGCCGACTGGTATCTCTACCTCGGTACCGGGGCGACAGAGCGGTTCGTCCTCTCTCGCCCCGCCGAGGGCGGGGGAGACGTGACGATGGAACTGATGCGGCAACCGGCGGGGTTCGTCGCCGAGACGAGCGTCGTCGTCCCGCCGGGGTCGGCGAGAGTCGTCGAGTACGACTCCGCCTTCGGCGCGGCGTACGTCCGCGTCACGAGCGAGAATTCGAGTCGTGAAGCGGGCGCGTACCTCCTGTCGTACCTCGACGAGACGGAACTAGTGGCGGTTCCGACCGGGAGTCGGCGTGGACGAATCGGAACGCCGCCTGCGAACGCCTCGGGATATCTTCGATAGCCGTCTGTCTCTCGATTGCGTTCCGTTTTTGGGTTTCGACTCAGGAGTTTTCGGGGCGCACCTCGGGAGGGACACAACCACCTCGACCGTAGACGTCTCGTTCGCTCTCCGCATTCACGAAAATCGAATCGGCACAGTAGGGCTGGAGGTAGACCGCATAGGTTGCATCTTCGTGGCGGATATAGATGCCTGAGGGGGAACTGGAGTCCTTCTCCGGTTCGTACCACGGCAACGGAGTGAGCGCAGTAGCGGTGGTATCGAATTCCGAACTGTCCAGTCGCATAGCATCCAGACCGTCATCACGTGCTGTGTCGAGAGCGGTCTGGAGGGGTTCCACGGTACGGATTCGTTCGTCGTCAGACGGCGTAACCGTTGTTTCGTCGGGCGTCTCTGCTTTGAGTACGCTGAGTAACCCTCCATTTTGACCCGGGCTGGAGATACAACCCGATATCGAGAGGAGAGCGCAACTGGACGCGACGAGCAGGGAACGGCGCTTCATAATGCGAATTAGCAAACATGTTTATATTGTTTTCCGCTACCGCGACACCGCCTATCAACTGGGGAGGCGACTATTCGCGCCGCGTCTTCAGATACGCGACTCTGTATCGCGCGATACCGTTTATCGGCCGTTCGGAACCGTCCCCTCGAACCAGTATCTTCAATTGTCCCCCACACGGAATCCCGAAGCATGAGCATGGAGATCGAACGCGAGTGCCCCTCGTGCGGCGAGACGGCGACGTTCTGGAAGACGGCGTACATGGAGATCCACCTCGGAAAGAAGACGAAGTGGCGCTGTGCGGAGTGTGGCTACGGCTACATCCAGATCGACGGCGACATCTCGACGGCCGAAGCGTAGTCGACGAGGGCGCTGTTTTCGCGGCGTGAGAAGAAAACTCGGAGCGGAGCGCTTACTCGTCGTCCAGCGCCTGCCAGGAGAGTTGCGGGTCCCGCGCGGCACCCACCTGGTCGATACGCCGCGCCGTCGTCCGCGAGGGGGCGTTCTCCAGTTCCTCGTCGGAGTCGGCCATCGCGGCGTTGAACGCGTGCGCTAAGTCGTCCAGAGAGTCGCGGTTCTCTATCTCCGTGGGTTCGGTGAGCATCGCCTCGGGGACGAACTCGGGCCACTTCGTCGTCGGCGGGTGGACGCCGTAGTCGAGCATCCGTTTGGCCACGTCGGCGGCGTCTCTGTCGCCCGCCGTCGCGGCGAACTCGTGGTGGAACGGTTCGTACGGCACCTCGTAGTCCAGTTGCTCGGCGAGGTAGTTCGCGTTCAGAACGGCCTTCGCCGAGGCGTCGGAGAGGCCGGCGTCGCCGAGACGGGCGATGTAGGCGTACGCCTTCACGAGGACGAACCAGTTGCCCGTGTAGCCGTGGACCTTCCCGATGGAGTCTTCGGCGTCTTCGAGGCGGTAGTTCCCGCCCTTCTCGCGGACGCGCGGGTTCGGGAGGAACGGTTCGAGTTCGGAGACGACGCCGACGGGTCCGGCCCCGGGTCCGCCGCCGCCGTGCGGTGTCGCGAACGTCTTGTGCACGTTGTAGTGCATGATGTCGAAGCCCATGTCGCCCGGCCGTCCGCGGCCGAGGAGGGCGTTCAGGTTCGCGCCGTCGTAGTAGAGCAGACCCCCGACGTCGTGGACCATCTCGGCTATCTCGACGATGTCACGCTCGAACAGTCCGACCGTGTTCGGGTTCGTGAGCATCAGCGCCGCGGTGTCCTCCGACAGGGCGGCGTCCAGTGCCTCCATGTCGACGCGGCCGTCGTCGCCGGACGGGAGTTCGACCACGTCGTACCCGGCCATCGCGGCCGAAGCGAAGTTCGTCCCGTGCGCGGAGGCGGGGATGACGACTTCGCTTCGGTCGTCGCCGTTCGACTCGTGGTACGCCTTCGCGACGAGGATACCGGTGAACTCGCCGGCGGCGCCGGCGGGCGGTTGCAGCGTCACGGCGTCCATCCCGCCGATGCGAGCGAGGTAGTCCTGCAGTTCGTAGAGGAGTTCGAGCGTCCCCTGCGACGTCCGCGGGGAGCGGTCGGGGTGAATCGCGGCGTTCGGGTCCGCGGCCACGTCCTCGGTGAACGACGGGTTGTACTTCATCGTACACGACCCGAGGGGGTACGGCCCGCTCTCGACGCTCCAGTTCATCTGCGAGAGGCGCGTGTAGTGGCGCGCGAGTTCGGGTTCGGACAACCCGGGCAGTTCCACCGCGTCGCGCGTCAACTCGTCCGGAAGCGGCGAGTCGTCTATCTCTTCGCGCGCGGCGTTCTTCTCTGAGAGGAGCGGTTCGTACCGGTCGTCGCGGGCGTAGCGTGCTTGGTCGAAATCCATCTAGAGCACCTCCTCGAACGCCGCGACCAACTGGTCGACTTTCGGGGCGTTCAGGTCGCTGACACACACTTGGAGTTTGTGTTCGCTGACGACGTGGACGGCGAATCCCTCGGATTCGAGGTCGGACGCGATAGCCTTCGCCGGTTGGTCGGTGTGGACGACGAACTCGCGGAAGTGGTGTCTGTCGTGGACGGGCGCGCGGACGCCGCGCAGTTCGCTCAACTCCGCGGCGAGCGACTCGGCGTCGGTGACGCACTGTTTCGCCAGGTCGACGAGGCCGTCCGGACCCAGGTACGCCACGTGCATCGCCGTTCGGAGGGCGACCCACGCCTGGTTCGTACAGATGTTCGACGTGGCTCGCTCCTTGCGGATGTGCTGTTCGCGCGTCTGCAACGTGAGCGTGTACGCGCGCTTGCCGCCCGCGTCCTCGCTCGCGCCGACGAGTCGCCCCGGCACCTGCCGGAGGAACTCCTCGCGGGTGGCGAACAGACCGAGACCCATTCCGTACGCGTTCGGCATCCCGAGTGCGCCCGCCTCGCCGACGACGACGTCGGCACCGACGCTGGCCGGCTCCTGAAGCAGGCCGAGGGCGACGATGTCCGTGCCGAGGCAGAACAGCGCATCCACCTCGTCGGCGAGTTCGCCGATTTCGGTGAGTCGCTCTTCGATGGTCCCCCGGACCGTCGGGTTCTCGGCGTACACCATCGACACCTCGTCGTCCGCGAGGTCGGAGAGGGCGTCGACGTCGACGTTCCCGTCGTCCATCGGGTACGTCTCGACGGTGAGGTCGGTGCCCGCGACGTAGTTGTCGAGGACGCTCCGCTTGCCGTCGTGCAGAATCTCGGGGACGAGGATACGGTGACCGGACGCCTGCCTGACGCGGTTCGAGAGGCGTGCGGCCTCCGCGAGCGCCGTCGCCGCGTCGTACATCGAGCAGTTCGCCACCGGGAGACCGGTGAGTTCGACTAGCATCGACTGGTACTCGAACAACACCTGCAGGAAGCCCTGCGTTATCTCCGGTTGGTACTGCGTGTAGGAGGTGAGAAACTCCGAGCGACGCGACAGGTCGTTCACCAGCGACGGGACGTAGTGGCTGTGGTGCCCTCGACCGAGGAACTCGGTCAGCTTCTTGTTCTTCGCGAGCGTCGAGGACAGGAGCGTCGTCGCGTCGCGTTCCGAGCGCTCTTCGAGGCCGAACTCGCCGTCGAAACGGACGTCTTCGGGGATGTCGAACAGCGACTCTTCGTCCGCGGCGCCGACGGCGTCGAGCATCGCGGCCGTCTCTGCCTCGGTGTGGGGGGCGTAGGGGCTTCCGCGTGTCATTCGGTCTGGTCGCGGTACTCCTCCGCGGAGAGCAGTTCGTCGAACGCTCCCTCGTCGGCCACCTCGACTTCGAGCATCCAGCCGTCGCCGTAGGGGTCTTCGTTGACGAGTTCCGGCGCGTCGAACAGGTCCTCGTTGACGGCGACGACGGTTCCCGAGACGGGGGCGTAGAGGTCGGAGACGGCCTTGATGGACTCCACGACGCCGAACTCCTCACCCTTCGTCAGTTCCTCACCCTCGCCGGGAAGTTCGACGAAGACGACGTCGCCCAGTTCGTCCTGTGCGAAGTCGGTGATGCCGATGGTGGCGGTGTCGCCGCCGGTGGTTGCGTACTCGTGCGATTCCAGGTATTTACGGTCTTCTGGTACTTCGAACATGTTAGTCTAAGAACGGTGTGCTGACGATTTTCGCGCGCTTCTCCTGTCCGCGGACGACGACTCGAAGGTGCGTGCCGGACTCGGCCAGTTCGGTGGAGACGTAGCCGAGTGCGACCGGTTCGCCGAGCGTCGGACTCATCGTTCCACTGGTGACGCGGCCGACGACGTCGCCGTCGTCGACGACGTCGTAGCCGTGCCGGGCGACGCCGCGGTCTAAGAGTTTCAGTCCGACGAACTTCTCGTCGGTGCCCTCCTCGTACGCCGCTTCGAGCGCGTCGCGGCCGACGAACTCCTTGCCGAGTTTGACGGTGAACCCGACGCCCGCCTCGTAGGGGTCGTGCGGTTCCGACTCGGGGTCGAAGTCCTGTCCGGAGAGCAGAAAGCCCATCTCGATGCGGAGGGTGTCGCGTGCACCGAGGCCGCAGGGCTGACAGTCGTGGTCGTCGACGAACGCGTTCCACACGGCCTCCGCGTCGTCGACCGGACAGAGTATCTCGAAGCCGTCTTCACCGGTGTAACCGGTGCGAGCGACCCACGAGCGCACGCCGACGACGTTCTCGTAGGCGGCCTCGAACTTCGAGAGGTAGCCGATACCGCCCTCGGCGGTGGCGGCCACCGCGTCCTTCGCGTCGGGCCCTTGGACGGCGAACATCGCCCACTCGTCGGTGACGTTCTTCACTCGGGCGTCCAGTCCCCACTCGTCGCGGTGGTCGGTCCACCGGGCGTACATCTGTTCGTCGTGGCCCGCGTTCGGGATGAACAGATAGCGCTCCGCCTCGTCGTCGGGAAGGCGATAGACGACGGTGTCGTCGAGAATCGTTCCCTCGTCGTCGGTGATCATCGCGTACTGCGAGTCGCCGGGTTCGAGGAGCGTCACGTCGTTCGTGGTGAGACGTTGCATCAACGCCGTCGCGTCCGGGCCCGACACCTCTATCTCGCCCATGTGCGAGACGTCGAAGATGCCGGCCGATTCGCGAACGGCCGTGTGCTCTGTCCGAATCGAGTCGAACTCGACCGGCATGTCCCACCCGCCGAACTCGGTGAACTTCGCGTCGCGAGCGGCGTGAACCTCCCGTAACGGCGGCTTCCGAAGGGCCATGGGTGGGAGTTGGGTGCGAGAAAGTAATGCTTTGGTATGTCGGTTCGTGTGGGTCGCGCCGTTCGTCGAACCGCGCGTCTCGGAACGATAAATCGAATATCGCGATAGGAAATCGCCCGTCAGTGGTGAACGAGACTGTAGACGGCGGTGCGTCCGTCCGTGTCGGCGCGTCGGTCCACCGCCCGCCTCAGAACACTCTCTCGCCCGTCGTCGTCACGTTCAGCGTCTCGACCGTGCTGGAGTTGACCGAATCGCTCGCGACGAGGGTGACGTTCTGGTGGGCGGGGAGAGAGAAGGTGAGCGTCCGTTCGCCGGGGTCGACCGTCGTCGTGTAGAACGTCTTGCCCGATTCGTCGACGACGGTGAGCGTCGTCACGTCTTCGACGGCGTCGGTCGACCGAAGCGTCACCTCCGTTCGGACGCCCGGTCCGGACCACGACTCGGTGGCCGAGACGTCCGCGAAGACGTCCGATTGGCTCGTGTCGGTTTCCGCGGCGGGGTCGAGCGTGAGACACCCGCCGAAGGCGAGACTGGAGACGACGAGGAGGGCGACGAGCGCCCGGCGTGTCGGAGGTGCTGACATACGGTCACTCTCGCCGGGAGCGTTCAAGAGGGCTCTCCCTCGGTGGATAGGATTCCGTCGAACCAGCCACGAAACCTAACTACGTCGCCGCTGTCGCGGACGTATGAGCGACGACCGACCGGTCGAGTGGGAGTACAAAGCGGTCGAACCCCCGAAGGGGTTGACGAAGCGAGAGGCGATAGACCCCACCGACCGACTCAACGAACTCGGCGCCGAGCGGTGGGAGTTCACGGGGACGATAGAGTACGACAAGGGCGGCACGAAGTTCATCGTGTTCAAGCGGCCAGTCTCCGATGAGTGACGGCGAGGACGCCAGAGACCTGTCGACGGCGAACACCCTCCGCGAACGGACGGACGTCAACGCGTACCTGTTCTGGGTGCTGTTGAACGCGAACCGGCAACTCGTCGTCGCCGGGTTGGCCACCGTCGTCTTCGTCTCGTTCATGACGTTGGGGATACTCAAGCCGGTGTCCCTGCAGTCGACGATGCAGACGAGCGACATGGTCGAGACGCTGTTCTCCGGGCTCGTCGGCGCGATAATCACCAGCACGACGCTCGTCGTCTCCATCAACCAGTTGGTGCTGTCGCAGGAGATCGGTTCGCTCGGGACGCAACGAAACCGGATGGACGTGACGATGGACTTCTATCAGAACACCGACGAGTTGCTCGGGACGACGACGCCCTCGGAGCCCAACGTCCTGCTCAAGAAACTCATCGACGTCTGCGTCGAGAGAGCCAGAGCGCTCCGCGAGGCCGTCGCCGGGAACGACAGCGACGAACTTCGGAGTCGGGTCGACACGTACGTCGACGACTTAGAGGAGAACGCCGACACCGCACTGGACGAACTGGAGGGCGCGGAGTTCGGCGTGTTCGAGGTGGTCTCACCCGCACTCGACTTCAACTACGCCCAGAAGATGCACGACATCCGTCGCCTCGGCGAGAACTACGAAGACGAGATAGACGGCGAGGAACGCGCCGCGTTCAGAGAGATGCTCGAAGCCGTCACGATGTACGGCCCCGTCAGAGAGTACGTCAAGGTACTCTACATCCAGTGGGCGCTCGTGCGACTCTCGCGGGCGATTCTGTACGCGTCGGTTCCGGCACTCGTCGTCGCCGGCGGCGTCGTCGTCTTCGTCGACGCGACGACGTTCCCCGGCGTGCTCTTCGGCATCGACCACGTCCTCTGGGTCGTCAGCGCCGCCTTCACGCTCTCGGTCCTCCCCTTCTTGGTGTTCATCGCCTACGTCCTCCGCCTCGCGACGCTGGCGAAACAGACGCTCACCGTCGGGTCGCTCATCCTCAGTTGAGCATCGCTTCGGCCAGGAGCGCACGACGCTGGCGCAGTCGACTCACGGCGTCACCGCGTCGTCCGTCCGCCGACGGTGCGGGCGAGACGCGGTTCGAGGTAGTAGACGGCGACGGCCGCCACCAGTGCGCCGAGCGCGTACGAGACGGGGACGTACAGGACTCCTTTGACGGCCGCGTGCGCCGACAGTTGGCCGCCCGTACTCACGTCGCCGGTCTGGAGGACGAATCGGACGAACGCGACGGGCACGACGAGGACGACGGCGAGGAGTCCGCCGAACAGACCGGCGAGTGCGCCGTCGAAGATAGCGTCGGACACGCGGACGACCGAGTACCCGACGAGCGCACCCGCGACGAGTCCTAACGGTTGCATCCCGCCCCACCCGACGATGGACCCGGCGAACGCTCCCAAGACGGCGGAGACGACGGCCGCACGGAGGACCACAGTGCGGTTCATGACCGCTGATTGTCGGCATCGAGACATAAACGTTCGGTCGACGTGACCAGACGGAGCGATAGCCGCCGACCGGACGGCCCGGCACGCCGGGCACGCGAGGCGTGAGGAACGTCGCGTAACGCGCCTGCGCCCGGTCCGTGTCACTCGTCACCGTGACGACAGCTAGATTTATAACCCAGCAGGCGTAAGAAGTTACTATGATAGTAGCAAATAATTCTGCCGAGGCCGACGTCACCGCCGACCGCCGCGACCGCGACCGCCGCACCGCCACGTTCGCCGACATGGACCGCGTCATGCGTTCGTTCTAAAATCCGGAATTTCTGCGTTCTGCGAGTTCTCTCGCGGGAAATGGTTTTCAGCTTTGGTGTCCATCTAGACACGATAGGCGTCGGCGTCGCGTCTCGTCAGCCGACTCGTCCCTCGTCCGGACTCGCTCTGGAAGGAGAGAGTCGGCCGAGTCAGCGTCCCGCGCCTCCAACTCATGGCAGACAAACCACATCAGAACCTGGCTATCATCGGACACGTCGACCACGGCAAGTCCACACTCGTCGGTCGACTCCTGTTCGAGACGGGGTCGGTTCCAGAGCACATCATCGAACAGCACAAAGAAGAGGCCGCAGAGAAAGGGAAGTCGGGATTCGAGTTCGCCTACGTGATGGACAACCTCGCCGAGGAACGCGAACGCGGCGTCACCATCGACATCGCCCACCAGCGGTTCGACACGGACAAGTACTACTTCACCATCGTGGACACGCCCGGTCACCGCGACTTCGTGAAGAACATGATTACGGGCGCGTCGCAGGCCGACCACGCCGTCCTCGTCGTCGCCGCCGACGACGGCGTCGCCCCGCAGACCCGAGAGCACGTGTTCCTCGCGCGCACGTTGGGTATCGAGACGCTCATCATCGCCATCAACAAGATGGACGCCGTCGACTACAGCGAAGACACCTACAAGAAGGTCAAAGCGGAGGTGCAGGAACTCCTGAAGCAGGTCCGCTTCGACTCCGACGACGCGCGCTTCATCCCCATCTCGGCGTTCGAGGGCGACAACATCGCAGAGCACACGGGCACGATGGACTGGTTCGACGGGCCGACGGTGTTGGAAGCGCTGAACAACCTCCCCGAACCGTCGCCGCCGACGGACGCTCCGTTACGCATCCCGATTCAGGACGTGTACACCATCTCCGGTATCGGGACGGTTCCGGTGGGACGCATCGAGACGGGGACGCTCAACACCGGCGACAACGTTCGCTTCATGCCCTCGGACGCGGGCGGCGAGGTGAAGACCATCGAGATGCACCACGAGGAAGTCGCCTCGGCCGGTCCCGGCGACAACATCGGATTCAACGTCCGTGGCGTCGGCAAAGACGACATCCGCCGCGGCGACGTCTGCGGTCCCGCCGACGACCCGCCGACCGTGGTCGACACGTTCAAAGCGCAGATCGTCGTCATGCAGCATCCCTCGGTCATCACCGCGGGCTACACGCCGGTCATCCACGCGCACACGGCGCAGGTCGCGTGTACGTTCGAGGCGTTGGACCAGAAGATAGACCCCTCGTCGGGCGAAGTCGCCGAAGAGAACCCCGACTTCATCAAGGCGGGCGACGCCGCCGTCGTGACGCTTCGGCCACAGAAACCGATGGTGCTCGAACCCTCCTCGGAGATTCCCGAACTCGGGTCGTTCGCCATCCGCGACATGGGCCAGACTATCGCGGCGGGCAAGGTGCTCGAAGTCAACGAGAAGTAGTCGAGAGACGACGCGCGAAGTCGTCTCCGATGCGTATTCTTTCAGAACGGAAGCGAGAGAGCGACCGCGACAGGCGCGGCGCGGACGCCCACTCGTCTCGAACGATACCGAGAGAGGGACGGTCGATACAGACTAACGTGGAACGTCGGCGGACGTTCCGGTGACGGTACGGCGGAAGACGGGTCGCGGTCGAGTTCGCACCGCCCCTCTCAGTCACCTCCGGCCGTCTCGGCGATACGCTGCCGGTGGAGCGACCCGCCGCGGTCGCTCGGCCCACCATCGACAGTGGACGATTCGATTCTATCTCTCGTTTTCATGTGTTCTTCGCTAACAACTGAGCCGAAATAGTAGATAAATCTGCCCAATTAAGAGTATTAAGTGTACATACGCGTTTGGAAAGAGAAGCGGACGGTGTCGGAGGGAGCGGAGCGACTGCGAACCGGTCGGCGGTCCGCCGAGCGTCGTCCGACTACTGCGTCTCGGTTATCGTGACCGTGTAGTCGCCGCTTCCGCTGTAGCGGTCGACGAGGATACCGAGTGCGGCGGAGTCGTCGGGGTCGTCGATGGCTATCTGCTCTTGGCTGTCGGTCGTCCACGACCGGTAGTCGTAGGAACTCGTCGTCGGCGGACTGCCGGTTCCCTCGCTCACGAACAGGTCGAAGTCGGCGTCCGCGGGACCGTCGAGTTCGACGACGACCCGCGAGGGCGAACTGTACGACCAGTCGTACGTGTAGCCGTCGTCGTCGTTGTACCAACTGAGCGTGCCGGATGCAGTGGCCGTCGTGGAGTCACCGCTGCCACCGTCGCCGTCACCCCCGTCGCCGCCGCCGGACCCGGGCGTGGTCGTGACGGCGTTCGCGGCGTCGACGCGTCCCGACCCCTGTTGGTCGTCCGAGAGGCCCACGTCCACCGCGGTGTCGCGGAGGTGTTGCCGGAGGTCGGACGGCGCGAGCGAGAACTCCGAGAGCGCGAGTGCCGCGACGCCGCTGACGACGGGCGTCGCCATCGACGTGCCGGAGATGCTCTCGTACTCGGTCGACGTGGTCCAACAGGAGAGGACGTTCGTCCCCGGCGCGGCCACGTCTATCTCGGGGCCGTAGTTGGAGTACGACGCCAGCGTCTCGTCGGGGTCGAGCGCGGACACCGCGAGCGCTTCGCTGTACGCCGCCGGGTAGGAGACGCTTCGCTGCCCGTCGTTTCCGGCCGCCGCGACGACGAGCGTTCCGTTCGTCGTCGCGTACGAGACGGCGTTCTTCATCGTGTTCGTGTAGCCGCCACCGCCGAGCGAGAGGTTCACCACGTCCGCACCCCGGTCCGTGGCCCACTGGACGGCGTCGGCGATGTCGGACGTCGACCCCGACCCCTGTTCGGAGAGCGCGCGACCCGAGAGCAACGAGGCGTTGCTAATTCCGCCGATTCCCTCGTCGTTGTTCGTCGTTCCGGCGGCGATGCCGGCGACGTGCGTCCCGTGGTACTCGTCGGCGAGGACGTCCGGATACGGGTCCGAGTCGGCGTCGACGAAGTCGTAGCCCTCGTCGGACCCGAACTGCGCGCTGAGGTCCGGGTGGTCGTACTTGACCCCCTGGTCGACGACGGCGACGGTGACGTCCGAACTGCCGAGCGTCGTGTCCCACGCCGTGTCGGCGTTGACCTGTTGCGGCGCGTACTGGTCCCCGTACTGCGGGTCGTTCGTCGTGTAGAGGGCTTCGTGCGTCGCGTTCGCTTCCGCGTACTTCACGCCCTCCTTCTTCGTGACGGCGTCGACGAAGTTCTCGCGAGCGTTCGCGGGCGCTTCGGACGGGAACTTCACGGCGACGTAACTCAGCGTCTCGTTCTCGTGGACGATTTCGGCGTTGCCGGGGACGTGCTGTTCGACGGCCTGCCGGGTGTCGACGTGCTTCGAGACGCCGACGAGAATCTCGTCCGTCTTCGGGCCGGGGTCGCGTCCGGGCGTCGCGGAGGCGACGCCGGAGAAGCCGAGGAGGGAGAGGGCAGCGGTACCTTTCAGGAACGAACGCCTGTGCAGCGGGTTGTCAGGTGACATTCCGTCTGACACATATGACCATCGATAATTAATAGTTTTCCGAAAATTTATTATAACTGAATTTATTCGTGATTGTATCTTACTATCTGTACATACTGGTAGTGTATCCTGTTACAGTGCACGAATCGCGAGAAGGGAGTACGCCCGGAATCAGCAGGGCTATCCATTCCGGTGTGATACCGGAGGTATGGACCGCTCGCGACGGACCGCCGCGGCCGAGAACGACGCCGACGCCGACACCGAGGAAGACGGCGTCGACGAGAGCGCCGACGCCCGCGACAGCACCGCCCGAGACGACGAACTGCGCGTCGCCCTGTTCGTCGACGGCCCGAACGTGCTCCGCGAGGAGTTCGACGTGGACTTAGACGACGTGCGCGAGGCCGCCGCCGCCGTCGGACGGCCGACGGCGACCCGCCTCTATCTGGACGAACACGCGACGCCCGGCCTGATTCAGGCCGCCGAGGCGCGCGGCTTCGAAGTCGTCGTCACCAGCGGCGACGTCGACGTGCGACTCGCGGTGGACGTGACGCGGTTCGCCGTCGAACGCCGCGCGGACGTCGTCGCCATCGCCTCCCGAGACACCGACTTCAAACCGGCCATCGAGACGGCCAACGCCTACGGACTCCGGACGCTCGCCATCGCGCCGGGCGAGTTCGGCCGGTCCGACGCCCTCCAGAACGCGGCGACGGAGGGGGTCACCCTCGAAGACGACGGCCCCACGATGGTCGGCTACGACGAGTAACGACGGCGAGTCGCGAGCGAGCAGCCTTTTTGCGCGCACTGTCCAACGGCCGGCCATGGAACATCTCGAGACGCCCGTCCTCGACAACCACCTCCACTTGGACCGGACGCACGGCCGCGGTATCGACGCCGTGCGCGACTTCGCGAACCTCGGCGGGACCCACCTCCTCGTCGTCAACAAACCGTCGTGGCACCACGGCGTCGAGGCGACGGAGGGCGCGGACTTCCACGCCGTGTTCGAGGAGACCATCGATACCGTCGCGGCGGCGAACGACGTGCTCCCGGGCCGCGCGTGGCCCGTCCTCGGCGTCCACCCCGGACTCGTCTCGCGTCTGGTCGAAGAGCGAGGCTTCACCCCGCCCGAGGCGCGCGACGTGATGCAGGCCGGGTTGGACGCGGCGGCGGAGTACGTCGCGGCGGGTGACGCACTCGCGTTGAAGTCCGGACGACCCCACTACGAAGTCTCCGAGGCCGTCTGGGAGGCGTCCAACGAGGTGATGCGCCACGCGTTCTCGCTGGGCGCGGACCTCGACTGCGCCGTCCAACTCCACACGGAGGCGACGGAGGACCTCACCGAGGTGGCCGAGTGGGCCGAGGCCGCCGGCATGGAGCGAAAAAAGGTGGTGAAACACTACGCGGCGGGGCGACTGGCCGGACCGACGCCGAGCGTGATGAGCGAGAAGGACAGACTCGAACGCGCCGCCGAATCGGGCGACCCGTTCCTGATGGAGACGGACTTCGTCGACGACGCCGACCGGCCGGGCGCGGTACTCGGACCGAAGACGGTGCCACGCCGAGTGCGGTGGATGCTAGGGGAAGAACTGGACGACGCCGTCGAGATTGCGCACGTCGAGACGCCTCGTGACGTGTACGGCATCGACACACGAGAGACGCTGACTCGGTGAGTGTGCATAGGAAAGGCATTTGAGTGCCCACGGGGATTCATGAGACATGACCGAGGCCGAGGAGACATACTACACCGAGGACCGTTGGCAGAACTGGCTCGACAGAGTCGAAGAGGAGGAACTGGACCCCGAGAACGAAGACTCCGCTCGACTGCTGTTGAACCTGCAGGACGACGCCGCCATCGCCATCGCGAAGATAGTCTCCGCGTACGAGGAGGACACCCTCTCCGAAGAGGCCGCACTCGACGAACTCACCGGCGTCCGCGACATCGTCCTCTCGGAACCCACGTTCGAGGGCGACGACGTCGAGGAGAAAGTGATGCTCATCGACGGCGTCCAGACGAGTCTCGTCTGCGTGTTCTACGCCGCCGAGGAGTACATCGTCGCCGGACCGGCCGAGGCGGTACCCCTCGGCGAGTACGTCGAGGCCGCGGCGGCGGCCGAGAAAGAGGAGGACTTAGACGCCGCACTCGGCTACCTCGTGCAAGCCGGGACGCGCATCATCGAGGGCGACGAACTGGACATGTCCGTCGCGGAGGACATCGAGTACGGCCTCGTCTCCGAGTGGCTCAACGGTCTCGACAGTCTCCAGAGCGCCATGAGCGACCCCGAAGTCGTCGAAGAAGAAGACGAGTGAGGAACGTCTCACGAAGACTAGTATTTTTGTAGTACACTCACGAACGCGTATGTAATGGGATTTGGGGGGGAGGACAGAGCGGTGACGGTCCAGATCGGGGCCGTGCTGATATTCGGGTTCCTCATCATCAGCATGTCCGTCTATCAGGCGACCGTCGTCCCGGAGGACAACAAGGCGGTCGAGTTCGAACACAACGACGAGGTGCAGACGGACCTCCAGGAGTTGCGAAACGCCGTCGTCCGTGCCGGGTCGACCGGCGAACGCTACCCGGTGAGCGTCCGCCTCGGGACACGCTACCCGCAACGGACGATGTTCGTCAATCCGCCGCCCGCGTCGGGGTCGCTCTCGACGGAGACGCTCGGCGCGGTGTACGTCAACAACTCGAAGGCGGCGGACCCCGAGGTCAGAGACTACTGGGAGGGGTCGCAGTCGTTCGACACCAACGCGTTCGTCTACGAACCGCGATATTCGCGGTACGACGAAGCGCCGACGACGCGCTACGAACACACCGTTCTCTACAACTCGTTCGACAACGGTGCGAACCTCAGTCTGACCGACCAGGCGATGGTCGACGGCCGTCGAATCTCGCTCGTCACGCTGGCGGGCGACTACGAACAGTCGTCTTCGGGCACCGTCTCGGTGGACCCGAACGCCGTGTCGGCGTCGGAGACGACGGTCACGATTCGCGACGACGGCGGCCCGGTCACGCTCCGTATCCCGACGACGCTGTCGGAGTCCGCGTGGAACGAGGTGCTCGAAGACGAACTGTCGTCAGTGTCGACGACGACGCACCACAGTGCAGACTTCGAGGGAGGAACGCTCGCCTCCGAGTCGTGGACGCACGACCCCGGAGATGCGGACGCGGCCGCGGGTGTGAACGAGAACACGTCGAACTCCGGCAATCACAGCGCGTACCATCGATCCGGTGCGGGTAGCATCGTCTCGCCCGACCTCGACACCTCCGCGGGGTCGCAGGTCGTCGTGGACTACTGGGTTCGGAAGGGCGACGACGCGTTCAGCGAGAACCCCGACGTCGGAACGAACGAGGACCTGTTCGTCGAGTACCGAAACGACGCGGGCAACTGGGTGCAGATAGACAAAGTCGACGCCGACGAACCCGACGGGACCATCGTGGACGAGTCGAAAGTCGTCTCGGCGTCGGACGCCACGCATCCCAACTTCGCCGTGCGGTTCAGACAGGAGGGCGCGTCGAGTACCGACGGCGACTACTGGCACGTCGACGACGTGACGGTGAAGACTCAGAGCGGGTCCGGCGAAGGCTACGTCACCGGCGTCGACTACGACGCGACGGGCGACCCGAACGTCGTCACGCTCACCCTCCAGCAGGGAATCGACTACCAACTCTCCGTCGCGAACGTCGGACTCGGTTCCGACGCCGCCGTCACCGAAGAACCGCCCGCCTACGTCGTCCCCGTCCGCGGCGACGGCGCGGGCGTCTCGGCGAACGACGAACGGAAGGTCACCGTCGAAGTCCGAGACCGGTTCAACAACCCCGTCAGCGGGGCACTCGTGAACACCAGCGGCGTCCCCGACACGCGCCTCGCACCGTCGAGTGCGAAGACCGGGTCCGACGGCCGCGTGACGTTCACCTACACCGCACCGGACCCCGTCGTTCAGGAGACGTTCAACCTCACTATCGACGACAACTCGTCGGCGGCCGAACGCGCGACGTTCACGATGAACCCGACGAACGACCCCGGCACGAGTACGCTGACGTGGGAGACGGCGGCCGACTGGGACGCCGGGTCCGGGACGAACGTCGTCCACGAGACGCGGCCGAACACCGGGTGGAGCGACGAGACGCTCAGAGTCGGCTACACCGCAACCGACTCGGATCTCGTGAGTTACTGGTCGCTGGACGAGTCATCGGGAGCGACGAAAGACGTCGCCGGGACCCACGACGGAACGACGAAGAACGGCGTTCTGCAGGGGCAGACGGGAGTGTTCGGCACGGCGGCGTCCGAGTTCGACGGCGCGAGTAGTCGCGTCGACATCGACGACAACATGGACGTGTCGGGTAGCGAGATGACCATCTCCCTCTGGGTCAACGCCGACACGTGGGAGGGAACCGCGAACGACATGCGGTTCGTCTCGAAGACGACGAGCAGTTCGAACTCGGATCACTACTGGATGTTCAGCGAGGCCCAGGACCAACAGCTCCGATTCCGCCTGAAGACCGGCGGGTCGACGACGAAACTCGTCGCACCGAGCGGTACGAGTCTCACCTCCGGCACGTGGATTCACGCCGTCGCGACGTACGACGGCAGCCAGATGCGCATCTACAAGAACGGGAACGAAGTCGCTTCCACCTCGAAGTCCGGGAACATCGATACGAGTACGTCGGTCCCCGTCGCCTTGGGGAGCAACCCGCAGGACTTCGGGACGTTGGACGGCCGCCTCGACGAGGTTCGCATCTACGACCGCGCACTCTCGCAGAGCGAGATAGACGACCTCTACGACGCCCGAAACGGCGGGTCGTACACGAGTGACTGGAAGGAGGGCTCGCTGGACGCGAGTAACGTCGAACTGAAAGACGTGACGGCGACGCTCCCCTCCGGCACCGGAATCGACGTCTACGTCGAGATGGACACCGACGGCGACGGCTCCGTCGACGACACGAGTTCGGCCGTCGCCCTCGACGGGAGCGGAGGCCCGTACTCCGTCTCGGGTCTCTCCGGCGACGCGCAGGCGTACCGCCTCCGCGTCGAGTTCACCAACACCGAGACGAGTTCCGCGACGTTCGGTGGCGCGACGATAGAGGGCTGAGCGACGAACGCCGGTTTTTCGACAGCTGACGTAACACCCCATCGACAAACCCATATGCCCCGGCTTAGAATGGAGGAGCATGACAGCCGTCGGCATCGACGCCATCGAGATTTGGACGGGGAAGCTGAAACTCGACCTCCCGAACACGTTCGCACCGGAGAAGGGTGAAGACCCCGAGAAGTACACGAAGGGACTCGGCCTGGAGTCGTCGTCGTTCCCGGACGTGTACGAGGACATCGTCACGATGGGGGCGAACGCGACGAAGCAGTTGATGGACCGCGAGGGGTTGACCCCCGACGACATCGGACGCATCGACGTGGCGACGGAGTCCGCGTTCGACAACTCCAAGCCCGTCTCGACGTACATCGCCGGATGCCTCGAACAGGTGTACGACGGCGACTTCCACCACGCGAACAAAGGTGAGCGGAAGTTCGCCTGTCTCGCGGGGACCCAGAGTATCGACGACGCGTACAACTGGATCAAAGCGGGCCGGAACCGCGGCCGCGCCGCACTCGTCATCGCAACCGACACCGCTCTGTACGCCCGCGGTGACCCCGGCGAGGCGACGCAGGGCGCCGGTGCCGTCGCGATGCTCATCGACGAGGACCCCTCCATCGTCGAACTCTCGACCGAACAGGGCTACGGCAGTGCGGACGAGACGGACTTCCTGAAGCCGAACCAGCAGTTCCCGAGCGTCGACGGCAAGCGGTCGGTGCAGGTGTACCTCGCACGCATGCGCGAGGCCTTAGAGGACTACGAGTCCGTCGCGGGCGACACCCACCCCGACGACTTCGAGTACATCCCGTTCCACACGCCGTTCCCGGGGATGGTCCGGAAGGCGGCCGTCCTCGGCTATCGGCACATGACGCGCGACACGGACGTCGAAGAGAAACTCGCCGACGAGATAGGGCTCCAACCCCGCGAGGAGGCGTTCGAGACGTGGGACGACTACGAGGAGGCCATCCGCGCGTACATGGACGAACTGAAAGAGACCGAAATGTACCGCGAGTGGTACGGTCGGACCATCGAACCGACGCTCAGCATCTCGCGGAACGTCGGCAACTGGTACACCGGGTCGGTCCACATCGCGCGGTTGTCCGCGCTCCGCGACGCCCTCGAACGCGGCGAGGAGATGGCCGGCAAGCGACTGCTCGTCGGGTCGTACGGCTCCGGCGCGCAGGCGGAGATTCACGCCGAAACCGTCGTTGAAGGCTGGGCCGAACACGTCGAGGACGTCGAAGTCGACGAGCAACTCGCCCGCCGGTACGACATCTCGTACGACGAGTACGAACTCGTCCACGACGTGCACAACCACGACAAAGACGTCGACGTCGAGGAGTTCACCGCCCCCGAAGACGAGTTCGTCTTCACGGGGTGGGGCCGGATGAACGAACGACGCTACGAGTACGTCGAATAGCGGGGACCGCTCGCACGAACGCGTTACAGAATTATCTGCCCGAGTTCCGCTTCGAGTTCGGTGCTGAACGTCGTCGCCGAGAGCGAGGGGTGTGCCTCGACGATAGCTCTAAATTTGAGCGAGTTGAGGCTGTTTCTCCCGAGACGGTCCTCTCGAGTGTCGGCGGCCCGAAGGACTTCAGAGTTCGGCCCCAACTCGAAGTCGCTCCCGCCGAGACGTCGCCGGACGTCGTTCGAGAGACGGAGTCGTACCTCAAAGTCTTGGGTATCTCCATCTTCCGGCCGCGTGTTTCGCGTGGGGAACCAGCCGACGAAGTCGTCTTTGTACCGCGCGTCAGTCGTTCGCTGCGGCACGCGAAGGAACCGAACGAACCGACCACCGTTCGGCCACGCGATGTATTTGTCTAGCCAGTCGTCGACTTCGTACAGTGCTGCGAACACGGCGTAGCGGAGATTCAGTCGTTTCTCGTCGTCATCGAATCGAAGCCGATAGGTGAGAACTGCATCGAGTTTGTCATCTCGCTCGTCGAGACGCACTTCGGGGTAGCTTCCTTCGAGACCGGTTACGTACGGCATACCCAATAATGTATATCTTAAATAATAAAATATATTACAAATTTGTGAGACTGTGTGTCGCCGTAGATAATGCAGGAACTGATTCGCTCGGGGCTGTCGCCACCACGCCTTAGTATCTACAACCATCTATCATTTAGGTGGCACGTGACCGACCGTGTCAGTACGTCCGCTACGGAGGATGCGGCGGACGACGGGCAGTCGGACGAATCGTTCGTCAAGCGTGTCGCGACAGACGTGGCGCGGCACTGGCAGGCGGCGACGTTCGCGCTCGGAAGTCTCGCAGTCGCCTACTGGGCGGCGTTCGTCAACCCGGCGATGTCGCCTCGGTGGTACGTCCCGATACTGCTGATATACGCGACGCTCGCAGTCGGGTACATCTACCTGACCGAGGAGTCGTCGCTCAGCTTCGGGTCGGCGGAGACGAGTACGTAGTCCTCACTCGGCGGCGCGGTCGCAGCCGTCACCGGCGGGGAAGCGCTCGCCGCCGAGACAGATTTTTGCGCGCTACGTCCCCCACGAACGTTCGCTCTCGTCGGCAGTCTACACCGAGAACAGCGCACGGAGCAACCGCGTCGCCGGTCTGATGTTCGCCGTATCGCCGTCCAGTCCGACGTACACCGTCGGAATCTCCGTCGTTCCCCAGCCCATCACGTTGATTCCCCCCTCGAAGACGCGAACCGTCACTTCGAGTTCACCGAGCGGTTCGTACAGCTTCTCTTGTTGCCGCGCGGTGAGCTGTTCCAACGCGATGTCGTCGACGATGTCCTCGACGTCGTTCGAGGAGTAGTCGTCGAGTACCGTCGGATTAGCGTACGCCACCTGATATGATCTGGTCTCGAAGTCGCCGTAGAACACCCCGCGAAGCCCCTCACCGACCTCCGTTTCGAGCGACTCGACGAAGTAGTCGAGACCCTCCCGTGGCTGGAGCGTCTCCAACCGCTCGACGACGTCCGCTACAGATTCAGTCACGGTTACCAGTTGGTTTCCAACAATATAATACAGACGGTCGAGAGACGACAAAAACGTCTGTCGGCTAACAACAGCGTCGAGCGGACCTGCGCGTCTCAGGAGAGCGTCCGGAGGTCCGCCAACATCTCGTCCAAGTCGCGGTTCGAGATGGCGAGCGAGAATCCGTCGAGGCTGGCGAGTGCGGGTGCGTGCTCCCACAGGTCGTCCTCGGTGAGGCCGTGGAGGACGACGGCGTTCGGCGTCGGGTTCACGACGCGCATCGCGACCAGGGGCGACTCCCCTCGACTGACGCCCGTGAAGACGAGTGCGCGACTCGTCGACTGGCCGTAGAGCCGGTAAAACTCCTCCGAGGAGAGACGCGTGATGGCCTGAATGCTGTTGATGACGGTGTGACCGCTGACGTGGTCGTGGTCCCCGCGGACGAGTTCCGTCGCGTCCATCACCTCGTAGAGGCGTTCCAGCGGCATCGACGTCGAGTACTCGCGGAGGTCCTGTACGATGTCGCTCTCGAACCCGGCGGAGATGACGCGCGCGTACTGTCGGATTCGGCTTCCCCCGCGCGACTGGTCGATATCGAGGAGGGCTTCGACCATCCGGCGGACGACGCCGATACCGGGGCTCTCGCGACGGCCGCTCTCGTAGTCGGAAATGACCGACGACGACACGTCCAGTTGCTCTGCGAGCGCCGTCTGCGAGACGTCGAAGTCGGTCCGCCACTTCCGAAGCGTCGCACCGGCGTCGTCGCTCAACGTTATCTCACCGGCGATTCGACGTGCGAGTTCGTCGCGCGGAACGTCGCTCATCGACGCTCACTCCGCTGTTCGTCCCCGACCATGCTCGGTAAAAGCTGTGTGACTCGTGCGCAAAAGCGTATCGAAAGTCGGGTTCGACGAACGACGAGATGCCGTGGGAACGTTCAAGAGGTGGAGCGCGTCACTCTCCTGTGTGCCATCGACTATCGTCCACCTCGCGCTGGCCGGGTTGCTCGCCGCCGCCCTCCTCGGCGACGACTTCGACGGCCGAAGCCTCCTCGTCGTCTTCGCGTTCACCGCGCTTCCGGATTTAGACGTGGTCGCGGAACCGTTCCTCCCCGGTGCGCACCGTTCGCTCGGCCACACGTTCTTGCTACCGCTCCTCTTGTTCGCCGTCCTCGCGTGGGACACGCGACGGGGGGCAGCGTCCCTCCTCTGGCGACGGTACGGCGCGCGCGGCGTGAAAGTCGCGTGGATGGCGGCCCTTTGTCTCCTCGCCGCGGGCATCCTCCCCGACCTGTTCGTCGGCGGCGTCAACGCGTTCTACCCGGTGCACGACCGGTTCTACACGTTCGACGGCCGACTCGTCTACTCGACCGACAGAGGCTGGGTGCAGACGTTCGTCGAACTGTCGCCGCCGGACCCGAAGCCGACGCGGACGACGGCGAACTTCCAGTTCCGCACCGTCCTCGACGCCGAACCGACGCGCGGAGTGGAGGCGACTCCCGGGGAGGGGCGTGTCGAGCGAATCTTCCCCGTCGCGACGACGGGCTTTCGGTTCGGGATGGTCCTCCTCGCTCTCGTCGTCGTCCCGGTCAGACTGTGGGGGTCGCGACTCCGCCGGTTCGTCGGCTGAGTCTCCGGTTTCGGCGCGTTCTTGTCGGTAGACCGAGGACGGTAGCGCATGACCGAGACGACCGTCCGACCGTACGAGTCGACCGACTCGGCGGCGCTGTGGGAGTTGAAACGCGGCTTCGAACTGGGTATCGGCGAGCACACCGGCCCCGAGGACAAACAGTCGAAGTACGAGGGAAAGCTCACCGACGACTACCGGGAACGGTGGCTGGCGTGGGTGGACCGCTGTGTGGACGAGGACCCGGCATGCGTCAGCGTCGCCGCGGTGGAGGACGAACTCGTCGGCTACGCGTTCGTCCTCCCCGAGTCGCTGTCGTTCGTCTGGGACGCCGCCGTCCTCAACGAGATATTCCTCGCGCCCGACGCGCGCGGGACGGGCGTCGCGGACGACCTGATGGACGCGGCACTCGACTGCGCCCGCGCACAGGACCTCCCCCTCGATCGGATGGTACTGGACGTGGACCGCGAGAACGACCGTGCGCGGGCGTTCTACGACCGCTACGGCTTCGAACACTGGGGCGAGATGGTCGCCCGCGACCTCTGACCGGTCAGGGAGAGTCCGAGAGCGACTCCGTGAACGACACCGAGTCCTCGGCGCCGCCGGCCTCGCGCCACTCTGCTCGGATAATCGAGTACCGCGCCTCGTCGCGGACCGACCCGTCGGCGAACTGCATCTCCCGCCGGAGAACGCCGTCGAACCGGCCGCCCGCGGCGTCGACGTACTTCTCGACCGCCCGTCGGGACGAGTCGTTCTCGGCGGCGACGCTCACGAGGACGGCGTCGATATCGAGTCGGTCGGACGCGAGCGTCAGCAGTGCGCGGGCGCGTTCGCCGGAGTAACCGCGGCCCCAGTACGGCTTTCGGAGCCAGATACCGGGTTTGGCGACGTCTCTGTCCCAGTCGAAGTCGAGTCCGGCCATCCCGACGAGTTCGTCGTCTCCCCCGTCGGCGTCACCGGTATCGGTGTCGCCAACGCTGTCCCGGAGTCGGATGGCGTACTCCGCGGCGTCCCTCGTCCCACATCTTCTCGGTGCGGGCGAGGAACTCTCGCGACTCGTTCGGCGTGCGGTGGGGACCCCACGGGACGTGTTCGGTCACTTCGTCGATAGCCTCGGCACCGGCACGGCAGTACCGGTACAGTTCCAGCGGCGACACCTCCTCGCGCGTCAGGCGGCGGAGGCGCAGTCGGTCGGTCCGTATCTCGATGGGGAACTCGTAGCCGACCACACCGTCGCCCGAAAAGAAGCTACCTCCGGTGTGTCACTCGACCCCACGCATCGTCTTCTCCTTCCGACCGGTCAGGTCGTCGGGAGCGAGACGGTACATCTCGAACGTCAGTTCTTCGGTCGGTCGGTCGTAGATGGTGACGAACGGGACGTCCATCGTCCGCATCGCCTCGACGATGGTCGAGTCGAGTTGCGCCTCCGTCACCTCGCGGAGGGCGCCGCGGGCGACGACGGACTTCCACCCGTCGGGGGTGTTCTGGTGGACGACGACGGAGATGGTACTGGAGGCGTTCACGAACTCGCGTTTCTCGGACTCGGGCGCGAACGCGAGACGGAGGTAGACGTGCTCGTGCTCGGCGTCGAAGCCGTACGAGACGGGGATGGCGTACGACACGTCGTCCTTCGCGAAGGCGGCGACGGCGGTGCCGCCGGAGCCGAGGAACTCGACTATCTCGTCGTGGTTCATGGAGACTGACTGTTCGGCCATGGCTGAAGATACGGGCGCGGCCGATATAAAATGTCGTCGAGTGGAGGGGTGTCGGAGTTCGTCGGGAGCACCACCGCGCCTCTCACCCGTCGGCAGCGTTAGCCGGCCCGTAGCTAAGGACGGCAGTCGCATCTCGCGCATGTGAAGCGACGCGCCGCAGATGACAGATGGTGGAACGTACGTACGGCGAGTGTGGCGGCTGTAATCGTCCTGTTCGCCGCGGTGAGAGCGCTCCTCGGCGAGGGGCTCTCACTGGACCTCCTCGCCGGTGGACTCGTGGCCGCGACGGTCGTCTTCGGCCCGTTCGTCGCTCTCGGCGGTGCGGTCGGTGTCTTCGTCGGTGACGCGGCGACTGCGTCCGTCGGCGCGTGGACGGTCCTCGACGCGGTCGGCGTCGCCGCGATTCCGCTCGGAGTCGGTCTGTTGTGGGGTCACGCCGGAGTCGCCCGCGCGGGAGCCGCGCCGCGGATGGCGACCGCTCGGGAGGTCGGCGAGTACGCCGTCGTGACGGTCGCCGCCGTCGTCACCGCGCTCGCGGTCGAAGCGTGGCTCGCGCCGGTGCTCGGTCTGCAACCGTTCTTCGTCGGCTACGCGGCGTTCCTCGGAGACGCGGCACTCGTCGCGGTCGTCGGACTCCTCGCTCTGTGGACGCTCGGTCGCGTCGACACGGCGTCGTTCGCCGTCGTCAGCCCCGACGCCGACGGGCGAGTCGGCCTCCGCGGCGTCTCGCTCGTCGCCGTCTTCGCTGTGGGCTGGTACGTCGTCGGAACGGGTATCGCCGCGCTGACCCACGACGTCCGCCTCTCGGCGACGGCGGCGGACGTGACGGCGGACGCCGCGGCAGTCGCCGGGTCCGGTACCATCGGGACGGTGCTCGGTCGCGTCCTCGTCGTCCTCTGGGCCGCGGGTGACCTCGTCGTGTTCGGACTCGGTGCCGTCGCCGTCTCGGCGCTCGCCTACGCGTCGACGACTCGCCTCGGGCGGTCACCGCGTGTCAGCGGAAGTCGGTAGTTCGGCGGTTTAGTCGGCCAATAACGCGAGACTCGAACACGGAGGCTGTCGACCGAACGACAGTACTTGGCTCGTAACTAATTATTTCTGTATAAATTCGCTGGATAGAATGGCTATTCTGGAGGCGTTTTCGAGGAGTCTCGTCGAGGCGACTGTGGTTCGGTGGGACGCGTGAAACTCACGCGCCGCGACGCCCTCGTCGCCCTCGGCGGACTGACGGCGGGCGTCGCGGTGAGCGGAACGACCGCGAGCGTGGCCGACGTGGCGGACGACACGGAGACGGCGGCGGTCGGCACGGAAGCACGCGTGGACGCGGCGACGGCCATCGCAGCGGTCGTCTACCCGTCCGCGGTCACCGCCGAACGGGAGTTCGTCGAGACGTTCGTGTTCGGACGGTCGGAACCGCGTCCGGGGCACTTCGACGGACTCGCGTCGGCGATCGACGACGTCGAGCAGTTCGCCCGCGCGCGGTTCGGCGGACCGACGGCCTCGCTCTCCTCGCGGGAACGCCGCCGTCTCTTGGACGACATCGGCGCCTACGCCGCACACGCGAATCCGAACGGGACGAGCGCAGAGCGCGTTCGACACTACCTCGTGAACGACCTGTTGTACGCGCTGGTCACGCATCCGAAAGGCGGCGAACTGTTCGGCGTCCCGAACCCGCCGGGCTATCCCGGCGGAACGGAGCGGTACCAACGGGGGCCGACGCGGTGAGCACCCGTTCGCCGGGCGACCGCAGACCGGTCGCCGACGCGGACGTCTGTATCGTCGGTTCCGGGCCGGCCGGCGCACTCGTCGCCGACGCGCTGGCCGCGCGGGGTCGCCGCGTCACCGTGCTCGACGCGGGCGAGCGATACTCGCCGCGAGACCGCAGTCGCTGGGCGGAGTTGTGGCTTCGGCCCGACTTCGACCACAACGACTTCTGGCTCGACGACGACCGCGACGCCTACTCGTCGTCGGGCGAGATATTCGCTCGACTCAACGACGTCCGCGTCAAGGGCGTCGGCGGGTCGTCGCTCCTCTGGAACGGGAACACGCCTCGACTCCACGAGAGAGACTTCGAGTCGGTCGAACGCGACGGGACCGGCGTCGACTGGCCCATCGGCTACGACGACCTTCGGCCCTACTACGCGGCCGCCGAACGCGAGATGGGCGTCTCCGGCGAGGACGACAACCCGCACGGACCGCCGCGGGAGGAACCGTTCCCGATGCCCGGCTTTCCCCGGTCGTACAGCGACCGCCTGTTCGCGGAGGCCTGCGACGCACTCGGTATCTCGATGGCAACGCAGCCGAAGGCCATCGCGTCGGAAGCCGACGGGGACCGCCCGGCCTGCGACGGCTACGGCGTCTGTAACGCCTGTCCCGTCGGTGCGAAGTACACCGCCGAACAGCACGTCCACCGCGCCGAAGAACGCGGTGCGACGGTCATCGACCGGGCGCAGGTGCTCGAACTGGAGCACGACGAACGCGGCGAGCGAGTGACCGCCGCCGTCTACGCGACGCCGGACGGGAAGACGCACAGACAGGAGGCGACGACGTTCGTCCTCGCGGCCGGCGGGATAGAGACACCCAGACTCCTCCTCCTGTCGGATTCGGACGTTTACCCCGACGGCATGGCGAACACGAGCGGTGCCGTCGGGCGGTATCTCATGGACCACTCGGAGATAGAGGTGCACGCCGTCCTCGAAGACGAGCACACCTGGCAGAACAACATCGGCTTCGTGTCGAGTCGGTCCGACCAGTTCTACACCCCCGACGAGGGGGTTCCGGGGTCGTTCGCGCTGGTGTTTCACAACACGGCGGGACCGACGGCCGGCGGGTTCATGCAGTCCAAGACGGCGGTCCAACAGCTCCGCACGCTCGCGGGCAACCCCGACGCGGAGACGTTCGAAGAGACCGTCTCGGACCCGTTCAACTCGGTCCGACTGGGCGACGACCTGTTTGACGACGTCGACTCCGCGGGCACCCACGGTGTCGGCATCCGAGCGGTCAGCGAAGTGCTCCCGCGCGCGGAGAACCGGGTGACGCTCGACGAGTCGACGACCGACAACCACGGCCGGCCGGTGCCGGACGTCTCGCTTCAGTACGGCGACCACGAACGGGAGACGCTCGACTACGCCGAGGAGGTCGTTCGAGACGTCATGGACGAACTCGGCGCGGAGGTCACGAGCGTCGTCGATATCGACGACAGCAAACTCATGGGGTCGCACCACATCGGGACGACGCGGATGGGGTCGGACCCGCAGTCGAGCGTCGTCGACGCGGACTGTCGCACGCACGACCTCGACAATCTCTGGGTCGCCTCCAGCAGCGTCTTCCCCACTAGCGGCGCGGTGAACCCGACGCTCACCATCGGTGCGCTCTCGCTCCGAGTCGCAGAGCACGTGGACTCGGTGCTGACGGGGTAATTTCGGGCGCTCTCGGTCGGATACGAGACGACTCGCGGTTCAGGCGTCCGGGCCGTCCCACTCGCCGAGGACGAGGGAGTTGTCGCCGTCGTCCCAGACGACGGTGACCGTCGCCGCTCGGAAACTGATAGTCGAACCGTCTGCTTCTCCGGACGGGGTCGAGGTTGGCGTTGCCGTCGGGGTTGCGGTCGGCGTCGACGTCGAGGTTGCCGTTGCCGTCGGCGTCGGGGTACTTGGGCCGTCGTCGCCGCCGTTCGGTGGGCCGTTGTCGCCGCCGTTCGGTGGGCCGTTGTCGCCGCCGTTCGGTGGGCCGTTGTCGCCGCCGTTCGATGGACCGTTGTCGCCGCCGTTCGGTGGGCCTTCTTGCTGACTGCCGCTCCATCCGACGCTGGACCACGGTTCGGGGTGGCTCTCTCGGGGTCTGTATGCCCTCCCCACCCGGGGGTCACCGCCGTCAGTCGCGCGCTGGACGGCCCCCCGTACGTCGACGCTCTCGCCGGCGACGACGCGGTCGGACTCGGTGAGTTCGGCCCACCGCCACTCGAAGTTTCGTCGTGTTCCCGAGACGTTCACGTTCTCGACGCGAACGTAGACGTTCTCGGCGGCGAGGCTGTCTCCGGAGTGGTACGTCACGACGAACTCGTCGCTCTCGTACTCCCAGTCGACGACACCGAACTTCGCTTCCGACTCGCTTCGCTCAGAGACGGCGAGCGTCTGCGACCCGATGCTGACCCCGAGAACGATGACGACGATGGCGAGGAACGCCGTCGCGACGGCCGGCGATGCCCCCCTGTCGGTCATGCCAGTGTATTCGGGTACTTCGGGATGAATGTTCTGGTTTTTAAAATGTTTTCGAGATATTATTTATTTTTGTCTAATTTATTTCCACTTCTAGTAATACATTCGACAGAATGTCACGTGAGGAGGAGAAGCGCGGTGTAGCCAGTCGCTCCGAGACCGAACGCCCAAAATCGGCTCTCTCTGTCCGTCGGGAGTTCTTCTTTGATGGCGTTGAGTAGAATTCCGCCCGCCAGGGCGGCGAACAGGAGACCGAGAATCGTCTCGGAGACGTCGACGAAGAGGCCGGCGACGACACCAGAAGCGATGGCGCCAGCGAGCACCCACCGGCCGACTCGGTCGTACGTCGCGCGGTGGTGTTCGCGGAGGCTCACGTCGTTCACGGCGAAGTGGACGGCCATCGCCGTGACGTAGAACGCGAGACTCCACGCGCCCGCCGTCTCGCGGTGGACGAGCAGGTAGCCGACGAGAGCGTTGTACGCCGCGAACGACCCGACGTGGAGCCAGAAGACACCGGTCGACGTTCGCGTCCCCGACTCGTCCGGCGCGCCGTCCGGCCGCCGACGAGAGCGCCGAACGAACTGTTCGAGGCCGTAGAACGCGACGAACCCGAAGAGCGCCGCGAGGAACACCGCGTGACTATCCACCGTGCCGAGGAACGTGCTCGCCGTCCTCTCGCCGGCCGTCAGGGTCTGGTGGTGCTCCGTCAACTCGGGGAGGACGTGGACGAACACGTAGGCGACCGACACACCGCCACCGAGCGAGAGCCAGCGACTCCGCGGCATGCGACCGAACCCTCGAACGCGTCCGGCGACGAAGTGGGCCGCGACCAGTACGGTCGCCGAGAGCAAGAGGACGAACGGTGACACGGGCGAACGTTCCGAATGGCTCTCGAATAAGCGTGCGGGCCGGGCCGTCCGGCGGCGCGAACGGCGCTCCGAAACCACTAACCGCGCCTCGTTCCTCCCTCCGGTAATGAGCGACTGGACGGAGAAGTACCGGCCGTCGACGCTGTCGGAGGTCCGGGGAAACAACAAGGCCCGCGACGCGTTCGCCGAGTGGGGGAAGACGTGGGACCAACACCGCGAGGCCGTCGTCCTCCACGGTGCGCCCGGCGTCGGTAAGACCTCCGCGGCGCACGCACTCGCCGCTGACATGGGGTGGGAGACGGTCGAACTGAACGCGTCGGACCAGCGGACGGCCGACGTCATCGAACGGTTCGCCGGCCGCGCCGCGATGAACACGACGCTCGCCGGCGCGTCGCAGGGCGACGCCAGCGGTACGCGCGAGGGACGGCAGTTGGTCATCTTGGACGAGGCCGACAACATCCACGGCAACTACGACCGCGGGGGTGCGGGGGCCATCACCCGTCTGGTGAAGGAGTCGAACCAACCCATCGTCCTCATCGCTAACGAGTACTACGACATGGCGAACGGTCTCCGCAACGCCACCCAGGAGATAGAGTTCCGCGACGTCTCGGCGCGCTCTATCGTCCCCGTCCTCCGGGACATCCTCCGAAAGGAGGGCATCGAGTTCGACGACGACGCACTCGACCGCATCGCCGAGGTGAACAGCGGTGACCTCCGGTCGGCGGTCAACGACCTGCAGGCGGCCACCGAGGGGAGCGACCATCTGACGGTCGAAGACGTCGTCACCGGGTCGCGCGACCGCGGTATCGGGCTGTTCGAGTACTTAGACGCCGTGTTGAAAGAGGACTCCGCCCGCGACGCGTTGCAGGCGTCGTACTCGGTGGACGAGACGCCCGACAACCAGGTCAAGTGGATAGAGGACAAGGTCGGCCTCGTCTACGACGACGACGAACTCGCCCGCGCCTACGAGTTCCTCGCGAACGCCGACGTCTGGTTGGGTCGCGTGATGGCGACGCAGGACTACACGTACTGGCGGTACGCGGGCGACAACGTCGCGGCGGGCGTCGCGGCGGCGCGGGACCGAACCCGCGGCGGGTGGACCCGGTACGGCGGCGCACCGTACCGGTCGACGCGGAACAAGACGCGCGACGACGTCGTGCGGAAGATAGCCGAGTCCGGCGGGTTCTCCATGGGGACGGCCCGACGTGACGTCCTGCCGTTTCTCGCGACCATCACCCACCACTGTAAACCGCGCGACGTGACCGTCGCGATGGCCGCCTGGTACGACTTCGACGAGTCGGCCGTCTCGTTCGTCACCGGAAGCGGGGAGACGACGAACAAAGTCCAGTCCGTCGTCGAAGACGCCCGCGAGATGCGCGAGGCGGAGATGGAGGCGCACACGGGCGGCGCGTTCGCCGGGTCGGTTCCGGACGACGAGGGGGCGGCGACCGGTGACGGCGGCGGCGCGACGACAGACGGAACCGACGCGAACGAGAACGACGCGGGCCAGAACGGTGCGGACGACGTTCTGGACCGCGACGCAGCAGAATCTCCCGAAGACGACACCGAAGAGGACGACGGCCAGTCCGGACTGGACGACTTCTTCTGAGGCGAATCTGCCGTTTCATTTATCGAACGTCCGTTTGAACGCACAGATATGACAGATTTCGGATACACGCTGTCGAGCGAGGAGTTCGGCCCGAACGAACTCGTCGGGTTCGCGAGAGAGGCGGAGTCGCGCGGCTACGACTTCCTCTCGGCGTCCGACCACTTCCATCCGTGGCTGGCCTCGCAGGGCGAGTCGCCGTTCGTCTGGAGCACGCTGGGTGCCGTCGCCGAGGCGACGGACGACGTCGACTTAGGCGTCGGCGTCACCTGTCCGACCGTCCGAATCCATCCCGTGAACGTCTCGCAGGCGGCCGCGACGACGAAGGAGATGCTCGGCGACAGAGAGTTCTACTTCGGCGTCGGGACGGGCGAAGCCCTGAACGAACACGTCACGGGCGAACGCTGGCCCGAACACGAGGTGCGACTGGCGATGCTCGAAGAGGCCGTGGACGTGATTCGGAGCCTCTGGACGGGTCGACAGGTCAGCCACCACGGCGACCACTACACCGTCGAGAACGCGCGTCTGTTCACGCTCCCGGACGAACTGCCACCGATAGTCGTCTCGGCGTTCGGCGAACGGACGGCGCGGGCGGCGGGCGAGTTCGGAGACGGTTTCTGGTCTGTCGGACCACAGGACACCGTCTCCGAGTTCGACGGCGACGGACCGAAACTAACGCAACTGTCCGTCTGCGTCGCCGAGACGGAAGCCGAAGCCGTCGAGACGGCCCACGAGAACTGGCGGCAGTCGGCGCTCCCGGGCGAACTCGCACAGGAACTGCCGACGCCGAAGCACTTCGACCAGGCGAGCGAACTGGTGACGAAAGAGCGGATTCGCGAGGGGAGCATCCTCACGAGCACCGACCCGCAGGACCACGTCGACAGCATCCAGCAGTGTCTCGACGCGGGGTACGACCACGTCTACTTCCACCAGATAGGCGACGACCAGTCGGCCTTTTTCGACTTCTACGAGGAGGAAGTGTTCCCCTCGTTCAGGTAAGCGAGGCGGGTGAACGGGAGGCTTTTCGACCCGGTGACCGAAGCCGTGTGCATGCGTGCCGCAGTGCTCCGCGAACACGGTGAACCGCTCGACGTGACGGACGTCCCCGAACCGACCGCAGACCCCGAGGGCGTCGTCGTCGACGTGGAGGCCTGTGGTATCTGCCGGAGCGACTGGCACGCGTGGATGGGCCACGGCGAGTGGGCCGACGACGCGGTTGACCCCGGCCAGATTCTCGGCCACGAACCCGCCGGACGAGTCGTCGACGTCGGCGAACGCGTCGAGACGGTCGAAGCGGGAGACCGAATCGCCCTCCCGTTCAACCTCGCCTGCGGGTCCTGCGGCTACTGCCAGACGGGACACGGCAACGTCTGCACGGGCGAGCACCCCCACGGACTCGGCTTCTCGCTGGACGCGCAGGGGGCGTTCGCCGAACGCGTCCACCTCCCGTCCGCGGACTACAACGCCATCCACCTGCCCGACGGCGTCGACCCCCGAGACGTGGCCGCACTCGGCTGTCGGTTCATGACCGCGTACAACGCCCTCGGCGCGCGCGCCGGACTCGGAGCGGGCGAGTGGCTGGCGGTCCACGGCTGTGGCGGCGTCGGTCTCTCGGCGATTCAGGTCGCTCGCGTCCTCGGTGCCCGCGTCGTCGCCGTCGACGTGCGCGACGCGGCACTCGACGCGGCGGCCGAACTCGGCGCCGAAGTGCTCGTGAACGCCGCAGCAGACGACGCCGTCGCCGTGGTTCGGGACGCGACGGGGGGCGGCGCGCACGTCTCGGTGGACGCACTCGGTGTCGCCGAGACGTGCCGGAACTCGGTCCGGTGCGTCAGACCCCGCGGGACGCACGTGCAGGTGGGGCTGACGACGGACGAAGAGCGAGGCGAGGTGTCGCTTCCGACCGACTGGATGACGAGACACGAGGTGTCGTTCCTCGGCGCGCGCGGGATGCCGCCGACGAGCGCGGACGACCTGTTGTCGCTTCTCGCCGCCGAGTCGGTCGACCCCGGCGCACTTGTGACCAGAACGGTGGCGCTGGACGAGGTTCCCGCCCGACTCGCGGCGATGACCGACTACGACACCGTCGGCGTCGAAGTGCTGACGTTCTGAACGCGCGACGGGCCGAACGTCCGGTCCGCTCACCGAGCCGAGCGAAGCGTCCCGAGGGGCGGGTCGGTCCGCGAGGAGTCCGGCGGCGACGGCACCGAGAACGGCGAGAAGCGCTCCGAGCGCGGCGGTACCGACGGTGCCGGCGACGGCGAAGCCGACGACCAGTACGTGTTTTGTGCTAGTCTGACAGGTTCGCGCGGGCGGTCAGCGTCGCGCCGCAATCGGGACAGGCGAGCGTCTCGCCGTCGTCGGTCGTCGTCAGCACCCACTCGTCGACGGCGGCCGTTCGGTCGCACTGCGAGCAGAACAGGACGGATTTTCGATGTGACGTGCGGCGTTCGGGAGGAGAGCGCTGTGTGAGGGCGTTCATACCCGATATATCGGCGCGTGAGAAGATGAGGATAGCGTGCGGTACGCCAGCCGGCGTTCAGAGCAGCTTCGAGAGGAACTTCTTGCCGCGTTCGGTCTCGGGGTTCTCGAAGAACTGCTCGGGCGCGCCCGTCTCGACGACGCTGCCGTCGGCCATGAGGACGATTCGGTCGCCGACTTCGCGGGCGAAGCCCATCTCGTGGGTGACGACCATCATCGTCATGCCGTCGTCGGCGAGCGTCCGCATCACTTCGAGCACTTCCCCGACGAGTTCGGGGTCTAACGCGCTCGTTACCTCGTCGAACAGCATCACCTTCGGGTCCATCGCGAGGGCGCGGGCGATGGCGACGCGTTGCTGCTGGCCGCCCGAGAGCTGGTTCGGATAGGAGTTCATCTGCGCGCCCAGTCCGACCTGTTCGAGCAGTTCCTCGCCGCGGGCGTTGGCCATGTCTTCGTCGATTCCCCGCACTTTCAGCGGGGCGAGCGTCACGTTCTCCAGCGCCGTCTTGTGCGGGAAGAGGTTGAACGACTGAAACACCATGCCTATCTGCTGGCGGAGGCGGTTGATGTCGGCGTCCGGGTCCGAGAGGGGAACGCCGTCCAGTCGAATCTCGCCGCCCTGAATCTCTTCGAGGCGGTTCGCACACCGCAGGAGCGTCGACTTGCCGGACCCCGACGGACCGATGACGACGCACACCTCCGTCTCGTCGACGTCCAGAGACACCTGCTTCAGCACGTGCGTGTCGCCGAAGTACTTGTCCACCTCGTCGAACTCCAGGAGGTGACTCATCGCGAATCACCGCCCCAGTCGGCGCGGTGTTCGAGATACTCGACCAGTCGCCCCATCGGGATGGTGATAGAGAGGTAGGCGATGGCGACGAGGACGAGTGGCGTCCACGGGTCGAACGTCGCACTGTTGACGAGTCGGAACTGTTGCATGAGTTCGGGGATGGCGATGACCGTCAGGAGGGACGTGTCTTTCACGAGGATAATCTGGTCGTTACCGACGGCGGCGAGGGCGTTGCGCCACGCCTGCGGGATGACGACTTCGCGCATCGACTGCACGTAGCCCATGCCCAGCGAACGCGCGGCCTCCATCTGCCCGTCCGGGACGGCACCGATACCGCCGCGGACCGCTTCGCCGACGTAGGCCGCGTGGTTCAGCGTGAGCGCGATGATGGCCGTCGGAAGCTCCCAGCCCTGGATGGGGAACGTCCCCGGCCAGAGGACGGGAATCCCGAAGTAGACGACGAATATCTGGAACAGAAGCGGCGTCCCGCGGAAGAACTGGACGTACGCCGCCGAGATTCCCTTCGTGATGGCCGTGTTCGACACGCGGGCGAGACCCACGAAGATGCCGGACGTCACCGAGAGCACGCTGCTCACGACGACGATACCGAGGACGAGAGCGAGCGCTTCGAGGAACCGCGGGATGATGGTCTGAAGCAGCGTGAAGCTCACCTGCGTCGCGAGGATGTACAGGACGAGAAGCACGACGCCGAGCGCGAAGAAACTCGAGATGCTCGCGCCGAGAATCTTCAGCGTCTCGTCGTCGAGGAAGCCCTCGGCACCGGTGGTGTCCGCCTCCGTCGACGCGCCTGAGTATGAGTCTGCCATTGTTTGGAAAGAGACGAGAGGCTACGGTAAGGCTGTTATCCCGAGAAGTACTCCGAGTATATCTCGTCGTACTCGCCGCTCTCGCGGATGGCGGCGAGTGCCTCGTTCACCTGCTCGCGGAACTCGTCGTCGTCCTGACGGAACGCGATGCCGTAGTTCTCGACGGTGAGCGTGAGGTACGGCGGGGCGTTCTCGCCCTCTTCTGCGGCCGCGCCTTCGCCCTCTAAGAAGACCACGCCGTCTTGCTGGTCGGCGAACTCCGCGTTGACCGTGTTGTCGTTGATGACGGCCTCGACCTGCCCGTTCATGAGCGCCTGGAACGCGCCGTTGATCTGGTCGTACTGCTTGAGTTCGAGGTCGCCGCCGAACTCCTCTTTGAGTCCCTCCGCGGCACCCGCGCCGGTCGTCCCTTTCTGGACGCCGACGACCTTGCCCTTCAGGTCCTCCTTTCCGGAGATGGAACTGTCCTTCCGGACGAGAACCGTCTGGTACGCCGTGAAGTATGGGTCCGAGAAGTCGACCTTCTCCGCACGCTCGTCGTTGATGGTCATCGCGGACATGATGATGCGGAAGTTCCCGTTGTTCAGAGAGGGGATGATGGAGTCGAAACTCGTCGGCTTGAACTCGTATTCGACGCCGAGTTCGCCCTCGAAGACGGCTTTCGCGATGTCCACGTCGAACCCGGTGAGTTCGCCAGCGGCCGTCTCGTACTCGAACGGCCGGTACGGGATGTCCGACCCGATGACGACTTTCGAGGGGACGACCGACTCTTCGGTCTCCGTTTCCGTCTCCATCGACTCGGTTCCCTCGGCGGTCGTACCGGCTTCGGTGTCCGTCGCTTCTGACGCCTCGGTCGCGGTACTGCCCTCGCCGTCGCCACCGCCGGTGCACCCTGCGATGAGGCCACCCGCGACGACGCCAGCGCCGGACTTCAGGTAGGTACGTCTGTCCATAACAGACTGTGGTAACCTATCCGGGTATAACACGTCTTCGATTCGGAGAGCTCAGCGCCTCCGAGGAGCGCTGTGCCTCCCGAAATGCACAGAATTTGCCACGTCCACAAGTTGCCCCCCCGGAGCGCGTGACGGAAGTGTGACGGAAACTGTCCGGGCGTCGAAAACGAAGACGCGTAATCGACGGCGCAGAACGGAAGACGGCGATGAGGCGGCGTCAGTCGCTCCCGCGCGGGACGCCGCGGGACCGCGTGGCCGACCGGCCGTGCAGTGCGTACGCCGCGGCGGCGACGAGTCCGAGTGCGAGGAGCGTCCCGCCCAGCGAGACGTACTGGAGGCCGCCGCCGTACACCTGTCGCCCGAGGACGAGGAGGGCGACGAGGAGGAGCGACGCCCCGCCGGTGGCGAGGCGGACGCGGCCGAACTCGTCTCGCGACGGGAGCCACGCCGTGACGGCGACGAGCGAACCGTACGTCACCAGACCGAGCGTGTAGTAGACGGCCTGCGTGTTCGGCCCGAAGGAGACGAACGCGTGCGGCGTCAGGACGAGGAGGACGCCGAAGGCGGCGCACGCGCCGAGGACGGTGCGGCGAATCTCGCCCACGTCGGGTCGCTCCGTGGCCCACGCGGCGGCGAGGACGACGCCCGTGAAGATGGTGGAGGCGGTGACGAAGTGCGCCGAGAGGATGACCCACTCGTACGTCGTCACGGTGAGCGCGCCGAGGATAATCTGTGAGGGGAGAAGCACCGTCGACGCAGCGAGTGCGTAGCGGACGCGCTTCGCCGCGCCCGTGCGCCACGCCTGTACCGTCGTGCCGAGGATGACGAAGCCGACGACCATCGCGACGAGGCGGTGGAACCACTCGATGAAACTGCTCCAGTTGGCCGGGAACAGCCCCAAGAACCCGTCGCAGAACGGCCAGCGACCGGCACAGGTCAGGCCGGCACCGGCGGCGGCGGTGTACACCCCGAGAACCATCAGAAAGCCCGTCAGTGGCACCGAGAGCGCCACGAGGCGTCGGAGGCGAGCGTGCATATCGGTGCTCGGTGTCGGACGCACTTGAACCCCTCTCTCCGCCGACGCGCGAACCACGGTGGGTCGAGTCGAGCCACTCGGGTCGAACCGAGTCGAGTCCGGCCGACGAGTCGTGTCGAGGGCGGCGGACGGCGGAGGCTCCCGCATCGACACGTTTCAAGTCCCCGCTGTGGGTACGCACGTACATGGCCGACGACGAAACCGTCGCGAGACATCTCGACAGCCGACGAGAGCGTCTGGACGACTATCTCGACAGCGAGGGACTGGACGCCGTCTGGTTCGCACAGCCCAACTCGTTCGCGTGGTTGACCGGCGGGAGCAACGTCGTGAGTCGCGACGCGGACGTGGGCGTCGCCGCCGCGGGCTACGACCGAGACGACGAGTGGGTCGTCGTCACCGACAACATCGAGGGGCGACGACTCGCCGACGAGGAACTCCCCGACGAGTTCGCCGTCGAAGAGACGGCGTGGTACGAGTCCTCGCTTGCGGACGCCGTCGCCGAACGGACGACCGGTGACGCCGCCGCCGACTTCGACGTGCCGGGCCTCGACTCGCTGAACCCGAGCGAACTCCGCCAACCCCTGACGGAGACGGACGTCGAACGCTACCGCGAACTCGGGCGGGACACCGCCGACGCCGTCGAACGGGTCGCCCGAGAACTCGAACCCGGCGACACCGAACACGAAGTCGCGGCCGCCCTCCGAATCGCACTCGCCACGCGCGGTATCAACGCGCCCGTCACCCTCGTCGGCGGCGCGGAGCGGGCGCAGAAGTACCGCCATTACACGCCGACGTTCGCCGAGTTGGGCGACTACGCCCTCCTCTCCGTGACCGGAGAGCGCGGCGGTCTGTACGCCAGTACGACTCGCACCGTCGCGTTCGACCCGCCGGAGTGGCTGGCTGAACGACACGCGAAGGCGATGCAGGTGGAGACGACGGCGTTGGCGGCGACGCAGGCCGTCTCCCGGTTGGGCGGAACCGCGGGCGGCGTCTTCGACAACATCACCGCGACGTACGAGCATCTCGGCGTCCCCGACGAGTGGCGCGAACACCACCAGGGCGGGGCCGCGGGCTACGCCGGGCGCGAGTGGTTCGCCTCGCCGGGCAACGACGCGCCCGTGCGGACGCCGATGGGGTACGCGTACAACCCGACAGTGCAGGGCGCGAAGTCCGAAGACACCGTCCTCCTCACCGAGGGCGACGCCGAAGTGCTGACGACGACGGGCGAGTGGCCCACCACCGCCGTCCGCGGGTGGGACCACGAGTTCGCCGTCGAACGCCACGAGATACTCCACCTCGACGCCGAGTGAACGAACTACTCGGACCCGAGTAATCGTTCGTCGTCTGTCGAAACGCGACTTCGACAGTACGGTAACTTTTTGACGGTTCCCGCGGACGCAGAGCTATGGGATTAGACGACGACGCCCGGGAGTACCACCGGCAAGAGCCTCCGGGAAAACTGGAGATTTCGACGACGAAACCGACGAACACACAGCGTGACCTGAGTCTCGCGTACTCGCCCGGCGTCGCCGCACCGTGCCGCGACATCGCAGAAGACGCGAACAAGGCGTACGAGTACACGGCGAAGGGGAACCTCGTCGGCGTCGTCTCGAACGGGTCTGCGGTGCTGGGTCTCGGCGACATCGGGGCGCAGGCGTCGAAACCCGTCATGGAGGGGAAGGGCGTCCTGTTCAAGCGCTTCGCCGACATCGACGTGTTCGACATCGAACTCGACCTGGACGACCCCGAGGCCATCATCGAGGCGACGCGGGCGATGGAGCCAACGTTCGGGGGCATCAACTTAGAGGACATCAAAGCGCCCGAGTGCTTCGAGATAGAGTCGCGCCTGCGCGAGGAGATGTCCATCCCCGTCTTCCACGACGACCAGCACGGCACGGCCATCATCTCCGGGGCTGCTCTCCTCAACGCCGCCGACATCGTCAGCAAGGACCTCTCGGACCTCAACATCGTCTTCTCCGGTGCCGGCGCTTCGGCTATCGCGACGGCGCGTTTCTACGTCTCGCTCGGCGCGAAGAAGGAGAACATCGTGATGTGCGACTCCGACGGCGTAATCAAACCCGGACGCGACGACGTCAACGAGTTCAAAGCCGAGTTCGCGAACGACGTTGACGGCGACACGCTCGCGGACGCGATGGAGGGTGCGGACGTGTTCGTCGGTCTCTCTATCGGCGGACTGGTCGACCAAGAGATGGTCGCGTCGATGGCGGAAGACCCCATCATCTTCGCGATGGCGAACCCCGACCCCGAAATCGCCTACGAGGACGCCAAGGACGCCCGCGACGACACCGTCATCATGGCGACGGGTCGCTCTGACTACCCGAACCAGGTGAACAACGTCCTCGGTTTCCCGTTCATCTTCCGCGGCGCGCTCGACGTGCGCGCGACGGAGATAAACGAGGAGATGAAACGCGCCGCGGCGGAGGCGCTCGCGGACCTCGCACGACAGGACGTCCCCGACGCCGTCGTCAAGGCGTACGGCGACCAACCGCTCCAGTTCGGCCCCGACTACGTCATCCCGAAACCGCTCGACCCCCGCGTGCTGTTCCGGGTCGCCCCGGCCGTCGCACAGGCCGCGATGGACAGCGGATGTGCCCGGATAGAACTCGACACCGAAGAGTACGAAGAGCGCCTGGAGGCGCGTCTCGGCAAGTCCAGAGAGATGATGCGCGTCGTCCTCAACAAGGCGAAGTCGAACCCCAAACGGGTCGCACTCGCGGAGGGGACCGACGAGAAGATGATTCGCGCGGCGTACCAACTCCAAGAGCAGGGTATCGCCGACCCCGTCCTCGTCGGAAACGAGACGAAGATTCAACAGACCGCCGAGCGACTCGGCCTGGACTTCGAACCCACCGTCGCGGACCCGCGAAGCGGCGACTGGGACCACTACGCCAACCGACTGTACGAACTGCGACGACGAAAGGGGCTCACGAAGAACGAGGCGCACGAACTGGTGCGCCGAGACACGAACTACTTCGCCAGCGTGATGGTCGAAGAGGGCGACGCGGACGCGATGCTGACGGGGCTGACGCACCACTACCCCTCGGCGCTCCGCCCGCCGCTTCAGGTCATCGGCACCGCGCCCGACGCGAACTACGCGGCCGGCGTCTACATGCTGACGTTCAAGAACCGCGTCATCTTCTGCGCGGACACGACGGTCAACCTCGCGCCCGACGCGGACGTCCTCGCGGAGATTACGAAGCACACCGCCGACCTCGCCCGCCGGTTCAACGTCGAACCCCGCGCGGCGATGCTGTCGTACTCGAACTTCGGGAGCGTCACCAACGAGGGGACGAGAAAGCCCCGCGACGCCGTGAAACTGCTCCACGACGACCCCAACGTGGACTTCGACGTCGACGGCGAGATGCAGGCCGACACCGCCGTCGTCGAAGAGATTCTCGAAGGCACCTACGAGTTCTCCGAACTGGACGAACCGGCGAACGTCCTCGTCTTCCCGAACCTCGAAGCGGGCAACATCGGCTACAAACTCCTCCAGCGTCTCGGCGGCGCGGAGGCCATCGGACCGATGCTCGTCGGCATGGACAAACCGGTCCACGTCCTCCAGCGCGGTGACGAAGTGAAGGACATCGTCAACCTCGCGGGTGTTGCAGTCGTGGACGCACAGGACGAGTAGACGGACGCGAGCGAAGCGAGCGCGTTTTTGGTCCAGATTTTTGCGAGGAGTGGTCTGCGAAGCAGACCCGAGTCGGAA